>NZ_JARUXS010000002.1:1254318-1616100 GCF_031451175.1 Caballeronia sp. LZ035
CAACGCCAACATGTTCCGCTTCGAGGACAAGCAAGGTTCCGAGCAGGTCAAGCTGCATGCCGAGCGCAATTACGACACCTCCGTCGAAGCCAACACCACGCATACCACGGCGGGCTCGCACACCATCGAAGTGGGCTTGCCGCTCGCTTCCGGCGACAGCTCGACCTCGCCGCCGCCCTCCGGTGCGCAGCGTCTGTTGCAGCAGCAAGCAGGCACCCGCTCAGCCGGGCAGCAATTGCAGCAGGCCATGGCCGCACGGCGAGGCAAGCGCGGCAGGAAAGCCTATGCGCACCGCGAGATGCAGCAATCGACCACACCCGCTGCGCCAGCCATACAGCCGGCGCACCATGGCCTGGACGGTACGGACAACTTCTTTGCCCCGAAGGTCGACGCTCACGCCTTCTCCCTGACGGTGAACGGCAATGAAAACAAGCTCATCGCGGGCGAGTCGACGTCCCTGGTGCTCGGCATCGTCAACGACTTCGTCGGCGGCGACGAAAACCGCCTCAACGTAGGAAACAAGCTCGATGTCATCGGCGGGCTTTCCGAAGAACTCCACACTATTGACGTCGCTGCAACGGGAGCCGAGGTCAAGAACACCGGCTCCGTCGTCGAGAACAAGGGAAGCGAGATTACGTCGACCGGTTCATCCATCTCGAGCGTCGGCTCGGAGGTGTCGAACACGGGATCGTCGGTCCAGACCGTCGGTTACGAAGTCAAGTTTTGAAACCGGCATAACCAGGAAAGAAGACGCGCAATGAAGGTCATGAAACTCACCCGGCTGCCGTCGATGACGCGCCCTTATCGCCACCGCGGCAACCAGCAGCCGCGCGTTGAGGCGATGGCGAGCTCGTCAGCCGGCATGCCGGGGATGCGCGCATGACAGCCGTGAAGATCGAAGCAAGCATGCGAACCGTTTTGGAAGTTCCGTCACCAGAGTTCGACCTACGCAGTCGGCCGACAGCATTCGGGAATCGCAAGACCCAGTCTACCGATTCCCCTCAGGATGACTCAGTTTCAAAAAACGTTTTTCAGACCCACTATCCGATTATCACGAGAGCGACATGACCCAGATTGTCACCGCCTACACCCAGGCATTTGCAGCCGACACCCTCAGTTTCCGTTCCATGACGGGTAACGAAGCCCTTTCCACGCTCTTCGATTTCGAAGTGCAACTCGTCTCCAGCGATGCCTCGCTCGATCTCAAGAGCGCCCTCGGTAAATCGCTCACGCTGGAGATCCAGCCGCAGGTCGGTGCGCTGCGTTACCTCGATGGCCAGATCACCCGCTTTGAGTTCAACGGCCGCGAGACGCTCACTTCGCGCAGCTATATCTATACGGCCACCGTGCGGCCTTCGTTGTGGTATCTCACGCGCTCTGTCAACTGCCGCATCTTTCAAGAGAAGACGGTTGTCGAGATCATCCAGGAAGTCTTCACCGCTTACGGCTTTCCCGTCACCAACCGCTTGAGCACCACGTATCGCACCTGGGGTTTCTGCACCCAGTTCCAGGAGTCCGACTTCGCCTTCGTCAGCCGTCTGATGGAGCAGGAAGGCATCTACTACTACTTCACGCATCAGATGGGTCAGCACACGCTCGTGCTCGCCGACGACATGAGCGCGCATGATCCCTTGCCCGATTACGCCTCGCTGCCCTATCTCGCGCCCGATCAGATCGCGCTGCCCGAGACCGAAGGCGTCGATCAGTGGCACACCGAGGACAACGTCACCACCGGCCGCTATGTCGTCGATGATTACGACTTTCGCAAGCCCAAGGCCGACTTGCAAAGCCAGCAGGCCAATCCGCTCAGCGATGATCACGGCTCGTACGAGAAGTACAACTGGCAACTCGGCTACGTCAACGGCGACGAAGGCGATCATTACTCGCAGATGCGTCTCGAAGAGGAACAGACCGGTAGCGAAAGCGCTCACGGTCACACCACTATCCGCGCCTTCGCGCCAGGTTATCTTTTCACGCTCACCGGCTCTCCCCGCACGACCGACAACCGCGAGTACCTGATCGTCGGCGCAAGCTATCAGTTCCAGAGCGGTGGCGATGCCAGCGGCAGCAGCACTGCCCAATACGACACGGAGTTTCTCGCGCAACCCACGTCGCTGCCCTGGCGCGCTCCCTCGGTCACGCCGCTTCCTAAAGCAACCGGACCACAGACCGCAGTCGTCGTCGGCCCGGAGGGCGAGACCATCTGGACGGATCAGCTCGGTCGCGTGAAGCTGCAATTCCGCTGGGACCGCTACGGCAAGAGCGACGAGAACAGCTCCTGCTGGGTACGTGTCTCCGATGCATGGGCCGGGTCGAACTATGGCGGGATCTATATTCCGCGTATCGGCCAGGAAGTCGTCGTGGACTTCATGAACGGCAACATCGATCGGCCGCTCATCACCGGGCGCGTCTACAACGCCTCGCAGATGCCGCCGTTCAATCTCCCCGACTCGGCCACACAGAGCGGTTTCCTCACCCGCACGCCCAACGGCAACAGCAGCAACGCCAACATGTTCCGCTTCGAGGACAAGCAAGGTTCCGAGCAGATCAAGCTGCATGCCGAACGTAACTACGACACCTCCGTCGAAGCCAACACCACGCATACCACGGCGGGCTCGCACACGATCGAAGTAGGCTTGCCGCTCGCTTCCGGCGACAGCTCGACCTCACCACCGCCCTCCGGTGCGCAGCGTCTGCTGCAGCAACAGGCAAGCGCACCCGCCAGCACGACCGGCCAGTTGCAGCAGGCCATGGCGGCACGGCGAGGCAAACGCGGCAAAAGAGCCCATGCGCGCAGCGTCATGCAGCAATCCACGCCGCCGACATCGACCTCGACACTAGCCCCAACCTCATCGGACACGTCACAGCCCAAGACGCTGGCCAGCCAGATCCCTTCCTTCATCCAGAACTACTTCCAGCCGGACCTGGGCGGCAGCATCTACAGCGTCACCGTGAACGGTTTCAAGAACACGCTCGTCGCCGGCGAGTCGACGTCCGTGACGCTCGGGGTCGCCAACAACGTCATCAGCGGCGTCGAGAACCGCCTCAGCATCGGCAACAAGTTCGAAATCATCGCCGGGACGCGTGAACAGCTTCACGCTTTCAACACCAGCGTCAGAGGCGTCGAAATCGCGGCCCGAGCCTTCACCGTCGAAACCAAGGGGAACGAGATCAAGGCGACCGGTTCGTCCATCTCGACCCTCGGTTCAACGATATCGAGCACAGGGTCATCGATGCGTACCGTCGGCTACGACGTCAAGTTCTGACACCCGCATCACCATGAAAGAAGACGTGCAATGAAGATCATGAAACCAACCCGGCTGACGGTGCTGACGCGCCCTTACCGTCATCAGGGCAGTGAACTGCTGGGCGTTGCGGTGGCGTGCATGGCCACACTGGACGAAGCCTCGCGCGTCCTCGGCGAACAGGCGCTCTGGAATACGGTCGGTGCTGAACTGGCCGGTCAGACGCTGGATCTCGGCTTGCCCAAACGCCATCCCGAGTATCTCGCGACCGCCTGGGCCTACGGCGCGCATTGCGATGACCAGCACGCCTGCGAGGTCGGTCTGCGGGTCGCGCAGAGCAGCAAGCGGCTGCGCGTCACCGGGGACCGCGTCGCGCAGGACGGGCGGCCCCTGCCCGCCGCCCCGTTCGAGCGCTTGGCGCTCGACTGGACGATGGCGTATGGCGGCCCGGACTATCCGCAGAATCCGCTCGGCCTGGGCCACGAGACCTCCTCTGCGAAGCTGCCGAATCTCGCTTACGCCGACGACCCCATGACCCCGTCGGACGCACCGGTGCGCAGCGCCAGCTTCGCGCCGGTGCCCTCTGCGTGGCCGCAGCGTCGCGCGCTGTACGGCGAACTCGACGACACCTACATCGAAGAGGATTTCCCCGGCTTTCCGCGCGGCATGGATGCCGCGTACTTCAACATCGCGCCGGCCGACCAGCAGTTCCCCGACCTGAGCGCGCTGCCCGCCGCGTGCGACTATGAGCTCGTCAACCTGCATCCGGAGCGCGCGCGCATCGCGGGCCGGCTGCCGCCGCTGCACGTGCGCGCCTTCGCCTGGCACTCGAACACCGCCCCGGGCCGCGAGATTCCGATGCGGCTCACGACGCTCTGGTTCCTGCCGCACATCGAGAAGGTCGTGATGATCTATCACGGCGTAACGGCGATCCGTACCTTCGATGCAAGCGATATCGCCTGCCTGATGCTGGCCGCCGAGACCGACGGCCATCCGCGTCCCGCCGCGCACTACGAAGACATTCACACGCGCAGACTCGATCCACGGCGGGGCGTGCTGTACGCGATGCGCGACGGCGATCTGTTCCCGGAAGATCTGGCCGCAAGCGGCGACTCGCCCTGGACGCCCGGCGAACCGAATGCGATGGCCCGCCAGTTCCTCAACCGCCTGGAGCGCGAGACGCAGGCGCTCGGCGCGCCGGCGGCCCCGGCCGCGACGCCCATGCCCGCGCGGCCGGAGCAACTGGTCGAATACGTCGAGCAGACCCAGACGGACGCGGACCGCCGAATCGCTGATCTGCACAAGCGCGCGGACGAGATCCTCGCGGCCCCGCGCCCGCCCGCGCCCGCCGAGCCGGCGACGCCTCCCGAGATGCCGGAGATGCCGGGGGCGGTCATCGATCCCGCGCTGCTCGCCATGCGCCGCAAGACCCACTTGCATGCCGCGCAATTCCGGCCCGCGCCGCCGCAAGCCGTCGCGGGCCAGAGCGCCCGGGCGGCCAGCAGGCGCGCGTGGGTGACGCAGGCGCTCGCGGAAGGCCGGTCGCTGATCGAAGCCGATCTCGCCGGAGCGGATCTCTCGAACCTCGATCTCTCCGGTGTCGATCTCTCGCGCGCCAGCCTCGACGGCGCCGACCTGAGCAGCGCGATCTTCATCGGCGCCTGTCTGCGGCAGGCCAATCTGGTGCGTGCGAAGCTGCGCGGCACGCGCCTCTCCAACGCCGACCTGAGCGAAGCGAATCTCTCACTCGTGGAAGGCGAATCCGCCGATTTTCGCGAGGCCTGCCTGCGGCAAAGCGTGATCGAGCAAAGCAGTTTCGAGCACTGCGATTTCTCGGGCGCCACGCTCGACCGCACGCAGTTCAGCAAGGGACGGCTCGGCACGAGCCTCTTCCGTGAAGCGCGCATCAGCAACGTCGTCATGATGGATCAGGAGATCGAGCGGGCCGACTTCAGCCGCGCGGTCATCCGCAAGTTTGTGCTGTTCCGCTGCCCGTCGCAGACACTGGACTTCAGCGGCGCCGACATCATCGGGCTCGGCCTGACGGAATCCCCGGTCGAGCAGCGCCTGTGCTTCAACGGCGCGCGCCTGCACAAGGCGTGCTTCCTCCAGTGCGGCGCGCTGCATGCGAGCACCTTCGTGGAGGCCGAACTGGTTGAAGTGAACCTGCACGCCGCCGACCTCGCCCGCAGCGATTTCACGCGCGCCCGCATTGCCAACAGCGACCTCTCGAACGCCGATCTGCAAGCCTGCACGTTCCTCGACGCCCGCTTCGAGCGCGGCTATCTGGTCCGCGCCGACCTGCGGCTGGCCAGCCTGCACAGCGCCGATCTGATCGAGGCCCTGCTGCGCGCCGCCGATCTGCGCGGCGCGGACCTGCGCCAGGCCAATCTGTTCCGCGCCAATCTGGGCGACGTGCTGATCGACGACGCGACGCGTCTCGACGACGCCTATCAGGAACGGGTCATCTGGTGTCCGCGCGCGCGCCCGGAGGCGGCATGACGGATCGGCTCGGCCTTGAACAGCAGGTGCGTGACGGCATGCCGGTCAGGGCGCTGTCGCTCGAAGGCGCCGCGTTGCAAGGCATGGATTGCTCGGGCGGGGTCTTCGAGAAGGTGGATTTTCGCGCCGCGAACCTGACAGGCGCGCAACTCGCCGACTGCGTGTTCGACCATTGCCGCTTCGACCACGCGGTGCTGGCCGGCGCGCGCGTGAAGGGCAGCCAGTTCCTGAATTGCGACATGGAACAGGCCGACTGGTCTGCCTCGACCCTGCAGAGCGTGAGCTTCGTCGATTGCCGCGCGCCGCATGCGCGTTTCACGCGGGCCGCGCTGGACAGCTTCAATGTCCTGAAGGGCGATCTTGCGGGCAGCCACTTCGATCACGCGAAGCTCGCGTTCAGCTTCTTCGACGAAACCGCCGTGGCGGGCATCAGTTTCAACGCCTGCACGCTGCACAAGGTGTTCTTTCATCGCGTCGATCTGCGTCAGGCAGCGTTTCCCGACGCGTCGTTCGACAACGCCATCTTCGCGGAATGCAACCTGAGCGGCCAGACCTTGAGCGGCCAGACGCTGCTGCGTTGCCAGTTCATCGAGTGCGACATGAGCGGGGCCTGCTTCAACGACGCGCATCTGCCGCACACCGGCTTCACCGGCTCGCTGCTCGAAGGCGCCCGCTTCGACGGCGCGCGCGCGGCCTCGGCCTGCTTCTTCCGCGCCCGGGCCGAGCGCATCCAGTGCCGCGAAGCGGATCTGCCCGGCTCGATCTGGAGCGAGGCGCGGATAGACAACGCGGACTTTTCGCGGGCGCAGTTGCGCGGCAGCCAGTTTCGCCAGGCACAGGGCCGCGCCGCCTGCTTCGACGCGGCGCGCCTCGAAGCCGCGGATTTCACGGGCGCGACGCTGCACGACGCCCGCTTCGAAGACGCCACCTTCGAACGCACGCTGTTCCATCGCGCGGAGTCGGAAGAACGGCCCTGGTCGGACAAGGAAGGCGCCCGCGACGCCGACGAAGAACTGCACGCCGCCGAACAATGGTCGTCCCGGCGCGCCAGCCGGACGCCTGCTGCCTGATTACCGGAGAACCACTCAATGAGCATTCCTGCCAACCTGTTGACCCAGCAGCACATCGAAGCACAGTGGCCGCGCATCGGCCGCGTCCAGCAACTCGACGACGACGGCGCAACCGTACGCGTCGCGCTGGACGGTGAAGTGATCGCGTGCCAGCCCGCGTTCAGCTGCCTGCTCGCGCCGGCCTGCGGCGACACCGTGCTGGTCACGCGCGAACGCACGCACGGGCATTTCGTGATCGCCATCATCGAGCGGCCCGGCGACGCGCCGGCCACGCTGCGCATGGCCCGCCCGCTGATCGTCGAAGCCGAAGGCGGTCTGCGGCTGTCGAGCGCGCGGGATATCGAACTGGACGCGGCACGGCGCTGCGCGCTTCACGCGGACCACATGACGCTCGACAGCGCCCGCGCCGAACTGCACACCCGGACGCTGTCGCTGCGCGCGACGGTCGCGCAGGCGAGCACGGAGACCTGGCGCAGCGTGACGCGCTCGCTGGAAACACTGGCCGATCACATCGTGCAGGTCTGCAAGCAGAGCTTCCGCACCTGCGAAACGGTGGATCACGTGCGCGCCGCGCAGATCGATCACGAAAGCACGGAACTCATGCGGCTGCACAGCCGCAACGTGCTGTTGAGCGCCGACCATCTGTCGAAGATCGACGGCGAACAGATTCATCTCGGCTAACCCAGGGAGAACCAACATGGTGATGGTGAATTCGAGTGCGGGCGGCGGCAACGACGCGGTGTCGGTGAACAAGACGCCGCCGGTCGGCACGCCGGCGGGCTACGACAACAACTCACAGCGCGCGTCCGCCGAGCCCAACGTGACGAACGTGATGGTCGGCGGCGGCTTCGCGCACAACATGGGCACCACGACCCCGGCGTCCAACGGCGATCAGGGCGGCTCGCAAGGCGGCGTGGCGTCGGGCTCGGTCTCGGCTTCGTCGCGCAACTCGCGCGGCGCGAACACGGTGTTGCTGCAAGGCATGCCGACCACGCGCATGACCGATCCCACCTTGCAGAACAACGCCAACACCACGGGCACCGGCAGTTCGCCCAGCCAGACCAAAGTGCTGAACATGGCGTCGTAACACCGGGAGTTTCCATGATGAAAGGATTCGCACACCGTGCGGTCTGCGTCGTCGCGGCCATCGCGATGTGCGGATGCGCGTCCACCGAGCGCGACATGGACGTGCCGTACGAGATCACGCTGCATGTCGCCAACGACGCCAACCTGGGCGTGACCGGCAAGCCGTCGCCGATTCTCGTCGGCCTGTACGAGCTGAAGTCGACCGCGGCCTTCGACGCGGCCAGCTTCCCGACGCTTCAGGACCGCGCCAAGGAAGCGCTCGGCGAAGACCTCGTCTTCACGCAGCAACTCATCATGCAGCCCGGCGAAACGAAAACGCTGCACCGCCCGGGCGGCGCGCTCGCCACGCAGCTCGGCATCGTCGCGGGGTATCGGCTGATCGACAAGCGGGTGTGGAAACAGACCGTGGCGCTGACGCCGCCGAAGAGCACCAACCTCTACAAGGTGTGGCAGTTCTCGCCCCGCACCGAAAAGATCGCCGTGGACATCACCCGCCAGAGCGTGACCGTCACGCTCGACAAACGTTGAAGAACCTCATGAAAAACACCATCCGGGAGCGCGAATCATGGATCGATCACAGCAAGGTCGTGTGGTCCGAAGGCATGTATTTGCGGCCCCAGCACTTCCAGCAACTCGAGCGCTACGTCGAGCACTACGTGCAGCATCGCAGCGCGGCCGGCGCGTCGCCGTTCTTCTGGGGTCTCGCCGATATCGAAATCGATCACGGCGCGCTCAAGATCGGCAAGATTGCGTTGTTGTCGGCGCAGGGCGTGCTGCCTGACGGCACGCCGTTCTCGTTCCATAGCGGCGAGGACGCGCCCGTGCCGCTCGACGTTCCCGCCACGCTGCGCGACCAGCGCATCGTGCTCGCCGCGCCGCTGCGCCAGCACGGCGCGGTGGACGTGATCTACGAGGAGAGCCAGGCCTCGCTCGCGCGCTACGTCGCGCAGAACACCGAGCTGGCCGACAACGTCGCGGTCTCGCTCGGACCGGCGGCGGTGCAGCTCGGCAAGATGCGGCTGCGCCTGATGCCCGAGTCCGAACTCGGCGCGGACTGGCAGGGCATTGGCGTGGTGCGGGTGCGCGAACGTCATCCGGACAACCACGTCTCGCTCGATCCCGACTACATCGCGCCGATGCTCTCCGCGATCCGCCATCCGGTCCTGACCGGCCTCGTGCGCGAACTGCATGGCCTGCTCGAACAACGCGGCGCGCTGCTCGAACAGCGGCTCAAGCGCTCGGGGCGCGGCAGTGTCGGCGAAGTGGCGGATTTCCTGCTGCTCGGCCTGGTGAACCGCGCGCAGTCGGAAACCTGGCACGTGCAGCAGGCCGGCATGCAGCATCCGGAAATCCTCTTTCGCGACTGGCTGAGGCTCGCCTGCGATCTCAGCACCTTCACCAGCCCGACGCGGCGCCCAGTGGTGTGGCCGGTGTATCGCCACGACGACCTGCAAAGCGCGTTCGGCCCGCTGATGCTCGAACTGCGGCGGTCGCTGTCGAGCGTGATGGAGCAGAGCGCAGTGGCCATCGAGTTGCAGGAACGCGCGCAACGCGTCTGGGTGGCCCGCATCCCGACGCCCGAGCTGCTGCGCCGCGCCGCCTTCGTGCTCGCGGTGCGCGCGGACCTGCCCGCCGAAGCGGTGCAGACGCGTTATCCGGCGCAGGTCAAGATCGGGCCGGTCGAGCATCTGCACAACCTCGTGCATCTGCAACTGCCCGGTATCGGACTGCGCGCGCTGCCGGTCGCGCCGCGCCAGATTCCGTATCACGTCGATCACCACTACTTCGAGCTGGACTCCAGCTCGGAACTGTGGGGCCAGCTCGAAAAGTCAGGCGGACTCGCGCTGCACGTCGCGGGCGACCTGCCCGGGCTCTCGATGGAATGCTGGGCGATCCGCAGTCAGGACCGCTAGCCCGGCGCGCCGCCCCGATTCACTCTTCACCGACTTCAAGACGCTATGGCAGAAGCAATGGCACTGACGCCGCCGGACACGGTTGCGTCGCCGGCAGCCCCGGCACGCGGCGGCACCCCGCTGCTCGCAACCGCAAACAGCCTGCTCGATACGGCGATCCAGATCCGCATCGGCGGTCCCATCGAGCTCGAGGCCTTGCGCACCTGTCTCGTCAGCGAGATGCATGCGTTCCAGGAGCGCGCCACGCTGCTGGGCATTCCGGTCGAGACGATC
This sequence comes from Caballeronia sp. LZ035, assembly GCF_031451175.1. Taxonomy (NCBI): domain Bacteria; kingdom Pseudomonadati; phylum Pseudomonadota; class Betaproteobacteria; order Burkholderiales; family Burkholderiaceae; genus Caballeronia; species Caballeronia sp. LZ035. The sequence continues at coordinate 1,264,408 of NZ_JARUXS010000002.1, forward strand.
ATCGGCGCGCGCTACTGCCTGTGCACGGCCCTCGACGAGGCGATCGCGCTGACGCAATGGGGCGGCGAAGGGCGCTGGTCCACGCACAGCCTGCTCGTGACCTTCCACAGCGAAACCTGGGGCGGCGAAAAGTTCTTCCAGTTGCTAGCGCGGCTGTGCCAGAACCCGGCCGCGCATCTCGACCTGATCGAGTTGCAGTACTACTGCCTGCAACTGGGCTTCGAAGGCCGTTACCGCGTGCTCGACCAGGGCCAGAGCCAGCTCGACGGCATCCGTCAGCGGCTGTTGCGGATCCTGCGCGCGCAACGCGGCGAGTACGGCGCGCTGCTGTCGCAACATGCGCTGCCGGACAAGCGCATGGCAACCGGACGGCGCGGCCGCGTGCCGGTCTGGGTCTGGCTGATCGGCGCAGTGCTGGCGACGGGCGGCATGTTCACGGCGTTCAAGAGTTCCGCCGACCGGCGCGGCGACGTCGTCGCGGCCGCGATTCGCCACGCGCGGCTGCCGGACATCGCCGCGCAGAGCGTGAAGGCGCCGACGGCGGCGAGCCTGCTGCAGGGCCTGTGCCGGCTCGGGCTGATCGAGGTGAAGGATCTGCCTGACCGCAGCATCGTGACGATTCACGGCGACGGCCTGTTCGCGTCGGGTTCGGCCAACGAGAAGGACGCGTACCGGCCGGTGCTGGCGAGCATCGCGGGCGCGCTGAACCAGTTGCCCGGCGACATCGTCGTCAACGGCTTCACCGACGACCAGCCCATGCACTCGAAGGAATTCCCGTCGAATGACGCGCTCTCGCTGGCGCGCGCCCGGCGCGTCGAACAGATGCTGCTGGTGAACGGCTTGTCGGCCACCCGGCATATCACCGCGGCGGGGTTGGGCGACGCGAATCCCATCGCGTCGAACGACACGGCGAGCGGCCGGTCGCGCAATCGCCGCGTGGAGATCGTGCTGATGCGCTCGGCGGCCTCGCAGATCAGCGACGCACCGGGCGGCGATCCGCAGAACCCGCAGAGCCCGCCGGACAGCACACCCCAGGGAGCAGCGCAATGAGCTTTTTTCAACGCATCAGGAGCGCGCTGTTCAGCCGCGAAATGGCGGTGACGATCATGGTGCTGATCGTCGTCTGGATCATCTGGAACGACTTCTCGATCATTGCGATCGGCAATGCGCATCCGTTCGACACGCCCGAGGCCCGCGAGTGGCTGATCGCCGCCGTGCTGCTGATCTGGGCTATCTGGCTGCTCTGGCGGCTTGGCTGGATCGTCGCCATCGCGCGCGCCTGCGGCCGCACGCGCACCCGCTGGGTCGACCGCGCCGAAGTGGTGCGGCAACGGCGCGTGCCGCTGGGCGAAACCGAAAAGCGGCTGCGCGACGCCCTCACCGTGCTCAGGCGCGGCACGCACGAGCGCGGCAAGCCCTGGCGCGGCTGGCTCGACCGGCTCACCGGCCATTACGTCTATACGCTGCCGTGGTATGCGCTGCTCGGCGCGGACGGCGCGGGCAAGACTTCGTTCATCCGCGAGGCCGGGCTTGCGCAGCCGAAGTCGTCCGGGCCCGCTTCGCCGCTCGAAGACTGCTCGTGGTGGTTCGGCAATCGCTGTGTGCTGGTGGACGTGCCGGGCAGCTTCCTCGCGCCCGCCGATGGCAGCGCGGAGCGTTTCCCGCTGATGCGCCTGCTGCGGCGGCATCGTGCGGACCAGCCGGTCAACGGCGTGATCCTCGCGCTGCCCGTGGATGACCTGATGCATGCCGACGAGCGCCACTGTCTCGAGCTGATCGCCCGGCATCGCGCGCGTCTGCAGCGCATGCAGGACGAAGCCGGGATCGTGCTGCCGGTGTATCTCGTCGTGACCAAGATGGACCGTCTCGCGGGCTTCGCCGAAACCTTCGACGCCCTGCCTTCCGAAGCGCGCGCGCAGGTATGGGGCTGGACGCGTCCGGCCGATCCCGGCGCTGCGCCAGACGTCGCCTTCGAAAGCGGACTCGCGGCGCTGCTCGACCGCCTCAACGACGGCCTCGCCGACACGCTCGCCCGCGAGCCCGACGTGCGCAAGCGCCAGGACATCTATCTGTTTCCGCAGCAGTTCGCCGCGCTCAGGCCACGGCTCGCGCAGTGGTACGGAGAACTGTCGCGGCACTCGCAATACGAAACCAATCTTGCCGTGCGCGGGGTCTATTTCACCAGCGCGCGGCAGGGCGGCGAGCCGCTCGACCTGGTGCTCGGCGAACGGCGCGAGCGGCTCGGGCTGGCGGCGGCCCAGGCCATGCCGGCATTGGCGCCGCGCCTCGGCAGCACGTTCCTCGCGCGGCTCCTGCCGGACGTGTTGCTGGAGGAAAGCGCGTGGGCCGGCCGGAACCGCGCACAGACCGTCAGGCGCATGCTGATGCACGGCGGGGCGCTGCTCTGCACCGGACTGGCGCTGACCGTGCTGGCCGCGCTCTGGACCAACAGCTATCTCTCCAACCGGACCTTCCTGCGCGATGTCGCCGGGCAGACGGCCGACCTCGATCACACCGCCGGCGCGCCGCTGGAAGTGCCGCCCGGCGATGTCAGCGCGCTCGCGCCGCTGCTCGAAATGGAACGCGCCTTGCCGGAGAGTCCGGCCATCGACGTCGAGAATCCTTCTACGTTGAGTCACCGCATGGGCCTGTACCAGGGCGACAAGATCGTCGATGCAACCGGCGAGCTCTATCGGAAGACGCTGCGCGAAAAGCTGCTGCCGGTAGTCGCGGTGCGCATCCACGACATCCTCGAAGGGGCGCCGCCCGCCGACCTGGAATTCACCTATGACGCCCTGAAGGCCTATCTGATGCTCTACGACCAGAAGACCTGGGATCCCGAATTCCTCGCCGCCTGGCTGCAATTGAACGTCAACCACGCGCTGCCGGGCAACGCCACGAAGGAGGCGCGTTCACTGATCGACGGCCAGCTCTCCGACCTCGTCGCGCTGGGACCGCTCGCCTCGCCGTTTCCGCTCGACAACACGCTCGTGGGCACCGTGCGCAGCCGCCTGCTGCAAATGCCGTTTGCGCAGCGCACCTACCATTACCTGCGCCGCAAGGAGATGGACGCCATCAAGGCGCCCGCCATTTCGATCGCCTCCGCCGGCGGTCCGGAAGCGAGCCTCGTGCTGACGCGCAAGAGCGGACGGGCCATCACCGAGGGCGTGCCCGCGCTGTTCACCGTGAACGGCTACTGGGAGCACATCAACAAGGACATCGACGATGCGGTCGAGCAGATGCGCCGCGAGGATCACTGGGTGCTCGGCGTGCCCGCCGACGCCGCCGGCCAGGAAAGCAGCGACTCGCGCCGCCAGTTGATCGACGCGGTCAAGCGCCAGTACTTCGGCGACTTCATCCAGACCTGGGACGACTATCTCGGCGACATCAAGGTCGTGCCCAGCCAGTCGCTGGTGCAGAGCATGCAGATTGCCCGCACGCTGTCCTCGCGCGACTCGCCGCTCAAGCTGTTCTTCACGGCCGTCGCCCGTCAGACCGATCTGCTGGATGGCCATGGCGCACCGCTCAGGCGCGATACCGGACGCATTGCCGAACGCATCGGCGAGGCGCGCAGGTCGCTGGCGCAGATGTTCGGCGACGAATCGTCGCCCACGGGCAGCAGTTCCGGCGAACGGCCCGAGAGCATCGTCGACGATCATTTCGCGTCGCTCAGGCATCTGGTGCTGACCGGCGACGTCAACGACAAGGGCCCGGCGCCGATCGACGACGTGCTGAAGACCATCGACGGGCTGTATCAGTATCTGGTGTCCGTGAACGGCGCGGTGGACAGCAACAATCCGCCGCCCCAGACCGACGTGTTCAACCGGCTGAAGGCCGAGGCGGGACGCATGCCGTCGCAGATGCAGGGGATCGTCACCGACGTCTCGAAGACCGGCGAAGCGCAGGTCAACGGCATGATGAAGCGCGATCTGCGCAAGAACGCTTACTCCAGCGTGGGCGCGGTGTGCGCGCAGACCATCGCGGGACGCTATCCGTTCGCGCGCAATTCCAACCATGACGTGGCGAGCAGCGACTTCTCGCGGATGTTCTCGCCAGGCGGCCTGATGGACGACTTCTACCAGAAGAACCTGACGCACGCCGTGACGACGAGCGCGGATACGGCGTCGTTCAACTCCGACCCGGGCGGCGGCTTCGCGGCCTCGTTCCGCAACGCGTCGATCATCCGCAACGTGTTCTTCACGGGCAACGCGGCTTCGATGTCGTATGGCTTCTCCATCACGCCGCTCGACCTCGATCCCGCAATCACGGAATTCGTGCTCGACGTCGGCGGGCAAAGCATGCGTTACGCGCATGGCCCGCAGATCCCCGTCAACATGCAATGGCCCGGATCGCACAGCGAAGTGGTCAGCCTCCAGGTGGTGACGCCGTCGGGCGCGTCGGGCATCCGCACGCAGGGTCCGTGGGCGCTGCAACACCTGTTCGATCAGGCGAGCATCGTGCCCAACGGCAACGCGGACGGCTTCGTCGCCACGTTCACGGTGGACGGCCACAAGCTGTCGATGACGATTCGCAGCAACAGCGCGTACGACCCGTTCTTCCTGCCGCAAATGAGGGCCTTCGCATGTCCGTCGTGAACGCCTTGCACCACAGCAACACAGATAGCGAGTCCCTCATGCGACCTCTCAGACTGACCGCCATTGCCTACGACAACAAGATCCTGACGTCCCGCCTGAGCGCGACCTGCGACGCCGACGGCGCGGGCATCGGCCGGGCGGACGGCAACCTGCTGATCCTGCCCGACGAAGCCGCGCGGGTCATCGAGCGGCACGCGGTGCTGCATCACGAAGACGGCTGGCATATCGAGAACCTGGGCCCCGCCGCGAGTGTGGCGCTGAACGACCGGCCGCTCGCGGCGGGCGAGCGGGCGGGCATCGCGCCGGGCGACCGCATCGCGGTAGGTCCGTATACGCTGCTCGCCAGCGACGCCGCCCCGGCCAACTGGAATCTCGCGCCGGCCGCACCCTCGCCGGAACCCAGCGCTACGGCCAAGGAAAGCACGCTGACCAGCCTGACCGGCACGGCGCTGCCGGACCTGCTGGATCTGCCTTCCGACCCGCTGCTGCTGTTCGCGCAACAGGACGGCGTAAACCGCACGCTGCTCAGCGGCCCGGAGGATCCGATGGGCATGCCCGGCCTGGCGGAGTTCGGTGCGCCGCTGTTCGCGGAGCGCGCCGGCGGGCTCAAGTCCGATTACTCGCGCACAGCCAGCCTCGACGACGGCGCGATGCGCTACGACAGTCACTTCGGCTCACTGCATCCGTATGCGGACGACACGCCGTCGCCGTCGCCATCGCCTTCGCTTTCGCTTTCGCCACGAAACATCGAGGCGAATGCGGACGTACGTGGCGTCTCGGCAGAACTGTCGCGCTGGATCGAACTCGCCCGCGCCCTGGCCGCCGGCGGCGGCTGGCAGGCCGAGCAGGCGCTGCCACCCGCGCGGCTCACGCCGGAACTGATGCACACGCTGGGCTCGCTGCTGCGCTATCTCGAATTCCGCACGCGGGGCGATCTCCAATGACCGCCCTCAAGGAGTCTTCATGACCTACTGTGTGGCGATCAGCGTGGACGACGGCCTCGTGTTCCTGTCGGACACGCGTGTCAGCGCGGGCGTCGAGGAAGTCGCCGAGGCGCGCAAGATGACCGTATTCGAAACGCCCGGCGAGCGCGTGCTGGTGCTGCTCGGCGCGGGCAGCCTGGCGCAGACCCAGGCGGTCGTCGACCTGCTGAAGGACGCCTGCGACGGCGGCAGCGCGTCCCTGTTGACGGCGCCGACGCTGCGAGCCGCAGCCGGCATGGTCGCCGATGCCGTGCGCGCCGTGCATCGGCGCGAGGCGTCGGCGCTGGAGGCGTTCGAGCTCGACTTCAACTGCAGCTTCATTCTCGGCGGGCAGATTCGCACGCATGCCGCCACGCCGCCGGCACGGCCGCTTGCAGAACGCGAGCCCGTCGCTCCGCCGGAGCCGCAGCTCTTCCTGATCTATCCGAGCGGCAACACGGTGTGCGCGTCGGCCGCGATGCCTTATCTGCAGATCGGCGAGTCGCGCCATGGCCGTCCGCTGCTCGACTGGGCCTTCACGCGGCGCGCGCTGTCCCTCGACGAAGCAGCCAAGTGCGCGTTGCTCTCGATGGATGCGACCCTGCGCGCGAATCTCTCGGTAGCCTATCCGCTCGATCTGCTGGCGTACGAGCGCGACACGTTCCGCGTGGACCGGTTCACATCGCTGGACCAGCATCACGACTATCCGCGCAACTTGCGGCGCGCGTGGTGCGAGCGGGTCGATGCCGCGCTCGAAGGCATGCCCGCGCTCATCTGGGGCGAGCCCGAAGGCGTGCCGCGCGCACGCAAGGGAAGACGCGCGGGCTGAAGCAGGACTGATGCAGGGTTGATGCAGGACCGCCCGCTTACCTGAACCGTCCGAGCAGGCCCACGTCCGCGGCCATGCGGGCGCAGGCGCGGATGTCGTCGAGTCCGAGCTTCTTCTTGATCGACTTGTACAGCCGGTAGACCTGCCGCTGCGTCACGGAAAGATCGGCGGCGGCATGGCGCGCGTCGCCGCCGCGCCGGATCCATTCGAGAATGATGCGCTCGGAGTCGCTGAGGCCGTACTGCAAGGCGGCCGTGCGGCGAAAGCGGATCGACGGCCAGTCGAGCAGTTCTTCAGCCAGGCCGCGCAACTCGCGCTGCCCCCGCCAGATCCGTTCCTCGCCCTCCGGTGCGGCCGCCTCGGACCCGACGTGCAGGAGGCCGAACACGCGGCCGTTGGCGCCGCCGCGGTTGGCGGGAAAGAACACGTGACTGAGCAGTCCGTGCTGATGGGCCTCGGCACCCAGCCAGGAACCGCCCGACCCGGCGAACATGCCGAGGCCGCGCACCGGGAAATGCTCGTTCCTCGCATATTCCAGCACCGGGTCCGTCACGACGCGGCGCACATAGGTCTGCAGCCAGCCCGGCGAACAGGCGGCCAGGATCACATGGGTATCGTAGGTCGCCCGGCTCGGTGCCGCACCCGGCGTGGCCGAGAGCCAGTGGAACAGGGCGAAGGTGCCACCGTGGCGCCGGCACACCGGGCGCATCAGCCTCGACACGTCGAGTTCGCTCGCGCACTCGGACACGCTCGCCGGCGGGCGCACCGCGCCGTGCACGTGGACGCGGTGCGCAATGGCGTCGAGACAGGTGCGGTAGTGTTGCGCCAGCATCTCCTTGTAGGGATCGCTCTCGCGGAATTCGATCAGCTCCGCTACGCCGGCCACCGGCAACAGCTGCACGACGACGCTGCCGTCACGCCGCGTGAGCACGCGCTGGAGCATGACTTCATCGTCGCCGGCGTCGTCGAGCCGCAGTTCGACCGACCCTTCCCGCACCACGACCCGCTGGCTCCCGGCAGTGCTGCCGCCCGCCTCACGGTACAGATTGTGGAGCTCACGGCTCATGGCTCGAGACTTCCGCCGGACAGTGTTTATGGGTTGCGCGCCTAGATCCGCACAAGGCCCGAGTTGATCAGTTGCGTGTCCCAGCGCGCGGGTTCGCCAATCTCTTCGATCAGGTGATCGACGAGCACCTTGATGCGCGGCGGCGTGCCCACCGTCTTGCGATACACCGCCGAAATCCGCCCGCCGCACGGCGCGTAGTCCTGCAGCACCGGCACCACGTCGCCGGAGAGGATGGCATCCGCCGCGACGAAGGTCGGCAGGATCGCGAGTCCGAGCCCGGCGCGCACCGCTTCCAGCAGGACGGCGCCCGAGTCCGCGCGCATGCGCCGGCCGATGCGGAACGAGCGATACTTGCCGTCCACCATCAGGCTCCACATGCCGTTGGGTTCGAAATTGCAGTTGTTGAGGCCGTCGTGATGAATGAGGTCGCCGGGATGCGTCGGCGTGCCGCGCTTGTCCAGATACGCCGGGCTCGCACACACCAGCGTGTGATTGGCCGTGATCGTGCGGGCCACCAGCCGCGAATCCGGCAGTTCTCCGGTACGGATCGCGACGTCGTACTGTCCGTCCTGCAGGTTGCCGATGCGGTTCTGCGCTTCCACGTCGAGGCACAGATCGGGATGCCTTGCCGCAAACGTCGTGAGGACCGGCCCGAAGTGCGACGCCAGCAGGCTGGTCGGCACCACGATGCGCAGCGCACCGCGCAGGCTCGACTGGCTATCGCGCACCGACTCTTCCGCGAATTCGACTTCCTCCAGGATCTGCACCGCGCTCTTGTAGAACACCAGACCCGGCTCGGTCGTCCGCAGCGGCCGGCCCCGTTCGAGCAACGCGCAACCCAGATAGCGTTCGAGCTGGGTAATGCGCTCGCTCACGATCGACTTGGTTGCCCCCAGCCGGCGTGCGGCCTCGGAAATACTCGCTGCTTCCACAACGGCCACGAACGTCGCCATGTCGCTGAACTTGTTCATACTCTTTTCCCCTGATGCGAAAAGCCTGTTCGCGTACTGCTTTTCTGATTTGGCATCCCTGCCCGACCCTTGCATGAAACCGGCCGTGCCGGCGCACATCGCGACGCGTAGAGATGTCGATTTCGCGAGATTTTCATGCTGCTCAATCGCCACTTAATATTTTTGGCGAATCCTGAAATTAAAACCGTATTCAGTGTTTATTTCGCAGGCCATTTTAGAAAACACTTAATGCCCGCTTTTAGAAAACACTTAAACCGCTTGCATATGAAACGTTTGAACGCGGGTCGCCCCGGCGGTTATACCGTGAGTAAGGTAAATGACAGGGAGGCAAAGGCTTTCGAAAATATTTTCGGAAAGGCGCCGGCTTCGCCGGGCACCGCCGTCGAGGATTCCGCAATACGGAGCCCGCGACGGCGTGGCTGATTCATTTCTTTTGGAAAGTCATTCGAGACAACTGGAAAATGACGCGATCACCCCCGGCCCGCGTTGCGCAGTCTACGACGCTATTCTCAGCCGCAAATAATGATATTAATTTATAGCGGGATAACTTTGGAGAATCGCTTTGGAACCCGGTTCTCATCCCAACTATTGAAAATAGCCCGGATACGGGATTTATTGCGGAACCGGAAAATCACCATTGCGTCACAATTGTAATACACGGTAAAGAACGGTATTAATCCAGCGGATTTTCAGCCGCATGTCACTTTCAAATGGACTAAGCAGAAGCAGAAGTCGGAACGCAGAAAAGGGCTGCAAGCCGACGGCTTGCAGCACCCGTAAAGAATCGAATGCGCCGCGGCTCGTCCCCACGAAGCCAGCCGGCACACAAACGCATCAACGGCCGGCCGTGCGCAGATTACGGCTTTCCAGCTGCGTAATGACCCGCTGCAGCGTGCGTTCCGCGCGGCCGGAGAGATCGTTAAAACGGCAGCCGAGTACCGTGCGCGCTTCGCCGGAAGGCGTGATGGCCTGACGCGGCGCGACGATCTCGAGATGGACCGTCACCAGGCTGAACGCGCCCATTTGCAGCGTGACGTCGTTCCAGACCGTCCCGCGCGGCAGCGCTGCAAAGCGCGGGTCGGACGTCCGCAGTGCAATGCCGCCGAGCGACATATCCTGCAAATCGAGATCGAACGGCTCGCCTTCCGCATCGATTCCGCTCGCGACGAACGGCTCGCCCACCGGCGTCTCCACGCGATGAAACTCGCGCCGCTGGACGAAATACAGCAGTGCGGGAAATGCCGCTTCGAAGGCCGGGCGGCCCTCGAAGCTCACCGGCGTTGCGCGGCCCGTGACGAACTCCGTGCGGATGCCGCCCGGATGGCTGCGGAAGGTGAGGCTGTCGGCGGCGGCGAGCGCGGCGTTGTCGCTGCGCGCGCCGCCGTAGTCGAACACGAAGCGGGCCCTGCGGGAATCGACGTCGAGGAGTTGCGTGACGATCTGGCCGCCTTCGAACCCGGCCACCAGAAAGTCGCGGCGGGCCACCAGCCCGCGCAGACAAAGCGCCATCTGCAACGGATGGCGCAACGCGTAACGCGCGTCGATCTGGCTCGGGCGCGCGGCGGTATCGGCGAAAGTGAGTTCGGCAGTCATGTTGGGTTGGTCTCAGCGTATGGTTTTTTTTCGGCACATGAAGCGCCGCCTTTCACCATGCAGAGTCCGTGCCAACCTGCGCTGAAGCCGTGTGGTCAAGCGGGAGCGGGTTTTAGCCGCTCCCGGAGTGCCCGACGTTACGTTACGTCACGTGCCTGCGTCACGCACATCGAGGCCGCACGCAGCGCGCTACTTCTTGCCGTCCACCACCGCGACCACTTCCTCGCGCGTGTATTCCTTGTTCGCGAGCGCGCCGGCCGGCGTCTTCGCGAGCACGGCATCGAGTTCGTCCGGTTTGACTTCGAGCACCGGCATGCGGATGTCGTGCGGCACTTTCTTGCCGGCGAGAATCTGCTGCGTGACCCAGAACGCAAACGACGAGGCCCCCGGCGGAATGGTCACCGACATCGTCTGATAGCCGCTCTTCTTCTGCTCGGCCCACCACGCGAGTTCTTCCTGGCGGTTGCCGAGGATGATGATCGGCGTCGGACGGCCGGCCGCCTTGAGCGCCTGCGCCGCGCCGAAGCCGTCGCCGCCCTGCGTGACGACCGCGTCGATCGGCGGCAGCGTCGGCAGGATGCCGGCCACCTGCTTTTGCGCGACCGTTTGCGTCCAGTCGCCATGCACCGACCCGACGATCTTCATGTCCGGATACTTCTTCAGCTCGTCGACGATGCCCTGATGGATCTCGTCATCCACCGACACCCCGGCCAGCCCGCGGATCTCCAGCAGGTTGCCCTTGCCGTTGAGCCGTTTGGCGAGGTAATCGACCTGCATGCGCCCCATGCCCTGGAAATCCACGGCGATGCGATACGCACACGGTTCGGTCGCTATGCCGTCGAACGACACGATCGTCACGCCCGCGCCGCACGCCTGCTTGATGACGCCGTTGAGCGCGGTCGGCGAGACCGCGTCCACGGCGATGGCCTTGTAGCCCTGCAGGATCAGGTTCTGGATCTGCTGCACCTGTTCGGTGGCCTGGCTCTCGGCCGTGGTGAAGCTTGGCGCCGCCGCGACGACCTTCTGCTTCACCGCCGGATCGGCGACGTTGGACCAGCTTTTGAGCATCTGCTGGCGCCAGCTGTTGCCGGCATAGTTGTTGGACAAGGCGATCTTCATCGCCGAAGTGTCGCCGCTGGCAACCTGCGCGAACGCGGATGCCGACAGTGCGGTCATGAGCAGGCCCGCGGCCAGCCGATGCAATTGCATGCTGAGTCTCCTGTTGTTGGTGTTTGTGCTGGCCGGTCAGCGGCCCGCGCCTCTCACACCCACGTGCAGCGAGTAGATCGACGAGGTCGCGGCAATGAACAGCCGGTTGCGGTTGAATCCGCCGAAGGTGACATTCGCCACCACTTCGGGGATCAGGATCTTGCCGAGCAGCGCGCCATCGGGCGCGTAGCAGTGCACGCCGTCCTCGGCGCTGGTCCAGACGTTGCCGTGTTCGTCGAGGCGCATGCCGTCGGGCACGCCGCTTTGCATCTCGATGAAGACGCGGCCATTGCGCAACGCGCCGTCTGCCGCCACATCGAAAACGCGGATATGACGCGGCGCGGCGTCGTCGTGCGAAGCGCCGGAGTCCGCCACATACAGCTTCTTCTCGTCGGGCGAGAACGCGAGGCCGTTGGGCTTCACGAAGTCGTCGCAGGCAATGCGCACCTGCCCGTTCTCCGTCACGCGATACACGTTGCAGCGCCCGATCTCGCTGTCCGCGCGATAGCCTTCATAGTCGCTGAGAATGCCGTAGTCAGGATCGGTGAACCAGATCTCGCCGCGCGAATCGACAATCACGTCGTTCGGCGAATTGAGCCGCTTGCCTTCGAACGTGTCGGCCAGCACGGTCACGCTGCCGTCGTGCTCGGTGCGCGTGACGCGCCTTGCGCCGTGCTCGCAGCTGACGAGCCGCCCTTCGCGGTCGCGCGTGTTGCCGTTGCTGTAGTTCGACGGCGCGCGATACACGCCCACGCCCATGCCGGGCGCCCAGCGCAACATGCGGTTGTTCGGGATGTCGCTCCAGATGAGCAGGTCGGAGGCCGGGAAATACACCGGGCCTTCGGCCCACAGGCACTGGTCCGTCAGCTTGCTCAGGAACGCGTTCGGCTGCAGCAGCAGTCTGAAACGCGGGTCGTGGACTTCGATATCGCTCGGTTTCATGTCTCCTCGTCCGGTTGATTCTTCAAGTTGTGCCGTTCAGCGCACGGCCTTGCCGCCCGCCGCGACCGTCACCGCGATGATGAGCACGCCATAGACGATCGAGCGCACGCCCGCGTCCGCGCCCACCGCGTTGAGCACGGCGTTGGTCAGGAACAGGAACATCGATGCGCCCCACACGCCCGCGATGCTCGCCTTGCCGCCGGTCACGAGCGTGCCGCCGATCACGACCACGGCAATCGAGATCAGCATGTACTCGACGCCCATGTCGAGCGACGCGCCGCCCGACACCGCCGCGAGCAGCAACGCTGCGAGCGCCGCGATCATCGACGACAGCACATAGGCGAGGCAGCGCGTGCGATGCACGTTCACGCCGGCGAGCCACGCGGCGCGCGCGTTCTGGCCGATGGCCGACAGCCGGCGTCCGTACACCGCGCGATGCAGCAGCACGGCGAGCGCGCAGGACAGCGCCAGCGCCACGAGCGCGATATAGGGCACGCCAAGCAGCCGGTCCGTCGCGAACGCGCCGAGCGCGGGCGGCGGCGGCGGAAGCTGGCGTCCTTGCGTGATCGCGACCGACTGGATGATGAAGCTCGAGGACAGCGTCGCGATGATCGGCGGAATGCGCAGCAGGCGGATCAATGCGTAGTTGGCGACACCCACCACGACGCCCACGCCGAGCGCGGCCGCGACGCCTGTCGCAATCTGCGCGTTGTCGGCGTGCATCGCATGCATGCCGACCACGCCCGCCAGCGCGATGGTCGACGGCACGGACAAGTCGATGTTGCCGACGCCCGAGGTGATGACGAGCATCTGCCCGAGGCCGACCAGCACCATGAACACGCCGTAGGTGAGCGCCGTCTGCGCGACATTGCCCGCGATGCCCAGCCCGAAGATTCCGGCGATGGCGATCCACACGAGCACCGCGCCCACGAACGACCACGCCCACGGCGCCTGAATGTTGCGCAGCCGCGTCCAGCCGCTCTGCGCGGGCGTGGCGACGGCGTCGCTTGAAGATTGCGGATTCATCGGCGCTCTCCTCGTTGCAGCAGCACGCGCAGCGACAGCACGACAATCAGGATCGCGCCCTGCATGCCGACCTGCCAGTCCGCCGAGATGTTGAGGAAGGCGAGGAACGACGCGGCCAGGGTCAGCGTGATCGCGCCGAGCACCGCGCCGACCACACTCACGCGTCCGCCGACGAACTCGCCGCCGCCGAGGATCACCGCCGCGATCGAGAGCAGCGTGTAGCGCAAGGCGAGATTGGCGTCGGCGGACGTGGTGAGGCCGAGCAGCGACAGCCCCGACAGCACGCCGAAGCAGCCCGCCACGCCGTACAGCGTCGCCTTGCTGCGCACCAGCGACCAGCCGAAGCGGCGCATCGCGCGCGGATTGCCGCCCGCGCCGCGAATCCGCACGCCTGCGGAGGTGCGCATCAGCAGCAGATGACCGATGGCCGCGATCAGCACGGACCAGACGATGGGCGCGGCGATCCACGGCGTCTGATAACTCATGGCCGTGCCGAGCCACGCGGGACTCGTGCCGCCCGGCGACGGCAGCAGCACGATGGCGAGCCCGCTCCACACGAACGAGAGCCCGAGCGTCACGACAATCGACGGTATCTGCCGCAGTTCGATCAGCGCGCCGACGGCCGCATACGCGAGCACGCAGCCGATCAACGCCAGCACGCCGAGCCACGGCTGCTTGACGAGCAGCGTCGCGCCGATGCAGGCGACCAGGCTCACGAACGGGCCGATCGAGAGATCGAGATCGTTCACGGTGATGATCGCGAGTTGCGCGAGCGTCGCGAGCACGATGGGCACCGCGAGATTCAGCAACAGGTTCGAGCCGAAGTAGCTCATCACCGCGGGCTGCATGACGAGGATCGGCACCAGCACGGCGATCAGGGAAATGGCGGGCAACGCAGCGCGCAAACGTCCTTGAGCAATGGCGAGACTCATGCGGCGTGCTCCTGGAAACTGGCGGCGAGCAGCGCTTCTTCCGTGCATTCGTCGGCGTGCAGGATCCGTGTGACCGCCGACGAGCGGAACACATAGGTGCGGTCGCAATGCGACAGCTCCTCGTTTTCGGTCGTGTACCAGACGAAGGTGCGGCCCTTCGCGGCCTCGTCGTGCACGAGCTGGTAGATGTCGCGCTTGGTGCCGACATCGACGCCGCGCGTGGGATCGTCCATCAGGATGAGATCGGCGTCCGAGGCGAGCGCACGCGCGAACAGCACCTTCTGCTGATTCCCGCCCGACAGCGACAGGATGCCCGCGTTCATCGACGCGCCGCGTATGCCGATCTTCGTGCGCCACGCCTCCACCACCGCGCGCGCCGCCGCGAAGTCGATCAAGCCGCGCTTCCTGCGCGCGCCGCCGAGCAGCCAGCGGATGTCGAGATTGCCGGCAATCGACCAGACGGGGAACACGCCGTCGCAGCCACGATCGCCCGCGACGAACGCGACTTTGGCGCGCGCCGTGCCATGTCCCGTTGCCGCCGTATAGATGGACAGCAGCGCCTCGGTCTGCCCCTGCCCCGCCAGCCCCGCGAAGCCGACAATCTCGCCGCGCGCCGCCTCGATCGCCGTGTGCCTGCGCGCGCCGACTTTCCAGTGGAACTGCGGCCCGGCCTCGCGCACGGCACGCGCGCGTTGCGCGGCTGGCGTGCGCTCGGCTTCGAGATGCTGACCCATCGCCTGAATGATCGAGGCCCGGCTCGACGCCTCGCGCGGCAACACGCTGACGACGCCGCCGTCGCGCATCACCACGACGCGGTCGGCCACGCGCTCGATCTCGCCCAGCATGTGCGTGATCAGCACGCACGTGATGCCGCGCTCCGCCGCCTGTCGCACGAAGGCGAGCAACTGGTCGGCCGTGTGGGCGTCGAGCGAGGACGTGGGTTCATCGAGTATCACGAGCCGCACCGGCGACTCCGTCACCGTGAAGCCGCGCGCGATCTCCACCATCTGTTGCTGCGTGAGCGTCAGGTCGGAGACGAGTTCGTTGCCTTTCAAACCATTGCCCGGAAAGATGGCTTCCAGCGTCTCGCGCATCAGCGCCGTGGCCCGGCGCCGCCAGCCGCGCCCGCGCAACTGCGGATGCACGATGCACATGTTCTCGGCCACCGTCAGGTTCGCGCACAGCGACAGTTCCTGGAACACGCAGCGCACGCCCGCCGCGCGCGCCGCGTTGGCGTCGTAGTGCGGCGCGGCCTGTCCGTCCACCTCGATGCGGCCGTGCGTCGGCGGGTAGACGCCAGCGAGCACGGCCATCAGCGTCGACTTGCCCGCACCGTTGTGTCCGGCGATGCCCACGCATTCGCCGCGCTCGAACGCGAAGTCCACGCCTTCCAGCGCGCGCACCCGGCCGAACGTCTTGCCGATGCCTTCGAAGCGAATCAGCGCGTCATTCATCCACAAGCTCCTTGCGGGCAGTTATTTCTTGTCGAGCAGCGCGACCGTCTGCGGCAGCGTATAGGTCACGTCGGCGATCCCGCCCGGCGGCGTGGCCGCGAGCGTCGCGGGCAGTTCTTGCTGCGAGATCGCGAGCAGTGGCACGTTGATGGTCACGTCCTTCGGCAGCTTCTTGCCCGCCAGCACCTGCTGCGCGACCCAGAACGCAAAGCTCACCGCGCCTGGCGGATTCGACAGCGAACGCGACTGATAGCCGCTCTTCGTCTGCTCGTTCCACCACTGGAGTTCGGGATAGGTGCTGCCGATGATCATCGGCGGCGCGGGACGGTTGGCCGCCTTGAAGGCCTGCGCGATGCCGAACGACATCTCGCCTTCGGTCGCGACGCCGTCCACGTGGGCGAGCGTCGGCAGGATGCCCGCGACGGCCTTCTGCGCGACGGACTGCGTCCAGTCGCCATTGACGGAGCCGACCAGCTTCATGTCCGGATGCTTCTTGAGCCCTTCGAGGACGCCTTCGTGCATCAGGTTATCGACGGAAATGCCCGCCACGCCGCGCACTTCCAGGATATTGCCCTTGCCGTTCAGCCGCCCCGCCAGATACTCGACGCCCTGCTCGGCCCAGCCCTTGAAGTCGAAGTTCACGCGATACGCGCAGGGCTCGTCGACGATGCCGTCGAACGACACGACCACCACGCCCGCCGCGCAGGCCTTCTTGATGGTGCCGTTGAGCGCGGTGGGCGAGACGGCGTCGATGACGATCGCGTTATAGCCCTGCAGGATCAGGTTCTGGACCTGCTGCGCCTGCTCGGTGACCTGATTCTCGGCGGTCGTGAAGGCGGGCGCGGCGGCGACTTTCTTCTCCGTCACCGCCTGCTGCGAGACGGTATTCCAGCTCTTGAGCATGGACTGCCGCCACGCGTTGCCGGCGAAGCTGTTGGAGAGCGCGATCTTTTTCTGCGACGTGTCGCCGGTGGCGACCTGTGCGTGCGCGGCCTGGGTGAGCATGCAAGCGGCCAGCGCGGCCGTGGCCAGCATTCCTGTGCGGAACATACCGTTGTCTCCTGCTGTTCTTGTTGATCGAACTGCGCCGCTTTCAGCGGCGGTGACGGGATGGACGGCAGGGTGGAAAGCAGGTGTGTCGGGCCCAGCCCGAATGCGGAAGGAACGAATGGAGCGACATCATCTTGAGCACGCCTCTTTGGGAGCGCCTCGGTGCGATACCGAAGCCTTGCTTTCGAACAGCTGCCGGAGTGTTTCCATTTTGGTCAGGCCAATCAGAGTGGTCAGGCCAGACCGCCGACGCAGTATAACGACTGCTTAACTCGCATGCAATTCGTTCGACGATCGGCTTGAGCGCGGCGCGGAGCCTCTGCCAGCGCGGCCATCGTCAATTTATGTTGCCGATAGTCAGCGTAAAGCGCGCTTCCTTAGAATCGGTCTCGTGCCCGCTCGACCTGCCCGGCCGGCTTTGAACTTCAGCACAGGAACGCCTCATGTACCGATTCCCCGTACGGCTCCGAACCGTGCCTGTGAAGCGCACGCTCGCCACCATCCCGGAGCAGGATGAAGCATCGCTCATGCAGGACGCGGACGTGTCCGACGGGCCTGGACAGGTCGCAGCGGAGACCGCCGGGTCGCGCGTGCAGGCTTTGCTCAACCTCGTGGGCTTGCCGGAATGGCAGGCGTTCTGTCATGACCTGGACTTGAGTGCGGCGCTGGACGACGAAGTGGGCGGCGCGGAGCCGGACGAGATCTATTCGCGCCGGGCCTTCGCCATGGTCCGCAACCAGTTCAGGAAGGTCGGCTTCAAGTCGGGCAACAAAGTCCGTCCGGACGATCCGGCCAGCGTGCAGCGCGCCGAAGCCGCCAACGACATGGTCATTGCGCTTCAGGATTGCGTGTATGGCACCATGCCGCCCGATTTCGTCCTGCCGATGATCTGGGGCTGTGGCAACTGCGGCGAAATGAGCGGCGCGGCGGCACGCCTGCTCCGGCGTGCCGGCGTGCCGGCATCGATCCATGCCGTGGACGACAAGGGCAGCCATGCCTTCACGCTGGTCGGCGAGATTCCCGAGCACGCCAGGGATAACGTCAGGCTGACGGACTACGACGGCTGCTGGGTCGTCGATGCCTGGGCCGGTATCGTCTGCCCCGCAACCCGCTATTGCGAGACGTTTCTCCGCAAGATGGACACGTGGGCTCAGCGAGGGAAGAAGATCCTGCACAACAAGCGCTGGATCAGGGCCAACGACCTGAGCTGGCTCGACGCGGTCATCAACGGACCCAAGCATCCCGCCGTCGCACAGCCCTGAACGGCATGTCTTTCCTGTTTGCCCCTGCAGCGCAAGCACATCGCCACCGCCCTCGCAAGCTTCATGATCCGACCGCGCGCCTATGCCGCAGCCCTGTTCCGGCGCTTTATTACAGTTTGTCAGGAATGTGATCCAGCGCATATTCCGGTGCAGCCCCGCACGTGAAACTGGTCGCCGATCCACTCTCCAACGACGCGATGAAGCACCACGAGAAGTGCAATCGCTCCGCTCGGGACGCCGCGTCCGCGCGCCCGGCAGGGGAATCACTCTTAGAGGCCGGAGACATGAACAGCACATCGGAAGACGGCGACGCGCATCCCGCCGGATCCTCCCGCGCGGCGGATCGGGCGCTCAGCATCGAAGCCTGCCGCGATATAGAAACGTTTCGGCTGCTGCGCGACGAATGGACCGATCTGTCGCAGCGCGCCCAGGGACGCTACTTCCAGTCGTTCGAGTATTGTCACGGCAGTCTGATGGCCGAACATGCCGGCACTGCGCGCACGCTGTATTGCGTCGTTGCGCGGCGTGAGGGCCGGCTCGTCGCGGTGTGGCCGCTGGTGACGTCGGTGCGTCGCTGGTGGACCTTCGCGGAGCCGCTGGCGCCGCGCAATCAGTCGCCGAGCGATATCCTCGTCGCGCCCGAACCCGACGCCGACGCCATCGTCAAGGCCGTCTGGAACCATGCCGCGCGCACGAGCCGCGCGGACGTGTTCGAGCTGTGGCGCATCCGCAAGAGTTCACCGTTGCATGCCTGTCTGAAGCAGCACGCGATGATGCGTCGCGAAGTCGATGAAGCCACGCCGTTCGCCGCGCTGCGCGACGAGCGCGACTGGCTCGCGTATTGCCGGTCGCGACCCGCGCGCGAGCGGAATGCGCCCGAGTATCTGAAGCGCCGCATGGCAAAGCACGGGGCGTTTGCGATCGACGTGATCGAGCCTAAGGATGTGCGTCTGCCTGGGTTGATCGAATGGTTCGTCGCGCAGAAGCGCAAGTGGGCCGAAGAGAAAGCGGCAGACAGCCAATGGACTTTTTCCGCCGCGAGCCTGCGCTTCTGGCAAGCGTTGCTCACGGCAGACGCAGGCGCGCACTCGCCCTTTCGCCTCTTTGTCCTCACGCTCGACGGACAACCCGTTGCCGCGAACATTCTCGCCATCGACAGCGACACGGTCAGCCTCGTTGCCAATACGTACGATCTCGCGCATCGCAAGCTGTCGCCGGGGACGGTGCTCGTTGATGAATGCGTGCGCTGGGCCTTCGAACGTCATCTGGACTTCGACTTCGGTCCCGGCGAACAACGCTACAAGACCTCGTGGAGCGCGGGAGCAGCTTATGCCAGCGCGTCCTTCGTCGTGCTCGCCACGCGCTGGGGGCGAGCGGGCTACATGAGCAAGCAAGTCTTCAAGCACGCACGCGACTTCGCGATGCGTGGAGTGGAACGGCTCACACGCCGCCGTGATTTCAGCGAACGTTTACCACGTGTGGGGTCGACAACAATCCATCCATGCACCAGCAGATAACATTTGGTAACACCTTGCATGCATTGGCAGTTTTCGCCTCATGCGTATCGGTAGTTTGCGAGACCGCATCGACTCGGGATCGGCGTCGTCTGCAGCGCTTCAACGCCACGCGTCCCGATGTTGCCTTGAACAGCGCTATACGACGTATCGACCTGTTCCGAACCGCACAACACTAGACAATGGTCCTGAATGTATGGAATCGTCACTCGCCGGTAAATTCCTGAGGTTCGAGACGAACCGCAAGACCGCGTCCAGCAAGTTTCGCTTCGAAAGCGATCTTCGAACCACGCCTGGCCGCATCGAACCGATAACGGCGCAGCCGGCTCAAGTCGAAGCGCCTGCGTCCCTTGAGTCTACTGTGTCCCTTGTGGCCGACCCGCTGCCCGCCCGCTCGATCTTCCATGAACCCTGGTGGCTCGACCTCGCGACCGACGGCAACTGGCAAGCGGCCACCGTCCGGCGCGGCAACGAAATAGTGGGCGAAATGCCCTACTCGCTGCAACGCAAGGGATGGTGGACCACGTCGAAGATGCCGCCGCTCACGCGCACGCTCGGACCGGCGTTCAGACCTTCGACGGGCGACACGACCCGCGCGATGCTCGACCGCATCAGCATCACCGAAGAACTGATCGCGCAGATTCCCGAGGTGGACAGCTTCTATCAGATCCTCGATCCGCGCATCGAAGACGCGCTCGCCTTCGGACTCAACGGCTTCACCGTGGCCACGCGCTATACCTTGCAGTTCGCGCCGGACCGGGACATCGAAGCCTTGTGGAAAGGACTCAACGGCAAGACGCGCAACCTGATCCGCACGGGACAGAAGTTCCTGACGGCGCGGCGCATCGAGTCGCCCGAGGAGTTCAACGCTTTCTATGAAGCGAACCTCGCGGTCCGCAGCCGCAAGAACGTCTATGGCACGCAGTTGATGCGCCGGCTCGTGCAGGCATTCGTCGAGCGTGACGCGGGTTATCTGCTCGGCGCCTACGATGCCAGCGGAAAACTGGTCGCCGCGATTGGCGTGACCTTCGATTCCCATGCCGCCTACTACCTGCTTTCCTCGCGCGACCCCGGGGCGCACGCGGGCGCCATCAGCGTGTTGATCTGGGAAGCGATCCAGGATGCCCAACGCCGCAATCTGATCTTCGATTTCGACGGCATTCCCAATGCCAGCACGTTCCGCTTCCTCTGCGGCTTCAAGCCGATGCTCAAGCCGCGCCTGGTGATCGAACGCCACAAGTCGGTGTGGTCCATGGCGCGCGCAGTCAAGCGCGTGCTGCGTCCGGGCCGGTCCGAGTGGTTCCTTCCCACTGCGTGAATGAAGCCAGGCGCATGAAAGAACAAGGGCGGACATGAAGCATCATGTCCGCCCTTTTTGCTTGCCCTGAAGTGATTCCTTGAAGCCGCGGCGTTCATGCGCCGCGGCTTCCTTTTCATGCTGCCGGATGTTCCGCCCCGTTGCCACTGGACGGCACCGGGGCGACAGGGCGGCGCGAGCGATTCGCGCGCCATTCCTTGAGTTTCTTCGACAGCAGTTTCGCGTGGAAGGCAAAGCGCCCCCAGCCTGAAATCGCGATCTGATAGCTGCGCGTCGAGTCGACGTTGCCGCGGCTCCAGTACGCCTTGAACTCTTCCTTGCCGATGCCGAAGTCGAGATCGAGCCGCTTGTCCCAGCACCATTTCACGCAGTGCGCCATCATGATCGCGCCGGGCGAGAAGCGCGCGAAGGCCGGATCGAAACCGGCGATCAAACCGCTCGCCGACGTATCCGCCAGCCCCACGATATTGACGACGAGCGGCACGCCGTCGAGCGTCATCACGAACATCACGCCAAGCGGCTTGTCACGCGTGCCGTCGAGCAGATCGACGAGGAAAGTGCGATATTCCTTCGAGTACAGCCAGGGGCCGTTCTTGCCGGAGCGCTCGGCCCATTCCTGTTTGCGCGCGAGCATCCAGTCGACCCATTGCGCGTGGGCGGCGGTATCGTCGGTGGCGAGCTCGCGGATCTCGAGCGCGCCCTCTTTCATCAGGCGCCGTTCGAGCGCGGCAGGCTTCTTCTTCGAGAGCTTGCCGAGCGAATCGCGATAGGCATCCCAGTCCGGCTCCGCGCGCAGCAGCGCCGTGGCGCAAACGTCGGTGGTGGCTTCTGCGAGGCCCGGATGGCGTGTCGCGAGCTGGTCGAGCCGCGTGTCGCGGCCGACATAGGGCAGCGCAAGCACATCGCCGCGGCATTGCCGGGTGACGGCCTGCCAGGCAGCGTCGATGGCCGCGCGGGCATCGCTGCGGGCCAGGATCGCGCTGTGTTCGGCCGTGCCCGGTGTAAGCGGCTCGATGACATTCCACAACAGGCGGCGATGACTGACGAGCGGCCATACAAGCACCAGTTCGCCCTTCTCCCGATACACGATGCAATGCAGCCGCCGGCCACGCGGACCGGCCACGCGCGTCCAGCACAACCGGCAGACCTCGAAGGCCTGGTTATGCTGTCCCTCGACGGCGCTCCAGAGCGCGTCCCACTCGTTCTTCAAGGCAAGAAACGCGGCTTCATCGCTGATGATGCTCAGGCCGTCGGGCTGAACTTCCGGATTGCGGTCTGAGTTGCAATTTGAATTGCGGTCTGATGGCATGGCGCTGGTCGGATCGTTTTGTTTTGATGGTCGTCGAACGTGCCTCGCTCGTCCCGATGCATGCATGATTCATGCATCAGGGACGAACACGGACGCGCCTCGGGACATCGGCCCATGAGAGTCGATGGCCTTCGACATCCATCAAGCTATCGGATGTCGCGTTCGGCAAATGGGCGCTTGCGCACGAGCAGTGCAGCGATGGCGACAATCCACTCGGCTTTGTCGCGGCATGACTGGAGCCATCCGGCACGACGGCCGGCGGACGGCTGCGGCGGTATCCGACGCGCTGCTTGCCGACGCGTCGCTGGTTCCCTGAAGACAATCCCCGGCCTCATGTCGATCGTCCTTTGCTGGTTCTTTTTGTGCGCGGCGGGCATCGCGAAGATGCGCCAACCCGGTGCAAAGTCTAGACCCGCTCGCGCGAGTGCGAACGTTCGATCACGCGCATTGGTGACGCATCGCGCGTGGTGAAGAGAAGACAGGCAGGACGGATACAAGCGCTCGCGCAATTGAACGCCGCCGCGCGACGCTCAGCCCGGACTTGCCCGCATCACGCGATTACGCCCGCGCGCCTTCGCGTCATAGAGGGCTTCGTCGGCGGCACGGATGAGCGCGCTGACATCGTCGTCGCGTTCCGGCCGCCAGCTCGCGAGCCCGATGCTCGCCGTGACCCGGCCGAACTCGCTGCCCGCGTGCTCGATCGACAGATCGCTGATCGCCTTGCGAATCGTCTCGGCGACGCGCGCGGCGCCCTCGGCGGGCGTATCAGGCAGCACGACGACAAACTCCTCGCCGCCATAGCGCGCAGCCGTATCGAGCGGCCGCCGGATGTTCTCGCCGATACAGCGCGCCACGGCCGCGAGCGCATCGTCGCCGGCCTGATGGCCATAGGCGTCGTTATAGGCCTTGAAGCGATCGATATCGACGAACAGCAGCGAGAACAGACTCCGGGTACGCCGCGCGCGCCGCCATTCCTGATCCAGGATTTCGCCCAGCGTGCGGCGATTGTGCAGCCCCGTCAGGCCATCCGTGCGCGCCAGCAATTGCAACTCCGACTCCGCGCGTATGCGCCGCCGGAACTGCGCGGCCAGCACGAACGACAGCGTGATGAAGCCGATCGCGAGCGCGCCCATCGACGAGCCGATGATGATCGCCCGCCGCGTCCACGCCGCATAGATGTCTTCCTCCGCTTCGGCGACCATGATGATCAGCGGCAGGTTCGGGAAGTTGCGGTAGAAGTAGAGCCGCCGCGTGCCGTCGATCGACGAGGTCTCGCTGAAGCTGCCTTCCGGCGCGTTCTGGAAGCGCCGGAAGGTGTCGGCGCCGCGAATGTCGCGGCCGATCACGTGTGAATCGAACGGCTGACGCATGATCATCAGGCCGTCCTTGCTGATGAGCGACACGGCGCCATGCCGTCCGAGCGACAGACCCGCGAACAGCGTCCGGAAATAATCGAGATTGATCGTGATCATCGCGATGCCCGCGAACGAGCCGTCCGGGTTTTTCAGCCGCCGGCTGAGCGCGATGCTCGGTGCGCCGCCTCGCAGCCGCGACGAGAACGGACTGCTGATGTACAGCCCGGCATTGGGGTTGTCGCGCTGGACGGTGAAATAGCTGCGGTCTGCGAAATTGCCCTTGCGCGGCGTGACGCTGCTCGAATCGATGACGATGGTGCCGTTCGCATCGAGCACGAGCAGCGAGCCCAGGTCGCGCGCGGTCGCGGCGCGATCGAACAGCACGTCGTTGCGCAGAGCCGGCGGCAGCGCGGCCACCTCCGGCCGCTCGACACCCTCGACGACCGCCTGCAACGACAGCTCATACAGCTCGAAGTTACGTTCGATATCGCGTTCGGCGAGTAGCGCCAGATTGCGCGAGGTGTCGCGTGCGCGGTCGAGCGCGTCGACACGGCCCTGATACAGCACCAGCGCGCACAGGCCCATCATGACCAGCGCGATCAGCGTGCCGCACAGCACGATGATGTTCGGCGTCGAGATTTCCGGCTTCGCCGCCGCCGGTGGATTCAAAGTCGGGTGAGAGAGTTTGTCGATTGCCACTATGAGGATTTCTCGAATGCCGCAAAGCAAATGCATCTTTGCTCAGCACGGTCCTGGTTAGCGAACGTCGACGGTATTCTCTCCTATTTGTCCGAAATGGGTCGAATAAGCAACAAAACGAACGATTCGTTTCGGTTCTTGCAATCCATCTTTCGGCACGGGCAGCGATGGCCGATTACGCGGCCTGCTGCCGGCTGAGACCTTCGTCGATGGCATGCTTCGCCACCGGCACGGCGGCGATGGCCGCGGTCAGATCGGCGAAACCATCATGCGGGAAACGGCCGTCCAGTTCGTGCAGATTGCGCAGCGGGCACGGCTCTCCGCCCACCGGATCCTCGACGATCAGCACATACCGCCCCGCCTGATTGGCGCTCACGCGCAGCAGATAGCCACGATGCGATTCCCGGTATTCGATCGACGACGGTCCGGTGACCGCCGGTTCAGTGAATGCGTCAGCCGATGCACACGCTTCCGCGCGCCTGCTTCGCCGCAACGTCCTCCGGATCAATGATGGCAAGCACATGACAGTTGAATCCCCCGAAAGGCCGCTTGGTCATTCGAGCACCGTTGGCAGGCGCGAGCGGCCTTGCGCCTTGTTCGTCGCCGCGAGCGCCGCGCCGGTCGTGAATGACCAGCTCACGGAAAACGCCGTGGCGGTGGTGATCGAGGTGTTCGTCAGTGAACCGGTCACTGTCACGAAGTATTTCGAGTTCGCCGCCAACGGCGCGTACGGCACGCACAGCGCGAGGCGGGTCGAGTCTTCGTTGTTGGTGTTGTCGGATTCTTCGCACGGCACCGCGCTGCCGGAAGCGTCGGTGATCGCGAAGCGCACGTTCGAGAACGCGCCATTGCCTGAAGCATTCAGCGTCACCGGATAGCCGACGCTTTTCATGATGTATTGCGGGACGCGCGCCATCGGGTTCGGGCTTTCGTTCGCGATCCACGATGGCTTCACGTTCGTCTGGCCGTCGTACGGATAGGCAATCAGCCGGTTGTCCGGCGTCGCCGCGACGTAATCGACGAAATCGGCAACCAGGGTCGCGTATTGGGTGGGATCGGTGGTCGGAACCTGGCCGATTCCCACGCTCGTCGTGTCGAACAGGAAGATGGAGCGGTGAAACGGGGCGTCGAACAGGGCGTCGATGGCCTGGGTCGAATTCAGGAAGCCGCCGCCATAACCCGCCGCGATTTCTCCCGTCGAGTTCGTCGTGTAGCCGGCCGCCGCGACGCGGTCCGAAGGCTTCACGCCCGAGAAATACGGCTGCCCCGCCGTTTCATAGTGACCGATGGCCCCGGCCGCTTGCATGTAGCGCGCATGATTCGCTGCCGCCACGCCCACCGCCGACACATACTTCAGCGCGCTGAGGTTCAATTCCGCGCGGCGAGCGTTGATGTAGGCGAAAGAATCGTTGACGATGTCGCCGGTCGTGGCGGTCGCAGGCGCCGCCGCCGCGCCCGCCGGAGTGAACAGCGCGATGGCCGCCGGATCGTTCGTGGGAGCGGTCGTGGGCAAGGCGACAGGCTTCTGGGTCGAGTCGCCACTGCCGCTGCCCTTGTTCGATTGCGTCGCACCCGTGGTTTGCGCCGCGCCACCGCCATCCCCGCTACCACCGCCGCCGCAGGCGGCAAGAAGCAATGGCAACGCCGTCACGGCAGTCCGAGCCGTTTTTTTCATCCAATACCCCGTCAGGTCTGTTATTAGTCCCCGCGCCATTCGAGAGCGCGAGGTAAGTGTTTGCATGGATGTTATCGGCGCGCCGGCTCCGGACTTTCGGTTTCTCTCTCAGGTTTGCTTGGGTTCGTGTACCGGCCATGATCCCCGACCGACACCGTCCCCGTCGGACAAAGTGTCCGCAAAATCTTCCCAAATCGTCCGGCAGTGTCTTGCAGCGCTCGCTCACACGGAGACAGCCGCAAACACTTGCGAACACTTGGACATCACTTAAGCTTCAGCTTAAAACCGCCGATAACACGGAAAATCACAAAAGAATTCAACACATAACGAGACATCGGCCCGCCGCCGCCGACCTTTTCCATGCCGCAACCGCTCCATTTCGACAGTGCGCTGATCGACGCCCAGGCCGCCGAGGAAATCTGGCGCGAGAGCCTCAGGCCGATGTACGAGATTCACCGGCCGCGCGACGTGCCGTTCCGGGCGTCGATGCGCACCTGGGATCTGGGCGGCGCGCTGCTGATGACGCACCACGGCGCCGGCGACGAGGTCCAGTTCCGGCGCACGCGGCGGCGTATCGCAACGAGCGGCGTCGATCATTACCTGCTGCATTGCCTGTTGGGCGGCGCGCTGACGTCCGAATCCGTCGATGGCGAGCAGCGCGTGCCGGTGAACAGCGTCGCGATCCGCGACATGGCGGTGGAAAACATCGGCATTGCCCGCGATGCGCCGATGCTCACGCTCAGCATTCCGCGCGCGGCGCTGGATCGCCGCATGCCGGCTGGCGCGCGACTGCACGGCGCATGCTGGGATGCGCAGGATCCGATCGGCGGAATGATTGCCGCGCATCTCTGCTCGCTGGCGAAGCTCGCGACCGACATGGACGACGCGCAGGCCGCGCTCGCCGCCGAAGCCACGCTCGAACTGCTCGGCGCATGCCTGATTCCGAAAACCAGTCTGCAAGTGCGGAAGGACGATCCGCGACTCGCGCCGATGCTGCGTGCGCGGGCGCTGTCCTACATCGAGCAGAACCTGTCCGATCCGACGCTCGGCGCGGACACGCTGCGCGGCGCGCTGGGCGTGTCGCGCACGGCGCTGTACGAAGTGTTCGATCAGGCGGGCGGCGTCGCGCGGCATATCCGTGACCGCCGTCTCGACGAATCGATGCGGCGTCTGGTCGCTCCGCGGCATCGACACGAACGCATTGCCGAAATTGCTTATGCGATGGGATTCGGCAGCGAGAAGACTTTCAATCGCGCGTTCCGGGAGCGCTTCGCGTGCGCGCCGGGCGAAGTGCGCGAGCAAGGGGAGATGCGTCCGGCGCAGCGTGCGGCATTCGAAGAAGCAAGCGATGTCGGCACGATAGCCGCGCAGTATCACGCGAAGGTACGCGGCATTCGTGGATAAGAATGAGCAGCGGGGATGCTCGACCGCTCAAGGTCAGCGTTTATGATTCGGCGACGGCCATGGCATGCGTGCATGGCGTTCAATGCATGTCGATCCAATGTCGATACCAAGGAGACTCACGATGCTCGAACTGCGCCCCGGCTGCGAATGCTGCGACAAGGACCTGCCTCCCGATGCCACCGATGCCCTCATCTGCTCGTTCGAGTGCACCTTCTGCAAGGACTGCGCGGATCATGTGCTGAGCGGCATATGCCCGAACTGCGGCGGCGAACTCGTCGCGCGTCCGCGACGTCCCGCTGGCAAGCTGGCGAAGAACCCGGCTTCCACGAAGCGCGTGTTCAATGCGCAATGCCGCGAGCAACACGCGAAGGCTTGAATGATCGAATGGCTGTGATGCAAGCGTGAGGTTCGAAGGCGGGTCCATGCGTAATTCAAAGACGCATGCGCGGGGGACAGTTAGTTGCTACGAGCGTCGACGACGCTGTTCGGCAAGCCCGATCGCGATCAGCATCACCACCACGCCCATCAGTTGCACGCCACCGAGACGCTGATTCAGCAACAGCCAATCGATGACGATGCCCACCGCCGGATACACGAACTGAAGTACGGCGATGCGCCCCGTGTTCAGCCGCGCCATGCCGCTGTACATCAAGGTGTAGGCAAGACTCGTGTGGATGACACCGAGTCCCGCGAGCCAGAGCCATGACGCGCCCCATGCGGGCCAGCCGTGCTGCATGGGCCAGATCCACAACGTCAACGTGCCGATCGCGCATTGCCACCACGCGAGCGTTCCGGCGGGCAGCTCGCGCAGACGGCGCGCGATGATCGTCACGCAGGCCATGCAGAACGCGCCCAGCAAACACGATGCAACCGCGAGCCAATAGCCCTCGCCGTCTACTCCGTGCCCGATGACGCCGGTTGCAAGCACGAGGCCGATCATCGCTACGGCGACCGCGCCGGCGCGTCGCCTGCCGACGCGTTCGCCCAGGCACAGCGCGCCGAGCGCCAGCACCCACACCGGTTGCACATGGAACAGCACGATCGCCATGCCTGTCGGAATGTGTTCGATGGCGGTGAAAAACAAGCCCCAGCTCAGCACCATCAGCGAGCCGGCTGTCAAAACCCATGGCCCGGTTCGTCCGTTGAGCCGGAGGAAGCGGACCTGACCGCGCAGCACGAGCCACAGCGTCAGGCCGACCAGACCGAAGACGCAGCGAAACCACGTGGCGGTCAACGGATCGGCGTGCGCTTCATGCACGAAGAGCCCGATGGTGCCCAGCAACGCACAGCCGAGCACGAAGGGAAAGACGCCGGATGCCATGGCCGGCTTCGCGAGGCCAGCCGTCGCGGATTGAATGGGCGGGTTCGAATTCATGCAGCCAGTGTGGTCCGCATCGACGTGTCAGAAAAGCGCATAATTCATCTGGCATCCATTCGAAAATCGAAAATAACCAGAACGATGAAACAAGGCGATCTGCAAACCGACTGGCTCAAGTGCTTCGTCGCAGTGGTCGATGCGGGTTCACTGTCGAGCGCGGCCGGCGAGGTCAATCGCTCGCAATCGGCGGTGAGCATGCAGCTCAAGAAACTCGAAAGCGCGCTCGGGCTGCGGCTCATCGAGCGCAACGCGCGTACGCTCGAACTCACCCAGGACGGCCAGACCTTGCTCGGCTATGCGCGCCGCATCCTCGACCTGCACGCGCAGGCGCAGGTCGCGCTGCAAGGCGAGCAGCTGACCGGACGCGTGCGCCTCGGCGTGCCCGACGACTACGCGGAGAAGTACCTCACCCCCGTGCTGAAGCGCTTTGCGCCGCGTCACAGCGGCGTGGAGATCGAGTTGTCGTGCGAGCAGTCGACTTCGTTGATTCCGCGCGTGGCAAGCGGCGAACTGGACCTCGCGCTGATCTCGCGCGATCACGCACGGCGCGGCACGCTGCTCTTTCACGAGCCGATGGTCTGGGTCGGCGCGGCGCAGTTCGAGTTATGGCGGCGCGATCCGCTGCCGATCGCCGTCTATGAAAGCACGAGCCTTGCACGTCAGAGCGCGATTCATTCGCTCGCGCAGCAGGGAAGACGCTACAAGGTGGTCTATCACAGCTCGAGTCTCGCCGGACAGATCGCGGCGGTCGACAGCGGCCTCGCCGTGGCGGCGCTCACGCAATGCAGCGCGCCCGGACATCTGCGCATACTCGGCAGCGAGGAAGGCCTGGGACCGCTCGGGCCGATGCAGGTCGCGGTCTATCGCAGCCGCGATTCGCGCGGCTCGAAGGCGGTCGACGGCCTGCATGGTCTGCTGCTCAAGACCCTGCGCGAGTCGGCTTCACTCTGAGCCGCGGTGCCTCGCGATTCCTTCGATCTCGACGAGCAGATCCGTACGGCAGATATCGACCTTCAGGAAGCGCACCTCGGCGCGCGGATGAAACGTATCGCGAGCCAGTTGCATCACCTGCGGCAGATCATCCGCGCGCCGGTAGTAGACCTTGATCTGATCGAGATCCTGCAACGTGTAGCCATCCGTCACGCCGTGCGCCGCGAGATTGCCCGCGCTGACGAGGTGCGCCACGTTGTCGGTAGCCACGTCCCACTGTTTCAGCAGATCGCCCGCATGCAGCGTTTCGTGTCCGACAATGCTCGCCGTGCCCGACACATACAGCGCACCGTGCCGGTACGTGGCCCGCGCGAAGCTCGGCGGCTTCGGACCATAACGCTCGGGATAGCAATAAGCGGGCATCTGCCGCGAGTTCTCGATGTGCTTCGCGTCGTCGTCACGGCAGGCGAGGAAGTAGAAGCCGACGCCCTCGCCCCAGGTCCCGATGCCCGTGGCCGCAGGCATGCCCGCCTGCCCCGCGTCCGCTGCTTCGAACGCGAGCGCGCGTCCCCGGCAGAAATCGCGATAGACCTCGAGCCCGTCCGGATTCTCGCCATTGATATCCGGGATGTAATTCCACATGCGGAAGATCGTCGGGAAGTCGAGCGTGCGGACGAGCGCGAAGGCATCCGCATAGGCCCGTTGCGCGGCATCCGTATAGCCTTCACCGGCCGGAATGAAGCCCGCGCAAAAGAGCACGGCGTCATCGTGACCGTAGACGAGCCCGTTCTCCATGCCGCAGCGCGTTTCGCCGGATGTGCGCCAGATTTCGGCGAAGCTGTCGCGCGTGTCGTCGACCATGTGCAGACAGAGCGTCGGCACACCGTCTTCCAGGCAAGGCGCGGCGCTCGCCGCACCGAATACGACCCGCCCGAGCACGCCGCTCCCTTCCGCTGCGCCGCTATCGACGAAGCGCGCCTCGATCCCTTCCCGTTCAGCCGGCCTCAATCCGTTTCCTCCGCGTGCTCCGTGCCGAACAGATCGGCGGTCGGGGGCATGTCCTTCGGCGTCGGCAACGCGCCGCTGCGCACTTGTTCCAGCACGTCGGGCGGCAGCCAGGTGTCCTCCAGCGCGCCGATGCCGTTTTCAATCATCTGCTGAAGGAAGAACGACTGCTTGCGTCCCGTCACTTCTGCGAGGAGTCGCAGCCGTTGTTCGAATTGCGGATCGACCCGGACTGCGACCACCTTGAGCTTGTTTTCGGCGGTCCTTCTCACTGCGTGCTCCTGTTCCGTTGATGGCGCGCCGCTCTACGGCGCATCGATGCGGTGCTTCTACCATGGCGAATCGCGACGCAGCAAGCGAAAGCTTCGATCGGTCCGCCGGCAGCCTGACTGCGCGGTCTGACGCCCATGCAGGGCGGACGAAAGCTCAACCTGTTAAAGAGTGTTCGACGCCCCACAACGGAGACTTTCGCTCATGACCGACGCCGCACTCGTCCGCGTGCATCCCGATGCGCTGCGCGCATTCATTTCGCAAGTTTACCGTTCCGCGGGCGCGCCCTCCGAAGATGCGCTTCTGGCCGCCGATGCGATGGTCCAGGCCGACCTGTGGGGCCATCAATCGCACGGTGTGTTGCGGCTGGGCTGGTACTACGCGCGCCTGCGCTCCGGCGCGATGAAGGCGGTCACGCAGCCGACCTTTCCCGTCGATGCCGGCGCGATCGCGGTGATGGACGGCAACGACGGCATCGGTCCTGTCATCGCCCGGACGGCCGCGCTCGATGCGATCCGCCGCGCGCAGGCGCATGGTATCGGCGCGGTGTCGGTGCGTCATTCGAATCACTTCGGCACGTGCATGTATTTCACGCGCATGGGCGCCGAAGCGGGCTGCATCATGCTCGCGATGACCAACGGCGGCCCGAACATGGCGCCCTGGGGCGGTCTCAAGAAGTTGATCGGCACCAATCCGTGGTCGGTGGCCGCGCCCGCCGGCCGTTATCCGCCGATGGTCATGGACGTCGCCAACTCGGGCGTCGCGCGCGGCAAGATCGTGCTGGCGCAGTTGCGGCGCGAAACGATTCCGCAAGGCTGGGCCATCGACGTGCGCGGCCGGCCGACCACGGACCCGGTGGAGGGCCTCAAGGGCTTCATCCTGCCGATGGCCGGGCACAAGGGCTATGCAATCGGCACGATGGTGGACGTGCTGTCCGGCGTGCTGTCGGGCAGCGGCTTCCTGGACGACGTGCGCGGTCCTTATGAACCGGTCGGGCGCAGCAACGTCGGGCATCTGATGATTGCGCTGAACATCGCCGCGTTCCAGCCGCTCGATGCCTTCGAGGCCCGCATGGAACAGTACGTCGAAGCGTTGAAGTCGGCGCCGCGCGCGGAAGGTGCCGACGAGATTTTTTATCCCGGCGAAAAGGAAGTGCGGACGCAGGAATCGCAGCTGGAGCAAGGCCTTTATCTGCCCGCCGACACGCTGAAGGGCCTGGACGACGTGGCCTCGCAAGCCGGCGTAAGCATGGTGACGCGCGGCTGATCGCAACGCACGACCGTGCCGGGCGCGTGACGGCACGCGTGCTACCATCGACGACGCTTCGAGCCGACCGGTTCATGCTGTCGATCGTACCTGCCTGCACTGGCGTCATGGAAGAACCAGAAGAACTTTCCGGCTTCGGCACTGCGGAGCCGCTGCCTGCACTGCCGCCTCTCGACTTTCGCGCCGCGCGCAGGCGCCTGTTTGCCGCGCTCGCTGCGTCCATCGCCATTCCGCTGGCCTTCTTCGCCCTGTACGGTTACTACACTTACGGACGCGCGCTGAGCGAAACCGGCGAATCACTGCAACGGCTCGTGCGCGTGATCGACCAGCAGGCGGACACCGTCTTCAGCATCAATCGCGAACTGATCTCGCGCGTCGAGGAGATGCTCGGCAGCGGCGATGCGGACTTCATCGCGCGCAGCCAGACGGAGCTGCACGACAAGCTGCAACATCTCGTCGAAAGTCATCCGCAAATCGCGGCCATTTCGGTTCTCGACAGCAACGGCAAGCTCCTCGTCAGCAGCCGCTTCCTGCCGGTGCCGGACGTGTCGATCGGCGATCGCGCGGACTTCATCGCCACGCGCGACACGCGTTCGCAGTTTCATGTGTCGATGCCCGAACGCGGCCGCATCAAGAACACCGACATGATCAGCACGCTCACGTCGCGCTTCGCGCAGGACGGGCGTTTTCTCGGCGAGATTTCGATTGCATTGCGGCGCGACTATCTGATCGATTTCTATCGCCAGCTCTCGCTGAACGATCGCGCGCTGACGCTTGCACTGCATCGCGCCGACGGCGGCGTGCTCGCGCGCTTCCCCGCCCCGACCGCGCCCGATGCGCCCGATCGCCATGGCGTGCTCGCCCAGGCCTTCGCGTTGCAAGCGAGCGAGGGCCTGATGCGCTACGTCTCGCCACTCGACAATGACGAGAAACTGTCCGCATGGCGGCGCGTCGGCGGCTATCCGCTGTATGCCGCCGCGGGCTTCTCGATCCACGATATCCGGCTCGCATGGTGGCGGCGCGATGTGTCGATTGCGTCCATCGCATTGATCCCGTGCATCGCGGTGTGGGTGTTGATCGGCTTCTCGTTGCGGCGGCTTCGCGCGGAAGAAGCGGCCTGGCGCAACTGGCGCGGCGAACTGGCGCGCCGCCGTAGCGCCGAGGCCACCACGCGCCGCATGCAGCGCATGGGCGCGCTCGGCAATCTCGTCGCCAACGTCGCGCATGACTTCAACAATCTGCTGATGGTCGTGACCTCGAACATGGAGATCGCGCGACGCAAGCGCTTCAACGGTCTCGAAAAGGAAGTGGCCGCCGTGGAGCGCGCCTCGGTCAACGCGCAGGCACTCGCGCGCCGGCTGATGAGCGTCGCGCGCCGCCAGCCCTTGCAGATGCAGGTCATCCATCTGGACCGCTGGATGACGGAAGCGGAGCCGCTGATCCATGCATCGGTGGGCGAGAAGATTCGCGTGCACACGCGCGTGCCGGAAGCGACCTGGCCTGTGCGCGTCGATGCCACCGAACTGAACTCGGCGCTTATCAACATCGCCGTCAATGCGAAGGACGCCATGCCGAACGGCGGCACCTTCCATATCCAGTGCAGCAACGTGCGCCATATGGACGGACAGGAAGGACTGGATGGCGGCGAGTACGTCGTGATCTCGTGCAAGGACAGCGGCACCGGCATGCGGCCCGAAGTGGCCAAGCATGCGTTCGAGCCGCTCTTCACGACCAAGGGCGCGGGCGCCGGCACGGGGCTCGGCCTTGCACAAGTGCAGGCGATGGCCGAGCAGGCCGGCGGCGGCGCGCAGCTCAACTCGGCGTGGGGTTATGGAACGACCGTCGTCATCCATCTGCCGCACTGGACCGGCGACGACGACACACCCGCCGACGCGCCGCCCGTCGCGAGCGTCACACGCGATGCGCCCTCCTCCACGGTGCTGCTGGTGGAAGACAACGAGGAAGTCGCGGCGGGCCTGTGCGCGGTGCTCGAAGTGCTCGGCTGGCAGGCGCGTCACGAACCGTCGGGCGACGCGGCATTGCGCGTGCTCGAAGCGGGCGACGAATTCGACCTCGTGCTCTCGGACATCCAGATGCCCGGCGCCTATGACGGCATCAAGCTCGCCGAATGGATCAAGGCGCGTCGCCCGAAGCAGCCCGTCACGTTGATGACGGGCTATGCGGATCAGCTCGAACAGGCACGGCGCACCGGCTTTGCGATCCTCGCCAAGCCCTTCAACATCGACGACCTGAAGGCGCTGCTCAACAGCCTGCCGATGCGCGGCGCGGGCAAGGCCTGACGTGCGCTCACGCAGGCCTTACATCTGGAAGCGTTCGCGCGTGGTGATGTAGTCGCTCGCGCCGAAGCGGCCAACCGGAAAGTAATGTTGCAGCCGCACGCGCCACGAATCGAGATCGATGAGTTCGTCGCGTGCATGCAGCATCAGCACCTTGCCGATGAAGATATGGCGACTCGCGGTCGTCAGCGTCTCCCACAGTTCGCATTCGAATGCGACTGGCGCCTGCGCAATGCGCGGCGGCTTCACGCGCGACGAAGCCAGCGCTGTGAAGCCCACTTCGTCGAGTTCGGAGATGTCGGCGGCGAAGCGCTCGCCGCAGCGATGCATCTGCTGGGCGATGGCTTCATCGGCGAGATGCACGACGAACTCTTTCTCGCGCGGAATGTTCACCGCCGTGTCCTTCAAGGTGCCGTCCGCCAGCCGGTTGATGCTGAGCATCACGATGGGCGGTTCCTCGCCCAGCATGTTGAACATCGAGAACGGCGCGGCGTTCACGGTGCCGTCCGCGCCGAGCGTCGTCACGAGCGCGATCGGACGCGGCACGATGAGGCTCGCCATCAGCTTGTAGCGCTGATACTCGGTGATCGCTTCGAAGTCTATTTCCATGTCACTCCACTGCGGTTCGTCATGCGGGGTCGATGCCGAGCAGATGCGCGAGTCCCTTGGCGCCCGGCATGCGCGAGGTCTCGATACGCGCCTCCAGTGCACGCAGATGCGCGCTCATGTGCGCAATGGCGCCTTCGGCATCGCGGGCTTCGAGACAATCAAGGATAGCGGTGTGTTCGTCGTGTTCGCAAGGCGCATGCCCCGCCGACTCGTAAGCGCCGACGATCAGCGAGCAGCGCGACACCAGCTCCGTCAGATAGTGCTCAAGAATCGTATTGCCGGCAAGCGCCGCGATGCGCAGATGAAAGGTGCTCGCGAGCCGCGCCCATGAAGGCTGATCGAAACGATGCATGGCTTCGTGTTCCTCGTGCAACTGCTCGCGCAGCGTGGCGATGTCGGCGGGCGTCGCGCGCTGCACCGCCAGTTCGACCAGCGCGCGCTCCACGCCGAGACGCGCCTCGAAGATCGTGCGGGTTTCCTCGCGCGTCGGCTGCGCGATCACGGCGCCCTTGTTCGGACGCAGGACCACGATGCCGTCATAGGCGAGCTTTTCGAGCGCGCGCCGCACCACTGCGCGGCCCACGCCGAACAGCGCGCAGAGTTCCGGTTCGGGCAGCTTCGTGCCGGGCGTGAGCTTGCGGCTCAGCACGCCTTCGAAGATGGAGCGATAGATGCGCGCGTCGGCGCTTGCCTCGCGCGGCTTCATGCGACGGACGCCATGCGCGGTACCACCGTATCGACGTGCTGGGCGATCGCACCGGGCGTCGTGAGCCAGATGTCCTGGCGCGCGGACGCGATATACATGAGTGCGCGCCGCAGATGCCGCAGCCGATACGGCTGCCCGACCACATAAGGATGCAGCGCAATGCCCATCACCAGCGCCTGCGGTTCGCGCGCGCGTTGCGTCTGTTCGAGCATCTCGTCGAACTGGTCGACGATCATGTCGGCGAAGTCGCGCATGTCCATCTGCCGCGCCATGATCATCGGCAGATCGTTGAGTTCCTGTGGATAGGGAATGGACCACAGCGGACCGCCGCGCGTGTTCATGCGCACCGGACGGTCGTCGTGGCACCAGTTGAGCGTGTAGCGATAGCCGGTCTCCGCGAGCAGGTCCGGCGTGCGCCGCGATTCGGAGATCCACGGTGAGAGCCATCCCGTTGGCGCGACGCCCGAGCGCTCGGCCATGCGCGCGCGGCAATGCGCGAGCAGCGCGCGTTCGCCTGCTTCGTCGAGATCGCTCTGGCGGTGCGCATTCGTGTGGCCATGCGCGATCAGCTCGTCGCCGCGCGCGGCGCAGGCTTCGATGAGTTCCGGACAGTGATCGTAAAGCGAGGTGTTGATAAGCGTGCTCACAGGCATGTCGAGCGTATCGAACAATTCGATGCAGCGCCATGCGCCCACGCGGTTGCCGTACTCGCGCCAGCTGTAGTTGAGCACGTCGGGCTGCGGCGACAGCGGTCCGAGCGCGGCGCCCAGTCCCTCGCCGAACGCGAAGTGTTCCAGATTGAAGCCGAGATAGACAGCGAGACTGGCGCCGTTGGGCCAGCGGTAGCCATCGCCATCATGGATCGAGCGATAGGCGAAGCGCCCATGCGTCTGCAACGATTCGAAGTCGTTCATGTGGGTTCCGGATGAACCGGTTTGGTCAGGTCATGCCCCATTGCGGACGTTATCCGCACCTCGATCGCACACGCAGACTCCGCCTGCATGCCGACGATCGCGTGGCGAAATCGTGTGCAATATGTGCGCCAATTCGTCGACATGCGTTATCGAGCATGCGTCGCGGGGCATCGTCCTCCACTGCGTCGTCACGCTGCGCATTGCGAATGGCATATGTCTTGCAATGGCTTGCGCGCTGCATCCTCCACGCGTCTTCACACAGGACAAGCCTTCATGGTTCAGCCGGCATCCACCGTGGTCCACGCAAGCCCAGCCGATATCGAACTCGTGCACGTGACGAAGCGCTATGGCGATGCGCTCGCCGTCGATGCCATCGACCTGCGCATTCCCGGCGGCGCGTATTGCTGCCTGCTCGGTCCGTCTGGATGCGGCAAGACTTCGACGCTGCGCATGATCGCGGGCCATGAATGGGTCTCGGAGGGAGACGTGCTGATCGGCGGACGCAATGTCACGCGCGAGCAGCCGGTTGCACGCGGCACGGCGATGGTGTTCCAGAGCTATGCGCTGTTTCCGCATCTCTCCGCGCTCGACAACGTCGCCTTCAGCCTCAAGGTGCGCGGCGTCGCGAAGGAAGCGCGCAGGAAGCGGGCGGGTGAACTGCTCGATCTCGTCGCGATGTCGCCTTATGCGGAGCGCAGGCCCGCACAGCTTTCCGGTGGTCAACAACAACGCGTGGCGCTCGCCCGTGCGCTGCTCAACGAACCGCGCTGCCTGCTGCTCGACGAACCCCTCTCCGCACTCGATCCGTTCCTGCGCGTCCAGATGCGCGCCGAACTCAAGCGCTGGCAGAAGGAACTGGGCATCACCTTCGTGCATGTCACGCATTCGCAGGAAGAAGCCATGGCGCTGGCCGATCTCGTCGTCGTGATGAGTCACGGTCATATTGAACAGAGCGGCACGCCGTTCGATGTCTTCAACCGGCCGCGCACGGAATTCGTCGCACGCTTTCTCGGCGGCCATAACGTGCTTGGCACGCACGGACGCCTCTTCACGGTGCGCGCGGATCATCTGCGCATCGCGCCGCAAGGCAGCATGCCTGGCACCAGCGCGAGCGAGAGCGGGGTCTCGCGCATCGGCGGACTGGCCTGCACGGTGCGCGAGGCCGAGTATCAGGGCACGCACCTGCGCATGACGCTCGTTCCGCTCGACGGCTCGCCCGAACTCGTGTCGGTCATCAGCGACGCCGACTACGACCCGCAGCGTGCCGGTCCCGGCGCGCGCGTGACCGTCTGGTGGGACGAACAGAACGCGCATCCGCTCGCTGCATGAAATCCGGCATTCACAAAGCAAATTCGAGGAGAGTCCAATGAACGACGATCAAGGCAAGGCTTGCCAGGACAACGGCACGAACACGGGCATTTCACGGCGCACGTTCATCAAGGGCGCGGTAGCGGCAGCAGGCATTGCCGGCTTTCCCTATGTGCATGCGCAGGAAAAGATCACGCTGCGCTATCTCGGCACGGCAGTGAACCAGAGCGCGGAGATCGCCAAGAAGTTCAAGGAAGACACGGGCATCGAGATCCAGTACATCCCGGTCACGACCGACGACGTCACCAAGCGCATCATCACGCAGCCCAATTCCTTCGATATCGTCGACACCGAATACTTCGCGCTGAAGAAGCTGATTCCGGCCGGCACGCTCGCGGGCATGGACGCGAAACGCATCAAGCTCGCCGACAAGATCACGCCCGTGCTCACCAAGGGCGAGGTGAACGGCAAGAAGATCGGCGACCAAGGCACCGCGCCGAAGAAGGTGATGTTCCTGAAGGGCGCACGCTCGACCGAGTTCAGCGCGACGCCCACCGAATGGATGACGCTCATTCCCACCACCTACAACGCGGACACGCTCGGCATCCGTCCGGACCTGATCTCGCGTCCGGTGAGCAGCTGGGCCGACCTGCTCAACCCGCAGTTCAAGGGCAAGGCCGCGCTGCTCAACATCCCGGCGATCGGCATCATGGATGCGGCGATGGCCATCGAGGCGATGGGCCAGGTGAAGTACGGCGACAAGGGCAACATGACAAAGGCCGAGATCGACCAGACCATCAAGGTGTTGATCGAGGCCAAGCGCGCGGGACAGTTCCGCGCGTTCTGGCGCGACTTCAACGAGAGCGTCAACCTGATGGCCTCGGGCGAAGTCGTGATCCAGTCGATGTGGTCGCCCGCCGTCACGAAGGTCCGCACGATGGGCATCGCGTGCAAGTTCCAGCCGCTCAAGGAAGGCTATCGCTCATGGGCGTCGGGCTTCGGCTTTCCGCGCTCGCTGCAGGGCAGGAAGCTCGATGCGGCGTATGAATTCGTCAACTGGTTCCAGGACGGCTGGGCGGGCGCGTACCTGATGCGTCAGGGCTACTATCCCGGCGTGACTGACACGGCGAAGACCCACATGCAGGCTTACGAGTGGGACTACTGGATGGAAGGCAAGCCCGCCGCGCAGGACATCAAGGCGCCCGACGGCCAGTTGCTGGAGAAGGCCGGCACCGTGCGAGACGGCGGCTCGTACACCCAGCGCATGAGCGCGATTGCCTGCTGGAACGCGGTGATGGACGAGAACATCTACATGGTCCAGAAGTGGAACGAGTTCATCGCTGCGTGAAGGAGCGCCGTTCAAGATGGCTTCTGTCGAATATCTCCCGCAATCGAAGCCGGCGCCGGTGCGTCACCGGCGCGTGAGCGCATGGTTGCAGGCCACGCCGCTCACGCTGACCTTCGCGCTGTTCTTCATCGTGCCATTGGTCATCACGTTGATCGTGAGCTTCTGGGACTTCAACGAGTATCAGATCATCCCCGCGTTCACAGTGAAGAACTATGCGGCGATCTTCGACGGCTGCGGCTCGCTCACGGATGTCTGCGTAACCTTCAAGACCTACTGGTCCACGTTGCGGTTCTGCGCAATCGTATGGGCTGTGACGCTGCTGATCGGCTTCACGATCGCGTACTTCCTCGCTTTTCATGTACGCACCACGGCGATGCAGACCGTGCTGTTCCTCGTCTGCACGATTCCGTTCTGGACTTCGAACGTGATCCGCATGATCTCGTGGATCCCGCTTCTCGGGCGCAACGGTCTCGTGAATCAGGCGCTGCTTTCCGCGCATCTCGTCGAGCGGCCGGTGGACTGGCTGCTGTACTCGAACTTCTCCGTGGTGCTCGCTTTCGTCCACCTGTACACGTTCTTCATGATCGTGCCGATCTTCAACGCGATGATGCGCATCGACCGTTCTCTGCTGGAAGCCGCGCGCGACAGCGGCGCGAACGGCTGGCAAGTGATCCGCGATGTAGTCTTGCCGCTCTCGAAGACCGGCATCGTGATCGGCTCGATCTTTGTCATCACCATCGTGATGGGCGACTTTCTCACGGTCGGCGTGATGGGCGGACAGCAGATCGCCTCGGTCGGCAAGATCATTCAGGTGCAGACGGGCTATCTGCAATTCCCCGCCGCCGCCGCGAACGCCATCATCCTGCTGGCGGTCGTGCTGATGATCGTGTGGGCGCTGACGCGCGTCGTCGATATCAGAAAGGAGCTGTGACATGGCGGGCGCCATCAGGCATCGCGAACATCGGCCGGCAAGCTTCTACTGGCTCGCGCTGGTCTTCGGGCTCTTCGTGCTGTTTCTCTACGGGCCTGTCATCACCATCTTCATCCTCTCCTTTCAGGGGCCGGAAGGCGGCCTCACCTTTCCGATGCGCGGTGTTTCGCTGCACTGGTTCGCCGCACTGCGCGACGGCGTGGGCGACATCGACATCTGGGCCGCCTTCGGCCGCTCGGTGAAGCTGGCGCTCGCCGTGACCGTGCTCACCGTGCTGTTCTCCGTGACCGCCGGGCTCGCGTTCAGGCGGCGTTTTCGCGGTGAATCGGCGGTATTTTATATATCGGTGGCGAGCTTGATCATGCCGTCGATCATCGTCTCGCTGGGGATCGGCCTCACGTTTCGCTTGCTCGATACGAGCATCAAGTATCTCGCGAACGCATGGGGCTTCCAGTCCTTCGCCGACAACTGGACCACCTCGATGGGTCTCTATACGTCGGCGCTCGGCGCGCATCTCACCTGGACCTTGCCGTTCGGCCTGCTCGTCATGTTCGCTGTGTTCAATCGCTTCAATCCCGCGTACGAAGAGGCCGCGCGCGATCTCGGCGCGTCGCCGTGGCAGTCGTTCAAGCATGTGGTGCTGCCGATCATCGGGCCCTCGGTGATCGGCGTCGGCATGTTCGGCTTCACGCTCTCGTGGGACGAGATTGCGCGCACGTCGCAGGCTATCGGCGACCAGAACACCTTGCCGCTCGAATTGCAGGGCCTGACGACCTCCGTTACCACGCCCGTGATCTACGCGCTCGGCACGATGACGACGCTGCTGTCGCTTGCGGTGATGATCGGCGGATTGCTGATCGTCTGGGCGATCTCGAAACGCAGGGCCTAACGAACGCGCACGCCTTTCCATTTTCCTTGAGCCTACCTTGATGCATCCTGAAGCAAACGATGCCCTCGACGCCTACGCCGATGCCGCGCTCGCCTTGCACTTTCCCGCGCTCTCCGGCGAAGCCGCGCTGCGTGTGAAGGCGCAATTCATGCGTATCGCGCAACTCGCCGAACCGGTGCTCGCCTATCCCCTCTACGCCAGCGACGAACCCGCGCCGGTATATCGCCCATGAACGCGCGCGGGCACTTTCCCCTCGATGCACTCGCCATCGCGCGCGCTTACGCCGACGGCGCATTCAGTGCGCGTGATTTGATTGAAGCGACGCTCGCGCGCATCGATGCCGGCAATGCGCATGTCAACGCGTTCACCGCGATCACGCGCGACCGGGCGCTTGCGGAAGCAGCCACGCTCGATGCACGCCGCGCACGCGGCGAACCGTTGCCGCCGCTCGCGGGCGTGCCGTTCGCCGTGAAGAACCTGTTCGATATCGAAGGACTCACGACGCTCGCCGGATCGCGCGTGCTGGCCAACACGCCGCCCGCGACGCACGATGCAACCCTCGTGAAGCGGCTTTCGATGCAGGGCGCGATCCTGATCGGCGCGCTCAACATGGACGAGTTCGCATACGGCTTCACTACCGAGAATCATCACGCCGGGCCTTGCCGCAACCCGCACGATCTGACGCGCTCGGCGGGCGGCTCATCCGGCGGTAGCGCGGCTGCGGTCGCGGCGGGCTTCGTGCCGGTCACGCTCGGCACCGATACGAACGGCTCCGTGCGCGTGCCGGCTTCGCTGTGCGGGGTGTTCGGCGTGAAGCCCACGTATGGCCGCTTGTCGCGTCACGGTACCTGGCCCTTCGTTGCCAGCCTGGATCATATGGGTGCGTTCGCGCGCAACGCCGACGACCTCGCGGCGGTCTACGATGCGTTACAGTTCGCCGATCCGCTCGACCCCGCCTGTGCCATGCGCCCCTTCGAGACGGCGCGCAAGACGCACGGCACGTTGCGCGTTGCACGTCTGGGCGGCTACTTCGACGAGCATGCGAACCACGATGCACGCGCTGCTTCGCATGCCGTGGCCGCAGCGCTTGACGCTACGCAGACCGTCGAATTCCCCGACGCCGATGCCGCACGCGGTGCGGCCTTTGTCATCACGGCGGCCGAAGGGGGACAACTGCATGCGGAGAATCTGCGCACGCGTTATGACGAGCGCGAGCCTCTGTCGCGCGACCGGCTGATCGCCGGCGCGCTGTTGCCGGCCGCGTGGATCGTGCAGGCACAGCGCGTACGTGCGGCCTTGCGACGGCGCGTGCTCGAACTGTTCGCGCATCACGACGTGCTGATCGCGCCAGCGACGCCGATGGTCGCGCCGCGCATCGGCGACGAGTTCATGGAGATCAACGGCGAGACGCTCGCGGTGCAGGCCAATCTCGGCCTGCTGCCGCAGCCGGTATCCTGCCTCGGCCTGCCGGTCGTCGCCGTGCCGATGCGCAGCGCCAGCGGCCTGCCCATCGCCGTGCAATTGATTGCGGCACCGTGGCGCGAGGATCTCGCGTTCGAGGCCGCGCGTCGGCTCGAAGACGCGCAGCTTGCGTACTGTCCGCCGCCGCCGTCGTTCGACGTTGCACTGGCATGATGGAAACGAATCGTCCGGACGTGCTTGCCGAAGTCGATGCGGCCTTCGACGCCTATGAGCAGGCCCTCGTCAACAACGACGTCGCCATGCTCGACGCGCTCTTCTTCGACTCGCCGCATACGCTGCGTTATGGCGCAGCGGAAAATCTCTACGGATACGATGCGATCCGCGCGTTTCGGGCTGCGCGGCCGGGCAAGGGGCTCGCACGCACGGTGACGGCGCGCGTGGTCACGACTTATGGCGATGCATTCGCCGTGACCAACATCGAGTTTCGTCGCGATGGCGAGCCGCGTGTCGGACGACAAAGCCAGACGTGGGTGAAGATGCACGAGGGTTGGCGCGTGGTCAGCGCGCATGTCAGTTGGATGGAGCAATGACCGGCGCCGCTGCTATTCGATGCCATAGACGCGCGCGGCGTTATCGTGGAACAGCGCGGCCTTGTCGCGCGCATCCAGGCCCGCCGCGATCCGCTTGTACGCGTTCCAGATCACGCCATAGCTGAAGCAGCCCTTGTCCACAGGGAAATTGCTCTCGAACATGCAACGCGCCGGACCAAACAGTTCAATGCAGGTTTCGACGTAAGGCCGGATTGCCTCCGCGACGCGCGCTGAATCCGGCGGCGCGGCCGTGGTGTGAAAGTCGAAACCGAACAGCGCCATGCCGAAGCCGCCCAATTTCACATGCACCTGCGGACATGCCGCGAGCGCGGCCATCTCCTTGTGCCACGCGTCGAACACTTCCGCGCGATGTCCGCGATACGGCCCGAGCGCCAGCGGCCCGCCCACGTGGTTCAGCACGATCGTCGTCGCAGGATGCGCCTGAGCGAGCGCGCGCAATTCGGCGAGTTGCGTATGCACGAGCCATGCATCGAAGGCGAGCGAGCGCGCCGCCAGTTCGCGCATGCCGTGGTTGAACGCGGGTTGCAGCAGCAGTCGCGGCGGCGGCGTCGCGGCGGATGCGCGTACGTTCGGGTCCGCATGCCAGACGGCGATGTTGCGGATGCTTCTCAGCCGCCCTTCCGACACCTCCAGCATGCGGTCGAGCACCGGCCCCACGGCCGCGCCGAGCGCGAGGTCCGCGTTGCCCACCTGCGCGGCCGCCACGCGTGCGTGCGTCTGCATTTCCGTCTGCGCCCGCCGCGCCTCGCCCAACGCGAATTCAATTTCGCCGAGCGACGCATATTCCAGCGGACCGTCGCTGCGATAGTGCGTGTGACACTCGACGAACACCGTCGCTTGTACGTTGTGGCCCGAGTCGAGATCGCCGACGAAATCCTCCGCGCGATAGATCTTCCCCGGCAACTCCCACAGATGATGATGCGCGTCGATGATCGGAAGCGCCGGTTCCAGTGCATCCTCCCCATGCTGCGCCAGCCATTCCGTGCGAATGGCGATGTGCGGCGCGTTGGGGCGTGCTTCCGTTGCGGTTGCGTGCGTGGTCGTCCCGGTCATGTCAGCCCCCGACCTGTTCGGACATCGCGGGATTCGCGGCCGGCACGCGGCGCGCGCCGATGTGCGACCGCGTCAGCAGCCACGACGACAGCGCACCCACCACGAGCAGCCCGCCCGCGACGGCAAACGCCGCGTCGAAGTGGCCCGTTGCCGACACGACATAGCCGGTCACGATGGGCGCCAGGAAGCCGAAAACATTGCCGCCGACGAGTTGCAGGCCCATCGCGCGGCCGAGGTCGCTACGCGAGTTGAGCAGGTCGCTCAGCAGCGTCATGTTGAGCGCGAGACCTCCCGACACGCTGCCGAGCGCGATCGTGATAAGCAGCAGGATCACCACTACGCTCGACACGAACGGCACCAGCAGGATCACCGCGCCGCCGAGC
This sequence comes from Caballeronia sp. LZ035, assembly GCF_031451175.1. Classification (NCBI taxonomy): domain Bacteria; kingdom Pseudomonadati; phylum Pseudomonadota; class Betaproteobacteria; order Burkholderiales; family Burkholderiaceae; genus Caballeronia; species Caballeronia sp. LZ035. The sequence continues at coordinate 1,308,893 of NZ_JARUXS010000002.1, forward strand.
ATCACTGCGCCGAGCAACAGGCGCCGCCCGCCCGCTTCGACGGCGCTCGCCGTCAGCAGCCGGTCGCTCAGCAGTCCAAGCGCAATCGAGATCACCATCGAGCCGATGTAGGGCGCGGCCATCGCGGTGCCGCTCGTCATCAGCGTCATGCCGCGTTCCGTTTGCAGATAGTTCGGCAGCCAGGTCAGGAAGAGGTATTGCGTGTAGGCGCCGGTGCCCTGCGTCAGCATGAGGCCCCACATGGTCGGACTTCTCATCAGCCCGCGCAGTCCGATGGGCGCTTCGTCCGCCTTGCTCTGGCTCGTGGTTTCGCGCTCGCGGCAGATCAGCGCGCGCTCTTCATCGCTCAGCCAGGTAGCCGCTTCCGGTTCGCGAAAATACTTGAGCCACAACGCGAGCCACACGAAGCCCACCGCCCCGCAGATGGCGAACGACCAGCGCCAGCCGATCGCGGACACGAGCCACGCCAGCACCACCGCACCCAGCGCCGGACCAAAGTACGCGCCCGAGTTCGCGAAGGTCATGGCGGAAGCGCGTTCCTGGCGCGGCACCCATTCGCGGATGATGCGCGCCTCGGCCGGATAACACGATGCCTCGCCAATACCCATCACGATGCGCGCCGCCGCCACGCCTGCCAATGTCGAGGCCGCTCCGGTCAACGCGGTGGCGGCGGACCAGACCGCCATGCTGGTCGATGCGACGATGCGCGCACCGAAACGGTCCACCATCAGGCCGATGGGAATCAGGAACAACGTGTAGCCCCACAGGAACGACGAGAACAGATAGCCGAGCTGCACATTGTTCAGGCCGAGATCGGCCTTCACATGGCCCGCCGAAACCGAGAGCGCCACGCGGTCGAGATAGTTGATCGCGCACAGCGAGAACAGCATCAGGTACACCCAGTAGCGTGATTTCCAGCGCACTTCTGTCTCCTTGTTGTAGGTCGCGAGCGGGCCATCGTTCGCATGGCGCGATGGGCCAAGGACGAGCGTTAATGTGCGTTCGAATATAATTTATATTTTGTATAGAGACAAACCAAACCCGTGGCTTACAGGGTAATCACGGGGAAGAAGAGAAGTTCAGCGCGCTTCCTTGTGTTCCAGCAACAACGAGCCAACCCGGTTCCAGCCGCTTTCGATGTGATGGCACATTGCTTCCACGGCGCGCTCGAAGTCGCCAGCGGCCGCGTGTTCGAGGAATTCGTCGTGCTCGCTCGCAATCTGCTTGAAGCGCACCGACTGCTGCTCCTGATAGTTGAACGGATACTTTGCCCACAGCACGCGCACGAACTGTAGTGTCTGTGGCCGCTCCGCCATCTCGTACAGCCGGAAATGGAAGCGCACGTTGGCGGCGCGCGCCGCGAAGATGTCCTTGGATTTCGACAGCCGCGCGAACTCCGCCTCGGCTGCCTTCAGTTCCTTCAGCCCATCGATTGTCAGATTGGCGAGGGCGGCGCGTGTCAATTCGCGTTCGAGCAGCAGACGCAGCATGAAGATCTCGACGGCCTGGTCGTAGTCGAGTTCGGGCACGCAGAGCCCGCGATGCGGCTGGCTCACGATGTAGCCTTCCATCTCGAGGACCTTGAGCGCTTCGCGCACGGGCGTTACCGACACGCCCAGTTGCTCGGCGATCTCGACCTGCTTGAGCTTCTCGCCGCGCGCATATTCACCCGCGATGATCTGCTCGCGCAGTTTCTCCGCCACCTGATCCAGTTTCGTCAAGAACGCCATGTCTGCTGCTCCCCGTTCGGCCGAACGTCCGTCGTATGCGCCGCTGCCGCTGTCGCCGCCGCTTGCATGATGATGCTGAAATTGCCGGAATGGAAAACGCCAGTCCCATCCGGCGGACTGGCGCAATTTTATAATATATAAACGCCGGGAACGACCCAGGTCCGGCTTGGATTCCTCCTAAATGTGCCGCTCAAGCCTGCATGTACACCACATGCGTATGCATGAATTCATACAGCCCGTGCTTGCCGTCCGCGCCGCCGATGCCGGACTTGCGCACGCCTGCATGAAAGCCCTGCATCGCCTCGAAGTTCTCACGGTTGATGTAGGTTTCGCCGAAGTCGAGTTCACGGCACGCCTTCATCGCCGCCGAAAGATCGCGCGTATAGACCGATGACGTCAGCCCATAGATCGTGTCGTTGGCGAGCGCAATGCCTTCGTCGAGATCGTCGATGATCTGGATCGGCAGCACCGGCCCGAAGATCTCGTCGCGCATCACGCCCATGTCGGCGCTGCAGTTTGCGAGCACGGTAGGCAGGTAATGGAAGCCGGGACCGTCGGTGAAGATCGCGCCGCCTGTCACGGCCTGCGCGCCCGCCTGCACGGCCGAGCGGACCATCGCATCGACCTTCGCGAGTCCCTCGCGATTGATGAGCGGCCCCATGTCCACGCTTTCATCCAGCAGCGGGTCGCCGAACGTCGTCAGCTTCATCGCAGCGGCCATTTTGTCGGTGAATGACGCGGCGATGGAACGCTGCACATAGACGCGCTCCGCGCAGTTGCAGACCTGGCCGCTGTTGATGACGCGCGAATCGCGGATGGCGCTGACGGCAAGGTCGAGATCGGCGTCGGCGAGCACGATGGCAGGCGCCTTGCCGCCGAGTTCGAGATTGACCTTGGTGACGTTAGCCGCGGCCGCCGCCATGATGCGCGAGCCGGTTTCCACGCTGCCTGTGAAGCTGATGAGATTCACGCCGGGATGCGCCGAGAGCGCCGCTCCGGTCTCCCCGGCTCCGCCCACCACGTTGAACACGCCGGCGGGAAGATCCGTTTCCGCGACCAGACGCGCGAACTCGAAACAGTTGATGGGCGTCTCCTCGCTCGGTTTCACGACGATCGTGTTACCCGTGACGAGCGCGGGCGCCATTTTCCGCGCGATCAGGAAGAACGGAAAATTCCAAGGCAGAATGCCCGCCACGACACCGAGCGGCTTGCGGAACAGGAAAATCTGCTCGCCCGCCCGATCGCTCGTAATGATCTCGCCTTCGATGCGCCGTGCCCATTCGGCCATATAGTCCATATAGTCGGCGGTGAAGGCGACTTCCACCTGCGCGAGCGCGAGCGTCTTGCCCTGCTCCTCGCTGATGATGCGTGCGAGCCGCGCAGCCTGTGCGCGGATTTTCTCCGCGATGCGGCGCACGTACCCCGCGCGCTCGATGGCCGTCTTCTTCGCCCAGGCGGGCTGCGCGGCGCGCGCAGCGGCCACGGCTTCATCGACGGTCGAGCGGCTTGCCACCGGCGTACTGCCGATCACCTTCCCCGAGGCCGGATTGACGACATCGAGCGTTTCCTGCGCATCGATGAAACGTCCGCCGATGTAATGCTGGTATCCATTCTTGTTTGCTTGCATCGCTATTCCAGTTCGAGAATGCGCGCCCCATGGAGGGCGTGCGCATGCGTTCAGAGGACCGGTACGCCACGCGTTCCGGTGTAGATCGAGAACAGGCGGGGCCCCGCCGTGATGAACAGCCGGTTAAGCTTCGGCCCGCCAAAACACAGATTGGACACAGGCTCGGGCACATGGATGCGGCCAATCAGTTCGCCGTCCGGCGCGATGCACATCACGCCTTCATCGGAGACGGAACTGGTCCACACATTGCCGTCCACGTCGACACGCAGCCCGTCCGGCACGCCCTTCTCTACCGAGAAGAACACGCTGCGCCTGCCCGGCTTGCCCGTGCTGTCCAGTTCGAAACGGTAGATCGCGTGCTCGCCCTGCGGATCGTGCGTGCGGCCGCTATCAGCGACGTAGAGGCACCCCTCGTCATGCGAGAAAGCCAGTCCGTTCGGCTTCGACAAACCCTCGCATGCGATTGTCAGTTCATGCGTCAAAGGGTCCCAGCGATATACATTGCATGCGCCGATCTCGCTCTCTGCGCGGTCGCCCGTGTAGTCGCTCAGGATGCCGTAGTCGGGATCGGTGAACCAGATCGATCCATCAGCCTTCACGACGACATCGTTCGGTGAATTGAGGCGCTTGCCCTGATAGCGGTCCGCGATCACGGTGACAGCGCCGTTGAGTTCCGTGCGCGTCACGCGGCGCGTGCCGCTTTCGCAGGTCACGAGCCGGCCTTGCCGGTCGCGCGTCATGCCGTTCGCATGATTCGACGGTTCGCGCAAGATCGAGACGCCCTGCCCCTCCACCCAGCGATGAATCCGGCTCGACGGGATATCGACGAACAACAGCGTCTGCGTATCCGCGAACCATACCGGGCCTTCACTCCAGCGCATGCCGGCATGCAGTTCCTCGAGTACGCTGTTCGTGATGTAGCGGCGAAAGCGCGCATAGTTGATCGCTTCGAAACTTCGTGACATCGAATGCTTCTCCGTTTGATATGAGGCTCAGTCGCCGATCTTCTCGAAGACGGGTTGCGCCGACGGCATGGTCTGCATCGCGGGACGGCGGCGTTCGCCGTTCACGGGCCAGCGCATTGTCGAGACGACCAGTGCGCCGACAATCGCGGCCAGCGCGATGGCGAACAGACCGTACACCGGCGAGCCCATGGTTTGCGCCACCCAAGTGCGCAGATTCGGCGCGATGAATGCCCCGACAATGCCGAGCGAACTCGCGAAGCCGATGCCGAGTGCCGCCGCGCCGCCCGCGAGGCAACGCGGCAGGAAGGTCCAGTAGATCGAGCACACCGTGAGGAGCGCCGCACAGGACACGCACATGGCCAGCATCCGCAGGACCGGCGCGCCATAGGCGGTGAGCGCCAGCGACACACCGCCAATCAGGAACAACGTGATGCAGATCGCGCGATGCCGGTGGATGCGGTCAGCGAGCGTCGGCAGCCAGATGCAGACGACGCACGCAATAGCCCATGGAATCGCCGTCACGAGGCCGACCTCGAAGCCCATCGTCTTGCCAAGCAGCGCACCTACCTGCGCCGGCAGATAGAACACCACGCCGTAGAAGGCCATCTGCCCGAAGAAATGGCACACGGCTCCGCGCCACACGTTGGCGTCGGCGAGCATCTGTTTCCAGTTGCCGCCCGCATCATCGCGCGCCTTCGTCGACGCTTCGAGCGTGAGGCGATCCACGAGCGCCCGGCGTTCCTCGTCGGTCAGCCAGGCGGCCTTCGCGGGCGCATCGTCCATGTAGAAGAACGCCCATACACCGACCACGCATGCGGCCAGCCCTTCGATCAGGAACATCCACTGCCAGCCGGCGAGCGACAGCATTCCGTGGAGATTGAGCAGGGCGCCCGACACCGGTCCGCCCACCACCAGCGCAAGAGGCGCCGCGACGAAGAAGTAGCCAATGGCCTTGCCGCGCGAATCGTCCGGAAACCAGCAGCTCATGTAGTAGATGGCCGCCGGGAAGAGTCCCGCTTCCGCGGCGCCGAGCAGCAGGCGAAACACATAGAAGGACACCGGCCCTTGCGTGAACATCAGCGCGGCGCTCGCAAGACCCCACGTGACCATGATGCGCGAGATCCAGATCTTCGCGCCGAAGCGATGCATCATGATGTTGCTCGGCACCTCGAACAGCGCGTACGACACGAAGAACAACCCCGCGCCGAGTGCGAAGACGCTCTCTGATATCCCGACCGACACTTGCAGATCGCCCTTCACGAAACCCACGTTGGCGCGATCGAGAAACGACACGAGGAAAATGAGCATCAAGAAAGGAATCAGGCGGCGCTCGACCTTGGCCGTGGCACGTGACAACGCTGCTTCGTTCACAATGGGTCTCCGATATTATTTATATTGCCTGTCGGTTGTGCGCCACGCTCATTCGAGCCTGAAGCGCGGCAGGATGGTGTGGTCATCGAGCTCGGCATACACGAGGCGCACTTTGGCGCCGATGGCGCACGCGGCTTCGTCGAGCGGTTCGGGATTGGAGATCATCACGGGGCCCTCCGCGAGCCGCACGGCAATCACCTTGTAGGGTGCGGGATAGCGTTCGAGATAAGTGCGCTCGAAGCGCACCCACGAGATGATTTCGCCCTTGCCCGACAGCGGCTTCCAGACCAGCGCAGGCGACAGGCAATGGGGACACGCTGGTCCCGGCGGATAGTGGAAGCGGCCGCAATCGGCGCAGCACGGCAACTCCATTGCATGGCCGGCGATGCTGCGCCACATCGGCAGGTCGTAGTGCCCCAGCACCGCGCCCGGCGGGAATGAGAGGTTGTCTGCGTCCATGTCCTAGCCCTCGTTTCCGTAGATGATCGACACGGCCTTGCCCGCCACGTCCGACGTATAGTGCGCAAAGCGCGCATCGCGCACCTGGCGCTCGCCGCATTGCCCGCGCAACTGGCGCACGCATTCGATCTGATGCGCCCAGCCCTGCATGTAGGTTTCCGACAGATGCCCGCCGCTCGTGTTGGTGGGCAGCGCGCCATCGGGCCCGATACCCTGCTCGCGCAGGAAGCGTCCCGCTTCGCCGACCTCGCAATAGCCATAACCTTCGAGTGCGAGCGGCACGTGTACCGAGAAGCTGTCGTAGACCTGGAACACGTCGATGTCGCGTGGCCCGATGCCTGCCATGTCGAATGCCTGGCGCGCGCAATCCTGCTGCGCCGGCAAGTAGAACTCCGTGAGGCGCGGCTCGAGACTCGTGGCGCCCGCGTTCAAGTCGCGCCGTCCGAGGGCTTCGATGAACACCGGCTTCTGCTTCGCGCGCTTCGCCCGCTCGCGGCTCGTGACGATCAGCGCCACGCCGCCGTCGTTGATCATGCAGTAGTCATACAGCCGCAGCGGCGCGCAGATGGTCTTGGCCGCGAGGTAATCGTCGAGCGTGATGGGCTTGCGCATCACCGCGTTCGGATTCATCGAGGCCCATGCGCGCTGCGCCACGGACACGTGGCCGAGATCGGCATCTTCGAAGCCGCGCGCGGCCTTGTATGCCTGGAAGGTCAGTGCATACAGCGCGCCTTGCGACGTCATGCCCCACGGCGCGTGATAGACGTATGAGAGGAACATGTCGCCGCCCATCGCCTGCGGGCCGCCGTACTGAATCTTCGCCGTGCGCTGGTCGTTGCCGTAGACGAGCGCGATGGTCTCGGCCAGACCGCTTTCGATGGCCGAGACCGCCTGCGCAACCGACAGCACCGCGTCGGCCTGATCCCCCCAGCGCGGATTGATGCCGAGCACTTCCGACATGCGTTCGTAGGCCGTGGTGGGTCCGACGATCAGGCCGTCGATGTCGTCGCGGGTCAGGCCGGCGTCATTGAGCGCCGCGCGGAAGGCGGCGGCGCCATAGCCATAGCTGTCGGCAGGTTTTTCGTCGCGGCGCGCGCGCTGCCAGTCGCCGGGCCAGTCGGTATGACCGATGCCGACGACCGCTGCCGCATGGCTGAGCCGGCTTGTCGATGTCGATGTCCGCGTCATTTCAGGACCTCCCGTTCTTCCAGTTCGCGGATGCGTTCCTGCGAAAGACCCAGGTCGTCGCGCAACACCTGCCGGGTGTGCTCGCCAAAGAGCGGCGGCGGCGCAAGCGCGATGCGCGCGCCATCGACCAGAAATGGCGGCGAGCTGATGAGCGTCGGACCCACCTCCGGATGAGGCACGCGCTGCCAGTAGTCGCGCGCGGCGAGTTGTTCGTCTTTCTCGATGAGATCCCGCGAACTCGCAACGGCCGCCGCCGGCACGCCGGCTGCGCGCAGCAGCGCGGCCGCCTCTGCGGGCTGCTTGCCCAGAGTCCACGCCGACACCGCCGCTTCCACGCGATCCACCTGCGCGAGCCGTCCTGACGCGTGCTTCAGGCTGGCGTCGTCAGCGAGGTCCGTGCTACCGATGAGCGCGGCAAGCGCGCGCCATTGCGCGTCGTCGAGCACCGAGATGGCGACCCAGCAGTCCTGCCCCGCGCAACGGAAGATGTTGTGCGGCGCGTGCGTGCGATGCCGGTTGCCGACAGTCGGCGGCTCCTTGCCGGTGCGGGCGGCCTCGACGAGCAACGGTCCCATGAAGTTCGCCGTCGATTCGACCTGCGACAGATCGATCTTCATGCCGCGCCCTGTCTTGCGCCGATGCCGTAGCGCAGCCAGCACCGCGAAGGCGGCGTGATAAGGATTGGCGGCGTGATCCGGGAAGTGCGTGCCCGGGCCGATGGGCTCGGCCGCATCGTAGGCGGTGTGCATCATGATTCCGGTCACCGCGCTGATCGTCATGCCCACGCCGAGCAGCGACGCACGCGGCCCGTCCTGGCCGTACATCGGCATCGAGAGATAAATGAGATCGGGTTTGAGGGCCTTGAGCGCTTCATAGCCGAGACCGAGACGGTCCATCGCACCGGGGCCGAAGTTGTTGGTCACCACGTCGGACCGCGCGATCAGATCGAGCACGAGCTGCTTGCCTTCGGGCGTCTTCATGTCGATGGCAATGCTCTTCTTGCCCGTATTGCGCGACGCGAAGTAGCCGCTGCGATTGGTGCCCGCAATGCCGTCCTTGAACGGTCCCGCCGTGCGCACGGAATCGGGACGCGTCATGCTCTCGACTTTCACGACCTCCGCGCCGAAGTCCGAGAACACCTTGGTGCCGAACGGGCCCGCGCCCGCCCAGGTGAGATCCGCGAAGCGAATGCCCTTCAACAGGTCCTGCCGCATTACTGCACCTCCTCGGTGTCGATATGAGCCACGCGTTGCGGCAACCCGGGCGCGGGCGACACCTTCCACACGTTCTCCGAGAAGCGATACGGCGCGCCGGGCATCGTGAGCGTGTCGTCGAGCACACGGAAATAATCGGTATGCGCGAGTTGCGGATCGGCTAGCACGTCGCAGAGCGTCGAGGCCGGCCCGAGCACGATCTTGCGTTGCATGCCTTCGCGGGTGATGTCGTCCTTCGTGAACTGCGCGAAGAAAGGTTCGATGGTGCGCCGGAAGACGTCTTTCGCTTCGCGCGTCAGGCGCCATTGGCGGTCGGCCCAGCGCGGCGTCTCGAACTCATGCAGCGCGGCGTGGCCGGTCTGGCCGATCCACGTCATCAGCGCATTCCACGACACGCCGAGCGTGCGCGGCGCGGCGAGGAACACGTAGCCGTCCTTGCAGGCGAAGACGTTTTCGCTTGCGTCGCGTGTGCCTTCGCCGCCGCGCATCGAAATGCGTTTCTCGAAGTCGTAGACCTGGATCGAGTTCTGCAATGAATGCGCGATGGCCTCCTGCGCCGATATCTCGATCACATGTCCCTCGCCGCTCGCCTGCGCATCGAACAACGCAACCGACAACGCGACCGCCAGATAAACGCCGGTGACCATCGTCGACTGTGAGCCGGGCAGACGCAGCGGCGCGTCGTCGAGCTGGCCCGACAGCCATGCGATTCCGCCCGCCGCCTGCAGTACGAGATCGCTCGACGGCGCATCGGCAAGCGGGCCGGTGCGGCCGAACGGCGACACCGAAGCGAGCACGGCGTGCGGCGCCACTTCACGCAGCCAGTCGAACGCGTCATACAGCGCCGCGCCGCGTTCGACGACGATCGCATCGGCATCACGCGCCAGTTCCGCGAATGTGCGGCGCCCTTCAGCCGTGGTCGTGTCGAGGGCGATGGCGGACTTGCTGGCATTGAAGAATTCGAACTCACAGCGCGCCGCCGGATCGTCCGGTGACTGCGCCGCGCGCCGGTCGTTCGCACCGTGTGGCGGTTCCACGCGCAGCACTTCAGCGCCGAGGTCGGCGAACAATCGCGTGGCGTAGCGACCGAGGTCGTCGGTCAGGTCGAGGATCTTCAGGCCCTCGTAAGGTTGAGTCATGGGTTGTCTCCATGGTCCGGTTTCCGTTGCGAAAATATAATTTATATTTTGTATCGAGACAAGGCAACGCGGATTCGGGATTACCCTTCAATGGCGGGAAGCCGGCGCGGCCCCCGCTGCATCGTTATTTGATCAACTCAAGCCCAACAACGACTTCGGCTCCAGAAACGCTTCGATGCCAAACGTCCCGTACTCCCGCCCAATCCCCGATTGCTTGAAGCCGCCGAAAGGAGCGAGCGGTTCGTGCGCCAGCGTATTGATCAGCACACGTCCCGCCTCGATGCGCGACGCCACTTCACCCGCGCGAGCCTGATCGGCGGAACAGACGTACGCCTGCAAACCATAGGGCGTGTCGTTGGCAATGGCGATGGCGTCTTCGGTATCGCGATAGGGAATGATCGAAAGGACCGGCCCAAAAATCTCCTCCCGCGCGATGGTCATGTCGTTGCGCACGCCGCTGAACACGGTCGGGCGCACGAACCAGCCCGCGTTCACACCGTCCGGCCGCCCCGCGCCTCCCGCAATGAGCCGCGCCCCTTCCTTGATGCCGATGCCGATATAGCGCTGCACGCGCTCCCATTGCTTACGGCTCACCATGGGGCCAACGGTCGTGCGCGGATCGCGAGGATCGCCAGCCTGCACGTTCGCCACGGCGCGCATCATCCTGTCTTCGAACTCGGGCAAGCGCGCCTGCGGCACCAGAATGCGCGTGCCCGCGATACACGCCTGTCCGCTGTTCATGAAGCCGGCATCGAGAGCGAGCGGCACCGCGACGTCGAAATCGGCGTCATCGAGAATGATCATCGGCGACTTGCCGCCGAGTTCCAGCGTCACGCGCTTGAGCGTTTCCGCGGCGTTGCGCAGGATCGACTTGCCGACCACCGTCGATCCGGTGAACGACAGCTTCGCCACCTCCGGATGCGTGCCGATCTCCGCGCCCGCTGTCTCGCCACGACCGGTGACGATGTTGAACACGCCCGAAGGCAAGCCGGCCGCATGCAATGCTTCGGTCACGACGCGCGTTTGCATCGCGCTCATCTCGCTCGGCTTGATGACGGCGGTGCAGCCCGCCGCCAGCGCCGCCGCAAGCTTGCCGCAGATGAAGCCCGCGTTGCTGTTCCAGGGCGTGATCAGTCCTGCCACGCCAAGCGGCTGCATCACGACCCGCGCCGATCCCGCGCGGCGTTCGAACGCATAGTCTTCCAGCACACGGGCCGCGTCGAGCAGCACGTTGGCGGCATGCTGCGCCATCCAGCGGCCGCGCGACACGGGCGCGCCGTACTCCTCGGTGATCGCTTCGAACAGTTCGTCCTCTCTCGCGCGAACCGCTTCGTGCATGCGTTCCAGCATGTCGATGCGTTCGCGCTTGCTGGTGCGCGAGTGCGCCGGAAACGCCCGTTTCGCGGCGGCAATGGCGAGCCGCGCGTCCTGTGCATCGCCCAACCGCACCCGGCCGATCACCTGTTCCGTGGCGGGATTGACGAGCTCGAAAAACTCGTCGCCGTGTGGCGTCACGAAGGCGCCGTCGATATAAATGTGCTCGATAGTTCGCATGCTCGATCCTGGATGGGAAGCCAATGCGAACAAGATAGGGCCATTCGATTGATTCAACTAGCCGTACAATCGTGGACGCCTTGTTGAGCCATCCAGGATAATGAAAACCACAGGCATGACCGAACTCGAAGCGGTGCTCGCCGTTGCGCGTCATCGCAGCTTTCGCGCGGCGGCAAGCGACCTGAGCGTATCCACCTCCGCGCTGAGTCACACCGTCGCGGCGCTGGAGGCGCGCATCGGCGTGCGTCTCTTCAACCGGACCACGCGCAGCGTGGCGCTCACGGAAGCGGGCGCGCAGTTCGTGCAGAACGTAGCGCCCGCGCTCACGAGCATCCGTGAGGCACTGGAACAGGCGGGCAGCTTCCGCGACACGCCCTCGGGCACGCTGCGCATCAATACGTCGGCGGGCGCGGCGCATCAGGTCATGGCGGTGTTCATCGCGTTCCTCGAACGCTATCCGGACATGAAGCTGGATATCGTCACCGAGGGCCGGCTGATCGATATCGTCATCGAAGGTTTCGACGCCGGCATTCGCCTGATGGACACCGTGCCGCAGGACATGATCGCCGTGCCGTTCGGCCGGCGGCAGCGCTTCGCGGTGGTCGGCAGCCCGGCCTACTTCGCGCGCCGCAAGCCGCCGCGCACGCCCGCCGATCTCGCCACGCACGACTGCATCCGCAGCCGCATGCCGAGCGGTTCCATCTATCAATGGGAGTTCGAAAAGCATGGCCAGGCCGTGCGGATAGACGGCGCTGGTGCGCTGACGCTCGACGATCCCGGTCTCATGCTCGCGGCGGCGCGCGCCGGCCTCGGCCTCACGTATCTGACCGAATGGAACGTCCGCGCCGATCTCGCCAACGGCACGCTGAAGCGCGTGCTCGAAGACTGGACGCCGCCGCTCGATGGACTGTGTCTCTACTATCCCGGTCGTCGCCATGTGCCGGCGGGGCTGCGCGCGCTGATCGACATGATCCGCGAACACGCCAATGCCAAGTCTGAAAAGCCTGCCCGGCCACGTCGACGCTCGTGAAGACGTCGTATCTCTTTTGCTGATCGCGAGCCGCATGCATGGCGTGCGGCAGGCTGAGTCGATCGCATTTGAATCAACGACCATGCAACCGCGCCTTGCGAAGCATTGTCGACCCCATCAGTTTTATTTATCGCATTTCGTCCGCCACGCGGCACGACGAGCGCCCGCATACATCGCTTCGGACAAGGCCTGAGCACGTCTAGCTCCTCTTGCAAGCGGCTTCACCCACTGGTTAACCCTTTCTGTATGCGTCGATCCATCGGAGTACGTTCGGATCCGCAGGCGTGGGACGCACCATGCACTCCGCCTCCGCACAAGCACACCAACGACAATCCAGGAAGGGGCACACGAGAGTGAGACATTCACTGAAACATTTGAAGCCGCTGATACCGTTCAAGCGTCTGGGCGCGGGCATGATCGCGGGCACGGCGGTCGTCGTGGCGCCCGCGTTCGCCCAGAGCAGCGTGACACTCTATGGCATCGTCGACGATTCGATCGTCTATCAAAGCAGCCAGACGAATCTCGCGAAGTCCAACGCAGGCCGCTCGAATGTCAAGATGGCCTCGGGCATCTGGGCAGGCAGCCGCTTCGGGCTGAAGGGCGCCGAAGATCTCGGCGGCGGCAACAAGGCCATCTTCCAGCTGGAATCCGGCTTCGACATCAACAGCGGCGGCCAGCAGTTCACCAATGCGATGTTCGGCCGCCAGGCGTGGGTCGGGCTGACCAATCCGGCCTACGGCACGCTGACCCTGGGCCGCCAGTACGCGTCGTACTACACGCTGCTCTCACCCTATAGCCCGACCAACTGGCTGACCGGCTATTTCGGCGCACACCCCGGCGATCTCGACGGCATGGACACCATCTATCGGGCGAACAACTCGGTGGTCTACACCTCGCCGAAGTTCTACGGCTTCACCGTCAGCGGTTCATATTCGCTCGCCGGCGTCCCGGACAGCGTGTACCAGGGCTCGACGTGGTCCGCTGCGATCCAGTATCAACAAGGTCCGATCGGCGGCACGGTGGCGTTCTCGCGCATCAACAACGCGGCCAGCGGGGGCGGCATCTACAGCAGCAGTTCGACCACCATCAACAGCACCAGCGCCACCGACGGCTCCGGTCAGGCCGGCGTCTCGGCGATCACGGCGGGCTATCAGCGCGCCCAGGCGCAGCAGCGCTTCGCGCTCGCGGGCGGCTATCAGATCAACAGCGCCTGGGACGTCTCGGTCACGTATTCGAACGTGCAGTACCTCCCCGGCGTCAATTCGCTCTTCACCGACGAAGCCGTGTTCAACACAGTCGGTTCGGTGCTGCACTGGAAGGCGACAACCGCGTGGGACTTCGCGGCCGGTTATAGCTATACGTGGGCGAGCAAGGCGAACGGCATCGACGATGCCGCCTCGTATCATCAGTTCAACCTCTCGCAGTATTACTCGCTCTCGAAGCGCACCGGCCTCTACGCGCTCGAAGCCTTCCAGCGCGCCAACGGCCGCACGCTGGCGGTGCCGTCGGGCACGACGGCCAACCGTCAGACGGCCGCGAATGCGTCCATTGGCGACGGCTTCCAGGGTGCGCCCTCGGCCTCGCGCAGCATGTTCGCCGCCGGTGTCGGCATCATCCATCGCTTCTGATCTCCAGTGTCTTCCAGCCTGCGCGCACGGTGACGCACAGTGACGCACAGTTGCGCAGGCTGTCTTCCGCTGTTCGATATCACAAGAAATTTCAGGAGAGAACCATGAGAGCTCTGGTTTCCAGAAGGCTCGTCGCGGCGACGCGCGCGCGGGCCGCATCGTTGTGCACGGTGTTCGCGTGCGGGCTCGCCGCCGCCTTCCTCGCCGCGTGCGGCGGCAACGGCGGCAATGACAGTAGCCAGACAGCGGCGAACACTACGCTGACAGTCGTCAAACCCGTCACCGACTGTTCGAAACTGGCATCCGTCGATCTCAGCGACGTAGGCGGCGCAGGCAGCACGATCACCTCTGCCACCGTCACGGCCGCGACCATCAACGGCACATCAGTCAACTTCTGCACGGTGAAGGGCACGCTTGCGCCGGCCAACACCTTCGAAGTCGCCTTGCCGGTCGATTCGTGGACCCAGCGTTTCGCCGCGCTCGGCTGCGGCGGCCTGTGCGGCAATCTCAGCGATCCGACCAAGCAAACGTCGTTCAGCTTCAGCTACACCTGCCCGCTCGTGCAGCAGGGCGGCTTCGTGACGGCGGCCACCGACATGGGCCACTCGGGACAGGATGCCTCGTGGAGCACGGATCCGCAGAAGCAGGCCGACTTCGCCTATCGCGGCCAGCACATCACCACGCTCGCAGCGAAGAAGCTCATCAAGGCTTACTACGGACAGACGCAGAAGTATGCGTACTTCGTCGGCTGCTCGGACGGCGGTCGTGAAGCGCTGATGGCGGCGCAACGTTATCCGGCGGACTACAACGGCATCGTCGCGGGTGCGCCGGCCGCGCATTTCCAGATCCAGAACTCGCTCTATCACGGCTGGAACGTGGTCTCGAACAGCACGACCGGCACCAGCGCGGGCAAGGCCGTCCTGTACGCCGACAAGGCGCAGTTGCTGCACAAGGCGGTGGTCGCGGCATGCGGTGGCCAGGCGGGCGTGCCGGATGGCCTGCTCGCCGATCCGCGCACATGTCACTTCAATCCCGCCACGATCCAGTGCGCCGCGAGCGCGACCGACACGAGCACATGTCTCACCGCCGCCGAAGTCGCCACCGCGACGAAGATCTACAGCGGCCCGAGCGATACAAGCACCGGCATGCCGATGCTCGGCGGTTCGCCGCAATACGGTTCGGAAGCAAACTGGATTGGCGTGGAGGTGCCGACCTCGAACTCCACGGACGCCGCAGTGCCTGTAACGAGCCTGTTCAGCTACCTGATCGTGAGCGGCGCCTACAACCTGATCTTCACGGGATCGCCGGCGATACCGACCGTCGATACCTTTGGCTATCAGGACGCGAGCTTCTATCCGGCCTATCTGCAAGCCAACCATCCGCTCAACGATGCCACGAGTCCGGATCTCTCGGCATTCAAGAACGCGGGCGGCAAGTTGATCCTGTGGCATGGCTGGGCGGACCAGCACATCTCGCCGCTCTTCACGATCCGCTACTACGAGGCCGTGCAACAGACGATGGGCGAGGCCAACGCCAGCGCGTTCTCGCGGCTGTATGTGGTGCCGGGCGTCGGACATTGCGGCGGCGGCGAGGGCTTCCCGAACATCGACCTGGTGTCGCAGATCACGGGCTGGGTCGAACAGGGATCGGCGCCGACTGCGGTCATGAGCTATCAGACCGATGCCGACAGCAAGGTGACCGCCTCGCGCCCGGTGTACCCGTATCCGGCAGTCGCGAAGTTCAGCGGCAACGGTGACTGGCATGACGGCGCCAACTGGACGCAGGGCACGCCCCTCGTCACCGACGCGTTGCCGGCATGGGCGGGTGCGAGCTTCTATACCTCGTACATGCCGAAGACGCAGGGGGTAGCAGCGCCCTGAGCGGGAAAGCATCCACAGAAAGCGCCTTCAGGCATTCATCGGAAGAGAAGGCGTAATCGGTATCAGGCCATACATGTGGAAGCAGCTGCGATCAGTACTCCAACAAACAGAAGAAACTGATCGCAGCCCTTCACATACGAAGATGTTTTTTCCGGCTGTCGGGTTTACTTCCACCTCTTAACGAAGTAACCTTTCCTCCGCTGCGATGGTTGTCCCGCAATGTTCTCGACGGCACACCCAATCCGCCTGTTAGTTAGTAAATCTGACGTATCTCGCGGGCCATCACAGCACATGTTACCGACGTCACATCGAATTCGTTTGGTGTGACTCGTCAAGCCGCTCGCCATGCATTTGGCCCAGCGGCGTCCGCACCCTGAACGCATGGCAAGCCATGCGCATCAGCACGCGGATATCAGCCAAGCCAGTACAACCTGGACCTCACGACTCCTGGTCACATGACCGGGAGCCGCGTCCGTTCGTGTGTTGTCATTCGGATAACTAACGCCCGTTCGCAATTAAACCGGCTGCTTTACCGAATCTGGTCGCTCTCAATTCGAACCGTTTGATTCGCCATCCTCATGTTCATGAAATCATCGACTCAAGCCTCACACTCAACATCCCACTCCCTTCACGCGTCGAGACGCGCCGCGTTGCTCACCGCGATGTTCGCAAGCGCGCTACTCGCCGCATGCGGGGGCGGCAACGACAGCGCCGTGGATGCCGCCACGGGCAAGGCCGCGACGACGCCCAAGGCCACGTCGAAGGCCGCGAGCAACGGCTCGATCTTCTACGGCATGAACGGACACAACACCAATGGCGGCGCCTACGACGCCACCAGTCCGCAGACCCAGCTCGCGCAACTCCAGGATCTCGGCGCGACCATCTATCGCAACGACGTCTATAGCTCGACGTCGGCGGCCGCGCTGGCCAAGGTCGCGAAGGTCATGGCCGATGGCGGCGTGACGATGTATCCCGTGTTGATGGCGAACCTGAACTACAACAGCGAAGACGATGCCTACAACGCCGGCTATCAGCTCGGCCAGCAAACGGCCAGCTCGTACCACTACGCGTACTACGAGGTCGGCAACGAACTGGAAGCGAAGACGCTGAACGGCAACGTGGACGGCGTGCTATGGAAGCATTACAACAACAGCTCGTACATGCTGGCGCGCGGCGCGATTCGCGGGATGATCGCGGGCGTGAAGTCGGTGGATGGGTCGGCGAAGATCATTCTCGGCGGCACCTGGCTGCACTATGCGTTCTTCCAGATGCTCGCGGACGGCTCGCAGCCGGACGGCACGTGGGGTCATCCCACTGTCTCGTGGGACATTACGTCGTGGCACTGGTACTCGAATGAAGGCGACATCACCAACGCGTGCGGCGGCACGGGCTGCCATGACGTGCTGCAGGTGCTGCACAACATGGGCAAGCCCATCTGGATCAACGAGTTCGGCGTGCGGCCCGACTATGGCTCGTACAACCAGATCGCGTCGTACATGACCGGCGACACGATGATGGCGCAATACACGAGCGTCGCGTCGAAGTACAACATCCAGTCGATCCAGGGCTTCCAGCTCTACGACGACAGCGAAGGCAACTACGGTCTGATCGAGGGCGACGGCACCACGAAGAAACCCGCGTACTACTCGTACAAGAGCTTCGTGCAAAGCCACCCGATGTAAGTAAGAAAGGGAAAGGACCGCGCGTTCAAGCCTGCGCGCGGCTCGCCGTTATTGCAGTCCGCCAGACTGATAACGACGAGGATAGCGATGCAGATCTCCGGTGCGACGACCACGAGTGCCTACGTGAGCGCGGACGCGCCTGTGCCGCGCCGCGTGGCCGATGCTGATACAACCGCCGACGCAACAACGGACACATCAACCGAGCCTTCGTCGGTGAAGTCCTTCGCATACGGCGCGCTGGGCCTCGAACGCCCCGAAGTGCAGGCCACCGATGCCAACGGCTTCTACACCGCGGGCAAGTGGGTCGCGGCTGCGGCGACGATCGGCGGGATCATCTCGCTATTCGTTTGAAGACGGTTTGAAGAGGTCGAGTTAATACCTGGAAACAACTTGTCGAATCGGCGTGCTGCTCGCCGAATCGGGACACACGCTCATGCGCGACGATGCTGATGCCGCGCGGCTGACGCGCTGCGCACCGCGCCACGCGGTGTTTCCTCATTCGACATTACGCCAGGTCATGCACGCTCAACACATCGCCACCCGCTCCTTCACTCTCGCGCTGGGCCGCGCGCTCGCCGCCGCCGTGCTGCTCGCGCCGATGCTCCCCGCCGCCGCAGAAGATCTGCCTGACGTCTGCACGGCGTTGCAGACGATCGTCGCCACGCCCTCCTTCGGCACGCTCGCGCAAAGCCGCCCGCTGCTGCCCGCCGGTTCGCCGGGTCAGGGCACGTGTCGCGGCAGCGCGCACACCTACGATTGCCGCTGGCGCGCGCACTGGGGCGCGGACGGTGTCGTTGCCGACCCGTTGCAGGAACTCGGCGCGGACATCGCTGCATGCTTTCCCGACGTGCGTCATGACGTCAACACCGCCACGCGCCAGCATTTCGTCCTGCGCACGGCCGATACGGCACGCGTCACGACGCTGACTGCCACGATCGAAGGGGCGAACACGGTGCGCTTGCGCGTCGTGCGCTGAGCCAACACTGACGCAAGCACACCGCCATGCCCCGGCGTCTTTCCCTCGCGCTGGCGCTCGCCCTGAGCGCGAGCGCGCTGACTGGCTGCACCTGGACCCTGATCACCGCTGCCGATGCCGCCGGCTCGCTCGTGCAGGCCGGCTTTTCGGTGGCGTCGAACTATTCGTCGCCGACTTCGGTGACGGGCGAGCCGGCGTCGCTGCAATCGGTGTGCATCGAACTGAACCAGACGGTCGCGACCGGCGACTTCGTGCCCAATTTGCAAGTCTCGTTGCAGCGCCGCGGCGTCAATTCGATGGTCTATAACCCCGGCACGTCGCCGCCCGGTTGCGAGGCCATGCTCGTCTATGCCGCGACCACGAGCTGGGACAAGCATGCGTTCAGCAGCAACCCGGTGTCGTATCTGTCCGCTATCGATCTGACGCTGCTGCGGCGCGGCCAGATTCTCGTCACCGCGCGCTATGAAACCAACGACCTCAGCATGGACCGCTTCGCCAGCGCCCGGCAGAAGCTGGATGCGCTCGTGGGACGCATGGTGGTTGCTCAGGTGCCATGAACCATGATCCGCACCTTCCTTTCCGCATCTTTCCATCGACTCAAGGAACGATGCCGCAGTGCTAATCTGCCTGCGTAGTACGAGTTGTACCGATCCCTCTTGCGGCTCACCTGTCTCAGGCGAGCCGTTTTTTTATGCAGCAACGCGTGACATCAGGCCAGCAGCTTCGCGCGCAACATGCCGATGTCGCCCCCGCTCAACGACAGCCCTTGCGACAGGTAATTGTCGAGCGTGCCGAAGCCGCCCACCATCTCGTCGAATGCGGCTTCGATGGTCGCGCTCTGCGCCTGATACAGCGGCGCCACGGTTGCCGTGTCCGTGCCGAGCCGCGCTGAATGCGCCTGCATGCGTGCGGCGATCTGCGGCTGGGCCGCCGTGTTGGTCAGCAGATAGTCCTGGATAATCACGTCGAGCGGCACCTCCGCGATGGCCAGCAACAGCGCCGCTGCCCAGCCGGTCCGGTCCTTGCCGACCGCGCCATGAATCACTTGCGACCCGCTGACGCGTGCCAGCCGCGTGAGCAGCAGACCGAACTGCAACCGTGCCACCGGATCCGTGACCAGCTTGCGCTGCCGTTCGATCATCCATGCGCTCGCCGCCGCTGCGTCATGCGGCATGGCGGAAGCGACATCGATCGGCATGACTTCATGCGTCTCGCGCACCGCATTCGCCGGCACGCGATCCACCGCTAGCGAAGCCTCGGCCACCATGCGCAGATCATGCAGCGCACGCAGCCCGAGCCGAGCGAGCGTGGCGGCGTCTGCATCGTTCGGCGCGAACGCGCCCGAGCGATAGAACACGCCGCGTCGCAGGCGGCGTCCATCGAGCGAGGCGTAGCCATCGCCGATACCAGCCACATCGCGAAAATTTTCGACCGATGCCACGCGCGGCGTCTCCGCCATCGCGGCTTCATCGCTTGCACCGCCGCACGCGGACAAGAGCGCACTCGCGCCGAAAGCGGTCGAGAGCAGCGCGGCGCCGCGCAGGAAGGCGCGACGCGAGGTCGGAGTCGGTAGCGAGGTCACGATCATGTTGATTGAGCGGGAATGACGATACGCACGACCAGTCCGCCGCCCTCGGCATTGCCGATCTCACAGCGGCCATGCTGTTCGCGTACGAGACGTTCGACGATGGCAAGACCCAGCCCGCAATGGCCGTTGCCGCTGCGCGCGGGATCGAGCCGCACGAACGGGCGCAGTGCATCGTCGAGTTGCGCATCGGGAATGCCGGGGCCGTGATCGCGCACTTCGATCAGCCAGTCGGCACGCAGCCGCGCAGTCCTGATCTCCACAGGCGGCTCGCCATGTTCGAAGGCGTTGTCGACAAGATTGGTCAACAACCGGTCGATGAAGGTACGCGGCAGCACGAACCCGTCGCCCGCGTGCAGCGACAGTTGGAACAGCGCATCGTCGCCGTCCTCTGGCGCGGCGAACTGTTCCGCGATGAACGCATCCACGCCCGCCGGCGCGCTTTCGGACGGCGCACGCGCGGCGAACTCGAGGAACTGTTGCACGATGCGCGTCATCGAGTCGATGTCGCGCAGGAAATGCGCGCGTTCGCGCTCGTCTTTCGCGAGCACCGTCGCACGCAGCGACAGCCGCGTGAGCGGCGCCTTCAAATCGTGCGCAATACCGGCGAGCATGACCGCGCGATCGTCGTCGGCCTCGGCGATCTTGCTCACCATCTGATTGAACGCACCGATCAGATCGCGCAGCTCACGCGGCCCATGTTCGCCCACCGGCATCGGACGCTCGCCGCCGCCGAAGCGCCGCGCGGCCTGCGCGACCCGCGCCAGCGGGCGCTGCAATTGCCAGGTGACGAACAGCGACAGCAGCAGCGCGCCGCACAGCAATACGATGGACTCGGTGAAGATGGGCGCGGGCGGCGGCAGGTCAATCGGCGTGACGATCCAGAACGCGCTCGACGGATAACGCACCCACAGGCGCGGCATCTTGCGGCCGATACTGTCGATGGCGATCTGCGAGCCAGGCGGCAGGCCATCGGCAATCTGCTTCGCGAGATGCGCATGACGCGTCGTGCGTGGATCCTGGAGTTCGAGCGGTTCCGGCATGTTCCAGACCGGCACGATATGCACGCGCGTCTGGCGCATCAGCTTGCCGCCGAGCGTCACGTCGTTGTGCGCGGCTTCCAGCACGATCAGCAGCGCGCGCGCGTAACCATCGGCTTCCTTGTGTGGCGCCTGAATATGGAGCATCGCGAACCATCCGCCCTGCAGCACCAGCAGCACACAGACCGACAGCAGCGCCATGCGGCCGAACAAGGTATCCGCGATGCCGCGCGGCGAGAAGGCAGCCAGACGCATCGTGCTAGGCCCGGATGCGATCGAGCGCCGAGTGCTCTCCATCGGGCACGAAGACGAAGCCTTGTCCGCGCACCGTCTGCAAGTGGCGCGGCTGCGACGGATCGTCTTCGATCAGACGGCGCAGCCGCCACACCGGCACGTCGAGGCCACGGTCGCGGAACGGCAGGTCGTCGCGATGCACGAGATCGTGCAACAGCACGCGCGACAACACCTTGTACGGATGCTTGATGAACACCTTGAGCAACGCGAACTCGCTTTCGCGTAGCGGAATGCGCTTCTCGCCGCAGATCAGCGCACGCGTGACGAAGTCCACTTCGAAGCGTCCGAAGCGTTCGCGGGCGCAGCGCTCGGGCTGGCTCGGCGTGCTTGCGCGACGCCGCAGCACGGCTTCGATGCGTGCAAGCAGTTCGCGCGGATCGAAGGGTTTCGCGAGGTAATCGTCCGCACCGGTTTGCAGTCCCGCGATCTTCTGCGCCACGCTGTCGCAGCCCGTCACGAAGATCACCGGAATGTCCTCGCCCGCCGCGCGCAGGTCGCGGAGCGCGCGGAGCCCGTCGGTATCCGGCATCATGATGTCCAGCACCACGATGGAAGGCCGCTCCAGTTCCAGACGACGGCGCAGCCCCGCGCCTTCATGCAGCACGGAGACCTCGATGCCTTGCGTATGAAAGAAGCGGCGCAGCAGATCGCGCACCGCGGAGTCGTCGTCGACGATCAGAACCGATGTAGCCATATCGAAATTTTATTCGGTGCCCATTCCAATCGGCACGCGCCACATTATTCGGCGCATTACCGTTTCTTACGGCAGCGCGCGCCGCGACCTCGCGTCCTTGCATGCCATGGGCCGCCACGCCAGCCGCCACGGACGCCCGCGGCATTCACGACCCGCCAGCCATCCCGTAACAGAAAGAAATGGAAAGTTTCGCGCGATGGCCAGGCCGCCGATGCCGACCCTAGAATCGGCGCATGACACCACATGTACTCATGGTCGACGACGACCCCGTCGTGCGCGAACACGTGCGCGACTTCCTGACGCAACACGGCCTCGACGTGTCCGTGCTGGACGACGGCATCGCGCTGAAAAGCGCCGTGCAGAACCTGCGGCCCGCGCTGGTCGTGCTGGACGTGATGATGCCGGGCAAGGACGGCATCAGCGCGCTGCGTGAACTGCGCCACGCCCACGACGACATTCCCGTGATCCTGCTCACCGCGCGTTCGGACGTGCTGGATCGCGTGATCGGCCTCGAACTCGGCGCGGACGATTATCTCGGCAAGCCCTTCGATCCGCGCGAACTGCTGGCGCGCATCCGCACCATCCTGCGACGCCGCAACGGACCGCCGTCGTTCGTGCCCGGCGCGCCGGAGATACGTCCGAGCTATCGCTTCGGTCCCTTCGAAATGGACTTCGGCGCGCGTGAACTGCGCCGCGACGGCGAACGCATTGCGTTGCGTTCGGGTGAATTCGCGCTCTTGAAGACGCTCGTGAAGAACCAGATGACCGTGCTCTCGCGCGCGCAGTTGAACGAACATTTGCGTGGCGCGGGTGCGCATCGTGATCGCAGTCTCGATGTATCGATCTGGCGCCTGCGCCGTCTGCTGGAAACCGACCCGTCCGAGCCGCGCTATGTGCAGACGGTCTGGGGCCAGGGCTACATCTTCGTGCCGCATGGCGACCCGAGCGCGGCGGGACGCATTGCCGCGCGTCCGCCGTACTGATGCGTTGCCGCAAGCTCAGAACGTCAGCACGCTCATGAAGAGATGCTGCAACCATCCCATCGTGGTCGAATCGGCGAGCATGCCCACGCCCGCCTGTTCGATGCGCGCATTCGCCACCTTGTTCGACGCCACGTAATTCCCCGCCTCGATATCCTTCGGATTGACGATGCCGGAGAAGCGCATCTGATCCTGATTGCCGCTCATCGCGATGATCTTGTCGCCTGCGACGACGAGATTCCCGCCCGGCAAGGTGCCGATCACCGACACCGCGAGCGTGCCGCTCATCGCGCTCAGGTTGCTGGTGCTGCCGTTGCCCTTGAACGAGGTATCCGCCGAGCCCACGTTGAACAGGCGTGCAAGGCGGGCGGCCGCGCCGGTCGATTGATCGGCGGCCGTGGCGCTGATGCTGCTCGCGCGGCTCGCGCTGGCATCGGCGGTATTGCTGCCTGAATAGGACTCGGAAAGGCGAATGGTGAGCACGTCGCCCACGCGCTGCGCGCGCGAGGTCTCATACAGCGACACGGCATTGCCCGCCTGATAGATCGCGCCAAGCGTATTGACGTTGACCGGCTGCGCGACGGCCGGCGCATAAGTGGGCATCTCGACGATGGATCGCGACGACGAACACGCCGACAGCGCACACATGCACAGCAAGACTGTCAATTTCATGACGATGCGTTCCGGGATTCAAGGGGTGTCATGCAAGGCGGCGAGACGCCATGTGTCTTCGGTCTCGCGCAACCAGGTTTCGTAGGCTTTCAGGCGATAGATCACGCGCGCCGTCGCCGACGCGCCGTTCGCCTCCAGCGTGATGGAGCTCGTCGCGTTCTCCCAGCGGCGCGTCCGGTAGCCGTTCGCACGCACGACGCGGCCCGCGCCGAAACGCGACGACAAGGCCGCGCCGAGGTCGTCGGCCATGCGCGCATCGATCACGAATGACATGCGATAGAGGCGCGGTGTGGCATCGCCCGGCATCGCGGCGAAGCGCAGCACGTGGTCGCGCGCGGGAGCGCCGTCGACGACCGCTTGCGACGCCTGCCATCCCGCCTCGTCGCGATGCGCCCACTTGCAGCTGATGGTCAGGCTGTGCGGATCGCGCAGCACCATGCCGAGCGCCGCCGCTTCGACGTCGGTATCGCACAGCGCGACGCTGAGCGGCGGCGTCGCGCGTGCGGGCTCTTCGCGGCGGAAGACATCCAGCGGAACGCCCAGCCGCAGCCCGCGAAAGTCGTACGGTTGCTGCGCCCGCGCGGCTGCGGGCAACAACAGGGCGGCGATCAGCGCGCAGGGCAGAAGGATGCGCTTCATGTCAGTCGATCGCCGAAGCGCAGACATCGAACGGCGTGGCCGCCGCGTGGCCGACCACCGGCACGACCTTGAGCGTCGCGGCCGTCACGCGGCACGGCAGCGCGGCGAGCGCGCAGCCTTCGAGCGTCAGCGGGCACGATGCAAGCGCCGCGCACGCGAGCGCGAATCGAACGATCGCAGGCATGGCTCAGGCGGTCGTATCGACGTGATTGCCGAGATGCGCGGGATTGTTCACCGGCGTCTTCGTCGTTGGCGAGGGGATGCTTTCGGCCGCCGGGACTTCGGTGTTGCGCCGGATCGGCAGCGTGTTCGCCGTCTGCGGCACCGCGTGGCTGTTGAGGGGACTGTTGACGTTCATCCTGCGCGCTCCTTGGAGAAAATGGACGTTGCTGCTTGCAACGGCAGCCATCTTCTCCGGACGCGAGGCGCGGCGATCGGTTGAGAAAAATGCGCTTTTCGTCAGTGCTTACGAGGCGTTACCCACGCGTTACCGAATGTTTTATGTGGTGCGTTTCCACGCGTGATCGCGTAGCGCATCGGTCAAGCCTTGCAGCGGCCAGTCTTCGCGCAACGCCTCGCGCAACAGCGCTTGCT
This sequence comes from Caballeronia sp. LZ035, assembly GCF_031451175.1. Classification (NCBI taxonomy): domain Bacteria; kingdom Pseudomonadati; phylum Pseudomonadota; class Betaproteobacteria; order Burkholderiales; family Burkholderiaceae; genus Caballeronia; species Caballeronia sp. LZ035. The sequence continues at coordinate 1,333,834 of NZ_JARUXS010000002.1, forward strand.
GGCTCGGCGGGGCGAGACCGCCCGAAGGCGGATCGCGATCGAGATTCGTTGGGAAGGCATAGCCCTCCGCGCACGCAGCGATGACCGCCTCGATCTCCTCATCGCTCATGCGGCCGGTGGACTTGCATTCGCTCAGGAACGGATACACGGCCTCGCACATGCGCGCGCGATCGAGCGATTCCATCGCCCGCCCGTAGGCCGACGACACCTGCAACAGATTGGCCATGCGCTGCACCTCGCGCGTCCGGTTCGCGCCCGCCGCATGGAACAGCGCGGGGCTGAAGAACAGCGCGTCGCCTTTTTCGAGCGGCAGTTGCACGCAGTGCGCCTCGAAATACGCGCGAAAGTCCGCAAGCCGCCACGCGAGATAGCCTTGTGCGTAACGCTGCGAGAATGGCAGGAGCTTCGTCGGTCCGCTTTCCACCGGCATGTCGCTGTGGGCCAGCGCGCCCTGCAAGGTCAGGAACGGCGACATCGCGTGAACATGCGCGGGATAGCGGCGCACTTCCTCTTCGGTCTGGAAACCCAGGTGATAGTCGCGATGCGCCTCCTGCGCCGCGCCGCCCGGCCGCACGACATTGACCTGCGACGTCATCTGATACGCGGGGCCGAGCCACGCTTCGGCCATGCACGCGAGAAACGGGTTCGCGAAATAGCGCGCGAAGACCTCAGGCGCTTGCAGGCAAAGCTTTTCCTGCGCGTTCCAGATGCGGTCGTTCGCGCCCGCCTTCGCGAAGTGATCCGCGCGGCTCGTGCCCTGCTCGCGCTCCTGCCGGATGATGTCTTCGAAGACAGCGGTGGCGTCGTCGATCGGGGCGGGGTCGGCGTAGGCGTGCTTCAGCACCAGCACGCCCGCGCCCGCGCGCAGCACCTCGGCCCATTCCGCCTGCAAGACCTTGCGTTGGGGCGCATCGTCGCCCAGCGCGCGGCAGTCATAGAGCGGAATGCCTCGCTGACTCGCGGCGGCATGGCGCGGCGGATGCGCCTCTTCCTGCGCGAGTACACGTTCGAAGTCATCGAGGGAACAGGCGTGCTCGCCGTACCAGTTCGTCTGGCTCATGTCTCCTCCTCCGCGTGTTCGTTCGACGATAGTATCCCGATCCGCCCCGGCAGCAGGTCTCAAGCGTTCAGCCGCCCGCGTGATAGCGCCCGGGCGTCGTGCCGAACGTGCGGCAAAACACGTCGATGAACGCACTGATGTTCTCGTAGCCCGTTTCCAGCGCGATGGTCGTCACCGGCACACGATCGGCCACGCGCTCCAGCGCACGCAGCATGCGCGCCTGCTGACGCCATTGCGCGAAGGTCAGCCCGGTGTCAGCCATGAAGCGCCGGCTCAACGTGCGCGGCGAGACGCCGGCCCACGCGGCCCATTCTTCAAGACGGCGGTTGTCGGCGAGATCGTTGGCGAGCGCGTCGGTGATCTTCAGCAAGGCCGGATCGCGCGGACGCTGCAAATGAAACGGCGCTTCCGGGGCCGCGGCGAGTTCATCGAGGATGACGTCGGCGATGCGCGCCCGCGCGGCATCGAGCGAGTCGTCCTGCCACGACGACGCGCGATGCACCGCTTCACGCAGCAGCGACGTGGCGCGTATGGCGCGGGGCTCGGCGGGCAAGGCCGCGCAACGCGCCTCGGTCACGAAGACACTCCATCCCGAGAACGGTCCGTAGGACCGCACCGAATGCGCCCGATGCGGCGGAATCCAGATGGCATGAACGGCGGGTACGACCCACTGGCGCGTATCGACGCCAATCGACACCAGGCCGCTCGACGCGCCCATCAACTGGCCGCGCGCGTGGCTATGCGAAGCCACTTCGCGCGGCTCGCTTTGCGTGAGTTCGGCGGCCGCGAGGAACGGGCCGTCCTGCGACATCACCAGTTCGGGGCGAATCAGGGGTGTAGTCATGGCCGGATTACGGTATCGAATGGCCTTTATACCGGAGACGGGCCTTGGGCGCACGTCTAGACTCGGCTTCATTGATTCATCCACGGAGCCATACGCGATGCGAGCCAGCCAGATGCTTCCCGATCATCTCGACGAAACCCGCCTCAACGGCACGACGATCCGCAAGGGCACGGTCGGCGCGTTTCTCGTCAATGCGCGTGTGTGGAGCGATCCGCACGCCAGTCCCGCGAGCCGCGCGGAAGCCGGACGCGATATCGAGGACGCCTTGCCGGCCTTGCTCGCGCTCGGCCTCTTCGACGTGCTGGACATCCGCGATCCCGCGCTGCGCGCATGGATGACCGGACTCGGCGCCCCATTCAACCAGGAGCAAGCATGAAAGCAGCAGTCGTCAAGCAGGCAGGCATCCCACCCGTGTGGACCGAGTTCGATGAACCGGTGGCCTCGGGTGAACAAGTCGTCGTGACAGTGGGCGCGTCGGCGTTGAGCCGCCTGACGCGCGGACGGGCATCCGGCGAGCATTATTCGTCGACGAAGACCTATCCGTTCGTCGCGGGCGTCGATGGCGCGGGTCGTCTCGACGATGGCCGGCGTGTCTATTTCTTCGGTCCTGTCGCGCCATTCGGCGCCATGGCCGAACGCACGCTGGTGCCGCTCGACCATTGCCTGCCGCTGGCCGATGCCATCGACGACATCGATGCCGCCGCCATCGCCATTCCCGGCATGTCGTCATGGGCGGCGCTCACCGAGCGCGCAAAGTTCGTCGCCGGCGAGACGGTATGGATCAACGGTGCGACGGGCGCGTCGGGTCAGCTTGCGGTGCAGGTGGCGAAGCGGCTCGGCGCGGGGAAGATCATCGCGACGGGACGTAATCGCGCGATGCTCGACCGGCTGCGCGAGTTGGGCGCGGACACGACGATCACCCTTGACGGCGACGAAGCCGCGCTTGGCCGTGCATTCGAAGCGCATTGCGCGGAAGGTGTCGATATCGTGCTGGACTATCTGTGGGGACCGAGTGCGCGGGCGTTGCTGATCGCTGCTGCGCGTGTATCCGAAGCACAACGCGCGCTGCGCTTCGTGCAGATCGGTTCGATGAGTGCGCAGGAGATCGCGCTGCCGGCGGCCGTATTGCGATCAAGCGCGATCAGCCTGCTTGGCAGCGGCCTGGGAAGCGTCGCGATGCCGCGCCTGTTCGCGGCCATGCAGGCGGTGTTGAATGCCGCTGCGGAAGGCGGCCTGCACGTGGAAACGAAAGCCGTGCCGATGCCGCATCTCGCCGAACACTGGAACGACGATGCCGGACGCGACCGCATCGTGTTCGTGAACGACTGAGGGTGCGCGCTCACTTGAGCGCTCATTTGAGCGGATCGTGTCCCCAGTTCATCAGCGAGTAACGCCAGTGCGAATGCTCGACCTCATGCGGACGTTGCGCGAGGTGCCGCTTCACATAGCCGTTCACCTTGCGCATGTGCGCGTAGTCGTCGGCGCCGAGATCGGCTTTCTTCTTGCCGAGAATGTCGATGATGTGCCGCCCCGACCTGTGCCCCACCGACTCGCCACCGTTCTTCTGTCCGACTTCGCGAGACGCGTCGGTATCGAGCCACTTGTCGAGTTGTGACGCCGTCATGTTGACGAGTTCCTTGAACGTCGTGTAGGTCTCTGCGTCTTCTGCTTCTCCATGGTGCGCGGTCATGCTTCCCTCCTGTAACGTCGAGCGGACCTTGCACGCTGAATCAGCAAAGTCCGCTCCCGCTTTCAGGAAGCCAGTTCGACGAGCACATCCGCGAGCACGCGCGTTCCGGCAGCCAGATCCGCCGATGCCGTGAATTCCGCCTCGCAATGCGTCAGCCCGAGATGCGACGGTACGAAGATCATGCCGCTCGGACACACCGCGTGCAGATAGCGCGCATCGTGGCCTGCGGTGGACAGGATGTCGCGATGCGGCAGATCGAGCCTTGCCGCGGCTTCGCGGATCAACTCACGCATCCGTGCAGGAAAGTCGAGCGACATCGCCGTGGAAAGCTCCGTCACGCGCACCGTGCACACGCCCGCATGCGCCTCGCAGATCGACGCGATGCGGTCGCCGAGCCGCGTCAGCGTGTCCGAGTCGGGATGCCGCAAGTCGATGGAAAAGTCCACCGAACTCGCCACCACCGACGGCGCGCTCGGCTTCACATCGAAACGCCCGACCGTGAACTTCACGATATCTTCGGCGTCGTGCATGGCGTCGGCCAGCGCCTGCACCATCGCGATGGCGGCCAGCAGCGCGTCCTTGCGTTCCGCGCGCGTGGACGTGCCCGCGTGCGCGGCCTCTCCGTCCACGCGCACCTTGAACGTGCGCTTGCCCTGAATGCCCGTGACGACGCCGATCGTCAATCCCTCCTTCTCCAGCATCGGACCTTGCTCGATATGCGCTTCGACAAACGCGGCCACGCGCTGTCCCAAAGCGCGCTCGGGCACCTCATGCAGAACCGCGCGCACGTCCGCGAGCGCCGCCGCCACGCTGACGCCGCCCTTGTCCGTCACGGCACGCACTTCGTCGAGTTCGCGCGCGCCCGCGAACACCGCCGAACCCATCATGCCGGGCGCGAAGCGCGAGCCTTCCTCGTTCATCCACGCGACGACTTCGATCGGCGCACGCGGTCTCACGCCCGAGGCGATGATCGCTTCGACGGCCTCGAACGCGGCCAGCACGCCATAAACGCCGTCGAACTGGCCGCCGGTCGGTTGCGAATCGAGATGCGATCCCGACAGCACCGGCGCCGCCTCCGCGTCCGTGCCTTCGAGACGCAGGAACAGATTGCCGATGGCATCGACGGACGGCTCGAGGCCCAGCGCCTCGCCCCAGCGCACGAGTTCGCGCTGCGCTTGCGCATCTTCCGCCGACAGCGCCTGCCGGTTCACGCCGCCCTTCTCTGTGGCGCCGATGCGCGCCATCGCTTCGAGCCGGCCTGCGAGACGCTGTTCATCGACGAACGCGCTTGCACGCGTCTGGTGCGGCGCGCTCATGACGTCTTCATGATCTGCGCAGGCACCGCGCGCGGATCGCGCGGCAGCCAGCGGTCCTGCTCGACCATCGCGAGAAACTCCGCGACATGCTGATTGAACAGCGCCGGTTCTTCGAGATTGAGCGTATGACCGGTCTTCGCCATCACGACGAGTCCACTCGCGGGCACCGTGCGCTTCAGGAAGATGCCGGGCTGAAGACAATGATCGTCCTCATCGCCGACGACGACCAGCGTAGGCACCGTCATCGCCTGAAGACGGGCTTCGAGGTCATAGATGGACGGACGGCGCGCCTGCACGCCGCGCATCGTCAGGGCAGAACCACGCGCGGAATGTTCGCCGAGCATCGTCGCGAATTCGAGCCAGCCGCGCGGGTCCTTCACCTGGAACGCAATGCGCGATGCCGCCAGCGCATAGGTCTTCGAGAACTGCTCGGCGCCCTGCGCCTCGAACTGCTTCGCAACTTCCAGCGACACATCGCGGAAGTGATCCTCGAACGCCTTCTCCGCGCCATAGCCCGCGCCCGCGACCACCAGCGAACGGGCGCGCTCCGGATAATCGAGCCCGAAATGCAGCGTCGCGAAGCCGCCCATCGACAGGCCCACGACATGCGCACGATCGATCTTCAACGCGTCGAGCACGTCGCGGATATCGCGCGCGGCGATGGACTGCGAGTAGCGCTCGATGTCCTCAGGCACGTCGGACGGCGCATAACCGCGCGCCGCGAAAGCAATGCAGCGATAACGCCGGCTGAAGTAGCGCATCTGCGGTTCCCAGCTGCGCAGGTCGCCGCCGAATTCATGCACGAAGACCAGCGGCGTGCCTTCGCCTGCTTCTTCGTAGTACAGGTTCACATCGTCGGAAGTTTTCAGATACGGCATGTCGGTTCCGGCCTCGTCAGAATTGATTCGCGGGCTGCTTGATGGACCGTGCGCGCTCGACCATCGAAGGCAGCAGTTCGCAGAATCGGTCGGCCCACAGTTCCGGCACGGTCAGGCTCACCTTCACGAAGCGATGCCCGAATTCCTTCGTGTGGTACGCGCCCTGACGGATCATCACGCGCTCGGCCTGGAACGCTTCCACCAGCGCCTCCGGCGTGATTCCCGCGTTGATGGTCTCCACGACCAGCAGATTCGCCTGCGACGGATACACCGGCACGCTCAATCCTTCCACATTCTTCGCCGCCTCGACGACCGCCGCCTGATTGCGCCGTTGACGCCGGTTGATCTCGGGAAACCATTCGCTCTTCGTGCGCAGCCCGGCGATCGCCGCGCGTTGCGACAGCACATTGCTGCCGAGATTGTTCGGCGGCGCGGAAGCGAAGCGTTCGATCAGATCCGGATGCGCGATCACCGCGCCGAGCCGCATGCCCGCCAGACCCAGCCACTTCGAAAAGCTGTACGTGACGATGGTCTTCTCGGGATAGAAGCGATACGCCGGCGTGAAGCTGTCGGCGAACTGGAAGTAGGTGGCGTCATGAATGAAATACGCGCCGACCGACCGCGCGATCTCCGCGAACTCGCGAATTTCGTCTTCGGTGTGACAGGTGCCGAGCGGGTTGTTCGGATCCACGAGATAGATCACGCCGGTGTTTTCGTTCACCGCCGCGCGCAATTGTGCGGGCGTGAGCTTGTAGTGCTGCCCCGCCGAGTAGATAGGCAGTTCGATCACGCGTGAACCCGCGCGCGCGGCGAATTGCATCGGCCAGGCCCAGCTCGGATTGGTCGTGACGAAATCCTTGCCCGCTTCGCAGATGTTGCGGCAGACGTTGTACAGCCCTTCCACCGCGCCATCGGTGACCATCACCGATGCATCAGGCAAGCCGATGTCCTCGCGGATCAACTGCCGCAGTTCCTCGAAGCCGAGCGGCGGCGCATAGGCGTGGTATTCGCCGCCATCGAGTGCGTCGATGACGGCCTGACGCACGGCCGGATGCGGCTCGAAGTGATTGGTGTTCTGGCCCAGCCACATCAGCCCTTCGCTGTTGCAGAGCCGGTCGAAATAGGCATTGCGTTCCTCGAATCGACGCATGACGTCCCCCTCAGATGATGGAACGGCGCGACGCAATGCCGCCGTCGATGGTCACGATCGTGCCCGTGATATACGCCGCGCGATCCGACGCGAGCCATACGATCAGGTCGGCCACCTCATCGGCCCGCGCTGCACGCTTGCCGGGATACTTGTCGAAGAGTTCTTCCCAGCGGCTTTCATCGTTGTACCAGTCGAGCGCGCGGCGCTTCATCAGCTTCACCATGCGGTCGGTGGCGACCGGACCCGGGTTCACGCCCACCACGCGGATGCCGTCGTCGAGCGCCCAGCCGCCGATGGCGCGCGTAAAGGCCATCATCGCCGCGTTGCCCGTCGAACCGATGATGTAGTTCGCGTCCCAGTTCTCGCCCGAATTGCCGATGTCGTTGACGATCACGCCGCTGCCGCGCTGCTTCATCGACGCGTACAGCTCGCGCGTCAGCGTGACGTACGAAAAGATCTTCATGTCGAGACTCGCGCGCCAGTCCGCGTCGCTCACCTTGTCGAGCGGGCCGGGGCTGGAGTCCGCCGCGTTGTTCACCAGAATGTCCGCGTTCGAGCAGGCGCGCGCGAGGTCGATGGCGTTCTGCGTGACCGAGAGATCCGTCGCGTGCACGTGGACGCGCGTGCCGTGCTTCGTCGCGATCTCGTCCTGCGCGCGATGCAGCGCATCGGCCGAACGCGCCGCCAGATGCAGTTCCGCGACGCCTTCCGCCGCGAACGCCCATGCCGTTGCCAGCCCGATGCCCTTCGACGCGCCGGTAATCAGCGCGGATTTGCCTTTCAGGTTCAAGTCCATGACGTTCCTCCTTGATGTATTTCTATACTCTTTCTATGAATACATAAACTAACACGAAGAAATACAAATGCACACTGCCGAGGGCGAAAAAAAACCGGCATGCGCGCGTGGCGGCATGCCGGTTCCCTACTGCGAGATTGGAAACAATCAGCGATTCACGAGCCTGGCGGGTATTAGCAGGATCATCGCGGCGCCGACGACCAGCACGCCCGCTGACACGTACATCGCGATCACGGAGGTATGCGTGAGATCGCGCAGCCAGCCGATCAGATAAGGACTGACAAAGCCCGCGAGACCTGCAAACGCGTTGATCGCCGCGATGCCCGCTGCCGCGCCCGTGCCGGCTAGAATCGCGGACGGCAGCGCCCAGAAGAGCGGTCCTGGCGTCAGCACGCCCGCCGCCGCCAGCGAAAGGCCGAGCAATGCGAGCGGCACATTCGATCCCGCGCCAGCCGTGACGGCATAACCCAGCGCGCCGACCAGCATCGGCACGATCAGATGCCAGCGGCGCTCGCCGGTACGGTCCGAATTGCGACCGCAGGAGACCATGGCGATCGCGCCGAAGATGAACGGAATCGCTGACAGCACGCCGATATGCAGCGCGCCCGACACGCCGGACGCCTTGATGAGCGTCGGCATCCAGAAGGTCAGGCCGTACTGGCCCATGATCACGCAGAAGTAGATCAGCGCCATCAGCAGCATGCGCGGGTCGCGGAACACCTGGCCGACCGTCTGCGAAATGCGCGTGTGCTTGGGCGGCACCGAGTCGAGCGCGTTCGCGATGATCGCGGCTTCCTCGCGCGTCAGCCACTTCGCCTTGTCCGGACGGTTCTCCAGGTAGAAGAACGCCGCGATGCCCAGCACGAGCGAAGGTAGCGCCTCGATCAGAAACAGCCAGCGCCAGCCAGGATGTCCGTGCGAGCCGTTGAACGATTCGAGAATCCAGCCGGAAAGCGGCCCGCCGATGATGCCCGCCAGCGGAATGCCCACCATGAAGATGGCCAGCACGTGCGAGCGGCGGCGCGCCGGATACCACTGCATCAGATAGAGCACGATGCCGGGATAGAAGCCCGCTTCGGCCGATCCGAGCAGGAAGCGCAGCACATAGAACTGGGTGGGCGTCTGCACGAAGAAGAAGGCGCCGGAAATGAGCGCCCAGGTCACCATGATGCGGGCGATCCAGGCCTTCGCGCCGACGCGCTGCATCATCAGGTTGCTCGGCACCTCGAAGAGGAAGTAGCCGATGAAGAACACGCCCGCGCCCAGGCCGTAGATGGTTTCGCTGAACTGGAGGTCGCTCAGCATCTGGAGTTTCGCGAAGCCGATGTTCACGCGGTCCAGATAGGCCGCAACATAACAGAGGATCAGGAACGGAATCAGGCGCAGCGTGACCTTGCGGTAGGTCCGGTCCTCGATCATCTGCGCTTGCGCTACGTCGCCCGGCGCATGCAGCGTGTCGCTCATTGACTGCTCCTTGTAGTGCGTGCCTGCGGTTGAGGAGTGGAAACCCGCTTTCTCTGTATCTCTTTCGGGCTTCAATGTATTCCGATGATACTCAATCAAAATACATTGCAAGCGGTTTTTTGGGTTCCAAGGTCAGTTAGCGGCGCGGCAAGCGATGTCAGCAGGTTTCCCGGCGAGGCGGCACACTGATGCGATTCCGCATTCCCCCACCCGAACACAAAGAGAAGCAATGGACAAACGAGCACTGATCATCGGCGGCACCGGTATTGTCGGACGCAACCTCGCCGAACACCTTCACGCGCGCGGCGACTGGACGATTGCCGGGCTGTCGCGCGGGCGGACGCCCGTTCCCGCCGGCATGGAATCGATCACGGCCGATCTCACGTCGGCCACGTCCGTCGCGGACGCGCTGAAGGGACGACAGTTCAGCCATGTCTTCTTCACCGCATGGGCGCGTCAGGCGACCGAAGCCGAGAACATCCGCGTCAACGGCGCGATGGTCGAGAACGTGCTCGCGGCGCTCGGCCCGGGCGGCGCGCTGTCGCATGCCGCGCTCGTCACCGGCCTGAAGCACTATCTCGGTCCGTTCGAAGCGTATGCGCAGGGCAACGTGCCCACGACGCCGTTCCGCGAGGAACAGGGCCGGCAGCCCGTCGACAACTTCTATTACGAGCAGGAAGACCGTCTCTTCGACGCCGCGAGCCGCTACGGCTTCGGCTGGAGCGTGCATCGGCCGCATACGATCATCGGCTATGCGGTCGGCAACGCGATGAACATGGGCGTCACGCTCGCCGTCTACGCCACGCTGTGCAAGGAAACCGGCGCGCCTTTCGTGTTCCCCGGCTCGGCCGCGCAATGGAACGGGCTCACTGACATGACCGACGCGCGTCTGCTCGCCCGGCAGCTCGAATGGGCCGCGACGTCCGCTCAGGCCCGCAACGAGGCGTTCAACGTCGTCAACGGCGACGTGTTCCGCTGGAACTGGATGTGGGCGCGCATCGCCGGGTATTTCGGCATCGAGCCGGCGCCGTTCGACGGCGAGACGCGTCCGCTCGACAGCCGCATGCAGCAGGCGCGCGCCCAGTGGACAGATATTGCGGCGCGGCATGCGCTGGCCGAACAGGATATCGACCGGCTGGTTTCCTGGTGGCACACGGACGCCGACCTCGGCCGTCCGATGGAAGTGCTGACCGACATGTCGAAGAGCCGCAAGCTCGGGTTCCTCGACTATCAGAGCACGCCCGATGCGTTCTTCGACCTGTTCGACCGCCTGAAGCGCGAACGCATCATTCCTGCGTGACGAACGGGGCAGGCACTCCCGATGCTCGGCGTTTGTATCAACGTACACGGGAGCCGGACATGAGCAAAGACGTGAAAGTGAGCCCTGCAAAGCCCGGCTGGAAAGCAGAAATCCCTCGGGAAGACCATACCTTCGTGGTCGTCACGGCAAAAAAGGACGATGCAATCCATGCCGCCAGAGCCCTGGAACCGGAGGCGCCGGTCGAAGTCGAGGACGAGCAAGCCAAGTCTGACGAGCCAGGCAAGCCTGACGCCAATCCGTCCTGAGAGCGATGCCGGCGTGCGCCGCGCCTGCCGGCCGCGCGGCCATCGTTCATACTGCCGGCAGCGCAATCAGCGGAGACCACCATGAATCTGTCAGGAACACGACTACACATAACGATCGGTGCGCTCGCCGTCGCCCTGTCCGGCTGTATCACACCGGCTGGACGATACGGCACCGGCGCCGATGGCCGGCACCTGAGCCCCCAACAATGCGTCGATCTCACCGCAATCAGAAACCATGCGCCGCCCACGCGCGCGCGCAACGACAGCGAACTGGCCGCTCTCGAAGAAGCGGGCTACAACCCCTCGCTGTTCTTCGACCCGTATTACCCGGACGACCTGCATCAGGCCCAGCGTCTGGTGGACCAGTGGTATCAGGCGGAGTGCAGGTAACGCGGCACTGGCAGCCGAGGCCCTCATTTGCCTACCACCATTTCCATTCCTAACGTATATTTCTCGGCAGTGACTTAAGAAGCGCGTCATCGAAGGGACCGGACGTTGCCTGCTCGCTCGAGCGGCAACGTCCGTCGCATTGCGCACGATCAACAAGCAACACAGCAATGGCGATGTCCCGTCTACCGGCTCCGGCCGGGCATCAGGCTTCTCCCAGGTCACGCAGCGCACGTTGCCATCCCAACCGCACTTCTCCGCCCTGTGAGAGGAACTGCCGTGTCCGACATCAAGCGCATCAACCCAGCCCCCGTTCGCCTCCAGCGCCGCCACTTTCTCGGCATGACCGGCGCCGGCCTGCTCGCCACCGTGCTGCCCGGCTGCGGCAGTAGCGACGACGATCACTCGTCCTATCCGCAGACCGTCGCGATGGGCCAGCAGATGATCCAGCAGGCCATCAACGATCCGGAAGAACCGGTGGCGGGCATCTCCGTCGCCATGCTCAAGGGCAATAATGTGTTCTGGCAGCAGGCTTTCGGCGTGTCGTCGGTGCCGGCGAAGACCGCCGCGACGACGCAGACGCGTTTCAACATCGGCTCGGTGAGCAAGCTGTTCGCTGCGCTGTCGGCGGCGATCCTGCAGGACCGCGGACGCCTCACGCTCGATACCCCGATCGTCCAGTATCTGCCGACCTTCACGATGCTCTCGCCGGAGTTCGCGCAGATCACCACGCGGCATCTGCTGTCGCACTCGTCGGGATTTCCCGGAACGAACGGCCGCAACCTGTTCACGTTCGCGCCGGTTGCGGGCTACGCAGCCGACACCCAGGCGGAACTCGCGAACACGCACCTGAAACATCTGCCGGGCGAACTGGCGGTGTATTGCAACGACGGCTTCACGATGGTCGAACAACTCGTGCTGGCGCTCAGCGGGCAGAGCTTCGCGGATTTCGTGCAGACGAACATCCTCACGCCGCTCAAGATGACGAACTCCAGTTATCTGACGAGCGTGCCTTCCAGCGGCACCTTCTCTTATCCCTTCGTGAACGGCACGCAGTATCAGGAATTCGTCAATGCATATGCTACCGGCGGCCTCAGCTCCACGCCCGCCGACATGATGAATCTCGCGCAGATGTTCCTCGGCGGCGGCGTGTTCCAGGGGACGCGCGTGGTGTCGGCGGCGGGTATCGCGGAGATGGGCATGGACCAGACCTTGACCCTCACGATCAACCCCGCGCCCGATTTCCACTGGGGTCTCGGCTGGGATTCGGTGCAGCAACCGGCATTGGGCGCCGCGGGCGTGCTCGGCTGGGAAAAGGACGGCGGCACCGCGTACTACTCGACCGAGTTCTTCGTCGTGCCGAAAGCGCAGCTGGCCCTGCTGATCACCGGCAACTCGGGTTATGACGCGCGGGGTATCGCGGAAGCGCTGGTGCTATCCGCGCTGAAGGAAGACGGCTCCATCGCGACACTGCCGCCCAAGGTGGGCACCACGGTGGCGCCGGTTTCGTCGGGGCCGAATATCTCTGCGGCCGGAGGCATCTACGGCAACTCCGACTCGCCGCTGCAAGTCATCGCGAACGCGGACGGCAGCGTGCAGTTGAATCAGTGGAACGGGAAGACGCGCGTATGGAAGCCGCTCGGCGCGTATCAGTATCGCAGCGACGGCTGGTGGGCGAACAGCACCGATCCCTCGTCCTATCAATTCACCGTGGTGACAGGAACCGACAGCGGCGGCAATCCGTACAACTTCCGCTATCTGATGAAGCGCGTGGTGCCCGGCGCGGGCTATGCGTTTCTCACGCTGCCGCTCGGTCAGCAGCTGGCGCCGCTCGCCGCGCTCGACGCCACCTGGCAACAGCGCCTCGGCACGCAATGGACGCTGACGAACGATGCGCCTTCCGCCGTGCCCATCGTCGTGCTCGGCAACGAGCCGGCCTTCCTCACGAGCCTGCCGGAACTGCCGGGCTACGTGCTGTATGGCAACGAGGATCTGCGCTATCAGCTCATCGTGCCGCTGCAGGACGATCGCGGCTTCATGTCGGTCAAGGTGCCCGGCAACTTCGGCCGCGATCTGTACGAGATCCGCTTCGCGCCAGGCAACGACTCGACACTCACCCTCGGCAGTTCGATCTACGCGAAGCTATAGACAATAGGCGACAGGCGTGCGCGGTCTGGCTCAGCCCTTGACCAGACCGCCATCGACGACGAGGTTCTGTCCCGTCACCGAGCGCGCCCACGGCGACAGGAAGAACAGGACCGCATCGGCGAATTCGGCGGGCGTCGTGACGCGGCGCAGCGGCGTGAAGCCCGCGACCATGTCGAAGACCGCTTCGGGGGTCGCGCTGCTGGCATCGGTGGTGCGCAGCAGGCCGCCCGACACCATGTTCACCGTGATGCCGTCCGGCCCGAGATCGTTCGATGCGGTTCTCGTCAGCGCCAGCAGCGCCGCCTTGGCCGCGGTGTAGTCGTGATAAGGCACGACCGGATTCTGGAACAGGTTGGTCCCGACATTCACGATGCGGCCGAAGCCCGCCGCGCGCATCGCAGGCAGCGCGGCCTGGATCGTGTTCAGCGCGCCCTTGACCGCGCCCTCGATCTGCTGCTGGAAACGCGTCCATTCGATATCGCCGAGCTTCGGGCGCGCGTCGCCGTCGAAGCTGAAATCGGCGAGCGCGTTGTTCACCACCGCATGGATGTGCCGGCCGGTCCTGACGTTGGCTTCGTCGAACAGGCGGGCGACCGAAGCGGCGTCGGTGACGTCGCCCTGCACGGCCACCACGCGCGGCCCGAGGCGCTCGGCCAGCGCGTGCGCCTGCGCCTCGCTCTGCCGATAGTTGATGACGACGCCCGCGCCTTCGCGAGCCAGCGCTTCCGTGATGGCCGCACCGAGCCCCCGCGCGCCACCGGTCACCAGGATGTTTTGTTCAGACAGCAGCATCGACTTCTCCGACGTTCGTTTGGACTGGACGGTCCATTATGCCGGAGGGGCCCACGGACTAAGCGGGATCAGCAGTCGCGACGGCATGACCCGCGTCCGGTCGAGGCGCGCGACGTGACCTGACGAGGCACATGGCCAGCATTGCGATGACGCCCGGAACGGCGATGGCGATGAAGTTCTGTTGCAGCGGCAGCGCTGCGCTCACCAGCAACCCGATCAGCACCGGCGCCAGGATTGCGCCGCTGCGACCCACGCCGGAAGCCCAGCCGATGCCCGTCGAACGCGCGGCCGCCGGGTACATCTGTCCGGCGAAGGCATAGGTGACGATCTGCGTGCCGATCGTCGATGCACCGGCAAGACCCACCAGCAGGAACAGCATTTCGACGGGCATCCGCACGCCCAGCAGACTGATGGACAGCGCGGCGAGCCCGTACATCGCAATCAGGACGTAGCGGATGTCGACACGATCCGCCAGCCAGCCTCCGCCGATTGCGCCAATCATCGCGCCGAAGTTCAGCACGAGCACGAACGTGAGCGCCGAGCCCAGCGAATGACCCGCGCCCGCCATCAGCTTCGTGAGCCACGAACTCAGCGCATAGACCATGAACAGACACATGAAGAAGGCAATCCACAGCAGGACCGTGTTGAGCCCGCGGCCGTCCACGAACAGTTGCCTGAGCGGAGAGCCCGCCTTGATGCCGGTGCCGCCCGGCGAGAACGTATCGGTATCGCGCGGGACGTAAGCAGGATCGACGGCGGACAGGATCTTTTTCAAGCCCTGGGTCCGCTGGCTGCGCACGAGAAAGGCCGCCGACTCCGGCATGTACTTCCAGATCACCGGCGCGAGCAACGCCGGCAGGCCCGCCGCCAGAAACACCGACTGCCAGCCGTGTTGCTCGATCATGGCCTTGCCCACCAGCGCCGCGAGCATGCCGCCCACCGAGTAGCCGCTGAACATCAGCGTGACCAGGGTGTTGCGCATCCTGCGCGGCGCGTATTCGGTCATCTGCGCGACGACGTTCGGCATCACGCCGCCAATGCCAAGCCCGGCGAGAAAACGCGCGACGCTGAACGTCACGGGATCGCGGGTGAAGCCGGCGGCAGCCGTGAAGAGACTGAACAGCAGCAGACAGATAACGATGGCGCGCACGCGGCCGATCCGGTCCGCGAACGATCCCAGCAACACCGCGCCAAGCATCATGCCGAGCAGCGCGGAGCTCACCATGAAGCCGGCGCTTGCCGGTTGCACGCCCATGTCCCGCATGATCGACGGCAGCGCAATGCCGACCACCGCGAGGTCATAGCCGTCGAAGATGATGATGAGCGCGCACCAGAACAGCAGCAGAAAATGGAAGGGGCGCAAGCGCGCCTGATCGCACAGGTGTTGAACGTCGATTCGACGCATGGTTGTCTCCGTTGATTGTCAGTGACGCTTTTTTTCAGCCGGCCCAGATTAGGCGAGCCGCGCGCGCAGCGTCCAATACCGATTGGGTGTCGGCCGATACCTGACAGGAATGAAACAGAGACTTACCGCGACAGGCGCGTTGCGCCTGTCGTCACGACGCTAGCGGTGGTACTTCGCATCCACCTGATCGATGGCCTTCACATTGCCCGCACTGCGGCCGTTCTCGTCGAAAGTGTTCGCCAAGAAGGCGTCAGCGATGGTCTTGGCCACTTCCGGACCGATCACGCGCGAACCCATCGTGATGATCTGCGCGTTGTTCGAAAGCGCCGCGCGCTCGGCCGAATAGGTGTCGTGACACAGCGCCGCGCGTATGCCCGGCACCTTGTTCGCCGAGATGCTGACGCCGATGCCCGTGCCGCACACCAGAATGGCGCGGTCATATTCGCCGCTGACCACGCCGGACGCGACGCGGTCTGACAGGTCGGCATAGAACTCGCCGGGGTTCTTCTCGTTGTTCGATACCTCGAAGACTTCGTAGCGGTCTTTCAGATAGTCCGCCAGCACGCGCGCCAGACCAACGCCGGCGCTGTCTCCGCCAATGGCAACCTTCATGATGAACTCCTTGATGTTTGAATGAGCAGCCGCATCGGTCGTCACAGCACCGCTGCCACGCGCTTGAGAATGTCCAGATAGCCCTCGACGTGCCATGCCGAACGCCCGATGAACAGGCCATCCACATTCGGGCACGCGGCGAGTTCCGCGCAGTTGTCCGGATTCACCGAACCGCCATAGAGACAGGGCACGCGACGGCCGAGCATCTCTTCCGCCACGCGGCTGATTTCGGCCTGGCGTGCATCGGCATAATCCGGGCTGGCCGGAATGCCGTTCTCGCCGATCGCCCACACGGGCTCATAAGCAAACAGCACCGGCGCCGCTTGCTGCTCCGGCGTGAGCCGCGCGAGCGCACCGCGCACCTCGGCGGCCAGCACCTCTTGCGCGCGTCCGCCGTTGCGGTCCGCGAGCGTTTCGCCGACGCAGATCAGCGGCGTCAGCCCATGGCGCACAGCGGCTTCGACCTTGCGGCCGACGGTGTCATCGGTTTCGCCGAAGTGCTCGCGCCGCTCGGAATGGCCGAGTTCGACCAGATCCATGCCGCAATCCACCAGCATCAACGGCGATATCTCGCCGGTCCACGCGCCGCGCTCGGCCCAGTGCATGTTCTGTGCACCGACCTTGACGTTGGTCTCGGCGAGGATCGACTTCACTTCGCGAATCGCCGTGAAAGGCGGGATCACGAAGCACTGGATACGCGGGTCGTCATGACTGGCGAGCAGGCCCTCGGCGAAAGCGCTCGCTTCCGAGAGAGTCTTGTTCATCTTCCAGCTCGTGCCGACCCAGAACAAAGATTCAGACATGATTTCCTGGCCGATCAGAAAGTCTCATCGAGCGGCCCACGCCCTCTTCGACGCGGGCCGAAACCGTCAACTCACTTCGAGAGCACGAACGGCGCGGTGTATTTCGACACGTTCGCCTTCGTGATCAGCACGCAGTCGAACAGTTGCTTCTCGCTCGCTGCGCCCGTCTTGCCGGTCTTCAGGAACTGGTCGGCTTCCTGCACCGCCTTTGCCGAGAATTCCGCCACCGGTTGCAGCACCGTGTATTGCAGATCGCCGGCCTTGACCGCTTCCACGGCGGCGGGCGAGCCATCGAAGCCGCCCACCTTGACGCTCTTCAGCTTGCCCGACTGCTTGAGCGCCGCGATGGCGCCGAGCGCCATTTCGTCGTTGCCGCTGATGATGCCGATCACATCCGGATGTGCCTGCATCAGGCTCTGCGTCGCGTTGAAGCCTTGCGTGCGGTCCCAGTTCGCCACTTGCGAGCCGACCATCTTCAGATCCGGATACTGCGACAGCACCGACTTGTAGCCGTTGGAACGCGTCGCGGCGTTGTTGTCGGACGGCGCGCCGAGCAGTTCAACGTAGTTGCCCTTCGAGCCGACGTCCTTGGTCCATTGCTGCGCGCCGAGCGCCGCGCCTTGCGCGTTGTTCGAGACGAGCTGCGCCTTCGCAAGACCGGTCTGGTTGATTTCCGCGTTGACGAGGAACACCGGGATGTTCGCGGCAACCGCCTTCTTCACGGCGCCCACCGAGCCGCTCGCGTTGGCCGGATCGAGAATGATGGCCACCGACTTGTTGGTGATGGCCGTGTCGATCTGCTGGCTTTCGGTATTCGTATCGCCCTTCGATGCCGAGACGTTCGCGGTATAGCCGAGCTTCTTCGCTTCGGCGGCCGCAATGTTGCCTTCGGCGAGCCAGTACGGATTGGCCGGATCGTTGACGATGATGCTGATGAGTCCGCCTGCCGCCTGAGCCTGCGCGGCGAACAGCGGGGTAGCCAGCGCAACGGCGGCGAGGAGCAGTGTTTTCTTCTTCATGTTCATGTCTCTCTCCAGAGTCAGTTGTGGATGCAGAACTACGTGATACTTCTCGCGGACGTACCGCTCATGCCTTGCTGCCGCCTTGCGGAGAAGCCAGCTGGCCGCCGCCCGGCGTGGGACGCTTGACGCGGCGGCGATACTGAATGGCGTTGAGCAACACCGCGAGGACGATGACCGCGCCGGTGAAGACCGTCTGCCAGTAAGACGAGATGCCGATGATCACGAGGCCATCGGACAGGAAGCCGATCACGAACGCGCCGAGCAGCGTGCCGCGGATGTTGCCGGTGCCGCCCATCAGCGACGCCCCGCCGATCACCACTGCCGCAATGGCCGTGAGTTCGTACGTGGTGCCGGCAGTCGGGCCGGCGGACGTCAGTTGCGACGAGAGGATCAGCCCGGCGATGGCCGCGCAGACGCCCGACAGCATGTACACGCTGATGAGCACGCGCTTGACGGGCACGCCGGACAACTCGGCGGCGCGGTCATTGCCGCCCGACGCGTAGAGCCAGCGGCCGAACGCGGAGCGGTTGAGCGCGATGCTGCCGAGGATCGCGATGACGGCGAGGATCAGCACGCCCACGGGCACGTGGAACAGGCGGTCGAAGCCGAGATAGTCGAAGCCGGTGTTGCCGAGGTCCGCCTGGCCGCCGAGGTTGTTGTAAGTCAGGCCGTTGGTCATCAGCAGCGCGAAGCCGCGCACGACGTACATCACACCGAGCGTCGCGACGAACGCGGGCACCTTGAAGCGCGCAATCAGAATGCCGTTCACCAGGCCGATGAACGCGCCCAGCAGACAGCACAGCACGACGACCACCCAGACCGACGGATACAGCACCACGCCGAACAGGTTCAGCGTGACGCCCTGCATGAAGAAGCCGGCGACGACGCCGGACAGGCCGAGCGTCGAGCCCACCGAAAGGTCGATGCCGCCGTTGATGATGACGAGCAACATGCCGATCGCCAGGATTCCGTAGATGGCCACGTGCGAGGCCATTGTCAGGAAGTTTTCCAATGCGAAATAATTCGGCGAAAGAAATGAAAAGATGATGATGATCGCGATCAGCGCAAAGAACGCGCGTCCTTCGAGCAGCATGCGGCCGAGATCGAACCCTTCTCCGTTCGATGCGGAGTGAGTCGATCTGGAGGTCTTGGCGGCGTCGTTCATGTGAATGTCTCCTTGTGCTGCGTTCAGGCCACCACGGCTTCGCCGGAGGCGGCCATGATGTCGTCCTTGTCGGCATCGGGGCCGAATTCCGCGGAAATCTTGCCGCGCCGCATGACGATGATGCGATGCGCGACGCTCAGGCATTCGCCCACTTCGGACGTCGAATACACGACCGCGAGGCCCTTCTTCGCGTTCTCGGCGAGCAGGCGGAACACTTCGGCCTTCGCGCCGATATCGATGCCCCGGCTCGGCTCGTCGAGCAGGATCACCTTCGGGCCGGTCGCGAGCATCTTGCCGATCACCACCTTCTGCTGGTTGCCGCCCGAAAGCGAACGGATGGAGGCGCCCGCGCCCGAGGTCTTCACATGCACGTTGCGAATCGACTCGCCGACCAGTTCGCGCTCGGCGGGCGGCGACATCAGTACGCCCTTCACAAAGCTGCGAATGCTGGCAAGCGACAGATTGGAGCCGACGCTCATGGTCGGCACGAGGCCGTCGCGCTGACGGTCTTCGGGCACGAGCACGAGCCCCCGGCCGATGCGCTGCGCGATGCTCAGGCCCGCGAGGTTCTCGCCTTCGAGCCGGATCGTGCCGCCGGTGACGGGCAGGCGCTTGCGCCCGGCCACGGCTTCGAGCAGTTCGGTGCGGCCCGCGCCCATCAGTCCGTAGATGCACACGATCTCGCCCGCGCGCACTTGAAGCGAAAGATGATCGACAACCGAAACGCCGGAGCCGGATTCATCGGCGACGCTGACTTCGTCGATATCGAGCGCGACTTCGCCGAACGCATAGCCCGTCGGCGGCGAACCGAGGTCGAAGTTCTCGCCGACCATGTTGCGCACGATCCAGCCGAGGTCGATGTCCTTGCGCTCGGCGGTCGCGGTGATGCGGCCATCGCGCAGCACAACGGCGTAGTCCGTGACCTGCAAGGCCTCTTCCAGATGATGCGAGATGTAGACGATGGACACGCCCCGGCTCGTCAGATCGCGGATCACCTTGAACAGCACTTCGACTTCCGACGCGCTCAGCGCCGACGTCGGCTCGTCCATGATCAGGATGCGCGAGTCCACCGACAGCGCGCGTGCAATCTCGACCACTTGCTGCTGGCCGAGGCGCAGGTCGCGGATGAGCGTCATTGGATCGACGTCTTCTTCGAGTTCCTGCATCAGCGCGCGCGTCTGGCGCGCTTCCTCCGCGAAGTTCACGCCGGTGCGCGTGCGAATCTCGCGGCCCATGAAGATGTTGTCGCGCACGCTCAGGTTGGGCGCGAGACTCAGCTCCTGGTGAATGATCGAGATGCCGTGGTTGCGGGCATCGGTGGAGGACGTGAACGCGACCGGTGCGCCATCGAGTTCGATCTCGCCCGAGGTCGGCTTCTCGACGCCGGACAGGATCTTCATCAGCGTCGACTTGCCCGCGCCGTTCTCGCCGAACAGCGTCGTGACCTTGCCGCGATGAATCTCGAAGTTCACGCCCTTGAGCGCATGCACGCCGCCGTAGGACTTGACGATGTCGCGCGCCGACAGCAGCACGCTGTCCTTCGCCGCGCCCGGCGTGCCGGTTGGGGTTGAAGTGGCGGTGCTCATTTCACATCCAGTTTCACGGGAGTCACGAGCCAGCCGTTCGGATTGACGAGCTGGAACACGCCGGTAACGTCGATGGTCTTGCCGGACAGCTTGGCCGTGTCCACTTTCGACAGGACCTGCTTCTTCATCTCCGCGTTGATCGCATAGCCCGCGTTCTGATAGTCGATCTGGTTCGTGAACTGGCCGAAGCTGATGTCGCCGGTGGCGTCGCGCAGGTCGGTGCCGTTGATCGCCGGGCCGGTCTGCACGCGGATCTTGAGCGTATCCGGCAGGCCGGGCACCTTCACGTCATAGATGCCCGAGTCGTCGTTGCCCGCGACGCCGGTGAACTTCACCGACATCTCCGGTCCAATGCCGCCGCCCGCAATGCCATACTGCTTGCCCGCCGCGTCCTGATCCTTGGCGATGGCGGCGGCGAGCGTCGCGGCATCGACGGCGCGCTTCGAGATTGCAGCCTGCGTTTTCGGAAACTGTTTCGCGCCGTAGGCGGCCGGCTCGAACTCCTTGCTCGTCGCATCCGGACCCGAACCGATCTTCACGACCTTCGTGCTCATCGCCATCGCGACCAGCACAGCGAGCACCACGACCCCTTCGATCGCGATACGCATGCCGCGCGTGGACGGCCTCTTGGTTGAAGCGACTGCATTCATCGACACACCTCCGTCTCGAAGGAATCACAAAGTGGCTGGCATGCAGCCCGTTTATTCGGCGTCACGCTTGCTCCAGTCGGCGGCGATGACCGCCAGCACCATCGACGCCGACGCCGCGCCCGGGTCGATATGACCCAGACTGCGTTCGCCGAGGCGCGCGGAGCGTCCCTTGGTGGCGACCATGGTCTTGGTGGCTTCGGCGCCCTGCGTCGCGGCTTCGCGCACGCGCTGCATGATGTCGCGCACGCGCAAGCCGTCCGCCGTGCCTTGCGATGCATTTGCTGCGGCGGGCGCCCACACGTCCACCATGGTCTTCTCGCCGGTTTCGGCCTTGCCGCGCGACTGGATGCCTTCAGCCATCGCGACGATCAGGCCGGGCGCCTCGGCGAGCGGCAATTCGGTGCGCGCACCCGCTGCCTTCGCGGCGCGCATGAAGGCGGTCGCGTACAGCGGCCCCGACGATGCGCCCACCGCATTCAGGAAACCCTTCGCCGCCGCGTTCCATTGATCCGCGAGCGTGGCCTCGGGCGGCAGCGCATCGATAGCCTTTGATGCCGCCGTGAAGCCCTGCTCCATCGCAATGCCGTGATCCGCATCGCCGATCACGCCGTCGAGGCGGCAGAGTTCGTCGCGGGCGGCGGCGATCGTGCTCGCCAGTTCGCGGAACAGTTGGGCAATGTCGGTGGTGGTCAGCGCGGGCATCATGCGGGCCTCTGCTGGAACATCGCGCACTCGCACGGATGATCGATCAGGCGTTGCAATTCGTCGTCGAGATGCATCACGGTGATCGACGCACCCGCCATTTCCAGCGACGTACACAACGGCCCCACCAGCGTGCGATGCACGACGAGGCCCGCGTCCTTCAGGCGTTGCGACACGCGCCGGTTGAGGATGTACAACTCCATCAGCGGTGTGGAGCCAAGCGAGTTCACCAGCACCGCGACGCGATCGCCCTGGGCCGCGCTCATCTCCGCGAGGATGGCGTCCATGATTTCGTCGGTGATGGCGTCGGCGGAACGCAGGCTTTCGCGGCGCATGCCTGGCTCACCGTGAATGCCCATGCCGATTTCCATCTCGCCGATGCCGATCTCGAAGTTGGGCTGGCGCGTCTGCGGCAGCGAACACGGCGCGAGCGCGACGCCCAGCGTGTAGGTGCGGGCGTTCGCATGGCGCGCGACGCGTTCCACTTCGTCGAGCGGCAGCATCAGGTCCGCCGCCGCGCCTGCTGCCTTGAAGATGAACACGTTGCCCGCCACGCCCCGGCGCGTCTCGCGCTTGTCGCGCGGCGCGGACGCGATGTCGTCGGTGGTCAGCACCGTGCGCGCCTCGACGCCTTCGAGTTCGAGCATCTCGGTGGCCATGTCGAAGTTCATGACATCGCCAGCGTAGTTGCCGTACATGAACAGCACGCCCGCGCCGCCGTGCGCGGCGAGCGCCGCATCCACGGCCGGTTGCGGCGGCGGCGAGGCGAACACGTTGCCGATCACGGCGGCATCGGCGAGACCTTTGCCGACGAAGCCGAGAAAGGTCGGCTCGTGACCCGAACCGCCGCCGATAATCAACGCCACCTTGCCTTCACGCGGCCCGTGACGCGCGATGATCGCGCGCGGCGCCTGCTCGCTGCGGGTCAGAAGATCACCGTGCGCGGCCATGACGCCTTCGAGCATTTCATCGACGGCCGCGTTGCCGTCGTTGATCAACTTCTGTGTCATCGTGCCTGACATGGCCGGTTCCTCAGATGTGAAGACTGGCGACGCCAGTATCGAAATGCGGCGCCCAGAACGCCACCGATTCCGCGATCTGCGCGACCACTTGCCGGTCGGTCGGCTCGCGTTCCTTGAACGACAGTTCCAGGCAGATCTCGTTGTCGCGGCCGCCGCCCGCGTGCAGCGCCTCGATCAGCGGTTCCGGTTGAATACGGCCGCGCGCATTGTGCTCGGCGGTGAACGGCCGGTGCCCGCCCTTGTCCAGCAGCGACTGCTTGATGTGGATGATCGGCGAAACGGGCGGCACCGCGCGGGCCCATGCATAGGGATCGAAGTCGTCAGGATTGGAGCTGGTGACGTCGCCGTGATCGATGTCCGCCATCATCCACATCGGCACGGCCATGTTCGCGGCGCTCAAACGTTGTTGCAGCGTCATGCAGGCGTCGATGGTCTCGCCGAACTCGCGGCCGATCGACATCGGTTCCCAGAACACGTACTTCAGGCCCGCCGCCTTCGCGTGCTCGGCCACTTCGGCCCAGCAGTCGATAGCCGTTTGAATGAGCGCTTCGCGGCGCTGTGCATCGTCGAAATCGCGGTACGTGAAGATCGCGAACTGCGTACCGATGGACTCGCCGCCCAGATCCGCCGTGATGTCCGCGAAGGTCTTGAACCAGTCGATGTAATAGCGGCGCACGTCGGCATCCGGGTGACCGAAGTGATTCAGCCGCCCGTACGGGCCCGTCATGCCCGAGGTGATGCGCACGCCGGTGCGGTTCATCGCGGCGCGCATCTCGCGTGTCAGCCGGCGCGTGACCGCCGCCGGCCACGACGGATTGATGAACTCGTGCGTCAGCTGCACGTCGCGGATCTTCATCTCGTGCGCGATGCTGTCGATGAGATCCGCCGGCTCGGCGAAGCGGTTCACCAGCGGATTCGTGTTCAGTGAAAGCGTAAAGGGCATGTTCGTCTCGTAACGTTCAGGCGGATTTGCGCATCAGGCCATCGAGCCAGGTTTCGAAAGCGGTTTTCTGCGCCGCGCTCATGTGCAATCCGTGCTTGGTGCGGCGCGTGAGCATGTCTTCCGCCGTCGCGGCCCATTCGTGCGCCATCAGGTAACGCGCTTCGGCTTCGTAGAAGTTCGGCCCGAACTGCTCGCCCAAGCCCGCGAGCGAGGTCGCGCCGTTCAGCACTTCCGACGTCAGCGAGCCGTAGGTCTGCGTGTAGTAGCGCGTAAGCGGGCGCGGCAACCAGTCGTGCGCCGCCTGCAACGAGGCCATGAAGCGCGGCACGTCCGCGCCTTCGATATCGCCGCCGGGCAGCGTTGCGGACGCGGTCCAGTCGGCGCCCATCTTCGGGAAGGCCGGCTGGAGCTTTTGCAGCGCATGTTCGGCGAGCTTGCGGAAGGTCGTGATCTTGCCGCCGAACACATTCAGCAAGGGCGCACCGCCGCTGTCGTCGAGATCGAATACATAGTCGCGCGTGACGGCGGACGGGTTGCCCTTGCCGTCGTCGTAAAGCGGACGCACGCCCGAGAAGGTCTGCACGATGTCCTGGCGACGCAGCGGATGCTTGAAATAGCGGTTCACCGCCGACAGCAGATAGTCGATTTCCTCACTCGAAATCTGCACGCTTTCCGGCGCGCCATCCCAGGGCACATCCGTGGTGCCGATCAGCGCCTTGTCGCCTTCATAGGCGTTGATGAAGATCACTCGCTTGTCGTGGTTCTGCACCAGATACGAATGCGGACCGTCCCAGAACTTCGGCGTGACGATATGGCTGCCCTTGACGAGCCGCACCTTGCGCGTGGATGTCGCATTCGCGCGGCCGATCACGTCCGAGACCCACGGTCCCGCCGCGTTGACCAGCGCCCGCGCGGTGATGGTGCGCGTCGAGCCGTTGCGCGTATCGCGCAGTTCGACCCGCCACGCGCCGTTCTCGCGCCGCGCCGCCACGCACGCCGTGCGCGTCAGCACTTGCGCGCCGCGCTGCGCGGCATCGACCGCGTTGAGCACGACGAGGCGCGCGTCGTCGACCCAGCAGTCCGAATACTCGAACGCACGGCGATACTCGTCCTTGATCGGCGCGCCTTCGGGCATGCGGTGCAGGTCCAGCGAACGCGTGCCCGGCAGCTTCTTGCGGCCGCCGAGATGGTCATAGAGAAACAGCCCGGTGCGCACGAGCCACGCGGGACGGTCGCCGGGACTGTGCGGCAGCACGAAGCGCAGCGGCCAGATAATGTGCGGCGCGGCGTTGAGCAGCACTTCACGTTCGATCAACGCCTCGCGCACGAGCCGGAACTCGTAGTACTCGAGATAACGCAGTCCGCCATGCACCAGCTTGCCGGAGCGCGACGACGTGCCTTGCGCCAGATCGTCCTTCTCGCACAGGATCACCGACAGCCCGCGACCCGCCGCATCGCGCGCGATGCCCGCGCCGTTGATGCCGCCGCCGATGACACACAGGTCCACCATGTCGTTGTTGCTCATCTCAGCGTTCCATGTTCGACGTTAGTTCAGGCTCGCGGGCAGCGTCTCGGGCCGCTGCCGCGCTTTCAGCAGCCGCGCGGTTTCGTCCCACGTGGGCACCAGCGCCTGACGCGCCTGCCGGTAGGCCGGAAAGAGGCGCGCGTACAACTGCATGAGGTCGGCGTCAGGCGTCTCGGGCTGGCCGAGCAGCGGCGTCACCCATTCGGCGATGCACGCCTCCATGTCCGGATACACGCCGAGCGCCACGGCCGCCATCATCGCGGCGCCGGCCGCGCCGGCTTCGTCGCGTGTGGAGATGCGCGTCGGCGCACCGACCACCGCGCCGAGCACGTCGCGCAGCGCACGCGAACGGGTTGCGCCGCCGGTGAGGCGCAGTTCTTCGGGCATCGGCACGCCCATCGAGAGATAACAGTCGCGCGCCGCCATGCCGAGCCCTTCGACGACCGCGCGGAACAGGTCGGGATAGCGGCTCTCGCTCGTCAGGCCGATGAAGTCCGCGCGCGCGTTCGGATCCACGAACGGGCCGCGCTCGCCGGCATCGGAGATATAGGGGTGATACAGGAGCGCACCCGGACGGCCCGAGTGCAGCCAGCCGTCGATGCACTTCATCCGGTCCGCATGCGACAGGCGCGTGCCGAACTGTTGCAGCAGGTCCGACGCGAGGTTCAGCACCCAGTCCACATTCAGCGTCGCCGCCATGTTCGACTGCACCTGCGCCGACATGCCCGGCAGCGGCAACGCGATCACATAACCGGTGCCTTCGGCGTTCAGTTGCACGTCTTCATTGCGCATCGCGCGCATGTGCATGCCCGTCGAGCCGACGATCGAGCAGCTCGCGCCCGCCGCGCCTTCCGTGTGGATGCCCGCGCCGAGCGCGGTCAGCACGATATCGACGAAGCCCAGGCACACGGGCGTGCCCTCGGCGAGGCCCGTCGCCGCCGCAGCTTCGGCCGAGAGCGGATGCGTGGTTTCAGTGCCGTCGACGATGTCGGGCAACAAGCGCCGGAACGTCGAGAGGCCGAGTGCGTCGATCACGGTGTCGTCGTAGCGGCGCGTGCGGAAGTTGCCATACGTGAAGCTCGCTTCCGAAGGATCGGTGGCGCGCACGTCGGTCAGCTTCAGGTACAGCCAGTCCTTGCAGTGCAGCGCGACTTCGGTGCGCTTCAATACCTCGGGCGTCGTCGCGGCCATGTGGGCGATCTGCGCGCCCTGGCTGCACGATGCGAGGCCGGTGCCCGTCGCTTCGAAGCGCGCCCAGCTGGCAGGCGCTTCCTGCAAGCGTCGCACCGTGGCGGCGGCGCGTGCGTCGAGCCAGAGCCAGGCATCGCCCGCCGGACGGTTGTCCGCGCCGACCAGCCAGGTGCCGTCGCCTTGTCCCGTGACGGCCAGCGCCAGCGTGCGCTGCGCCAGTCCGTCGATCTTCGTACCGAGATCGCGCAGCGTTTGTGCGCAGTCGGACCAGGTCTGATCGAGCGATTGCGTCGCGGCGCCGTCGGCGCTCGTCGCATAGCGGTTCGGCACGGACGCGACGGCAATCTGCCGTCCCGTCAGGTCGAAGGCCACGGCCTTGATGACCGAGGTGCCCGCATCGATGCCGATCAGAAGGTCGCCGTTCATCACCCTTGCTCCGCGTCGTCGGAGTCTTCGCGCAGTGCGAGCGCGGAGGCTTCGTCGGTAATCAGTCCGCTCAGCAGGCCGCTGTTGAGCACCGCGCGGATCGCCGCGATCTTCGACGTGCCGCCCGCAATCGCGACGATGCGCCTGCCCTTGACATCGGCGAGCGCGGGCGCGACCGTGCGCGCGGCCAGCGACGTTTCGACGGACTCGCCCGCCGCGCTGAAGAAATGCCCCAGCAATTCGCCGCGTCCGCCGCGCTCGTGTACTTCGTTGATTTCGGCAGGCTCGATCATTTGCGACGCCACCAGTTGCGCCTCCGCATTCGCCGTGCCGATGCCGACCACCATCAGGTCCGCGTGCGCGGCGAGATCGAAGACCTCGCGCACGCCGCGCTGCGACATCAGCACTTCGCGATCTTCTGCGGTGTTCGCGAAGAACGGCAGCGGCATCACATAGGACACCGCGCCGGTCTGTTCGGCCAGCCGATGAATCACGTCATAAGGATTGGCGGTGTACTTGCGCGTCACGCCGCCGAGCAGCGACACGAAGCGCACCGTGCCCGCGTCCATGCGCGGCATGCTCGCGACGACCGCCGCCAGCGTGCGGCCATGCCCGATACCGATCACGCCGTCCTGGCACGCCATGATTTCGCGTTGCAGGAACTGCGCGCCCGCGACGCCGAGCGCGCGCAGCGGCAGTTCGTCTTCGTTCAGGTCCGGCACCACCTCGCAATAGCTCAGACCATAACGCTGCGCCAGTTCAGCCTCGAGTCCCACGCATTCCGCCACATCGCCGTCGATGGAGAACTTCACCGCGCCGCTCTGGTTGGCGCGCATGATCAGCCGGTGTGCTTTGACACTGCTCACACCGAGGCGCGCCGCGACGTCCGCCTGCGTCTGACCGGCGACGTAATGCAGCCACGCCGCGCGGATCGCCAGGCTTTCGTCTCCATCGCGCCTTTCGACGGACTTCGTCATGTGCTCTCCGTTGTGCGTGGAGTGATATTTTTTCCACGCGATGAAATTTTTTTCAGTTCGCTCACGATATTCGCGTGCAACCTCGATTAACATCGGCAGTAACCCTAGATGAACGTCGTGGCGGAAGAGACCGGACAGGCCCTGCTGCGATGCAATAAAAAACATTCGGAGACACGATGGAGACGTATCTGCTGGGCGTCGACAGTGGTTCGACGGCCACCAAGGCGGTCATCTTCGACACCGCCGGGCGCGCGCTGGCCACCGGCAGCCGGCGTGTGGAACAGCGCCAGCCGCACGCGCGGCATGTCGAGCGCGACATGAATGACACCTGGCTGGCCGCATGCGGCGCGATCCGCGATGCGGTGGCGCAAATGCCGGAAGCCTCGATCACGGCGGTCGGCGTGACGGGTCACGGCGACGGTCTCTATCTCGCTGACGCCGCGGGCGCACCGCTCGGGCCGGGCTTGGTGTCGATAGATAGGCTCGCGTTGGGTGTGCGCGAACAGTGGCGCGAGGCAGGCGTGCTCGATGCAGCGCTCACGTTGACGGGGCAGCAGCCTTATCCCTACGCCGCCGTCAGTTTGCTCAAGTGGATTCAGTTGAACGAGCCCGAGCGGTTCGCGCGCATCGGCCATGTGCTGTTCTGCAAGGACTGGCTGCGGCTCTGCCTGACCGGCGTTCCCGCGACGGACCCGACCGAGGCCAGTTCGTCGTTCACGGAAGTGCGCTCACAGACCTATCACGACGATGTCCTCGCGCTCTACGGGCTCGAAGCGGTACGCGGCGCGTTGCCGGAGATCGTGCCGTCCGCCGCGCAGGCCGGGCGGGTCAGCGCGCTCGCCGCCGCGCAAACAGGCCTGACGGAAGGAACGCCGGTCGCGTGCGGGCTGCACGACGTCACATCGAGCGCGGTGGGCATGGGCAATACCGAGCCCGGTGTGCTCTCGATCACGGCGGGCACCTTCAGCATCAACGAGATCCTTTCCGATCAACCCCGCATCGATGCCCGCTGGGCGTGCCGCAACGGCACGCGTCCGGGTCAGTGGATGAACATGTCGATCTCGCCGGCATCGTCGAGCAATGTCGACTGGGCCACGCGCGAACTCTTCCAGCACGAGGCGCAGGAAGCCGCGCGGCGCGGCTGTTCGCTGTTCGATTTGATCGGCGAGGAAGTGGAAGCGGCGTTCAGTGAACCGAGTTCGGTCATGTTCCATCCGTTCCTGTTCGGCTCGCCCTTCGAGGAGCCGGCAAGCGCATCGTTCTTTGGCGTGCGCTCGTGGCATCGCCGGGCGCATCTGGCGCGCGCGGTGCTCGAAGGCATGGTGTTCAACCATCGCTGGCATGTCGAGGCGCTGACCAGCGCATTTCCCGCCACGCGCGCCGGGCTGACGGGCGGAGGCTCGTCAAGTCCGTTGCTCGCGCAGTTGTTCGCCGATGCGCTTGGCGTCGCCGTCGATATTCCCGAAAGCCAGGAAGCCAGCGCACTCGGCGCGGCGCTGTGTGCGGGCGTGAGCGTGGGCGTGTATGCATCGCTCGCCGATGCCGCCGCCTGCGCGTGCCGCGTGCAGCGCACGCACACGCCGGACGCGACGCGTCATGCCCGCCTCGACGATGCCTACCGGCTGTGGACGCAACTCGCCCAGGCCGTTCAACCTTTGTGGGCGGCGCTGGATCGTTCGGCGAGCGCGCATTGATGCAGGAGAACAATCGATGACTGAACGAAGCCGCGACTTCTTTCTCGACCGGCTCAGACAGAGCCCGAAGATCAGCGTGTTGATCATCGGCGGCGGGATCAATGGTGCCGGGCTGTTCCGCGATCTGTCCTTGCAGGGCGTGGATTGCCTGTTGATCGACAAGACCGATTTCGCCGCAGGCGCAAGCAGCGCGCCGTCGCGGCTGATTCACGGCGGCGTGAAGTATCTGGAAACCGGCGAGTTCCGTCTCGTCGCTGAATCCACGCTGGAACGCAATCTGTTGTTGAAGAACGCGCCGCATTTCGTGTTGCCCCTGCAGACGGTCCTGCCCATCCACTCGTACTCCGGCGGATTGATCGCTTCGGCACGACGCTTCTTCGGCATGAAGGCCAAGCTCACCGAACGCGGCGCGATCATCTCGAAGATCGGTCTCGCGCTGTACGACTTTCTCGGGCGGCACGATCGCACCATGCCGCGTCATCATTTCGCGTTGCGAGCGCGTTCGCTCGCCTCGCTGCCCTTGCTCGATCCGACCATCAAAGCGACGGCCACGTACTACGACGCTCAGGTCACGCATGCCGAGCGCCTGAACTTCGAACTCGTCGCCGATGGGCTCGCGGCCTGCGAAGGCTCGGCGGCGGCGAACTATATGAGCGTGGATCGTGCGGAAGGCGGCATCGTCTGGCTGCGCGATCTCGACACGCGTGCGCTTATCGCGGTTGAGCCGGCTGTGATCGTCAACGCGGGCGGCGCGTGGATCGACAGCGTCAATGCGGCGCTTGGCATCGAGCGGAAATACATCGGCGGCGCGAAGGGCTCGCATCTGGTCGTCGAACATGCTGAGCTTTACAAGCAGTTGCAGGGACGCATGGTGTACTACGGATCGGACGACGGGCGCATCTCGCTGGTTTATCCGTTCATGGGCAAGCTGTTGATCGGCTCGACTGATATCCGCGTGAGCGACCCCGACAGCGTCCGCTGCGACGACGACGAAGTCGCCTACATGTTGACTGTCTTGCGCGAGGTGTTTCCGGGCGTGGTGCTGAAGGAGTCGGACATTCGCTTCCGGTATAGCGGCGTGCGTCCGCTACCCTTCTCCGATGCCGCGAATCCTGGCGACGTCAGCCGCGACCATGTGATGCATGCCGACCGCCTTCCCGACGCGCAGACGCCGGTGCTCTCGCTGGTGGGCGGCAAGTGGACGACGTTTCGCGGCTTCGCGGAAACCGCCGCCGATGCCGTGCTGACCCAACTCGGACGCGCGCGCAAGACGGGCACGCGGCATGAGGCGATAGGCGGCGGACACGGCTTTCCGCGCGATACAAAGGCGCGTGCAGGATGGATCGATGAAGCTGTGCAGCGGTATGGCGTGTCGGCGGCGCGGGCCGAGTCGCTGTTGACGCGCTATGGCACGACGGCGAGTCGTGTCGCTGCGTACTGCGCGCAAGCGCCGGATACGCCGCTTGCCAGCGAACCGAGCTTTACGGCGCGAGAGATTGCGTATCTATGCAGCCACGATATGGTGACGCACCTCTCCGACCTGCTCTTTCGCCGCACGACGCTCGCCATCTCGGGACAACTGACGCATGCCTTGTTGCTGGAAGTTGCGGAGATCGCCGCGAAGACGCTGGGATGGAATGCGGACCGCATGCAGACCGAAATCGATACGACGCGCGAAATGGCGCGCGATCGTCACGGCGTCGTGCTTGCAGCTACCGCACGCGATACCGCCTGAACGCCGCTTCAGAGCGCCTTGCGATACACGAGGAAGCCCGACTTCGTCGCCACCTGATCGTAGAGCTTCATGGCGGTTTCGTTGGTTTCGTGGGTCTGCCAGTAGACGCGTTCGGCATTGGCCTTCTTCGCCTCGACATAGACCGCTTCGATCAGCGCACGGCCGATGCCCTTGCCGCGCACCGAACTCAGCGTGAACAGATCCTGCAAGTAGCAGATGGGGCCCGCCATCGTCGTATGACGGTGGTACAGGAAGTGAACCAGTCCGACGAGCTTGCCTTCGCTCTCCGCGACCATCGCATGCATGGGTTCATAGCCGTCGAAGAAGCGGCCCCACGTGATGTCGGTGACCGACTGCGCTAGCGCCGTCTCGCCTGAACGTCCGTAGAACGCGTTGTAGCCGTCCCAGAGCGGCAACCACGCGTCGTAGTCTTCGGGAACGGCATAGCGGATGGTGAGTGAGCTGCTCATGTCGACAAGTCCTCGCGGATGGGAGCGTGCAGTATAGGCACGCGCATGGCGCGTTGGGGAGAACCAATCGGGACGTCGACATGGGAGCCATTGCGGGGCCGCAACGACACGAAGCGGGTCGCGACGTGGCGCGACCCGCTTCAGACTTCAACCTGCATCAAGCTTATTGCGCAGCAGGCGACTTCACGCTCGGTGTGGCGAGCGTGTTATTGCTCGTCGGCGCAGCGGTGGTGGCGGCCGAATTGCTGTTGGTCGCGCTCGGCAGACCCGAGTTCGGCGAGCGCGTGCCCATGCCGCTACCCGAGTTGGTCATGCCCGGCGTGCCATAGCCGCCGGTGTTATTGGCGCGATTCACCTGATTGGCGGGGCTGGCCGTGCTGCCTGACGTACCGCCGCCAGCGCCTCCGCTGGACTGTGCAAGCGCAGCGCCCGACAGCGTAAGTGCGGCGACGGCCGCGATGAGCATTCCATTTGCCTTCTTCATGATCCGTCCCTCCTGACCTGAATGGGTTTTGAGCGCAGGCGGTCATCGCCCGCTCGATCATGGTTCAGCAATGACCGTGCCGCGGTCTGGCTTGCTCATGTATTTCTGGGCGAGCGCCTCATACAAGGCCGGTGCAAACAGCTTCGAAACCTGACTGGAAATGAGCGCGGTTGCCATCAAGGACAACACGAGCGCATGCCCATTGATCATCTCGATGACGATCACGAACGCCGTGATCGGGCTCTGCGTGACGGCCGCAAGGTAGCCGACCATGCCCAGTGCGATGAGCATCGGCAATTGCATGTGGCCGAACACGAGATGCAGCGCGTTGCCGATGCCCGCGCCAATCGCAAGCGACGGCGCGAACAAACCGCCGGGCGCGCCGGGAAGATAGGAACCGACCATCGACGCCATCTTGAGCAGCGGATAACTCACGCCAAGCTGCGAGTTGCCTTCGAGCATGCCGCGCGCTTCCGCATAGCCGCTGCCGAAGGTATGGCCGCCCGCGGCCACGCCGATCACGGCGATAAACAGTCCGCATGCCGCGCCGAACGCCACCGGATGCGACTGGCGAAAATCCACGACTGACGCCGGCATCCAGCGGTGCGTGTTGAGCAGCAGCCAGCAGAAGATGCCGCCCGCGACACCCGTCAGTGCGCCGAGCAGCACCACGGCCAGCGCGAGCGAATTGGGAAACTGCCCGCTCAGGTCGATAGTGCCGAAATACGTATAGTTGCCTTGCAGTGCAAGCGAAACGACACCCGCAAAAATGATGGCTGTAATGAGCACGCCGCTCGTGCGCTGCTCGAAACTGCGGGTGAGTTCCTCGATGGCGAACACCACGCCGGCGAGCGGCGCATTGAAGGCGGCGGAGAGGCCGGCCGCCGCGCCCGCCAGCGCGAGATTGCGTTCCAGCGCACCCCCGCGCATGCTGCGCAGACGCGCCGGATAGAAACGGCGCAGGCTGAACATCAGGGCCGCGCCCACATGAATGGTCGGACCTTCGCGGCCGATGGTGAAGCCGCCGAGAATCGACAGAAACGAAATGGCGATCTTGCCGACGAGGATGCGCAGCGTGAGCAGTCGCGGGCCGAGTTCGCGTCCGTCGTGCAGCATCGCGATGACTTGCGGAATGCCGCTGCCCTCGGACCCCGGAAAGAAGCGCCGCGTCAGCCAGACAGCCAAAGCCGAGATGGCGGGCGTCAGCAGCAGCGGCAGCCACCAGTGAGCGGCGATCATGCGCAGGAAGGCGTCGTAACCGAAGTCGATCAGCCGTGCGTACAAGACCGCGATGAGTCCGGTCGCGACCGCGCCCAGCCAGAACACGCCGTAATGCAGCCACAGCCGCCTGCCGCGCAGCATCGTGCGTCGGTCGATGAATCCAGGGAAGCGCATCGGGAAACGAAGAAGATGATTTAAGGCACATTGTGACATAAATCGAAACGGTCTTCGGCCTCAGCCTTTCAAAAGAGCCATCAGCTTGATGTCGGCTGCGCCGCGAACACCCAGGAAAACGAGCCGTAATGCGCCTTGTGTTCGGCCGCGAGCCTGAGCAGACAGCGTGCGCCCTTGGCCGTCAGATGCACCTGAACCTGGCGTCGGTCTGTCTTGTCGGCCTTGCGGGTCACGAGGCCTGCTTCCTCGCAACGCGAGACCAGTGCGGCCGTGCCGTTCGGCGCCGCTTGCAGCCGCTCCGCCAGTTCGCCGACCGTGGCCCATTGCCGCTCGGGAAAACCGCGCACGTGCAAAAGCAGTTGATATTGAAGTGTCGTGATGCCCGCCGCGTTCGATATTTCCTCGGAGACCCGGAGGAACTTGCGCAACTCGTAGC
This sequence comes from Caballeronia sp. LZ035, assembly GCF_031451175.1. NCBI lineage: Bacteria > Pseudomonadati > Pseudomonadota > Betaproteobacteria > Burkholderiales > Burkholderiaceae > Caballeronia > Caballeronia sp. LZ035. The sequence goes on from NZ_JARUXS010000002.1 coordinate 1,368,168, forward strand.
GGAAAATCGACATCGCTTCCAGATCGTGCTTGTCCGGAAGCGCAGGCTTGGGTGTGCTGTTCGATGCCATCGGCGATCCTTGTCCGTAAGGGATTCGGGGATCATACCCAGCCGGGATCGCATCGTGCAAAGGGTGGTCGAGGATCGGAGCGCGCCCGATCCCCGTGTTTCGCCGCGTCCGCGTTACTGGGACATCGCGCCCGATGCCGGATGAGCCATGCCCATTGCGTCGTGCTTCTTCATCTTGCCGCCCTTGCCCATCGAGTCGTGCGACATGCTGTCCTTCTTCATGCCGTCCTTGGACATCGAGTCCTTCGACATCGAGTCCTTCGACATGGAATCCTTGGACATGGAATCCTTGGACATCGCATCGTTCGTCTGCGCGAACGCGGCGCTCGTGCCGATGGCCATGGCCGCTGCGATCACTACCGTCATCAATCGTTTCATCCTGCTTCTCCTTGGTCAGTCAAACATGGCATCCGGACCATCCGGAACCGGTGAATGGCGCGGGGCTCACGAGCCGCCGAACCAGTTGTATCCCTGATCGACCCAGTAACCGCCCGGGTACGTGTTCGTCACGAATATCTCGACGATATGCTTGGGATTCTTGTAGCCGAGCTTGGTCGGCATGCGCAGCTTCATCGGATAGCCGTACTTCGCGGGCAGACGCTCGCCGTCGTATTCGAAGGTCAGGAGCGTCTGCGGATGCAGCGCTGTCGGCATGTCGATGCTTTCGTAGTAATCGTCGGCGCAGCGGAAGCCGACGTACTTCGCACTCGTGTCCGCGCCCACGCGGCGCAGGAACTCGGAGAACGGCGTTCCGCCCCAGCGTCCGATCGCGCTCCAGCCTTCCACACAGACATGCCGCGTGATCTGCTCCGCGTGCGGCAGTGCATGGAGCTGCGGCAAGGTCCAGACGCGCTGCCCGGTAACGAGCCCACCCACCTTCAGCCGATAGTCGTCGCCATTCACGGCGGGGACATCGTCGATGCCATAGAACGCGTTGAACGGAAACGGACGCGTGAGTTGCGCCTCGGTGTACGTGGGCGCCAGACGCTGCGGATCGAACAGCAATGCCTGCGCGCGATCGTTGAGACGCGAGACCGCTTTAAGGAAGGTGTTCACGGAATCGTTGTCGGTGATCGAGCATCCGGTCAGCAGCGACAGGCCGCCGAGCGTCAGCATGCGCTTGCCGAACAGACGGCGCGACGGCATGTCCAGCTCGCGACGGGCATCCGCCAGCACGGCTGCACGGTCCACCTGGACGATGCGCTTCGGGTCGTTTGTCATGATCGGTTCCCGTCGCTCATTCATGACCGCGCAGCATCGTGAGCAGCGAGCGCGGCACGAGCGCGACCATCGCCACGTGTACGACGACGAACGCCGCCATGACCGCCATCCCGCAGAAATGCACGACGCGCGCGCGGTCATAGCCGCCCATCAGTTCGCGCAGCACCGGCAACTGCACCGACTTCCAGATGGCCAGTCCCGAGAGCACGAGCACGATCAGGTCGGCGATGACGACGAGGTAAGCAAGCTTCTGCACCGCGTTGTAGCGGCGCGGGTCGGCATGCGAAAGCTTGCCGCTCAACGCCGCACCCAGGTCGCGCAACACCGCGCGCGGCGACAGCGGAAAGAACTTCGACACGAAGCGACCGCTCGCGAGATTGAGCGCGAGATAGACGATGCCGTTGAAGACCAGCAGCCACATGGCCGCGAAGTGCCATTGCAACGCGCCGCCCAGCCAGCCGCCGAGCGTGATCGACGGCGGGATGACGATGCGTTCGAACACCGGCGACGCGTCGTAGATGCGCCAGCCCGAGAACATCATGATCAGCGCGGCGAACGCATTCAGCCAATGCGTGATGCGCAGCCAGACCGGGTGAACCGGTGTTCCATGCCGCCGTAATTCGCTTGGTGGCGCGTGCAGGGTGTTCATGCCGGTCCTCCTCCCGTTGGTTCGATGCCGGTTAGTTCGCCGCCCGGGCTGCGCTGGTTACAGCGCGAGGCGAATCAGCCGCTTCAGATCGTCAGTTCGTACGGCACGCGAAAAAAGTTACAGCGCCGTGTGTAACGTCCAGCAAGCCGCCGACGAACTGACAGGAAGAACAAGAACCCGGACATGACGTCCGATGTGGGTTAGTTCGCCGCCCGTGCCTCGCTGGTTACGGCGAAGGTCGAATCAGCCGCTTCAGATCGTGAGTTCGTACGGCACGCGAAAAAAGTTACAGCGCCGTGTGTAACGTCCAGCAAGCCGCTGACGAACTGACAGGAAGGAAAGGGGGAGGAGAACCCGGACATGATTCGGAACAACGCCATTGCGGCGCACCATGCCATCGGCTATTCTGAAACGCTCGATCCAAAACGCGGCGAAGCGCCGCCTGGATACTCGTCCAGCACCTTCCGTTCAACAGGCTCCATGGCGCACGATGCCGAAATCCGTCTGAAAGCATTGCTCACCGGCGGGCTCGAAGGCGACCAGGCCGCTTATCGCGATTTCCTGCAACTGCTCACGCGGCATTTGCGCGGCTATCTGCGCAAGCGCTTGCCGCATCGTCCCGATGACGTGGAAGACCTCGTGCAGGAAATCCTGCTCGCGGTGCACAACGCGCGGCATACCTATCGCCCGGACGAACCGTTGACCGCCTGGCTGCATGCCATCGCGCGCTACAAGCTGATGGATTTCTTCCGCGCCCACGCGCGCCGCGAGGCGCTGAACGTGCCGCTCGACGATCACGAGGAACTGCTCGCCGCCACCGACGACGAACCCGCCCGCGCGCGTCATGACATTGGCAAGCTGCTCGACCATCTGCCGGACAAGCAGCGCCTGCCGATCGTACATATGAAGCTCGAAGGCTTGTCGGTCACGGAGACGGCGCGCATCACGGGGCTGTCGGAATCGGCGGTGAAGGTGGGCGTGCATCGCGGCCTGAAGGCGCTCGCGGCTAAAATCCGGGGACTGCGATGAATACCGACGACCTCATCTCCCTTCTCTCCAATCAAGAGACACGCGTGGATCGCGCGGCTGTCGCGCGCCGCTTCGTGCAGGCGCTGCTGGTCGGCGCGCTGGGCTCGCTGATCCTGTTGAGTCTCGTGTTCGGCCTGCGTCACGACCTCGGCGAAGTGGCCCGCTCCGGCATCTTCTGGGCGAAGCTGGCATTTCCGCTGGCAGTGGGCATCGGCGCGCTGCTCACGCTGATGCGCATCGGCCGTCCGGGCGTGCGTGCCGGTCTGGCCTGGGCGCTCGTCGCGCTGCCCTTCGTCGCCGTGTGGGGCGCCGGCTGGATGGTCTTCGAGCACGCCGCGCCTGCCGCGCGCGCGGCGGTCGTCTTCGGTCACACGTGGCGCACTTGCCCTTTCAATATCCTGCTGCTGTCCGTGCCGACCTTCCCCGCCGCGATGTGGGCCATGCGCTCGCTCGCGCCTACCCGGTTGCGCGTGGCGGGCGCTGTCGCCGGCTTGCTGGCCAGCGCGACGGCAACCGTCGTGTATTGCCTGCATTGCCCGGAGATGAGCCCGGCGTTCTGGAGCGTGTGGTACGCGGCCGGCATGCTGCTGCCGGCCTTGATCGGCGCGTGGCTGGGGCCGCGGCTATTGCGCTGGTAGACGCAACCGCTACGCGAAGACGCGCGCCCAGAGCGCGCGAACGCGGCGCGCGCGGTCTTCGAAGACATAGGAGCCAAGCAGCGTCAGCACGCCCGAAGCGACGCCCGTGATCATGTGCTCGACGAAGGGCAGACGATAGTGGCTCGTGTGCGCATAGATATCGCCGATTGCCGTGAGCAAACCGACGAGCGCGGCATTGCCGAAGCGGTTCTCAAAGAGCCTTGCAGCCGGCGTGAAGGTCAGGAGGATCGCGAGGATTCCGGTGAACAGTCCGGTGCGCAGCGCGTTCGCCCAGTGCGCGCTGCTCGTGATGAACTGCCAGCTGCCCGGCATGCAGGTCATGCAGGCGCTCGTCGGCTGCCAGAACCGTTGCGCGAACAGTTTGACGCGGGCCTTCCAGTCCATTTTCATGTTCAGCGTCCTTGTTCAACCTCCACACGCGCACCAGCGATGTCCCGTTGCGCATGCAGAAAGCCCAGTTCTTTAGCTTCGACGTCAAGACGTTCGAGTTCGTTCAGCACAGCCTGCCCGCGCGCGCCCTTGCCAACCGCCGCGAGCGCACGCGCCCGCGCCACGAAGAACGCCGAGAAGCGCGACGGCTCACGGCAAGCATAGGCTTCAAGCGCGTCGGCGTGATGCAGGGCGGCGTCCCAGCGACGATGATCGATGCACGCGTCGATGGCGTCGCGCCGGAACAGGAAGTGATTGTGACTGACGGCGCCGGCCGCGAGCACGGCCTCGCCTTCGGCAAGCGCCTGATCGAGTATGCCGGTGTCGGCGGTGGTGCGGGCAAGCGTGCCGAGATAACTTGCGCCGAGATAGGCCATGCCGGTTTCCCGGCTGAACGCGAGCGCCGCCTCGATATTCTCCAGCGCCTCATTTCGGTTTCCCGCCACGCGCTGCAACTCGGCGCGCAGCGCGAGCGCCTCGCCTTCGAAACGCTTCGACTTGAGCTCACGCGCGCAGTGCAACGCGGGGTCGACATGCTCCCATGCGCGCGCCCATTCCGCGAGATCGTGCAGGCAGTGCCAGGCCGCGTGATGCGCGACGGCAAGCGCTCGCAGATGCCCCACCTTCTCCGCCGCGACGACGCTGGCCAGCGCGGCATCGAGTCCGCCGCGCGCGTCGCCGGTGAACCAGGCGGTGATGGCGCGCATCGGACGGTTCGCGACTTCGATCCGGCCGAATCCGTGGCGCTCGCACAGTTCGACGCAGCGGCTGAAGGCGTCGTGCGCGCTGATCAGGCGGCCGCGCAGGTATTCGCCGTCGCCGAGCCCGCCCAATGCGGCCGCTTCCTGTTCGGGGTCGGCGGCGGCACGGGCGAGCGCGAGACTCTGGCCGTGTTCACGCACGCAGCCGTCGCTGTCGCCGCGCGGGAAACACAGGTTGCCCCGCAGGAAATGAATGCGCGCGGCCTGCGGCAGCAAGCCTTGCGCATCCGCGACGAGGGCGGCGGCGTCCAGGTCGGCCCAGGCGCCTTCGAGATCGTCGATGACCCGCTTCACGGTGGCGCGTCCGATCAAGGCCTGGCAGCGCTCCGCGTCCGTTGTGGCGTCGGCGAGCGCGGCTTCGAACGAGGACAGCGCCGACGTCATGTCGCCGGCATCATGCAAGACCGAACCGCGCAAACAGGCGAGCGCCACGCGGTCGGCCGGGGCGTGCGCCTGCTGCAAGCCACGTTCGACGAGCCGCAACGCCAGTTCATAGCGGTACGCGGCCGCCTGTGCGCGCGCCGCGTCGCAATACGCGCGCGGCGCCTCGCTGTCCGCCGCGCGATCGAGATGCTCGGCCCGCAGGATCAGGTCATGCTCGCCGTACCACGCTGCCGCCCGGCGATGCCACTCGCGGCGCCGGCTCTTCAGCAGGCCGTCATAGACGGCATCGCGAATCAGCGCGTGATGGAAGAGGTAGCCCGTGCCTTCACGGCGCAGCAGAAGACACGCGGCGAGCGGTTCCAGCGCGGCCGATGCGCCATCGACGAGATGGTCCAGCACGTCGCGCTCGACGAGTTGGCCCAGCACCGACGCCGCCTGCAATGCGGTCCTGTCGGCGGGATCGAGCCGGTCAAGGCGCGCCTGCACGAGACTTCGCACCGTTCCGGGAACGCCGGTGGTGTCGTCATCCTGCGCGTTGCCGAGCAGTTGTTCCAGAAACAGCGGATTGCCCGCCGCCCGCGCCATGCAGCGCTCCGCGACATCCTTCGACGCCGCCGGGAACGAGCGCGCCATCCGCTCGGCTTCGTCCGCGCTGAGCGGCGCGAGATCCATCTGCAACACGCGCGCGCTGAACGCTTCGGGCCAGGATAGTTCGTGTGCGGGTCGCATCGTCATCGCCAGCATGACCGGACACGAGCACACGGCCTCCGACAGCCCAGCGAGATCGCGTCGCGTCGACGCATCCGACCAGTGAACGTCTTCGACGAAGATCAGCCGTGGACGCTCGCGGGCGGCGCGCCGCACGAGCCGGTGCAGTGCACTGGCGCGGCCACGCAGACGCATCGCGCTGTCCATGGCCTCGTAGACCGTGCGTTGCTCCAGCGTCATCGGCACGTCGAGCAGGTCCTTGATGAACGGCGCGTCCTCACCTTCGGTCACGCCGGACGTGCTGGCCTGCGCATCGCTTGCTTCGTCGAGTGCGAGCAAACCGCGCACGATCGATTGCAACGCACCGCGCCCCATGGCGGCGCCGAAGTCGAGCACCAGTCCGCCATGAACGGCGAATCCGGTTTCAGCGGCTTCGCGTTTCCACTCTTCCAGCAAGCGTGTCTTGCCAAGCCCGGCCTCGCCGCTGAGGATGACCGACTGCCCTTGTCCGCTCGCCCGGCACGCCGCGAGCATGTCGCGAAACTGCCGCAGCTCGTCGCTACGGCCGACGAACGGCCGCACGGAATGGCCGGCGTGCCGCAGGCCCGCAAGGCACCACGCCGCGACCGGCTCCACGAAGCCCTTCACGCTCAGCGCCTCGCGCGGAACGCAATCGAAATGCTCGCCCATTGCGCGCCGCACACCTTCCGAGATCAGGATTTCCCCGCGACCGGCCGCACCAGTGAGACGCGCGGCAAGGTTGACGGACTGGCCGGTCACTGTGTATGCGCTGCCCATCCCGCTCGCCACGACTTCGCCACCCGCAATGCCGATGTGCACCGCCAGCGGCGAAGCGGGCTCGCGGTCCAGCGCCGGCATCGCGTCCGCGATGGCAAGCGCCGCGCGCACCGCACGTTCGACATCGTTGCCATGCGAGACGGGCGCGCCAAACACGGCCATGCTCGAATCGCCGATATGTTTGTCGACGTGACCGCCATGCTGCTCGACGATCCGGTCCACCTGCTCGAAATAACGGTCGAGCACCGCGACGACTTCCTCTGCATCCACCGAGCGGCTCATTTCGGTGAAGCCGCACAGGTCTGCGAACAGCACCGTTACCTGACGCCGTTCTCCCGGCTTCGTGCATGAACCGTTTTCGTGGGCGCGCAGTTCAGCCAGCGCATCGAGCAGCTTGCGGCGATGTCCTACGGACAGCACGCCCAGATCCTTGAGATCATCCGCGGTCAGATGGCGCAGCACGTCGGCATCAATGGCATTCTCGCGGAACGCGGATGCGTAACGTTCCATGCCAAGGCTGTGCAGCCATAGCGCGATGTCCATGATCCCTCCCGCCAGGAAGGCATTCGCTTCCTTTCAACATAGCAGGTTCTGACTGGAGCGCCCTATCCGTCTGGCACGCTTGCAGCAGGCATCTTTTTTGCGACCCATGCGAGGCCCTCCCGCATGCGGGTTGATATGAGGATTCGCGCTTGCGCGCAGCTTCGATCCTCAAGGCAACGACGATGGAGACAACCATGGGCCGCGAAAGTCAGCACGCATTCCTGCAAGGCACCGACGTGCACCTGGCAACCGCGAACGAACACATTCGGCGGCACATCGATCTCGTCCAGAAGCTAATCAAGAGCGGGCACAACGCGACGTCCGCCATTCGACTGCTCAACGTGTTTCTCGGCTTGCGGCAGGAGATGATCGACTATCGAAACCTGAGCGCTGCAGTGCTCAAGGAAGCTGAGCGCCGCCGCATCTCGACGGACTCAAATCAGGCAGTGCGATAGCATCTACTGCGCATTGCATGCTGCAACATTATTGACAAATTCCTTTCGGCCAATGCGTTATCTTGATGCTCACCCTTGCATCAGCATGGGTGTGTCTTCTTCGCATTTGAATCGCGGATAAAACGTGCAACGGGTTTTGCACTTCTTGTCCGAATGAATTCATCTTCAATCAGGATATCCAAATGGCTCTTTCGCAGGTTCTGACGGCTTACGATTTACTGGATAGTGCGATTGTCACCGGCGCGGACGCCGTTGCCTTGTTCAACTCTTATGAAACGCTTGGCGTCGTCGCGACCAGCACGGCCGTGGCGGACGACCAGCCCGGCACGCAGCCCAGCTGGACCACGTATTTCGTCAAGGTGCTGATCCCCGGCACGACAGGCAAGACCCTGGGCGGGGCGTCCCGCACGCTGGGCATCAACGGCCGCAGCGGCTGCACGGGCGCGCGTCCGCAGCAGATCGGCATGGTCTCGGACGCGGATGGTCCCATCAGCGGGCTCGCGGCGGCCCTCAAGCTCGCCGACATGAAAGCCAGGGGCGACAACCTTCCGGGCGATGTGATCGTCACCTTCCATATCAGTCCGCAAGGCTACATCGACAATTCGAAAACCCCGCCCATGATGGCGCTGCCGGTGTCGAACGAGACCATGAACCAGTATGAAGTCGATGCCGACATGGACGCCATTCTCTCCGTGGACGCGTCGAAGGCGAATTACCTCAGCAAGCAGCGCGGCTTCGCCCTCTCGCCCACGGCGAAGAGCGGATACCTGCTGAAAATGAGCGCCGATCTCGTCGACATCATGGAATCCACCACGGGCCGCCACGCCTTCACCTTCCCGCTTGCCATCCAGGACATCACGCCGTACGACAACGGCATCAGCCACTTCAACAGCATCATGCAGCCGAGCGTCGCGACGGCCGCGCCGGTGGTCGGCGTCGCCATCACGGCGGAATCGCCGGTTTCCGGCGCGGCGCTCAACGCCAATCACGAAGCGGATCTGGCCGAGGCCGTGCAGTTCTGCATCGCGACCGCGAAGGCGTTCACGTCGGGAACCTGCCAATTCTACGACCCGAACGAATACAACGCGCTGGTGGAGCGCTATGGCTCGCTGAGCGTCTTCCAGACCGAAGGCAACGTGGCCTGAAGCTGCGGGCGGTGATCGTCGCTGACGTCCTTCTCAGGCCGAGAGCTTCTTCATTTCAGCCATGAGATCCGCCTTGCCTTCGAAGCCGATACCCGGCAAGTCCGGCATGGTCACAAAGCCATTCTCTACCTTCACGCCATCCGGAAAGCCACCATAAGGCTGGAACAGATCCGGATAAGATTCATTGCCGCCCAGGCCCAGGCCCGCGGCAATGTTCAGCGACATCTGGTGGCCGCCGTGAGGAATGCAGCGCGTGCGCGACCAGCCATGCTGATGCAGCATGTCCAGCGTGCGCAGATATTCAACGAGTCCATAGCTTAGCGCGCAGTCGAATTGCAGCCAGTCGCGATCCGCGCGCATGCCGCCGTATCGAATCAGGTTGCGTGCATCCTGCATCGAGAACAGGTTTTCTCCCGTTGCCATCGGCTTGTCGTAGTAGTTGCGCAGCGTGGCCTGCAATTCGAAGTCGAGCGGATCGCCGGCTTCCTCGTACCAGAACAGATCGTATTGCGAGAGTGCCTTCGCGTACCGCACGGCCGTGTCGAGGTCGAAGCGGCCGTTTGCATCGACGGCAAGTTTTTGCCCGTCCTGCAGCACGCTCAGGACCGAGTCGATACGCCGCAGATCCTCGTCGAGCGAACCGCCGCCAATCTTCTTCTTCACGACCGTATAGCCCCGGTCGAGATAGCTGCGCATCTCGTCCTTCAGCTTCCCATGATCCTGGCCCGGATAGTAGTAGCCTCCCGCGGCATACACGAACACCTTGCGATCCGGCAGGCCGTTGCCATAGCGCTCCGCGAGCAACTGGAACAAGGGCTTGCCTTCGATCTTCGCAACCGCGTCCCACACTGCCATGTCGATCGTGCCGATAGCCACCGACCGCTCGCCATGACCACCGGGCTTCTCGTTGGTGAACATGGTCGCCCAGATCTTGTGCGGGTCGAGGTTATCGCCCGCGTCGTTCACCAGCGCGGCGGGATCGGCTTCGAGAATGCGCGGAATGAAGCGCTCGCGCATCAGCTTGCCCTGACCATAGCGGCCATTCGAGTTGAAGCCATAGCCCACGACCGGCTTGCCGTCGCGCATCACGTCCGTGATGACCGCGACGAGACTCAGCGTCATCTTGCTGAAGTCGATGTAGGCGTTGCGGATGGGCGAACTGATCGGGACGGTTTTTTCGCGAATCTCTACGACTTTCATATGCGTGCTCCACGGCATTCGACGGGATGCCAGCATACCCCCGAAAACGGCTGTTAAAATTCACTTCTGTTCATTTCATTCTTCACATCGAGTGAATACCGAAACGCAATCCGCGAGTGATTTCGAGTTCTTCATTCTGCTGGCGAAACTGCGCAGCCTGTCGGGCGCGGCGCGCGCACTGGATCTGTCGCCGCCGGCTGCCACGAAGCGGCTCAGCGTCATCGAGCAGCGGCTGGGCGTGCGTCTCGTGAACCGGACCACGCGCAGTGTGAGCCTGACGCCGGAAGGCGAGACTTATCTGCGGCATGCGTTGCAGATCGTCGGGCAGATTCGGGAGATGGAAGAAGAAATTGCCGGAGCGACGCGCGACCCTCAGGGTCTGCTGCGCATCAACGCCACGCTGGGTTTCGGACGGACCGCGATTGCGCCGATCGTGTCCGAGTTCGCGAAGAAATTCCCGAGCGTCGAGGTTCAGTTCGAAGTCACCGACCGGCCTGTGGATCTGATAGAAGGCGCCTTCGACATGGCGATCCGCTTCGGCGAATTACCCGACAGCCGTCTGAGCGCGCGGCGCATCATGAGCAACCGCCGCTTTCTGTGTGCATCGCCGAAGTATCTGGACAAGCATGGAAGACCGGAGCGCGTTGAAGATCTGGCGAGTCATCGCTGCATCATTCACCGGCAAAACGACGATGCGTACGGTGTGTGGCGCTACATCGTGAACGATCACATCGAGGCGATCAAGGTCAAGGGCGCGCTGTCGAGCAATGATGGCGACATCGTGCTGCGCTGGGCGCTGGACGGCCACGGCATTCTGATCCGGTCCGAGTGGGACCTGGCGAAGTACCTTCAGAGCGGCCGGTTGCATCTCGTGCTGCCCAACACCGTTTTGCCTTCCGCCGATCTCTTCGTCTACTACGCGCGGCAGAGAAACCAGACGGCCCGGGCGCGGGCGTTCATCGATTTCCTGGTCAGCCGGTTTCAGGCGCCGTTCACGCCGGTGGATATCGGCGTGGATCAGCGCGAGCGCAAGCGGCGCAGTCCGCGCAGCGCTAAAGCCTGACGCGAACCGGCCGCCTGTGCACTTCTGCTTCTATTGCGATTGACCCGAGTTCACCTTCTTCTGGGCGTTCTGAAGATCCTGCGGATAGTTCGGGTCATTGGCCCGTCCGGGGCTGTAGCCCGCGTCTTCGAGCTTCTTCAGTTCGGCGTTCTTCTTCGCGCGCGCCTGTTTTCTCGCGGCCTTCTTCTCGGCCTTGGTGGCCGGCGCGGCCTGGGTCGCGCCGGTGGCGGCCGAACCATTGTCCTGACCGTAGGAGAGCGGAGCCGCCGATACCCCGACGACACCAATGACGAGTGACGCAACGACGCTTGCCAGGCTGGTTCTCACGTTTGATTCTCCGTTCGTTTGAGGTGAAGAAACCGTCGCGCCCAGTATAAGCGGGGAATGCGTCAATGTGCCCGATACCCCTTACTTCGCGATACGCGCCGGCACGGTGGCGAACAGCAGGTTCAATCCTTCGGTCAAGGTGGGATGAGCGATCGGCGCGTCGCGCAGCATGGTATAGGGCAGCTTGCCGAGCATCGCGATCTGCACGGTTGCGACCACTTCGCCTGCTTCGCTTCCCAACATCATGAAGCCGAGAATCTCGTCCGACTCCGCCGCGATCAGCGCCTTCATGAAGCCACGCGTATCCGAGTTAGTGCGGGCGCGCGGGACGGCTGCCATCGGCAGTTTCGCGATCCGGACCGCAATGCCTTTCTGGGCCGCTTCCGTTTCGTTCAAGCCGATGCGGCCCAACTCTGGCTCGATGAAAAGCGCATATGGAATCTCGCGGCCATGCGTCGTTCTGGCTTCGCCGCGCAGTTGCGCGCTCAGTACGCGATAGTCATCGAACGATGCATGCGTGAACATCGGCGTGCCGGCGACTTCACCGATTGCATACACGTTGGACGCCGTGGTCCGCAGTTGCTCATCCACCTTGATGAAACCACGATGGTCGAGTTCGACGCCCGCGAGTTCCAGACCGATATCCTTCGTGTTCGGAATGCGCCCCGTCGCGGCGAGAATGTGCGTGCCTTCCACGTGCTCGCCATTGGCGAGTTTCACGCGCACTGGATTGCGCGCATCGCCGGAACGCCCGGACACGGATTCGATCTCGACATTCAAGCGAACATCGATACCGTCTTCCTTCAGCGCGGCGGCAATCGCTTCGCTGACATCGGCGTCCTCGCGCATCGCCACGCGCGATTCCTTCTGCAAGACTGTCACGCGCGCGCCGAGCCGCAGGAACGCCTGCGCCATTTCAAGCCCGATATAACCGCCGCCGATCACAATCAGATGCGCCGGAATCTCGTCGATGCGAATGGCTTCGACGTGCGTGAGCGGATCTGCCTCGCGCAGTCCGGGCACGGAGGGAATAGCCGCATGCGTGCCGGTATTGATGAACACATGCTCGCCTTCCAGCACGCGGACGCCGCCATCGTTGAGATCGACGTGAATCCTGCGCGGCCCGACAAACCGGCCTTCACCCAGAAGCAGGTCGAAGCCTGCCTGGATGAAGCTGTTGAGATTGACATCGACGAGCGCGTCCACCACGCCCTTTACGCGGCTGCTGACGCGCTTCATGTCGATACGCGGCTCACCCACGTCGACGCCGAACGCCCCCGCATGCCTCACCGTGTGCGCGACCCGCGCGCTGCGGATCAGCGCCTTGGTCGGAATACAGGCCACGTTGATGCACGATCCGCCGATCATGCCACGCTCGACCACGGCAACGCGCTTTCCCGCCTTGGCCAGTTCCGTCGCGAGCGACTTGCCGCCCTTGCCGCCGCCGAGGAACAGATACTCGACCTGCTCGATGTTCTGCATGGTGAACTCCAGACAAGCATCGTTGATCCGGCGTCTTTCATGGCCGGGCTGAGATCCATGGTAAGGATGCTTGCCCGGCGCGACATGCTTCAGAGGCTCACAATCACTCGCGATCGTCTCAATCGGGCATGGCGGATGGCTTTACATCAGTCGAATGCGTCGAGTCGTCGCTCAGAATTCAAGCCTCGCATTCACCGATACGGTGCGCGGCTCGCCCGGCTGGATATAGTCTGCGTACTGGAATTCCCAATATCGGCGATTGGTCAGATTGTCGATAGCCGCACGCACGCCGACCGTATGGCCCGCGACCCGAGTGGTGTAAGTCGCGCCGAGACTGTAGAGCATATAGCCAGGCACCTTGATGTCGCCGGCGGGACGCAGGCTGGTATTGCCTGTGAACTTGGCGCCCGCGCCGAGCGTGAGACCCGGCACGACGGGCACCGCGTAATTGACATGCGCCGCCGCAACGAAGCCCGGTGCGCCCGCCACGCGATTGCCGTCGAAGTCCGAGCCCTTCTTGTACTTCGTCGCAATCCACATCACATCGCCGCCGATGGTCCAGTCACGACCAATACGCACGTCCGTGCCGGCTTCGATACCCTGGAACACCGACTCGCCATCTTCCACGAAGACGTTATCGCTGTTCGCATACTGTGCGCCCCGCTCGATGCGGAACAGCGCGGCCGTCGCGCTCCAGCGCTCGTTCTGCGTCTTCACGCCGACTTCATATTGCTTGCTGCGCAGCGGGATGAGCACCGCACCCGAATTGGCGTAGGTCGTGCCGACCACGTTGCCCGCCTCGAGCGATTCGACATAGCTCGCATAGAACGTCGTGCCGGGCGTGAGCTTGTACATCAGCGCGACGGACGGCGTCACCACGCCGTTCTTCGAATAGGTCGAGGTCGTGGAACCGTCGAGGCCATAGCCGTGCTGCTCGTAGTTCGTGAAGCGCACGCCGCCGAGCACCGACCAGCGCGACGTCAGCGCAATGGTGTCGCTGGCGAACAGCGCCTTCTGCACGATATCCGCGTTGCGATAGGTATAGAAGCCGGAGCTGTCATAGCGGTTGACGTTCGGCTGATAGAGATTGCCGGTGCCGATCTGATCGTAAAAGGCGTTCGCGGTGTTGTCGCTGGTCTGCTTCTGATAGGACGCGCCGAACACCAGCTGATGCGCGAACGGCCCGGTCTTCACGAGACCTTCCGCCATGACCTGCCACTGATTCAGCTGATGCCCTTCCTTGCCTTCGAAGCGCGTGTCGTTATAGTCGCCCGCCAGATCCGTCAGATAGAAAGTGCTTTCGTTACGATAGCGCGTGCTCTTGCTGAAGCTGTAGCTCGCGGTGACGGTCCAGTCCGGGTTGAGGTTGTAGCGCAGGCCCGCCGTGTAGATCTGCAAGTTGGTGTTCAGATGCTGATCCGGCGTGACCAGCGTGCTGCTGCCGCCGCTCAGCGGCACGGGCAGCGCATTGCCGACGCCCGTGAGTTGCGTCGTTGAAATCGCGGTGGTGATGCCCGACGCATGACGCTCCTGATACAACGCGCCGAAGGTGGCGGTGAGATCGCGGGTGAGGCGCGCATCGGCGGCGAACGAGAAGGAGTCGCGGCGGACGTTGCCGTCGTTATAGGTCTTGCCTTCCTCATGCGTCGCGTTGAAGCGATAGCCGAACATGTTGTCCGGCCCCACGCGGCCGCCGACGTCCAGATGTTCGCTCCACACATTGGTGGACGCATAACCGACGTCCACGCTCATGATCCGCCTGTCGCCGACGGGCGGCTTCTTGGTCACGTAGTTCACCACGCCGCCGGGCGCGCCGAAGCCGTACATGAAGCCCGACAGACCCTTGAGCAACTGCACGCTTTCGAGCTGCTCGTACGGCATCGTGATGCCATAGGCGTTGATCTGCTGACCGTCGATGCGATAGCCGTTCTGCCAGTCGAGCTGCATGCCGCGCACGGTGATGTAGCTCGCCCACGCGTTATACGGGTTGCTGTTGTCGGACACCGAGGCGTCCTGCGCGAAGACGTCGCCGAGTTTCTTGGCCTGGCGATCCGCAAGATCCTCGCCGGTGACGATGGTCGTCGAATACGGCGTGTCCAGCTGCGAGCGGCTGCCGAGCGCGCCGGCGGTGACTTCATCGTGCAGGTGCTGGCCTTGATCGCTGTCGGTCTTGGCCGTCACGGCGATGGCGGGAAGCGTTGCTTCGGCAGGCGCGGACGCCGCGTCCTGCTGCGCCAGCGCCGGCTGCATGCTCGCAAAAAGCAGAAGGACCGCACAAGTCGAAGGCCGCAAGGTCCAACTGCCGCGTTTCGCGGCATCGCGCGCTGCTGAAGTCATCTAATTCCCAGTTCTCGAGTTCATCAAATGCGAACCATTCGCATTTAAGAAGCGCGATTCTGACGAATTAGAAGGCGTTTGTAAACAACTGTGCCAAAGTTTGGCGCACTGACACGCGTGAGCTGCAATGCAAAAGAGCGAAGCCCGCCAGGACTTCGCTCTCCCTTGCTTCCCTGAACAAGCCTCAGTTACATGCCGGCGCCGCCTTCTTGCACGCGTCCGCAAGTTGCGACGGCGGATCCTTCTTGAACACCGTCTTGTACGATTCCAGCACGTTCGACTGCACCACCGGCAACGACTGCACGCCGATCCACGCAGGCGGTGTCTGGCCAATCAGCGCCTTCATCATCGCCATGGCTTCGGCCACGCCCTGATCGTACGGACGCTGCGAGCCGGTCGCCTTGAGCGGCCCGCCCTTCGCAATCTCGATGGCCGATTCCAGCCCGAGATCGACCGTCGTCACGGGCGTATTGATGCCCTGTGCGCGCATCGAGGTCAGCGTGTCGAGCGCGGGTTGATCCCACACCGCGAAGACGCCCTTCACATCCGGATTCGCGGTGAGAAAGTCGCCCGCGATCTGCCCGACCTTCGACGGATCCGTGAACGCCACCTGCTTGATCTTGATGTCCGGCCGGTTCTTCTTCAGCCAGTCGTTCACGGCCTTGGTGCGCTCCGTCGTGCTGAAATAGTCCACGCCGAAGTTCACCAGCCCGACCGTGCCGCCCTTCGGCACGCAGGACGCCAGCACCTTCGCCGCGATCTGGCCGTTGCCTTCGCTGTCGGCGGAAACCATCGCCGCGTATTCCTGCGGATGCTTCAGCCCCTTCGGCACGTTGTCCATGAACACGAGCTTGATGCCCGCCTGCGAGACCTTCTTGTAGGTCGCGGCCGTGGCCGTGCCGTCGACGGGAATCGAAATGATGCCGTCCGGATGACGCTGGATGGTGTTCTCGATGTCGGCGATCTGCTTGTCCACCTGATATTCCGCCGATGCCGTGCCAATCACTTCCACGCCGTATTTCTTGAGCGTGTCCGTGATGCCCGCCACTTGCAGCTGGGACCAGTCGAGGTTCATGGTCTGCATCGAAATGCCGACCTTGAACTTGCCGGCCTTGACCTTCGCGGCCTCGGCGTCTGTCAGCTTCACGGCATCGGACGATGCGGCCTTCTCGCCGTTCGGCCCCTGTCCGACGATGCCCGCAGGCCCGATGGATGCCACCGGCAGTTTCTCGCACGATTGCGCGAAGGCCTGCGCTGCACACAGTGCCAGGGTCGTCGCCGCTGCGACGCTTGCCAGCCTTGCCCCAGATCCACGACGATGTTTCATGACTTCCCTCCGTTGGTCGTCTTGTTACTGCGTCTCCTGCTTCTTATGGGATCGCGCGCGCTGCGCTCATGTGCGTTGATTCACGCTCATTTGCGCGTGAAGGCGACGGCCGCGACGATGATGATGCCCTTGATGACCAGTTGCAGCGACGAGCTCACGCCGAGCAGCACCAGTCCGTTGTTCAGCGTGCCGATGATGAGACTGCCCAGCAGCGTGCCGAGAATGAAGCCGCGTCCGCCGAACAGGCTGCATCCGCCGAGCGTGACCGAGGCGATCACGTCCAGCTCCATGCCTTGCACGACATCCGGCCGCGCGGCATGCGAACGCGCGGACAGCACGAGCGCGGCCAAGCCTGCGAGCGCGCCGGTCAGCACGAAGGCGAGCGTGGTCACGCGTCGGATGTTGATGCCCGAATACAGCGCGGCCGTGGGATTGCCGCCCGCGGCATAGATACGCCGGCCGAACACGCTGTAATGCAGCAACAGCACGCCGCCGATGACCGCGAGCAAGGTCCACAGGATCGGCACCGGGACGCCCATGACCGAGCCTTCGCCGAAGATCGAGATGAAGGTGTCGTTGGTGATGATTTCGGGGCGCGTCGTGGTGACCATCAGCGCGAGGCCGCGTGCCGCCGAGAGCGAGCCGAGCGTCACGAGGAACGACGGAATGTTGAGGCGCGTCGTCACGAGTCCGTTGATCGCGCCGACGATCGCCCCCGTGCCGATGCCGGCAATCGCGCCGATGATCCAGCTGTCGCCGACATGCGACATCGCCAGCGCCGCCGCCATGCCGGACAGCGCGAGCGACGAGCCCACCGAGAGATCGATCTGCCGCGCAATGATGACGAAGGTCATGCCGATCGCGATGATCGACACCAGCGCGGTCTGCCGGCCGATGTTGAGGAAGTTATCGATCGACAGGAACCACGGCGATGCAAAGCTGAACACCACCAGCAGCACGGTGAACGCGATGTACAGCATGTAGGGCCGGTCGCCCTGCACGAGCGTGCGCGCGATGCGCCACGCGCGCGAATGGCGCGATGCGGCCTGTTCTCCGGCGGGCAGCGGCGTGGGCGAGACGGAATCGTTCATGTTGCAGGCTCTTCGTGAGTGCGCAAGGTCTGGATGAGGTGATGCAGTTCTTCGGCGTGTCGAATGGCTCCGCGTTCGACGGTCTGCCGGATCGCGCCTTCCACGACAATCGACACGCGGTCGCAAAGCCGCAGCAATTCGTCGAGATCCGAGGACACCACGATCACGCCGGTGCCCGCGCGCGCCGCATCGTGCACGACGCCGTAGATCTCCTCGCGCGCCCCGACATCCACGCCGACGGTCGGTTCATCGAGCAGCAGCACCTGCGGGCGCGGGTTATTCCACTTCGCGAACACCACCTTCTGCTGATTGCCGCCGGAGAGAAACTTCACGCGCGTCGCGGCATCGGGTGCTTTCACTGAGAGTTGTTTCATCGCGGTCAAGGCCTGCTGCGCAGCGGCCTGCGCGCGCAGCCACCCGCCGCGCGAGAAATGCGGCAGGCGCGGCAAGGTCAGATTGCGTTCGATCGAATGGTCCAGCACGAGTCCCTGCACATGGCGATCTTCCGGCACGAGCGCGATGCCGCGCGCGATGGCATCGGCGGGACGGTGGGCGGCGAGCGGCTGGCCGTCGAGTTCGATGCTGCCGTCCTGAACCGGCAGCAAACCGAAGATGGTTTGCAGGATCTCGGTGCGGCCACTGCCGATCAAGCCCGCCAGACCATGCACCTCGCCTTTGTGGACCGTCAGGTTCACGTCGCGCAGACGGGCGTTGCTGACGTGCGAAAGCGTCAGCACGGGCGGGCTGGTCGACGGTTCGGTGCGGGACGGCGTGTGCGTCGGCGCGGTGCCGGCAGTGGTCTCCTGGCGCGCCTGCATCGCCGCATGACGCGGGCCGACGATGGCTGCGACGAGTTGCTTCATGTCGGTTTCGGCGGTGACGAAATGGCCGGCGTTCGCGCCGTCGCGGAAGATGGTCACGCGCTGCGAAATGCGGAACACCTCGTTCAGCCGGTGCGTCACGTAAATCACGCCGACGCCGCGCGCAGTCACGGTGCGGATGGCGTCGAAGAGAATTTGCTCCTCGCCGCCGGTGAGCGCGGACGTGGGTTCGTCGAGGATCAGCACGCGCACGTCGCCCATCAGCGCCTTGCAGATTTCCGTCATCTGCCGGTACGCGAACGGCAGGGAATCCACGGGAGCGCGGGGATCCAAAGGAATGTGGTGTTCGCGCAGGAAGGCGCTGACCTGCGCCATGAGTTCGCGCTGCCGGACGAGTCCGAAGCGCGTGCGCGGTTCGCGGCCGAGCATGAGATTGGCCCCGACGGAAAGCGATTCGACCAGACTCAAATCCTGATACACCACCGCCACGCCGGCTTCGCGCGACTTGGCCGGGGAATCGAAGGCGACCTTCTGCCCGACGATTTCGATCGAGCCTTCGTCGTAGCTATGGACGCCGCTCAGGATCTTGATGAGCGTGGACTTGCCCGCGCCGTTTTCGCCGAGCAGCGCATGCACTTCGCCTGGCAGCACTTCCAGATTCACGCCGCGCAGCGCCTGGACGCCGCCGAATTTCTTGGTGACGCCAGCGACGCGGATCAAGGGCGCACGGGCCGATGAAGCGGCCGCGACCGCAACCGGCTCACTCATCTGTTGTCTCCTTCGCCGCGCGGGCGAATTCTTATGGTTCGCGTCGTGATGCGCGATGTGGGTTGTGATCTTCGCATCACGCATTTGGTGCGTCAATCACATTTAACCCCTATCAGGACGGGTGTAAACGAGATGATCACAACAAACGCGCGTCGTTTTGTGATGATCCTATCGCTTTTGTGCGGGTCGCGTTCTTCGCTGGACTATTCTTTTGATTGACTTGAACGGAGGCCAGAACATGCAAATCAGCAGCGGAAATCTTTTCAGCGTGCAAACGCAGCGCAGCAGCATGGAAGAACAGGTCGATGCACTTGCGAACGCGCCCGGCGTCACGGTCGAACGGATCGTGTCGATGGGTCATGCCAGCCCGGAAGGTTTCTGGTACGACGACCCACGCGCCGAATGGGTCGTGCTGCTGTCGGGGGCGGCCGTGCTCGAATTCGAAGCCGATGCGAGCCGTCGCCACCTGCGTCCCGGCGATTACGTGCTGATCGAGCCGCATTGCCGGCATCGCGTGGCGTGGACGCATGAGTCGGAGCCCAGCGTCTGGCTTGCCGTCTATCACGAGCGCTGATCCGCTTCCTCAGCATGCTGTCGCGCGGGCTTGCGTCCGAAAGCGACCCTAAAAAGCTTCCAGCAGACCTTTCTTCTCGGGCAGAATTACGTTAAATCTTCGGCGAAGACCGAAAAAATGACTGAGAGAGCCGTCATGTCATTGACGGCGATGTGTTTGCCTTTCGAGGAGGCGCCATGTCTGCAACAACCCAGAGCGCGTCGTTCAGCGTAACCCTGCGCATGGACGGCAATGGCGCGTGGAGCATTGCCATGCCTCACGCGGAACGCCCGGACGACGTCTTCATCACGTTCGTCAAGGATCAGGAAGAAGGCACGTGGCTGGCCGAGCAAATGCGGCCCGGCTTCGACATCGTGCTGGACGTCGCGACCTGATTCGCTTCATCAAGCCAGCGCGCCGGAATCGCCGGAAGCGGACATCTCATACTTCGCGCGCGGACGCAGCAAAAAGGCCTGCGTCCGCTGCTCCATCACATGCGCGACCCATCCGGCCGTGCGGCTCACGATCCAGATGGCCGTTGCCGATCCGTCCGGCAAGCCGAGCGCGCGGGCCAGCGTCACGAGACCCAGCGCCACGCCAGGGTGCGCGTCCAGTTCGCGCCGCATGCGTTCGAGAAAGGCCAGCGTCAGCCCGGTGGCTTCGCGGGCAGCCGGCGGGCAGCCGGTGTGCGCCGCGACTTCGGCGGCCGCCTGAAGCATCAGGTCCGCGCGGGGATCGCCACCGGCATACAGCGGATGATTGAAGCCGAACAGGCTCGCGCCGTACTCACGCACGCGGTCCGCTCGCGACTCCAGCGCCGACAACGGTTCGCATAGCAGCAACGTCTCGACCTTCTCGGTGCCCGTTCCGGTGGAGAAGCCGATGTGCGAACCGATGGCCGCCGCGACGCAACTGAAGATGTCCGCATTCGTCGATGCCGCCACGCGCGCCGAGAAAGTGGCAGGCGCCAGTTCGTTGTCCGCAAGCACGACGAGCGCCGTGCCCAGCGCGCGCAGCGTCCCGGGCGTGACCGCCGCGCCCGCCGCGCGCAGGATCTGTCCGGCGATGCTTTCATCGGCCGCACGCGGACAAAACACGCGCGCAGGCCCGAGGAAGCCGACGCAGCCCGCCATGCTCTGCAACATCAGGCGCGCGGCCTGTACCGCGCCGCCATCGGCGATCTCGCGCGTGCCGCGTCCCTGCATGCCCAACGCGAAGGGCACCATGCCCAGCAGCGCGCCGATATCGCCGCTCGCCACCCCGCCTTCATGCACCGACAGCACGCGCAGCACGTCGGGCGGCGTCTCCATGGGCGCCCACACGGCGAGTCCGCTTTGCCACACGCCGGTCATCAGCAGATGGACGACCGATTCGAACGCGGCTCCTGAACTCGCGAGATCCACAGCCAGACGATTGCGATAGCGCGGCCCGTGCGGCGTAACTTGTGTGATGGCCGAATGCAGCACCGGATCGCCCAGACGCAGCGTGGATTCCGCCACCGCGCCGCTGGGTGCGCGGCCGCGTTTGCGCGCGGCGAGCCGTTCGATATCGCGCCGCAGATACAGCCGCTTGCGTCCGTCTTCGTGGGGCGTCGCGCGCACCAGTCCGCGGCTGACGTAGGCATAGAGCGTCGCGGCCTTGATGTTCAGTCGTGCCAGCGCTTCCTCGCAGCTCAACACGTCGTTCCAGTTTCCGTCACTCATGTTTCTGGATCCCCAACAGCTTCAATCTCTTTATATTGATTTTAAAACTCAATATTGATCGCCATAAAGGCTATCAGTAAAGTGAGCTCCGGAACATGAAAAAGGCCATCGCGAGTCATCCGGCTCGAACGAGAAGCCACCGATATCCGGAGACACCGCATGACCCTGGACACCACGCCGGCTCAGCGCAATCGGGTTGACCTGCGCGAGACGCTGCAGGCCGCGCCGCTCGGTGCTTATCACTTCCGCCTCGCGCTGATGCTGGCGCTGATCCTCTGGTACGACGGCTTCGATCTCTACAACGCGTCGTACATCGTTCATGACGTGACGCCGGCGTGGCATCTGTCGCCGAGCCAGATTGGCCTGCTGCTGTCGTGCGGGCTGGGCGGCTTCGCGATCGGCTCGGCGGTCTCGGGCCTGTTCGGCGACCGCTTCGGACGACGTCGCGTGATCCTGCCGGGCGTGTGGGTATCGAGCGCAATGAGCCTCGCGATCGCCCTCTTCGCTCACGACCTGTCCTCGTTCGTCGCGCTGCGCTTCGTCATGGGCCTCGCGCTCGGACTGCTGATGCCGATGTGCGTGACCTACATCAACGAGATCGCGCCGAAGCGTTCGAACAACGTCTTTACCATCGGCTTCTTTTCGCTCGGCTGGATTGGCGGGGCGACCTGCTCGGGTTTCATCGCCGCCTGGCTGATGCCGCGCTTCGGCTGGCAGAGCATGTACTACACCGGCGCGCTGGCGATGGCGCTCGCGGTCGTGCTGCAATTCGTGCTGCCGGAATCCATCGCGTTCCTCGGCAGCCGCAACCGCATGGACGAGGTGCGCACGCAACTGACGCGCTTCTGGCCCGCACGCGCGGCGGAGTTTCGCGCGGCCGAACTCGTCGTGCCCGCGCCTACGGTGAAAGCCGGCTCGTTCCGCGCGCTGTTCGCTGTGCGCTTTCGCCGCCAGACGCTGTGCTTCTGGGCGATGGGCGCGCTCTCGCTGTTCTCGTCGTATGGACTCTCCGGCTGGCTGCCGACCATCCTGCTCAAGCGCGGCGAGAATCTCTCACATAGCTTCGCGTATGGTTCGCTGCTCGTGTTTGCATCGGCGTTCGGCAGTCTGCTTTCAGGGTTCGTCGCGGATCGCACCGGCAACCGGCGCCTCACCATGTCCATTGCGTGGCTGCTCGGCGCGAGCGCCATCGGCATGCTTGCGCTCCTGGAGAACGCGCAGGTCTTCTGGATCATCGTGATTGCGGGGATGTTCGTGATCGGCACGCAGACGGTGCTCAACAATCTCGTCGCCGTCAGTTATCCCACCGAGATTCGCAGCACCGGCGTGGGCGTGTTCTTCGGCATCGCGCGCTTCGGTGCCATGTGCGGGCCGGCCATCTCCGGCGTGCTTCAGCAGGCAACCGGCGGTCCCGGCGCGATGTTCTCCGTGCTCGCGGCCTCGCTCGTTACGGCGGCCTTGCTGGTCTTTCTCGTCGAGCGGCCGGAACGCCTGCCCGATGCCACCGCCTTCGGACACTGACATGCCCAGGCTCACGCTATCGCTTGCTGTGAATGACTACGACCACGTGCGTGACCTGCTCGACGCGCGCGTGCAGGCTGAAGGGATCGACCTGATTCCGACGGTGTTGCCGGTCGAGGAGATCTTTTATCGCACGACGCATTTCCAGGAGTGGGACGTGTCCGAGATGTCGCTCGGCAAGTACGCCTCGCTGCGCTCGCAGGGCGATGAACGGCTGATCGGGTTGCCGGTGTTTCCGTCGCGCGTGTTTCGGCTCTCCTCGCTGTATGTGCGGCGCGGGGGCGGCATCGAGCGGCCGGGCGATCTGCGTGGGAAGCGCATCGGCGTGCCGGAGTGGGCGCAGACGGCGTCGGTGTATTCGCGCGGCTGGCTGGCGCACGATCAGCATGTGCCGCTCGAGGAAGTGGAATGGGTTCAGGCTGGTGTGAATCAGGCGGGGCGCCGCGAGAAGGTCGAGGTGCGCGTGCCCGAGGGCGTGCGGTATCGGCCGGTGCCGGAGCGGTCGCTGACGGCGATGCTGCTCGCGGGCGATATCGACGCCATTCTGAGCGCACGTCCGCCCGCGCCGCCGCCCGGCCGTGGAGATGACATCGTGCGCATGTTCGAACCGTTCGAGCCGGTGGAGCGCGCGTATTTCAGCGCGACGGGCATCTTTCCGATCATGCATTTGATCGTGCTGCGGCGCGAGGTGTTCGAGCGGCATCGATGGATTGCCGGGAATCTGTTGAAGGCGTTCACGCAGGCGAAGGAGAACAGTCTCCAGCGGCTTGCGGACATCACCTGCTCGCACTTTCCGCTGCCGTGGATGAACGCGCGCGCCGATGAGGCACGCCAGTTGTTCGGCGGCGATCCCTGGCCGTATGGCGTGGAGCCGAATCGCGTCACGCTCGATGCCTTCCTGCGGTATGCGCATGAACAGGGCGTGTGCCATCGACGGCTCGCGCCTGAAGATCTGTTTCCCATCGAGATGTCGGCCGCCGTGCGCGTCTGACTTTTTCTCTACCCGAAGAGTTTGAACATGACGCAGAACACAACTTACATCGCCGCTCCGGTCACGCATGACGCGCTCGATATGCCGCGCCTGCTCGACGACCTCGCCGCCGCCAATCACATCCTCGCACAGCATGAAGTGCTCGATGGCTTTGGTCACGTCAGCGTGCGTGATCCGCGTGACCCGCTGCGGTTTCTGATCGCGCAGTCCATGGCGCCGGAGCTTGTGCAGCCCGATGACATTCTCACCCTCGATTTCGATTGCCAGCCGGTGGACGGCGACACGCGCAAGCGTTATCTGGAGACGTGGATACATGCGGAGATCTATCGCGCAAGGCCCGACGTGCAGGCGGTGGTGCATAGCCATTCGCCTTCGGTGATTCCGTTCGCGGCTTCGTCGGTGCGGCTGCGGCCCATTTATCACATGGCGGGCTTTCTTGCGACGGGATCGCCGGTTTTTGATATTCGGCATTGCTTCGGCTGTACAGACATGCTGGTGCGCAACGGCGCGCAAGGGCGTGCGCTGGCGGAGACGTTGGGGGCGTCGGACGTGGCGTTGATGCGCGGGCATGGCTTCGTGGCGACAGGGCCTTCGTTGCCGGCGGCGGTTTATCGCGCTATCTATACCGAGCTGAATGCAGGGATGCAGCAGAAGGCGATTGCGCTGGGCGGGGAGGTGACTTATCTGGATGAAGGCGAGGGCCGCGCCAGCACCGAGACGAATCTCGGCGTGATGGAACGGCCGTGGACGTTGTGGAAACGGCAAGTGGAAGCGCTGCGGCGAAGCTGAGGCGCGCGCAGACCGCAGACGTCAGAACTTGTGCCGGACGCCCACGACTCCGGCCACCTGCGATTGCGTGCTCGAAGGCGCGCCCGTCAAGAACATCCAAGCATGAAGATTGTCGGAGGTTCTTTGATACAGCGCGCTGACATAAACGTTCGTGCGCTTGGACAGGAAGTATTCGAGTCCGAGGCTGGTTTGCCAATAGTTTCCCGAACCCTCGCCCTGGGTTGCATGGGTATAGGTTTCAGCCACACTGCCGACCAGAAACGGCGTGAAGAAATAGCGGACATTGCCTTCGATATTCTGAAACCTGACCGAGCCGGTCTCTCCACCGCTGCCCGTCGTGCCGGAAAAGAGCGATCCGGCAGACGGCCGTTCGAAGATGGCGCCCGTATAGATCAGGCCGATCGTCGCCGGTCCGAACACATACGCGCCACCTGCACCGAATTGCTGGACGACCTGCGCCGTCGCCAGAGCCGGCGTGACGGACAGGCTGTAGTAGTTATCGGAGGACGTGGCTCCGCTGCCATCGCGCACGAAGGCAGGCTGAGTCAGCCGGATATAGGCGGCCGCCAGCGTGAGCCCGCTCTGCTTGAAACTGGCGGCAAAGCTATAGGAGCGATTCGCCGCGAAACCTGGCGCATTCGAAAAGGCATACATCGCTTCAGCCTGAAAGCCGCCATAGACAGCGCTCTTGTACTTGACCGTATTGTTCTCGCGATAGGTATTGCTGGTGTTGTCGTTGTCGAGCGGATGGCCGCTGTACACCGACGAGTCCGTCGTGATCGCGGCCGTGAGCGGCGACAGCATGTCCTGCATCGGGTTGTACTGCCGCCCGAATGACAGCATGCCGAACGTCTGCGAGGACAGCCCCACAAAAGCCTGGCGACCAAACTCTCGCCCGCCTTGCAGTGCGTTGCCGTTCATGACGCTGAAGCCATTCTCCAGTTGCGCGATGGCGCTGAGACCACCGCCGAGATCTTCGACGACCCGCAAGCCCCAGCGCGACTGCTGCTGGTTGCCGCTGGCGGCCTGCCATGCCGAATGACCGCCCTGATTGTTGACATACAGCACACCGGCATCCGCGACGCCGTACAAGGTCACGCCGCTCTGTGCCTGTGCCTCGACGGATGCGGCGCACAGCAGCGAAAGGATGGCAAGCGACTTCTTTTTCATGACTCGATCTCCATTGAATTGTTATTGGCAGGCGGTTTGAATGAGCGCCTGTTCTGTTTCTTTTTTGCTTCCCGATCGCACCGTGCGCGCGCGACAAGACTCACCTCGACGCATGGCGCCGAAGTGCATGAACACAGGGTGAAGGGAAAGCGGGCTCGCGCCTTGAATCACGCGCGAGCGATGACATCGCCGGCCCCCGATGTCTGGGGCCGGCTGCCGCAGGTCAACGCGGCGTCACGGCCTCATACGCGCTTGTCGGGACTCAGATCGAGTCCATATACGCGGCTGGCCGTTCCGGAAAAGAGCGCTGTGCGTTCGTCGTCGCTGGCGTGTTGCGTGAGGCGCTTGAACGCGTTCCATAACGCCGCATAAGAGACGCCGACCTTCTCGACCGGGTAATTGCTCTCGAACATGCAGCGTTCTGCGCCGAACGCTTCGATGCACGGTTCGATCCACTGTCGCCACAAATCGGCCAGCGCGGTGGAATCGATCGGCCGCTCGGCATGCAGATAGTCGAACGCCGCCGAACGGTTCAGCACGCCATTGAGCTTGCACACCACGT
The DNA here is from genome assembly GCF_031451175.1 of Caballeronia sp. LZ035. Lineage (NCBI taxonomy): Bacteria > Pseudomonadati > Pseudomonadota > Betaproteobacteria > Burkholderiales > Burkholderiaceae > Caballeronia > Caballeronia sp. LZ035. The sequence continues at coordinate 1,394,723 of NZ_JARUXS010000002.1, forward strand.
TCGGATAGCGCGCGATGCGCTCCATGCCGCGTCGCCATCTGGCGTAGTTCTCTTCCTTGTTGGCCACGTAAGGGCCATAGCCCAGCGGGCCGCCGCAATGATTGAGGACGATCGTCAGACCAGGGAAATGTTCGGCGGCATCGGCCACGTCATCGAGCTGGGTGAAGAATGCATAACAGTCGAACACGAGATTCATCTCGGCCAGCACGCCCATTCCCTCGCGTACCGCGGCGTCCTTCAATAAGCCCGGACTGGCTGTTCTGCCGCTCCTGATCGCGCTGCTCGCATCCCAGTTGGCCTGGAGCCGGACGCCCTTGAAGAAGCCCTCCGCGACGTTGACATGCGCTTCGAGCACCTCGCGCACCGCGCGCCCGAGCCGCAGGTCCGCATGACCGAACATGCCCGCAGCGACTTGCGTCGGACCGTACTGTCCGCTCGCCGATTGCGCCCGCTGGCCGAGCACGAACTCCGTTTCGCCCACGGGCTTCATGGCTTCGGGGCCACTTGCGCGGTACATCGAGGAACAATCGGCATACACCGTTGCCACGACGTTGTGGCCGGTCGCCAGATCGGCCGCGAACTCGGGCAGCAAGTACGTATAGCCCGGACGATCCCAGAGATGATGATGAGGATCGACGATCGGCAGGTCTGGAAACAGGATCGTTTCGGGCACGGCCTTGTCGAGCCATTCGAGATCGGGGGCCGACAAGGCGCCGAACGTCGACTTCGGCGCACTCGCGTCCTGTTTGATGGGTGCTTCAGTCATTCATTTGTCTCCGGGGTTCGACGAAGTTCGATACAAAGGTTCGATCAGGACGTCAGGCATTCGATGTGCCATTCACGACACGCGCATCCCGCGCGGAAGGCGAGCGTGCGATCCCGATCAGCACGGCAAACGCGGCGGACACCATGAGCGCGCCGATCATGTAGATGCCGTTGTTCAGACTGCCGGTTGCCGTCTTGATCGTGCCGAGCGCGAACGGGCTCGTGACGCCTGCGAGGTCGGAGATGCTGACGATGACGGCAATGCCCGCGACGTTGGCACGCGCCGACAGCACGCCGGTTGCCATGGCCCAGAAGATCGGAATCGACGACGAGATGCATGACTTGGCGATGGCGAACAGCGCGATCGACAGTCCCAGGCTGTGACTGGTCAGTGAGGTGGCACACAACGCCGCTGCACCGACGATCATGCCAAGGCCGAAATGCCAGCGACGTTCCTTGCGGGCATCCGAATGCCGCCCGTAGAGGATCATCGCGCAGGCGGCGCAGATATCCGGGATGGTCGCGTACAGGCCGAGATGCTGGAGATTCTTCACGCCCAGTTCATGAATCATCGTGGGCAGCCAGAAGGCGAGCGTATAGGATCCGCACAACGCGCAGAACAACGCGAAGCTCAGCACATAGACCTTCGCTTCCATGAACGGCGAACGCGTGGCCGGGCCGTGAGTTTCCGCGTGAGCGACGCCGGCCTCCGCAATCTCGCGGGCGATGACGTCCTTTTCGGCGTCGTTCAGCCACCGCGCCTGCGCCGGCTTGTCGACGAGCAGCCAGTAGACCAGCAGACCGAACAGGCACGCGGGCAGCCCTTCGAGCAGGAACATCCATTGCCATGCCTGGAGGCCGAATGCGCCGCCCATGTTCTGCAGGATCCAGCCGGACACCACGCCGCCCGTGAAGCCCGCCGTGACGGTGGCCAGCATGAACATCGAGACGATCCGTGCGCGTCGTGCCGGCGGATACCAGTAGGTCAGATAGAGAATGATGCCCGGGAAGAACCCTGCCTCGAACATGCCGACCAGGAATCGCGCGATGTAGAACTGCATCGGCGTCTTGACGAGCATCGTGCCGGCCGATGCAAGGCCCCAGCAGAACATGATGCGCAGGATCGTCTTGCGCGCTCCGATACGCGGCAACATCAGGTTGCTCGGCAGCGTGAACGCCATATAGCCGACGAAATAGACCGCTGCGCCGAGCCCGTAGATGGCATCGCTGAAATGCAGGTCCTGCTTCATCTGTAACTGCGCATAGCCGATGTTCAGCCGGTCGAGATAATTGAGCACGTACGAGATGAACAGCAACGGCAGGATGCGCAGTGTGACCTTCCGGAACACGGCATCGGATGCCGTGTGCGCCGTGGCGGACGAAGAGTTTGAATACACGATGTCTCCAACTGTTTTTCTGATCGATGTGTGAACCTGAACGCCGGCCTTCCGCCGTGCTCAGGCCGGTTCCCGCACGGCCGCGCAATCCGCCGCCGCAGCGCGGCTCAGCACGGCGGCGTCGCTGATGACCGTGACCATGGAGAAACCCAGTTCAGCCATTTTCCTGGCATAGCCGGGACTGGCGCAGTAGATGCCAGCGGTCTTGCCCGCCCGCTTCGCCGCCCCGATGATCCGGCGGTAAGCGTCCAGCAACAGCGCTTCCTCCCGGTCCTGTCCCGGCTCGAGCCCCAGCGCCAGCGCAAGATCGCTCGGGCCGACGAACAGGCCCGTGATGCCGTCCACGGCTGCGATGTCATCGACGGCATCGAGCGCCTCGCGCGTCTCGATCATCGCCAGCACGTCGATGGCCTGTGCCGGACCCTTCTGATACGGCAGGCCCCCGGTGCGCAGCGCAGCGAGGACCGGACCGAACGAGCGCCTGCCCTTTGGCGGATACCAGCAGGCGTCCGCCAGTGCGCGCGCCTCGTCGGCGCTGTTGATCATCGGCGCGATGATGCCGTCGGCGCTCGCATCGAGCACCTTGCCGATGTAACCGGCCTCGTTGCGCGGCACCCGCACCAGACGCCGTGGCCTGGCGTCCGACAGCGCCTGTAGCGATGCGGCGATCGTCGCATGGTCGAATAGTCCGTGCTGCGCATCGAGCGTCACGCTGTCCCAGCCGCCCCGTGCAAACAGCCTGTTGGCGAACATGTCGGGGATGCTCATCCAGCCGTTGATCTGCAACATTGATCTGTCTCCTCGCGATGTGCGGAACGTCATGCCTGCGCGGCAGGCAGGCTGAACTTCTGCCGCAAGCCTTTCGCTTCCAGCTGCGGCAGCACGCCCTGCGTCAGACGCGTGATGCCGTCCGCGAAGTCCACGAAGCCGATCAGCAGACCGTCCACCCCGCAATCCGACAGCGCTTCGAGTTGTTCGGCGACCCGGTCTGCATCGCCGATGATCGGCGTGCCGCCCGCGCCGATCCCTGCACGCCGACGGCGGGCGTCGAGATCCGGACGGGAAAGCGCCTTGCTGTTGGCGTTTTGCATGTCGATCCACGCGTCGATGGATGCCTTGTCGGCGTGATCGATCGCGAAGTGCTTGACGTAGGCCTCCGCTTCCGCGTTGGTGTCGCGCTGCACGATATTGCCCATCACCCACACCTTGACGTCGCGGCCATACTTCTCGCGTGCGAGCTGTTTGTAGGAGTCGACATGCGCGCGACGTTCGGCCGGGTCGGTGGAAGCCAGTTGCACGAAGCACATGTCGGCGCTGCGCAAGGCGAACTCACGCCCCGTGCCCGAGCTGCCCGCGCTCATGATGGGCGGATGCGGACGTTGCACCGGCTTCGGCCGCGAGCCTCCGCGAACGATCTTGAAGTGCCCGCCCTCGAAGTCGAATTCCTCGTCTTCGCTCCACAGCCGCTTGACGATGTTCAGCCACTCTTCAAGATGGGCGTAGCGCTCCTCGTGTTCCTTGAGCGGGGCGCCGAACATCTCGAGTTCCGGGCGGTTCCAGCCGGCCACCACGTTCAGCCCGAAGCGTCCACCCGAGATGATGTCGATGGTCGCGCACATCTTCGCGGCGGTGACCGGATGAATGGTCGGCGCATGCGAGGTGGCGAACACGGCCGAATGACGCGTGGCCTGAGCGACGCCCGCTGCCCATGTGAAGGGATCGAGCACCACGCCCGACGGATGGTCGAGCTTGCCGAGTTCGTGGCCCTTCCAGCGCGAATAGGCAACGATGGCTTCGAGGCCCGCCGCATCCGCCATTTGCGCGGCGCGAATGATGGTCGGCCATTCCGGACGATGCGCTTCGGGCACGAGCGTGTTGGCCGTGCCCTTGCCATTCAGCCCGAAAATGCCGAGCTTGAGCTTGTTCGGTCCGAAGATCGGATTGGTGCTGCGAACCGCCGCGCTGCCGGTCTCGTCAAGGCTTCTTTCAAGCGTCTGCGTACTCATCATGCAATTCCTCTTCGGTCGATGAAAACACCGCGCGATGGCTGCGGCTGTTCAGTTGCGGCTCAATCCAGGAACGTGACGAAGGCGTCCAGTTCCTCGCGTTCGGTGACGAGCGTGTTGGTGGGTTCGTCGGGATCCGCATGACCCAGCGCCATGCCGCATATCACGAGTTCGCTGTCTTTCAGGCCCAGATGACGGCGCAGCACGTCCGGGTAATTGGCGAGCGCGGCTTGCGCACAGGTATCGAGACCATGCCCGCGCGCCACCACCATGACGTTCTGCAGGAACATCCCGACATCCAGCCATGCGCCGCGTCCGAGCGTTCTGTCGATCGTGAAGATCAGTCCGACCGGCGCGCCGAAGAACTGATAGTTGCGGGCACGTTGACGATGAGCGGCCTCATGGTCGCCTCTTGATACACCCGCGAGCTGATACAGCCCCCATCCCGCTTTCCTGCGGCGGTCCAGGTACGGGTCGTGCCATTCGTCGGCGTAGTAGCGGTACTCCGGCGCGGTCGGCGCATGGGCGACATGCAGCGCGGTCAGTTCGCTCTTCACGGCGTCCAGCGTGCTTCCGCTCAACGCGTACACCCGCCACGGCTGGATGTTGCTGCCGCTCGGCGCACGGCTCGCCACGGCCAGGATGTGCTGCAATTGCTGCTTCGATACCGGGCGCGGCAGGAAGCCGCGAATGCTTCGGCGTGAGGTCACGGCGTCATCGACGGGATTGGCCAGCGTGTCCGGACTCACCGCACCGCTCCTTCGCTGCGCAGCCGTTCGATCTCGTCGGCATCGAAACCGAAGTCGTCGAGCACTTCGTTGGTGTGCTCGCCCAGCAAGGGCGCGCGCGTGGTGTTTTGCAGGCTCGCGCCCAGACGCACCGCGGTGTTCATCGCGCGGTACTTGCCGACCACCGGATGCTCGTGCTCGACGACCAGATCTTCCGCGAGCACTTGCGGATGGTCGAACATGTCTTCGATGCCGCGCACGGCAATCGCAGGCACCTTGCCCAGCATCAGCGCTTCCCATTCCGTCGCGGGCCGCGCCAGCAGCGCCTGTTTGAGTTGCGGCATCAGCACGTCGGCGTGTTCATAGCGCTTCTTCAGCGTGTCGTAGCGCGGGTCATCGGCGAGTTCGGGGAGGCCGAGAATCGCGCAAAGCGCACGCCAGAACGCCGGCGTGCTCGACTGGAAATACAGATAACCTTCCTGCGTCGGGAACGCGCCTGTCACGCGGCCGGCCGACGATTCGCGCGGCACGTCCCGCTCTTCGTTCTCGGCCCAGATGAAACGCCCGACCTGCAAGGCCAGTGAAGAACGCAGCAGCGAAGCCTCCACGTGCTGCCCTTCTCCGGTACGCAAGCGATGCACCAATGCGGACGTGACGCCATACGCAATCAGGCTCGACGCAAAGAAGTCGACGATGGACCCGCGCAGCACCTGCGGCGAACCGCTTGCTTCACCCTGCGACTGGGCAATGCCCGTGAAGCATTGCAGCATCTGGTCGTATCCCGGATGACGACGCAGCGGGCCACGTTCACCATAGCCGGTCAGCGAGCAATAGATGAGGTCGGCGCGCAAGCCGCGCAGGGTCTCGTAGTCGATGGACAGCGATTCGGCCACGCCAGGCCGGAAGTTATGTACGAACACGTCGGCCTTCTTGACCAGCCGGTGCAGCGTTTCGCGGCCCGCCGCCGTCTTGAGATCGATCACGATCGAGCGCTTGTTCCGGTTCGCGCCCAGGAAAGCGCGGTTCTCGCCGTCGAGGGTGGACGGATACTGGCGCATGTTGTCGCCGCTGGGCGGCTCCACCTTGATGATGGTCGCGCCCACGTCGCCGAGCAGCGCGCATCCATAAGGGCCCGCAAGATAGCTGGTCAGATCCAGCACGATGATGTTGTCCAGCGCAGACGGCATGACAGGTCTCCGGTGAGTCAGGTTATCGGCGTTTGCGCTTATGCTTCGCGCGAGGCTTGTTCGATCACTTCGCGCGCCCGGACCACGATGGGATCGTCGATCATCTTTCCGTCGAGCAGAAACGCGCCTTCGCCGAGCGCGGTCTTTTCGGCGGCGGCTTCCACCACGCGGCGCGCCCACACGACCTCGCCGTCAGTGGGCCGGTAGACCGCCTTGATCACCGCGATCTGCTTCGGATGGATGGCCGACTTGCCGCCATAACCGAGACGCTTGCCTCGCAGCGCGCTTTCCCGCAGACCTTGTTCGTCGGCGACATCGACGAACACCGAGTCGCGCGGACGACCGAGTCCGGCGGCACGCGAGACGATCGGCACCCAGGCGCGCGGCACCGCGCATTCGGCTTCGTCGCGCGTCCATTCGATACCGATGTCCGTGGTGAAGTCGCCCATGCCGAAGGAGAGGCGCATGGGCCTCATGAGCCCTGCCCGCGCTATCTCCACCAGGTTGACCACGCCCAGTGCGGTCTCGATCGTGACGCCCAGCTCGATGCTTCCGGGCGCGACCGAAGCGGCCCGTTCCGCCGCGCGGATGGCCTCGTCGATGTGGCGGAGCGCGTCCGCCGTCTCGATCTTCGGCGCAATCAGCCCGCCGATGCCGCTGCTGACGACAGCGGCGAGATCCTCGGCGCCGCAATCGGAGCCGAAGCTTTTCGTCACCACCAGCGGATTGACGCGGACATGGCAACGTCCCGGAAGCAGCCGGATCAGTTCGACCGCGCCTGCGCGTGCCGCGGCTTTTTCCGTGCCGGGTACGGCGTCTTCGAGATCGATGAGCACGGTTTCGATATCGAGCTCGACGGCCTTCTCACGCAGGCGGCGCATGTGGCCTGGAACGAACAAGGGTGCAACGGACATTGGCATGGCTGTTCCTGAAGGATGCGAAGGCTTGTTGACGGGCGGGCTCACTCGATCCGATAAATGCGAGCCGCATTGCGATAGAGGAGGCGGTCCTGTTCATCGGTGCTGAAATCGCGCACGGTGTCGAGATAGCGCGCCCACAGCGTGCGGTAGGAACACGCAAGACGATCGATCGGAAAATTGCTTCCGAAGACACAACGATCCACACCAAAGACGTCGATCATCTCCAGCACGACAGGCCGTATGCTTTCAACGCTCCAGGCGAGATCGAAGATCATGAACGCGGAGAGCTTCATGTTGACGTTGGGCAAGGCCGCGAGCCGGCGGATGCCCTTGCGCCAGATCTCGAGCAAGCGTGCATCGTGGTAATTCACGAGCCCGGCGTGATCGATGACGAACATGGTGTCGGGATGCGCCGCGATCACGCCGCTCAGCGCGGCCAGCTGCACGGGATGAAGTTGCAGGTCGCATGACCAGCCGGTCGCTTCGAGCCGACGCAGAGCCGCGCGCCACGCGGGCAACGCGGAGATGTCCACATGATTCGCCGTGACGGCGCCGCTCAGGATCTGCCGGATGCCGCGCAGGTTGCGGTGAGTGCGGTACCAGTCGATATCCGCATCGAGCGTCGGGCTCAGCAAGTCGGCCTTGGGAACGATGGCGTGGGGGAAGCCCCTTGATTGCGCTGCGTCGTCGGCAATGGCCTGCAGCCACGCGGTTTCCTTGATCGGGTCGGTGGTTGCGCCGAGATGCACGGAACGCGTCACCGGAAGATCGCCGATGTCCTCGTGGAAATGCTGGATCAGATAGTCCCGGCAGATCGCGGAGTAGTCGCCGTACGGCTTCGGTTCGACGCGATCCGTCAGCACCGGGTAATAGAGCCTGGCGAGGTCCCAGAGATGATGATGCGTATCGATGATCCGCGTCACGCCGTCTTTCGTCGCCGGCGAACCTGAATGGTGCATGAAGCTGTCTCCCGCCGGCTTGGATACCGGTCGTTGATCTGGCATGAGTCGATTGTTCGCGATTACATGTATATGGACAATTTGTTAAACCCGATACACTGATAAGCGTGGTCAATCAGTGAGCAGAACATGCCCATCGCAACGAGAAACACGCTGCAACGTATCGACCTCGCCGAACTCGAGACTTTTATCGCCGTCGCTGAACTGGGTAGTTTTCGCGCCGCTGCTGCTCAACTGAATCTTTCCCAGCCCTCCGTTTCAGGCCGCATCCAGCGACTCGAAACCGCGCTGCATACCAAGCTGCTGATTCGCACGACACGTCATGTGGAGCCCACTGCGGACGGTGCGCTACTACTCGCCGAAGCAACGCGGGCGCTGGCTTCGCTGGGCGATCTGGTGGAGTCGTTCCTGCAACGCGCAGGACAGGCGCGCCAGCGCGTGAGCATTGCCGCCACGCCGCTGATTGCCGCGCTCTATATGCCTGCGCTCATTCGCGACTACTGCGCGCGTTATACCGACGTCGAGGTCCAGTTGCTGGACCTGCGTTACCCCGAGATCCTCAATGCGCTGGACTCGGGTGAAGCGGACATGGCCGTGGTGTCGTTCGATCGCGCCGACGACCGCTTCACCGCCTCGCCCATTGCGAGCGATGAAGTGGTGATGGTGGTGCCCGAAACCCATGCGTTGTTCGGCGCGGGACGTATCGGGCTGGAGAAGCTGGTTGGCGAGACCTTGATGTTGATCGACCAGTATCAGCCGATGCTCGAGATGATCAACACGGCCATGGAAGCGCGCCGCCTCAAGCCGCCGCGCACCACGACGGTCAGCGACGTGACGACCCTGACCGGCATGCTCGACGCCGGACTCGGCATCGCCCTGCTCTCGCACAATGTGACCAAGCGGCGGCGCGCGCCCGAGGGGACGGTGGTTCATCTGGACGGTCTGAATCTGCGACGTAACTACAGCCTGGTGGTATCGCGCAGGGCCGAGCACGGGACTGCGGCGCTCAGCTTCGGCGACTATGTTTGCAAGGCGCTGGCGGACAGGTGGCCGTTGCGGCCGGGTGAGTGAACATGTGCGGTATTGCGAATATCGGCAATTAAGTCGCGCGGTGGCGGGAATGACTCGCGGTACGTGCAGACGCTAGCATCGGCTCTTTGCACTTTTCCCTTTGTTTGCACGATGCCCATGCTTCTTCTTGATTCACGATTCCCGCGCTTTTTCACCGCACACATTGCGGCTGTCCTCGCCAGTTCAACGCTCGCCTGCACTGCGCACGCCGCCAGCTTCAGCGTGACCAGTCCCGCGTTCGAAGATGGCGGCACGATCGCCGCGCGCTATGCCGGTCCCGGCGTGTGCGGCGGTGAGAACGTCAGCCTGCCCGTTGCCTGGCATGATCTTCCGCCCGCCACACGCAGCGTCGTCGTCACGCTCACGGACCCGAACGGGCCCAAGGGCATCGGCGTGACGCACTGGATCGCTTATAACCTCGCGCCAGAACCTTCGAAGCTGGACGCGGGCGCACTTGTTTCAGCGCCGGCGTCGGTGGGATTGAACATGACGAAGGCCGCCGCATATCGCGGGCCTTGCCCGCCTGTGGGAGATACGCCGCATCACTATCTGTTGACTGTCACCGCGACGGATCTTGCACCCGGTGAGTTGCCGGCAGGGCTGGACTATGCAGCGCTGCAAGGGCGGCTCAACGGGCATACGCTCACGGGGTCTACGGTTATCGGGCGCTATGGCCGGTGAGACGCTGCCATGAACGGCCACTCGACAATGGCTTGATGTTTGTCGACAATCAAGCTCTCTAACGACGGAGTGGGCACGATGAGTGAAAACATAAGCATCCGTGTCCTGCATCCCGAGGAAGCTTCGTCATACATCGATGCCTTGGCCGACGTGCTCATCGACTGCGTAGAGGGAGGCGCTTCAGTCAGCTTCATGCTGCCGATCTCAAGGGCGACCGCCGTCCGCTTCTGGACGGACGTCGTGCATGGCGTCGCGCGCGGCGAACGGATTCTCCTGGTTGCCGAGGACGCAAGTGGCCGGGTTGTCGGTACGGTGCAATTGATCACCGCGCAGCCGGAAAACCAGCCGCACCGTGCAGACGTGGCGAAAATGCTGGTGCGCCGCGACGCGAGGCGTCGAGGCATCGCCGCGCGATTGATGGAGGCGCTCGATGATTCCGCTCGTCGGGCCGGCAAGTCTGTTCTCGTGCTGGATACCGTAACGGGCGGCGATGCGGAACGGCTTTACCTGCGCACAGGATGGCAATGCGTAGGCGGCGTTCCGAACTACGCGCTGATGCCTGACGGCGGCTTGTGCGGCACGACGTTTTTCCACAAGCAGTTGCGTTGACATGCTGCATGAAGATATCGATATCCCGGGGCCAGCCGGGCCGCTGAGGGGCACGCTATTGTCGCCTGCTGCAAGCAATGTTCCGGTGGTGTTGATCGTGCCGGGATCGGGTCCGACAGACAGGGACGGCAACAATCCATTCGGCGTTCAAGCGGCGACCTACCGGTTGCTTGCGGAAGGACTGTTCGATCAAAGTATCGCGTCGGTTCGAATCGACAAGCGCGGCATGTACGGCAGCGCGTCAGCGATACCGGATGCAGATGACGTCACCCTCGCTGACTATGCGAAAGACATTCAATCGTGGGTAACGACGATCCGAAAGCGGATCGATGCGACGTGCGTATGGGTGCTCGGACATAGCGAAGGGGGATTGGTCGCAATGTCCGCCGCACAGCAATGCGCTGATATGTGCGGTCTGATCCTGGTTGCCACGGCAGGGCGTCCTCTGGGACTCGTGTTGAGGCAACAACTGAGAGCGAACCCCGCAAATGCGGCTCTGCTGGGCAATGCGATGTCGATACTCGAAGCAATGGAGACGGGACAGACCGTAGATGCCAAGCAAATTGATCCGGCGCTCATGCCGCTGTTCAGGCCTCCGGTGCAGCGGTTTCTGATGAGCGAATTGACAGTTGAGCCTGCCGCCCTGCTGGCGAACATTACGAAGCCGGTACTCATCGTGCAGGGCACGCGCGATATCCAGATTGACCCGCAGGACGCGTTTCTTCTAAGGGACGCCAATCTGCGAACCGAACTGATGCTCGTCGCCAATGCCAATCATGTGCTGAAGACCGTCGATACAGACGCTATCGGCGAGAACCTTGCCGCGTATTCGAACCCAAGGCTTCCACTGGCAGAGGGTGTGATAGAGGGCATTTCCGCGTTCATACAGCAGTCGAGGTCGTGTCGACGCTGACCTTACGCGCAACGAATCGGGCCGACTCGCTTGCTCTGAAGGTCAAGGCGTTCGCGACACCCGCCCACGTTGCGCGCTCGCTGCGTTCGTAGGCCAACGGACGCGCCCTGGTGTCTCGACGTTCAACGAATGGACGTATCGAGCGCATAAGGTCCCTTGCGCAACCGCTTCATGATGAAATCGATGCAAGTGCGCAATTTCGGCGACGTGTTCAATTTGGCTGCGGTTACCGCGCAGACATTGGCTTCCTGCCGGTATTCGGGCAGAACCCGCACGAGCTTGCCCGACTTGAGCGCAGGCGCGACATCCCAGCCGGCGAGCAGAATGATTCCGTGCCCCGCGAGGGCCCAGTTGCTGACGATATCGCTGTGATTCGAGCCGATGGGTCCCGTGACCTTGACCGACTCCGGTCCCTGAGGACCTTGAAGCCGCCAGACGCCGAATGTCTGGTGTCGCTCGCGGTAGAGCAGGCAGTCGTGACCGGCGAGTTCGGCAACTGACTTCGGTGCGCCTCGTTTCGCAATGTATTGGGGAGCGGCACACAGCACCCGCGCATTCTCGACAACCAGATGGGTCACCAGGTGGGGTTCAGACACATCCCCCATCCGGATATCGATGTCGAAATCTTCCGCCAGCAGGTCGACCCGACGGTCCATCAATTCGAGCCATATTTCGAGTTCGGGATGCGCCACGTGCAATTCCGCCAGAACCGGAGACAGGTGATTGCGCCCGAGGCGCAAACTCGAACTGATCCGCAGCAGACCCGTTAATCGTCTGTCGGTACGCGAGACGCTGTCGTTCAACCCCTCTACCGCCTCCAGCACCTTGCGCGCCCACGCATACGTCGCTTCGCCAGAATCGCTGATTCGAACGCGCCGCGTGGTTCGGTGAAACAGGGTGACGCCCAGCGCTTTCTCCAGATCCGAAACACGCTTGCTGACATAGGCAGGGGAAATCCCGAGTTCGGTTGCGGCACTCACGAAACTCGAGCGCCGAGCCACGGCGCAAAAGACTTTCAGGTCGATGAGGTCCCAATCATTATTCACGATCTGGAATGATTGAAGTGAACGATGCACGCATTGTAATCGCATCGGTTGACTTTAATCTCTGCCTCACGACGAAGCCGCGCGTCGACACACGCGGTTCTTATAAGAGGAGACAGGCATGGATCGAAGCATGCATCCGACGCGTCAGACGCGACGGGCGGTTGCGAGCGGCTGGATAGGGTCGGCGCTCGAGTACTACGACTTCTTCATCTACGCGACAGCAGCGTCGCTCATCTTCCCTCAAATCTTTTTCCCGAAGGGCAACGCGACTGTCGCCATCGTGGCTTCGCTGGCCACGTATGGTGTGGGTTACGTCGCACGTCCGATTGGCGCATTCTTCCTGGGTCACCTGGGCGACACGCATGGGCGCAAGAAGGTACTCATCATCTGCATGTTCCTGATGGGTTTCTCCACGATGGCCGTGGGCCTGCTGCCGACGTATCAGCAAGTCGGTGTGCTCGCCCCCACGCTGCTCGTCATCATGCGCCTCATCCAGGGCTTCGCGGTTGCCGGCGAGATATCGGGCGCAGCGTCGATGATTCTGGAACATGCTCCATTCGGACGTCGCGGTTATTACGCGAGCTTCACGCTCCAGGGCGTGCAGGCCGGCCAGATTCTCGCTGCCGCAGTCTTCCTGCCGCTCGCCCATTACATGCCCGAGGATGCATTCAACGCCTGGGGTTGGCGCATCCCGTTCCTGCTGAGCTTCGTGGTCATTGTTGCCGGCTATGTCATCCGCCGCAACGTAGAAGAAACGCCGGCTTTCAAAGAGGAAGGGGCAAGGCACGAAGTACCGCGCTCCCCTATCGTCAATGCGTTCAGATATAGCTGGCGCGACATGCTTCGTGTGGTCGGCATTGCGCTGATGAACGTTATCCCCGTCGTGACCACGGTGTTCGGTGCCGCGTATGCGGTGCAACCCGGCTATGGCATCGGCTTCGCCAAGGACATCTACCTCTGGATACCGGTCCTGGGCAACATCGTTGCAGTGCTGGTCATTCCGATAGTCGGCAATCTCTCGGACAAGGTCGGACGCCGGCCCCTCGTCATCGTGGGCGCGCTTGTCTCCGGACTGCTCTCCTTTGGCTATCTGTACGCCATCAGTATCAAGAGCGTCCCGCTCGCCGTCGGCATGTCGTTGCTGATGTGGGGCGTGATTTATCAGGGATACAACGCCATCTTCCCGAGTTTGTATCCGGAACTCTTCCCGACGCGCACGCGAGTGACTGCGGTCGCGATCGCCCAGAACATCGGGACCGCCATTACCGCGCTGCTGCCTGCCTTGTTCGCCGCGATCGCTCCTCCCGGCGCCACCGGAATTCCAATGACCATCGGCGCCATCACACTGGCTATCACGATTGTGGCGGCCGTCGCAGCGTGGAGCGCTCGCGAGACCTATCGCATTCCCTTGAATCAATTGGGTGAGCCGGACGCGAACCCGATGGGAGAACCCGAGTACCAGGAGATGCGCGAGCAGGCTCTTGAGCAATCGCGCGCCTGAGCGCCATCTATTGAGGAGAGGAAGCATGAGCAAGACACGAATCGCCGTCGCCGGTGCGGGCTACATTGGACAGGCACATATCGGCGCCGCCGCTGCGAGCGACACCTCTACGCTGTCGGCCATCGTCGATCCGTCGCCCGCAGCGAAGGTCGTCGCAGAGAGGGAAAACGTGCCGCTGTACGCATCACTGGAGGAACTCTTCGAGAAGGACAAGCCGGATGGCGTGGTGATCGGAACGCCGAATCAGCTTCACGTCGCGCATGCCATGTTATCGCTTGAAGCGGGTGTTCCCATGCTGCTCGAGAAGCCGATTGCGCCGACCGTCGCCGAAGCCGAGGCACTGGTACGGGCGAGCGAGAAAGCCAATGGGCAGATCTTGATTGGTCATCACCGGGCGCACAGCCCGATCATGGCGAAGGCGCGTCAGGTCATCGACTCTGGCGTCCTCGGGCGCCTGGTGGCCGTGACCGGCAGCGCAATGTTCGTCAAGCCGGATCACTACTTCGCGGACGCGCCCTGGCGTCGTGAGATCGGCTCGGGTCCAATTTTGCTGAACATGATTCACGAGGTGCATAACCTGCGCATGCTGTGCGGAGACATCGTCGCGGTGCAAGCCTTCAAGTCGCATAGCACCCGCGATTTCCCGGTGGAAGACACGGTTGCAATCAATCTTCGTTTCGAAAGCGGCGCGCTCGGTACGTTCATGCTCTCCGACACGGCGGCCAGCGCGCGCAGCTGGGAACAAACGTCGCAGGAAAACAAGGCTTACCCCACCTACGACGACGAAGACTGTTACCTCGTCGCGGGCACGAACGGCAGCCTGGCCATTCCGACGATGCGCCTGAAAACCTACGCGCGTCAAGAAGACCGCTCCTGGTGGAAGCCATTTGAGGCAGGCGTTGTCGGCATGGTGCGCGATGACCCCATCAAGCATCAAATGGAGCACTTCGGCGCGGTAGCGCGCCGTGAAGTTGCGCCCCTCGTTTCAGCGCGCGACGGCCTCAAGAACTTGCGCATCACTGAAGCCATTGTGACTGCGGCAAGACAGGGCACCGTCGTCGAATTGCCGCGCGACTGAACTCACCATATTGAACGGAGATGGAAATGAACGTACTCATGCTTCACGGCGTCAATCACAACATGTTCGGCAAACGCGATCCGGCTCAGTACGGAACGATTACGCTCGCTGAAATCGACGACAAGCTCAAGGCGTTAGGCCGCGAATTGAACGTCGAAGTCGACAGTTTCCAGACGAACAGCGAAGGCGAGATGTGTGAGCGGATCCACAAGGCGTTCACCGACGGCGTAGACGCGGTGCTGATCAATGCCGGCGCGTGGACCCACTACAGCTACGGCATTCGCGACGCGCTTGCCATCCTGACGGCTCCTGTCGTCGAAGTCCATATGTCGAACATTCACGCTCGCGAAGCATTCCGACATCACTCGGTCTTCGCAGAAATCGTGAAGGGCCAAATCTGTGGCTTCGGTGTCGATAGCTATCTGCTCGCCTTGCGCGCAGCCGTCTCGGCGGTGAAATAACCTGAAGGCAGGGGCCAACGCGCGTTGTGAGCCTTCAACCACCACGAAGCTTTCGTTGTGGTTGAAGGCTCATGCTTCCCACCCCGAGGCCCGATCGCCGCTTTCAATAAGTATAAAAGCCCCGCCCGGTTTTCCTTCCCAGGTATCCGGCCGCCACCATTTCCTTCAGCAATGGCGCCGAACGATACTTCGAATCGTTGAACTCGCCGTACAGCACGTCCATGATGGCGAGCACCGTATCGAGTCCGATGAGGTCGGCCAGCGCCAGTGGCCCGATCGGATGGTTCGCGCCGAGCTTCATGCCCGCATCGATTTCTTCGGCGCTCGCGACGCCCTCGTGCAACACGAAGATCGCCTCGTTGATCATCGGCACCAGGATGCGATTGACGGCGAACCCCGACGAATTCCTGACATCAATGGCTGTCTTCCCGATGCGCCTCGCGAGCGCCACGGTCGCCTCGAAGGTCGCATCGCTGGTCTGAATGCCGCGAATCACCTCGACCAGTTCCATCACCGGGACCGGGTTGAAGAAGTGCATCCCGATGAAGCGCGCCGGATCGTCGAGCGTCGCGGCCAGCTTCGTAATCGAGACCGATGACGTGTTGGTTGCGATGATCGCGCCGGGTCGCAACACGGCGTCGAGTTGTCTCAGGATGGCCTGCTTGACCCGCACGTTTTCAGTTGCGCCTTCGATCACGAAGTCGCAGTCGGCGAGGCCGCCCGGCTCGACGCAGCGTTCGATGCGCATCAATGCCGCCGACGCCTCGGCCGCAGAAAGCTTGTCCTTCGACACCATCCGCTCCAGGCTCGCCGTCATGCGGTCGATGCCACGTTGCAAGGCTGCTTCGCTGACGTCATTCAGCGTGACGTCCAGACCGGCTAGCGCACACACTTGCGCAATGCCGCTGCCCATCTGCCCCGCGCCGACGATTCCAATTCTTTGCATTTCCATCGTGCCGTCACATGTTTGGATAATTCGGTCCGCCACCGCCTTCCGGCGTGACCCATACGATGTTCTGCGTCGGGTCCTTGATGTCGCAGGTCTTGCAGTGCACGCAGTTCTGCGCGTTGATGACAAGGCGGTCGCCGCCACCGTCATCCTTCACGAACTCGTACACGGCAGCGGGACAGAAGCGCGCTTCCGGGCCTGCGTAATTACGCAGGTTCACGTTCACCGGCACGCTGGCGTCCTTGAGCGTCAAATGCGCCGGCTGGTTCTCCTCGTGATTCGTGTTCGAGATGAACACCGACGAGAGCCGGTCGAAGGTCAGCGTGCCATCGGGCTTCGGATACTCGATCGGCTTGCACTGCGAGGCGGGTCTGAGCATCTCGTGATCCCGGTGTCGATGATGCAGCGTCCACGGTACCTTGCCGCCCAACAGCTTCTGCTCGATCCCCACCATCAGCGTGCCGAGATACAAGCCTTTGCTCATCCACTGCTTGAAGTTGCGTGCGCGATGGAGTTCGCCATGAAGCCACGACGATTTGAACGACTCGGGATAGGCCACAAGCTCGTCGCCCTGACGGCCTTCCTGTATGGCATCGAATGCTGCTTCGGCGGCCAGCATGCCAGTCTTGATCGCCGCATGACTGCCCTTGATGCGCGAGGCGTTCAGGAAGCCCGCGTCGTCGCCGACCAGTGCACCGCCCGGAAACACGAGCCGGGGCAGTGACATCAGGCCGCCTGCCGTGATCGCGCGTGCGCCGTACGAGACGCGCTTGCCGCCTTCCAGGAAGCGGCGGATTTCCGGGTGAGTCTTGTAGCGCTGAAATTCCTCGAACGGCGACAGATACGGATTCGTATAGCCCAGTCCGACGACGAAGCCCACCATCACCTGATGCTTGTCGATGTGATAGAGGAACGAGCCGCCGTACGTCCCGGTGTCGAGCGGCCAACCCGCGGTGTGAATCACGAGTCCGGGCTGGTGCTTCGCGGGATCGATCTCCCACAACTCCTTGATGCCGATGCCGTAAACCTGCGGATCGGCGTCCTTGTCGAGGCCGAACTTCTCGTTCAGTTGCCGGCCGAGGTGTCCGCGTGCGCCCTCGCAAAAGAGCGTGTACTTCGTGTGCAGCTCCATGCCCAACTGAAAGTTATCGGTCGGCGCGCCGTCTTTGCCGACGCCCATGTTGCCCGTGGCGACGCCTTTGACGGAACCGTTGTCGTGATACAGAACTTCGGCGGCGGGAAAGCCCGGGAAGATTTCGACGCCGAGCGCCTCCGCTTGCTGGCCCAGCCAGCGCGTGACGTTGGCGAGGCTGATCACATAATTGCCGTGATTCTTGAAGTTGTCCGGCAACGCCCAGTTCGGGGTCTTGACCGCGCCTTTCTCGGTGAGGAACAGGAACCTGTCTTCCGTCACTTCGACGTTCAGCGGTGCGCCCTTTTCTTTCCAGTCGGGAATCAGCTCGTCGAGCGCGCGCGGATCCATCACCGCACCCGAGAGGATATGCGCGCCGATCTCCGATCCTTTTTCGAGCACGCAGACGCCAATCTCGACGCCTCTCTCCGCAGCCAGTTGCTTGAGCCGGATCGCCGCTGAAAGCCCCGCAGGGCCGCCGCCGACGATCACCACGTCGTACTCCATCGACTCGCGACTCATGTTTTCACTTGCACACGTCATACGATTTTTTTCTGCTGCAGTTCGTCGATGTCCGCCGAAGTCATGTCGAGCCAGCCGCTCAGCACGTCCGCCGTATGTTCGCCGAGCGTCGGCGGAGCGCGCCGGTATTGCACCGGTGACTCGGACATCCGGATCGGGTTGGCGACCAGCGACACCTGTTCCGCCAGCGCATGCGGCATCTCGATGCGCATCTCGCGGGCTTGCACATGCGGATCGGCGAACACTTTGTCGAGGCTGTTGATCGGGCCGCACGGCACACCTGCGGCTTCCATCACGGAAACCCATTCATCGGTCTTGCGACCGACTGTGACACCGTGAATCAGCGCGATCAATTCGTCCCGGTGCTTCACGCGTTGAGGGTTCGTCGCAAAGCGCGCGTCTTCCGCCCATTCCGGCCTGCCCAGCGACTTGCAGAGTCTGGCGAACTGGCCATCGTTGCCGACCGCGATGATCATGTAGCCATCGGCCGTCGAGAAGTCCTGATAGGGCACGATGCTCGGATGCGCGTTGCCCATGCGTCGCGGCACCACGCCGCCCACGAGATAGTTCGCGGCCTGGTTGGCAAGGCAGGCAATCTGCACGTCGAGCAGCGCCAGATCGATATGCTGTCCCTCGCCCGAACGCTCGCGGCGCGCCAGGGCCGCGAGGACCGCCACCGTCGCATAGAGCCCCGTCATGACGTCCGTCAGCGCCACGCCCACCTTCAGCGGCCCCTCGCCCTCGGTGCCGTCCGCGCGCCCCGTCAGGCTCATCAATCCGCCCATGCCCTGAATCAGGAAGTCATAGCCCGCACGCGGCGCGTAGGGACCGGTCTGGCCGAATCCCGTGATCGAGCAATAGATGAGCCGCGGATTCGCTTCCTTGAGGCTCGCATAGTCAAGCCCGTATTGCGCCAGCCCGCCGACCTTGAAGTTCTCGAGCACGACGTCCGCCTTGCTCGCGAGTTCTCTCACGAGACGCTGACCTTCGGGTTCGCCGAGATCGATCGTGACCGAGCGCTTGTTGCGATTGGCACTCAGGAAGTAGGCAGACTCTCCGGTGGCCTGCCCGTCGGCATCGCTCAGCCAGGGTGGGCCCCAGGCGCGCGTATCGTCGCCCGCGCCGGGGCGCTCCACCTTCACGACGTCCGCACCGAGATCCGCAAGCAGTTGGCCCGACCACGGGCCGGCCAGCACGCGCGAGAGGTCCAGCACGCGCAAGCCCGTCAACGCGCCGTGTTGCAAGGTATCGTTCATGGCCGGCACGTCAGAAAGCGGCGATGCCGGTCATCGCGCGCCCGAGAATCAGCGCGTGAATGTCGTGCGTGCCTTCGTACGTGTTGACGACTTCGAGATTGACGAGATGGCGCGCCACGCCGAACTCGTCGCTGATGCCGTTGCCGCCGAGCATGTCGCGCGCGACGCGGGCGATATCGAGCGCCTTGCCGCACGAATTGCGCTTCATGATCGAGGTGATTTCGACCGCTGCGGTGCCTTCGTCCTTCATGTGACCCAGGCGCAGACAGCCTTGCAGACCGAGCGTGATTTCCGTCTGCATGTCGGCGAGCTTCTTCTGGATCAATTGATTGGCCGCCAAAGGCCTGCCGAACTGCTGGCGATCCAGCACGTACTGGCGCGCGCGATGCCAGCAATCCTCGGCCGCGCCCAATGCGCCCCACGCGATGCCGTAACGCGCGCTATTCAGGCACGTGAACGGTCCTTTCAGGCCGCGCACGTCGGGGAACGCGTTTTCCTCGGGGCAGAAGACTTCATCCATCACGATCTCGCCTGTGATCGATGCCCGAAGGCCGACCTTGCCGTGAATCGCGGGCGCCGACAGCCCCTTCCAGCCCTTCTCCAGTACGAAGCCACGGATCGCGCCTTCGTCGTCCTTCGCCCAGACGACGAACACGTCTGCAATCGGGCTATTGGTGATCCACATCTTGCTGCCCGAGAGCTGATAGCCGCCCGGCACCTTTCTCGCGCGCGTCGCCATGTTGCCGGGATCGGAGCCGTGATTCGGCTCGGTCAGCCCGAAGCAGCCGATCCATTCGCCGGCCGCGAGCTTCGGCAGATACTTCTGCCTGGTCGCCTCGTTGCCGAACGCCTCGATCGGCACCATCACGAGCGATGATTGCACGCTCATCATCGAGCGATAGCCCGAATCGACACGCTCCACTTCGCGCGCCACCAGACCGTAGCAAACATAGTTCAGCCCTGCGCCGCCGTAGGCTTCGGAGATCGTTGCACCCAGCAGTCCCAGTTCGCCCATCTCGCGAAAAATCTTCGGGTCGGTGCTTTCGTTGCGGAACGCTTCGAGCACGCGCGGCGCCAGACGCTCCTGGCAATACACCTGCGCAGACTCGCGGACCATGCGCTCGTCATCGGTCAACTGCTGGTCGAGGAGCAGCGGATCGCTCCATTGGAAGGTGGCCGACTTGTGTTGATTACTCATTTCATACTCGCAAGAGGTGGGTCGCGTGCGTAATTTATCGATGACACGTTGCTGTATCAAACGATTTGTTCGCATTGACCTGTGCGAAAATTGCACAGGTCAATCAACACCCCTCGTACACGGTCCTTCCATGCGCCGCAAGATTCCCTCCACTACCGCACTCGCCGCCTTCGAGGCCGCAGCGCGCCATCAAAGCTTCACCAAGGCAGCAGACGAGCTGGCTGTCACGCAGGGCGCAGTCTGCCGGCAGATCGGCGGGCTGGAAGATTTTCTGGGCCTCAAGCTGTTTCGACGCGACCGGCGCGGCGTAGCGCTGACCGAAGCGGGGCTCGCGTATAGCCGCAAGGTCGCTGCGCGCCTCAATGGCGTCGAGCAGGACACGCTCGAAATCATGGCGAAGGGGGGCCACGGCGGCACGCTCGAACTCGCCGTCGTGCCAACATTCGCAACCAAGTGGCTGCTGCCGAGATTGCCGCACTTCATTGCTGCGCACCCGGACATCACCGTCAATCTGACCGCGAACACACGGCCGTTTCTCTTCGGCGACACCGGGTTCGACGCGGCGATTCACGCAGGTGTCGCCGTCTGGCCGGGAACAGAGGGACGCTTCCTGATGAGCGAGACCTTGATCGCCGTATGCAATCCTTCGCTCATCGCGCCGCGCACGAAGCTCGGGCCCGCGGACTGGAAGCGCTATCCGCTTCTGCAGCAGAGCACGCGCCCGTACGCATGGCGCGACTGGTTCGCGTCACGCGGGCTTCAAGTGGAAGGGGCGATGTCGGGACCCAAGCTCGAGCTGTTCTCGATGCTTGCGGAAGCCGCCGTGTATGGCGTGGGCATTGCGCTCATTCCGCGCCTGCTCATCGAAGATGAACTGCGGCGCGGCGTGCTGGTGCCGGTGGTCAAGTACGAGCAGCTGAGCGACCGCACGTATTACTTTCTGTACCCGGAGCGCAAGTCAGAAAACGCGGCACTGACCGTGTTCCGCGACTGGCTGGAAAATCAGGCAGGCCAATATCGTGAATCGGCCGGGTTGAACTGACGTCCGCGAGCGTCGCCGCGACGCTTGCGGACGTCATGCCCGCTCAGACCGCGCCGACGAGTTGAGGGACGGCCGTGAACAGGTCGTCCACGAGGCCGTAGTCGGCCACGCTGAAGATCGGCGCTTCCGCGTCCTTGTTGATCACCACGATCACCTTTGAATCCTTCATGCCTGCAAGGTGCTGAATGGCGCCCGAGATGCCCACTGCGACGTAGAGCTGCGGTGCGACGATCTTGCCGGTCTGGCCAACCTGATAATCGTTCGGCGCGAAGCCCGCATCCACTGCCGCGCGCGAGGCCCCTAGCGCGGCGTTGAGCGTGTCGGCGAGCGGTTCGAGAACCTTCGTGTAGTTCTCGCCGCTGCCGAGGCCACGGCCACCCGAGACGATGATCTTCGCGCTCGTGAGTTCCGGACGGTCCAGCTTCGTGACCTCGCGGCTCACGAATTGCAAGAGCCCGCTGTCCGCTGCTGCATCAAGTGGTTCGATGGCGGCGTTGCCACCCACGGCCGCAACGGCGTCGAACGCGGTCGTGCGAACGGTGATGACCTTGACCGGGTCGGCGGACTGAACCGTGGCGATTGCATTGCCCGCGTAGATCGGGCGCTGGAACGTGTCCGGCGATTCGACCGACGTGATGTCGCTGATCTGCGCAACGTCGAGCTTCGCGGCAATGCGCGGCGCGACGTTCTTGCCCGCTGCCGTCGCGGGCGCCAGGATGTGCGAGTAGTGCTTCGCGATGGTCAGGACCGTGGCCTCGACGTTCTCGGCGAGACCTTGTTCGAGTTGCGGCGCGTCGGCGAGCAGCACCTTCGTGACGCCGGCAATCTTCGCCGCTGCATCGGCGGCGGCCTGCACGTGATGGCCCGCGACGAGCACATGCACGTCGCCGCCAATCTTCAGTGCTGCAGCGACCGTGTTCAGCGTCGCGGGCTTGATTGACTGATTGTCGTGTTCGGCAATAACCAGATTCGTCATCTTACGTTCCCGTCTTTATAGTACTTTCGCTTCGTTCCTGAGCTTCTCGACCAGCGCCGCGACGTCCGGCACCTTGATGCCGGCAGGACGCCTCGGCGGCTCCGCGACCTTCAGCGTCCTCATGCGCGGCGTCACGTCCACGCCGAGATCTTCCGGCTTCAGGGTTTCCAGCGGCTTCTTCTTCGCCTTCATGATGTTCGGCAGCGTCACATAGCGCGGCTCGTTCAGACGCAGATCCGTCGTCACCACGGCGGGCAGAGACAGCGACAGCGTTTCGGTTCCGCCATCGACTTCGCGAGAAACCGTGGCCTTCCCATTTGCGATCACGAGCTTCGAGGCAAAGGTGGCTTGCGGCAGATGCGCCAATGCGGCCAGCATCTGGCCCGTCTGATTCGCATCGTCGTCGATCGCCTGCTTGCCCAGGACGATCAACGCGGGCTGCTCCTTGTCCACGAGCGCCTTGAGCAGCTTTGCGACGGCCAGCGGCTGAAGCTCCGCGTCCGATGCAACATGAATGGCACGATCCGCGCCTATTGCCAGCGCGGTGCGCAAGGTTTCCTGTACTTGCGCGACACCGCACGACACGGCGACGACTTCCGTCGCCACGCCCGCCTCTTTCAGGCGCACGGCTTCCTCGACGGCGATCTCATCGAATGGATTCATCGACATCTTCACGTTCCCGGTATCGACACCGGATCCGTCCGACTTCACGCCGACTTTGACATTCGGATCGACAACCCGTTTTACTGCAACAAGGACTCTCATTTCGGCAAGTTCGTTTGATGGGTAAAGGCCGCGTTCTGCGCGGCCAGTGGGTGAGGTCGTTGACCTTCGACTTTTAGAAGCGGTGACGAATGGCGAGTCGGACGAGCACTTGCTTGTCGGTGGAGGAATCACCCAGATTGCTGATATTGGCGACAGCACTTCGTCCAAGCGAATTCGACCCGGAGGCGAGCTGGTAACCAATCGCTCCGTAAAGCTCGGTACGCTTCGACAGCACGTAGTTCGTCGCCCACGAGAACTGGTTGTAGTGCTGGTTGCCCGCGTCGCTATTACCTGCCTTTCCAACGGCCGTGGCCTTCAGGTAGTTGTAGTCCAGCCCCGACGAAAGGAACGGGGTGAACTTGTACGAGATGGCAAGATCGAAGTTATGAAATTTCGCTTCGCTCTTGAGAAAACTCGCGCCAAGATTTCCATATTCGGTGTTCGAGTACGAGCCTGCCACCGTCCACTTGTCAGTGAGCGCATAGCTGGCGGCGAACATCGCCACCTGGTATGACTGGGCAACCTGATAGCCCGAGTTGAGCGAACCACTCAGACTCGACGCGCCACTCTGGTTATCGGTGAAGAGGCCTCTGCCAGCCGTGGCCGTCGGGGTCTTGAAGAACTCGTAGGCTGCTGCAAGCTTGAGGCCACCCGTGGTATAGCCCGCGCCCAGCGAATAGCCGCTCTGCGACGTGAAATCGCCGGCCACACCGCCGAGGCTGTACAAACCGCCGAACGTGAAACCGTGAAACGACGGGCTCATGTAACGGATCGTGTTGTTCCAGCGGACGGAGTTTGCTGCGTTGTCCAGATCGCCCGGATGCACCGACGTCGGGCCACCCATCAGCGCATAGCCGGATATGAACTCGGGGAAGTAGAAGACCATGTCGTACTGACGGCCCACGGTCACGCTACCGTATTGCGCACTCTTGACGCCAACGAACACCTGGCGACCGAACATGGTTCCACCCTGCGCCGACTGCCCGTTGGGGATGTTGATGCCCGATTCAACGGTGAAGATAGCCTGAAGACCGCCGCCCAGATCTTCCGCGCCCGTGATACCCCAACGACTGCCGTACGGACCCGACAGCGAGTCCATCGACACCTTCTTTCCCCCACTCACGTTATTCTGATAATGCAGGCCTTCATCGAGAATACCGTACAGCGTCACCGAAGACTGGGCATGGGCAAGCAAGGGCATAACACCCAGAACGATCAAAGCTAACTTCTTCATCGTGAGTCTCCGTTTCCTTCTTTTTATTGAATTAGTATTACTACAAGTCAAATTCCATAAGAACCCATGCATGAGGAATGCATGAGTCGAGATCAAATGGATTTACACTTCGGAAGTGTTTCTTTCGACCTTCACCGGCACAGGTTTCAATCCCGGCCGGCAGAAACACGAGGCCCTTGTTGAGTCAGGCCGCGCCCTCGTACTTCTGGCCCATCGCCAATAGCTCCGGGGTGCCGATCATTTCATTGAGCGAGTCGAAATCGAGCATGCGGTTTTGCCAGGGCAACGTAGTGCGCTGTTGATGCAGGCTGCCGTAGTAATCGCGAAGCATGAATGCTGCCGCGCGCGCCGTGCCGCCCGGGAAGATCACGATCCGGAAGCCGATCGAGCTCAGTTCGTCGGCGCTCTTCACGGGCGTCTTTCCGCCCTCCACCATATTCGCGAGCAGCGGAATGCGGTGCGCAAAACGGTCGCATGCCGCCTTCATCTGCTCGGGCGTGCGCAGCGCTTCAATGAAGAGCGCATCGACACCACAATCGAGGTAGGCCTCGGCCCGTTCCAGCGCGTGATCGAAGCCTTCGACGGCCAGTGCGTCCGTGCGGGCGAGGATCAGGGTCTGCTCCGAATGGCGAGCGTCGAGCGCCGCATGCAGCTTGCCGCACATCTCGGCCGCCGGAATCACGCCCTTGCCGTTCAGATGACCGCAGCGCTTCGGGAAGGTCTGATCTTCCAGCTGAATCATCGCGGCGCCGGCGCGCTCGAAGGCGCGTACGGTGCGCTGCGTATTGAGCGCGTTGCCGAAGCCCGTATCCCCATCCACGATGACAGGCGTGTCGACGCGCTCGGTGATGCGCGCCAGCGTGTCGGCCACTTCCGTAGCGGTCGTCAGGCCCACGTCCGAGCGTCCCAGTCGCGTATAGGCAATCGATGCGCCTGACAGATACAGCGCGCCAAACCCCGCCTGCTCGGCAATCAACGCAGTGAACGCGTCATAGATGCCGGGCGCGAGCACCGCGTGATCTCCGCGCAGTTGGTCCTTCAAGTTCTTGTTTGTCATCTGCTTATCCCTGGATGTGTGCCGCAGCCGTCGCACCCGCTACCCAGCCGCCACCCACCGCGCTGAGCAGACCGTTGCCCGACAAATAGCCCCATACTTCATTGCCCGATACGCCGCGTGCGGCACCGCCGGCCGCCAACAAGTTCGGGAACGGCGAGCCATCGCCACGAAGCACGCGACAGTTCGCATCGATATCGAGGCCGCCCTGTGTATGGAACAGCGCGCCCGTTACTTTCACGGCATAGTAAGGGGCTTGAAGCGAGCGCTTGAATGTGCGGCCGAATGAATCGGTAGTGCCGTTGGCCATGCCATCGAGCGTGTTCTGCAGCGCTTCCACGTCGCAACCGATCAGCGCCGCCAGCGCGGGAACATCCTCGGCCATGCGTAGCGCTCCCGCTTTCTCGGCCTCGACGTAATCAGGGAAAGTGCGAGCGAGTGCCAGCACTGGTTCATCGAATACATTCCAGGCGATCGCTCCCGGCTGAGCGAGCACACCTGTCGCGGCCTCGGAATAGCCATTGTTCTCGTTATGAAAACGCTCGCCGCGTGCATTGATCTGCACACCGCCTTCCATCATCACGGCCCAGGTCATCAGGGCGCCCTGAGGCGTGATCCACGAGCCATGCCCCTGATAGCCACCCAGGTCCGCCATGCGCGCATCGAGCGCTGTTCCCCATGCGATCGCCGAGCCATCATTGCCGGTATGACCGCCGAACGTGGCATCGCTCATGGCCGGAAGCAGCTCACGCACCATGGCGACGTTACCGCCGAAACCGTTGCATGCCAGAATCAGGACGTCGCAAGCGACGTAGGCCATCGTGCCGTCTGGCGAGGCATAGCCGACACCCAGCACGCGATCGTTCTCGTCGAGCCAAAGCTCGCGCACGACCGATTCCACCAGCACGTCCGCCCCAGCGGCAGTGGCGGTCCGCTCCAGACACGCCATCAACGCCGCGCCCGTGCGCTCAGGCGTCGTATGCATACGCCGCGCGCGGTGGCCCGGATAGAGAAAGCCGTCGAGAATCTCAAGCTTGACGCCGAGCCGCTCGATAGCATCGATCGCGCCGGTTACGCCGCGCGTATAGGCCTGGACCAGATGAGCGGCCGCTTGTCCGTGGGTCTTCTCCGTCACGTCCTCTGCGAAAAGGCCTTGGGAATCCTCAATGCCCAGTTCGCGCTGAAGGCGTGTCTCGGCCGCCGGGATGAAGCCAGAGGACAGCGCGGTCGAGCCCGAAGGCACGGCATCGCGTTCGAGCAAGAGACAATCGATACCTGCCTCGCGCAGTCGAATGGCCGAAGTCAGGCCGCATGCGCCCGACCCGACGATAACCGCAGGAACGAAAGGCGTGTCTTCCTGCATCCCGGAAGCACGGACAATACGTGCAGGATGTTCAGCGAAATCGAATGTCATCTCAGAGTTCCTTGTGCGCTTTGCCGAACCGGCCTCGCAATTGATTGAGCAAACCGCCGGCAGCCACCATGTCGAGCAGAAATGGCGGAATGGGCTCGCATTCCAGCGTGTGGCCGTCTGCGCGCTGCACCACGGGACTCGTTCCTTCGAGGCTCAGACTCACGGATTCACCATCACGCAGAAGCTCGGCGTCCGCACAGGTGACGAGCAGCAGTCCGAGGTTGAAGGCATTGCGAAAGTACAGCCCGCTGAACGATGGCGCGATGACCGCTCTCACCCCCAGCCGCACGAGCGCACCCGCCGCCTGTTCGCGGGATGAACCGATGCCGAAGTTCGCACCCGCCGCGATGACGTCACCCGGGCGAACTTCCGCGGCGAATTCCGGACGGACCACTTCGAGGCAGTGAGGCGCAATGCCTTCCAGACCCAGTTTCATGTATGCGCCGGGAGCCAGCTGGTCCGTATCGATATCGGCGCCGACCGCCCATACACGCGCGTTGCGCAAGGTATTCATGCCAGCACCTCGCGAGGGTCCGTGATACGACCGCGCAAAGCGGAGGCAGCCACCGTATAGGGAGAAGCCAGATACACCTGCGCACTCGCCGATCCCATGCGCCCCTTGAAATTGCGCGCCGTGGTCGCGATGACGTTCGCATCGTCCGGGATGCTTCCGCCATAGCCGGAGCACGCACCACAAGCCGTGGGCAGCACTTCGGCGCCCGCTTGTCGCAGCACATCCATCACGCCTTCCGCTTCGGCCTGTTGCTGATCCTTCATGCTGGCAGGCGCGACCATCAGGCGTACGCCGGACGCCGCGCGCTGACCGGCCAATACTTTTGCCGCCGCACGCAGATCGTCGAGTTTGGCGCCGGTGCACGCCCCGATGTAGGCCGCCTGCACGGACACATCCTGATAGGCATCGACTGGACGGGTGTTGGCCGGGCTATGAGGCGCCGCCACCTGAGGCGGCAGTTCGGCGGCATTGAAGCGGTGCGTGGTCGCCTCGGCCCCTTCGTCGCTTTGCCACTGATCGACCTCGATCTCATCCACACCGACACCGCGCAGCCACTCGCGCGTGGTTTCGTCCGCTGCGATGAGTCCCACCTGAGAACCCATCTCCGCACTCATGTTCGACAGGGTCATGCGCTCCTGCATCGACAGCGCGCGCACGGCCTCGCCGCAGAACTCGATAGCTTGATACTTGCCGCCGTTCATGCCGAACCGGGCGATCATGTGCAAGGCCATATCCTTGGCCGTCACGCCGTCGGACAAGCGGCCGTCCCACTGCATGCGAATCGTCTCCGGGACGCGCACCCATATCTCTCCGGTGACGACGACCCCGAGCATTTCGGTACTGCCGACGCCAAACATATACGCGCCGAACGCACCGCCGGTAGGCGAATGCGAATCGCCGCCGACGCAGAACATGGAAGGCCGGATGTGCCCCTTCTGCGGAAGGACCACATGGCAGATGCCTTCGCTGTCGTAGACGTTGGGCAGTTGTTGCTCGGTCGCCCATTCGCGTGCGATGCGCACGATGCGACGCGAATCGTCATCCTGCGCAGGCACATAATGATCGAGGACAAGGACGATCTTCGACTTGTCCCATACTTGCGCGCCCAATTCTTCCAGCATGGGTTTCAGGCGACGCGGTCCGGAAGAATCGTGGAACATCGCAAGATCAACCTTGCAATTGACGATTTCTCCCGGCGTGACATGTGAACGGCCGCTGGCCCGGGCAATCAGCTTCTGGGCCAAGTTAGCAGGAAGAGTCATATGAATCGAAAACGTCTCTGATCGGTGGCGCTTCTCTCCGGCGCCTTGGTTGAGGCTGAGCTAGCTTGACATCGACTGGATCGACTGCTTCACGGCGAGATCTCGCCCTCCGAAACGCGCGCGTCGATATCGCCAAACTGGGTCAATTCCATTTGATATTCGTAACGATCCGGCCGGTACAAACCGTGCAGCAACTGCACGGGTCGATCATGACTGTCGTACACCAGCCGCCGGACCGATAACAGCGCCGCGCCAATGGCGACGTCCAGTTCCGCGGCAACCGTTGCATCCGCCTGACTCGCCGAGATCGTCTGGCGCACCCGCCCCCATTCCACGCCGGACTCTTCCAGCAGTTGAAGAACCGGCTTGCGCGCGACATCGGCACGTGTGAAGCCCGCGGCACGCTCGACAGGCAGATAGGTCGTGATGAAGGACACCGGACCGGCACTGCTGCTGCGCGCGCGCACGATCTTTCGCACCTGTTCGCCTTCCGCGATCTGCAGCGCTTGAGCCAGCGCAGGCGACGCCCGGATCACGCTCCACTCCAGCACCTTGATCGAGGTTTTCCGGCTGGCCTGGACGATGTTGTTCAGCAGGCCGCCCAATCTCAAGTTGACGTTGTCGCCCTGCGCGGCCGTCTCTTGCTCGGCACGCGGCGCCGGCCACGTACCACGGCCGGCTTCACGAACGATCAGGTTCTCGTTGACCAATTGCTCCAGCGCACGGCGCACGGTGACACGGCCTACGCTGAACTGTTGTGCCAGATCCTTCTCAGGCGGAACGCCATCGTTGTACAGGCCTTCATCCAGCTTCTGCCGAAGGACCAGGTAGATCTGATGGTATTTCGGAAGAGGCAGGGAACCCATGGCCGGTTTTGCCGCCGCGCCGGGCGACGTACGTGCCTGCGTGTTGCGTTTCACTTGGAATTCCCGGTAAGTCCGCGAACGCGGCAGTCGCATGTGAGACTGCGAACGCTTGCGAAATAGTTTATTGTTCCAACGATAGGACAGCTTTGCTAGACTGTCAAGCAGGGACAACGCAGATCGTCTTTGAACAGGAGGAGACACATGGAGTATCTCGATCGACTCGGCACGTTCGGTGCCGAGCTTCACTACGCGAGCCTTCCTCAAAAGGTACGCGAGCAGCTGGGATGGGTATTGGTTGACACGCTGGGCGCCATCGTCGGCGGCTCGGCGGAACCTGAACTGCGCGCGATGGCGCAACGCACGTCTCACGGCAATGGGGCGACCTTGATCGGCCTCGGTGCACAGGCCAGTCCGATGGAAGCCGCGCTGATCAACGGCACGGCCGGGACCTTCCTCGAAATGGATGAGGGAAACCGTTTCTCGCGGGGTCATCCGTCCATTCACGTGCTTCCGGCCGTGCTCGCACTGAGCGAGACTCAAGGCGCGGACGCGCATCGCTTTCTCGCAGCGCTCGCGGTCGGCTATGAAATTGGCTCGCGCTTCGGCGCTTCCGCGCAGTTGCGCGACGCCATGCATGTACACGGGACATGGGGCACGCTCGGCGCGGCAGCGGGCAGTGCGCGCGTGTTCGGTGCGGATGCCGGCGGCATGCGCGAGAGCGTCAACGTGGCATCGTCCATGACCATCGCCACGTCGAAGAAAACCATGTTGCAAGGCGGTCTGGTTCGCAATGTGTATGCAGGCCTTTCCAACAGCAACGGACTGCTGGCTGCACAACTCGTGCTGTGCGGCTTCCAGGGCGAGGCGGATGGTCCCGCCTCACTGTTCGGCGAGATCGTTTCCGAGCGTTACGATCAGGCCACGCTGCTTCGCGGACTCGGCGAAGAATGGCATCTCATGCAGAACTACTTCAAGCTGCATTCGTGCTGCCGCTATAACCACGCCACGCTGGATGCACTCGATCTTCTTGCAGAGCGCGGCGATCTTCCCGCAGCAGCCGATATTGCGTCGATCGACGTGACCACCTACAAGTACGCGGCCGAACTCACCGATCCTGCGCCGCGCAACACGCTGGGTGCGAAGTTCTCGGTGCCCTTCGCGGTGGCCACGCGCATCGTCAATGGCAGCAGCGGTCTGCCCAGTTTCACGTATGACGCGATACGCAACCCGGACGTGCTCGCGCTCGCGTCCAGGGTGTCGGTCATTCACGATCCTGCCATGACGGCCCGGTTGCCGCACGAACGTCCCGCGCGGGTTGGCGTGGTCGACAGGAACGGTCGGAGGCACGAGGCCGAAGTCAGCTTCAATCGCGGCGACGACATATCGCCCTACACGACGCAGGAACTCTCCGGCAAGTTCCTCGACCTGTGCGAGCGCGTCTGGCCGCGTGCACATGCCGATGCGCTGCTCAACAGCACGCTGACGCTGGGTGATGCGAAAGCAGGCGATACGGCAAGCATCCGCAACTGGCTGGAACTGCTGCGCCGCCCGGCCCCTCAATAACCCACCATGACGAGTCTGGCACTGCACGGCATTGCTCCAACGTTCGATAGAACATTGCGCAGGTTCGCACCGTCAAATGTTCTATTGACAGGATAATAAAGCACTCGCATCATGCCCGTAACGTATTCCTCGTGCGCTCTGTCCGCCTGACAGGCAGGCAATCTGCGTGATCTCTGAAGAACCTATCACTCAAGACTTTCGCATGCAAACTTCTGACAAGACCGCCCGCCAACTGTTCGAAGAGTTCAAGGCGAACCCCACGCGCAAGCGCTTCGGCTTTGGCCGGATGCCCGCTCTGATCAACGTCGATCCGCAGAAGGCCTACACGAGCGTCGGCGAATTCCCGACGGCCTACGAGACCGACCCGAAGCAGATGGAGTACACGAATCAGCTCGCCGCCGCGTTCCGCGCCAAGGGCTTCCCGGTCGTGTGGACGTATGTGGCCTACATGGACTCGGGCGAGGACTGCGGCATCTGGGGCACGCGCAGCAACACGCCGGACTCGCTGCAAAACATCAAGGTGGGTTCGGCGCGTTCCGAGTTCGATCCGCGTCTCGAGATCGACCCGAAGCGGGACATCATCGTCAACAAGCGCATGGCGTCGGCGTTCTTTGAAACGAACCTGTCTTCGGTCTTCACGTTCCACGGCGTGGATACCGTGATCGTCACCGGCGGCTCGACGTCGGGCTGCGTGCGCGCCACCGTG
The DNA here is from genome assembly GCF_031451175.1 of Caballeronia sp. LZ035. Classification (NCBI taxonomy): domain Bacteria; kingdom Pseudomonadati; phylum Pseudomonadota; class Betaproteobacteria; order Burkholderiales; family Burkholderiaceae; genus Caballeronia; species Caballeronia sp. LZ035. The sequence continues at coordinate 1,426,498 of NZ_JARUXS010000002.1, forward strand.
GTAGACAGCCTGCAACGCAGCTTCCGCACCATCGTTGCCGAGGAATGCGTGGCCGACAAACACGAAAGCCCGCACTTCGCGAACCTGTACGACATGGCAGTGAAATATGCCGATGTGTTGTCCGTTCACGAGATTCTCGAATCCGTCGCCAGGATTCCGGCCAAGGAAGCATGATGAAGCGCGATCCGAATTTCTACGACTACCTGCCGTACGATGCGCGGCCCAGGATCGAATGGCCGAACGGTGCCCGGGTGGCCTTCTGGGTTGCGCCGAACGTCGAATTCTACGAACTGAATCCGCCGCGCAATCCGTCGCGCGCCGCATGGTCGAGGCCTGCCCCGGACGTGCAGAACTACGCTTATCGCGACTATGGCAATCGCGTGGGCTTCTGGCGCATGCTCGATGTGATGAAACGCTGCGGCATGCGCGGGTCGGTGTCGCTCAACGTCGCCATGTGCGAGCATCATCCCGAAGTCATCGCGGCTTGCGCGGAGAACGGCTGGGAGTTCTATTCGCACGGCACGTATAACACGCGCTACCTGATGGGCATGGACGAGGCGCAGGAACGCGCGGTCATCCAGGATTCGATCGATACGATCAGGAAGCACACGGGCCAGAAACTCGACGGCTGGCTGGCTCCTGCGTTGACGTACACGGACCGCACGATGGACCTCGTGGCAGAAATGGGTCTGACCTACGTATGCGACCTGTTCCACGACGACCAGCCGGGTCCGGTGAAGACGGCGAATGGCAAGCTTGCCTCCATTCCCTATTCGCTCGAAATGAACGACACCATCGTTTATAACGTGAATCAGGTGTCGCCCCGCCGTTACGGCGACATCATCAAACGCCAGTTCGACCGCCTGTATCGCGAAGGCGAAAAGTCGGGCACGGTGATGTGCATTCCGCTACATCCCTACCTGATCGGCCAGCCGTATCGGCTCGCCGCCTTCGAAGAAGCGCTGCAGTACATCACGAGCCATGACAAGGTGTGGCTCGCTACCGGCCGCGAGATCGCCGAGCACTTCAACACCCACTACTACGACGCCTTCGCAAAGGCAGCGCACGCGGTCGGAGAAGCACGATGAGTCTGGACAAGGAATATCTGGAGTACCCGCTGCGCCGCTACGGCATGGACCACGAGCGTTATGACTGGTCGATGCTTCCGCAGCGTCCCGGCGTCAGCTGGGGTAATGGAAACCGTGTGGCGCTCTGGATCGTCCCGGCTCTCGAATGGTTCCCGCTGAACATGCAGGGCAAGCCGTTCAAGCCGATGGGCGCGATGCAGACCGCGTACCCCGACTTCCGCCACTACACGCTGCGTGACTATGGGAACCGCGTAGGCATCTTCCGCATCATGGAAGCGCTCGGGCAACATGGGCTCAAGGCAAGCGCCGCGATGAATGCGGCCGTGGCTACGCGTTATCCTGCCCTGGTGAAAGCCTGTGTCGATCGCGGCTGGGAGATCATCGCCAACGGCCTCGACATGGATCACATCCATCACGGCGGCATGAGCGAGGACGAGGAGCGTGCATTGATCACGACGTCGCTCGATATTTTGCGCAAGGCTTCGGGTCAGCCGGTTCGCGGCTGGCTGAGTCCCGCCAAATCGGAGTCGTGGCATACCCCGGATCTGCTCAGGGAAGCGGGCGTCGACTACTTGTGCGACTGGGTCAACGACGACATGCCGTATGCCATGAACACGCGCGCCGGCCAGATCCATGCGATGCCGCATCCGATCGACCTCGACGATGCGACCATTCTGGTTCAGAACCACCACACTGAAGACGACTTCCGCGATCAGCTGATCGACCAGTTCGACGTGCTCTACAAGGAGTCGAGCGCGGATGACGGGCGGGTGATGGCGATCTCCCTGCATCCATGGGTGATCGGTCAGCCGTATCGTATTCGTGCCCTCGAAGAAGCGCTGGCTCACATCACGCGTCATCGCGGTGTGTGGTCGGCAACGGGCAGCGACATCCTCGACGCCTGGAAGACCGGACAGCCCGCCTGATGAACCACGCCAGTGAGCAACGGCACTGGCGTTTCCCCCCATTTCCATGACCGAATCCAAAAACAGGGTACGCCGCGTTCTCGTGGTCGTACCGTTCGCCATGAGCCAGGAGAATCTGGCGCTGCGCGAATCGCAATTGCAAGGCCTGCAATTCGGCGACGACATTCGCTTCGAATACCGCGCGGTCAAGTCGGGCCCGGCGAACTACGCGAGTCATCACGACTTCGCGCTGGCCGACGTGGCGAATTTCGAAGCCGGTTGTCGAGCGCAGGAAGAAGGCTACGACGCGGTGTGTATCGACACGATGAGTGATTCGGGTGTCCACGCACTGCGTTCGGTTCTCGACATTCCGGTATTCGGCCCCGGCAAGGCCTCGATGCTTGCCGCGCTGATGCTGGGCGACAAGTTCTCGATCCTCACCATGGCGAGTCACTGGAAGCCCTTGTACAAGAAGGCGCTCGACGAACTCGGCATGCATCACAAGTGCGTGTCGGTGCGTGCAATCGAAGCCGCCACCAACAATCAAAGTCTGCTATCGGGTAAGGAAGACGAGGTGTATCCGCGCCTGCTCGAAGCGGCGATGAAGGCGGTCGAAGAAGATGGTGCCGAATGCCTGATTCTCGGTTCGACCACGATGCATCAGTCGCACGCATGGCTGCAACCGCGTCTGCCGGTGCCGATCATCAATCCGGGTCCGCTCTCGTACAAGATCGTGGCTTCGATGCTCGACCTGAAACTGAAGCACAGTGCGGTGGGTTATCCCCGTCCGCAAAACCCGCGTCTGGAGATGTTGAGCGCGATGCTCGATGCAGGCGCAAAGAGTCTGGCGGGCGGAACCTCATAGCCTCACTGCATTGATTATCCATTGCCTCGACGTTCTTTATCGCGCGCGAGTTTTTGCCGGGATGCCGGTCGCCGCGAGCGTTACCTGACGGATGCAGAGAAGGAGACAAACGATCGATTCATGCTGGCTGATCGCGTGTGAGAAGCGCGTATGGGCTGGAACGTCGATCGTTGGCTGCACCGTGTAGTACAGGTCTATCAAAATTCCAAGGAAGCTTTTATGAGCTATGTTGCAGAATCCCCGTCCGCACAGGGCACGAAACCCGTGAAGTGGATGGCGCTACAAATAACCGTCGTCATTCTTTGTACGGTCATGAACGCGCTCGATGGCATGGACTTGCTGATCGTGTCCTACATCGCTCCTGCCATGGCTTCGGATTGGCATATCAGTCTTGCGCAACTCGGCGTCGTGTTTTCAGCCGGCATGACCGGCATGGTGCTCGGCTGTATCGTCGTGGCGCCCTTTGCTGACTCGTGGGGACGTCGCCCCATCATTCTGCTGGCGCTCGTGTTGATGACCTTGGGCTCGCTGGGTTCGGGGCTGACCCACGATCTCACCATCTTCTCGGCAATGCGTGTCCTGACGGGTCTGGGGCTGGGTACGCTGCTCGCTTCCGTTGGCGCGCTGGTTGCCGAATATGCGCCGCCGGGCCGTCGCAGCCTTGCGGTCGGTCTCTTCCAGGCGGGTTATCCCATCGGCGCCGTGCTGACGGGTATCGCGGCGATTTTCGCCATACCGGCGTTTGGCTGGCAGGCCACGATGCTCGGCGCGGCGGTGATCACGCTGGTCCTGCTGCCCATCGTGTGGATCGCGTTGCCGGAGTCGGTCGCGTTTCTCGAAGCACGTCAACCGAAGGACGCGCTCCAACGCTCCAACGCCCTGCGTGCACGTCTGGGCATGCAGCCGATCAGCGCACTGCCCGCACGCAGTCAGAGCGGGAATCTGCCGAAGCCGCGCGATCTTTTCAGCGCGGAACTGTTCAAGGGAACGATTGCCCTGTGGATGGCGACCTTCCTGAGCTATGGCGTGCTGTACTTCCTGATGAGCTGGATTCCAAAGATTTCCGTGATGGCCGGCCTGAGTCAATCCGATGCGATCTGGGCAGGCGCCCTGACGAACCTCGGCGGTGTCTTCGGCGATGTCATCATTGGCTACCTTGCGATTCGTCGCGACATCGGCAAGCTGATCGCCCTGTTCTTCTTCGTCTGCTCGGGCATGATGATGCTGTTTGTTCAGCACATGCCCCTTGCCGCTACGCTTCTCACTGCGTTCGGCATGGGCTTCACGCTCATGGGCGGCTTCAGCGGCTTCTACTCCCTCGCGGCACTGATTTATCCTGCACGTCTCCGTAGCTCGGGGATCGGCTGGGCAGGGGGTTTTGGCCGCTTCGGCGCTATCCTGGGACCGATGGTCGGCGGCGCGCTGCTTGCAGCCAACACCCCGCTGTCAACGACGTTTGGCTACTTCGCGGTTCCGCTCGTCATCTCCGGCGGCTTCGCTATCCTGGCGACGTACTTCGGTCCGAAGGCTACGGACTGATTGCTGGATCAATCCTTGTAAGGGCGTCAGGGACGATGTTTCAAGGATGGCGGCGCGCAGGCGCCGCCACTCTCCGCCTTCGAGCCGTTTTCCAGTCATCAGACCGCGACTGCGCTCTCATGCCTGGCCACAACCTCCGCCTCATCCTTCAACGCTCTCTTCACCGAAGCCCGCGCTTCAATGCGTCCGATATACGCATTCAAATTGGCCAGATGATCGAGCTTCACGCCTGAGCGTTCATGCCACATCGTCGCCCAGACATAGGCATCGGCGACAGTGAACTGTTCGCCGGTGAGATAAGACCGCCCATCCCCGAGCATCGCATCCAGCTTCGCATAAGCCTTGAGCAGCTTGTTGACATTGAACGCGATCCCTTCCGGCGTCATCAGCTTGCGCATCAGCGGAATGTGTTTCTGCGCGATCTCCGTCGCGACGAAGGTCAAAAGCTGGTCCATGCGCGCGCGTTCGGGCGTACCGTGCTTCGGAATCAGCCCCGACTCCGGATGCTGATCGGCGATATATGACGCAATGATGATCGTCTCCGTAAGCGGCTCGTCCTCACCGTCCAGCACCAGCGCCGGAACATACAACAGCGGATTGATCCCGGCAAAATCCGACCCGTCCGACGTCGTCTTGCCAAACACATCAAAATGCACGAGCTCGGGCGCAAGATTCAATTCGTTGAAAACGGCTTGCACGGCGAGCGAACAGGTAGCACGGGCGATATAGAGCTTCATGGCAGATCTCGAATGAGTAAAGGGAGTTGGGTTAGCAAGCGTGGTTGTCTGCCGTCCCGTTGGAAACAAGTATCGCGAGATTCGAAGCCCGGATAAACGACGTCACAAGCGCCGCACCGTCGCTCGTGCGGAGACAATCACCGTCATCTCCGGCATGATGCAAAAGCTAGAATCACGCGTTTTTTCAGCAAAAGGACCGTGAAATGACCGAGCGCACGGATGCACCGATCAACGAGATAGCCGTCTTCGTCGCGGTCGCGCAGACCGGTAGCTTCACGCGCGCTGCCGAAGAACTGGGCAACAGCAAGTCCAACGTCGGCAAGGCCGTGCAACGACTGGAAGCCAGGCTCGGCACGCGTCTCTTCCAGCGCACGACGCGCGCGGTGCGTCTCACCGAAGACGGCGAGACCTATCTGCAGGCCGCGCGCGATGCCCTCGACGGACTGCGCGAAGCCGAACAACAGCTCGCAGCGCGCCGTTCGGAGCCGGTCGGGCGCGTGAAAATCGACGTGCCCGCGGGCTTCGGCCGCCTGCTTTTGCCGAGCTTCCTCGACCTGCGCGTCAAACATCCAAAAGTGACGCTCGAAGTAGCGCTGACCGATCGCATGTCCGATCCGATCGGCGAGGGATGGGACGTGGTGGTCCGCATCGGCGCTCTGCCGGAAGACAGCGAGCTGACCGTGCGCAAGCTGTGCGACCTGCGGCTCGGTCTGTATGCATCGCCGGACTATCTCGCACGCAAGGGCACGCCCACTGACCTCGATCAATTGAGCGACCACGACGCCGTCATCTTTCGCGGACCCATGGGCCGGTTGCGGCCCTGGACCTTGCGTCATGGCGCATCGACGAAAGAGTTAGCGCCGCCGGCGGTCCTGGTGCTGGCCGACGGACAGGCGCTCGTCGAAGCCACCGTGGAAGGTTTCGGCATCGCGCAGATCTTCGATCGCGTCGCCCTGCCGCATGTCCGCGCGGGCAGGCTCGTGCACGTTCTGCCCGAAGCCGATGTCGACGGCCCGCCCGTTCACGCCATCATTTCGCTGGGTCAGAAGATGGCGGCCAAAACGCGCGCCGTCGTCAACCACCTTGCCGAGACCTTGCAATACAGCGGCGAGTGAATAGCACGACCCTCTCCTCAATCCACCAACGCGGGTTCGCGTGCGGCTTCGGCAGCATGCGCAGGCACCGGCAACTGCGGACGACGTCCACGTCGATCGCGCAACGGCCTGGCGCCGGAGAGCTTGCGCAGGATCACGTAGAACACCGGCGTCAGCATGAGACCGAAGAAGGTCACGCCGAGCATGCCGAAGAAAACGGCGATACCCATCGCGCGACGCATCTCGGACCCCGCGCCAGTCGAGATTACGAGCGGCACGACACCCATGATGAAAGCGATCGACGTCATCAGGATGGGCCGCAGACGCAAGCGCGATGCCTCGATGGCCGCCTGCACGATCGAGCGTCCCTGCATCTCCAGTTCACGCGCGAATTCGACGATCAGGATCGCGTTTTTCGCCGACAATCCAACCAGCACCATCAAGCCGATCTGCGTAAAGATGTTGTTGTCGCCACGCGTGAGCCACACGCCGGCCAGCGCGGAGAGAATGCTCATCGGCACGATCAGCAGAATGGCGAGCGGCAGCGTGACGCTTTCGTACATCGCGGCGAGCACGAGGAACACGAGCAGCACGCTGATCGGGAAGACCCAGAACGCGGCATTGCCGGTCAGGATCTGCTGATAGGTGAGATCGGTCCATTCGAACTTGATGCCGCGCGGAAGCGTCTGGCTCGCGATGCGCTCGACCGCCGCCATCGCCTGCCCTGACGAATAACCCGGCGCCGGACCGCCGTTGATATCCGCAGCAAGAAAGCCGTTGTAGCGCACCACCATCTCCGGACCATAGGTCGGCGTCACCGTCACGAGTGAGGAAAGCGGCACCATCTCGCCGCGTTCGTTGCGCGTCTTCAGTTGCAGGATGCTGTCCGCGTTGGCGCGGAACGGCGCATCGGCCTGCGCGCGCACCTGATAGACGCGGCCGAACTTGTTGAAGTCGTTCACGTAGAGCGAGCCAAGATAGATCTGCATCGTGTCGAAGACATCGGTGACGGACACGCCCAGCTGCTTCGCCTTCTCACGGTCGAGCGCCACGTTCAGCTGCGGCACGTTGATCTGATAGCTCGAAAACGACGGACCCAGTTCCGGCGCCTTCGCCGCCGCCGCGAGAAACGCTTGCGTGGCCCGATTGAGCGCCTCGTAACCCAGCGCACCGCGATCCTGGATCTGCAGCTTGAATCCGCCGATTGTGCCCAGTCCCTGCACCGGCGGCGGCGGGAACGTCGCGATGGCCGCCTCCTTGATCTGACCATACTGCCGGTTCAGGCCGGCGACGATATCCGCGCCCTTCTCGCCCTGGCCGCGTTCCTTCGAAGGCTTCGCGACCGAGAACACCAGACCGCTGCTCGACGAGTTCATCAGCCCCGTTACCGACAAGCCCGGAAACTCCGGCGTGTGCAGAATCCCCGGTTGCTTGCGGGCGATCTCGCCCATCTGATCGACCACCTTCTCGGTCCTGTCAAGCGATGCGCCCGGCGGCAACTGCAGGATGCTGACGAAATAATCCTTGTCCTGCGCCGGCACGAAGCCGCCCGGCACGAGCTTGCCGACCAGGACGGTCGCGCCGAGCAGCACGCCATACACGACCATCATCGCGAACTTGCGCCCGATGATGCCGCCGACACCCTTGCCATAGCTTTCCGAGCCGCGCTGGAACACCTTGTTGAAGAGCCTGAAGAACGGCCCGAGGACGCGGTCCATCGCACGCGTGAGGGCGTCTTTCGGCGCGTGGTGATCCTTCAGCAAAAGCGCGGAAAGCGCCGGCGACAAGGTGAGCGAGTTGAACGCGGAGATCACCGTCGAGATGGCGATGGTCATCGCGAACTGCTTGTAGAATTGCCCCGTGAGACCCGACATGAACGCGAGCGGCACGAACACGGCCACCAGCGTCAGCGCAATGGCGATGATCGGTCCGCTGACCTCGCGCATCGCTTCATACGAGGCTTCGAGCGGCGAGAGTCCTGCCGCGATGTTGCGCTCGACGTTCTCCACCACGACGATCGCGTCATCCACGACGATGCCGATGGCGAGCACCATGCCGAACAGCGACAACGCGTTGATCGTGAAGCCGAACGCGAGCATCAGCGAGAACGTGCCGACGATCGACACCGGCACGGCCAGCAGCGGAATCAGCGACGCGCGCCACGTCTGCAAGAACACGATCACCACCAGCACGACGAGAATGATCGCCTCGAAGAGCGTATGCACCACGGCGTCGATGCTCTCGCGCACGAACTGCGTCGGGTCGTAGACGATTTCCGCTTTCACGCCGTCAGGCATGTCCTTCTGCATCTCGGCGGTGAGCTTGCGAATGTCGTCGGAGATTTGCAGCGAATTCGCGTTGGGCTGCTGGAACAGGATGATCTGCACCGCCTTCTTGCCGTCGATGCCCGCGCGCAGCGCGTATTCCGACGCGCCCAGCTCCACCCGCGCGACATCGCCGAGATGCGTCACCGCGCCATCGGGCGAAGTCTTCAGGATGATGCGGCGGAATTCGTCTTCGGTCTTGAGCCGTCCTTGCGCGTTCACGCTGAGTTGCAGCGGCACGTGGGTCGTCATCGGCGCGCCGCCCACGATACCCGCCGCGACCTGCACGTTCTGCTCGCGAATCGCCTTCACGACATCGGTGGCCGTGAGGTTCTGGCGCGCCACCTTGTTCGGGTCGAGCCATACGCGCATCGAGTAATCGCCCGAGCCCCACAGCACGACTTCACCGACACCGGGCACCTGCGCGAAGCGATCCTTGATGTTGATGAGCGCGTAGTTGCGCAGATAGGTGAGGTCGTAGCGATCGTTCGGCGACACGAGATTCACGCCCATCGTCAAGGTGGGCGATGACTTCACGGTCGTCACGCCGAGCCGCTGCACATCCTGCGGCAGACGCGGCAAGGCTTGCGACACGCGGTTCTGCACGAGCTGCTGCGCCTTGTCCGGATCGGTGCCGAGCTTGAACGTCACGGTCGTCGTCAGGTTGCCGTCGCTGTTCGCTTGCGACTGCATGTACAGCATGCTTTCGACGCCGTTGATCTGCTCCTCGATGGGCGCCGCCACCGTCTCGGCGATCACCTTCGGATTGGCGCCCGGATACTGCGCACGCACCACCACGGAAGGGGGCACGACTTCGGGATACTCGGCCGTCGGCAGCTTCGTGAGCGCGATGAGCCCGGCGAGCAGGATGACCACCGAGAGCACGGCCGCGAAGATCGGCCGGTCGATGAAAAATCGGGAAATGTTCATGAAGTGCCTCTGGATCCCTTTGCCTGTGCGAGTGCTGGTGATGGCCACGAGTATGGCGACGGCCCGAGCGCGGATAAACGCGCGATCGGGCGACGCTCTGGCGCTTCACACGAGACAATCGAGATCTGCTTCAAGCGGCTTGTTTCATGCGCTGAAGCACGGCAACGAGTTCCCCCGGGTCGGGGCGTTGCGTGTAGTCGGGGCTGACTTCGGCGTATGCAATCGTGCCGTCCCGGGCAATCACATAACGCGCGGGCATCGGCAGGGTCCAGCTCGGTTCGCCGTTGATGGCGGGCAGATCGACCTTGAAGCCCTTGTACGCATCGATCAGTTCGTCCTGCAGCCGGAAGCGGATACCGAAGGCATCGGCCGTCTTGCCGCCTTCATCCACGAGGATCGGATAGCTGAGCTTGTTCTGACGTTGCGACTTCAGGCTGTTGTCCGCGCTCTGCATCGAGAGCGACACGAGCGTCGCGCCGAGCGCGCGGATCTCGTCCGCCACTTCTTCGATAGCCTGCAAGTCGAGATTGCAGTACGGACACCAGACGCCGCGATAGAACGTGACGACGAGCGGCCCTTGTTCGAGCATGTCCGTCGACGAAACGCGCTCGCCCTCGGCCGTGGTGAGTGTAAAGGTCGGCGCAGGGTCGCCCACTTTGAGCGATCGTTCGGCCTGGCCGCTTGCCACCAGTTCGGCGGTGGTCCGGTGAAAGATGTCGACGACTTCGCGCGGTGCAACCTTGCTTTCGAAGTGCGATTTGAAGGCATCCAGTTTTGCTTGCAGTGTCATGTTCCGCTCCTGATTGACTCGCCGGTGCTGGCGTGAAGCAATAGTGATTCATTCGCACGATGGCCGGTAGAATGCGTATATGACTTTCACTTATTCGCCCAACAAATGAATGACAAGCTGTCGACGCTGCGACTTTTCGTGCGGGTGGCCCAGACATCGAGCTTCAGCCGGGCCGGACGCGAACTCGGTCTGAGCCAGCCGTCGGTATCGCGGCAGATCGCCGAACTGGAGGCGGACGTCGGCACGACGCTCTTTACTCGAAGCACGCGGGCCGTGAAGCTGACCGACGCCGGCGCCGACTATCTGACGCGCGTCGAAGCGATTCTCGAAGCGCTCGAAGAGGCCGATCACGTGGCGCGCGGCAGTTCGGAGTTGCGCGGGCAGCTGCGCGTGGCGCTGTCGACGAGCTTCGGCATTCGCGAAGTGATTCCGCGCATCGGCCGGTTCATGGCCTTGCATCCGGCGCTGCATGTCGAGCTGCTGATGGCGGACGATCGCCAGGACCTGATTGCCGAAGGTGCGGACGTCGCGATTCGTTTCGGCACGCTGCCGGATTCGAGCGCGCGATCGCGCTTGCTGGGGCGTTCCGCCCGCTTGCTGGTGGCCGCGCCGAGTTATCTGGCAAATGCAGGCCGCCCGCTCGAACCCGCCGATCTGAGCGATCACGCGTTCGTGCTTGGGCCGTCGAGCGTGGCGTCGCTGGGCTGGACGCTCAGGAAGGATGGACGCGAGGTTTCGTTTCGCGGCGAGGGGCGTTTTGCGACTTCCGTGAACGAAGGCGCGACGGCCGCGGCGGTTGCGGGGCTGGGAATACTGACGGTGGGTTATTGGGGATGCCGGAACGAAATCGCCGATGGACGGCTCGTGCAGGTTCTGGAGGACTGGGCGCTCGATCCTGTCGAGGTTCACGCGGTGTTTCCGCCGGGCCGGGGTTCACGGCCTGCCGCACGTGCGCTGGTCGATTACCTCGTGGAGGAAGTGGCGCCGATTTCTGTCGAGAGAGCTTAAGACCCGCGTCGTACGCTTGGCAGAAGACTTGCTATAAAGTCCGCCACATCAGATCCCTCATGGTCCATTCATGCCAAGACCGTCGTTCTCAACTCAGCTTCTCACGCTCTGGACGCTCATCGCCGTGCTCTGCGGCCTGCTGAGTGTCGCGGTATGGCTCATGTTGTCGTCGGCGCTGGGTGAGCGCGTCGTGACCGCGAAGCAGCAGGCGGCGGCCGCCTGCACAGCGGTTGCGTCGCGCTATGACCTGTCGATGCAACGCCCCGGCGAAACCAACGTCGACCTGATGCACGCCGTGCTCGATCTCGTGCTGATCCAGACCGAAGGTATCGAAGGCGGCTTCTGGACCAGTGAACCGCCGTCGACTGCGTCGAATGGCTTCATTGCGTATGCCTTTCCCACCTATGGCGGCAGCGGCGTCAAGCGCGACATTCCCGAAGCCGAGACGCCGCTTATTCTGCGCGCGCTGAAGAGCGCATCGAGTGCCGGACAGTTGCAGTCGGATATCGTATCGAGCGGTAGCGACGCCACGCTCGCCGTCGCCTGTCCGGTGCCGCGTCACGCAGACCTGCTCGCCTGGACGCTCACGCGCGCCCGCCCGCCGCTCGGACCTTATGGCGAGCGCGCCAGCGCCATCCTGGCGGGCGTGCTGGCCGTCATCGTCGTGCTGGCGCTGTTCCTGGCGCTGACGCTCAGGCGATGGAGACGCAACCTCACCCGGCTGGAACATGCGCTCGCACCCGATAGCGGCTTCGAGCAGGGCAAGCGGCTCGAGCGTTTCGGCGAGCGCGATCTTGACCCGATCGTCGATGCGCTCAACCGCTACGGCGAGCGCGCCGAGCGACTCAAGCGCGACGCCACGGCATTGAACCAGCAACTCGCACAGGCCGAGCGCTTCAGCACGCTGGGCAAGATGGCGGCGCAGATCGCGCATGAAATTCGCAACCCGGCGGGCGCGATGCGACTCAAGGCCGAGAACGCGCTGGCCGGCGATGCGGCACGTCGGGAAGCCGCGTTGAAGACGATCATCGAGCAGGTGGGACGCATCGAGTTGCAGGTGACGAGCCTGCTGGCCCTGACGCAATCGGTGACGGTCCACGCCCGTGAGGTCGATCTGCGCGCTTGGCTCGACGATATCGTTCATACGCACGAATCGCACGCTGAAAGCAGGCACGTGACGCTCAGCGCCGAAGTCGCGCCAGACCCGACGCAGCCGGTGTTCGATCCCGCGCAACTGGCGCGCGCGCTCGACAACCTGCTCGTGAACGCGCTCAGGCATACGCCCTCGGGATCGAACGTGATGGTTCGCGCGTACCGGACCGTGGCGGAAGGAAGTGAACGGCTCAGGCTCGAAGTCATCGATAATGGTCCCGGCGTCAGCCCCGCTGAACGAGAGCGGATCTTCGAGCCGTTCGTGACGGGCCGCCCCGACGGATCGGGCCTCGGTCTCGCCGTCGTGCGTGAGATTGCGTCGGCGCATGGCGGCCGCGCCTGGCTTGCGGAAGATTCGAACGTGACACGCTTTGTGATCGACTTGCCATGGCGACCATCCTGATCATCGACGACGACGACGCGTTCCGCGAAGGCCTCGCGGAAACCGTGCAGGACCTGGGCTACGCGGCGTCCGAAGCGCGTTCCGGCGACGACGCGTTCGCGCAATTGCGCCGCAGTCCCGCGCCCGACTGCATCTTTCTCGACTTCCGCTTGCCGGGCGCGGACGGTCTCGTCGTGCTGGAGAAGCTGCGCAACACACCGGGGCTACAGACCGTGCCGGTCGTGATGCTCACCGCGCACGCAACCAGCGACAACACCATCGGCGCGATGCGGCTCGGCGCGTTCGAACACCTGACCAAGCCGGTTGGACGCGACGAGATTGCCGCGCTGCTGAAACGCATTCTGTCGGCGCGGGTCGAGACGCCGGCCGCGAGCGTATTCGCCGACGAGGCGCGCTCCCATGAGCCGCAACTCCTCGGCGTGAGCGAGGCCATGCGTGAGGTGCAGAAGCGCCTCGGCCGCGCGGCCAGTGGCAATTCCACCGTATTGATCACCGGCGAAACGGGGACCGGCAAGGAGATCGCGGCGCGCGTGCTGCACCGTGCGTCGGCGCGGGCGAGCGGTCCGTTCGTCGCGGTGAACTGCGCGGCCATTCCCGACGACCTGCTCGAAAGCGAACTCTTCGGGCACGGCAAGGGCGCGTTCACGGGCGCACAGAGCGATCGGCGAGGACGGGTCGAAGAGGCGCATGGCGGTACCCTCTTTCTCGATGAAATCGGCGACATGCCGCTTTCCATGCAGGCCAAACTCCTGCGCGTGCTTCAGGAGCGGCAAGTCACGCCGCTGGGCACGAGCCGGATCGTGACGGTGGATGTGCGCGTGGTCGCCGCCACGCATCGCGATCTCGCTGCGATGGTCGAGACGGGCGCGTTCCGGCAGGACCTGCTGTTCCGGCTGAACGTGATTCCATTGCACATGCCGCCGCTGCGCGAACGCGTCGCCGATATCCTGCCGCTTGCCGAGCATTTCCTGGCGAGGGCATCGACCGATATCGCGCGCAAGCATCTTTCCGCCGATGCGCAGCGCCTGCTCGCCACGTTTGCGTGGCCGGGCAATGTGCGGGAGCTGGCCAATGCGATCGAACGAGCCAGCGCGCTTGCGCCCGGGCCGGTGCTGACGCGTGATGACTTCGCGTTTCTGATCGCGACGCGAGATGGAGTGGATGACGCAATTCCTGCTGCGCTGCTCGACCTTTCCCTGCCGCAAGCGGTGGCGCAACTGGAGCGCGCGCTGATCGTTCATGCGCTGTCGGCGTCCGGCGGCAATCGCGCCGAGGCGGCGCGGAGGCTCGGCATCAGCCGGCAGTCGCTCTATACGCGGATGGCGGCGCTGGGCATGTCCGAGGCTTCCGCGTGAAGCGTTCAAGCGTCAAGTAACCGGACAGGTGCTGTCGGGTTACTTGACACCTCCACACGGCTCGATCGCGTAACGCATTGAGCCAGCGGCGTTTTCCGAATGGCATGGCCCTTGCAAATGATTCCTCGCTACGCGAAAGGAGTGAATCATGCCATCGACCCTGTATCCCAATTTGCGAATCGCTGTGCTCTCGGCCTTGCTCGCGGCGAGCGCCGGCTGCGCAGCACAACCCGCTGCAACGCCGACTCCGCCGCCCGTCGGGCCGGATGCGCCTCCACCGCCCGTCGCCGGAGCGCCGATGCCGCCACCGCCCCCGCTCGCCGATGCGGCTTCCGTCGCGACCACGCAAGGCACGGTCGCGCGCTTCCTGACGAATCCGGATGGCGATGTCGATGGCTTCATGACCAACGACGGCACTCTCGTGCGCTTTCCTCCGCATATGAGCGCGCAGCTGACATCGGCGGTGCGTCGCGGCGATCTCGTGCAAGTGAGCGGGTGGCGCGAGGAAGGTGGCAGCTTCGCCGCTCAGCGCATCACTGACACGCAGACTGGCCGGCAAGTGATCGACGAACCGCCGATGCGCGGCGCCCCGCCGCTGCCACGCGCCGCGCGCGGAGCGGGACTCTCGCCTTTGAGCGCGCAAGGCCAGGTGGCACACATCACGACCGCGCCGCGCGGCGAACCCGACGGCGTGATCCTCTCCGACGGCACGGTCATCAAGCTCACGCCACCCGTGGCCCAGCAGTTCGCGGCACTGGTGCGGACGGGCGCGACGGTATCGGCGCAAGGGTATGGCACGAAGAATCAATACGGCACGGCGCTACAGGCAACCGCCTTCGGCTCGCCAGGCAAGCTGACTCCGCTCTACGACCGCAACACGCCGATGCCCTGAAGCAACGCAACCACAACATAAAGGACCATGAACATGCATTGGATCGACCCCACGAGCCTTCCGGAAACCCGCGGCAAGGTCACACGCTTTCTATTGAACCCGCACGGTGAAGTCGACGGTCTCGTCGTCGGCTCGCGTCAGGTTCACGTTCCTCCGCATCTGTCGAAGCAACTCGCGCGTCACGTCGCGCTCGGTGACTCCATCCGCGTGCGCGGTGTCAAGCCTCGCAATGCCGACATGATCGCCGCTGTTTCGCTGACCACGCAAAGCGGCGTCGTGATTCTCGACGAAGGCCCGCATCACGACGGCGAGCCGCATCACAAGCCGGACGTCGAACGCAAACCAATGGATGCATCCGGCGAAGTGGTGCTGTCCCTGTTCGGTCCGAAGGGCGAATTGCGCGGGGCGCTGCTGGACGACGGTACGTCCTTGCGCATGCCGCCCCATGCCGCCACGGAACTGGCCTCTTATCTGATGCCGGGCGCGCAGGTCCACGCTTGGGGACATGGCGTGAAGAACCGGCACGGGCGCACGATCGAGGTCGATGAAATCGCCGAACTCGTCGATGCACCGCAAGCGGACTGACCAGACCGCACCTCATTCAAGGAGCATGTGCGATGTTGAGCTGGGTGCATTTCGGCGACCTTCATGCGTCGAACGACGACCGCTATGAAAGCCTCGACCATCTGAAGTCGATGATCCAGCAGGTCAATCGACACCTGGCCGGCCGTGTCGACTTCGCCTTCCTGCCGGGCGACAACGCCAATAACGGAACGCCTGAGCAGTTTCATCGCATCTTCGCCGAAGTGTCGAAGCTGAAGCTGCCGCTCCATGCGATTCCCGGCGATCACGACTACGAGCCCGGCAACCTCGACGCGTTCAACGCTTTCGCCAATGCGTCGTTGCCGATGTCGCGCGTCGTGAACGGCCATCGATGCCTCTTCCTGGATGTCATCTCGGCGGGGCGAGGCGGTCCGGATTTCAGGCTTTCGGGCGCGGACTTTTTGTGGCTCGAAGCGGAACTCGCGTCGTCCGCGCAGGACCTCGAACCGCCTGTTGTGTTCATGCACGCCTATCCGGGCGATATCGCCGACGGGCACGCACTGGCATACGCGTTTGCACGCGCCAACGTCGCGATGGTCGATACCGGCCACACGCACTACAACGAGTTGCTCAACGACGGCTGGGTGGTCTACGCAGCGACCCGTTCCACCGGGCAGATCGAGGAAGACGCGGGTCGCCCGGGGTTTTCGGTGGCGGCGGTCGACGGCGGCGTCGTGAGCTGGAAGTTTCAACCGCTGGATGCCGCGTGGCCGTTCGTCATGATTACGCGTCCGTCCGACTGGCGGCTGCATCGCAGCCGCTCGGTGCCGCGCCCAACCGGCGAGCACTGTGTGCGCGTGCTGGTGTCGGATGACGACGTCGTGTCCGTTACCGGAAGTCTGGAAGGCATTCCCATCGAGTTTGCTCCGCGCGCCGATGAAGCCGGGATCTGGCAAGCGCATCTGCCTGCTGTCACCGCAAGCTACCGGCTGCCTTTGACGGTGACTGCCCGCACGGCTGACGGACGCAGCGGCGAAGATTCCATCGCGCTTCCGGCAGCGGGGCGCACGGATCAACACATCAGGCATCACTCGGCGCTCGGCACCGATGCGCACGCTGTCGAACCCTGGCCGGAACACGGCATTGTCGGCTCGCAGCTCGGGCCCAACAAGAACGGACGCCATTGGTGAGCCATGAATCCCCGCTACGCGCTCGAAGGACTGAATTTCTTCATGGCCGATGTGCAGGCGGGCATCGGACCGTTCCTTGGCGTCTTTCTTCAGGCGCACGGCTGGCTTCCCGAGGCGATCGGCACGGTCATGACGCTGGGCGGCATTGCAGGCATGCTCGCGACTTCTCCGGCGGGTGCACTGGTCGATGCCACGCATCACAAGCGCAGCATTATTGTCATCGCGGGCGTGATGACGACGCTTGCCTCGCTCGTGCTGTGGGTATCGCACAGCTACTGGATGGTGGCGGCGTCGCAGATCTTCACTGCCGTGACGGGCGCCGCGCTCGGTCCTGCGGTGGCCGGCGTGACGCTGGGCATCGTGCGCGAGAAAGGCTTCGACCGGCAGTTCGGTCGTAATCAAGTGGCGAATCATGCGGGCAATGTCGTTGGTGCTGGGCTGTCGGGCTGGCTAGGATGGCGATATGGATTCGGTGCGGTGTTCGGGCTGGCCGGTGTGTTTGCCGTTCTGATGGTCATCGCGACGCTGCTCATTCGCCGCGATGCAATCGATCACGACAGCGCGCGGGGGCTTGGAGGCTCGAAAGCATCGCATCCCGAGGATGAGCATGCGAGCGGCTTTCGCGTCTTGCTGACGTGCCGGCCCTTGCTGCTGCTCGCCGCATCGCTCGCGATGTTCCACCTCGGCAATGCGGCAATGCTGCCGCTGTATGGCCTCGCGGTCGTCGCGGCGCATCAGGGCGATCCGAGCGCCTTCACCGCGCAGACGATCGTCGTCGCGCAACTCGTGATGGTCGTCGCGGCGTGTTTCGCGAACCGCCTCATTCAGCGAATCGGCTACTGGGGCGTGATCCTGATCACGTTCTTCGCGCTGCCGTTGCGCGGGATGGTCGCCGCGATGTTCATCACCGCGTGGGGCGTGTGGCCGGTTCAGGCGCTCGATGGCATCGGCGCGGGTTTGCAGAGCGTCGCGGTGCCCGCGCTCGTGGTGCGACTGCTGCAAGGCACGGGACGGGTGAATGTCGGGCAGGGCGTGGTCATGACGGTGCAAGGCGCGGGCGCGGCGCTGAGTCCTGCGCTGGGCGGCATGCTCGCTCAACACTTCGGCTACGCGAGTGCGTTTCTCGTGCTCGGTGGTGTATCGACGGGATCGCTCGCGCTGTGGCTTCTCTTCGGCACGACGCTGAAAAAAGCGTGCGGTCTTGGCCGCGATGTCACTCAAGACGCTCCTCTGACAACATGAATCCGATTTTTCTCTCATGGGGCATCGCGTTTGCGGCGACTGCCGGTGTGATCCTGCGGCCGTTTCGCTGGCCCGAAGCGATCTGGGCCGTGGCCGGCGCAATCATGCTCGTCATGCTCGGGCTGCTTCCTGCGCAGCTTGCCTGGCAGGCCGTTGGCAAGGGTACGGACGTTTATCTGTTTCTGATCGGCATGATGCTGCTCTCGGAACTCGGTCGTCGTGAAGGCTTGTTCGACTGGGTGGCGGTGCATGCCGTCAATTACGCAAAGGGATCGCCGCGCAAGCTCTTCCTGCTGGTGTATCTCGTGGGCGTGGTGGTGACGACGTTTCTGTCGAACGACGCAGCCGCCGTGGTTCTCACGCCTGCGGTGTTCGCTGCCGCCAAGAAAGCGCATACGAGGCCGCTTCCCTTGTTATACGTATGCGCGTTCATCGCCAATGCGGCGAGCTTTGTCCTGCCGATCTCCAATCCTGCGAATCTCGTGCTCTATGCGAATCACACGCCGGCGCTTGGGTTGTGGGTTGCGCGTTTTGCGTTGCCTTCGGTGCTGTCGATCGTTGCTACGTTCGTTATGCTGCGCTGGACCCAGCGCGCGAATCTGAGTGGTGCATGCGAACGCGATCTACCGGTTGAACCGCTCAGCGCGAACGGCAAACTGACGCTGGCAAGCATGGGTGTGACGGCGATTGCGCTTCTGGTCGTTTCCGCGTTCGATCTGCAACTCGGTCTGCCTACTGCCGTTCTTGGCATTCTCACGGCGATGGTCGTGTTGATCAAGGAACGCCAGTCACCCGTCGAACTTGTCAGCGACATATCGTGGAGCGTGTTGCCGCTCGTCGCAGGGCTTTTCGTACTGGTCGAGGTGCTCGATCATACGGGCGTCGTACGCGAGCTATCAGCGCTTCTTGGAGAGGCAAGCCAGCGGAATCAGCCGATGGCCGCGGCGGTATCGGGGCTTGTCATCGCGTTTGGAAGCAACGCGATCAACAACTTGCCGGCAGGACTCATCGCGAGCGCAACGGCCTTGCAGGCACACAGTCCGGAGCGCGTCATCGATGCTCTGCTGATCGGCGTCGACCTCGGACCGAATCTTTCGATCACCGGCTCGCTCGCGACAATCCTTTGGCTGTCGTCGATTCGACGGGAAGGCGAGGAAGTGAGCTTCATGCAGTTCCTGAAGGTCGGGTTTGTTGTCATGGTTCCGGCGCTTGTTCTGGCGCTTGGATGTCGGCTTTTGTTTGCGCATTGACCTTTTCATTGCCTACGGAGACATGGAACATGAGCAGCGCGTGGATTTATCCCTTCATCATCCTCGGCGGCATTCTTCAGGCTGCAGGCGCTCCGATCAATGGGCAACTCAAAGGCGCGTTGGTCAATCCGTGGCTCGCGTCGAGCGTGTCGTTTCTGCTCGTGACGTTTCTGGCGATTGCACTGTTCTGGATTCAGCCGATGCCATTGCCCACGCTGGATGATCTCCGCAGCATGAAGTGGTGGGCGCCGCTCGGCGGGATCGTGGGGGCGGTGGCGGTGTTCGCCGGGTTGACGCTGGTGCAGAAGGTGGGGGTTGGGACGCTCAACGGGTTGACGATCTGCGCGAACCTCGTGGCGTCGGTGGCGATCGATCATTTTGGGTTGATCGGGGTCGCGGAGCATCCGTTGGGGTGGATGCGGGCCGTGGGGACGGGGTTGATGGTGGTGGGGGTGGGGATGGTTATGCGGTTTTGAGGGGGGTGAGGATGGCGCTTTTGGGAACGGGCGGCGCGCTTGTTTCATCGATTGAGGTGTCGCGCTGCCGAGGCCTCGGACTTGGCTTTTAATCTGCGTGACGCCGCCGCTTGGCGCGTAATAAGGTCGCCTGGTAGTCGAACGCCCATATCGCGGCGATGTTTGAAGAAACAGATTGGGGCGCGTTTGTCCTGTGTCATGGGGCGGCGGGGGTCGGCCATGAAGGGGCATTCGTTCGAACTGTCGCGGAGACATTCCAACGTCAGTTTAACTCAGGAACCTACCGCTCGCATGGCAACGCGATTGATCGAAAAGGCCGTCCAGTTCCGTCACCAGTGCGAACGCGCCCATGTCGCCTTCGCCCGTGAATAGAACGGCTCTACGCATCAGGTTTGCAGAATTAATCATCTAAGCAATAAAGAACTAGATTGGATTGATTTTTTCTAACAACTTGAAAAATATCGAAGTACAACGAATACTTATTCGAACAATTCGCGCCGCGGCGATTGATTGGTCTGGGAGCTAAGCTGTGAACAATCGAGCACCTTTGCTGCCACCCGCTCAGCCGAGCGATCTATACCGCTTTCCTGTCGATCCGACAAATTCAGACGCGGACGGCGAAGATGTTGTCGCCGGCTTCTTCCGGCGACAGATTGAAGATCTGCTCAGTATCGTTTGTCTCACAAAAGATGGCGTTCCGGTCGATGTTGACGCATTTGTTTTCCAAAAGGACCGCTATTCAAACGACGCGCTAGCAATAAGGTTATTTGACCCGCCACGCCTTCGTCCCGATGTTCGATCGACATCTGACACCAATAAGAATCAAGCTCGCTCGACCGGCGGACAGGAACGACCTCAATCATTTTACGATCTCGACGTTTTAAGGCGGACAGAGCCGAGGATAGAGTATTTGGCCAACGCACTAGGTGCCCTCAACACATTGGTCAGGGTCGACGTTCGCGATGGCAAAATCGTCGAATTTTCATTGAACGATGAGTCTCACTGGATCGCGCCAAGTCAGGGAGACCCTAATGAGGTCCTTGGTGCGCTAACTCGCGCTTGCAATGCAAGATGTGAGTTTTGCTATGTTTTCGGTAATCCGTCCAATACCACGATCAAATTGAACCGGCGCGACAATGCTGGAAGCACGGCCGAGGCGTTACGCCGGCTGAGTTACTTCTCAAATGGGAAGATGCTACCGCAGCCAACGTACGATCTCGAAGAAATCATGATCCATCCGGCGTTTCGAGAAATTGCCACGGGAATCCGAAAGTCAACGTCGACACCCATGTCGATAACCACGAATGGATACGCGCTCACTGAAGATTGTGTAGTTTTCTTGAAAAGTTTGGAGCCGATTGAAATATCCCTTTCGCTAAATGCAGTTAGCCCAGATGTGAGGAAACGGTTGATGGCAGGGCGCCATATGAAGGCTTAGAAGCGCTACCAATCCTCGCGAAACATGCCGTCAAGACCGCCGTCACCATCGTGGCATGGCCGTCTGTCTCTTTAGATGAAATCATTCGTACCATCAGATTTGCGGATACTTTTCACGCACGCGCGATAAACGTAATCCTAGGAGGATATACACGGTTCTTTCCGAACCCGCCGTCGTTTTCGGTCTTTGAATATTGGAGGCAGGTAATAGATAGCTTGGTTCCACTGAGAAGGCAACTGCGTACCCCGTTGCTACTTCAGCCCCGTTTGTTCGAGGAACAAGTCACACAGACCGAGTTGGGGGCCGCGAAAATTACTGGCGTCATCCCGAACTCTCCTGCGTGGTTGGCGGGAATTGAAGTCGATGACGTAATTGAGCGCGTCAACGGTCGTCGAGTACTGTCGCGTCCACAATGCGAATCTCTATTAGCGCTCTGCAGAGAATCAGAACCGTGTGAAGTAAGTTTGCAACTGCGCCGAGGTGATGACCGGATTGAAATTTCTATATCGGAATCACACTGTGAGCTTCGCGATGATTACATATATGGATTTCCATACAACGACAGATTTGGGATCTATTTGATCGCGGGTTCTATACCGGCCGCTGCGCTCGATCAGATATTCAAATACATTGAATTTTACCGGGCGAGAAAAATAATATTGATTACTTCCCACGTTGTGGCTCCTTTGCTAGCGAAACTGCTAGAAGATTATAGATTTCGGTTGGAATGCCACGAAGTTTCGATTGATTTAATTATTCCAGAAAATCGTTTCTATGGTGGCAATATCGTGCTTGGCGATCTTTTTGTAGTCGAAGATATTGCCAGTGCAATTCAACGTCATTTAAAAGACGCGAATGAGACCCCGGAGTTGGTCCTCGTTCCATCGGCGAGCTTCAATTACGGCGGGTGGTGGCGAGATATAAAGGGACAGCCGTTTTTGTTCCTGCAAAAGATGTTCAATTTTCCAGTTCACCCGGTTGTCGCAAGCTATTTCGAATAAAGGACGGCATCGTGAAAGTAAATCTGAAGGCATTGTCGGATCCGGAGTTCATGAAAAGTAAAATGCAATTTCTGGTGATAACGCGCTGGCCTACGTTATCTGCCCCCACCGACTATAAAGAGCAACTCCATCACTTAAGGCGCGCGTACGACGCTCTTCGATATATGGAGGGACAGTTCAATCAAGGCACTATCTTGATGGCACATAAAGAAGTAGCAAGACCCGCAATGCATTTTATCGTCGCGGTTGATAACCATACCCAGCTTGACGAATTTATTAAATTGAATCCCGCGCACGACCGGTATGCGGAGCGAGAAGTGATACCTATGGTCGATTTCGAAAGTGGCCATGAGGTGTTCGAAAAAATGATTACAAATATCGAGGCACTTGCGCAAGAAGAGGAGCAGGCCAAGAAAACGCCACGGGGTCATCGACCATTTCCATGGGACAAGCCATAAATAAGATACTGGAGTGAGGTGATGCGTCGTTCGGACCGTATTGCAATTTCCGGCATTGGGGTGGTCGGACCGGGATTTGGAAACGTTGCCGAAATGGATACGTTTTTGAGTCAAGGGCGTACAGCCTGCCGTTCGATAGAAAGATTCTCAACAGAATGTTTTAAGTCGCGATATGCATTTCAAGTGGCTGAAACGGACGTCGCAAGTGATAGTGACATTTTGGATGTGCGACTTCCTCGTCTAGCCATATATGGGAGGCAAGCGCTTGTTGAAGCCCTGCAACGTGCTTGTCTGAACCCAGCGATTGACCTGAGGGAATGCGTGCTTGTCTTCGGGACTGCAGTCGCCGGTTCATGGGAAATGGAGTCCGCATATGGATCGCTCGCGAAGTTCTCGACAGCATCGATCTCAAGAATAGGGGCTGGCGATGCGGTGAGTTTTTCCAATCCAGCAAGGTCAGTGTTTCGTGAAATCTCCAACAGGGAGCCAGTAATTGTCTCGACTGGCTGTACGGCGGGACTTGATGCTCTTGGTTACGCCCTCGAAGTAGTGCGAGACGGCGCGAATTGTGCAATCGTTGTCGCTGCGGAAGCACCCATTACTCCGATGGTTCTCGCGTGCTTTGAACAAATCGGTGCGCTCACGAAGGAAGTGCGTCAACAGCAGTTGGCTTCCCGGCCGTTCAGTCCTGATCGGAGCGGGTTCTGTCTCGGGGAAGGAGCAGCCTGCGTTGTGCTTGAACGACAAGACAGGGTGGCCGCGAGGCGCGTAAAGCCTCTCGCATTTATGCGCGGATTCGCTAGCTGCAGCAGCGCGTACCATATGACTGCCATTCACGAAAGTGGAAAGTCGATTCTTGCCTCTTTGAATGCGGCGATTGCTGATGCGACCGTGGATAGTTCGCAAATTGACCTTATATCACCTCACGCCACGTCCACTCCTCAAAATGATCGTGCTGAGCATTCGGCACTACAGGCCCTTTTTGGATCCAGGCTTTCGCGGCTGCCAGTGTTTGCCGGAAAGGCCTCCTTCGGTCATGCTTTGGGTGCATCAAATCTAATTGAGACGGTGGCGGTAATTCGAATGCTATCAGAAGGAAAGGTATTTCCATATCCAAATCGATACCTTTCCCGCATTGAATTCGATGACATCTTTCTTCCTGATCAAATTTTTAACAAACGTATTCGCTTTGCTATAAAGAACTCTAGTGGTTTTTCCGGAATTCATTCTGCAGCTATTTTTGAGAGTTCGTGATGTATATCGCCGACTTCGAACTCAACCTGCAAAGTGGAACATGTGGTCCTCGTAAGAAGGAGGACCCATTTTCTTTTCTTGCTCGTGAAGCATTCGAAAAGATAAGGCAGCGAGGGACGGTGGAACAAGAAGCTGAGATGGCAATTCTGTTTGCTAACTGCTTTGGAGGTTGGACTTTTGGCGAACCGCAACTCCAAAAACTTGCCGAGCACGGTCCTGGTGGAATAAGTGCCTTCCAAGCAATTGCATGGTTCCCTGCCGCTGCGCAAGGCCAGGTGACGATAGAAAACAATTTGCGGACCGCAGCTCTCACCTTCAGCTCAGAGGGGGTGGCGTTCCTCCACGCGCTACAACTCGCTGAAATTTGGCTCGAACGAGGAAAGTATTTAACAGTCTTCGCGGGGGCATCTGAAAGCTGTGGGAGTCCTTTCCTTCGTGACGCGTTGGGTTTAATCGATCCCCGCGATGCCGCTTTGTGGATGCGCTTATCGAAATCAGGTCGATATAAAGTGACCATCGAGCAAATGTCAGAGTTCAATCTGGAAGACGGCACAGCAGTACACGTTAATTTGCCTGAATTTCAAGGGACCCCGGTAAGGGGAGCGTGCGCGCTTCCAATGATTATGTTGGCCGCTTTGTCTAATCAACCTTCCGCCTACGTTCTTGACATGCGATTCGCAGTTGTTGCAGCGAAAGATGTAATCACAATCTATGCATGACTCATATCGGTGAATATCGTGCCAATACGGATCGATCGAGCTATAGAGATCAACGTTCCTCTGGATTACGCCTTTCAGGTTTCAAACGATTTGCGGCAATGGCCTCTAATTATGTCCGAATATAGAAAGGTTAGCATTTTGCGAACGGAAGGCCGAAAAATTTGGTTCAAGATAAGTCATACATCCGGTCAAGAATGGATTTCTTGGCGGGTCATTGTTCCCGAGGTTCCTTTCGCATACGCTGAACGCTTCGATCCGCTAACTCCGTTTGAGTACATGCATATCCTATGGACGTACCATCGGTCGAGCCTCGGTACGCGAATGAGTTGGAGCATGCAATGTGTCGTAGAGGATGCGGGCAGAGAGGAAGAGATACAAACGTATCTGGAATCTCATACTGCTGAAAATCAGCAGAAAATGAAGGAGTATTTGGAGGAAAGTTGGAAGCTTCCCCGGGAGGTACATTCAGATGACTAACGTAAAGGTTCAGTCAATTTATTTAATTGTTGGCGACTTCGGTGCATCGGTCAGATTCTACAGAACATTACTTGGGCGGAAAGAGACAGTCGTGATGGATTGGGGGCCGCCCGGCCATCAAGGAGCATTTTTTGAAATCGATGGCGGAATAACGTTTATAGTGTCATTCGAAGGGCAACACCCTGCCTTAGCCGGCCGACAGCGCATGTGGTTCGAGCTTGAACGTGACGATCCAGCTGCGATCGAAAATGACTTGCGTAGCGAAGGATTTCAATGCGCACGAGGAGTTCACACCACCGAGGCTGGATCAAGAGCGATTACAGCACTCGACCCGGACGGCAATGAAGTTAGGATTGGAACACGATGGTCGTTGCCGTGACTTACGAGATTCGAAGTATAGGGGCGATATTCATTAGCCTCAGGGATCGACAGTTATCTATTTCAAGATTGAGCCGGAAGAGGGGAAGCGAAATCTTCAGTGAGGTACTAACAGGTCGAAGCGGTAATCAACGGACACGGACGATGGCGCAGAGTTCATAATTTTCTGTCGCCAATCGCGTGGGTTTGTTGGACGTGCCGTTAATATGGTTCGACTGTGACGCTTCCTATTTTATCTAAGGTAGGATGCTCTGCTAAGCGCCTGTTTAACGTGCAGATCATTTCGTTTTGGCAAGCTAGTCCACCCCTGTTCATGTTCAGGTACCAATAAGGATACATCTGGAGTCGGGGAGCACATTTTGCCCGTCGTGCATCGGGAAAGTCCGGATGTGCAGGTGGCCGTCAATATACGAGAGCGGTCATTGGCGTCAACGCAATTTAAATGACGGCAATGGGTCGTCTCCCGCCTCTCACGCAAACCGCGATAGATCTGCTTGCCCGCAATGGGTCACGCGCTGACGACCTACGGACTGACCTCTACCTCCTACAAGCGGACCCAGCCCTCCGAATTGGTCCTGAAATGTCAGCCGCTCGCAAACACCCAATCTTCGAACTGTCGTTCTTTACGCATCGCGCGACGCAAGAAATCACCTGTAGATTGGCCTCCCGCGCCTTTTTCCACCCTGAGAATGCAAGCAGACGGGCATTAGCGACTTTCATGCTCAATGGCACGGCCCATGCAAAACACCAACCGGCGCCATCCCCGCCACTCACTCTACTTTTGCTTGGAGACCCATCATGCCTACGCTGACCATCACCGACCTGCCGCGCACCGACGCTCTGTCTCACGCCACGATGTCTTCGATTCGCGGCGGCATAGCCACGATCACCCTTCCGCCGAACGGCAACCCCGGCCCGCTACCGCCCTCCATTCCGAAGTCCTGGCCGGGCGTTGCTGAACTTCTGAAGGAGTGGAACATTCCGGTGACGTGGCCGGGCCAACCTGCTCCTCAGTCACAGGACCCGCGTCTGCAGTGAACCCAGGCCTCGAACCCGCATCCGCCGCTCTCCGCGACGGATGCGCCATTAAAAACAAAACCTATCTTCCAGAAGATAGCGTCATATAGTTTATTTATTCATCCGACCTGTCTAAACTTCGCGCCAAAGAAGCGAACGCCGGATCGGGGAAAGCAATAAAGCATCAAAGCATGAATAACCGTTCGCTCTTGCCACATACATTCCTGTCCGCCCGCCATACCGCGAAGCCATAACAGTCGATCACGACGCTTCGCTGCATCGGGCGCGTCCCCGCTCCGCCTTGACGTGGGGCTGCTTCCATTACAGAAGCGGCCGGCCACGCACGCATCCTCCCCCCACAGACGACAAAGACGAGAAAGAGCATGTCGAACGACAAAGAGCCGCGCCGTCGCTTCCTGCGGCAGGTGTTGGCCATCGTGCCCGCGGCCACCGTGGTCCCGGGCGCGGCGCTCACGCAGAGCGCCTGCAGCAGCAACGCCACGCCGCCCGCCACGCCCGTCGCGAGCGCCAAGGCCTACGCCCCCACCTACTTCACCGATGCCGAATGGGCCTTCATCCAGGCCGCCATCGATCGCCTGATCCCGGCTGACGATCACGGTCCCGGCGCGCTCGCGGCCAACGTGCACGAGTACATCGACCGGCAGATGGAAACGCCCTATGGCCACGGCAAGCTGTGGTACATGCAGGGCCCGTTCCATCCGGAACAGCCGCCCGAGATGGGCTATCAGATGAACCTCGCGCCGCGCGATCTCTATCGCCACGGCATCAAGTCCTGCGACGACCACTGCATGAAGCAGTACAGCGGCAAGACCTTCGCGCAACTCGACCACAAGACCCAGG
The DNA here is from genome assembly GCF_031451175.1 of Caballeronia sp. LZ035. NCBI lineage: Bacteria > Pseudomonadati > Pseudomonadota > Betaproteobacteria > Burkholderiales > Burkholderiaceae > Caballeronia > Caballeronia sp. LZ035. The sequence continues at coordinate 1,453,884 of NZ_JARUXS010000002.1, forward strand.
AAACGGTCCTCGGCGAGATGGAGCACGCGAAGATCGAATTCGACGTCGTGCCCGCGCGCACCTTCTTCTCCTACCTCCTTGGCAACACCAAGGAAGGCTTCCTGGCCGATCCCATCTACGGCGGCAACAAGGACATGGTGGGCTGGAAGATGGTCGGCTTCCCGGGTGCCCGGGCAGATTTCATGGACTGGATCGATCAGCCGGGCGTGAAGTATCCGTACGGCCCGGTATCGATCGACGGCAGGCGGGGGTAAGCAGGTGGCAATCAAGAAAGACAAGGTCGATTGCGTGATCGTCGGGTTCGGCTGGACCGGCGCAATTCTCGGCCAGGAACTGACCGATGCAGGTCTCAACGTACTCGCACTCGAACGCGGTGCAATGCGCGATACACCAACGGACGCCAACTATCCGAAGGTCATCGACGAACTCAAGTACGCCGTGCGCGGCGAACTGTTCCAGGACCTCTCGGGCGAAACCGTGACCATCCGTCATGGCGTCGACGATCTGGCCACGCCGTATCGTCAGAACGGTTCGTTCCTGCTGGGCAATGGCGTCGGCGGCGCGGGCTTCCACTGGAACGGCATGCACTACCGCATGCTTCCCGAAGAGCTGCAACTGCGCACGCGCTATGAAGAGCGCTACGGCAAGAAGTTCATCCCCGAAGGCATGCAGGTGCAGGACTTCGGCGTGACCTACGACGAGATGGAGCCGTTCTTCGACTTCGCGGAGAAGGTCTTCGGCACGTCCGGCAAGGCAGGCAATCTCAATGGCCAGATCCAGGCCGGCGGCAATGCCCTCGAAGGCAAGCGCACCTCCGAATTCCCCACGCCGCCGCTGAAAAACAGCCTCGGCGCACAGCTGTTCGAAAAGGCCGCGCGCGAAGTGGGCTTCCATCCGTATCCGGCGCCCGCCGCGAATACCTCGCAGCCGTACACGAACCCGTATGGCGTGCGCCTCGGACCGTGCAATTTCTGCGGCTTCTGCGAAGACTTCGGCTGCTACATGTATTCGAAGGCCTCGCCGCAGACCACCATCCTGCCGGTGCTGCTCAAGAAGCCAAACTTCGAATTGCGCACGCGCTCGCACGTCACCAAGGTGCTGCTCGCACCGGACGGCAAGACCGCAACCGGCGTGCAGTACATCGACGCCCAAGGCCGTGAAGTCGAACAACCCGCCGACATGGTCATCATCGCGGCGTTCCAGATGCACAACGTGCGTCTTCTGCTGTTGTCGGGCATCGGCAAGCCGTACGATCCGCGCACCGGCACAGGGACGGTCGGCCGCAACTACGCGTATCAGATGAACGGCGGCATCAACGTGCTGCTGCCCAAGGGCACGCAGCTCAATCCGTTCATCGGCACGGGCGCGGGCGGCGTCGGCATGGACGACCTGAACGGCGATCAGTTCGATCACGGCCCGCTCGGCTTCGTCGGCGGCGCGAGCGTACGGCATATCCGCTACGGCGGCCGTCCGATCAAGCAGACGCCCACCATTCCGGGCACGCCTAACTGGGGCAGCGGCTGGAAAGCGGGCGTCACCGATGCCTATCAGCGCCACATGACCATCGGCATCTCGGGTTCGGTGATGCCGTATCGCGACGCCTATCTCGACCTCGATCCCACCTACCGCGACAAGTACGGCCAGCCGCTGCTGCGCATGACCTTCGACTGGCACGACAACGAATACGCGATGCTGGATCACATCGGCACACGCATGGAAGACGTGGCCAAGGCGATGAATCCGGAGAAGTACTTCCGCGCGATCCGCAAGAAGGGGCAGCACTACGACACGCGCGTCTATCAGTCGACGCACACGACGGGCGGCGCCGTGATGGGTTCGTCGCCGGAAACGAGCGTCGTCAACAAGTACCTGCAAAGCTGGGACGTGCCGAACGTGTTCGTGATGGGCGCCTCCGCGTTCCCGCAGAACATGGGCTACAACCCGACGGGCATCGTGGCCGCGCTCGCGTATCACTCGGCGAAGGCGATCCGCGAGCAATACCTGAAGAACCCTGGCGCTCCGCTGGTTCAAGCTTGAGGAAACAGCGATGACGAAGAAACAACTCACGATGACCGCGCTGTCGTCGGCAATCGTCGCGGGCGCTGCATGGGCCGCGCTCGCGTTCGCGCAGCAACCGGCCTCCGCGCCGCGCGTCGAAACGAAAGTCGCGCAGCCGCAGGCGCAAGCATTGAGCGACGCCGACCGCGCATTGATCGAGAAGGGCCGCTATCTCGCCGCAGCGGCGGACTGCGTGGCCTGTCACACGGCCAAGGGCGGCAAGCCGTTCGCGGGTGGACTCGGCATCGATTCGCCGATCGGCCGCATCTACTCGACCAACATCACGCCCGACAAGCAAGCCGGCATCGGCGACTACTCCTTCGAGGACTTCGACAACGCCGTGCGCCATGGCGTCGCGAAGAACGGTTCATCGCTCTATCCGGCGATGCCCTACGTCTCCTACGCGAAGGTCAAGCCGTCGGACGTGAAGGCGCTCTATGCGTACTTCATGCAAGGCGTGCAGCCGGTGAATCAGGCGAATCGCGCAGAGGACATCGTCTGGCCGCTGTCGATGCGCTGGCCGCTGCGTTTCTGGCGCATGGCCTTCGCGCCGGACGTGGTCGTCGACGATACGCCCGTGCCCGCCGATCCGGTGGCGCGCGGTCGCTATCTCGTCGAAGGTCTCGCGCATTGCAGCGCATGCCATACGCCGCGCGGCGTCGGCTTGCAGGAGAAGGCGCTGACCGACGACGGCCACACCTTCCTGTCGGGCGGCGTGATCGACGGCTATCTCGCGAAGAACCTGCGCGGCGACAAGAAGGATGGTCTCGCGAGCTGGAGCGAAGCGGACATCGTCGCGTTCCTGAAGAGCGGGCGCACCGCGCATACGGCGGCGTTCGGCGGCATGGCTGAAGTGGTCGAAAACAGCACGCAGCATATGAGCGATGCCGATCTCGGCGCGATCGCCGCGTACCTGAAGACGCTCGCGCCCGTGGATGCGTCATCGCAGCCGCTGACCGCCAACGCCGATGCCGCGAACGCATTGCGTGCGGGCACGGATCGCGGCAATGGCGCGCTGACTTTCGTCGACAACTGCGCGGCGTGCCATCGCACGAGCGGCAGCGGTTATGACGCGACGTTCCCGACGCTCGCGCTCTCGACCGTAGTCAACTCCGACGATCCCGCCTCGCTGATTCACATCGTGCTTCAGGGCGGCGCGATGCCGTGGACCAAGGCGGCCCCGACGCATTACGCAATGCCCGGTTTCGCCGAACGTCTCACCGACCGCGATATCGCCGACGTGCTGACTTTCGTGCGCACGAGTTGGGGCAATCACGCACCGGCGGTTTCGGTGGAACAGGTTGCGAAGGAACGCAAGGCAATCCACGCTTCGGCTCAACCGACGCGCGCTGAAAACCAGTAAAGCAACACAGCGCGGGCATGACGGTCACGTCATACCCGCGCCTCTCCCCTCGCCTGCCTCTTCGATCCTCGCGTCATAAGCTCGACGCGCACGCCCTGATATAGATCGAACAATCCATTCGTTTGAACGCTGCTTCGGCTGACTTATGGTCGTGCCAGTGCCGCGCGCCAGTTTCATCGCGCGCGCGGTCGCATGATCCGTCACTGTAGGGAGCTCATACGCATGGCTGAAGCAGACCTTGCCGAGGTCGAACACACCGGCCGCATCGATCTGGCCGCCGCGCATCGCATCGCGGTGATGCAGGACTTGCACGAAGGCATCGCCAATCATTTCTCGCTGTCGCTGCCCGATCCGCGCGGACGCTTTCTGGTCGCGCCCTTCGGACGTCACTGGTCCGAGATCAAGGCGAGCGACTTCCTGACGCTCGACTACGATGCGCAGCGCATCGCGGGCGAAGGCGTCGTTGAGCAATCCGCGCTGTGCATCCATCTGCCGATTCATCAGTCCGATCCCGTCCGGCACGCCGCCGTGCTGCACACCCACATGCCCTACACGACAGCGCTCACGCGTCTGGCCGATCAGCGTCTGCTGCCCATCGGCCAGGCGGAGTTGCTGTTGCTGCGCCATATCGCCTACGACGACGAATACAACGGCCTCGCCTACGACATCGACGAAGGCCGGCGTCTTGCACGCCGGCTGGGCGACAAGAGCATTCTGTTCCTCGCGAATCACGGCGTGATCGTCACCGGTCGCAGCGTCTCGCAAGCCTACGACCGGCTGTATCTGCTCGAACGCGCGGCGCGCTTCCAGGTGCTCGCGTATTCCACCGGCAAGCCATTGAGGTTGCTGTCACAGGAGCAGCAGGACCTCGTGCACCGTCAATACACCGAGCACGCGCGCGAGGGCGCTGCGTGGTCCGGACGTCCCTATCACGTCGAGCATTTCGAGGCCCTCAAGCGGCTCGTCGATCGACACAACCCTGGCTACGAACATTGAGCGACGACAGCATGACATCCAGACACGATCGACCCGCATCATTCAACCGTCGCAAGCTCATGGCGGGTGGGCTTGCCGCCGCAGCGGGCTTCATGATCGGCGGCCCGGCGCGCGCCGCGACGGTGCTGCGCGTGGGCGACATGAACTCCATCGGCTGGAAGGCGTTTCTCGAAGCCTCCGGCGAAGCGAAGAACCTGCCGTATGAAATCGAATGGAGCAAGTTTCCGGCAGGTCAACAGGAACTGCAAGCCTTCAATGCGGACGCGCTCGATGTGGGCCAGACCGGCGACGTCGTGTTTCTCTTCGCCTACGCCGCCGGCTGCCCGGCGCGCGCGGTCAGCGCCATCACCTTCGCGCCGAGCTTCATTCCGTTGCTCGCTCAACGCGATTCAGGCATCAAACGCGTGGCGGACCTGAAGGGCAGGAAGCTCGCGGTGAACGCGGGCGGCGGTCCCGAACTGATGACTTACGGCCTGCTGGAAAAGGCGGGCCTCAAGCGCAGCGACGTGAACATCGTGTTCCTCGATCCCACCGCAGCGAAACCGGCTTTTGCATCCGGCGCCGTCGATGCCTGGCTCACCTGGGCGCCCTACTCGACGCTTGCGATCCAGCAGAACGGCGCCTATCCCATCGCCAATCTGAGCGATGTACCGAACCTCTTCAGCGGCAACAACTTCCTGCTGGTTCACGAGAAGGCGGCGCGCGACAAACGCGATGCGATCCGCGACTTCCTCGCCCGCAGCGAACGCGCGCAACGCTGGGCGCTCGCCAACGTCGATGCAGCCGCTGCCGCGCTCGTCAAGGACACGAAGCTCGATCCCGCCACCGCGCGTTCCCTGCTCGCCGACTTCAAGCCGACGCCCGCGCCGCTCAACGCAGACGTGCGCCGCGCGCTGCAACAGTCGGCCGATGGCTTCTATCGCTACGGCATGATCAAGCAGTCGATCGGCAATATCAGCGCAGCCTTCGACGGCCAACTCGCGACCACCGCCTGAACCTTCACGGAGATTCGTCATGTCTCATCCAACGATCGCCGTCGATGCGCCACGCGAGCCGCTCGCACGGCGCAGGCCGCGGGTTCGCTGGCAGCGCTTCGCGGTCCCTGCCGCACTGCTGCTCGCGTGGGAGCTTGCCGCCACGACCGGCTTCGTCAGCGAGCGGCGTTTCTCGTCGCCTTCGCAGATCGCCGCCACGCTATGGCAACTCGCGGCCAGCGGCGAGCTCGGCATGCATCTGCTCGCGTCGCTGGCGCGTGCGGGCAGTGGCCTGGCCATCGGGCTCTCGCTCGGCGTGGCGCTCGCGCTGCTGGCCGGCCTCTCCCGACGCGGCGAAGACGCCGTCGATGCCCTCCTGCAAATGGCCCGCACCCTGCCGCACCTCGCGCTCGTGCCGCTGTTCATCCTGTGGTTCGGCATCGGCGAGACGCCCAAGGTTGCGCTCGTCGCGCTCGGCTGCATGATTCCCGTGTATCTCAACCTGTTCTCGGGCATTCGCGGCGCCGATGCAAAGATCATCGAAATGGCCGGCACGCTCGGCCTCACGCGCACCGAACAGATTGTGCATATCGTGCTGCCGGGCGCGCTGCCTTCGTTTCTCGTCGGCCTGCGCTATTCGCTCAGTATCGCGTGGCTCTCGCTGGTGGTGGGCGAGCAGATCAATGCGTCGAGCGGCATCGGTTATCTCGCGATCAATGCGCAGAACTTCATGCGCACCGACATCATCATGGCGTGCCTGCTGATCTACGCGCTGCTCGGTCTCTTCACCGACGCCCTCGTGCGCGCCGCCGAACGGCGCTTGCTGGCGTGGCGTCCCGCGGTCATCAAGGACTGAGTCATGGCGACCTACACCCCAACCGAACCGCTGATCCGCGTGCGTCAACTGACGCGGCGCTTCGGCGAGCACACCGTGCTCGACCGCCTCGATCTCGACATCGAAGCCGGCGCCTTTGTTGCCTTGCTCGGACGCTCCGGCTCCGGCAAGTCCACCTTGCTGCGCACGCTTGCCCGTCTCGACAGCGCGCCCGCCGGCACCGTCCAGATACCCGACAAGCGCGCCGTGGTGTTTCAGGAACCGCGTCTGGTGCCATGGAAGACGGTCGAACAGAATCTTGCGCTGGGTCTGCGCAAGCCAGACGCACGCGTCGTGATTGCCGCGGCGCTGAAGGAAGTCGGCGTTGCGCACCGGCTGGATGCGTGGCCGCTGACGCTGTCGGGCGGCGAAGCGCAACGCGTGGCGCTTGCACGAGCGCTGGTCCGCGATCCGAAAGTCTGGCTGCTCGACGAACCGTTCGCCGCGCTCGACGCACTCACCCGCATCCAGATGCAGCGGCTGATTGCGAAGGTATCGAAGGCGCATGACGCGACGGTGCTGCTCGTCACGCATGACGTCGATGAAGCGCTCTTGCTCGCGGACCGCGTGGTGATGCTGGAGCATGGCCGCATTGGCAGCGACATCGAGATCGATCTTCCGCGTCCCCGCAGTCCTACTGATCCCGCCTTCGCCGCGTTGCGCGAACGTCTGCTGGCTGCGCTCGGCGTGGCCGCTGAAACTGTCTGAAGCTCCTTTACTTCATTTGAAACCGTGACCACATCTCATCTCGAACTAAGCGATCTGCGCGCCCTGCTGCCGTGGGTCGCCGAACAGGAAGCCACTCCGCACCGCGACACCGCCGCCTTCAAGGCAACGATGCAGCGCCTGAAAGACGCGCGCCTGGGCGCATTGCGATTGCCGCGCGAACGGGGCGGCGCAGGCATCACGCTCGTGCAGTTGTTCGACTTCATCATCGATCTCGCCGCCGCCGATCCCAACGTCGCGCATGCGTTCCGCAATCCGCTGAACTTCGTCGAAGGTCTGTTGATCGATCGCGCGCGCGTGCCGGTCTATGAGACCTTCATCGAACGGGTCGCGCGCGGCGAGACGTTCGGCGCGTCGGCGACGGAACTGGGCAAGCGCAACGTCGGCAACTTCGACTACGAGACCGCCGTCACGCATGGCCCGGACGGCCTGCGCCTCAACGGCCGGAAGTTCTACAGCACGGGCAATCTGTATGCGGACCATATTCACGTCTATGCCGTCGATGCCCAAGGCAAGCCGGTCAAGGTGGTTGTACCGGCAACGCGCGCAGGCGTCCATATAGCGGATGACTGGGATGGCTTCGGCCAGCAGTTCACGGCGAGCGGAACGACCACGTACACCGACGTACGCGTGACGCCCGACGAGATCATCGACAACGAGAACGTAACGAAGCTTCCCTATGTCGCGACGTTCGCGCAGCTGTATCTCTCGGCGGTCGTGGCGGGTGTGCTGCAACGCGTGGTCAAGGATGCCGCGCTCCTGTTGAAGTCGCGCGAACGCAATTTCTATCACGCAGTCGCGGAAGTGCCGGGCGACGATCCCTTGTTGCTGAGCGTGATCGGACGGCTTGAAAGCGTCGCGCATCTGGCGCGCGTCGGCGTGCTGGAAGCGACGCACTGGCTGGAACGCGGCTTCGCCAGCGCGGCAGCGGGCGATGTCTCGTCGCATGCCTTCGAACAGGCGGCGGCGAGCACGGCGAAGACCAAGGTCGTCATCGACGATCTGGCCATTCGTGCCGCGGGGGAGCTGTTCGAAGTGGGCGGTGCTTCGAGCACGCGCATCGGCAAGCGGCTCGATCGGCACTGGCGCGCATTGCGCACGGTGACCGCGCACAATCCGCTGATCTACAAGGCGCTGGCAATAGGCCGGCAAGCGACGCACGACACGCCGTTGCCCAACCTGTCCTTCTTCTGATCCTTGCAACACAACGCCGGCAGCAAGCCGGCGTTGTCGCAACAACAACATCATCCCGCGCGCACGCGTTCACGCAGCGTCGCGTGTTCGTAGGTCTCCGGACGCAGACCGCGCCGCTTCAGTTCAGGCACGACAAGATCGACGAACTCATCCATGCAGGCCGGCAACGCATGCGTGATGCAGATGAAGCCATCGCCGCCGCCTTCGTTCAGCAGCGTCTGCAACTGATCCGCCACCTCGGCCGCCGTGCCGACCACATGCGGCCCTTGACCCGCCGCGAAGTGCCGCGCAATCTCGCCAAGCGGCGTGTCCGGCGCGAAGTCCTCGGTGATGGTCGCGAGATGCCCGCGTATGCCGCTCGTCCCGCCGATATCCGGAAACGGCGCGTTTGCATCGAAGCGCGAAAGGTCTGTGTTGAGAAAGGCCGAGAGCATCGTCAGGCCCGCTTCCACCGTCACGTTGTCGCGAATCGCCTGTTGCTTCTGCAACGCTTCTTCGCGCGTCTGCCCGACGATCGGCACGATGCCCCACAGGATGCGCACGTCATCGGCATCGCGTCCGGCCTGCGTCGCTTCGCCCTTCACCTTGTCGACGAACTCGCGCATGCCGCGCGCCGAATGCCGCAAGCCGAACACGAGATCCGCGTGACGGCCCGCGAAGGCCGCGCCCGCGCTCGACGATCCCGCCTGCGCGATCAGCGGCCTGCCCTGCGGCGAGCGTGGCACGGTGAAGCGTCCGTGGCTCGAAAAGAACTCGCCGTCGAAGCTGATCTTCGCGACCTTCGAGGGATCCGCGAACACCCCCGATGCACGGTCCGCGAGAATGGCATCCGGCTCCCAGCTATCCCACAAGGTCTGGCACAGACGCAGATACTCGTCGGCACGACGATAACGCGTGTCGTGTTCATCGAGCGCCTGACCGAACTGGCGTGCTTCGGGCTCGCCGGCTGTCGTGACCAGATTCCAGCCGACGCGTCCTTCGGTCAAGTGATCGAGTGTCGCAAACTGGCGCGCGACCCAGTACGGCGGCAGGAACGCGGTGCTCAAGGTCGTGATGAGCCCGACATGCTGCGTCACACGCGCCATGATCGACACCAGCGGCAACGGATCATGACGCGGACACTGCACGGCCCAGCGCAGCGTGTCGTCGCTGTCGCCGCGGTAGGTTTCGTAGATGGAGTAGGAATCGGACAGGAAGATCGTGTCGATGCCGCCGCGTTCCGCCGTGCGCGCGACATGCTCCCAATACGGCGCGCGATCGTAGCGAAAGCCCTGGAACGAGCGCGGCAGCCGCCATTGCCCGACCGTATGCGGCGACGCCGAATGCGAGAGAAAGAATGCCAGCAGCACGGTCCGCCTCCTTGTCAGCGCGTGGACACATTGGGACGCTCGACGCCCAGCACATGCCGCGCGACGATGCCCTTCTGCTTGTCGACGGAATCGTGCAGCGAGAGCGTGCGTGCATTGCGCCAGTGCCGGTCCGCCGCCACGCTGCGGGTGGCCGAGCGTGCGCCGCCGATCTGGAACAGGCGCGAGCCCGCTTCGATCGAACTGCCGCTCGCATGCACCTTGGCCTGATACACGGCGACGAAGACATCGGCGATATCCGCCTCACCGCGCGTGAAGGCGTCCATCTTGCGCGCCGCCTCGGCGATCAGCGCACGGCTCGCCGAAAGCGCGATGCGCACGTCCGCGACATGCGCGTGGAGCGCCGGTTCCTCGGCCGCGCGCGCATAGCCGTTGGTCGGCTTCTGAACCTGATGGATGAAATGCAGCGTATCGTCGAGCGCCGCTTCACCGATGCCCGCGAGAATCGCTGCGAAGCCGAGTTGATAGAACGGCGCGAAGATGGCCGCTGCCGGCACGCTCGCCGGATTGCCGACGATCTGTCGCGCATCGATGATGGTTTCGTCGACAATCAATTTGCCGCTGGTCGTCGAACGCTGACCGATGCCGTCCCACGTATCCAGTACGCGTACCGCTTCATGCCCACGCGGCAGCACCACCAGCACGGACTCGGGCGGACGGTTCGGATCGTCGCTCACCGTCGCACACTGGAACAGCGCGAAGCCGCATCCCACCGAGCCCGTCGCGAAGGCCTTCTCCGCCTTCACGCGCCAGCGGCCATCGGCGAGACGTTCGGCGCTGGACTTGATGTTGATGCGCTTGTTGTCGTAGGTGAAGCGCTCATCCGGTTCGGCGGCCGTGAAGCAGAAAGTCGCGCCGTGCTCGCGCACCGCCTGCGCCACTTCATCGACCAGCGCGGTTTCGCCCAGCAGTTCGAGCGAGAACAGCGCGCCCGTCTGCACGGTGAACAACTGCGCCGTGTTGCTGCAAGCGCGGGCAATCGCAGTGACGGTATCGAAGTAATGCGCGAAGCTCGTTGTGCGGCCGAAGTCCGCGCCGCCGCGTGCGCTCGACAAGCCCGCAGTCAGCAGACCGGCTTCGTGCAGCGTGCGAATCTGCTCGTACGGATAAGACGCGGCTTCGTCCACTTGCGCCGCACGTTGTTTCAGCAGCGGCGTCGCTACGTCGAGCGCGCGTTGCAGGCGCGCGGGAACATCGTCGAAATGTGCGGGGTCGATCTGGTTCATCGCCATGCTCCTCGTCTTGTTAGCGGCCCGACACGATGGTCCGGTTCCACAGGTCCTGCGCGCGTTCATGCGCAGCCCAGAACGTGTCCCAGTTCGGGTGATAGAGCGTCTTCGCCTGCTCGGGCTTGTAGATGAGCTTGGCGGCCAGTTGCGGATCGCCGTCGATGACCGGCGTCAGCAGGCGATTGGTCGGCCCGTAATAGAAGTCCGTGGCATTGCCGAGCTGATACAGCGCGCCGTAGATCTCGTTGAGGAACTGCGCGGCGAGTTCCGGATGCGGCGTGCCCTTCACGATATCCGCCGTCGAGGCAAACGCAATCGATCCTTCTTTCGGACGCACCGCGCGCGCAGGCTTGTAGGCGTCCTGCAACGCATACGCACGGCCATCGGCGATGACGGTCAGCCAGATATCGCCCGACTTGATGAGCTGTTCCGCCTGTTGCGAGGTCTGCCAGAAGGTGCGCGCCTTGACCTTCGCAATCTCGGCGACGGCCTTGTCGAGATTACCTTCGTCGCCGCCATTGAGACGCGAGGTTTCGATCAGCAACGCGCGCCCCGCGCCGTTCGCCAGATCGGGCAGCGCGACGTGTCCCGCGAGCTTCGGGTTCCACAAGTCTTTCCACGAGGTCGGCGCGGGAATGCCCGCCTGCGCGAACTTGTCCGCGTTGTAGACGAAGATCGCCGACACGAAGTCGAAGTCCGGGCCATAGCCTTGCGCGTTCTTCGCTTCGTCGAAGGCGAAGCGCGTGTTCGGCACCTTCGCCGGATCGAACTTCTGCAGCACGCCCGCCTTGATGGCCTGCGCGCGCACGTCGCCGTCGAGCAACACGACGTCATACGGCACGTTGCGGCCGTTGGCGGCAATCAGTTTGGCGACGTGATCGATCGACGCGCCGTCGATGAACTGCACCTTCACGCCGGTCTTGTTGGTGAAGATGTCGCCCGCATACTTGATCTGCGTCTGCGTGGACTTGCCGCCCCACGACGACACGCGCAACACGACGTCTTTCTGGTCGGTGCCTTGCGCCTGCGCGACGTACGTAAACAGAGAGGCGACCAGCGCCAACGCGAGTTTGCCGAATACTTTCAAAATGAGCCTTTCTTTGATAAGCGGATGGAGGGATGAAGCGCACTCAGCGCCGGGAAAACAGGCGTTCGAGATGGAAGAAGCGGTTGAGCACGAGCGCGAGCACCGCCCAGAAGGCGACGATCAGCGTGGACAGCGCGGTGATGGCGTTGTCGAACTCGACTTCCATCGCGTTGAAGAGCTTGACGGGCAGTGTCGGACGGCTCGGGTCGCCCATGAACCATGCGACCACGACATCGTCGAAGGACAGGACGAACGCGAACAACATGCCCGCGATCACGCCCGGCGCGATGAGCGGCGCCGTGATGCGCCAGAACACCTGCCAGGGCGTGGCGCCGAGGTTCTGCGCGGCTTCATCGAGCGCGATGTCGTAGTGCGCGAAGCTGGCGATCACGGCGCGGACCACGAGCGGCAACGTGAAGACGGCCTGCATCAGCACGATGGCAGCCGTGGTCCCGTTCAGGCCGATGTCCTGAAACTGCGCGGCCAGCATGAAGAACTTGAAGCCCGCCACCGCAATGACGATGGTCGGCACGCCGAGCGGCGCGACACACAGCGCATTGACGAGGCCGCGTCCCGCGAAGCGTCCGCGCACGATCGACAGCGCGAGCGGCACGCCGACGGCGGTAGCGAGCGCCGTCGTCGCCGCGCCGAGCCAGACGCTGTAGCGCAGCGCGTCGTACCAGCCGGGCGCGATGCCGCGATACCAGGCGAGCGTCCAGTCGCTCGGCGGAAACGCGAGCGCGCCGCTCTTCGAGAACGATGCACCGACAATGCCGACGAACGGCAGCAGCAGGAACACCGGCACCGCGAAGATGGCGATGCGCAGCAGCCATTTCGGCACGAGGGAAGCGACGGCGTTCATGTGCGTGCTCCGCTCACGCGCAGCGCGAGCCACATCGACGCGAGCGCGGCGAACATCGTGAGCATGGCGGCCGTGGAGCCGACGGGATAGTTGAGCACGCTATGCATCTGTTGATCGATATAGAGCGCCATGAACATCACGCGATGCCCGCCGAGGATTCCCGGCGTTACCAGCGCGCTGATTGCGGCCATGAAGACCATCGACGCACCCGCCGCGAGTCCCGGACGGCACAGCGGCAGCACCACGCGCATGAAGGCTTGCGCGGGCGTTGCGCCGAGATTGATGGCGGCCTCTTCGAGCGCCGGATCGATCTTGCGGATCGCACCGGTCAGCATCAGCACCATGAAGGGAAACTCCACGTGCACCATGCCGATCAGCGCGCCGGTGGTGTTGAAGATCCATTCGAGCGGCGTCTGGATGACGCCGAGCGCGAGCAGCACGCTGTTGAGCATGCCGTGTTCGGTCAGTACCGGAATCCAGCCGAGATTGCGGATCACCGCGCTGATGAGCAAGGGCAGCACGGTGACGAAGAGCATCGGTGTGCGCCAGCGTGAGTGCGTGCGCGCGAGCCAGTAGCTGAACGGAAAGCCGCCCACCGCGCAGATCAGCGCGGTCGATGCGCCGAAGCCCAGCGTATCGAGCAGGATGTGCAGGTAGTACGCGTCCGACAGGAAGCGCACGTAGTTCGCGAGGGTCCAGGCGTCATCGACCCGTCCCATCGAGCCACCGCCATGCAGCGACAGCACCAGCAGATAGCCGAGCGGCGCGACGAAGAACACGCCGAGGAACGCGAGGCCCGGCAAGGCGAGCGCGCCATAGGCCGCCTGCCGCCGCCGTTCGAGGGAAGGCTGCGCAGGCGCACGGGCGAGGTCCGTTGCGACGAGCAGCGTGTCGTCGCTCATGCGGACACCTCGTCGTGCAGCAGGACGCCGTCGCCGCGATCCCAGCCGAGCGCGACATGCTCGCCGGGCACGGGCGCCGCGCGGCCAGTGGTGCGCACAATGAGCGGATCGCCCATGGAGGTACGGACTTCGAGATACCAGCCGTCGCCGGCATAGGTCGCCAGTTCGACGCGGCCCTGCACGCGGTTCGCCGCGCCTTCGCCCAGGGTGATGCGTTCCGGCCTGAGCGCCAGCAGCAGCGGATCGCCGGGCCGGGGCGCGGGGCGGCCTTCGAGATCGACCTCGAAGGTCTCGGAGGACTTCGCGCGCACATGCAGGAGGCCGGCGCTGTCCACGTGCAACGCGGCGACTTCGAGCAGATTGATCTTGCCGATGAAACTCGCGACATGGCGATCCACCGGCCGGTCATAGAGTTCCTGCGGCGAACCGATCTGACCAATGACACCCTGCCGCATCACCACGATGCGATCCGAGAGACTGAGCGCCTCGTTCTGATCGTGCGTGACGAAGATCGTCGTGATGCCGACTTCGCGCTGGATGCGCTTGATCTCGGCCTGCAATTCCTCGCGCAGTTTCTGGTCGAGCGCGCCGAGCGGTTCGTCAAGCAGCAGCACGCGCGGATTGATGATCAGCGCCCGCGCCAGTGCAACACGCTGCTTCTGTCCGCCCGACAGTTGCTCCGGATAGCGATCCGCATAGCCGGACAGGCGCACGAGCGCAAGCGCTTCGGCCACGCGCGTCCTGATCTCCTTGCCCGCCAGCTTGCGGATGCGCAGACCGAACGCGAGATTCTGCGCCACCGTCAGGTGCGGAAACAGCGCGTACTGCTGGAACACCATGCCCGTGTTGCGCCGGTGCGCGGCCACGCGCGTCACGTCCTCGCCGCCGATATGCACCGACCCCGCATCCGGCTGCACGAAGCCCGCGACCATGCGCAGGCAGGTGGTCTTGCCGCAGCCGCTCGGGCCGAGCAGTGTGAGAAATTCGCCGTCGCGCACGGCGAGCGAGACCGTATCAACGACAGGTGCGCCGCCATAGCGTTTGACGACGTTATGCAGCTGGACAGTTGCCATGATGAATCCTTGTCAGCGCGACGCGTTCAAATCGCGCGGTAACGCGCGCCCGGATGGGTGTCACGCAGATGCGGCCCGCGCCCCGCGAACAGCTTCTCGCGCAAGGTGCCCTCCGCGTAGGCCGTGCGATAGCGTCCCCGGTTCTGCAACTCGGGCACCACCAGATCGACGAAGGCATGCAGGCTTTCCGGCATCACGGTGCGGCGCAGATTGAAGCCGTCGACGCCGGTTTCATCAGCCCAGGCGATGAGTTGATCGGCCACCTCGGCGGGACTGCCGACGATGAACGGCCCGCGCCCGCCCGTCTGATCGAAGCGCGTCATGTCGCGCGGGGTGATGGGTCGGCCGGCCCGTTTCGTCAGATTCTCGACCGTCGATTGCAGCGCGTTGCTCTTCACATAGCGGATCGGTTCGTCGAGATCCATGGCCGCGAAGTCGATGCCGGTCCATCCCGACACCAGCGCCAGCTGCCCGAGCGTATCGACGTATTCCGCGTATTCGGCCTGCAGCTCCCGTGCTTCCTGCGACGTCCGCGCCACCACCACCGTTGCACCGAGATAGAGCAGCAGATCGTCGGCGGCGCGGCCGGCTTCGACGGCTTGCGCGCGAATGTCACGCGCCGCCGCCGCGACGATGGCGGGCGTCTGGCCTTCGAGGAATACGCATTCGGCATGCTTGCCCGCGAACGCCTTGCCGCGTCCGGACGCGCCGGCCTGATACAGCACCGGCGTGCGTTGCGGCGAGGGCTCGACGAGATTGAAGCCATCGACGCGGAAATACGGTCCTTCATGTTGCACACGACGAATCCGCGACGGGTCCGTATAAGGCTTGCCCGCACGCTTGTCGCGCACCACGGCGCCTTCCAGCCAGCTTCCTTCCCACAGCTTGTACGCGGCTTCCAGGAAGTCTTCGCCCGCGGCATAGCGTTCGTCGTGTTCGCGCGCCTTGTCGAGTCCCATCCCGCGCGCCGCGCTTTCCAGATAGCCGGTGACGACGTTCCATCCCGCGCGTCCGCCGGTCAGATGATCGAGCGTCGAGAAGCGTCGCGCGAACTGGTACGGATGCTCGTAGGTCAGGTTGGCGGTCACGCCGAAGCCCAGGTGCTTCGTTGCATGTGCCATCGCGGGCACGGTCAGCAGCGGATCGTGCGAGGGCGATTGCGCAGCCGAAAACAGCGTGGCGTCCACGCCGCCGCCGTAGACATCGTAGATGCCGAAGACATCCGCGAGAAACACGCCGTCGAACAGGCCGCGCTCGGCAGTCTGCGCCAGCTCGACCCAGTAGCCGAGCGTGTTGTGTTCGAGCGAGCGGTCGCGCGGATGCCGCCAGAATCCGGCCCACGAATGCGCCGGGGCATTCATGTGAAATGCGTTGAAATGCAGATGTGTGGTCATGTGCGGGCCTACGGTCAGTGGTCAGCGCCGACGAATTCGGAGCCATACAGACTAGGAGAGCGGGGGCCTGCATCCAACCAAGTTTGTCTGCTAAGGAAAGCGCGTCTCGGCTGCATTGGGCATGGCAAGCCCGATGGATAACTTAGCCACGCGACGGTCGGAAGCTTTCGCGGAATGATCCGTTGGTTCAGTTCGCGTGACCGAGCACCATGGCAGGCTTTCAGCCACGGTGACTTCAACCATGTCCAGTCAGGATCACGAACACTTCAACGACCGCGTGTACTGGGTCACGGGCGCTTTCGGCGCGCTCGGCGCAGCCACCGTGCGGCGGCTTGCCCAGGCGGGCGCGCATGTGGTGGCGTCGTCGCGTCATGTCGACGACACGCTGTTTGCCGACTTGCCGCGCGTCGTGCCCTTGTCGGTCGATGTTGCCGACGATGCACGCGTGCGCGATGCATTCAGACAGATCGAAGAGCGCTTCCAGCGTCTGGACGGCCTTGTGCTGAGCACGAATGTCGGCGCGTTCGGCGACTTCCTCGACCTCACCGACGCCGACTGGCAACGCGTCATCGATGCGAAGCTGCTCGGCTCCGTGCGGCCCATACGCGCTGCGCTGCCGCGCTTCATTGCGCAGGGCAAGGGGGCGATCGTCGCGATCTCGGGGCGCGGTGGCATCGCGCCGCCGCCGAATCATTTTCCGGGTTCGAGTGTGAATGCAGCCCTCGACCTGCTCGTGCAGGGACTCGGGCGCAAGTACGGGCCGCATGGCGTGCGCGTCAACGCCGTCGCGCCGGGGCCGATCCAGTCACCGCGTTTCGCGTCGATGGCATCGGGACAGGCCGACGCGGAACCCACGCGTCTCACCGCGCTCGATGGCCCCGGCACGCCGGAAGACGTCGCGGCGGCGGTCGCTTATCTGTTGTCGGATGAAGCGCGCTTCGTCACCGGGACGCGGTTGTATGTGGATGGCGGCGGGCCGCCTTATGCGTGATGCGTGGTTGGGTTAGCGAACGTTCAGCCGCCGAAGCGTGACATCGAGAAAGGATCGAGTTCGGGCGCGGGTTCGCCGTGGATGGCCTTCGCCAGCAGACGCCCGGTGGTCGCGGAGCCCGTCAGTCCAAGGTGCCCGTGACCGCAAGCGAGCCATAGCCGGGCGTGACGCGGCACGGCGCCGAGCACCGGCATCGAGTCCGGCATACAGGGCCGGTGGCCCATCCAGGTGCTCGATCCACCCAGCAGATCGAGCGACGGCAAGCCTTCCTTCGCATGCCGTGCCAGCAACGCCGCGCGATGCGGATTCGCTTCCTTTACCAGTCCGCCGAACTCGACCGTTCCCGCAATGCGCAAGCCGGTGTCCATCGGCGTGATGAACACCTTGCGGTCGGTCAGCACGATGGTGCGCGACAGGCGCGTGCCGCTCTCCGGCACATGGACGTGATAGCCGCGCTGCGACTCCAGCGGCAGACGCAGGCCAAGCGGCGCGAGCAAGTGCGTGGACCAGGCGCCCGCTGCGACGACCACATCACGCGCGAGGAGCGTCGAATTGTCGGCGAGTGTCAGCGCCCAGCCTTGTGACTCGGGACGCATTGCCTTCACTTCCGTGCGCCTGAAACTCGCGCCTGTCTGCACGAGGGCTTGCGCAATCGCAAGCGCATAGCCATGCGGGTTGAGCACCGAGTGATCGTTCTCGACGAACAGGCCCAGCGTGTAGTCCGGTGAAACGTCGGGCTCCATGTCCTGAATGTCGCCGCCCGACAACCGCGTGAGCTTCGCGCCATGTTCGGTCTTGAGCGCCCAGCCGAGCGCGTCCTTGGCCAGTTGCGCATCCGACCGGTAGAGATGCAGTTGCCCCGTTGTCCGCAAGCCGGCGGCATAGCCGACTTCTTCCGCGAGTTGACGGTGATCCGCTTCGGCACTGTCGAAGAATGCACTCAGCGAGCCTGCAATCTCGCGCACGCGGCTTTCACCCGCCGATCGCACGAAGCGCCAAAGCCAGCCCGCCGCATGAGGCAGGTAGGACGGCGGGAGATAGAGCGGGCCGTCCTCGTCACGCAGCATCGCCATGGCGTTCTTCAGCACGCCCGGCATGGCGAGCGGCGCGACCGAATGGTAAGAGAGTGCGCCGGCATTGCCCATCGAACATTGCGACGCGGGCTCGGCGCGATCGATCAGCGTGACGCTGCGGCCCCGCTTGCGCACATGATGCGCGACCGCCAGGCCAACGATGCCTGCGCCGATGACGGCGATGTCGGTGGAAACGGAAGATGAAGGCGTGCTGGGCATCGAAGAGAGAGAGGTGAACGCGGCGATCAAGACTCTAGCATCGCCGCGTCACCCTCACCGCCGCGACTTACTGCATGCCCTTCGTCGCGGCCAGGTCCTGCGCCATCTTCAGATGCTTCTGGATGGTGGGCAGCGCCTTTTGCGCGGCCTTCTTGAGATCGGCGTTCTGGCCTTCCTGCGCCTCCTTCTGGAATGCGGCAACGGCCTTTTCATGCCCTTCCACGCCGACCTTCTGGACATACATCTTGTCGAACTCCTTGCCCTTCAGCGGCTTGAGGGCATCGATTACCGAGGTATCCGAGTTGTCCTTCGGCACCGCGACACCATGCGGCGCGGCCATCTTGAGCTGCAAGGTCAGCTTCGTATGGTCGATCATCATGTGATGCGCGAAGTTCTTCACGTCCTTGTCCTGCGATTGGTTCGTGGCGAGCTTGGCGGTATCGATCTCCGTGGAGCTGGATTGGGTGGCGGCCTGGACAAACGCCTTGTCGACCTCCGGCAGATCGTTTGCCTGCGTGGTGCTGGCGGCCTGCGTTTGTGCCATGGCTGCGAGCGGCGTCATGCCGATCAGCGCGGAAGCACACAAGGTCATCAGGGCGGGGCTGGCTTTCATGAGAGTCTCCTCGATTGAACATTCACATTGGCTCTGATGCAACAGCAATGGGAATGCCACGTCGTCTGCACTGCGCCCGCTTGCCTGCTTGCTTGCCTGCACAAAAAAAGCCCGCTGAAACACCGCGGGCCAATGCCATCTCACCGTCACGTCCCGGAGCGGGGACATCCAGCATCAAGCAACGCGCGGACCTGGCCGCTTCAAAGCAACCGCGACAGGAACGGCAGCAGCACCGGCACGACGAATGCCGTCAGGATCCCGTTCAGCCCCATGCCGAGTCCCGCGAACGCGCCCATCTCCTCGCTGACCTGAAAGGCGCGCGCCGTACCGATCCCATGCGACGCCACGCCCAGTGCGAAACCGCGCGCCTCGACCTCGGTCACGCGCAGCAGGTTGAGCAGACCTCGCGCAATCACCGCGCCGAACACGCCCGTCGTGATGACCAGCACCGCCGTCAACGAAGGCACGCCGCCTATCTCCTTCGCAACCGCCATCGCGATGGGCGTCGTCGCCGACTTGGGCGCGAGCGAGGCGATCGACTGATGCGATGCGCCGAGCAGCTTCGCCACCACCACCGCCGAGACGATCGCCGTCAATGAACCCGCGACGAGACTGACGACAATGGGTATTGCCAGCCGCTTCAGATTCGGCAACTGGCGATAAAGCGGCAGCGCCAGCGCGACGGTCGCGGGTCCGAGCAGGAAGTGCACGAACTGGGCGCCGTCGAAATAGGTGTCGTAGGGCGTCGCGCTCGTCTTCAGCACGACGACGACGATCGCCACGGCAATGAGCACCGGATTGGCAAGCGGATTGAAGCGGCACGCGGCATAGATGCGCTGCGCGATCAGATAGGCGAGCAGCGTGATGGTGAGTCCCAGCAGCGGCGTGGCCGCGAGGTAAACCCAGATTGCGCCGAAACGGGGAACCGGGATCACGCGCGTCCTCCTGTCGGGTCGGAAAGATCGCGCTGACGCCGCAGCATCGCGCGCATGACGAGCGCGGTGACCGTGATAGCCAGCGCAGTGCTGATGGCAACGGAGAGCACGACGGCCAGCATATCGCCACGCAGCGCGCCCGCCGACACCATGATGCCGACGCCCGCCGGCACGAACAGCAGCGACAGATGACGAAGCAATTCGAGCGCAGTGCCTTCGAGCGCAGCGGCTTGCGTGGGACGCAGCGTCATCCAGGCGAGCAACAGCAGCATGCCGACCACGGGGCCGGGAACGGGAAGATGGAAGAGGTAGGCAAGCCCTTCTCCGAGACACTGGAAGACGAGCAAGGTGGCGATGGCGGCAAGCATGATGGGGGCCTCGGGCGTGGGATAGGTCGTGACACCTGTCCCGCGCTCGGCGCATGCACGACATGCACGGCAACACGCACGTGGCGGCCGCACCGGCCGAATGCGGGGCGACCATTCTACTGCCGCGCGGATGTTGCGCACGAAGTCAGTCCGCAGAAACCTCCTGCCCCTGCACCAGCTCGATGAACTGCTTCAGACAGGGATTGCGATTCGCGCGCGACCACACGAGCACCTGCTCGACGAACGGTGCATCGACGAGTTCGCGGAACACGACGCCGGCCAGCCTCGACTTGCTCATCGAACGCGGCACGAGCGCCACGCCCGCTTCCTCGTTGACGAGGCTCAGTACGGTCTGCTGCAACTGCACCTCGAAGCCGACGACAGGCTCGAAGCCACCGGAGCGGCAATGCTGATCGATGACGGCCCTGAACTTGGGCGCCACTTCTTCCATGGCCAGCACAAAGGTTTCTTCCGCGAGCTGCGCGATCCTGATACGCCGCTGTTTCGCCAGCCGATGCCCACGCGGCAGCGCCACGCACAACGGCTCCGAGAAGATGGTCTCGGTCGTGAGGCTTTTGTCGAAGATGCCGGGAAACATGATGGCCGCGTCCAGACTGCCATCGACGACCCGTTGCGACAGATCGTTCGATACGACCTCGCGAAGACTCACATCGACATCGGGACAGGCCACGCTGAAGCGGCGCGCATAACCGGGCACCACGCTATAGGCGGCGCACATCGTGAAGCCCAGCGACAACGCGCCCGCCGTGCCCGCCGCCGCCGCCCGGCAGTTCGTCTGCGCCTGCTCCAGCGCGGCGAGCACGGCCTTCGCATCGATATAGAAGCGCTCACCGGCGGCCGTCAACGTCACGCCGCGCGGCCCCCGTTCGATCAGCCTCACGCCCAGTTCCTTTTCGAGCGCGATCAGCTGCCGGCTGAGCGGCGGCTGCGACAGGTGCAGCCGCGCCGCTGCCCGCCCGAAATGCCGCGTCTCGGCGAGCACCACGAAGTACCGCAAACGCTTGAAGTCGATCATCGATGCAAAAAAGGTGTCGAAAGGGGTCGAAGACGGTATTGGATTGTATCGCTCCTAGGGATTACCCTTGCTTCGTTCTCTCTTTCTCGATAACTGCACCATGCTTTCGACGCTTGGGATCCTGCTTCCCGTCTTCGCGCTCATCCTGGCGGGCTTCGTCTGCCGCAGGCGTGGCGTGCTTGGCCCCACTGCCGCATCCGAACTCAACCGCTTCGTGGTCTGGCTGGCCTTGCCTGCATTGCTGTTCAATACGATGGCGCATGCCACGTGGAAGCAACTCGATCAACCCGCGTTCATCGCGGTCTTCAGCATTGCCGGGGGCGTGACGTTTCTGCTGATCCTCGCCTACCGGATGATCGGCGGCCTGCACCTCGCGGACGCGAGCATCGACGCCATCGCAGGCGCCTATCCGAATACCGGCTACGTGGGCTTTCCGCTGTGCCTGATGGCATTCGGCCCGGAGAGCCTGACGCCGACCACCATCGCCACCATCCTTATTGCGTGCGTGCTGTTCGCCATTGCGATCGTGCTGAGTGAACTGAGCCTGCAAGCCGAGCGGCGGCCGCACAAGCTCGCCAGCAAGGTACTGGTATCGCTGGGCAAGAATCCGTTGATCGTGTCGCCGCTGGCCGGCGTGTTGTTCTCGGCTGCGCATGTCGCGCTGCCCGACAGCGTGGTCGCGTTCCTCAAGCTCCTGAGCGGTGCCGCGAGTCCCTGTGCATTGGTCAGCCTTGGGCTGTTTCTCGCCGAGCGCAGGGCCGCGGTCGCCACGCAACGCAGTGCACTGCTTCTGACAGGCACCAAGCTGCTGCTGCAACCGGCACTTGCATGGTGGCTGGCCGCACGCGTCTTCTCGATGCCGACGCCGATGGTCAACATGACGCTCGTCCTCGCCGCCTTACCCACGGGGACGGGACCGTTCATGCTGGCGGAGTTTTATCGACGGGAAGCGCAGGTGACGTCACGCACGATTCTCTTCACCACGCTCGCCTCG
Organism: Caballeronia sp. LZ035; assembly: GCF_031451175.1. Taxonomy (NCBI): domain Bacteria; kingdom Pseudomonadati; phylum Pseudomonadota; class Betaproteobacteria; order Burkholderiales; family Burkholderiaceae; genus Caballeronia; species Caballeronia sp. LZ035. The sequence goes on from NZ_JARUXS010000002.1 coordinate 1,476,212, forward strand.
CTCGTCACGCTTTCGATCATCCTCGTGTACGTTCGGTCGGGCGCTTAGTGCGGGCTTACGCGCCGACTTCCACCGGCAAGGCGCGCTTGTGACGTGTCGCAAAGTAGAAACGGCGGATCGTCTTCAGGATTGCTTCCCCGACTTCCTTGCCCTCCAGGAAGTCATCGATGTTTTCATAGGTGATGCCGTAGCTGTCCTCGTCCGGACGCTGCGGCGTGAGCGTTTCGAGATCGGCTGTCGGCACCTTCATGGCGAGTCGAGCCGAAGCGCCCATCGACATCGCCAGCGCCCGCACACGACGCTTGGTGAGACCGGAAAGCGGCAGCACGTCTGCGCCGCCGTCTCCGAACTTGGTGAAGAAGCCCATCAGCGATTCGGCGGCGTGATCCGTGCCGATCACCACGCCGTCACGCGCGCCCGCTATCGCGTATTGGGCAATCATGCGCTGGCGCGCCTTGATGTTGCCGAGCACGAAGTCCTTCTGGAACTCATCGGCGTACTGCGCGCCGGCGTGTTCGAGCGCCGCCAGCATCTCATCCGATGCGTCCTGGATGTTGACTTCGAGCGTTTCGTCGGGCTGCACGAATTCGAGGGCGCGCCGGGCGTCGTCTTCATCGCGCTGCACGCCATACGGCAGCCTTACCGCGACGAAGCGTGCTTCATGACCTTGCGCGCGCAAACGTTCGACGGCAAGTTGCGCAAGCCGCCCCGCCGTCGATGAATCCACCCCGCCGCTGATGCCCAGCACGTAAGTCCGCAATCCGTGCGACATCAGGTAATCGCACAGGAAGCCGATGCGGCGTTCGCGTTCACCGTCCACGTCGAAGCTTGCCGATACGTTCAACTCGCGTATCACCTGCACCTGCCACGCTCGCCCGTCTTCGCTCATGGTTGCTCCCTGATAGCCTCGATTACGGTCGCGCTGCGGAGCGCCGCAGCCTCGCGATATGCCGGCTCAGCTCGGCAAGCGAGAACGGCTTGCGCAGCACTTCCGCGTTCGCCACGCCATCCAGCGCCGCTGTGTCCGAATAGCCGGTCACCATGACAATGGGCAAGCCGGGCCGGATCTTCTGCGCGGCTCGCGCCACCTCCGCGCCGTTCATCGCGGGCATGGCGTAATCGACGACGAGTACGTTCGGGAAGTCCTCGCCGATCATCGCAAGCCCTTCAGTGCCGCTGCGCGCATCGCGTACTTCGAACGCGTCCATCTCCAGACCGGCCACGAGCGATTCACGCACGTTGTCATCGTCGTCGATGATCAGGACCGACGTGCCTTCGGCGTCCGCTGCGTCCGCCGCGCATCCGTCGGATGCGGGCAGCGTCCCGGCCGGCTCTTCGCTTCCCGATCCGGCGACGGGCAGCAGAATCGAAAATGAAGCGCCTCGGCCGAACTCGCTCTCCACCTTGACCGTGCCGCCGCACTGGTGAGCGATGCCCCAGACCTGCGCGAGCCCGAGCCCGGTGCCCTTGCCCACCGGCTTGGTGGTGAAGAACGGATCGAAGATGCGCTGCAGCGCCGCTTCGCTGATTCCCGTGCCGCTATCCGATACCTTGATCTCGACATACTCGCCAGGTGAAAGCTCCGCATCCGGCTCGTCCAGCACGCGCGTCCGCGTGGACAGCGTGATGACGCCGCCGCTCTGCATGGCGTCGCGTGCGTTGTTGACGAGATTGAGGATGGCGAGTTCGATCTGGTTCGAATCCGCAATCACGAAGCGCGACTCTGCTGCGAAGTGAGCTTCGATCGTATGCGACACGCCGAGCGAGTGACGCGCCAGGTCCATGAGGTCACGCATGCGCGCGTCGATGTTCACCGGCTGCAACACCAGTTTCTGGATGCGCGAGAACGCAAGCAGCTGACCGGATAGCTTCGAGCCGCGTTCAGTCACGCGCAGCGCGTTGTTCAGCAGCGGCAGCACGGCGTGATCGCGGTCCAGTTGCCGGCGTGCGAGTTCGAGATTGGCGACCAGCGCCATCAACAGGTTATTGAAGTCATGCGCGATGCCGCCCGTCAACCGCCCGACCGCTTCCATCTTCTGCGCGTGCGCCAAGGCCTCTTCCGCGCGCGTGCGCTCCTGCATTTCCTCCGTGAGCCGGCGATTCGTCTCGCGCAGTTCATGCGTACGGTCCGCAACCTGTCGTTCCAGCTCGGCGTGACTGCGCGCCAGCCGCTCCTCGGCCGCGCTCAGACGTTCGTTCATCGTCGCTGCTGCACGCAGTTCGTCGCGAATCTGAAACTGACGCTCGCGGCCGGCCAGCGCGGCCTCCACAGCGCTCGTCAACGCAAGCGCGCTCGCCGGCCGCTCGATATAGACGAGGTTCGTCATGCGCGCGGGCAGCCGCCCCGCCAGCCGTCGATGATGCACACGCTCGAACCGGCTGCGCTGCGTCAGGATGATGAACGGCACATCGGACCATGATGGCTGCGCGTCGAGCCTGTCGGCCAACGCGGACAGGTTCGCGCCGGACAGCGATTCGTCGGTGAGCAGCACGCCGCCCATATAGGGATCGATAGCCTCGACGAGCGCGTCGAAGCTATCCACCGTCGTGGTGGCGATCGCGCGCTTGTGCAGCAGCATTTCGGCAACCGGCGCGTCGCGGCCGAAGCGGGCGAAGATGACGATATGGCGCGAGAAAGCCTTCATTCCCGGGGAGCGCCGTTCTCGCCGCCGGGCGTGTTTGAATCGCGCTGCCTGCCGAGCCCGGCCACACCGCCCGTGTAGGTGGGCGTGCCGCTCAGCACGCCGTTGAAGCGTGTCAGCGGTTCGCTCAGTTCCAGACCGCGCGCGCTGATCATCAGCTCGCGAATCGTGCTCTCGTGCAGATTGCCGCGATTCTTGAGGACCGAGAGCGCCTTGCGCACGCGTCCTTCGGCTTCGAAGAAACGCAGCAGGATCACGGCGTCGGCGATATAGCTGATGTTGAGCGAGCCCGAATGCATGTTCCCGATCAAACCCGCCTGCGGGTTGATGAGGAAGGTCGCGACGCCCTGCTGGTTCAGGAACGACAGCAACTCATGAAGCTGGAGGATGAGCTGCTGTTCCTGCGGCATCGCGGCGACATAGCCGTTCAGGCTGTCGATGATGATGAGCCGGGCATCGTTGCGCGTCACTTCCCAACGCACGAGACTGGTGAACTCGCCGGGCGAGATCTCGGATGGGTCGATCTGCCTGATGTGCAGCAGACCGGAATCGATGTGCGGTTGCAGTTCGATCCCGATGCCCCTCGAACGCACGAGCAGCGTGCCGATGCGTTCGTCGAATTCGTAGATGACGCAGCGCTCGCCGCGCGCGCACGCTTGCGCCGCGTATTGCAGGGACAGCGTGGTCTTGCCGGTTCCGGCGGGGCCCGTGATCAGCGTGCTCGTGCCGCGCAGCGGGCCGCCGCCCAGCAACGCATCGAGGCCCGGCGAGCCGCTTGGCAGGACTTCTCCGGAGAACTCGGTGTGATGTTCCAGCGCGACCAGACGCGGAAAAATTTGCAGGCCACCCTCGCGGATCGCGAAATCGTGAAAACCTTCCCGAAACGCGCTTCCCCTGAGCTTCTGCACTTGCAAGCGCCGCCGCGCCACACCGAAATCGAGCGTGAGGCGTTCCAGCGTTATTACGCCATGACAAAGGCTGTGCAGATCGACGTCATGCATGCCGCGCGCGCTCATGTCGTCCATCAGCAGGACGGTGGCGGCGTTGTTGTTGAAGAAGTGCTTGAGCGACAGGAGCTGACGCCGGAAGCGCAGCGGATCCTGCGCGAGCAGACGCAGTTCCGACAAGCTGTCGAACACGATGCGCGACGGCTTGACGCGCTCGACGTGCTCCGTGATATGGCGGATCACCTCGCCGAGTTCGATTTCCCACGAATGCAGGAGGCTTTGGTCGCCGTCGATGCCGAGCTTCAGCTCAGCCTCTTCCATCTCGAAGACGGTGATGCCGTCCATCGACCAGCCGTGCGCGGCTGCGACTTCGTCCAGTTCCGAAGACGTCTCCGAGAGCGTGATGAAGAGCACGGTCTCCCCGGCTGCCACGCCGTCCCGCAGGAACTGAAGACCCAGCGTCGTCTTCCCCGAGCCTGGCCGGCCTTCGATCAGATAGAGCCTGCTGGCAGGCCAGCCGCCGTTCAGGATGTCGTCGAGCGTGCTGAGGCCGGTAGAAATGCGGGGAGGTTTCGGGTCTGTCATGGATTCGAAGCGATAGCTTTGACGATCGATATTGTGTGGTGCGCCCTGAGTTGAATCCTCGGGTTATCAGGCGCGATGATCAAAGTGTAGCGTGTACTTCTTTCCATGTGCACGTTCGATCGCATTGGTCTGCGGAGTGTGCCGGGCGCAGGGCTTCGCTTGACCCGTGGGCACAGCCATTGCTCGACTGACCACGCAACCGAGGCATTGATCATCCCAGGCTCGGTTCATCTTCGTTGACCTGCGGCACGCCGCATCAAGCCAGCGCACATTCGTTGCGCTGAGACTCGGAAAGCACGACTGCAAGTGACGCCACGGCGCTCCTCCCGGTCAATTTTCTCGAGCATCCATTTTTCATCTTTGACATTTGCGCAGTCCGCGCAAGGACTTCGCTCGTCCCTACGATAAGGAGCTTTCGCCATGTTCGTGCACAACAAGCGCTTGCAATATACGGTTCGCGTCGCTTCCCCGAATCCGGGGCTGGCCAATCTGCTGCTCGAGCAGTTCGGCGGGCCGCAAGGCGAACTCGCCGCCGCTTGCCGCTATTTCACCCAGGCCGTGGCCGAAGACGATCCGGGCCGCAAGGATCTGCTCTTCGATATCGCCACCGAAGAACTCAGTCACCTCGAAATTATCGGCTCGATCGTCGCCATGCTGAACAAGGGCGCCAAGGGTCAACTGGCCGAGGGCGTTCAGTCCGAGGCAGAGATGTATCGCTCGCTGACGGGTGCGGGCAATGACTCGCATATCACGTCGATTCTGTATGGCGGCGGTGCGCCGTTGACGAACTCGGCAGGCGTGCCCTGGACCTCGGCATATATCGACACGATCGGTGAACCAACCGCCGACCTGCGCTCCAACATTGCCGCCGAGGCGCGCGCGAAGATCGTCTATGAACGCCTCATCAACGTGACCGACGATCCCGGCATCAAGGAGGCATTGGGCTTCCTGATGACGCGTGAAATCGCACATCAGAAGTCCTTCGAGAAAGCGCTGCATTCCATTCAGCCGAACTTTCCGCAAGGGAAGTTGCCCGGCGATCCGGAGTTCACGAGCGTCTACTTCAACATGTCCAAGGGCGAAGACATGCGAGGTCCATGGAACGAAGGCGGCGACTGGCGCTTCATCGAAGACCCGCAACCTGCCGTGGATGGCGGCGATGGGCTGGCGACCGTGAACGTCTCGGAACAGGACGTCGAGACGCTTCAGGCGATGGCGTCGCGCACGGCGTCGGACCCGGCGGCGGATCCGACTACGGGTGCGGATCTGGGCGCGGGCAAGGCCAACCAGGTGTAAGCGTGCACGTCCTTGGAGGCGCGTGCCGCCTCCAAGGCATTCCTTCATCGAACTTCATTCAGGAGCAACCATGCTGTCACCTACGCTCACCCCGCCGGGCTTCGACCTCGTCCGCGCCAACGTCGAGACCTGTCTTCGTCTGACGCTGACCATGAACGACGCGCTCCGGCAGTTCAGCGAACTCAACCGGAAGACGATCGACACGGCACTCTCCGGAGAGTCTTACCAGACTGCACTGCTGGCCCGCTGGCCGAGCTATGCGCTGAACTATGCGACTGAGGCATTCGAGACGCTGCATGCCACCGCAGCGGATGTCATGGCGACGCTCGTCGCACCCACGACCACGGACAAAGCGCGGATCGTGTACGACGTGAGTGACACGGCCGACACGCCGCGCCCGAATGTGATTCTCGATGCGGAAGGCGAAGTGGTGAGGCGCCTGACGCCTTGACCGTTTCTATACGACCGTGGAGCAAGCAATCATGACCAACGAACCTTCCGACCCCGTCGAACGGGCCGACACGCGGCGCGAGGAACTCGGCACCGGGGACGTCGAGGAAAAGCCTGACGGCACCATCCGGCAACGCGAACACGGCAGCATGGACGCCAGCCTGGTTCCGAAGGGCAAGGACCATCCGGAAGAAGGCGCTTATGCGCCGGAGCACGATCACAAGGATCCGGATCTCGAACCCGATCCCGCACAGACTTCCCCTTCACAGCAGAGCGGCAAGAGGTAGACATGAAAGCACTCGTCTGGCACGGCAAGAAAGACATCCGCTACGACACGGTTCCCGATCCGGCAATCGAAGACGGACGCGACGCCATCATCAAGGTCTCGACCTGCGCCATCTGCGGCTCGGACCTTCATCTCTTCGACGGCTTCATGCCCGGCATGAAACATGGCGATGTCATGGGTCACGAATTCATGGGAGAAGTGGTCGAAGTGGGCCGCGACAACACGGCGTTGAAGATTGGCGAGCGAATTGTCGTGCCGTTCACCATCACGTGCGGCGAGTGCGATCAATGCAAGCGTGGCAATTTCTCCGTGTGCGAGCGTTCCAATCGCAACAAGGAAACCGCAGAAAAGCTATTCGGCCACACGACGGCCGGCCTGTTCGGCTATACCCATCTGACGGGAGGTTATGCGGGCGGGCAAGCGGAGTATGTGCGCATTCCGTTTGCGGACAAGACGCATATCAAGATTCCGGACGGACTCACTGACGAACAAGTCCTCTTCCTTGGCGACATCTTCCCGACCGGCTGGCAGGCGGCGGTGAATTGCCAGATAGAACCGACCGATACGGTCGCAATCTGGGGCGCGGGCCCTGTTGGACAGATGGCGGTGCGCAGTGCCGTACTGCTCGGCGCGAAGCAGGTGGTGGTGATCGACCAAGTTCCCGAGCGTCTGGCCATGGCGCAGGCAGCGGGTGCGATTCCGGTCAACTTCAAGGAAGAAAGCGTGCTCGACCGGCTTCGTGACCTCACGCAAGGCAAAGGACCCGAGAAATGCATCGATGCAGTCGGTATGGAATCGCATGCGACGCGCTCGTTCGATGGCCTCTATGACCGCGTCAAGCAAGCCGTCATGCTGGAGAGCGACCGACCGCATGTGCTGCGCGAGATGATCCATGTGTGCCGGCCTGCGGGTGTGTTGTCCGTTCCGGGCGTCTATGGCGGACTGATCGACAAGATTCCCTTTGGCGCAGCCATGAACAAGGGATTGACCTGGCGCATGGGCCAGACGCATGTCAATCGCTGGAGCGAGGACTTGTTGAAGCGTATCGAGGAAGGTCAGATCGATCCGTCGTTTGTCATTACGCACCGCATGAAACTCGCGGACGGACCGAAGATGTACGAGACGTTCAGGGACAAGGAAGATGGCTGCATCAAGGTCGTGCTGACGCCCTGAAGGCCTTGAGATAAAGTCCGCGCCATCGTCAGGATGGCGCGGTTGCGCCCCAAACTACAGCACGATCTCGCCGTCTTCCTCGCCGAGCCAGTAATGCACGCGCTCGGCGCTTACCTTGATGAGCACGATACCCGGCGTTGCAAAGCCTTCCGAGAACCACTTCGCGATGTCTTCATTCCAGTGCGCCTTCATCGCGGGCTTTTCGCGGATCAGTTCAGCATTGCCTTCCACGGCCACGAACAACTGCGGCTTTCCGCCCGCGCCCGGCGCGCTGGTGAACGACAGCCCAACCTTCGCGTCCGCCTTGATTTCCTTCACCATATGCGTCTCTTCGGACGTGAAGTAGTAGCTGTCGCCGTCGAAGCGGACATCGCGGTTATTGCTCATGGGTCGGACAGCGATGTTGCCGTTCAGCGCGCGCGTGGAGAGCATCGCGAAGTCGATGTCTGCCATTTTTTGCGCAACTTGTTCCAGGTTCAGTGTCGTCATGGCTCATGCTCCTGATGGTGGTTTCAGAGGGTCATGAGCCGGACTCACGCAACCGGCATGCCACGCGTCAAACTCAATGCTATGACAGCTTGAACTCGCTCACGGCCATGGCCAGTTCCATCGCCTGTGTTTGCAAAGCCGAAGCCGCCGCAGCCGATTGCTCGACCAGCGCCGCATTCTGCTGGACCATCTGATCGAGCTGGGACACGGCCTTGTTCACTTCCTGGATGCCGCGCGTCTGCTCGTTCGCCGCATCGGTGATTTCCGCCATGATGGTCGAGACGTTCGCCACGCTGCCGACAATCTCGTTCATCGTCTCGCCCGCGCTGCGGACCTGATGCGAACCGGACGCCACTGCATCGACTGTCGATGTGACGAGGCTCTTGATCTCCTTCGCCGCCTGCGCACTGCGCGCAGCGAGCCCGCGCACTTCCGACGCCACCACCGCAAAGCCGCGTCCCTGTTCGCCGGCACGCGCCGCTTCGACGGCCGCGTTCAACGCAAGGATGTTGGTCTGGAAAGCGATGGCATCGATCACGCCGATGATGGAGCCGATCTGATTCGACGAGTCCTCGATCTCGGTCATCATGGTGATCGCCTCGCCGACCACCTGACCGCCCGCCGATGCCGTCGCCGCCGCCGATGCCGCCGTCACGTTGGCCTGATTGGCGGCCTTGGTCGAATGCGCAATGGTCGAGCTGATTTCCTCCACCGACGCCGCCGTCTGCTGCAAGCTCGCCGCGGCCGATTCCGTGCGCCCCGACAGGTCCTGATTGCCCGCCGCGATCTCGCTCGATGCGAGCCGCACCGATTCGCTCGAATCCCGTACGCGCGTCATCACGTCGTGCAGCTTCTTGATGAAGGTGTTGAAGGCGTGCGCGATCTGCGCGACTTCGTCGTTGCCGTCGGCGGGCAGCCGTTGCGTGAGGTCACCCGTGCCCGAGCCGATGGAATCCATCGCGTCGCGAATCGACGAAAGCCGCTTGAGCGCAATCGACGTCACCAGTCCGACGACGAGCGCGCCCAGCGCAATGATCACGAACAGCGCGATGGCGGACGTGAGGATCATCGAGCGCATGCCGGCAGTGGCTTCGGCCTTGTCGAGCGCGATGATCAGGGTCCAGTCCGTACCGGGCACTGCGCGCGCATGCGCGAGCACGTCCTGCGTGCCTGCGTGGGTGTCGAGCGGCTCCGCTGCGCCAACCAGGTTCTTTAACGCCGTGCCGGACAGGTCCGGGAACAGGTCCGTAAGCGGCTTGCCGGTCAGCTTGCGATCCGCATGCGCGACGATCGATCCCTTGCCGTCCACGAGCACGGCGAAGCTGGCGGGCGTCGGATGCACGGAGAGCACGTTGTCGATGACCGAGTCCATCGCCACCGCGCCCGAGACCACACCGGCCAGCTTGCCGTCGCGCTTCAGCGCCTGCGTGAACGCGACGATCAGCTTGCCCGTCGATACATCCATATACGGCGCCGTGACCACCGGGCCGCCTGCGCTGACCGCCGCCGTGTACCAGGGGCGCGTGCGCGGATCATAGTCGGGCGGGAGCTTGGTGGGCTCGGAGAAGAGCGAGGTCTTGTCCTCGTAGCCGGCAAGCACGTTGACGAAGTTGCCCGCCGATGCAATCTGCTTGAAGACCGGGACCGGGTCCGCCGAGAGCGCGGCGTCCTGGATCGACACGATCATCTGCTTCTTCGACGCAATCCATTCGCCGATCCCGCTGACATGGCCGCTCGCCACGGCGGACAGGTTCTCGCTGATTGTCTTGTTGTTATAGGAGCGCGCAACCGTATAGCTGAGCGCGGCGTTGGCGATGAGCGCGATCACCAGCACAGCAATGCTGGCCGAGACGACGCGCGAGCGAATGGTCGAAAACATGTATCCCCTTAAGTGCCTGCTGAAAAGTTATTTTCAGACATTACGGCCCTGTCAGGAGAAACTTGAGACGCGCGAGGCAAGGTTTTAGCGGAAAGGTCTAAACGGCGTCGCTGGCGGCCATTGCACCAAACTGGAGCGCTGCAAGCTGGGCGTACAGCGGCGAGTCGCGCAACAGCTCGGCGTGGCGTCCCTGCGCGACGATCCGCCCGTGCTCCAGCACAACGATCCGGTCGGCCTGCTGCACGGTGGCGAGCCGATGCGCGATGACCAGCGTCGTGCGGTTCTGCGCGGCGTTGTCGAGCGCGGTTTGCACGAGCCGCTCGCTGGCGGCGTCGAGGGCGCTGGTGGCTTCGTCGAGCAAGAGGATGGGTGGATTGCGCAGAATCGCGCGTGCAATCGCGATGCGCTGCCGCTGTCCGCCCGAGAGCCGCACGCCGCGCTCGCCGAGGAAGGTGTCATAGCCTTCCGGAAGCTGCTCGATAAAGTCCGCCGCAGCCGCCATCTCCGCCGCGCGGCGCACCTGCGCGGGCGACGCGTCGGGCATGCCATAGCGGATGTTGTCGAGCACGCTGCCCGAGAAGATCACCGAGTCCTGGAGCACGACGCCGATCGACTGCCGCAACGCGCCGAGCGACAGGTGCCGCGTCGGCACGCCGTTGATCGAGATGTTGCCGGACTGCGGATCGTAGAAACGCAGCAGCAGCTGGAACAGCGTCGTCTTGCCCGCGCCGGATGGCCCGACCAGCGCGACGTGTTCACCAGGACGCACCGCAAGCGAGAACGATGACAGCGCCTCGATGCCGGGACGCGACGGATACGAGAAACTCACCTGATCGAAACGAATGCCCTCGCCTTTGGATGGCATCGGCACGGGCGTGGAGGGCTCGGTCACCGGCGAGCGCGCCGCGAGCAGTTGCATGAGCCTGTCGGTGGCGCCGGCGGCGCGCTGGAGATCGCCCCAGACTTCGGCCAGTGCGCCGACCGCGCCCGCCGTGAACACTGCGTAGAGAATGAACTGCGACAACTGTCCCGCCGACATCTGCCCCGCCAGCACTGCCTGCGCGCCGAGCCACAGCACGAACACGATGGCCGCGAAGACGAATACGATGACCACGGCCGTCAACGCGGCGCGCGCGCGGATGCGGGCCAGCGCGGTCTGAAAGGCCCGTTCCACGGCCGCGCCGAAGCGCTTCGATTCATATGTCTCCTGCGTGTAGGACTGCACGGTCGGCATCGCGTTGAGCACTTCGCCGGCCAGCGCGCTCGCGTTCGCGACCGTGTCCTGACTGGCACGCGAGAGCCGACGCACGCGCCGCCCGAAGAACACGATGGGCGCAACCACCACGATCAGCACGGCAATGATGTAGCTGGATAGCACCGGGCTCGTCAGCACCAGCATGCCGATACCGCCCGCAGCCAGCAGCGCGTTGCGCAAGCCGAGCGAGAGACTGGTGCCGACCACGGTCTGGATCAGCGTGGTATCGGTGGTGAGGCGCGAGAGGACTTCGCCGGTCTGCGTGAACTCGAAGAACTGCGGGCTCATGCGCATGATGTGGTCATAGACCGCGCGGCGCAGGTCGGCGGTCACGCGTTCGCCGAGCCATGACACCCAGTAAAAGCGCAGCGCCGTGGCGCCCGCGAGGATCAGCGAGACGATGAACAGCGCGATGAAATAACGATCGATATGCGCGCGGCTGCCGCTCGCGAAACCGCGGTCGATCAGATATCGGAAGGCCATCGGCAACGCGAGCGTCGCGCCCGCCGAGGTCAGCAGCGCCAGGAACGCGAGCGCCCAGCGCCCGGCATAAGGGCGCAGGAACGGACCGAGCGCGAAGAGCGGACCCAGACGGCGGGTAGAAGCTTCAGCAGATGACATGGGCAAGAACAGTGTGTGAATGAGCCGATGGTATCAATCTATCGAGTGACGGATTCACAGACCGCTTTCCGGATTGCCGCGCGAAGCGGCACTCATCTTGTCGCGCAGTTGCTCGCGTTCCTCGGGCGTCATGCGCTGCCAGCGTTGCCAGTGCCGGCCTCCGCGGCAGCCGCCGTGTCCTCCGCGTGCCCGAAAGCCGCCGAACAGAATGCGGCACAAGACCAGCAAGCCGAGTGCGCGCGGATAGTCGATCAGTTGGGCATCGACGAAAAGGCCGGGCACGACCCAGTTCCACAGCTGCATGACCACCCAGCCCACCGCCGCGATGACAAACACGAGCAGCACGGCCTTGGCGAAGAATTTGCGGCGAAACATCATGTCATCTCTCCTTGCGTTCAAGATTCGAAATCGTCATGGGACGCCTGCAAGCGGGTACGCAGATGCAGCACCGCGTAACGCTTGCGCGCCAGTAGCGTGTTGATGCCGATACCCGTCGCGGCCGCGATCTCCTTGAAACTGCGGCCGTCGAGTTCATGGGCGATGAAGACATCGCGTTGGTTGGGCGGCAATTCGTCGAGGGCGGCTTGTAGCGCTGCAAGCAGCGCCGCGCGTTCGTAAGCGGCCTCGGGACCCACTTCGGGCGATGGCAGCGCGAGATCCAGCCGATAGTCTTCGTCGGTCTCGTTGTCGTCGATGGAAAGCGGTGTTTCCTTCTTCTTGCGAAACCGGTCGATGATCCGGTTGCGCGCGACACGGAACAGCCAAGCGCCCATCTGCTCGATCGGATCCGTGAGCCTGTAGGCCTCGACCAGTTCTTCGAACACGTCCTGAAGAATGTCCTCGGCGTCGTCCTGATCGATCACCCGCCGACGAATGAAATTGCGCAGCCGCGGCCGCTCACGGGCGACAGCAGCTGCGATTTCACGATCCTGTTCCGGCAGTGGGCTCGGGGTGTGCGGCGTTTCCATACCCGTGATGACGTTTCGGGGACGGAGATATTGTGGCGTGCCCGGATTATTTTTTATTTCTGTTGCCGGGCAGGTGCAGCAGCCTGCTTCAGCCGTCCGTCGAAACCGTCACGGTTTCCCATTCGCGCAACTCGCTCTCCATGGCGGACAGCTTGCCTCTCACCAGCCCGAGCGCATCGCTGCCGAGCAGAAGATGGGCCGGCGGATGGTCCGACGCGATGGCGGTGAGCATCGCCTGCGCCGCCTTGCGCGGATCGCCGAGTTGCTTGCCGCTCTTCTCCTCGCGCGCCTGGCGGATCGGGTCGAAGACCGCGTCGTAATCCGCGATGGAACGCGGCGTGCGACGCATCGAGCGGCCCGCCCAGTCCGTGCGGAAAGAGCCGGGCGCAACGGCGGTCACGGCAATGCCGAACGACGCCACTTCCTTGCCGAGCGCTTCGGAGATGCCTTCCAGCGCGAACTTGCTGCCGCAGTAGTACGTGATGCCGGGCATGGTGATGAAGCCGCCCATCGACGTGATGTTCAGGATGTGGCCTCCCCGACGTTCACGCATGAAGGGCAGGACGGCCTTCATCATGGCGACCGCGCCGAACACGTTCACGTCGAACTGCTTGCGCATCTCCGACAGCGGCGATTCCTCCATGACGCCTTCGTGACCATAGCCGGCGTTGTTCACGAGCACGTCGATGGGTCCGATGGTGCTTTCGATCTCCGCGACGGCAGGTTCGATGGCGTCGAAGTCGGTCACGTCCAGCACGCGCGCAAAGGCGCTGTGGGTCGAGGACAGAGCTTCGAATTCACGCTTCGCTTGTTCACTTCTCACGGTACCGACGACCTTGTGTCCCGCCGCCAGCGCCTCCAGTGCGAGCGCCCGGCCGAAGCCGCTGCTGACGCCCGTGATAAGCAGGGTTTTCTGGGTGGATGCCATGGAATATTTTCTCCGTGATGTGTTTCGGAGTATGCAGAATAGTATGCTTTGGCGGAACGGATCAGCTACAAATCGCTATTTATGTTGCCTAAAACTATGAGCCATCAACCCTCATCCGGCCGCAAGCGCACGATTGCGCTGCTGCGCTCGCTCGCGCCCGAGGAAGGCTATAACCTCACGACGCTGCCCAGCGTGCGCATCCTGCGCTCGAACCGGCCGCTGGCGCGCACGCCGGTTCTGTATGACCCGGGCATTGTGATCGTGTGTCAGGGGCGCAAGCGCGGGTACTTCGGCGAGCGTCTGTATTTGTACGACGAGGATCATTATCTGGCGGTGTCCGTGCCCGTGCCGTTCAGCATGGAAACCGATGCAAGCGCCGAGCGCCCCTTGCTCGCACTGTATCTCCATCTCGACTTCACGCTGGCGGCGGAGCTTGCGGTGGAGATCGATCGCTCGGGATTCGCGGCACCGGTGCAGGCGCCTCAAAGCATGATGTCCACGCCCATGGACGATGCCATGCAAGGCTCCGTCCTGCGCTTTCTCGAAGCGCTGCACAGGCCGCTGGAAGCGGGCGTGCTGGGTCCGGGACTGCTGCGCGAACTCTACTTCCGGGTGCTCACCGGTGCGCAGGGCAGCGCGATGCGTGAGGCGCTGGCCATGCGCGGGCAGTTCGGGCGAATAGGCAGATCATTGCACATGATCCACGCCGGGTACGCGCAGGCGCTCGACGTCACGCAACTGGCCGAGGAAGCCGGAATGAGCGTGCCGAGCTTTCATAGTCACTTCAAGACCATTACCCAGGTTTCACCGATGCAATACGTCAAGTCGACACGCCTTCATCAGGCACGCTTGCTGATGGTGCGCGAGGAACTGACGGCAGAGGCGGCGTGCATGGCCGTGGGCTATGCCAGCGCATCGCAGTTCAATCGCGAATTCAAGCGCTTGTTCGGTTTGACGCCGGCGGCGGAAACCCGACGCATGCGCGAGAGTTTCGCCATACCGGCGGCGTTTGACAACGCCGAGTACGTGTCGTCGCATTGAAGCGTGTCAGGCAGCCGTCGATGCAGTGCGTTTAGCATCGGTGCAGGCGGAGTGGAATGCATCAACCACGCGCCGGAAAGGCGAAGCGTCGTGTATATCTCTTGCAAGCATGAAATAGCAGAGATAGGGAAAGATCTGCTCGCTCAGCATGTCGCTGCATTCAACCGGCAGCATCGCGGTGATGTTATCGATGGCCATGATCTCGATGCCCGACTTCGTGCGACAGACCGGCGCGGCAAAACTCGTCGGGCTCGCATACAGCGGAAGCGGATTGCGTGGATGCGTTGCCTCGCAACTCACGTCGCCGATCAACCTGATTTTCGTATGCGGGCCGATCATTGCATCGTTCAGGAACAGCGGCGTGTCGGCGGCCAGCTTGATGCAATTGAAGACGAGCTCGTAGTCGTGAAGCCGCTCACGAAGCTCGGGGTGCTCCTGCGTGATCTTCGGTGAGCGATCGTACGCGAGTCCAAGTTCGTCGAGCAGCCATGTCACGCCGCTGCCGGATTTCCCTCGATCTCCGATCACCAGCGTGCGCGGCGCGCGGAAATCACTGCGCACAATGGCTCGTGCATAGCGGACGAGTGCGTTCACGCTTGGAAATTCATCCGGTACATGGTAGGGCCCGGCGCGGACGCCTTGCCTTTGCTTCCAGATGTCGAGGCATGCCGTCGCCGCAGCCATGCCGGCAAGATAGCCCGCGCCGCCCGTGACCAGTTGCGCGCTGAAGTTGTCCCTGATCTGTTCGAGGTCGTACAGGAAGCCGCCGCCGCGTTCGAATCGTTCGAGCAGACTGGCCGATCCCTGCTGCCGTTCATAGGCGTGCGCGAAGTACATATGCCGATGCCGCAGCGGGAACGTCGCATCAGGCAATTCCTTGAGACCGAGAATCAGCGTGTCACGATGAGAGAACCGCCAGCTGCCGCTTTCGACGAGCGTACATCCCACGTCCGAATAAGCGGAGTTGGGATAGATGCGCTTCTCCGATGATTCGACGCAGACCCTGAAACCGTTCTTGACCAGAATGCCCGCATGAATGGGAATCAGCGGGGTCCGACGTTCCTTTGCTCTGTATTCGGCGCGTAGCCACAGGGTGTGGTTCATGCTGCGTGCTCCCATTGAGCGTCTGCATTGGGTTTCGTGGCTTCGTGAAAGAACCAGGTTTCGATCGCGCGAAAGTGGGCGTAATCGCGAGTCAGTTGTTGCGGGCTATCCGCGACGAGCATCGCGTAGCCGGGATGTCCGAACGTCTGCCCGGTTCGTTCGAGTCTCGTGCCTTTTGCAAACGTCAGCTTGATGCTCATGAGGCTCGGCACGGACAGGAAGCACGCGAGGTCGGGTTGTGAGGCTATCTGACCGGCGAACTTCGAATTCATGTAGATGAAGCGGGCATGACGCGCGGGTGCCGTCACGCATGCCGCCTGTCTGGCTTCAAAGAGGTGAGGCGCGACCACACTGTCCGCCAGTACCGATACCTGGCTAAAGCCGTTACATTCCTCGACGATCGAATAGTCGATTCCGCCTGCAAGCCTCGCCCCCGTTTCGATCAGACGAGGGCCGTTTGCCGTCAGCATGACTTCTGTGTGGGCCGGGCCGTTGTGGATCTCCAATGCATCGAGAACATCGTGCACATACGCTGTCAGAATGGGGAACTCGGGGGCATCGCGGCGCACCGAGTCCGCGTATTCGTCGATGATCTGCGTGTGCCGGTGATGATTCGCTTCATGCCAGATATCCGTTACGAAGTGCCACCCTTCTACCGACACGGTGTTCACGACGAAATGCCGGCCCTCCAGATATTCCTGGACGACGTATTCATCCTTGATCTCGCCAACCACATTAAGGCGGCCAATATTGCGCTCGAAGATCGCGGCGATATCGGCCTTGCTTTCGCAGATGCCGACGCCGTCCGAATACGCGCCGAGCGCGGGTTTCATGACCACGCGCCTGAAGCCGGACGTCTCATACCATGTCAGGATGGCGTCGAGATCATGCGAATGGAATTGCGCCGCGCACGGCACGCCATTGAGGCGCAGCGCCTCGACCATGTGGTACTTGTGGCGATGCAGCCGTGAAGTTCCGGCGGGATTGCATGGAACGTCGAAGAACTGCGCCAGCTTGTTCGCGGGAATGACCCCGCTGTCCCCCGCCACGACGATAGCCTTGATCCGGTAGGGTTTCAGCTCGGAGACGAGTTCGAGAATGGCCGCGTCATCGTGCGATGTCAGCTGGAACTCGCGGCTGCACCAGTCGGGACATGCCGTCGCGGGGTCCGCTGCCATCGGACCCATTCTCACATGCACGCATTGATAACCGCGCCCGTGCAGCGTCGGCCCGATATAGAAGCCCTTTCGGTCCGCACCGACAATAACAACAACCTGTCTTTGAAGTTTCACGGAAGTCCCTCTATGAAGTTAAGGCGTCTGCACGCGCCGGCGCCTTCCTGATGACGACGATCGTCTGTCCGGGTTCGGTCGCCGCGCCCACGGGCAAGGTCTTGAGCAAATGATTGAGCCGCCAGCGCAGGTAGTGGTCGTGGGATAGCTTGTCGATCCAAGGCTTGAGGTCCGCAAGCCATTGCTGCACGTCCCAGCGTGAAATGTGCAGCTCCTGATGCACTTCGGCGGACATCGCGGCGAAGTCGATCGTTTCCAGAATCTCGCCAGCGGACAAGCCGCGGCGATGGAAGAATCCAAAGCTTTGCAGCAATGCGTTCGACCACTCGCATAGCGTGAAAGTCGTGCGCTGTGAAGCGATCGTCTGGTCCAGCCATGGCTCGCAAATGACGAGGCCATGGCGGGCCACGCGTGCGCCTTCCCTGATTGCGTCCCTGGGATTGGCGATGTGATGCAACGAGTTGGCGATCAGCACCCAGTCGAAGGTGTTGTCTTCGAATGGAAGGCGGCGCATGTCGCACACTCTTGCATCGATACCGGCCCGCTTCAGCGCGGACAGTGAAGGCTCGTACACGTCCACGCCGCTGACGTGCATGTGGTGCGTGTGTTTCAAGGCAAGCAGCGTGCGGCCTTCGCCGCATCCCATCTCCAGCAGCGTGTCGGGATACGGCGTCAACTGGCTCAGCCGCTCGACGAGACGTTGCTCGAGCACTCGCAAAGGAGAATCACACATGACACAAGGTCTCCGTCATTGCATCGAAAAGGCGCTGGCCGCACGGCGTAAATGCCGCCGATGAACGGAGAATCGCGTCTCCCTGAATGAACTTGTCGAGATAGACGGCCTCTCGTGCAGCGAAGGACAGCGGCAGCGCGGACAGGCTCATGCGGTCCATCTCGGCGCGCGGCGGACAGGAAGCCTCAGTGCGGCGGATGGCATCTGGCGCGTGCCGATAGGCATGCAGCAGACGGAAGAACACGAAATGCGCATGCAGAACGCCCTTCAAGGGCCGCAGCGTCTGCCGTGCAGGCGACGCGGCGAGCGCTGCGCCATTCGTCAGCAGCGGATCGAACGTCATGAGCATGTTGAGATAGATATGCGCAGACTCGTGGACGATGCGGTCGAAGTAGAAGAAGTGCGTGGACGTCTCGGGCGTGTCCATCGGGGGACGCACGAGGACCGTACCGAAGGCGGAAAGACTCGATGCGGCTTCCGCCGAAAACGACTGCGGCATCAACTGCACGACGGAAACGAGACTGGAGATCTCGTCCGCGAGATGAGGCTCGCTCGCGGCGAGCGCCATTTGCAGGGTCGCAAGATGACGTCGCGCCGATGCGGCTGTGCAGCGGGGAATGCTATCGGCGTATTCGAGGTAGGTTGCGGATTCGGGTGCGTCGATCGAAAGATGACTTGCGTCTGAAAGCGTCGCGGCGCGGTGAGCGCGCATGAAGGACAGCGCGATTTCATCCATCCGCTCGCGAACTTCGAAGCGATCCGCATAGGGCATGTGCAGACATCGGCGCAAGGCTGCACAGCGCGCGGCGACAGCGCGCACGTCGGACTGCGCCATGTCTTGAAGCAACATGAAGTAGTCGAAGTACAGTCGCGGAGAAAAGCGGCGCGCGGTATCCAGTCCTTCGACTTCTTCCTCGAGACCAGCGGCCGATCCCGGCAATACACGAGCAATCTGTAGCAAAACCTTTTGCAGAGAGTCTTTCATGTTCTCCTGCAAGGCGGTGCGAATGAGGATGCTGCGTCCGGATGATGGCAGCACGAGGTCTTGCCATGGGTCCGGTTCACGGAGAAATCGGGGAGTGGTTTTCATCGGACTGGCGAACGCATGACGCGTCCGCATGAACGGAAGAAATGCGGGGCGGCGGGCCGCTACATGAGGGCGTAGCGGCTGCGTACCCCGCGTGCGGTCACATCAGATACTGGACAGTGGGAACGAAATCCGTGCCGTCGGCGACGATGCCTTCAGGCAGCGTGAACGCTTGATCCTGCGGCGCGATGAGGTCGTTGATGACTTGTTCGGTGGTCAGATTCACGGTTGCATTCATGATGCTTCTCCAAAGTGAGGTCATCTGGATCAATCTGCTTTCTCAGGTGAGAACCAGCGTCCAGTCATGAATGTATGCCGCATGTGTTAGCGCGAAATTATGGGTTTGATCGTTGCGGAATTGCTTCGACGCCAGCCACGCGAAAGCATTGAAAACCATCCAGCCCGCGACATGCATATGCCGTAAAACGACGAGCCGTCTCGAACGTTCGGATTGAATTGCTGCGATGCGACATCTATAGGACCAGTTGCACGATCGTGCGAATACCGAATCATGAAATTGTGCCGAAATCGTCGCTTTCCGTGGGCCGTGGTGACAAGACTGGCTTGTTTGGCGTTCTTAAGATAGCGCCCACTGAACCACTGGTATTCAAGTGGACATATGGCGGTTAGTCAGCTTCCAGTGGGTTCAGACGGCGTGACGCGGTGCTTTAGAGCCGCGCATTCGCGGTGATAGACGACCAGCGCTCAGTCGGCTATCTGCTCATGGTGCTCGAGCGCGATCCCACGGCATCGTTTTCAAGGCTATGAGCAATCTTATGAACCCGCGAGACTGTGCAGGCATTCTTCCCTTCTCTCACTGCGTGCGCTCGGCCGGCACCGAGGACTTCGGCATCGGCTTGATTGGTGCGCTTGAAGGACTCGTCGAGATCGATCACTGCGCACTGGTGAACGTCAAGCCGCGTCATGCGGAAATGGCGGCGTTTGCGAGCCGCCGCAGAGGTGTGGGTGTTGGCGTTGGTGCGCAACTGACGCAGGCGTATATCGGCGGATGCTACCGGGAAGATCCGCTGGTGCGGGAATTCTCTATCTCCGGAGATGCGCTGACCACGCCGGCGATGCGGTCCCTGAAACCCGCGTCCACTTTCAATGAAGCTTATTTCGAACGCTTCTTCGTGGAGCCGGGCCTGGTGGACAAGCTGTCCATCATCGTTCCCGATGTAGAGCACACGTCTTATCTCAGCCTCTATCGCTCGAAGGAAATGGGCTGCTTCACGGATCAGGACAAGGCGCGTATCTGGGCCTTCACTGAGTTGCTCGCTTCGCTCGTTTCGATTCATACACGGCTCTGCGCCACGCCGCGCGTGCCACGTGAGGTGTCGGTGAAGTGGCATACGGCTTTGTCGGAACGCGAACGTTGTGTCGCGAAGCTGCTTGGACGTGGTGAGACCGCGAAGACCGTGGGGGCGATGCTCGAACTTTCTCCGGCCAGTGTGGTGACGTACAAGCAACGCGCGCTTGCCAAGCTCGGCATCGCGACCCAGCGTGAGCTCGTCGCGCTGACAGCGTTGCTCGGCTGATGCACGACACATGTCTGTCCTGTTTCGATAGGACAGACATGCACAATTGATCGCTCTACACTGCATTTGCTCGACTGATCGCAATCAACAAGACGCGGCGCCGGGCTCATCTTCTGAAGCGTCTGTTCAACATGGTTCGGATCTCGAATGAACAGACGCCGTTCAGCCTCCTTGAATTGATCGCGACGAATCGTCGCCAGGAAAGAAGGGACATCATGCGCGTGTTACTCATTGAAGACGATCTGCAAGTCGGTCAAAGCCTTTTTCGTGCACTGAAGGAAGCGGATTATCGCGTCGACTGGGTGCGCGATGCGCGCGCCGGCGGGCTTGCCATTCATGCGGCTTATTACGCTTTCGTATTGCTCGATCTTGGACTTGAATGTGGCGGCGGGCTTGATTTGCTGCGTGCTTCGCGAGAAGCGGGTAACAAGGTGCCCGTGCTGACCTTCACCACGTCAAGTGATCCGCATGCGCGTGTGCGCAGTCTTGATATCGGTGCGGACGACTGCGTGATCAAACCGTTCGATGAACGCGAAGTGCTCGCGCGGATTCGTGCTGTCTTGCGGCGGCAGGCGGGGTATGCGACATCGCGTATCGGCGATGAAAAGATCGGGCTCGATCTTGACCATCGAACGCTGTGGAGAGATGGGGCGGCTTCGTTGTTGTCAGCGCGTGAGTTTGCGCTCATGCATGCATTGTTTGAACGGCCTGGTGCGATTCTCTCGCGCTCGCAATTGGAAGAGCGGATTTATGGATGGGGCAAGGAAGTCGAGAGCAATGCGCTCGACGTGCTCATTCATTCCATGCGCAAGCGGTTTGGACATGCGCTCATTCGGAATGTGCGGGGGATGGGATGGATGCTGGTTCGTGGGGAGCACGGGTCTCGCGCGGCTATGGCGCATTGATGGAATGGCGCGCTTTAGTTGTCCGTGGCCGGGTCCCGCCTGGCGCTTCTGCGCAGGATGTCTGCGGGTACGCCAAAGGTACGGAGAAACGCGCGGCGCATCCGTTCCCGGTCCGCAAACCCCGTTTCCTGTGCCACTACGTTGATCGTGTGACTGCCCTGCTCGATCATGAATCGGGCTGCTTCCAGGCGGAGTTGTTCAACCGCTTTGGCCGGTGACTGGCCCGTCTCGGCCACGAAGGCGCGGCTGAACTGACGAGGACTGAGGCTGGCCACATCGGCAAGTTCCTCGATGGTGAGCGGATTGCGCAGGTTGCGGCGAATGTGTGTGAGGACGAGTTCGATCCGGTCGGACTTGGGCGTCATGTCGAGCAGCGCGGAATGTTGCATCTGCCCGCCAAGCCGACGCTGATTCATGACGAGAAGCCGCGCGACCCTTTTTGAGGTCTCGGCGCCGAGGTCGTTGTCGAGCAATGCCAGTGCGAGATCGATGCCCGCCGTCATGCCGGCCGACGTCCAGATGGGGCCGTCGTTGACGAAGATCCGGTCTTCCTGCGTGATGACATTCGGGAACCGCGCCCTGAATTCTGCTGCATGCGCCCAGTGCATGGTGGCGCGCCTGCCGTCGAGCAATCCGGCCTCGGCCAGGACGAATGCTCCGCTGCATATCGATGTGATCCTTCTTGATGCTTTGGCCGCTTCTTTCACGAACGCCACTACGGCTGGGGCGGAGGCCGGGATGCTCATCTCCGTGATCGACCCTACGATGACCGTGTCGAACGCGGTATCGCCGAAAGCTTCAGTCTCCAGCTTCATGCCGCCCGAAGACTCGACGGGCCCACCGTGTTCAGACAACACATGGACATCGTAGCTCTGGCCTGCGTGCGGCAGGTTCGCGATCTCGAACACCGTCAGGGCTGCGAGGCTCATCATCTGGAATCTCTTCGGCACTATGAAGCCAACACGGTGCATGGCTGATCCTGCAGTTTTGCGGTTTTGCGGTTTTGCGGTTTTGGGGCTTGGGGATGTCATGAAAGGTGGCAACAACGACATGGATCGTAATAGCTCGCGACGCTAAGGTACAAGCACTTCTCTCACCGCTTCGCAGCAACAAGGATTACCGTCATGTCGAAAATCATCCGGGCCGCCGCCGTGCAGATCGCGCCTGTTCTTTATAGCCGGGAAGGGACTGTTGATAAGGTCATAAGGAAGATTCTGGAGCTCGGTCAGCAAGGCGTTCAGTTTGCGACGTTTCCTGAGACTGTCGTTCCCTATTACCCGTACTTTTCGTTTATCGAATCTCCGTTTGCGATGGGGGCTGAGCATTACAGGCTGCTGGAACAGGCGGTGACGGTGCCTTCGGATACGACGCGGGCCATCGGCGAAGCGGCGCGGCAGGCGGGGATGGTGGTGTCCATCGGCGTGAATGAGCGCGACGGTGGGACGCTCTACAACACTCAACTGCTGTTTGATGCCGATGGCACGCTCGTGCAGCGACGTCGGAAGCTGTCGCCGACTTATCACGAACGAATGGTCTGGGGAATGGGCGATGGGTCAGGGTTGCGGGCTGTCGATACTGCTGTCGGACGTGTTGGGCAGTTGGCCTGCTGGGAGCACTACAACCCGCTCGCCCGCTATGCACTCATGGCCGATGGAGAAGAAATTCATTCGGCGATGTATCCGGGGTCGTTTGCGGGTGATCTTTTTTCAGAGCAGATTTCGGTGAATATCCGGCAGCATGCGCTGGAGGCGGGGGCGTTTGTCGTCAACGCTACGGCCTGGCTGACTTCTGAGCAGCAACAGCAGATCTTGCGGGATACCAATACGACTCAGGTCGGGCCGATTTCAAGCGGATGCTTTACCGCGATTGTTTCGCCTGAAGGGGAGTTTTTGGGTGGGGCGCCGTTGCGCGAGGGTGAAGGCGAAGTCATCGCGGATCTGGACTTCTGGCAGATCGATAAGCGCAAACGGATGATGGATTCACGAGGGCATTACAGTCGGCCGGATGTGCTTGGGCTTGTCATCGATCGTGAGCCGAAGTTGCATGTTGTGGAGAGGTCGGGGTTTGCGATGGGGGATGAGGCGGCGATTGTTTGAGCTTAATGTGGTTTGAGTCACTTATAGGAGCAGGCAATATGGACTTCAACGATGTCATGCTGGAACGCAACGCCGAATTCGTAAGCGCCGAGTTCGCGCCGGAGCTGAAGATGATGCCGTCGACCGGAACCATCGTCGTCGGATGTGTTGATCCTCGGGTCGACCCCGCTTTTGTGCTTGGGTTGAAGCAGGGTGAGGCTGCTGTGATTCGCAACGTCGGTGGGCGGGTCAACAAGAATCTGCTGGAAACACTGGCGGTGCTGAGAGTCGTCTCGAAGGCCGCAGGACGGCCCGATGGTGCACGCAATCTGGTACTGCTTCAACATACCGATTGCGGGATCATTGGATGTTATAAGCATGCGCCTGCTCTGCTGGCAAAGCATCTTGGAGTCGCGGCCGACAAGCTTGATGAGCTCGCTATCACCGAACCCTATGAGGCAGTGGCAATTGATGTGGCCGCCATTCGCGCGAATTTGGATCTCGACGATAGCCTCGTCGTGTCGGGGGTGGTTTATGACGTCAAGACCGGGCGCGTGAGGGTTGTCGTTCCTCCTGGGCCGTTGCGGGGGACTTCGAGGTGAGGTCGGATCAAGGTGAGCCAAGCCGTAGCGACGATGGCTGACGACATCCGGCTGGAGTCGCAGCAAAAAGTCGCTGGCGCTGCGCTGATTGGCTGCGGTCAAAGGATCGAGGAACAGCGCCTGACCGACATCGTGGGCGCGATCGCGGGGGCGTCGAATCAGGCCATCATGCTGCACTACCCCTTCATCCGCTCCTCCAGATACCGCACCGCCCGCGCGCAGCGTTCAGGTAACGGCCATTCCGCACGATGAATGATCCACGAGGTTTCGAGCACGGGTGACCCGCATTCCATCACCTCGATCTTGTCCTGCTGCGCGAACGCCACCCGCGCATAACGCGGAATGACGGTGAATCCCAGCCCGCGCGCCACGAATTCGAGGATGTGCGCGATCTGGTTGCTGAAACCGTTGCGCGGCAGGTCCCCGATGCCCGCGTTCTTCCGAAACCGACGACTCAGCAAGCGCTTCGCCATCGCCCGCCCATCCGGATGATCGATGAAACCGAGCGCTTGGAGATCGCTCCACGCACGCACTGTTGCGCCCGCCGGCACGACGAGTTCCAGAGGCTCCTGCAAGAATCTGCGCGCGGTGAGACGCGTGTCATCGGGTTCGAATGTGACGATGCCTAGGTCGTATCGATTGGTCAGCACCGCGTCGAGTACTTCCGGATCCGGCGCGAAACAGTGACGAATCCTCGATTGCGGATGCTGCGCCTGCCACTCCAGCATTAACGGAAACAACGCCAGCCCGATGCCTCCCGGCGTGATCAAGCCAATCTCTCCGGCCTCTTCTGCGGGACTGGACACGCGCGCATCAAGCCGCTGGCGCGCCTGTTTCACCGCGTCGCAATAGTCGAGCAGCGCATGCCCCGCAGGCGTCAGTTCGATGGCGCGCGGTCGGCGTATCACCAGCAGGCCGAGCGCATCTTCCAGATGGCGCACATGTTGAGAGACAGCCGCCTGCGTCAGATCGAGCCGTTTCGCGGCGCGTGTGAAATTGCCGAGTTCGGCCAGCGCCGCGAACGTGCGCAGCCATTGCGGATTGAGCATGAAGAGTTGTGGCCGGACCAGGGCCCGTTCGTCGGTCAGGGCTTCGCTGAACGGCCGATCGCTTCACCGGCGACCGTCTCTGATCCACTCTGAGCGGTCAACCATCGACACTGACACTAAGCCGCCGGTGGCCGAGGCAAAAGGCAGTCGCACATGCGACGCGCAGACGCGCCAGACCATGCTCCCTTTGGTTTCATCGATGTGCGAGCGCCTGGACGCGCACCGCTAAGCCATATCGCAGCGCGGCACCCGTATCAGCGGCATGCTGGGCAGCCAGGGTCAGGCAATCCATCCACCGTCGACGGTCAGGCTCTCGCCGGTCGTATAGCCGGCCTCGAGACTGGCAAGATAAGCTACCGCCGCGGCGATTTCTGCCGGTTTGCCGAAACGGCCCACGCTCGCGAGCTTTGTCATGGTGGCGTGGTCTTCCGTGCCGGGCTGTGGCGCAAGTTCCGTATCGATCGGACCGGGCTGGACCGCATTCACGGTCACGCCGTATTTGCCCAGTTCGCGAGATAGCCCGCGAGTGAAGCCCCTGAGCGCGAACTTCGATGCTATGTAGAGCGTCACGCCAGGCAGAGGCGCGGCTTCGCCAAAGGCCGAGCCTACATTGATAATCCGTCCCCAGCCCGCCGCGACCATCCGCGCGGCTGCGTCTTTGGCCAGTTCGATCGGCGCACGAACATTCAAGTTGAAGTGCGTGTCGTATGACGTTTCCGAGGAATCGAGAAAGGGTCCATATTCGACCGTGCCAGCGTTGTTCACGAGGATATCGAGCCGCCCCTCGAAGCGGCCGCCGAACACCCCGCTGATTGAATCGACAAGGCTTCTGACGCCTTCGGGCTTCGACAGGTTAGCGCCGACAGCCTCAGCCTCGCCACCGGCATCACGGATCTCCTTGACGACTGCATCGGCACGCGCCGGGCTCGACGCATAGTGAACGATGACGGATGCGCCGTCGCGCGCAAGACGTGCAGCAATAGCTGCACCGATTCCTCGCGAAGCACCCGTAACGAGGGCGAGTTTGCCTTTTAGAGCTTGGGTCATGGCTTTCCTGAGCAGGTAGATTGCAAAGCGGTTCTCTGGCCTGTATGGCCGACATGGACCGCTGGATCGGAGCCAACGCGTTCATGCACCGGCTGATGCGTATCCTCCGCTCGGGTGGCATCGTTCGGTAGCGGCGAGTGAGGAATAGCTCCTATTCCTGCTGCGAGGGGGCGGACGGAAACAGGCGGCACCCAACTGCGAAGCAGCTAGGCTGTGGGGTCTTCGCTGGATCGGCGATCGTTGAGAAGGTGCTCAACAAACGCGACGAAAGCACGCGTCTTCGTCGTTGCCATGCGGCCCGATGGAAATACGGCCCACAGGTCGATTGGCGGCAACGTCCAGTCAGTCAGGACGGCTTGAACTGTGCCGTTCGCGAGCTCGGGGGCGAACATCCATTCCGAAGCAACAGCCAGGCCGATGTGAGCGAGCACCGCCGCGCGCATGCCTTCGGCTGCATTCACGCTTACTCGGCCAGACAGGGTGACGTTCGAGTCGGCGCCGTCACCGCGGCTGAACAGCCACGATTCGCCGCCACCTCGCACGGAATAAACGACCGCCTGATGTCGGCCAAGGTCGGCAGGTGTTTGCGGAACTCCGGCTGCCGCGAAATATGACGGTGTGCCGATGACGAGCCGCCGCCCCGTGGACATGCGACGCGCGGTCATGGTCGAATCGTCCAGAGCGCCCATACGCAATGCGACATCAACGCCCTCTTCGAGCAAATCGACGGACCGGTCATCAAGTACGACATCGATGCTCAGGTTCGGGTGTTGATCCAGAAAAGACTTCAATGCCGGCAAGACGTGGAGCCGGGAAAATGTGACGGCTGCGCCTATGCGCAGTCGTCCGGACAGGCCTTCCGACGACTCACGCGCGGCCTGTTCGGCGTGCTCGGCCTCATCGATGGCCCGGCGGGCGTGGTCGTAGAACCGCTGACCGGCATCCGTCGGCGCAAGGCCACGTGTCGACCTCAATAGCAGACGGACGCCCAGACGGTCCTCCAACTGCGCGACTGCCTTCGAGACAGCTGGCTGACCCACTTTCAACCGGCGAGCGGCGGCGGAGAACGAGCCCGCATCGACAACTGTGACGAAAGTCTCCATCGCAACCATGCGGTCCATGTGCATTCTCCTGGCAGGGTATCGGCCGAAGTGCGCAGTGTAGCGAAACGACGACCTGCCTCGACCAACCGATCCGCCGATAGCCGTGCGCGGTCCCGCCATGCCGATACGCACGGCGTCAAGAAGCATGAGCACACTGTCGATCCCTTCGTTGGCTGCACTGATCGCCCTATGCGCCATCGCCGTGGCGGGGCCCACGTGGCAACAGGAACTTCCACCCTTCGATCAGGACAAGGCGCCGCTGATGATCGTCCTCGAACTCGCGCGTTCGATGGATGCGACCGATGTCGCGCCGAGCCGGATCGAACGTGCAAGGCAAAAGGTGCTCGATCTTTCAGCTGTGCGCAAAGGTGCGCGCACCGGGTTGCTGGTCTTCGCCGCGAGCGCGCATCTCGTCGTGCCGCCCACGGAAGATCCCGCGTTGCTCGCGCTTTATGTGCCTGCGCTCTCGCCTGAATTGATGCCACATGACGGCAGGAACGCCGCTGCGGGCCTGGCGCTTGCGAAACGCGTGTTGCACGAGGCCGACGACGCAGCGGGCACGATTGTCTTCTTGAGCGACGGTTTCGATGAAAGCCATACGGATGCCTTCGTTCGAATGGCGAAGGAATCGCGGCATCCGTTGCTTTGGCTCGCGGTAGGCACGGAACGAGGCGGCGCGATCTACCTCGATGGGAGAGACATCGTGTTCGGGTGTGTCGCACTGGCGGGTGTCGCGCTCGTGATCTGGTTTTATCCGCGCATGCGTGCACTGGTTGAGCGCGGCTGGCGCCGGTGGTCGGCATGGAGCAAAGTGCGCGCGGAAGGCGAGTTCGCCGCCTGGCGGAAGCTTCGAAAGGCCGAGAACGCGGGCCGGATGTCGCGCATCGTTCCAGCACTTTACCGATGGATGGACGCCAACCCGCGTTATCCGCGTCCGGCGCAACTTTGCAACATCGGCGAGTCAGAACAGAGCGACTTGAAGCGATTGGCGGATTCAGCGATTGTCCAATATCGATGCGGTGGCTGCGCCGAATAAGCGTCGCCCACGCGTCTGCGGCGTCACACCGGCTTCAGGAGAAGTCGAAGAACGAAACGCCTGGCGTTGCCTCCGCTCAACGCTGACAGCAGCGGATAACAGCGCCGTTTTCGTAAGCAACGCCGGCAAGCAGAGTCAACGTTCGGATTCGTGTACGAGTCGTTTGAATCGCCTTGATCGTCAACTCATGGTTCACGCTCTCTGCCAGATCATCCAGACCCGATGCTTCGATAGTCGTGCGGCAATCCCGACGTCACACAAGGCGCAGAAGGCAACGAGCGAAACCGACTGGTTATCGCGACTTCCCACACATTTTCCCGAACATTGTCGATTTCCGGCCATCAGCTTCGTCGTGGATATACACATCCAAAGGAGTTCCCATGAAATACCTCGGCCTGGCCTACTTCACCCCCGAAAAATTCGCCGCAATGTCGCCGGACGCCGTCAAGGCATTGGTGAGCCAATGCCCCCAACTGGACGAGAAGATGCGCGCCACCGGCAAGGTTGTGATATCCGCATCCCTCGGCGATCTCGATAACTGGCGAACACTTCGCCCTCGCAGCGGCAAGACGCACGTCACCGATGGGCCTTACACGGAGTCGAAGGAAGTCGTGGGCGGCCTGTTCATCATCGAAGCAGACAGCCTCGAGGACGCATTGCGCATCGCGTCCATGCACCCGGCTGCCACGCTCGGCGAAGAAGGCGGATGGGCCGTCGAGCTGATCCCCATGGATTTCTATCTGGCTCCATAAGGCCTGGCGCCGGTCTCAGGAACGGGTTCGCGTTCCTGTCCCCGCGAACACCGTCAAGGCTTCGTGAGCCATGGCGGCGGTGTCCACTTCATCGCGACCGGATCCAGGCTGGCGGCGGATCCCCGATGATCGAGCCGCCCCATTCCGCCTTTATTGCTCAGGAAAATCCGCTCCGCAAGCAAGTTCCCTGACATCCTCGAAGGCCTTGCGCTGGGTGTCGAGCCGCGCCATCGCCAGGCGATACGCATCGTTGCCGAGCAACAGCCGCAGCGGCGGCGCCGCCATGCCGACGACCGTCCGCATTGCCTGAGCCGCGCGAGCCGGATCGCCGCGCTGCTTGCCCGATGCGTCGCGGGTGGCTTTGCGGCGTGCGCCCGCCGTCCCGGCATAGTCCTCGATGACGGTCTTCGATTCGATGATCGAACGCCCCGCCCAGTCGGTGCGAAAGCCGCTCGGCTCCACGATCGTGACCTTGATGCCCAGGGGCGCCACTTCCGCCGCAAGCGCTTCCGAGAACCCTTCGACTGCAAATTTGGTCGCATGGTAATAGCCGGTCGCACCAAACGCCACCAGCCCGCCGATCGACGACAGATTCAGAATGTGACCGCTCCTGCGCGCTCGCATATCCGCGAGCACGTGGCGCGTCAACGCGAACAAGCCGAACACATTCGTTTCGAACTGACGGCGTATCTCGACATCCTCTCCTTCCTCGATCGCCGCGACATATCCATAGCCCGCGTTGTTGACGAGCACGTCGATGTGCCCGAACGCTTGTCGCGCGGCTTCGGCGGCCGCAACGATGCTGGCGCCGTCCGTCAGATCGAGTTTCAGCGAGCATGCACGTTCCGGATGGCGTGCCTGCAATGCGTCCAGCGTCTGCGTGTTACGCGCCGTCATGACGACGCGCCCGCCCGCTTCGAGGACCTGCTTCGCCAGTTCGCGGCCGAGTCCCGTCGAACATCCTGTGATGCACCAAACCTTGTCAGTCGTTTTCATGCGCTGATCCTCTTGAGTTGGCAGAACGCCCGATTCATGGTTTGCGACCGTGCTCAACGCGTGCGAACAGGACGCACGACGATGTCGTTCGTATCGACATCGGCGGGCTGCGTGATCGCGTGCAACACGGCACGGCCGATCGCATCGGGCTGAATGCTGATTTGCCGATAGGTCCGCATCAGCTCGGCGGCGGCGGGATCCGTGATCGTGTGAGCCAGCTCCGACTCGACGACGCCCGGATAGACGCACGTCACGCGCAGCGTGTCGCTTTCCTGCCGCAAGCCTTCCGAGATGGCCCGGACCGCGTATTTCGTGGCGCAATACACGGCCGCCGTCGGCGACACGGCGAGCCCGCCGACCGACGAGACATTGACGATATGGCCGTGACCCTGCGCATCCATCAGCGGAAGGACGGCGGCGATGCCGTGCAGCACACCACGGATATTCACGTCGATCATGTGGTCCCATTCGTCCACTTTGAGCGAACGCATCAACGAGAGCGGCATGACGCCTGCATTGTTGACGAGCACGTCCACGCCGCCGAACGTGTCCTTTGCCAGCGTGACGAAGTCCTGCATCTGCCTGCGATCGGTGACATCCAGTGCCTGCCAGGCGACCTGCGCGCCGCCGGCACGCAGGTCGGCAGTCAAGGCTTCAAGGCGTTCCGTGCGGCGCGCGCCCAGCACGAGCCGCGCGCCAGCGGCCGCCGCCACGCGGGCGATGCCTTCGCCAATACCCGCCGAGGCTCCGGTGATCAAGATCGTTTTATCGGTGTGTGTTGCGTGCGTGTTCATGTGGTCTGTCGGTCATGAGTGAGCGCCCGGTTGATAAAAGTGTCGCGACATCTGGACAATACGCGCCGCCGCTGCGAAGATCGAGTGGCTTTCGTTACATGGGCTGGTAACTGGACATTACCAATGGCAGACTTCTTCGACGGGATGGATGTCTTCGTGGCTGTCGCCGAGACGCTCAGTTTCCGGCGCGCGGGCGAACGTCTCGGCGTCACGCGGCCCGCAGTCAGTCAGGCGATCGGCAGGCTGGAGACGCGAGTGGGCGTTGCGCTTTTTCAGCGCACGACGCGCAGCGTGCGCCTGACGCCAGCCGGCGAGCGGCTCCATGCCGCGCTTCTGCCCGCGCGCACGGCGCTGGCCCACACGCTGGATGCCATCGGCGACGAACAGGGCGAACCGCGCGGCACGATACGGCTGGTGGTGTCGTCGATAGCCGAGAGCGTGATGCAGGGGCGCTCGCTTGCCCGCTTCATGGAGCGGCATCCGCGCATCGCACTGGATGTGTTCGTCACGGACGACGAATTCGATATCTTCAGGGAAGGCTACGACGCAGGCGTGCGACTCGGTGAGGTGATCGAAGCGGACATGATCGCGGTGCCGGTGTCGCGTGCGCAGCGGCAGATCGTCGTGGCGTCACCGGCTTACTGCAAGCGTCGGGGCAAGCCGGCACATCCGCGCGAGCTCGTGGAGTTCGATTGCATCGGATGGCGCCCTGCTCCCGATACGGCGCCTTATCGATGGGAGTTCGCCGAGTCCGGCCGCCCGTTCGATGTCGCGGTGCAACCGCGGACGACGACGAACGATATGCGTGTGATGATCCACACCGCGCTGGCCGGCGCCGGCATCACGTTCGGTATGGCGGAAACCTTCACGCCGTATCTCGCGCGCAAAGAACTTGTGACGATGCTGGACGCGTTTTGCCCGGAGATTCCAGGGTTTTATCTTTACTTTCCTGGGGGCAATAAAGTGTCGACGAAGCTGCGTGCGTTGATTGAGTGCCTGCGTATCGGTGATGATGTCTGAAGCTTTGCTTATCCGGCGATTGGCTGGTCCGATTGCGCAGGTCGTTCGTGTTCGATTCGAGCGGAGCTTGCATCGTGACTGGGCGCGCTCATTGCGTTTTTTCTCTGGGGTTGGGAGACGGCCAGCAGGCAGTGTGGCGGGTGGATCCGAATCTGGCATAAACCGAGACGTTGGTCTCTTGTCACGCATACGCGGTTCTGCAATTCCCAGTATCCGCGTTAATCACAAGCGCACCATTTCTCGCCGCATACGCGTTGCGACGCACCCGATGCACACGCGGCAAGGGATACGCGGAAGATCGTGGTGCACGAGGTGGGAGTTGTAGATCAGGTACAGCAGGCGCATCGCCCATTCCGCTTCGTTGATCGCGAACTGAGTGGGCGGATCGAGCGACTGGTCCGCTTTCAAGCGTGCAAGATGGGCAAGCAGTGTATTTTGGCCATTGCGGACGCTCGCCGATCAGACGCCGTGCGGCTGCTGTCCGTCAATTTGCTGTCGTTGGTATGCGGTGCAGTTGGATATCGGCTTCAAAAAATTGAATAGCAATCTTAATGCTACATTCGTGCCATTCGTCCGGCTTTCTCAGATGGCAATTTCACGTCGTCGTACTACGCCGCTGGGCACCAATGGTCTCGGCTCGTTGAACGCGCCGAACCCCTATTGTGTAGCGTCGACTAGATGCGCAAGCCTTCCTGCCCTCTAGAGGATACGCAGCGCCTGGCTGTCGCCCCCGTAGGCTTTTGCGGCAGGCGTCAAGGGCTATTCGTGCTCGTGCTTCAGGATGTACTCACCTCCGACAATCGTCTTGTACACATCAGCCACGAGTTTATAAGCACCCGTTCCGTCAGGAATAGCGTAATCGAGTTTTGCCTCGATGTGCGTCGTTTCGTCCATGGCCTGTACCACGAGCGTTAGTATGCCCATTACCGAACGCCTAAATTTAGACCCTGCTGAAGCTGCGGGCTTCACACCGTGAAATGCCAAGGACTCGCAAAGCTGTCGAACTGAGTCGTCGTCGAAGTCCATTGCACCGGCCTGATGCGCGAACTTGTTTCGGATCGACCGTATAAGGTGTAGATCTCGACGCGCGTTTTTTGGAATCAGTCCAAGCAAGTAGCAGAAATCAATACGGGCTGAGAATGTCCCGAGCGGACCATTGAACTCAAAAGCCCTCCTAGAGACCTTCTTATCATCAACGATTCGACTCTTTAGCAAGAGCATTAAGCGATCGTCGATGAATGCTGCTGCCATCAGCGCTGCCCCCCGGTCACTCTCATTCGTAAGGGACGTCCTGAATGCAAAAACATCACGCACTCTCTCGCGGCTGGGTCCATCGGGTATATGCGCGAGAGCGTTGTTAACCATCTCGCCCATTGCCGCCAAAACTCTTTCGGCGTTCTCCCTATCCAGGTCTGAATTCATCGCCCGTTCCTCAATATCCCATTCAGGTAGCTCACCCTAGTCTAGGGTGGCGCTAAAGTTGCGGGGCAGGTGCCGCCTGCCTGCTCACGACGACTGGTCGCGGCAGAGGGTGCGAGTCGTGCTTAAGCGACATTGACGGACTGGGGAGAGCGTGAACGGACGAGTGAAACGGGCCGTGTTCGTCAGGCATTTTCCGAGCGAGACCCGATCTTGATATTTCGGGCATTGAACGCCTTCGAATCTCGCCCGCATGAGAGTGATAAGGTCAGTATTCGGCCAGACGTCTATGGCCAGCGTTGTCTCATATGAAGCATAGCTGTCAAAGAACATGCGGCGGCTAGAGACGGAGGGCGGTTTCAAGTAACCCGTTGTATGAATATTCGTCCACGTTGGGAAGGTATCGACCAGCGTAAACCGCCTCCTGCGCAAAGCCGAAATATCCGAAAAGGCGTTCGAACTTCGGCGCGGCGAGAGATGATACTGACAAAAGCGGTTGCTCCGTTTCGAGAAGGTCGAAGGCCGTCTGAAAGAGGCGTACGCCCAACCCCTTGCTCTCAAAGTTTGGACGTATACGCAGTGTGCACAGCTTCTTTTCAAGCATCGTATGCTTAACGATTAGAAGTCCGACTGTCAGCTCATCACGTCGCTCGATCAGCATTGTGCGCTCTCCGTTGCGAATGCCTGGAATGACCTTAGTTGCAAACCAGTCATCGAACTGCGGGTAGCTGAACCGAAGAAACGCCGCATCCTCCGCTGCCAATCGCAGAGCTTCGTCCAACAGCCACGGACTTCGTTCCAAAGACGCCTTCGTTAGCAGATAGTTCATCCGCCCTCCTTTTCTTCCGCGGGCGTGTGCGATCCGCTCCCATCACGCTGCGGTCCTGTTGCTTGTCCTGTTGTATCCTTAACAGGCAGGGCCGTCGCACGAACCTCACCGTGACTTATGAGCAGGCCACATAGAACCTTGGCGCCATCCCAGAGCATGCTTCCCATCGCACCGACAATCATCGCCACTACGACAAACTTCCCGACCCCAAACTCTACGATTTTGAACCTTGCAAGAGTCCCGAACTCTTTCACAGGATCGGAACCGGCAGACTTCCAATGATACCCCAAGCTGTTTCGGACACGCTTAAGGCTGACATCGAGGGGTAGTTGAGTACCATACACACAATACTGAGCCCAAAAGTCTTCGTCTTCTAGAGACCGGGAGGCCTTGAACAGCTTATCTTGAAAGACGATGTCTTTGTCGCGTGAGCGCATTAGAAAAAGGTGGACCTTCGAGAACTCGAGGAAGCGGCCAATTTGGCTTTCAAGGCGCGGCGGAGCGCCGCGCCTCACGTTCAGGCGGAAGTCAATGTCTTCCGTTCTCTGCCAGGACGGTTGCCACCAGTCGCTTGTCCGCTCTCCCGCACCAACGCAGTAATAGTGCTTTTTGAACTCGAGTAGCCGGAAACGTACATATACCCGCTCAATACTCCGTCCCGTTGACTGAGAAACGGCATTCGCCCGGGTCACCAGTTCGCGAACAGAAATGGATAACGCATCATGTCCTACGTGCCGTGTTTCGGTGATGGCCCCGTTGGCGCTGACCACGGCGAAGCTCTTACCGATGTTGGCGGGGTCGTAGACGACCGAGTCTGAACCTTGAGATCCAGCGTGTGCGACTGCCCAGCTTTCGTTGAAAATGGCGGGAATCGCTTGGGCCTGCGTCAAAGTCGCAGATAGGTCAACGATCGACGTGACCGGCATCTTCTGCGGAAAAACCAATTCGATGGAGTCAGCCGGTTCCCCGAGATCCAACATTAGTCCAATGTCCAAAAGCGAGTCCTGGCTCTTCGAATGCCGATCCGGATCGCGCTCCCATATATTTAGATGAAGCTCGGGCAATGTCGAGGGCGATTGCGAGTGTGCTGCAACCGGTGTGGATCTCGGCTGACCGCCGCGGGCAAAGCAAAGCAGCCCGTAGGTAGAGAGTGTGTTACTTGTTGCCATGGGCTTCAGATGTAGCAGAACGACTGCGGCGGCGTATTGGACGGCAGATACCTGGATAAAGGTTGCGGTTGTGAGAAGCGGATTGGTTCGGAGACCTTTATCGCAAAAGCTTTCATTCGATCCTTGAAATACGCATCGAACTTTTCTCGAGTGACCCCTGCCCGAGCCTCGGTCTTGGCCCAGACTTTTACAGGAGTGTCCTGGAAAATCTCTTCTACTTTGAATCGACCGATGACGCGCGAAATTGGAGCCGTTGCGTAGACAAAGACCTCACTCACATTTTCTTTAAAAATCACCCGCCGGAATTCAAATCCCTTTTCCCCTGCGAAGATAGCATTCGCATACTCAGGATGAATAGACAAGAGAACGCGTTTTTTCATGATCACCGGAGAGCTGAAGGATATGTTCAAGTTGCGACGTTGAGATCTGGAAGAAACCCCAATACATATTGGCACTGATGCCGATCTGCTCGATCAAGGCCTTGCGGTTCGGCCGCTTGGAGAGCGCAAGGTTATATGTGAAGCGAATAACCCAAGGATATCGCTTGTTCTGGTAGAAAGTGCGCAGTTCCGAATCGGAGAAGATGCTGTATGGAGCACAGTAAGCGAGGAAGCTTTCCACCGTTGCAAAATTATTGATATTCGTCAACTCTTCGACTACGCACAACGACGTAACGACCGAAGTGTAGTATGCCGATCCGCCATCCGCAGTCCGGTAGATCAGCAAGGTGTCGCCCCGCCGCAACTGCTCAATACCGCTCATAGCTGCCAGATATATTTTGTGAATACTATTTGTGTGTGAGATATCCTGAAGGATTGAAGAGCTCTCGGTTTTCAGCAAGGAATCGGGCAGCAGGCGTGAATGCCACTGCGGGTAGAGTGACAGGATGAAGTGGCGGCCGACCCCGATTGGTACTCGCGGATAATCCCGCACCACGTCGTTCCATACCAGATCCAAGCGCCGCTCAAGAACCAGCTCTTTTCCATTGTCCGTGTGCTTGACAGCCTCCTGCACAAAGCCATAGCGCAAGAACAGATCGACCAACGCCGAATGCTTCGAAAAAATCGTTACGTAAAGGGCTTCCACGCGCAGATGTATGGCAACATCGAACGCCCTCTTTATAAAACGCTCCCCAAGCCGTGTGCCGTGCGGATTGATTTTGAATGTCCCGATCTTCAGCCTATGGGAACTTCGCAGTGGTGGAATGGTGTCGGCAACCGGCCCGTTTTCCTGCTTTAAATATAGGAAACCGTCTAGAAGCCCTGCGGCGTCACGGAACGTGTATGCCTGGTGATCTCCCTTTTTTTGGAACCATTCGGCAAACTCACCGTAGTCGGATTTTAAAGAATCGAAAAATGGATCGTTAAGTGAGATATCCTTGAATTTTTCGAATCCAAGAAGCACATCGTGCATGCCAGGTCCTCAGGCTTCAGTAGTTTTTCTGGTTACGACTCCGTCCCAGACGGAGGAGAGGCTCTCGGTGACTCCGAGATCCATTCGACCATCTGCGAACGACGCGCGAAATTCGCGGGTGGGACGCCATATTTTAGCGGAATATTTTATTACACAAACGCTCGTGTAACCGCCTTTCATCTGAAAATCTGTTACAACCTCGGTGATTTTTCAACGCGACTCCCACGTCGACGCCCGTAGGCGCGGGCTCTCAGCCCCAGGTCCGCCCGATGGCGCAGTGGATTTCAGCATGTAGGGGTCTTTCAATGTCCGTTTTTTAATCGTGGACTGCGCCGACAGACAACGCTGCCGCGGCTGACCGTTTCGACAGCAGTGATGCACGCGGGCCCGAAGAGCACAAAGCCATCTGTCACCGCCGATCTGTGTTCGGCATCATGTGGCGGGGCGTGCTGACCTATCGGCGACCCCAAACATCACAACGCTGGAGTGATGGTCGAGCGGCCGCGTACTTCAGCTTGCCCCCGCATCGAGTTATAGCCGCGAGCCCCACGAATTGCGAGCAGACGAAACCGGTTCAACAACACCCGATGTCGTCAGTCGCGAGCGCTCGCGTGAGTCGAACGTGACCGATTGAGCGAATAAGTTTCCAAGAAGCAGATGTTGGTGCAGGGAAAGCTGAGACCGACTAGAAGACTCCCCTATTTCCTAGTATTGTCAGGCTAAACCCCTTGCGCCGTCGTCCGGTGACCATTGCCAATGAATACGATACTTCAAAACGCCGTTCAGTCGATTCAGATCGGCGTCGAGGACTTTCAGTCATCTGATCCCCGAAGAGTCCTGTCCGCAACCCGCAACATCACAGCTGGTGTGCTGTTGCTTTTCAAGGAAAAGCTGCGACTTTTGTCACCCGCGGACTCCGACGAGGCGTTGATAAGGCAAAAGCTCGTACCGGAGTTCAAAGCAGATGGAACAGTACACTTCAAAGGGCAAGGAAGAAAAACTGTCGATATCCAGCAAATCAAGGACCGCTTCAAGTCGTTGAATATCACCGTTGACATGACGACGGTTGATAAAATTAGCGATATCCGCAACAACGTCGAGCACTATCTGACTAACGAGTCACCGAGTGCGATCAAGGAACTCGTGGCAGGATCGTTTTTGATCATCCGCGACTTTTTGACGAAGGAACTTGACCACGAACCTGTGGACCTGCTGGGGATGAAGACGTGGAACGTGTTACTCGAGACCGCGGAAGTCTTCGAAAAGGAACGCAAAGAGTGCAAAGACGCCATCGAAGCTATCGACTGGGGAAGTTCCACGATGCACGGTATGGCGACTGAGCTAACCTGTCCGAACTGCGAGTCGACACTGATAAAGCCGATTGATCCGGACGTGTCAGCGGTATCGGACTTGGAGTTCAAATGTACCGTCTGCGGTGAGGTGTCTGAACTCGTTGACATGCTCGAAAAGGCGCTTGCGGATTTTTTTGCCTATGAGATTTATTCGTCCGTCAAGGACGGCGGAGATTCGCCGCTCGCGACTTGCTGGGAGTGCGGCCGCGAAACATACGTCGTTGAGGATGGAGAGTGTGTTGCCTGTGGTACAACTCCGAAGCACGATCGTTGCGCGGTATGTCATGCGCACCTTGGTCCGGATGAACAGGAGTACAACGGCTTGTGCGGGTATCACTTCCACCAAGCGACGAAGGATGACTGACCTCGGAAGGCGCGTCGCACCTGTTAGGAGTAGGCCGCGCGCCGGACGGGCAGTTCATTTCTCGTTCATCAATTGGTGAGCACAAGGCCCCGGATATCAATGAGCCGCGCACGATGCGTTTGCTTATCGCCGCGGCCGCCTTCATAACCGGCCGGTTCCACGATGGAAGCGGCTCGGGCAGACCGCGTCCAGCGTCGTCTAAACGGGTGTGTCAGGTTGGCGCGGGGATCGAGCCAAAGAAGTCAGAGACGTAGATCCACTCCTACTGTACCCGCGTCGCATCGTTTACCATCCTCAAGCGTTGTTTCAATTGATCAATGGGCGTCTTCGATGAAAAGAGCTTCGGCTAAGCAGACCCGCGCCAGAGGATCGGAAGGCGCACTGGCCAAATTCGCGCCCCGGTTTTTGCGTGGACGGCTCGACGGATTCCAGAAAGACATGAAAACATGCCTCACCGGAATTCCTAATCCGAAGCGCCGGGGCAAAGAAACTCACGCATACTTTCCTGCTCTGATGGCGTGTTGCGGCATGTTGGAGTACATGGCGTGCTTGTATCGTGGACCAAGCAGGAACACGAGGAACACCTTCATTGCCAGTTGGCGAGATATAGCCGGTTTCCCAAATAGATTTGTTCCCGGAGTATATGATGAAGATGCAGTGCGGATCTTGCACGAGTCTATAAGAAACGCGGTAGCGCATAGAAGCATCCTATCTGGCGTCTGGGTTGACGAAGATAAACGAAATGCAGGACGCCGGCTCGTCTGGAGCATCTATGAGGACTTCGACGGCCTTGCCATTCAGATCGAGGCACACTCAGGCACGATCAGGCGCGACTCGCTCTGGGAATGTCCGTACACACATCGAGTGCATGTCCGACTTGGTACGCTTTCGAACGATATCTCTGAAGCCATAAATGCGTATATTGCTGAACTCGAATGTTCCGCTGACCTGCAAAATAAGTTCGAAAGATGCTTGAGGTATCTTTATCCCATCGATGCCTCATATCGGGTCTCCGAACGCGGGAACGCTGGTCTATGCGAGCAACCATCGTTGGAGCGGGCGAGAGGGTATGGAAACAGGCTCTTCCCACGCGTTCGAGGGTACGGTCGCAAAGCGCTTGTTGGGCCTAGGTAAGGCGCGTGGTTTGCCGGACTGAATTGCGGGGGGCCGCGTTTGCGGTTATGGGTATAGCGAGATACGACCGCAACCGGGGCCATCCATTGCACCATTTGTTTGTCCGTCTCCCCGTTTTTCGAAGATAGTCAATGGTCAACATGGTCCAATCTGAATGCGGTGCGGGGTGATCGAGCGGCACAGGTGCCATCTACGGGTGGTGATGGCAACAGCTCGACGGCGCCACAAAGGGCGAGCCCGTGCCGCACACAGTACGCGCTCAGCCCGCTGCTTGCGGTCCTTTGGATCTATTAGTTGTAGAACCGTCAGGCTACGTTTGGACCATCGGTCGGGTAGAATTTGCGCGCGAGTCTGCCCACGAGCACGCGTTCTTTCCGAAGGCCTTGATACGCTGCATGTTTCAATCGTAAACCTATTTAACCCCGCTCTGTGAAATTTGCGCGATGATTCGCATCTCCGTTAAAAGCTCCAATTGTGACCAAGACAATCACTACCTTGTCGAAGAGACGGCAACCGCTTCGGTCACGCTTGAAGTCCAGTTCGACGAAATTGTAAGCACTCAGTCCCGCTCGGAGCGGAAGCAAGAACTCACGAAGGCCATCCAGAGCGAACTTTCGCGCTTCAAGTGGCTCATCTCCGGCAGTGTGCAGATTGAGTTCGCCTGGTTTCTCCACGGCATCGAACGGCAGGAGACCGATAAGGTGGGCGACATCGATAACGTTACTAAACCTATTCTCGATGCGTTGACCGGATCTAACGGAATTTTGATTGACGACTCCCAAGTCGGTTCTATTCACACCTTTTGGATGTCACGAAACGAACAAGTCACCTATAATGTTCTGAAGCTAGACATTCAGTTTTCCAACGACGACTGCTTGGACAAGCGCAACCTCGTTTTCATCCAATATTGGAACGCTATGTGTGTTGCTATGAACGTAGACTTTGGCAACCAGAAGTCTGTTCTGGCCGCGCTTATCGTAGTCCAAATGCGCGAACGGCATCGCCAAACTGCTCGTGCGATTCGCGATGCGGGTGCCTGCGCCGACCACTATCTCGTTCAGTCAACATGGGATTTCCATCGAACACGTGTAGACGGATTCCCGAGGGAATGTATCCTCTCGTGGGCACAGTTTAAGCGAAAGGCGCTTGATGCCGGAGTAGCCGGGGTCGACCTGCACGAATAGTCCAGTAGAGCGACTACCGGGTGCTACTGCGGGACAGTGTAACCAGAGGAAGGGACAGTTCCGTCACGTTAGGGTGAGCTCACTGCTGGCAGGGGCTGTGGTCCCGCTGCGCAACGCTGCTAACGTCAGTATCTCGCCAAGATTCTGACGTTGAATGCGACCAACTCCAACGTCGGCTAAGCCCGAATTCCGGCCCTTACTACCGCCCCAACCACCCCCTCAAGCCACCCTCTGCAAATACCCCGGCAACACCGGATCCGGCAACACCGCAAGCACCTTGAGCCTCTGCCTAGTCCGAACCTGTCCGTTATGCAGATGCTCGGCAAGCGCGTCAGCCGCCTTCCGATACTCACGCCGAATCAAGCGTTCGATCACAACTTGATGCTCCACCAACGTGCCTTTATCCGGATGCAGCTGAAACGCGTCATAAAAAGCATGATTAACGATAAGCGGCATATGCGCATGCCCAATAGCAGCAAGCAGCTTCCCGTTAGGCGCCCGGTTTAAAAACGTGTCATGAAGCGTAGTCTCCAGCCGATGCAACTCCCCCGCATCAACCGAATCCGGATCTTCAATCGCGCGTTCAACATCCGCCAGAGCCTCTTTGAGCAGCAAAGACCCCAGCAACGGTCCACTGGCGATCAAAGCAGCCGGCTCCAACAACCCCCGCAGTTCATAATCCTGCGCGACAGCCCTCGCCGTAAGCGGCCCACAGAGCCAATGCGAGTAAGCCGACTTCTCCACCAGCCCCCGATCCCTTAACCGATTAAGCGCCTCTCTCACCGTCCCCCGACTGACCCCAAACCCCTCAGCCGCTTCACTCTCATCGATCCTGAAGTGACCAAAAACGATAGCCAGCGAAATCGCAGCCTCAAGCGAATCAAGAATCCGTTCACTGGTTGAGGGAATCGAAAGCGGCTCCGGCCTGCGATCAAACCCAAGCGTCTCTTCCGACAAAGGCACACGCAAAGGCTCCGGCACCCCGCCATCCGCCTGAGCAACGAGATACCCCCGCCCTTCAAACGTATGTAGCAACCCACCGGCATGCAGCATCTCGAACGCCTTCCTGACCGGCACCCGACTAGTCCCAAACAACCGCGCCACAGGCCCTTCAAGCAACACGAGCCCAGGCACAATCGCCCCAACAGCAATCGCCGACTTGAGTCGATCATGAATCACGCGATATCGCAGCCGGCTATCCGCCTCGATCTGCGTATCGGCGATTTGCGTCGCGTCACTCGACGCAACAACCTTATGCGGGGGAGCGCTTGCGCGTCTTGTCATCGTAAAAGCAACTGCGTAGAGACACTTGCACTATCAGGACCTCATGAACTCGGTCCATCGGCGCACGAGGTAGTTATGCTCATCCATCACCGAATCCCAAACCGCGATCCGGCTCATGCGCGCGACGTACCCACCGCCATCCCGCACTTGCCCGACGGGCACGAGATGCTTGCTGGTAGGCCCTGGCAATTCGGCGGAAGCGCGCGCACCATCGTACCAGTAGGCCCATTCCGCGTCGCTCATCTGAGCGCGTGACTGGTCGGGATTAGAGATATAGAACCCCTGCCGCGCCATCGTCGCGCCGGCCCAGCCTTCGAGCCACCAGTTCAGGTACTCGTAAGCCGCATCGAGTACGCGTCCATGCGCCAGCCGCGATATCCCGATACCGCCAAACCAGGCCCGATATCCCTCACGCGGACGAGCCAACCGAAAGTTCAGCCCTGCCCGCTCGAGCTCCACGGTAGCTGGCGACCAGATACTCTGAATCACGACCTTGTTGGCGATCATCAACTGCGCCGCTTCAGCAAAGCTCGACCAGAACCCTGCAAAATGCCCGCGCCGCTTGAACTCGATCAACGTCCCGATGAGTCCGTCGATCTCCTCGATCTCCAAATTGCCGATATCCCGAAACCGCATCAGTCCGCTGGCCTCGACAGCAAGCGCCGCATCGATAGCGCCGATAGCCGCATCCGCCTGCAACGCCACGCGCCCAGCAAGTTCTGGCGCAAGAAGCCAGGCCCAACTCTCCTCGCCATCGATGAGCGAAGCAGGCATGGCATCCGGCAGATACACGAAGCTATCCGCGTTATGCGTGAGCGGCAGCATGCTGATGCGCTCGCTTGGCTTGCGCGCGAGCGTGCCATCCGCCTGCACGAACAGCCGATCAGCGGGCACACAGCCCGCGCCACCTGCTGGTTGAGCCTTCGTCTTCGCAAGCCGACCCGTACGCGGCAACGCATTAACCTCATCCCATCGACGAATGCGTGAAAGCTCGATAGGCTGAAGCGCATGCGTGGGCCACAAACAATCGATGCTATGAAACCACTGGTCGTACAGTTCATAGCGATCCGGATGCATGACGCCATCGCGCTGCACGCTGCCGCCGTCCTGCACGACAAAGCGCAGCTTGATACCAAGGTCCTGTTCCGCGCGCTTGCGGATATGTTCCTGAAGCGTGACGCTCGTGCCCAGGACGCGCAACTCGACCTTGGAGGAATGCACCGCGGGTGCGGAAGGACTTGAACGAGCAGTGTTCAATCGACGGATTCGGCGTTGTGTGGATGAAGATGCCGGCTAAAGCGCCGGTACGAATCGCGGACGGCATCGCCATCGAGATGTTCCGCGATGAACACGAGACGCGAATGCCTGGCGCCGTCCGGCCAGGCATCGAGATGCAAGACCGGATGCACGAGATGATGCACCGCATGCACGACCACCGGCAGCTGTGCGCCCTCGAGCGCAAGCAGGCCTTTGACTCGCAGAATGTTATCACCGTGACGGTTCAGCAGCATCGTGAACCAGAGCGTGAAAACTGGCCAGTCGAGCGGCTCATCGAAGTCGATGCAGAACGATTCGATACCCGACAGCTTCCCCCGATGCGCGTTCAAACTCGCAAGCGGGCGTGCATTGCCAATAGCTCCAATCGCTTGCACATCGCGCGAACCTGATCGACGCACAAAATCCGTGAATTCATGCGCGTTTGCGGCAACATCTATCACCAGCGAAGCATCGTCACGCTGCGTGCGGCGCATGATCCGCGCTGCCGGATTCAACTGTGCGAGCATGCTTTCGAGCGCATCGACGACAGCGTCCTCCGCGAGATCGGCCTTGCTGATCAACAGCCGGTCCGCCGCCGCAACCTGCGCGAGC
This sequence comes from Caballeronia sp. LZ035, assembly GCF_031451175.1. Lineage (NCBI taxonomy): Bacteria > Pseudomonadati > Pseudomonadota > Betaproteobacteria > Burkholderiales > Burkholderiaceae > Caballeronia > Caballeronia sp. LZ035. The sequence continues at coordinate 1,519,922 of NZ_JARUXS010000002.1, forward strand.
CATTCCGGATGGCGCGCCTGTTGCTGCGCCGCATTGAGGGCATCGACGACTGTGACAATAGCCCCGATCGAATAATGACTCGACACGATCTGGTCGCCGAGCAAGGTCGCGACAATAGGCGCAGGCGTAGCCAGCCCCGTCGTTTCCAGCACGACCCGCGAGAACGGCGGCACCTCGCCGCGCGCGCGTCGCGAGAAGAGCGTCGCCAGCGCATCCTTCAGTTCACCGCGAATCGCACAGCAAATGCAGCCGTTATCCAGCAGCACCGTCTGCGCCTCGACTTCGCCGATCAGCAAATGATCCAGCCCGACTTCACCGAACTCGTTGACGAGCACGGCCGTGTCGCGCGCCGCATCGCCCTTGAGCACATCAGCCAGCAACGTGGACTTCCCGCTGCCAAGAAAGCCCGTAACGATGGTGACTGGAATGACATCGTAGGCGAGGCTCATGATCGCGCCTCGTCGTCATCGGCGAACATGGCGAGCGGATCGAGCGGCTTGCCAAGCATCGTTTCAGCAGCCTTCCATATCTGCATGAAGTCCTCGACGATAAGCTGCGCGCCCGTCGGCGATGACAGCACGAACGACTGTCCATGAAAATCCGCAAGCGTCAGCCGATACGCCTCAAGCACACGATTCGCATGCGCCACCTGCACATAGCGTTGCCGCCGCGCGTTCGCGCCTTCGCCCGCGGCCACCGTATTCGACCAGTGCCGTCCGCCGCCGAGCAACCCGCACATGCCGCACATATCCATCCACTCCTTGCATCAGGGCATGACATCGCCGGAATTCGGACCCAGCGTCTGCCCGACAAACAGATTCCCACCCGGATCCGACGCCAGCAGCACAGCAGTCGGCGCCACTTCCTCCGCGCGTCCGAAGCGCCGCAACGGCAGTTCTTTCGACTTCATGTCCTTCCACGCCGAAGAGATGCCATCGACGAGCGGCGTCTCGATCGGCCCCGGCGCAATCGCATTCACCAGCACATTGTCCGGCGCAGCCTCCAGCGCAAGCGACTTCGTGAAGCCGATCACGCCCGCCTTCGCCGCCGCATAGTGCGTCAGTTCCGCGCCGCCCTTGATGCCCAGTTGCGACGCCACGTTGATGATGCGCCCCCAGCGCTGCGCGGTCATCGCGGGCAGCGCGCGCCGTGAGCACAAAAACACGCTGCGCAGATCCACGCGCATCATCTCGTCCCACATCGCAGCGCTGAGATCGACACAACGCGCCTGCGTCAGCATGCCCGCGTTGTTAACGAGAATATCAATGCCACCAAATGCTTCGATGCACCGGTCCACGATGCCATGCGCGCCCGCCTCGTCGCCCACATCGGCGGCGATGGTCTCGACACGCACGCCCTGCGCACGGCACAAATCGGCTTGCGCGGCGAGACGCGTCGCGTTGAGGTCGGCCAGCACGAGACGCGCGCCCGCTTCCGCATACGCGCTCGCAATCGCCGCGCCGATGCCGCTCGCCGCGCCCGTTACCACCGCGCGGCGGCCATCGAGTGAAAAGGTCGATGCCATATGACTTATGCCTCCACGTTGTGTTCAGCCTGGCCAGCGCACCGTCAGGCCACCATCCGCGATGATCGACTGGCCTGTGATGTACGAAGCGTCTTCGCTCGTGAGAAAGCGGATCAGCGTCGCGATCTCGCGCGGCGCGCCCACACGTTTGAGCGGAATGCCCTTCGCCGCTTCACGCAAGCCTTCGGGTCCCAACGAGTTGACTGCATCGAGCGATTGCGGCGTTTCGATCAAGCCCGGTATCACCGCGTTGCAGCGGATATTGCGCGGCGCGAGTTCCATCGCCACGGCTCGGCACAAGCCCGGCACGCCCGCCTTCGCCGCCGAGTAATGCGTGTGATCTTCCCAGCCGTACACGCCGCCCGCAATCGATGAAATCGCCACCATCGCGCCGCCGTCCGTCATGTGGCGAGCCGCCGCACGGAACGTGCGCATGACGCCGGACAGATCGACATCGAGCATCTGATGCCACTGGTCATCGCTCATGTCCGTCAACGGCGATGCCCTCAACAAGCCCGCATTCGCCACCGCATAGTCGATACGACCAAAGCGCTCCATCGCCGCCTGAGCAAAGGCCTCGACTTCCTCTGCCGATGTCACGTCCACCGCATGCATCAGGCATTGCCCGCCCGCCGCTTCCACGGCCTGCGCGGTAGCCTGCGGATCGTGCGGATCGCCCGGAAAATATCCGCCTACAACCGCCACGCCCTGCTCCGCATACGCCACCGCCAGCGCTTGCCCGATACCGCTTGCCGCGCCTGTCACCAATGCAACTTTCACGAAGACCTCCGGGTTATTTGACGTCGGCGGGATCGACATGCCGCGCGAACAGAATGAGCACGCCCGACAGGAAACACGGCACCGCGCCGAACCACAGCGCCGCATGCAGCCAGTCGCCACCATGATTCAGCATCGACGTGACGCCGACGCCCGCGAGAATGGCGCCAATCGGGCCCATTGCATGAACGATTGAGCTGCCCGTGCCGCGAATCGAAGTCGGATAACTTTCGCCGATAAAGAACAGCGCAGCCGAATACGGTCCGATCAGGAAGAACAGCCCAAGGCTATACAACGCGACGACCACCGCCGAACTGCTCGGCCCGAACAACATGCCCGCGAACGCCAGGCCGCCGAGCATCCAGCCAATCGCGAGCGTATTGCGCCGGCCAATCTTGTCGCCGATAAAACCGTGACTCAGATACCCGCAATAGCCAATCACATTCGACAGCACGAGGATCAGCAACGAGTTCTCGAACGACACGCCATGCACGCGCGTCAGCACCGTCGTGCCGAGCACGCTGAAGACCTGGATCGCCGACCAGTTCAGCAGGATGCCGCCGCCGAGCACGAGCGTCGCGCGCAACGCGCTGCCGCGAAAAGCTTCCGCCAAACCCGCGCGGCTATGTTCTTCATAATCCACCGCATGAGCGCTTGCCAGTCCGCGCGCTTCGCTGTCCTGTCCGGCTTCGCGCAATTGCTTGATACGCTTGTGCAGCAGGAACTGCGGGCTTTCCTTCAGCCGTCGTGTCATGAAGAAAATAACGATGGCCGGAAACGTCGCAAACACAAAGCAGCCTTGCCAGCCGATGCGCGGCAAGAGCAGCGCCGTCAAGCCCGATGCGATCAGCGCGCCAATCGGCCAGCCGCCCTGCACGAGGCTATAGATGAAGCCTTTGCGGGCGTTGAGTTTCGGATCGTTGGCGGCCGAATACAGTTCGTTGAGGTAGGTCGCGTTGACCGTTTCCTCCGCATAACCCAGCCCCGACAGCGAGCGGATCAACACGAGCGGAACCTGCCCCATCGCGCCGCCCACCACCGTGAGTCCCGAGCAGACCGCCGCGCCCGCCACGGTCCATAGCAACCCCGCCTTGCGGCCCAGACGGTCGAGTAACGGCCCAATTGCAAAGGCAATCACCGCAGTGCCAATCGCGACAAGCGTGGCAATCTCCGCCTGCGCGGCGGCGTCCCAGTTGTAGTGCTTGCCGATCTCCGGCAACAGCGTCCCGAACAAAATGAAGTCATACACGGCGAACACCCACGCGAAGAACGCGACGATGGTCGCGCGCTTCACGTCGGCCGGAAGGATCGTTTCGAGCTTGAATCCGGATGAAGCGGACGGCGCTTGGCCGTCCATCGTCGCGCCTTCGCGCAATGGAGAGGAGTTCATGGGTCGGGCCTTGGGTCGGTGAGGGTCAGGACTTGCGCGGGCTGCGCCGCAGGAAGTCGTCGGCAATCTCGTCGCACGTGACAAAACGCACGCCTTCATGCTTGCGGAAATGCGCGATCAATCGTTCGAGCATCAGCAGCACCTGCGCACGACCCGACACGTCCGGATGAATCGTCACCGGGAACACCGCATAGTCGTGCTCGCGATACACCCAGTCGAACTGGTCGCGCCACATCTCTTCCAGATGCCGCGGATTCACAAAGCCATGGCTGTTCGGCGCCTTCTTGATGAACATCATCGGCGGCAGGTCGTCGAGATACCAGTTCGCCGGAATCTCGACGAGATCCGTTTCGTGACCGCGCTGCAACGGCTTCATCCAGGTATCCGGATGCTTGCTGTAATCGATCTTCGTCCACGAATCACCGACGCGCACGTAGTACGGGTGATAGTCGTTGTGCATCAGGCTATGGTCGTACTTGATGCCTTTCTTCACGAGCAATTCATTCGTGACATTACTGAACTCCCACCACGGCGCCACATAACCCGTCGGCCGCTTGCCGCTCAGTTGCGTCACCAGTTCGATGCTGCGGTCGAGCACGGCCTCTTCCTGCTCGGGCGTCATCGCAATCGGATTCTCATGGCTGTAGCCATGGATGCCGATCTCATGTCCCGCATCGGCAACCGCCTTCATCTGCTCCGGGAAGGTTTCAATCGAATGACCCGGGATGAACCAGGTCGTCTTGATCTTCTCGCGCTCAAATAGCTTTAAGAGCCGCATCGAGCCGACCTCGCCCGCGAACAAACCGCGCGAGATGTCGTCGGGCGAATCCTCTCCGCCATACGAGCCGAGCCATCCGGCCACCGCATCCACGTCGATGCCGAATGCAACGAGTATTTCCTTGGCCATGCCGTTCTCCTTGAGCAATTCAATTCAGTGCGACCGTCTGCTCGACGGCCAGTGCGACGCCGATCAGCGCGTCGTCGTCGTTTTGCGCGCGCAGCAACTGCACGCTGGTGGGAAGTCCCTGTTCGTCGACGCCGGTCGGCATCGCGAATGCGGGCGTGTCGAGATAGCTGCCGGGCATCGTCATCGAGAGCGTCGCGAGATTGACCTGTGCAAAGCGTTCGGGATCGCGTTCCAGCGGCGCGGCTTCAGGCGCGACGTGCGGCACGGTCGGCAGCAGCACCGTCGCGCCCGCGAGTTCGTCGCGCAGGCGTGCGATCAACGGCGCGCGTGCATCGAGTAATTCGGCAAGACGTGAAGGCGGCACGCTGCGGCTGAGTTCAAGACGTGTACGCACGCGTTGATCGATGCGTTCCGCATCGGCGGAATCGAGCACCGGACGATAAAGCTCGAACGCTTCGAGCGAACCAAACCAGCCGCGTGTCTTCAGCAGATCGCAGGTTTCATCGAACGCCGCGAGCGGGATTTCGTCGATGCGCGCGCCGGCCCGCACGAGCCTCGCGACGAAGCGCATGAAGTTGTTCGCGACGCTGTCCGTCACCGCAAAACGCGTCTGCCATCCCGACGGCACGATGAAGCGTTGACCGCGCACGTCCGCCGGCGCTTCGATGGCGGGCTGCATGCGCACGGCGGCATCGAACGCCGCGCAGTCCGCGACGGTGCGCGCAAGCGGCCCGAGCGTGTCCGCTGAACGTGACAGGCCAGTCACGCCTGCCTGCGGATAGCGCGCCCGGCTCGCCCGATATCCGACGATGCCGTTCAACGCCGCCGGCACGCGAATGGAGCCCGCCGTGTCGGTGCCGATTGCAATCGGCACGACGCCCATTGCCACGGCAATCGCGCTGCCCGATGACGATCCGCCCGGCACGCGATGCTCGCCCTCGAAGGCTGGATTGAATGGCGTGCCGAAGTGCGGATTCAGGCCCAGCCCGGAATACGCGAACTCGCTGAGATTGGTCTTGCCGATGCCGACCAGTCCCGCGCGCACGCTGGCCGCGACGAGCGGCGCGTCGGCCGTCGCGGGCGCGCGGTCGCGATACAGCGCCGAGGCGGCGGTCGTCACGCTGCCGCTGATATCGAAGAGATCCTTCCACGCGACCGGCACGCCATCGAGCGCGCTGGCCGGACGCTTGTCGCGCCAACGTTGCGCGGCCGCGCGCGCTTCATCGAGCGTGCGGGTTTCATCGAAAGAGATGAATGCGGCATTGGCCCCGCGCGCGGCGGACAGCGCCCGTTGCGCGACCTCGACGGGATCGGCGCTGCCCTTGGCATACGCCTCGGCAAGCGCGCGGGCGCTGACGCCCTGGATGAACGATGAACTCAAGCCAAGCCACCTTGAACGAATGAGTGTTGAAAATGTACTTCGTCAACAACATCCGTTTACAGTGACGGGAACAAAAATAAAGGGCAAATCAGGGATTACCCTGGTTTGCCCTTCTACCGCGAACCGGCCATGCCGTTCAGTCAGGCCTTCTTCGCGCCAATCGTGCGATCGAGAAAGCCGAGCAGCAGCGGACCGATTTCATCCAGCTTGTCTTCCAGCGCGAAATGCCCGGTGTCAAGAATGTGCACTTCCGCATCGGGCAGATCGCGCAGATACGGATGCGCCCCTTCTTCCGGGAAGATCTTGTCGTTCTTGCCCCAGACGATGATCGTCGGCGGACGGTGTTCACGGAAAAACGCCTGGAACTGCGGATAGAGCGGCACGTTCGTGCCATAGTCGAGGAACAGGTCCATCTGGATATCGCGGTTGCCCGGACGGTCGAGCAAGGCCTGGTCGTGAACCCAGTTGTCGGGGCTGATTCGGGAGACGTCCGAAACGCCATCGGTGTACTGAAATTTGGTGATGTCGAGCGTCACGAGACCGTGCAGCGCTTCGCGATTCTTCGCCGAGTTGTCGTTCCAATAGGCCTTGATCGGATTCCAGAATTCACGCAGGCCTTCTTCATACGCATTGCCGTTCTGCACGATCAGGCCCGTCACGCGCGCCGGATTCTTCAGCGCAAGCCGATAACCCACCGGCGCGCCATAGTCCATCACATACATGGCAAAGCGTTCGACGCCAAGCCGCGCCAGCAAGGTATCGACGATATCGGCGAAAGCCTGGAAGCCATACTTGAAGGACTTGTGATCCGGCGCATCGCTTTGACCGAAGCCCGGATAGTCCGGCGCAATCACACGATACTTTCCGGCGAGTACCGGAATGAGGTTGCGGAACATATGCGACGAAGTGGGGAAGCCATGAAGCAGCAATACCACAGGCGCATCCTTCGCACCGGCTTCGCGATAGAACACGTTGAGGCCATCGATGTTTTCGGACTGATAGCGAACGACTGGAATCGAAGTCATGATTGAATCTCCTGTTGGAAGGACATCACAACGCTGCATTCGTTAGAAGCTATTGCGGCTCTCGGGGTCGTGTCTGCAGCGCAACTGAATTCATGTTGCCGGATTGATCGCGACGACAGAATCCATCAAACGAAGAAGGCACCATTCGGGGATGGAGAAGAATGCAGGCGCCGTGTCAGAGCAGCGGCAGCACGGATTTGACGTGTCCTTCGAAGCGGTCGAGCAATCTCGACGAAGGCCCACGGCCCCGCTGCACCATGATGCCGACGGAAGGCAACGCGGGCAGACTGTTCGATGCAGGCAAGGTCACAAGATCGGACGGCACAGCATGCTGCGTGAGCACCGCGATAGCCTGTCCCGAGCGCACCACCGCCGTCAATCCCGCAAGACTGGCGCTTGCATAAGCAATACGATATTTCCGGCCGATGCGCTCAAGACTGGTAATGGCCGCCTGATGATCCAGCGTGTCCGGTTCGGAGAGCGCGAGTTGCAAGGGATCGTGATTCATCGCGTCGCTGTCACCGCTGCCGACCCATACGAACGATTCACGACGCAGGACGTGCTCGCTGCGGACGCCGTCCGGCACGGAGACGATGGCCAGATCGAGGTCATGTTGATCGAGCAGTTGCAACAGGCGCACGGTCGGCGCACAGACCACTTCGATCAGCACCTGCGGGTGCTGCATCGCGAATCCCTGAAGAATCGGCGGAACGAAGACCTGCGAGTAATCCTCGGGACAACCGAGCCGCAACGAACCCGACAAACTTTCGCCGATGAGTTCGGCCACGGCGTCATCGTGCGTTCGAAGAATCTTGCGCGCGTGCACGAGCAGTCGCTCGCCGTGCATGGTCAGCGTGACGCCTCGTGCGCCCCGGACGAGCAGCGGCTTCTCGACGATCAGTTCCAGCCGCTTGATCTGCTGGCTCAAGGCCGCCTGCGTGCGCCCGACTTCGCCGGCCGCGCGGCTCATCACACCGGATTCGGCAATGGCGACGAAATTGCGCAGCAGATCGATGTCCAGTTGTGGGCCCATAGCCTGAGTGACGTGACGACGCGTAAAGGGAAGAAAACGATTCTCCCAGAAAGCACAGTCCCTCACACTGCCCACGTCACCTCGTTACGAAGCCAGCTTCCGGAATGTGGCGATCACCGCATCGCCCTTGAACGGCTTCACGATCCAGCCCTTCACGCCCGCCGCCTTGCCCCGCTCCTTCATGGCCGGGCTGCTTTCGGTCGTCAGCATGATGACGTTGACCGTCTGGTTCGCGAGTTCACCGCGAATCTTCTCGACCATCGTCAGGCCGTCCATGTTCGGCATGTTCACGTCGCTGACGATCAGGCGGATGCCCGCATCCGCGCGCAGCTTCGCCAGGCCGTCCTTGCCATCCACCGCGGTTGCCACATCCAGTCCGCTGCTCTTCAGAAAGCCGGCCACTTCGTCGCGTACCGTGCTCGAATCGTCCACTACCAATACTTTTGCCATCTTTCTCATTCCTTGCGCCCGAGGCGCTTCATTGCCATTGACACAGTCCCGCGCGCGTTCAGATTCAGAACAGTTCGAGTTCGCCTTCGCCCTGTTCTTCCATGGCGCTTGCGGTGAAATCCATCGCCGCCTGCGCACAGACGCACGCCGTGACCGCCAGCCGCGCTTCCCCGCCCGGACGCAACGCGTAGCGCCAGACGTGATCCGGCCTGAGTTCATCGATGAAGTCGATGCAGCGGCTGCTCAGCGCAAAGGGCGTCGACATCCCCAGATCCGGAAAATGCGCGACCAGTTGCTGGTTGATGGACCCGCAACACAGGTTGACGTGCTCCATCAGCACGTCTGCCAGCGCTTGCTCGCGTTTCGCGCCGGGATAGCAGGCGCGGGTGGCGTCGTCGTCGTTGAAGTGCAGCACGAAGAGCAGGCGGAACGTGAGCGACGAGATCGTCAACACCAGCGCATGCTGCGGCAGCGTGGCGCGATGCTGCTGCACGTTCGCGTGCGTGATCTCCATGGGCGCGTCGTCTCGCGCGCGCAGCCGCGAGCCAACCGCCTGCTCCACAATCTGACCGATACTGCGCCTCGCCTCTTCCGAAATCATGCGGCCACCTGTTCCATCTCCGTGCGGAACCGGCCCGCGAGCATTTCCACGCTGCCGAGCGACGCCGTGATCATCTTGCCGCCCGCCTGAATGTCCTGGAACGTGGCGGCGGTGGTCAGGTCGTTGCGCAGCAGGCTGTCGCGATAGCTCTTCGACAACTCTTGCGACCGCGAAGCCAGCGCCCGCACCTCGCTTGCGACGATCGAAAATCCACGCCCCGCCGAGCCCGCGCGCGCCGCCTCGATCGACGCATTCAGCGACACGATCAACACATGCTGCACGATCGAAGACAGCTCCTGATTCTTCGAGTGCATGTCGCGGTTCTGCGCCATCAGCGAGATCATCTGCTCGTGCCAGCGCTCGAACGTGAGCGTCAGCACCTTGAGGCGCGCGGCTTCATCGGCGATACGGTTTGCCTGTTGCAGGCGCTCATCCGCGTGCGCTCTTGCTGCCGTCAGCGAGACGTGCAGGTCGTCGCGTTCGGCATGCGCCCGATCGAGCGCGGCTTGCAGCAAGGTCGCCCGTTGCGTCAGTTCATCGATACGCTTGCCGCTTGCCGCCAGTTCGTCGCGGCAGGCATTTTCGATCGCACCGAGCCGCTCGCGAAAAGCGATGTCCTGTTGCAGTTGAATGCCCAGATGCCTCTTGCTCATCTTGTGCACCCAGACCATCACGCTCACGACGAACATCGCGCCCACGCAGGCCGCCATCCACTTGTACTCCATTGCCATCACCTTCCGTTATCCGATTACGGCATCGAAGCCAGCTTCTTCCTCGATCACCACGCTCGCCGGCAGCCACACGACCGTCTGGAACGCGCGAAACGCCGCGCCGTGATCTTCATCAATGAACTGCATCTCGATGCGCCCGCCCTCGCGCTCGACGAACGCCCGCACCGCATCCATGCCGACACCGCGCCCCGACACTTCCGTCACGTTCTGCGCCGTCGAGAATCCCGGGCGGAACACGAGTTCGGCGAGGGCTTCGTCGGCGGGAAAGGTGGCTGCATCCAGCCAGCCGCGATGTAGCGCGTTCTCGCGGATCTTGTGCAGCGCGAGACCTCGGCCATCGTCGCCGAGCGTGATGCGCAATGCATCGCCGTGCATGCGTGCATCGACATGAATCGAGCCTGCGGCCGGTTTGCCTTGCGCGATCCGTTCTTCCGCCGTCTCGATGCCGTGATCGATGCTGTTGCGTAAAAGATGCGTGAAGACATTGGCGAGACGGCCCGCCAGTTCGCCGCCGATACGACAGCCGTGATCATTCACGCTCACGCGCGGCGCAGGCTTGCCGAGTTCTTTGGCGAGCGAAGGCAGCGAGACGATCGGCGCATCGAGCGCGTCCCCGATTGTCTCCTTATCCAGCACCCGCAACATGCGGTGCAGCGATGCGCGCACGGCGGCGAGCGTCTGTGCGTCGTTGGCATCGGCGGCTTCGAGCAGCTCGATGTTCTGCTGGATGAACTCGCGATCGATCCCGCCCTGACCCGCCGATGTCTTGCGTCCCAGGCTCACTTCATTGACCGTCGCATAGCTTTGCAGCGCCGCGCGCACGCGCTCCAGGTCGGCGATCAGTTCGTCGCGATTCCAGAGCGTGCCGTCGCTGTCCTGGCGGATCGCGTCATAGCGCTGCTCGGTGTCGTGCACCACGCTCGTCAGATGCTGAAGGCTATAAGTACGCGCGTTGCCCTTCACCGTATGCATGTTGCGGAACAGTTGCGCGACCGCTTCCTTGCTCGGAATGTCGTGCTCGCGAATGATGCGTTCGTTTTCGCCGACAAAACTCGCCGCGCTCTGCATGAAGCGCTCGAACTTCTCCTGGCTGATGGCGAGCACCTCGCCGATCATGTCGAGCCTGCGCCGTTGTTCACCGGCTTCGGCGGCCAGCGCCTTGAGTTCGGTGACGTCGCGCACGCACAGCATGAGGCGCACGATCACGCCTTCTTCGTTCGTGATGGCGGACCAGCTCAGGTCGAGCACCTTCTTGCGGCCATCGCCCATGTCCTTGACGATTTCATCGGCGAGCAGATGCCGGTTGAAGTCGAAGTTCATGATGTCTTCGCCGAGGCAGGCGTCGATGGCCGCGCCCTGCTGGTCCAGCGTATCGCTGCCGAGATTCGTGCCGCCGAACACCACATCCATCACGCGCAGTCCGGCTAGCTGATCCGTTTCGAAGATCGCTTCGAGGAACGCCGAATACTCGGGATGAATCGTCGCGCCCGGCACCACGGTGAGAATGCCTTGCGGCATGTTCTGCAACATCGCCTGAATGTCGGCGGTGCGCTGTTTCAGTTGCTGTGAGCTTTCCTGAATCTTCTCGATCATGCCGTTGAATGCGACGATCGAGCGGCCAATCTCGTCCATGCGCTCCACCGGCACGCGGCGCGTGAAGTCCTGACTCGATGCAATCTCGCTCATCATGATCTGCATGCGGCTGAGCGGGAGCGAGATCTGCCGATAGAGCAGCACGCTGATGCCCACGAGAATCAGCACCGCGACACCCGTAGCCGCCGAGATGATGACGCTCGTCGTGGCGAGCGCGTCGTTCAGCGTGCCGATGGCCGCGTCCTTCTCGCGGTTCTTCTCGATGCGCAGCGTCTCGACAATGCCCTGAAGCTCGTCCTTGTACTGCGCGACGTTCGCGAACAGGAACGCTTGCGCGAAGGCGCTCTTGCCTTGCGCCTGCATCTGCTCGGTTTGCTTGATGGCGTCGAAGTAGTTCGCGAGGCTCTCGCGCGCCTGCACGACGAGGCCCTTTTGCGCAGTGCTGTTTGCGGCGCGCTCCTGAGCGTCGAGTGCCGCTTTCAAGGTGTGCTCGCGCTCGGTCAAAAGCTCGCGCGCCTGCGCGGCGATCTGTGCGTCCGGTGCATAGACCAGCGTCATCGTCGCGATCTGAACGTCCTTGACTTGCGCGGCGAGATCCGCAGAAGCGAGCGCGCTTGGCACTACACCTTGCGTAACCTGCTGCACTTCGCTTGCGCTGTCGTGAGTCCGCTTGACGGCATAGCCGCCGATCGCCGCCAGTGCCGTGAGCATGAGCACGACGAGCAAGGCAATGCGCTGCCTGATAGTCATCTGTGAATCCCCGTTTCGTTGCGATACAGGCCGCATGAAGCAACCGCCCGTCTGGTCTGACTTTTATGTGTTCGGGCGCCGGGATTATTCGTTCTGGGCGTGTCAGGTGCGTGACACGGAGCGCATCGGCATAAAAAAACGGCCACCGGTCCGAAGACCGATGGCCGTATTCACACGCTTGCAGCTTCTAGCGTTACTCTTCGCTCTTCAACTGCGGCAGCGCCGAAGCTTCGCCCGGCGTCAGCAGACCAACCTGCGCGTAGATGCGCAGCTTGTCGCGCGTATCGGTGATGTCGAGATTGCGCATCGTCAACTGGCCGATGCGGTCACGCGGCGAGAAGGTCGACGCAACCTTTTCCATCGAGAGACGTTCCGGCTGATACGTGAGGTTCGGCGACTTCGTGCTGAGCAGCGAGTAGTCGTTTCCGCGACGCAGTTCCACCGTCACTTCGCCGGTGATCGCGCGCGCGACCCAGCGTTGCGCCGTTTCGCGCAGCATGATGGCTTGCGGATCGAACCAGCGGCCCTGATACAGCAGACGGCCGAGACGGCGGCCATTCTCGCGATACTGCTCAATCGTGTCTTCGTTATGGATGCCCGTCACGAGCCGCTCATACGCGATGTACAGCAGCGCGAGTCCCGGCGCTTCATAAATGCCGCGGCTCTTCGCCTCGATGATGCGGTTTTCGATCTGATCGCTCATGCCCAGACCATGACGGCCGCCGATACGATTCGCTTCCAGCAGCAACTCGACGGCATTCGGGAAGGTCTTGCCATTCAGCGCGACCGGCTGGCCTTCCTCGAAGCGGATGGTGACTTCCTCGCGATCCACCTTCACGTCATCGCGCCAGAAGGCCACGCCCATGATCGGGTTGACGATGCGGATGCCGCTCTCAAGGCTCTCCAGATCCTTCGCTTCGTGCGTGGCGCCGAGCAGGTTCGAATCCGTGGAATAAGCCTTCTCCGCCGACATCTTGTACGCGAAGCCCGACTGGCGCATGAACTCCGACATCTCCGAGCGGCCGCCGAGTTCGTCGATGAACTGCTGATCCAGCCACGGCTTGTAGATCTTGAGATCCGGGTTCACGAGCAGACCGTAGCGGTAGAAGCGCTCGATGTCGTTGCCCTTGTAGGTGGAGCCGTCGCCCCAGATATTGACGCCGTCTTCCTTCATCGCGGCGACGAGCATCGTGCCCGTCACGGCGCGGCCGAGCGGCGTGGTGTTGAAGTAGGTGACGCCCGCCGTCGAGACGTGGAACGCGCCGCTTTGCAGCGCGGCGATGCCTTCGGCGACCAGTTGTGCACGGCAGTCGATCAGGCGCGCACCTTCGGCGCCATATTCGGTCGCGCGGCGCGGGATCGAATCGTAGTCGTCCTCGTCGGGCTGGCCGAGATTCGCGGTGTACGCGTACGGCACGGCGCCTTTCTGCTTCATCCAGTGAAGCGCGGCGCTGGTATCGAGACCGCCGGAGAATGCAATGCCGACCTTCTGGCCAACGGGGACACTTTCGAGAATTGTGCTCATGAGCAAATACCGTCTAATCGACAAAAGGAAAACGTGGTCGGACTGCCGAGTATCGGCGAAGCCCCGACAGATGACAAGTTCGCCGGAAATGGCTCGAGAACCGGTCGGTACAAACTACCTTGCGCCGCCGGCCCTTGGATAACACCCCTATTCAGCGAGTTCGGCAGGCTCTGGAAACAGCGCGATGAAATCCAGCATCTGCTCGCCCAGCAGGTTCACGTGCCCGGACATGGCCTTGTCGGCGGCATCGCCGTCACCGCGTTCGATGGCGCCGATCACCTGCTCGTGCTCATCGACGGTATCCAGCCGCCGGCGCACCTTCTGCGTGACCATCTTGCGGTAGATCGACACCCGGTTGCGCAGGCCGCGCGTCTGGTCGGCGAGAAACTCGTTCTGGCTCGCCTCGTAGACGATCTCGTGGAAGCGCCGGTTGATCTCGTAAAACGCATCGACGTGGTTCGAATCGAGCGTCTCGCGCAGTTCCGCTTGCGTGTCGCGCAGACGCTGGATCTGCTGCGGCGTGGCCCGGCGCGCGGCGAGCCGCGCACACAGGCCTTCGAGTTCGGCCATGACCTGGAACATTTCAAGCAGCTTGCGGGCCGAGAGCGCCGCCACCATCGCGGGCTGGCGCGGCCGCATCGTGATCAGCGCTTCCGACGCCAATTGGCGCAGCGCCTCGCGAATTGGCGTGCGCGAACATTCGAACCGCTCCGACAACTCCGTTTCTTCCAGCCGCGACCCGGGCGGCAGTTGCCCCGACAGGATTTCGCGCTCAAGCGTCGTCAAAATCTCGTCCGCTCGGGTGGTCATGTGTATCTCCAGAACCCATTGCCTGTATTTCTTGCGGGCTAGATTGTCGCATGAAACGGTGCCCGAGCCGTCCGTGAAGATGCCTTGGGCGGGCTTCAGGCGGATTTCGACGCGCGGCGCGGCGCCAGATGCTGCTTCAGCACCGCATCGAGAATCTCGACGAAGCGCCGCGCCGCGTTCGACAGCGGCTCGACGTGCGAATACACGAGGCTCGCGGTCAGCCGGTGCGAGCCTTCGGCGCGCAGAGGCACGACATCGAGCGCGTCGCGCATGGCGTCGTCGATGCAGAACGGATCCACGATCGCCACGCCCACGCCCTCTCTCGCGAGCGTGCAGGCGCTGATGGCCGAACGCACGCGCACGACCGGCTCGGGCCTGCGCTCGTTGCTGAAGACCGTGCCGACAATGCGCCCGAGCGGCGTGTCGTGTTCATAGTCGATCCACGGCAGCGCTGCGATCTGCTTCGGCTCGAGCGCGCGCCGCTTCCCGAGCGTGCCCTTGCGCGCGACGCACAGCACCTGGCCGCTTTCCATCGGCACGGTGACGATGTTCGGATGCTGAACTTCGAACATCGACACACCAATCGTGCCCTTGCCGAACAGCACGCGCGGCACGAGGTGATTGTGGGTAAGCGGTTCGAACGAAACGGGCAGCTTACGGAATTCGGCATGAAAGCGCGCGATGGCGAGCGGCACCAGATGCACGCCGAGGCTCGGACTGCACACGACATTGAGCGTGCCGCTCGAACCGTCCGAGAGCGCGCGCACCAGATCGTCCACCCGTTCGATGCCTTCATACGCACGCATCACTTCCTCGAAGATGCGCTTGGCTTCCGGGGTCGGATACAGGCGGCCGCGCGTGCGCTCGAACAGCAGGAAGCCGAGCCGGCGCTCGGTCACTTGCAGCACGCGGCTCACCGACGGCTGCGCCACGTACAGCGAGCGCGCCGCCTCGCTGATGGAGCCGGTCATCATGATCGCGCGGAAGACCTCGATCTGACGCATGCTCATCGTGCGGGAATGGGGAGAGGCGTCGTCGTAGTTCATCTTCGGGCGCGGGAATGGGCGTTGGCCCGGCAGTTTAACGCGCAAGCCGGGGAGCCATGCATTGCGTCTATGGGATACCAAATTTGGACTATTTCACAGCGCGGAGCGCCGTTGATATCGTGCGAATCAAGTTGGTCTCTTCACGTTTTCTTCGCGTCGACTCATGACAGCTCCCATCTATTTCCTGAACCCGAACGGTCTCGCCGACGTCACGCGCGACATCGAGCGCACCGTTCGCGCACTGCGCGCCGGCGACGACGCGCCCGTCGCGTTCGACACGCTATACGCCGTGCCGGGCGGCATCGAAACCCAACGGGATGCGGATCGCGCCGCCGTCGCGGTCGCGGACTTCGTCGAGCAGCACGACGCGCACGCGGCGGCGTTCGTCATCGCCTGCTTCAGCGATCCAGGCCTGCACGCCGCCCGCGAAATCACGCGCCGGCCGGTGATCGGCATCGGCGCGGCGGCCATGGCGAGTGCGCTGGCGCTCGGTTCGCGCGTCGGCGTGATCGCAGCCGGAACGCGCGGCATGCCGCGCCACTGGCGGGCGTATCATGCTGCCCGCATCGGCGCGGCGGTGGCGGGCGAACGTGCGGTCGGACTGAGTGTCGAGGAATCGGGCAACCGTGCACTGGCGCTCGACAAGCTGATCGCCACCGGCCGTGCCCTGTGCGAAACGGACGGCGCGGATGCCATCGTGCTCGGCTGCGCCGGCATGACGCCCTTGCGTGCCGAACTCGAAGCGGCGCTCGGCGTGCCGGTGATCGATCCGTGTTCGAGCGCCGCCGCTCTGGCCTTCGCGGTCTGCCGCGAGCGGGGTGGCGCATGAACGACATCGCAGCGCCGCTGCCGCGTCTGGGCGTGCTCGGCGGCATGGGCCCGCTCGCCACGGCGGATTTCCTCGTCAAGCTGATCCAGGCGACGCCCGCCGCGTCCGATCAGGAACATATGCCGGTCATCGTGCACAACGTGCCGCAAGTGCCCGACCGCAGCACGGCGTTTCTCGCCGGCTCGGACGCGCCCTGGCCGCATCTGCTCGACGGCCTGCGCACGCTGGAACGCGCCGGCTGCTCGGCGATCGCGATCCCGTGCAATACCGCGCACGTGTGGCATCAGCGGCTGGCCGAAGCGAGCACGCTACCCGTGCTGCATATCGGCGAAGCGGCGCTGGCTGCGCTGACGCGCCGCTATCCGCGAGCGCGCCGCGTGGGCATCCTGGCAACGGCCGCGACGCTCAAGGCGCGCATCTATCACGATCAACTCGTGGCGCGCGGCATCGAGGCCATCGATCCGGAGCCGGCCATGCAGGCCATGTATGTGTCGGCGGGCATTGCGGCGGTGAAAGCCGGCCGGCTCGACGACGCCCGCGCGCTCTTGTCCGGCGCAGCGGATGCGCTGATGACACGCGGCGCCGACGCGCTGCTGCTCGCCTGCACGGAAATCCCGGTGGCGCTGGCCGGCGCCGCCTATCATGCGATCGACCCGACCGACGCGCTCGCGCGCGCCTGCGTCGACTGGTGGCTCGCGGCGCGCGCGGACAACGCGCAGCTTGCCGCGCAACCCTGAATTTTCAAGCGGATGACAGTTTATGCAGCAGTTTGATCTCACGATACGCAACGGCCGCGTCGCCTCCGACGAAGCGGTTTTCGAGGCGGATGTCGGCATTGTCGGCGACCGGATCGTTGAAGTGGCGCGCGGCCTGCCCGCCGGCAAGCGCGACATCGACGCCACCGGCAAGTACGTGCTTCCGGGCGGCATCGATACGCATTGCCACGTCGAGCAGCGCTCGGGCATGGGCATCATGGGCGCCGACGACTGGTACTCCGCAAGCGTCGGCGCGGCTTTCGGCGGCACGACGATGATCGTGCCCTTCGCCGCGCAGCATCGCGGGCATTCGCTCAAACAGGTAGCGGAAGAGTACGCGGCGCTCGCAACGGCGAAGTCGGTCATCGACTGGAGCTATCACCTGATCGTCTCGGAGACGGACAAGAAGACCTTGCAGGAAGATCTCGTCGAGCAGATCCGCAAGGGCATCACGTCGTTCAAGGTCTACATGACCTACGAGCAACTCAAGATCGACGACTATCAGATGCTCGACGTGCTCGCGCTCGCCGCCCGCGAACGCGCGCTCGTGATGGTGCACGCCGAGAACAACGACGTGATCCGCTGGGTCTCGCAGAAGCTGCTGGAGAATGGCCGCAGCGCGCCGAAATATCACGCGACGAGTCACGTGGCGCTCGCCGAAGCCGAAGCGACGAACCGCGTCATCCAGCTCTCGAAGCTGTTCGACGTGCCCGTGCTGATCGTGCACGTGTCCGCGCGCGACGCGCTCGCGACGATTGGCGCGGCGCAGCGCATGGGCGCGCAGGTCTACGGCGAAACCTGTCCGCATTACCTGCTGCTGACCGAAGACGCAATGGACCTGCCGGGCGTCGAAGGTGCAAAGTATTGCTGCAGCCCGCCGCTGCGCGACGCGGATGCGCAAGAAGCGCTGTGGACCGCGCTGAAGGACGGCGTGCTGCAAACCGTGTCGTCGGATCACGCGCCGTATCGTTTCGATGAAACCGGCAAGCTGCCGCACGGCGACGCCACCACCTTCAAGCAGATGGCCAACGGCATGCCCGGCCTCGAAGCGCGCCTGCCGCTGCTGTTCTCGGAAGGCTTCGTCAAGGGCCGCATGACGCTGCCCGAGTTCGTCGCATTGAGCGCGACGAATCACGCGCGCATGTACGGCATCGCGCCGCGCAAGGGCCTCGTGCAGGCGGGCGCGGACGCGGACATCGCCGTGTGGGACCCGCAGCACGAAGTCACGCTGACGGCCCCGGCGCTGCATGACCGCGTCGGCTACACGCCGTATGAAGGCATGACGGTGACCGGCTGGCCGCGCACCGTGATCAGCGCGGGACGCGTGATCGTCGATGACGGCGTGCTGCATGCACAGCCCGGCAGCGGCCGCTTCATTCCGCGCTCGACGCCGCTGCCCTTCCAGAACGAACGCGAAATCTCGGCGCGCGGCCAGTTCTTCCGCGCACTCGCCGACGGCAACGCCGAAGGCCACGCCGGCTTCGGCTACACGGACAAGCACTGAAACCGCATCACACAAGGAAACAGGAAGTCATGAGCAAGTCACGCAAAATCGGTCTCGCGGTCGCGCAAATGGGACCGGTCCATCTCGCCGACGACCGTCAGGCCGTCGTCAAGCGTCTGGTCGAGATGCTGAACGAGGCCAAGGCCCGCAGCGCGAAGTTCGTCGTGTTCCCGGAACTGGCGCTCACCACGTTCTTCCCGCGCTACTGGATGAGCGAGGAAGCGGCCATCGAACGCTTCTTCGAGCGCTCGATGCCGAACCCGGACGTGCAGCCGCTCTTCGACGCCGCGCGCAATGCGGGCATCGGCTTCTATCTCGGCTATGCGGAACTGACCGCGAAGGGTGAATGCTTCAACACCGCGATCATCGTCGATGACAGCGGCAAGATCGTCTCGAAGTATCGCAAGACGCATTTGCCGGGCCATTCGGATCACAAGCCGGACGCGCCCTTCCAGCATCTGGAGAAGAAGTTCTTCGAAGTGGGCAACACCGGCTTCCCGGTCGTCGAGACGATGGGCGCGAAGCTCGGCATGTGCATCTGCAACGACCGCCGCTGGCCGGAAACCTGGCGCGCGATGTCGCTGCAAGGCGCGGAACTTGGCGTGCTCGGCTACAACACGCCGTCGCTGAACATCCACTGGCCGGAGCCGGTGCATCTGCGCATGCACACGCATCTCGTCTCGCTGCAGGCGAGCGCCTATCAGAACGCGATGTGGATCGGCGCCGCAGCGAAGTGCGGCAAGGAAGACGGCTTCCATATGATCGGCGGCTCGGTGATCGTTGCGCCGTCGGGCGAGATTGCCGCGCAGACCGTGAGCGAGGAAGACGAAGTGATCTTCGCGAACATCGATCTCGCACTCGGCGACACCTTCCGCGAACACGTCTTCAACTTCGCGAAGCATCGCCGGCCGGAACACTACGGGCTGATCGTCGAACGCACCGGCGCAGGCGAGCCGCTGCCGCACGATCCCGACGCACTCAACTGATGCGTCCACGAGGAGACCACTGATGAACCAACCTCTCGACCACACGGCCGACGGCGCGCGCGGCGCCCCGCCGAAGTCGATCTTCGGCCCGCCGCACGTCCGCGCGCTGGTCGCGTCCATTTCCGGCTACGCCATGGACGGCTTCGACCTGCTGATCCTCGGCTTCATGCTGAGCCTGATCTCGGCGGACCTCGGCCTCACCTCGGCGCAGGCCGGCTCGCTCGTGACGTGGACGCTCGACGGCGGCGTCGCGGGCGGCATCGGCTTCGGCATTCTGAGCGACTATCTCGGCCGCGTGCGCGTGCTGACCTACACGATCCTGCTGTTCGCCGTGTTCACCGGGCTGTGCGCGTTCGCGCAGGGCTATCACGACCTGCTCGCGTACCGCTTCGTCGCGGGTCTCGGGCTGGGTGGCGAGTTCGGCATCGGCATGGCGCTCGCCATCGAGGCCTGGCCGGCTGAAAAGCGCGGCCGCGTCTCGTCGTATGTCGGCATGGGCTGGCAGATCGGCGTGCTGATCGCCGCCATCGTCACGCCGATCCTGCTGCCGCACATCGGCTGGCGCGGCATGTTCCTCGTCGGCCTCGCGCCCGCCGTGCTGTCCTTCGTGATCCGCAAGGCGATTGGCGAGTCCGAGATCTTCATCGAGAAGGCCGCCCGCAAGCGCCACGAGTTCCCGCTCAAAACGCTGTTCCGCGACCGCGAGACCACACGCCGCAGCATCGGCATGATCATCATGTGCTCGGTGCAGAACTTCGGCTATTACGGCCTCATCATCTGGATGCCCGGCTATCTGACGAAAGCCTTCGGCTTCACGCTCGCGAAGTCGGCGACGTGGACGGCGGCGTCGATCCTCGGCATGCTCGTGGGCATCTGGATCTTCGGGCAACTGGCGGACAAGATCGGCCGCAAGCCGACCTTTGTCATGTACCAGATCGGTGCGCTCGTGATGGTGTTCATCTACTCGCGCATGACCACGCCCGAGGCGCTGCTGATCGGCGGCATGGTGGTGGGCGTCTTCGTGAACGGCATGATGGGCGGCTACGGCGCGCTGATGGCCGAGCTCTACCCGACGCATGCACGCGGCACCGCGCAGAACGTGCTGTGGAGCATCGGGCGCGCGGTGGGCGGCTTCGGGCCGCTGGCGATCGGCGCGGTGGCGAGCTATTACTCGTTCGGTATCGCGATCGCGGCGCTGGCGTGCATCTATGTCGTCGATGTCATCGCCACCCTCACGCTCATTCCGGAGCTGAAGGGCGTCGAGCTCGAATAAGAACAGAAGTCGCGCCGGCGCACGCCGGCGCGACTTTCGTACTCGCGGCCGGCCTTCGCGCCGCCGCATCTCCCGGCAAGTCTCCCCGTTTCCTCGCGCGACCCGCCCCTTCAGCGCAGGTCAGCGCGCATCTCCCTCACGCCACGCCCGAGTTTCCGACGCAGCAACGTGCGCAGCGTCGCCGAATCGGCATAGCCGACTTCGCTCGCGATGGTTTCCAGATCGCATCCGGCCGACACGAGCTGTTGCGCCCGCTCGATGCGCAGATCCTGAAAGAACGCCAGCGGCGATTTGCCGAGCACCGCCTCCGTGCGCCGTTGCAGCGTGCGCGGGCCGACGCACAGCGCGCTCGCGGCCTCCTTAAGAGAGAAGCCGTGCGACAGGTGATCGCGCGACCAACGCTCGAACCGAGCGATCAGCGGGTCGGCGTGCGCGACGTAATCCGGCACGATGTAGTGCGCCTGTGAGGAGCGCTTGTCGATCAGCAGGAAGCGCGCGACGAGCGTCGCGAGTTCCGGACTCGCCTGCCGCACGAGCCAGAGCGCGAGGTCGAGATGACCCATCGCCGAACCCGCCGTGACGACGCGGCGCGACGCGACCACCATGCGCGAGTCGTCGAGATCGACGGCCGGAAAGCGCTGCCGGAACGCGGGCGCAAGCGACCACGTGGTGGTGGCCTTGCCGTCGTCCAGCAAGCCCGCTTCCGCCAGCACGAACGTGCCGGTGCATGCGGCCGCGATTCCGATACCTTCGGCATGCCAGGCGCGCAGATGGTCGATTGTCTTGCGCACGTCCGGCCGCGCGAGCGCCTCGATCAGCGGCCCCGGCTGCTTGGCGTTGAGCGCGGGCACCACCACCCAGTCTGACTGGCGCACCGTGCCGAGCGGCTCGACCTGCGCGGAAAAGCCCAGCGCGGTGCGCACGCGCCGCCGTACGCCGACCAGATTCACGTCGAAGGGCACATGCGCGGAACCCTGCGCCGCCGCCAGTTCGTTGGCGGTCGCGAGCGTGTCCAGCAGCGCGGCAAGGCCGGTGTCGAAAACGCCATCGAGCGCGAAGATTGAAAGTCGCATGTCGCAAATGATGCCATTAATGTCATTTGCGACTATAGTCCGCGACCGGCGCGGCGTCTAGACTGCCCAGCATACCGACCCAAGTCCGCATCGATGAAGCTCACCCCCGAACTGCTTTTCCTGACGCTCGCCGCATCCGCCACTGCGCTGATGTGGCTTCCCTATACGCTCGCGCGCATGCTCAAGTGGGGCGTGCCCGCAGCGCTGGCCAATCCGGACACCGCGCAGCGCCCCGATCCCGTCTGGGCCCGGCGGGCAAAGCTTGCACACGCCAACGCGATCGAAAACCTCGCGGTGTTCGCCCCGCTCGTGCTGGTCGCGGCCGCGATCGGCGCCAGCACGCCCGGAACCGTGCTTGCCGCGAAGGTCTACCTGGGCGCGCGCCTGCTTCACTATCTGGTCTATGCCGCCGGCATTCCGCTCGTCCGAACGCTCGCCTTCCTTGCCGGATTCGGCGCGACACTGGTGTTCGCCGCCGCCATCCTCGGTCATGCCGCCTGATTCAATCCCATCGACAGGAACTCATCCATGAACGCCACGCCGCATTCCGTTCTCGACACCATCGGCAATACCGCGCTGCTGACGCTCCGCCGCGTCGTGCCGTCCAATGGCGCGCGCCTCTCCCTGAAACTGGAAAGCCAGAATCCGACCGGCAGCATGAAAGACCGCATCGCGCTGGCGATGATCGACGCGCCCGAGCGCGACGGCCGCCTGAAGCCCGGCGGCGCGGTGGTCGAATACACCGGTGGCAGCACCGGCGTGTCGCTGGCGCTGGTGTGCGCGGTGAAACAGCATCCGCTGCATCTGGTGAGTTCGGACGCGTTCTCGAAGGAGAAGCTCGATCACATGCGGCTGCTCGGCGCGCGGCTGACGATCGTCCCGAGCGAAAACGGCAAGCAGACGGAGAAGCTCACGCGCGACATGATCCGCGAGGCGCATCGCATCGCGGAAGAAACCGGCGCGTACATCACTGCGCAGATGGAGAACACGGACCAGCTTCATGCCTACACGAAGATGGGCGACGAAATCTGGCAGCAGACGGAAGGCCGCATCGACGCCTTCGTGCAGAGCGTCGGCACGTCCGCATCGCTGCGCGGCATCTCGGCGACCTTGCGCGGTCATGACGCCCGCGTGCGCGTGGTCGGTGTCGAGCCGGCGGAGTCCGCCGTGCTGTCGGGCGGGCCGAGCGGCGCGCACAAGATCGACGGCATCGGCGCGGGTTATGTCGTGCCGCTGTGGCATGACCGCATCGCGGACGAACTGGAACGCGTCTCCACCGCCGATGCCCGCGCCATGGCCTTTCGCCTCGCCGCCGAGGAAGGGCTGTTCTGCGGCACCTCGACCGGTGCGAACGTCACGGCGGCCTTGCGCGTGGCCGAGCGTCTCGCGCCGGATGCGCACATCGTCACCATCATGTGCGATACCGGCATGAAGTACCTGAAGTCGTACGCGCAGACGCTCGACGGCGCCGCATAGCTAACCCAGGATCGGATGCGACGTGCCGGGGATCGGGTAGCCGCGATTGTCGGTGGGCACGAGTTGCGTCTGAAACGCGACGAACAACGCCTGGAACTTGCCGTCCACTTCCACCATCACGGCGCCGTCCTGGAAGACGCCGTTCTCGTTCGAATGGTCCCTGACCTTGCTGCCTTTCGCGGGCTTCGGATTGCCCTGATTCATGTGCGTTTCGTGCAGGCCGTCCTTGTCCGGTTCGAACAGGAAACCAAAGCCGTACACGGTGATGTCCTTCGTCGGTTTCCAGCCGCGCCGGTTGTCCTTGTAGGTCGGCGTCGGATAGACGTAAGGCACGCCGTTGCCCGACATATCGAGCTGCAACATCTCGTTGAGCAACTCATTGATGTCGTTGTGCTCGCCTGCCTCATCGAGCGCGATGGGGCGCATTGCGCTCAGGTCGACGAGCTTCGTATCGTGCACATAGTCCAGCTTCGGGAAGTTCGACGTGGACACGCCTGCCGCGAGCTTCGTGAGATCGGCGGTCATCGGATGCTCGAAGTATTGATTCCACTGGTACAGCACGAAGTAGCCTTCGGGGCCAGCCAGCGAGCTGTCCGACTTCACATTGGTGACGATGCGGAACTCCTGGCCCTGCTGATCCTCGCTGACGATCACATAATGCGGATCGCCTTTGTAACCCTGCAGAAAGGGAACGCCGAGCGTGACCTTGCCCTTGAAGAGAACGTATTCGTTGCGTGCCATGAGCGTGGCTCCTGAAGTGGACCGCTCTCATTGGATAGCTTGCGTATGACAGCGTTCCGTTCGATGCACGGATGAACTCATGCACTGTCACGGCACGGTCATGCCGATGACAATAATGTCTCGTGACAACGCGAATCTTCCCCACGACGAGACACACGCACATGGTCACGAAGAACCCGCAAGACTCCGCACCGCTCGCTTCGCGCCGAGGTTTTCTGAAGTTCGCGGGCGCCTCCGGCCTCGCCACGGCGGCGGGCGCGATGAGCCGCTCCGCTTCAGCGACGACAGCAACCCCGGACGGCACGCCCGAACAGATCCACCTGACCTGGGGCGAGGATCCGTCGAGCGAAGTGGTCATCAGCTGGGCATCGCTTGCACAGGCCACTGCGCCGCGCGTGCGGCTGCAATCGGACGATGGCCATGCGCACGTCTTTCATGCCGTGCAGCGCACCTATACGGATGGCCTCAACGGCGAGATCGTGTGTACCTACCATGCGCGCCTGCACGACCTCCGTTCCAACACCCAATACCACTACGAAGTCACCGCCGACAACGACAGCAACGCCGGCCAGCCCTTCACGTCGAGCTTCCGCACCGCGCCGCGCGGCCGTCACGCGTTCCGCTTCACCAGCTATGGCGACCTGGCGACGCCGAACACGAACTGGGTGCTGTCGTCGCCACAGAGCCGCTTCGCGGTGCAGGCGGTGGAGCGCTTCGAGCCGCTGTTCCATCTCTTGAACGGCGACCTCTGCTACGCCAACCTCAATCCCGCGAGCCAGCCGGATGTGTGGCGCGACTTCGGCAACAACGCGCAGACGTCCGCCGCGAACCGTCCGTGGATGCCGTGCCCGGGCAATCACGAGATCGAGTTTCACAACGGCCGGCAGGGCTTCGATTCGTATCTGACGCGCTACACGCTGCCTGACAACGGCACGCGTTATCCGGGCCGCTGGTACAGCTTCCGCGTGAGTTCGGTGCTGTTCGTTTCGCTCGATTCCGATGACGTCGTCTATCAGGACGGCGCCGCCTTCGTGGCCGGGCCCAATCCGCTCGTGCCGGCCGCGAGCACCGGCAATCCGCCGATCACCCCCGGCACCTCGTTCTATGTGCGCGGCTACAGCCAGGGCGAGCAGACGCGCTGGCTCGAAAAGACCTTGCGCGAAGCCTCGCACGATGACGGCATCGACTGGATCATCGTGCAGATGCATCAGGACGCGCTCAGTTCGTCGAAGACGGGAAATGGCTCCGACAAGGGCATCCGCGAAGCGTGGCTGCCGCTGTTCGACCGCTATGGCGTCGATCTCGTGCTGTGCGGCCACGATCACGACTATGAACGCAGCCATCCGGTGCGCGGCTGCAATCATCACGCGGGCCGCGACGCCGTGACGGGCGAACGTGTGGATACGCTGCAACCGCGCCCCGTGCACGGTTCGCCGCGCGCGAACGATCCGATCGATACATCGCACGGCACCGTGCATCTGATTCTCGGCGGCGGCGGCACCAGCGCACCGCTCGACGTCTACGGCACCGACACGGGCACCGGCCTGCCGCAAGCGCAAGTCTTCACGAAGCCGAACCGGCCCGTGCCCGGCACGACGGCGGGCACGTTCGTTCGGCCTGTTGCGGATGCCGTCGAGGACGCGATCTGGTCGGCGCAACGCGATACGGGCACGGGCTACGGCATCGCCGTATTCGATCACGACCCGGGCGAACACGGCGGCCGCACCTCCATCACGATCAACTACTATCACGCCCCCGGCGCCGACAAGACGCCGACGGCGGACTACGAGCTTTTCGAAACCATCGTGCTGGAGAAATCGCGCGGACGTTGATCTTCGGCGCCGGCTACCTCGTCCTCGTCGATGGCGTCCGCTTCGGCCGGGCGCACGAGCAAGGCAAGGAGTTCGGGCTTGAGGCCATCGCCGCGCGGGGCGAAAAGCGCGTGAAGCGGTAGAAGCGGCAACATGGCTGAACCTCTTTTGAGCGGGGAGTCGAGCCGTCATCCTGATGCTCGCGCGGCCCCGCCGCGCCCTGTTTCTTGCTGAGTCATTGTCTACATGCTCGGTACGTTTCTTGCCCCTCTTTCTGTTCCGCGAGACAAAGGACACGGACATGAAAAAGGGAAACGACGACGCGTTAGCGGAAGCAAGCTTCTCGACTTACGCCGATCCGCTGATCGGCGAGGCGTCCGCGCAGGCCGCGGTGCTCGAAGACAGCACGGACGCCGAGGACTTGCACAAGCTGCGTGTTGCACTGCGGCGACTGCGCACGCTGCTGTGGGCCTATCGCCCGATTCTGAAGAAGGATTTCGACGACCAACAGCGCGTCCTCCTGAAGTATCTGGCCGGCGCGGCGGGCAACACGCGCGACTGGGACATCCTGATCGAACTGGTCGACAAGAAGGGCAGCGCGCCATTGCTCGACGCCTTCCGCGAACAACGCACCGCCACCGCAGCAAAAAGCCGCGATACGCTCTCGCACGCGAAGCTGAAACAGATGCTGCACGAGTCGCTGAGCGAGGCGAATCGCGAACTCAATACGGCGCCGCGACGCACGCCGCTGACCCAGTTCGCCCGAAAGCGCGTTGCGTCGGCGCAGAAACAATTGAGCAAGCGCATCCGCCTGGCCGCAAAGGCCAAAGGCGCGGATTACACCCAGTTGCACGATATACGCAAGGCGGGCAAGAAGGTGCGCTATCTGGTCGAGTTTTTCGAGCCGCTTCTCGGCGGCAAGCAACGCAAGACGCTAAAGGGCCTCAAGCGGATGCAGAAGCGCTTCGGCGCATTGAACGATGTCGTGGCGAGCCGCGCGCTCCTCGAACAGCATCTCGACGCGCTGCCGGATGGCGCAGCCGCGCAGAAGGCGCTGCGCTCGCTCAGGAAGGAGCAGAAGCGGCGCACGAAAGCAGCGGTGAAGTTGCTGTGAGGAATCACCCGCGCGCGACGATCCCGCGCGGCAGATGCGGCGCGTTCTGCGCAATCTGATCGAGTTCGTCGCGCACGCCGTCGATGTCGCGCATATCGTGCAGATAGGGATCCGCGGCGTGAATCGCTTCCAGACGGCGTCGCACGGCGCCGTACTGCGCGCCCGCGCGCCGATGCAACTCGGCGCGCTCGCTGTAGCGCAGAAAGGTCTGCAAGGAGGCGAGCACGGCAGCGCCGATACTCGTCAACCCGATGACGATACGCAATTGCGGCGAGATGGCGGTCGCGACAAGCGAGAGAAACGCCGAGGTGCCTGTAGCGGTCGTGATGCCGATGACAGCCAGCCCGAGCTTCCTGCCGCTCGCGGTCAGACGGTCGGCCATTGTGTAGTGACGAATCTGCGATTCGCGGGCCCGTCTGATCCAGTTCAGCACCAGTGCCCGCGCATCCTGCGGCGGCTCGTAGGTTTGGTGTAACGATGCGGTCATATTCAATGCAGGGTTCGAGTGAAACCCAGTGTAGCGTCCGACCGTGGACAAACCGTGTCCTGGTCGCGCGTTCTGAAGCGCGCTCCAACGCCTCCGTGAATTCGCTGGACAGAACTGAAAAGCCACGCTTCTTCGGGCAATTGAATCGCGCGTGGCTGCGTACACTTCTCTACATGGCGCAACACACCGCGCCAGTAAAAGCGAAGCGATATTCACTGAGCAAACCGGCTTACCCTCAAATTTTTACCGGTTGCAGCATGTGTCGTAGTCGCGGAAGTTCCGGAGTGGTTGCAGTAGCGGAAGTAGCGGGAGTGGCGTTGGCGGGGTGCAGGACGTCGTTGAAACAAGCTTCACAAGCAGGTGCAGTGTGCCGTTTCAGCAGTAGCAGTAACAACACAAAAGCAGCAGTAAGAGACGTACCGGTAGACGTAAAAAACTTGCCCCGGCCGAGCGCATCCGCCGGGGCTTTTCTTTGGCTCGGCGGTTTTCGCGTTCAGGGAAGGGGCACGCCGCGCCGGACGCGGCTATCGATGCAAAAGATCGTGCAAGGTGCTCCACAAGAAAATTCACCTTGGGTACACTAGCTGCTGCCCGACAGGGCGATACCCTGCGAACGGTAGCGCGAGAACAAAAACATCGGAGCGATTTTGAGGAAACGAGCCACGGTCGTCTGCCGGAGAGGCAAACACATTCTGCTGGTCGCGCGGCGCGAATCCAAATGGGCGCTGCCCGGCGGCATCCTCAAGCGCGGCGAAGCTCTTTCGGACGCCGCGCTCCGCGAGCTGAAAGAAGAAACCCGTCTGTCGGGCAAGTCGGCAAAACACCTGTTCAACTATCGCGGCGACCAGAAACATCACCACGTGTTTTTCTGCGACGTCTCGAAGAGCGCAAAAGCTCGCGCCAACAATGAGATCGCGCGGTGCCGCTGGGTGCATGTCGACGAGATCGCGCGGCTCGCCACCAGTTCGCCCACCAAGGTCATCGTCAAGATTCTCGGCGAGAAGCGCAACAGCGTGCGCGGCAAGTAGCGTCAAAGCGCGGCGCACGCGCATCGGTTACCCTGAGAACCTTTTGCGTTCCAGGCGCCCGCCTGACAGCCCATGAACACGCCCCAAGAAGACTACGCGCTCAATCTCGACCTCATGTCCGCCGACGACATCGCGGCGACGCTCCCCGCCAGCGTGCTTGCCACGCTGCACGGCACCGACATCACCGTGTTCCGCGTCCCCGACGATGCCTCCGATACCGCCGCATGCAGCGAGCGCTTCGGCATCGACCTGGAGGACTGCGCGAACACCATCGTCGTGCGATTCAAGAAGGACGGCGGCGAACACTATGCGGCGATCGTCACGCTCGCCTCGAAGCGGCTCGATGTGAACGGCGCGGTCAAGCGCGCACTCGGCGCACAGCGCATCTCGTTCGCGTCGCGCGAAGTGGCGACCGAACACTCGGGCATGGAGTATGGCGGCATCACCGCCTTCGGCGTGCCGGCGTCGTGGCTCGTGCTGGTGGAGGCCGCCGTCATGGAGCGCGCGCGCGTGGTGATGGGCGCCGGCGTGCGCGAGGCGAAGCTGCTGATGTCGCCGCAACGGCTGCTCGCGCTGCCGAACACGACGGTCGCGGCGCTCGCCACCTGAACCTTCACGGGCACGCGCGTTGCCCGCTCACTTGCCCGGCGTCAGCACCACTCTGAAGCGCGCCTTGCCGCTCATCATGCGGTCGTAGGCTTCCGCCGCGCGCGACAGCGGATATTCCTCGATCATCGGCTTCACGCCGGAAAGCGCGCTGAACGCGAGCGTCTCCTGCGAATCCGCCGCCGTGCCGGACGGCCAGCCCTGCACCGAGTTACGCCCCATGATGAACTGCGTGATCGGCACTTCGACGGGTTCGTCGGAGATGCCCACCATGATCATCTTGCCGTTCAGCCCAAGCCCGCCGATGGCCGCGTTCATCGCGCGGCCGCTCGTCGCTGTCGCCAGGATCACGCGCGCGCCACCGAGCGCCTTCAGTTCATCGGCGACATTCTGTGCTTCGCTGTCGATGTAATGATGCGCGCCCAGTTCCTTCGCCAGCGGCGCCTTGTCCTGACCGCGCGCGATCGCCACGGTCTCGAAACCCATCTTGCGCGCGAACTGCACGCCCAGATGCCCCAGCCCGCCGATACCCAGCACCGCGACCACATCGCCGGCACGCGCGCCGCTGTTGCGCAGCGCATTGAAGGTGGTGATGCCGGCGCAGAGGAGCGGCGCGGCATCGACGTCGGACAGATCGTCGGGCATGCGCGCCAGCGCTTCCTGCGGCGCCACCATGTAGTCCGCATAGCCGCCGTCGTAGCTGATGCCGGGCACGAGCCCCTTCTGGCAAAGCACGAAGTCGCCATGTCGACAATGCTCGCAATGGCCGCAGTGCCCACCGTGCCAGCCCACGCCGATGCGCTGTCCTTGCTGCCATCCTTCGACGCCCGCCCCGAGTTTCTCGATCACGCCCGCGATTTCATGCCCCGGCACGCGCGGAAACTGGAGTCCCGGCCACAAGCCTTCCTTCGTCAGTGAATCGCTATGACAGATGCCGCACGCCTGAACCTTGATGAGCACATGGCCTTCCGGCGGTTCCGGCACGTCGCGCTCGACCACTTCGAGCGGACCATTCGCTTGCGCCACCTGCACTGCCTTCATCTTCGCCATGGCTTGCTCCTGTCGCATGAAAGAGATTTCGGAGGACACGCAAAGAGTTTCAGAATAGGATGCCGTCCGTCGTTTTGAAAGCTCGGGGCGCGGTCAGCGCTCGTCGTCGGCGAGCAGCGATGCCAGCGGCACCGTATGCCTGACGAACGGCGAGCGAATGACGATATAGCTGAAGTATTTCTCGATGCCCACATTGCGGTCGACGAGCTTCTCGATCACCTCCTGATAGTGACCGATATCCTTGACGAGAAACTTGAGCAGGTAGTCATAGCCGCCGCTGACGAGATGACACTCGGTGACTTCCTCGACATCACGCAGATTGGCCTCGAAGCGCACGAAGTCTTCACGACGGTGATCGTGCAGCATGATCTCGGTGAAGACCGTCACTGTGCTCGTGAGCCGCGTCAGATCGAGATGCGCGCCATAGCCCGAAATGATGCCCGCCGCTTCGAGCCGCCGCACGCGTTGCAGACACGGACTCGCCGACAGCCCGACCACGCTCGCCAGATTCGCGTTCGTGATGTTGCCGTTCTTTTGCAGTTCGGCCAGGATCCGGATGTCGATGCGGTCCAGCTTGTGTCGGTGGTTCATGTCGTGCGGGATCGATGGGCGCCATGCGGCCGGGTCAGCCTTCCTGGCCTTCAGCGAGTTCGGCGTGATGCGCGGTGACGAGTTGCGCCATGCTCGTAAACTTGAATTCGACGGCGGGTTCCGTGAGCGTCTTCATGGTCGCGCCGAAGCCGCGCTGCTCGAAGCGCCGGTGAATCCAGCAACCGTGCATGCCGTATTCTTCCGCCGGAAGCAGATCATGATAATTGCTGTCCGCAATGTGCAGCGTCTCCCGCTTGTCCACGCCGAGCCGGGTCAGCACGTCGAACAGGTAGTCGAAGTTGCGGCGCGCGGGCTTGTATGAACCGACGTCCTCGGCGGTCACGATGGCGTCGAACGCGACATCCAGCTTGCGCTTGCTCGATTCGAAGCTCGCATTGTCCACGTTAGAAACGATGACCAGCTTGAAATACTTCTTCAGATATTGAAGCGTGCTGGCCGAATCCGGAAACGCGGGCCAGTCGCCGACGGACGCCCCATAAGCCACGGCCTCGTCCCACGTATAGCCGACCTGCCACTCTTCCGCCACGCGCTTGTACACGATCTCCAGCAAGCGGTTGTAGGCCATGGCGGGCGTGAGCAACTGCTGCTGCGACTCGTGGCGCGCATGCGCTTCCAGAATCTGGTCACGCGTGGGCGTTTTGGGAAGCCGTGCCGCGAGCTTTGCCAAGCCGGCGGCAATGCCGGCTTCCCAGTCGATCAGCGTGCCATAGCAATCGAACGTCAGTGCCTTGAACTCGGTAAGCCGCACACCTTTCTCCTCATGACTGTGCCAACGCTTCGCGATGCGCCTGCGCGAGTTCCGCCATGCTGTTGAAGCGGAATGCGATGGTCGGCTGCGTGCCCGGATCCATCGTTGCGCCAAAGCCCGGCTGCGCATGCCGCCGATAAATCCAGCACGACGTCAGGCCGAACGCGTTGGCCGGCTTGTGATCGTGGAACAGGCTTTCGGCGGTATGAAGGATCTTCTCCTTGGCGATGCCGCGCTCGCCCAGCTTCTCGATCATGTACTCGAAATTGCGCGGCGACGGCTTGTATGAGCCGACGTCTTCCGCCGTGATGATCGCATCGAACGTCACTTGCAGCTTCGTGTTGCTGTGCGTGAAGCTTTCGTTGTCCACGTTGGAGAGGATCACGAGCTTGTAATGCTGCTTCAGATAGCGCAGTGCCTCGGCTGAATCTGCGAAGGCCGGCCAGTGCCGAATGGAACGGCCATACGCGACGCATTCCTCGTGCGTATGCGGCACGCCCCACTCCTCGGCCAGTCGCTTGTACACGATGGCCAGCAGATCCTGATAACGCTTCGCCGGCGTGTACTTCTGCTGCGACGACTCGTGGCGCGCGTGTGCTTCCAGCACCTGGTCGCGCGAGAGTGCGGGCTGCACGCGTTCGAGCAGCGGGCGCAGCCCTTCGAAGATGCCGCTTTCCCAGTCGATCAGCGTGCCGTAGCAGTCGAAGGTGAGGGTGTCGAAGTCGGTGAGTTTCACGGTCGCTCCTGTCTGATGGCGAGGGGTGGAGCAGTCAGTGTAGTGAGACACAGCGGCAGCCGGAGCCGATGTTGCCCGCCCCAACCGCAGCTTGTGCGGTTTGCGCGCAGTGCCGCAGCAGATTCTGCCGTGCGCGCGCAAAGGGTTTCAAGACCTTACCAGAACGACCGGTCTTATTTTTAACTGCTTGAGAGGCCCATCCATCTGCACTACATTGGTGTTCCTTCGAAACCGTCTGGAGACGAGTCCATGCGCTATTCCGTCCTTGCACTGGCTGCCGTATCCGTTTTCTCCGTGGCCGCGTCCGCCACCGCGCAGGAAGTCGTCACCTTCGGCCACTCCGCGCCGCTCACCGGCCCGCAGGCGCCGAACGGCAAGGACAACGAGAACGGCGCGCGGCTTGCCATCGACGAACTGAACAAGGCGAATATCAGCATCGGCGGCAAGAGTGTCACCTTCAAGCTGGATTCGCAGGACGATCAGGCCGACCCGAAGGTTGGCGTGCAGGTCGCGCAGAATCTCACCGATCACAACGTGCTCGCAGTGCTCGGCCCGTATAACTCGGGCGTCGCGATTCCGGCCTCGCGCGTCTACAGCACGGCGGGCATTCCGCTGCTGCCGGTCGCGTCGAACCCGGCGCTCACGAAGCAGGGCTTCAAGAACATCTTCCGCATCGGCGCCAGTGACGAGCAACTCGGCGGCACCATGGGCGAGTTCGCCGCGAAGACGCTGAAGGCGAAGACCGCCGCGATCATCGACGACCGCACCGCGTACGGCCAGGGCGTCGCCGAACAGTTCGAGAAAGTGGCGAAGGCGAACGGCATCAAGATCGTCGATCAGCAGTTCACCAATTCACAGGCCACCGATTTCCTCGGCATTCTCACGGCGATCAAGGCGAAGAATCCCGATGTGATCTTCTTCGGCGGCTATGCGTCGCAAGGCGCGCCGATGGCCAAGCAGATGAAGCAACGCGGCATCCGCGCGAAGCTGCTCGGCGGCGACGGCATCTGTTCCGCCGACATGGGCAAGGTCGCGGGCGAGGCGGCATCCAGCGTCTATTGCGCGCAGGGCGGCGTGGCGCTGGACAAGACGCCGGAAGGCCGCGCCTTCCTGAAGAAGTATCAGGATGCCTATCACACGGACACGCAGGTCTATGGCGTCAATTACTACGACGGCGTGAAGATGCTCGCCGATGCCATGGTCAAGGCCGGCACCACCACCGACAAGGCGAAGCTCATCGCGCAACTGGCGAAGGAGAAGTACAAGGGCGTTGCGGGCACCTATTCGTTCGACGCCAGCGGCGACCTGCAGGGCGCGCCCACCACGGTCTACATGATCCGCAACGGGCTGCCCGTTCCCTACGCTCAATAAGTCTCACCGCACACCGCAATGAAACTCTCCCGATCCATTTCGACCGTCGAAGTCCATACCGGCGGCGAGCCGTTCCGCATCGTCACGAGCGGCCTGCCGCGTCTGCCCGGCGACACCATCGTGCAGCGCCGCGCCTGGCTGAAGGAACATGCCGACGACATCCGCCGCGCGCTGATGTTCGAACCGCGCGGCCATGCCGACATGTACGGCGGCTATCTCACCGAGCCGGTATCGCCGGAAGCGGACTTCGGCATCATCTTCCTGCACAACGAAGGCTATAGCGATCACTGCGGACACGGTGTCATCGCGCTGGCCACGGCGGCGGTCGAACTGGGCTGGGTGCAGCGCACGGGTCCGGAGACGCGCGTGGGCATCGATGCGCCGTGCGGCTTCATCGAAGCCTTCGTGAAGTGGGACGGCGATCACGCGGGTTCCGTGCGCTTCGTGAACGTGCCGTCCTTCATCTGGAAGCGCGACGTGACCGTGGACACGCCGAGCTTCGGCAAGGTGACGGGCGACATCGCGTATGGCGGCGCGTTCTATTTCTACGCCGATGGCGCGCCGCACGACCTGCCGGTGCGCGAGTCGTCTGTGGAGCAATTGATCCGCTTCGGCGCGGAGGTGAAGACGGCGGCAAACAAGGCGTTCCCGCTCGCGCATCCGGACATTCCGGAAATCAATCATATCTACGGCACGATCATCGCCAATGCGCCGCGTCATCCCGGCTCGACGCAGGCCAACTGCTGCGTGTTCGCAGATCGCGAAGTGGACCGTTCGCCGACCGGCTCCGGCACCGGCGGACGCGTCGCGCAGCTTTATCTGCGCGGACAGCTCGGCGCGGATGAAACGCTCATCAATGAGTCGATCGTCGGGACCGTCTTCAAAGGGCGCGTGCTGAAGGAAACGACGGTGCACGACATTCCGGCGGTCATTCCGGAAATCGAAGGCGAGGCGTATATCTGCGGCTTCGCGAACTGGATCATCGACGAACGCGATCCGCTGGCGTACGGCTTTTTAGTGCGCTGAGGCGCGGCGGTCGATGCAACGCGTGCGTGGCAAGCCCGACGCAACCGGCGACCTCGCCGTGCTGATCCTGCTGGCCATCGCACTGTTCCTGCTGCACACGCTCACCAACGGCCGCTACGGCTTTCATCGCGACGAGCTGTCGACGCTCGAAGACGCCCGCGCGCTCGCGTGGGGTTATGTTGGCGTGCCCCCCGTCACGCCGTTCCTGGCCTACGTGGCCACGACGCTGTTCGGGCCATCGCTCGTCGGGCTGCGAGTCTTCTCCTCGCTCGCGATGAGCGTGGCGCTCGTGCTCACCGGACTCATGGCGCGGCACATGGGCGGAAGCCGCTTCGCGCAGATCGTCGCCGCGCTGGGCGCCGCGATCAGCAGCGTCGCCCTGAGCGCGGGCAGCCTGTTCCAGTACGTCAGCCTCGACTATCTGTGCTGGGTCGCGGCGGCGTACTGCATGGTGCGCGTGCTGGCGTCCGATGACCCGCGCGCGTTCATCGGCGTCGGCATCGCGGTCGGGCTGGGCTTGCTGACCAAGTACACGATGTCGTTTCTCGCGGCGGGCATCGTCGCCGGCGTGCTGCTCACGTCCGCGCGGCGGCATCTGCGCAGTCCATGGCTGTGGGGCGGCGTGGCGCTTGCAGGCGTGATCGTGCTGCCGCATCTCGTCTGGCAGATCCGGCATGACTTCATCTCGCTCGACTTCCTGGAAAGCATTCATCAACGCGATGTCGCGCTGGGCCGCACCGCAGGCTTCCTGTCCGGCCAACTGTGGATCGCGGCGAGTCCGTTCACGCTTCCGTTATGGCTCGCCGGGCTCTACAGCGTGCTGATCGGCGCGGGCAGCACGCGTTTTCGCGCGATCGGCTGGATGTTCGTCGTGCCGCTCGTCTTGTTCATGTTCGCGCACGGACGCGACTACTACATGGCGCCCGCCTATCCGATGCTGCTCGCCGCCGGCGCCGTCTCTGGCGTGCGCGCGATGGCCGCGCTGGGAGCGCGGCGGACACGCGTCGCGGGCGTGTGCGTGTGGACGCTGCTCGCGTTCGGCGGCGTGCTGGGCGCGGCGCCCGTGCTGCCGGTCGCCCCGCTGGGATCGGCATGGTGGCGCAGCGCCGACCGCCTCAACGGCGGCAACTTCAACGAGGAACTCGGCTGGCCGGAACTTGCGCAAGCCGTCGTGCGCGTCCGCGATGCGCTGCCCGCCGAGCAGCGCGCGAACGCGGGCATTCTCGCTGCCGATTCGGCCCAGGTCGCCGCGCTCAGGCTCTATGGCGCACGCGACGGCCTGCCGCCCGCGATCTCCGGCACCAATACGAACTGGTTTCGCGGCTACGGCAATCCGCCGCCGCAACCGCTGATCGTCGTCGGCGTGCCGGATGATTTCGTGCAACGCGAACTCGTCGCGTGCCGGATCGCCGGGCATGCAGACACGCCGCTGGGCATCGCCAACAGCTCGATGCGCCAGCGCGACATCTATATCTGCGACGCTCCGCGCCAGCCCTGGCCCGCGTTCTGGCGCGCGGTGAAGCGCTACGGCTAGCGCGCCGTCTCTTCCCGCGCGCACGCGTCGCCCTCGCGTTCCAGCCACGAACGGAACAGCACGATCAGCCGATCGTCCTGACGGCCTTCCGCGACATACGTGCAGTACGTACGCGACGGCAAGCGCGGCGCGTCGAACGGCGCGACCAGCCGGCCCGACACGAGATCGTCGGAGACGAGCGCCGTTGGACCCATCGCGATGCCCATGCCATCGACTGCCGCCTGCAAGGTCAGATAGAAATGGTCGAAGCTCATGACGGCGGCCGGACGCAGCGTCGGCACCTCCGCTTTCGCGAGCCA
This sequence comes from Caballeronia sp. LZ035, assembly GCF_031451175.1. NCBI lineage: Bacteria > Pseudomonadati > Pseudomonadota > Betaproteobacteria > Burkholderiales > Burkholderiaceae > Caballeronia > Caballeronia sp. LZ035. The sequence continues at coordinate 1,556,525 of NZ_JARUXS010000002.1, forward strand.
GTCGGGCCACACACGCGGCAGACTCGATGCGTGCAACAGCGTGTGCCGTTCGAGATCCTGCGGCACACGCAGCGGCACGCGACGCAACAGCGCCGGACTGCAGACCGGCAGGCGCTCTTCGGCGAGGAACGGTTGCATTGCGTAGCCGTAGAACGTATCCGGACCGCCGCGTATCACGATGTCGTGACTCTCCTTGAGCGCCTCGACCGGCTCGTTCGACGTCTCCACCCTCACTTCGACATCCGGATGCGCGCGACGGAAATCTTCCAGACGCGGCACCAGCCAGCGCAGCACGAAGGTCGCGGGCGCATTCACGCTGAGCGTGCGGCTCACGGCTTCGGACAGACCGTAGCGCGCAGTGGATTGGGACAGTTGATCGAACAGCGGGCCGATCTGCGCGAGATAGGCCTCGGCAGCCGGCGTCAGCGCGACGCGCCGATTATGGCGCTCGAACAGCGGCGCGCCGAGCCACGCCTCGAGCAGACGCACTTGCTGGCTCACCGCACCGTGCGTCACGTGGAGTTCGGCGGCGGCCTGCTTGAAACTGCCGAGGCGCCCGGCGGCTTCGAACGCACGCAAGGCATTCAGCGGTGGCAAGGTCCGGTTCATTTTTCAGGAGAGATTTTCTGACGCGACATCCGAAGATAAGTGGTTTGTGAGCCGCTTACAAGATAGTTATTCTCTTGAATACGCCAACCACAGCCCACAAGCACGCTCATGCTCAGCTATACCGGCGGCATCGTCCTGCTCGCCGCCCTGCTCCATGCAAGCTGGAACGCGATGTTGCACGGCAACCGCGACCGCTTCCTCTCGATGACCTGGATGAGCATCGCCATCGGCGCGGTGTCGCTCGTCGCGGTGATGTGGCTGCCGTTGCCGGCCCCGGCAGCGTGGCCGTATCTGATCGCCTCCGGGCTCGTGCATGTGGTCTACAACGTGAGCCTCGTGCGTTCGTACCGGCGCGGCGATCTCGCGCAGGCCTATCCGATCGCGCGCGGTTCGTCGCCGCTGCTCGTCACCCTGGGCGCGGCGCTGTTCGCGCATGAGGGAATCGGCGCGCTCCGCGTGCTCGGCATCGCGCTGATCTCGGCCGGCATCATGGCGCTCGCGCTGCGCGGGCGGCACGTCTCGCGCGCAGGCGCACTCGCGGCGCTGACGACCGGCGTGACCATCGCGGTCTATACGGTGATCGACGGCATCGGCGTGCGGCTCTCGGGCGATCAGCCGTTCGCCTACACGGCGTGGATGTTCCTCTTCTACTGGTTCATGCCGCTGATCTTCATCGTGCGACGCGGCGCCGACGCCATCTGGAAGCCGGTCTTCGCCGCGCCGATGTCGGTCGCCTCGTCGATCGTGGGCGGACTCGTCTCGATTGCCGCCTACGGCATCGTCATCTGGGCGATGCAATCAGGCGCGATGGGCGCCGTCTCTGCGTTGCGCGAAACCAGCGTCGTGTTCGCGGCGCTGATCGGTCGTGTGTTCCTGCGCGAGAACGTCGACGCGCGGCGCTGGATGGCATGCGTGGTCGTCGCTGCGGGCGCGGTGTGCCTCGGGCTTTGAGCGGCCGTCACATGCGCGCGACGTCGATCACCGCATCGGCGAATGCGCGCGGCGCTTCCTGCGGCAAGTTGTGTCCGATCCCACCGCCGATGGTCCGATGCTCATAGCGCCCCGTGAACTTCTTCGCATACGCCGCCGGCGCGGGATGCGGCGCGCCGTTGGCATCGCCTTCCAGCGTGATGACCGGCACGACGATCGACGGCCCCTTCGCGAGTTGCGCCTCGAGCGCATCGTATTGCGCCTCGCCCTGCGCCAGCCCGAGCCGCCAGCGATAGTTGTGAATCACGATGGCCACGTGATCCGGATTGCCGAACGCCGCGGCTGAACGCGCGTAGGTCGCGTCGTCGAAGCGCCATTGCGGCGACGCCGTCTGCCAGATCATCCGGTTGAACGCGTTCCGGTTCGCGTCGTAGCCCGCGCGGCCGCGTTCGGTCGCGAAGTAAAACTGATACCACCACGACAGCTCGGCCTGCGGCGGCAACGGCGCCTGATTCGCCTGCTGGCTGCCGATCAGATAGCCGCTCACGGAGACCATCGCCTTCACGCGCCCCGGCCACAGCGCCGCGACGATGTTCACCGTGCGCGCGCCCCAGTCGAAACCGCCCAGCACCGCATGCTCGATCGAAAGCGCATCCATCATCTCGATCACATCGCGCGCGAGCACGGCCTGCTGGCCGTTGCGCGGGGTATCGGCGGACAGGAAGCGCGTCGGGCCATAGCCGCGCAGATACGGCACGATGACCCGATAGCCCGCCGCCGTCAGCATCGGCGTGACTTCGGCGTAGCTGTGGATGTCGTACGGCCAGCCGTGCAGCAGGATCACGACCGGACCGTTGCGCGGGCCAGCCTCTGCATAGGCGATGCTGAGCGTCGAGGTCTCGATATGCTTCAGGTGCGTGAAGGCTTCCGGCAACGCGGGCGCGGGAGCATTCCGCGCGTCCGCCGCCTCGACGAGCCCGCTCAGCCCCATCTCAAGCAAACCCATGCCGGCAACAGCGGTGCCAAGCAAGCGGCGGCGACGGGTATCGATACGGTCCGGCATGATCTTTCCTCTCGTTTTCAGGTTATTCGATGAGGGGATCATTTGAAGCGCCACACGTATCCGGCGTGTGTCGAGACAGGCGGCGCGTGCAACGCACTGTGTCGGTGGCCCGGATGGACACAGTGAGATACACGACAATCACGCACCGTAACAATAAGCAAATGACGGCATCCACACGGGCGGAGCCGGTTACCATTCTTGTCTGAGCGCTTAATAGCAAGCGCGGGCGAGTCCGGTCACCACACGACAAGGGCCGCCCGATAGCGAACTTCAAGGGTGTCATGTCAAAAACCGAAGACGCAATCGCACGAGATCCGGCGGGCGATGCCGCAGAGCCGCCGCACGGAACACAGGAAGAGACAGCAAGCGAAGCACCGGCGGACACGAGCCTCGAACTGGAAGCGCCCGCCGTCACCCGCACCGGGCCGCTCACCGAAGCCGCGCTGTTCGGCCGGCAGACGCCGCCGGCCGCGCCCGCGCCGCCCGAGGCCGCACCGCACGTGCATCCGGCCGGCGCGGGCAGCAGTTATCGCGCGCTCGCAGGGCTGCTCATCAGCTATGCGCTGTTGATCGTCGGAAATGGTTTGTTCCAGACGCTGATTCCGTTGCGCATCATGCAGTCCGGCTATCCGACCATCGTGATCGGTCTGGTTCAGTCGTGTTACTACGCCGGCTTCATTCTCGGCGCGATGGTCAACCGCAGGCTCATCGACCGCATCGGGCAGCACCGGACCTTCGTCGCGTACTCGGCGGCGGCGTCGATTCTCGCGCTCGCGTTCGGCGCCGCGCAATCGCCATGGACGCTCGCCCTCGTACGCCTCTTGACCGGCTTCGCCTTCATGGGCCTGTACGTGTCGATCGAAAGCTGGCTCAACGGCACGGTCGAAAACGAAAAGCGCGGACAGGTCTTCGGCACGTATGCGGCCATCAACTATCTCGCGGTGGGCAGCGGACAGTTCCTGCTGAACTTCGGCGCGGGCATGGGCGGCCAGCAATTCTCGATCGCGGCCGCCCTGTTCGCGGCGGCCGTGATGCCGGTGACGCTGCTCGAAGGCTGGCCCGTCAAAGTGGCCGACGAATCCCTGCACCGCGTGCCCGCGCGCACCTGGCGGGAAAGCGTGCGCGACATGATGGCCGCCGCGCCGCTCGCCGTGCCGGGCTGCGTGCTCGCGGGTTTCATCTACAGCGCCTTCTACGCGATGATGCCGGTCTATCTCCAGCGCGCCGGCTTCTCGACGAGCGAACTTGCGACCTTCATGGGCGTCGCGCTGATCGGCGCGCTCGTGCCGCAATGGCCGATGGGCCGCCTCTCCGATCGCTTCGACCGGCGCCGACTGGTGTACATCACGGCGTCGATCTCGGCCACGCTGAGCCTCGTGCTGTTCTGCATCGACGTGCGCGTGGTCACCTGGTGCGCAACCCTCGCCTACGTGGCGGTCACCTTCACGCAGTACGGCCTGATCGTGTCGCACGTACAGGACCGGACCGAGCCGCATCATCGCGTGGCTATTTCGGCTACGCTGCTCGCGCTGTTCTCGTTCGGCGGCATGGCGGGCCCGGCGCTGGCGTCTTCGTTGATGACCGTCGTCGGTCCGAGCGGACTGTTTCTCTTCAACGCGCTGTCCTGCGTGTTGCTCGCGTTGAGTGCACGGCGCGCGCTGGGTATTCATTTGCGCGGCGCGCATGCCGGCGCCTGACGGCTGTCATGCTTGCGCGCGTTTTACCAAAGCGCGTTTTACCAATGCATTACGCAGAGAAAAACAAAAGCTTACGGATAATTGCGTAAAATCGCTTATTCCGAAGACAAAATGCCATCATCTTTCGCTTTCTGCGTGAAAAGCACTGATAGTTGGCCGACAAGTCGTCGTCACCCCGAGTAGATTCGTACTAGGCATGAACTGGCGGAAAGGACGCAACGAGACGTCCGCCGCTGGAGCATCCGTGACGGGCGCAGTCGCGCTCGCGCATCGGGTCTCGGGGATTCAATGAACGACCATCACGACCAAACACGACTTGAAGTCGTTTGCGATGAGCAGGGTTTCCTGGCGCTCGAGCGCGAATGGAATGCCCTCTGGCTCAAGGCAAACGGACGGTATTTCCAGCGCTTCGACATCTGCTTGCTCGCCTGGCGGCACGTGGCCGCTCCTCAAGGAAGGAAGCTGCATTGCATCGTGCTGCGCGAGAACGGCGAACTGCGGCTCGTCTGGCCGCTCGTTTCGTGGCGACGCATTCTCTGGACCTATCTGCTGCCGCTCAGCCCGGATGCCGCCGACTACACCAGCGTGCTCGTCGAGGACGGCCCGCGCGCGCCGAGGCTGATCGACGCGGCGTGGCGTCTCGCCCGCGCGAAGTGCAAGGCGGACTTCGTGCATCTGCCGTATGTGAACGAGGGTTCCGAACTGCATCGCATCGCGCTGCGCGAGCGACACGTGCTGGGGCGTTCGCGCCATGAGTCATGGGTCGCGCAGTTGCGCGACGAAACCGACTGGGCCACGTACTGCCGTTCGCTCGGCACCATGAACGGCAAGAAGCCCGGACAGCTCGAACGGCGTCTCGCGAAGGAAGGTGACTTGCGCGTGCGGATGATCGAGCCGTCGGATGTGGGCACGATCGATCGATGCGTGCGCGCGATGCTCGCGTGGAAGCGTCAATGGGGCGAGCGCACCGGCAAGCAGGGCGTCTGGTTGTTCTCGTCGCATTACCAGGCGTATCTGATGGCGACGCTCACCCGGCCCGGCGGCTTTCCCGCGGGCGAGCCGCCCGCCCGGCTGATTGCCGTCACGCTCGGCGAGCAGCCGATTGCGGTGTCCATCATGAGTCACGGCAATCCGCTCGCCAACGCGGTGATCGCCAGTTTCGATCCGGCTTATGGCAAGTTCGGCGCCGGCGCGGTGGCGTGGGAACACGCGGTGAAGTGGGCGCTGGAGCAACATTACGACATCGACTTCGGCGTCGGCTCGGAGCGCTTCAAGACTTACTGGGGCCGTGGCAATCGCAGCTATGCGTGGTCGATGCAGATCGGCAACTCGGCATGGGGCGTGATCAGCCACCGGATCGTGCACGCGCTGCGCGATCTCTATCTGTGGCTCAAGGGCGGCATGCCTGCTCCACGCGGCGCAACGGCACGCGCGGGCGAAGGGCCCGACGGCGCGGCGACGATGGAGAATCTGGGGAAGTAAGCGGTCCGCGCGTGGCGGTGTCTGAGGATGCTGCCTGGCTGCGCTTTGGCGCGGTTCGCGTCTGCCGCATTGCCGGCTTTATTGCACGGCACGGCACGGCACGGCGGCTGCCGGTCACTCAACGGACGGTTTCGTCCGATCCATCCACCGATGACGCGAGCGGCCCGCGCCGCTCCGTCACGGTCTTTCATGCTTACACCAGTGCTTCGACTTGACGACGCGGCAGCATCCGGTCGAATTCGCGCTTGACGATGCCGTAGCATTCGCATGCACGCTCTTCCAGGCCGGCACGGTCCAGCACCTTGATGCAGCCGCGGCTGTGATGAATCAGGCCCAGGTCGTGCAGCTTGCCGGCGGCTTCGGTCACGCCTTCGCGACGCACGCCGAGCATGTCCGCGATCATCTGTTGCGTCACGCGCAGCTGGTCCGACGGCGTGCGGTCGGTCTGGATCAGGAGCCAGCGGCACAGTTGCTTCGAGAGCGAGTGATGGCGATTGCACGCGGCCGTTTGCGCGACTTGCGTCAGAAGGGCTTGCATATACAGCAGCATCACGCGGCGCAGGAAATCGGAGCGGCCGAAGTGCTCACGCAAGGCGCCCGCGCTCATGCGATACGCGAAGCCGGAGCACTGGACCTGCACGCGGGTCGGCATCGTGTCGCCGCCGGTCAGGACCGGCACGCCGGACATGCCTTCGCGTCCGACCGCCGCGACTTCGACCGAACCGCCGTCTTCCATCGTGTGGAGCAGCGAGATGATGGCGGTCGTCGGGAAATACACGTGATGAATGCGTTGTCCCGAATCGCAGAGCAGTTGCTCGGTGCGCAACTGGACGAGTTCGAGATGCGGCGCGATGGCCTGCCATTCTTGCGCCGGAAGCGCGCCCAACAGGTGATTGCCGTGCAGATCCGATTGAAGTGTCAACATGTTCTTATGCTCTTTTCTCTGTGCGCTTCTGCGCGCCTGATTTTTTTCTGGCCCCCAGCGGCTTCGCGATCAATTCTGTGTCGATCGTCGAAGCCGCTGTGACCAGCCCCGTTGCACCCGGCCGCCGCTGCTTCTTGTGGTTTTGGATCGCGGCGGCCTTCGTGCTTGGTCATACATTAGCGAGAGGTGTGCCAGGCCACGTTCTGTATAGGGTCTGTGTGGGTTTGCGTCCGGACGCCCGAACCCGCGACCGGTCGCCGAACGAAAATGATTCAGTCGTGAACAGTGACGTTCATACCGTAAGCGCACAGACCCTCCCGGCGCGCCAACGTTTTCGTCTGCTGAATAGCCCGTCAGACGGTGGATCAAGGCACCGGCAAAGATTGCCGATGAGGTGGATGGTGGATATGAAGCCCCCTTCCACGAAGAAACAAGCGTTTTGCGAAAAACGTTGCATTCGTGGATAGGGTTTGGGCCGGCGTTTCGGTCAGCGTCGGTGCCGCGTATTGCAGAGTCCTTGCCGGACGGGGCTCGGGCTGTTTTGCAGTCGGTTCGTGCACGGAACCATTAAACGCTCACACCGAACGCAAGGTTCGTTAAAAAATGTTGCATTGCGTACACGAATTGCGTTTCTGGACTGACCAGAAACAAATCAGGCCGGAAGCATGAGTGTGATTCGAGTCTTGTTGAACAAGCTTCGTTGTGATCGAGGCGTGCTCGCGTCACCATGAAAGCCGTCGTCGTCCATCTGATTGGAGCGAAGCATGAACGACGTCATCGAGGCACCCGCAACGGTCGCGGAGTTGGCCATCGATCTCAACGGCCGGATGTCGATCTATCAGCCTGGGCAAGCCGGGCGGATCTTTCCCTACCGTTCTTTCCGGGGCACGCCGAGCATCGCCAGTGTCTGAAGGAGCGCTTGGTAGCCGCGCGCCGCGCGCTTGCCCGACAAGCCTGCGACTACGGTTTTGCCGGGCATCACACCGAAGCTCGTGGCGACGCAGGCGGACATGTTCGAGTGAGATGAGCCGGGCACGGCGTTCGCGCGGTGCTCCGAAGCGCGCGATGCGGTGGAAACCCCATCGCGCGACACGAGCGTGTAAGTCAACGCACGACGCTTTTATGTGCGCTCGCGTACCCTCGGAAAATTCAAAATCCCCGGGCGTAAAACTCGCACCCAAAGCGATCAAAACCCGCTAGTGTCTCTACTTCCTTTGTACTGAACGATGCGATCGTTGGCGGCTCTGTCGACCGGGCTACGCTTCAGCGGGTAGGGCGCGCATCGCGTCGCAATCCGGAGCGCCGCCGCCTCGGTGCCACCGTACCTTCTCCACGACCATGAAAAATCTGGCGTTGAGCAAAGCCCCCGCTTCAATGGGTGTGACCCGCAGCCCGGGCGAACCGGCGTTCTTCTCCACGCCCGCAGGCTGGGCATTCCTGGTGATCGCAGCAACCATCATATGGTTTCTCGTCACCGCTGATCGTTCGATCTATCGGATCCCCGATCAGGACGCGTACCTCGTCTACTTCCGTTATACCGACTGGGCGTGGCTGGAAAGCTACTTCCAGCGTCGCGGCTTCGGCCCGAGCCTCATCCCGCGCATGATCACCGATGAAATCGGCTGGCGCCTGTGGATCATCTTCGTCAATGCATTCGGCTTCACTCCCGACACGGGCATCCGGATCACGGTCGCGCTCTCGAATGGCCTGGTGTTCTGGGCGCTCACGCGTCTGCGCCGGCCACTGCTCGGGCTGGCCTTGTGGATCGTGATCCCATCGGCGCTCGCCATCACCGGACTCTTTCAGGTGCGTCAGGGATTCGCTTTTGCGATTGCCATGACGTTCGCTTTCGTCTGGCGCCGCCCAGTGCTGGGCATGCTGATCGCAAGCACGGTCCACACGACCATCGCCTTTCCGGCGGCGCTCCTGATCGCCGCGCGTCTGAGCGGTCGCAATAACCGCGTCGCGATTCCCTTGGTTTGCGTCGCCGCCGGGGTGCTGGCCGCCAGTGCGCAGATCCTCTTCGATACCTTCGGTGGCCGGAGAATCGGCGACTATGCAAACTACGAAGCGGAATTTTCGATCAACCTGCTCGTGTTGATGATGTCGTACGCGATCGGCTCGGCCCTGCTGCTCATCTCGCTTCCCTATGTTCGGGCGGTGCGCCTGCAGACAACGCTCCGCGAACTGTCGCTGATGCATTTCGGGCTGGTGGTGTATCTGGTCTTCGCCTTCGTGCTGTTTCCGTTCGGCAAGGACCGGGTGTTCTACTACATATCGCTGATGCTGCCGTTCTTCGTTCAGGAGATACGGATCAGGAACAGCATCACGTTATGGCTGACCACCCTGCTCTATCTGATGATCGCGGCCGAGGCGTACCTCGGCTGGCAGCGGGGCTCATACGTTTATCTCTTCCGCTGAAGCCGGAATCACGGCACATGGCCTTCTCCTGCAATGTTTCGAGGTCGCGGCCGCGCGAACATCAGCCTGTATGATGGCGGCCTGCGCTGGCACGCTCCGGCGCAGGCGCATCCCGCACTCATACCCGCTGACTCAGGAAGAGGAAGTCCGCCATGACGGCCGCAACGCAATTCGACCAGGTTTCCGTTATCAAACGCGCCAACGTCTACTTCGACGGTAAATGTGTCTCGCACACGGTTCTCTTCGCGGACGGGAAGAAGAAAACACTCGGCGTGATTCTTCCGGGCACGCTCAACTTCGGCACGGATGCGCCGGAACTGATGGAAGTACAGGCCGGCACATGCCGCATCCGCCTGGACGGAAGCGACGAATGGAAAACCTATGGCGCAGGCGAGTCATTCCCGGTCCCGGGCAAGAGCCGCTTCGACATCGAGGTGATCGACACGCTGGATTACGTCTGCAGCTATCTCTGAAGTAAATCGGGCGATCGCCGGCATTCATCTCATCCGGCCAGTCTGTCCAGTTTTTTCGCTTGTCCACGTACCGTGTACAATCAGGAAAACCAGACAGAGGGATTCGTCATGCCGCCCCGTGCCGAGCGTCAGAAGGAACACCTCGAACAGATGACCGAAGCGGCAGCCGCCGCCTTCGGCGACGCCACCGGCCTCGTCGCGCGCCGCGTCAAAACACCGGCGGGCAGCCAGCACGATGCCGCCATCGAGTTCCGTGTCGGCGCAACGCGCTTCAGGCGGCCCGTCGTCGTGCGTGAAGTCATCGACAGATTCAGCGTGCTGTCGGCCATTGCCGAAGCGCAATCGGAAAGGCTGACGCTCGTCACCACCCATCTTTCGTCGAACATGATCCGGGCGTGCCGGGAATTCGACGTCGACGCACTCGATCTTGCCGGCAACGCCAGCCTCATCGAAGGCAATTGCGTCGTGATCGTGTCCGGCCAGCCGCGCGTGGCCGAGAGCCGGGCACGTCGCTCGACAACCTGGACCAAATCGACGCTGCGCGTCACGCTCACCCTGCTCGTCGATCCGTCACTGCTGGAGCGCAGTTATCGCGATATCGCGCAGAGCGCGGGCGTGAGTCACGGCACGGTACAGAGTGCCGTGCGCGCGCTGACCGGGAACCGCGATCTGATCGAGCGGCCGGACGGCCGCGGCCTGCGCTTCGCCGACCGCGAACAGCTCATCGACGACTGGGTTGCGCTGTATGCGCGGCAGTTGCGCGAATCGCTGGTGCTGGGACGCTACCGCGCCGACTCGAACGACTGGTGGCGCACCATTCCCGATTTGCCCGGCCAATGCCAGTTCGGTGGCGAACCGGCGGCCGCGATTCTCACCGGATATCTGAAGCCGGCGGTGGTCACGGCCTATTGCGCGGATGCCGTGCCGCGCGAATGGATCATGCAGGCGCGGCTGCGGCCCGATCCGGGCGGAAACGTCGAGTTCCTGCGTGCGCCGATGAAACTCGCCCCCATCAGGGATCTTCCGCAGAACGTCGTCGCCCCTTTGCTCGTCTATGCCGATCTGATGGCGAGCGGCGACCCGCGCAATCTCGACACCGCCAGGATGCTGCGTGAACGCTATCTCACCGCCGCTTGACCTGCTGCCCCACCGGCCGCTCGCCGCGCCGGTTGCCGCGATGCTGCGCGAAGTCGCCGCTGCCGCGCAGGCGACCGGCATCGCGTGGTTTGTCGGCGGCGCCAGCGCGCGTGACATCCTGCTCACGCATGTGTATGACATCGAGGCGATCCGCGCGACCGCCGACGTCGACATCGGCATTTCGATTCAAAGCTGGACGGGGCACGACACGCTGCGCAACACACTGATCGCGTCCGGCCATTTCGCTGCACCGAAACACGCGATTCATCGGCTCGACTTCAGCGCGCCACACACGAACGAGCGCACCTGGCTCGACATCGTGCCGTTCGGCGGCGTGCAGGACGAGCGCGGCGAGATCGCGTGGCCGCCCGACCAATCCGTGCGGATGAACGTCGCCGGCTTCCGGCAGGCGCTCGATGCGGCGATTCGCGTGCGCATCGCGCCGGATCTGGTCGCGCCGGTTGCTTCGCTGCCCGCGCAGGCGATGCTGAAGATCGTCGCCTGGCAGGACCGGCACGCTTCCGAGCGCAAGGACGCGATCGACCTGCTGTTCCTGATGGCGCGCTACGCTCAGACCGGCCAGCTCGACCGTCTCTATTCCGATGCCTTCGATCTCGTCGAGCGCCACGGCCATGATCCCGACATCGCGGGCGCCGCGTTGCTGGGCCGCGATACGGCGGCGCTCGCCGTCGGCGAAGTCCGCGCGCACCTGCTTGCGGTACTGCGCGTGGACGATCCTGCGCCGCCGATCCTCGATCACATGCTCGGCACGCGCCTTCCGGTCTTCGACGCCGACACCAGCGAGCGTATCGCCGCGCTGTTCGACGCGTTCAGACAGGCTTTCCGCGAAGCCGCACCGTGATGCACCTCAGCCGTTGCGGAACAGATAGCTGTACGCGTTGAGGGCCGGCACGCCGCCGAGATGCGCGTAGAGGACCTTCGAGCCCTCGGGGAATTCGCCGTTGCGCACCATCTGGATCATGCCGTCCATCGACTTGCCTTCGTAGACCGGATCAGTCAGCACGCCTTCGAGCCGCGCGCAAAGGCGGATGGCGTCCAGCGTGCCTTCGTTCGGCAGGCCGTATTCGGGGCCGCCGAAGCGCGTGTCGAGAATCACATCGTCGTGGGTGAGATCCTGGCCGAGTTCGACGAGCTCCGCCGTGTGCTTCGCGATACGCAGGATCTGCTCATGCGTCTGCGCGGGTTTCGCCGATGCATCGATACCGATCACGCGCCGCGCCCGCCCGTCCGCCGCGAAGCCGACGACCATCCCCGCCTGCGTGCTGCCCGTCACCGAGCACACCACGATGTAGTCGAACTTGAAGCCGAGCTCCGCTTCCTGCGCACGCACTTCCTCTGCAAAGCCGACGAAGCCCAGCCCGCCCAGCGGATGCTCCGAGCAGCCCGCCGGCACCGGGAACGGCTTGCCGCCGGCTGCGCGCACGCTTTCCATCGCGTCCTGCCAGCTCTTGCGAATGCCGATATCGAAACCGTCGGCAACCAGACGCACGTCCGCGCCCATCACCCGTGACATCTGGATATTTCCGACGCGGTCGTACACCGCGTCCGAGTAATTGACCCAGTTTTCCTGCACGAGCACACACTTCATGCCGAGGTGCGCCGCCACCGCCGCGACCTGACGCGTCTGGTTCGACTGCACCCCGCCGATCGACACCAGCGTATCGCAGCCTTCCGCGAGCGCTTCCGGAATCAGGTATTCCAGCTTGCGGGTCTTGTTGCCGCCGAAAGCAAGTCCGCTGTTGCAGTCCTCGCGTTTGGCGTAGAGATCGACCTTGCCGCCCAGATGCGCCGAGAGCCGTTTTAGCGGCTGGATGGGTGTCGGTCCGAAGGTGAGCGGATAACGGGGGAAACGTTGCAGGTTCATGATCGGCATCCTCGTGATGATGGAAGTCTGGCCGCCGCGTGCGGCATCGCCTGAGGACAATCGTAGAGATTTGACGTTATTCGCGGGTTGCGAAAAAATTCCTGTTTGCCTAACGTTCAAGCCTGAAGATCGGTAATCTCAAACTTTTACTTCGTTCATGGTCTATTCAACGCAATGAAAAAAACCGTCCTGGCTTCGAACCCGCAGCCGGCGGGGCCGCAGACCGACAGGGTCGATCGCGCGATCCTGCGTCAGTTGCAGCGCGACGCATCGATCTCGAACGTCGCGCTTGCCGACAAGGTCAACCTGAGTCCACCCGCCTGCCTGCGCCGGGTCGAGCGCTTGCGCGAAGCGGGGCTGATCCGCGCAACCGTTGCGCTGCTGGATCCGAAAGCGCTCGATGCCGGCATGCTGGTGCTGATCGGCGTGATCCTCGACCGGTCCACACCTGACTCCTTTGCCGCGTTCGAGACGGCCGCGCAGCAAGTGCCGGGCTGCATGGAATGCCACGTCGTGACGGGAGAATTCGATTTCTTCATGCTGATCCGCACGCGCGACAGCGACAGCTTCAACCGCCTGCATGCCGAAAAGCTGCTCTATCTGCCCGGCGTGCGGCAGATTCGCACGTTCGTCGTGCTGCGCGAGATTCTCTCGACCACGGCGTTTCCTATCGGCGAATCGGCGGGAACGAGGGCGGCGTGATCGCGCTGCCGTCGAAAGAAACGTGCTCGACGGTAAGCCTGCTGAAAAATTACGCTAGGATTCAGGGTTTTCCTTGTCCGAGCATTCCGTTTCGTCGTGACCGCGTCTGATTTCAAAGCCCTGGCCCGGGCGCTTCTGGCCCGCCTGCTGCCCCGGCTGCGTCCGCATCTGCGACCCCGCACACTGCTTGTGCTCCCCGCGCTCTTGATCCTGTATGTGCTGGTGCTGATTCCGTTCACGCCGGGCATCCGCGACATTCGCCGCGCAAATGTCGATCAGCCTGCGCAAATCTATTCCGCCGACGGCAAGCTGCTCGCGGAATTCAAGCCGACGCATCGCGAATGGGTCAGTCTCAAGTCAATTTCGCCGCAGGTCATCGACGCGCTCATCGCGACGGAGGATCGGCGCTTTTACGCGCATCACGGCATCGACTTCAAGCGCACGGCTTCCGCTGCGCTGCATACGCTGAAAGGCGACAAACAAGGCGGCTCGACGCTCACGCAGCAACTCGCGCGCAATCTGTATCCGGAGGAAATCGGCCGCTCGCAGACGCTCACCCGCAAGGTGAAAGAGGCGATCACCGCGTTCAAGATCGAGGCGGTCTATTCGAAGGACGAGATCCTCGAAACTTATCTGAACACGGTGCCGTTTCTCTATAACGCGTACGGCATCGAGATGGCCGCGCGCACGTATTTCGGCAAATCCGCGGGCGAACTCGACGTCCTTCAGAGCGCGACGCTGATCGGCATGTTGAAGGGCAACAGCTATTACAACCCGGTGATCAATCCGGAGCGCGCAATCGACCGACGCAACATCGTCCTCGGTCAGATGGTGAAATTCGGCCACCTGCCGGCCGCGAAACTCGATGCGCTCGTAAAACGGCCGCTGCGCATCGACTTCGAGCGCCAGACCGAGGAGCCCGGCCGCGCGCCGCATTTCGCGCAACAACTGCGCAAGTGGCTGATCGCATGGGCCGACGACAACGACTACAACATCTACTCCGACGGTCTCGTCGTCCGCACGACCATCGACTCGCGCCTGCAGACCATGGCGACGAACGCGCTGGTCTTGCAGGGCAATCAGTTGCAGTCGATCGCCAACGCGGCCTGGGGTACGCGCGGTGGCTGCGCGAAGGCGAACGCGGACCTCGCGCATGCGTTCATTCGGGAGACCAGCGAATACCGCGCAGCGCGCAGCGGCGGCATGAACGACGCGGACGCCGTCGGCAAGCTCGGCGCGGACCGCGCGTTCATGCAATCGCTGTGCGAGAACAAGACCCGCGTTCAGGCCGGGTTTGTCGCGCTCGATCCGCGCAACGGCCAGATCAAGGCATGGGTCGGCAGCCGCGATTTCGCGCAGGATCCGTTCGATCACGTCGCGCAATCCCGCCGCCAGCCCGGCTCGACCTTCAAACCCTTCGTCTACGGCGCAGCGTTCGAGCACGGCGCGCAGCCGACCGACACTTTCGTCGATCAGGCCGTCGAGATCCCGATCAACAGCAACGAAATCTGGCGTCCCACCGACGACTCGCCGCCGAGCGGCAAGCCGGTCAGCCTGCGCGACGGCATCGCGTATTCGAAAAACCGCATCACCGCGCAACTGATGGAATCCGTCGGGCCGGGACGCGTTGCGCGGCTCGCGCGCGACATGGGCGTACGCGAGAGCCATCTCGACGTCGTGCCTTCGCTCGCGCTCGGCACGAGTCCGGTCACGCTCAAGGAGATGGTGTCGGCCTATGGAACGATCGCCAACGACGGCAGTTATATCGAGCCATTGCTGGTGACGCGTATCGAGGACAAGGACGGCGAAGTGCTCGCCCGGTTCGAGAACGCACCCGAGCGCGCGCTGCCGGTTGGCGCGACGCGCAAGCTCGTCGACGTGATGCGCGACGTGATCAACCGCGGCACCGGGACGACCATCCGCACACGCTTCGGAATTCGCGGCGATGTCGCGGGCAAGACCGGCACGACGCAGGACAATGCCGACGGCTGGTTCATCCTGATGCATCCGCAACTGGTAGCGGGCGCGTGGGTCGGCTTCAACGACAGCCGCGTCACGCTGCGCAGCGACTACTGGGGGCAAGGTGCGCACAGCGCGTTGCCGATCGTCGGCGATTTCGTGCAGCGAACGTTGCGCGCGCATCTGATCGACGCGCGCGCGCGCTTCGACACGCAGGAAGCGCCTGGGCTGTGGCAGACCCTTGTCACGCGCGCGAGCGTCTGGTTCGCGCAGACCTTCTCGAAAGAGCCGAAACCGAGTGCGACGAAACAGAGCACGGCGCAGAAACCGGCCCGTGTGAAACGCACGCCGGCCGAGCCGGACGCTGAGGTGACCGAGGCGCCGCCGAAGCCGCCCGTGTTCGCGACAATGCCACCGATCTTGCCGACGCCCGACGATGCCGCAGGCTCGAGGCCGGCGGAGGCGGCATCCGCGTCGCAGGAATAGCGCGCGATCATCCATGAGGATGCCGTGGAGACCCGGCGATCACCACGCGGCCCGCCATCGCCTGCGGTCGCGAATCGGCGTGATTCTGGAGCGCTTCTAGTTGCGTGTCCCGGCAATGGGAGTCGTGCGCGGCAATAGGCTTCCGCAGCAAGGTCGCCTGCCGAGACGACTCGGCGTGTCTGGCCAGGTCAGACGGTTCACGATTTTATTCGTCTTCCTGATCAGGAAAGGGAATGAACCCAGGTCAAGAAAAAGAAATGTTCGTCAGGCAAAAACATGACCGAACCGGTTTCTTCTTCTTCAGCTCATTGGCAAACACCGCAGAGTCGTGCCCGTATCGACCTCGAGCATGAAGGTTCGAGTTTCTGCGCTGTAGTGAGGAAAACACGATTGACGTTCGGCCCGTCAT
The DNA here is from genome assembly GCF_031451175.1 of Caballeronia sp. LZ035. Taxonomy (NCBI): domain Bacteria; kingdom Pseudomonadati; phylum Pseudomonadota; class Betaproteobacteria; order Burkholderiales; family Burkholderiaceae; genus Caballeronia; species Caballeronia sp. LZ035. The sequence continues at coordinate 1,572,703 of NZ_JARUXS010000002.1, forward strand.
GCTGTCACGATGCGGAGGCCATAAAGCGTGCTCGCGTCGGTTGTTTCATGCGAAGAATGACGAGGTTCTCTCCAAGGCCCGAATTGCCGGGCTCCTATTCTTGCAGTCACCAGGTCCTCACAGGAGCACTCCATGCTGAACGCACGAGTTGGCGCCAGGTCCGCCGAGACTGTCCGTGTCTTCGCCGCATTCCTGATGCTGGTGGCGATGGGCTTCCTTGCGATTCGCATGGTCATCGTCTACCACTATGTTCTTGCCTATCGCGCAAATCATCCACAGGCGTTCAGCGATTTCAATTTCTACTATTACGCGTTCCAGTCGGTCCTGAACGCGCCGCACGATGCCTCGCTGATCTATAACAACGAGCAACTCGTCGCGTTCCTGAATGGGCTCGGCGTCAATACGGTCGGCGATATCCTCATCTATTGTTATCCGCCGCATTTCGCGTTGATCTTCTCGCCGCTCGCGTGGTTGCCACCGTTTACCGCCAAACTCGTGTGGGTAAGCATGTCGGCGATCCTGTGCGTCATCGGAGCGGTTCTGGTCGCGAAGCTGTCGTATCGCGGCGGCGACCGGCGGGTCACCGCACTGCTTGTTGCGATTACGCTTCTGAGTTTCCCGGTGCTGCATGACGCCTATCTCGGGCAATCGAACGAACTTCTGTTCTTTTTGCTGGCCGCCGCATTCTTTCTTATCGAGCGCAACAATCGCTGGACCGCGGGCCTATTTCTCGGGTTTGCCGTCGTCTTCAAGGTGACGCCCCTCGCGATCGTCGGACTGCTTCTGCTTCGCAAGGAATGGCGCACGGTGTTGTCGACATTCATCTGCGCTGGCGTGCTGACCCTCTACACCGCGAGTCAGCTGGGTTTCAAGGTCATCCTCACTTACTTTACTGAAGAGCTCGCCCGGGCTCAGGCACAAATCGCCGCTGCAGGCGGCCTGCCGGGCAATAGCTCCGTGCGCGGCGTGCTGCAGACGCTCTCCGAGAGCCTGGGCATGCCCGCATCCGCCGCCGCACTACGGTTGACGTCGACCCTCTTCGCTGCGCTGATCTGCCTGTTCGCGTGTTACCTGGTGCTCCGCCGAAGCCGCGATAACCGCACCGTTTTCGCGCTCGCCTGCATGACGATGCTGCTCGCTGCGCCGGTGCTCGAACCCATCCACATGGTGATCGCACTGATTCCGCTTGTGATCCTGATCGGAACCGCGCTCGAACAAACGGACCTGCAACTGTCCGCCATCACTCCACGTACAGAGCTGTTGCTTCTGGCAATCGCCACACTGCTCCTGTTCTTTCTCGAACGGTCGGCGACATACGCCGTCTCGGCCTTCCTCACCTATGCGCTGTGCGTGGCGCGCTATTTCCCGCCGGCGGCCGTATTCGCACGCACCGCGCGCAACGGGCCCGGTCGCCTTGATTCGAGAGTCCTATAGTTTCTTAGCCGATTCAGACCGCTCGGGAAAAAGCCGTCCGCCGTCGGCGACAAGGGCTCCCCGTTTTTTGTCCGCCCGGCTCGGAAAGGCACTCTCATCATACGATAAGCGCTTCGGGAATTTTGGCGGCGCAGTGATGGCAATGGCGCACACGCTACATGCCGGCCCCGATATAGTTTCCGTGCCTCGTGTCCTTTCGTTCGTTCGCAGCCGAGCGCTTTTCGCCTCGACGCCAGCGCAAGCAATACCCGCGATGCCCCCGTTCACTTTCCGGAGACCACGTGCTGACATCCGCGATTGGCGTACTGAGAAAGCGGCTTCTGAATCTTCACACCGACCATCGACGCATAGCGAAGGGCGCATTGATCGTTTCGCTATTCGTCTTTCTCGGCAAGGGAGCGGGCGCGTTCAAGGAAATGGCGATTGCGCAGCAGTATGGTGTGGGCAGTGTCGTCGATGCCTACCAGCTTGCACTCGTGCTCGTCACCTGGCTTCCGCTCACGCTCACCAATGAACTGAGCATTCTTCTCGTCCCGCTGTTCGTACGCATGCGCGAGAACAAGGAAGAGCTCGGCGAATTCGTGAGCGAAATGGAAACCGCATGTCTTGGTCTCGGCATCGTGCTGACGGGGCTGCTCTTACTCGCATGGCCTTTTCTCGCTCACGTGGTGGCTGGCAATCTGTCCGAACAGACCCGCCAGATGTGCTTTCAGTTGCTGCTCGGCCTGGCGGTGGTCGGCATCCTCAGCTTGACCATCTGCATCAGTTCGGCGCGGCTGCAGGCGAGCGGCAAGCACCTGAATACGCTGCTCGAAAGCGTTCCCGCGCTCGTGTTGCTCTGCTGCGTGCTGGTCCTGCCGACGCAGGGTTCGCTCGTACCCTTGATGCTCGGCACGTCGCTGGGCTACGTCGTGCAGACCGCGCTGCTTCACTTCAGCGCCCGGAGCGCCGACAGCGTTCGGTTGCGGCTGCGCTTTTCATTTCGTTCGCCTCACTGGCGCAGTGTGTTTCATTCCACGAGCATGCTCGTATTCGGCGGCGTGTTCGCTACATTGATCCCGCCGCTCGATCAGTACTTCCTTGCGCACGTGGGCGACGGTGCAATCTCGACCTTCGGCTACGCTTACCGCGTACTGGCGCTGCTGCTGGGCATGGGCGCGCTTGCCATCAGCCGCGCCATCCTGCCTATCCTCGCCGAGATGCTGACCGCGAAAGATCATGTCCGTGCGCGTGATACCACCTTCAAGTGGTCGCTCGTGATGGCCGCGATCGGCGCAATCGGCGCGGTGATCTTCTGGTTTCTCGCGCCCTGGATCATCACCTTGCTCTTTCAGCGCGGTGCCTTTACGGCTGAAGATTCGGTAGCGGTCACTCAACTCTTCCGGGTTGGCCTCGTGCAGTTGCCGTTTGCGTTCGGCGCGCTTGTGATTCTGCAATTGCTGGTGAGCGAGGCGCGCTATCGAATGCTTGCGGCCATCGCGGTCGCGATCTTCGTGGTGAAGATCGTGGCGAACATCGTGCTGGCGCCGCGCTACGGTGCGCAAGGCGTAGTGCTCGCGACCGGCGTGATGGCGGCCGCCAATTTCGCCTGCTATCTGATGTGCCTGCGCGCGCCGCGCCGCGACGGCGAATGACTCCCGCCTGCGACTTCGCGCGACCTCGACAGTTCGGCTCGAAAGGTTCGGTTTCGCACATAAGCCGCGCGGCACTCGCGGTCCAATGCCAGAGTCTCTTCCACACGACCGCGCGTAGATAGCAGTCCGTTTCGAAGGCGATTCATATGCCACCGTTTTCGTGGCATGCGGCCACTTCACTGTCGAATGAATCCGGCGACCCGCATGGCGGCGAATGCCATCCCGACAATCGCGCCTATTCGACGATGAACATGAATCAGCGCTTTCCCCTGATGCTCGATATGTGGGTCAGATTCGAGCGCATGCTGTACAAGACATCTCCCGGCGACATGCTGCCCGGAGCCGGGCGCTCCGCTCATCCGCAATGCGAAGTTCTCTATAACGGCAGCGTCAGCATCACGAACTTGTGGAAGACCTTGCTGATGCGCGAAACACCGCATCTTCAGATCGTGTGGCGTGCGCCGGGTGAACCTGCACGTTTGATTGCGGAATCGCACGTAGCCATACCGAATCGCCTCTTCTTTTGCAATTCGCTGTCGCTTGCGCTAGAGCGTCAGCGGCTGCTGTGCGAACGCGCGCGACAGCGCCTCGAGACCGCCGCTTCGCCACGCGATTTTCCCGTGATCGACCTGACCGGCGAAACGACCCGCATGTCCAACGCCGACGTGATGCGTTTCGCTTTTCGCCATCTGCGCGAGAAGGTCGTCAATCAACTGCGCAAACGGTTCTCGCGACGGGGTCACTGGGGAATTGCCATACAGCGCGCGGATCCAGGCGTGAGCGCCGAAGGCGCGCAATGGTGGCTGCAGATCCCATCCCCGAGCGATCGCTTCTTCGCCGATCCCTTTCCCTGGCGCGATGCGGCCGGTCAATATCATCTGTTCTTCGAAGACTTGCCGTACGCGACCGGCAAGGGCGTCATCTCACACGTCGTCCTCGATCCCGCGACGAACACATGGGACGCCCCGCCTCGCATCGTGCTGGAGCGGCCCTATCATCTTTCGTATCCGTTCATCTTCGATTACGAAGGCGAAGTCTTCATGATCCCGGAGACATCGGGGAACCGGACGATCGAGGTCTATCGCGCCGCGCCGTTCCCGGACACATGGGTGCATCACGCGACCTTGATGCAGGACATCCTTGCTGCGGACACCACGCTTCTGCACGAGGCGAACACCTGGTGGCTCTTCACGACGATCGAACAGGGGGAAGGTCCGAACTGGGACGAATTGCATCTCTACAACGCGCCCACGCCTTTCGGCCCATGGCACCCGCACCCGGGCAACCCTATCGTCTCCGACTGCCGTCGCGCCCGCATGGCGGGCAATATTTTCAGGGATGACGAGGGCCGTCTCGTACGACCGGCGCAGGACTGCGAGCGCGAATATGGCGCAGCTGTGTGGTTTTGCGAGATTACGAAACTCGATATGCGCGAATACGCCGAATCGCCGATACGCGTGAAACACGCTGCGCCTGGCCAGTCAGGCTTGCACACCTGGAATCAGGCCGGTGACATCACGGTGGTGGACATCAAGATGAACCTTTCCCGGCGAGCGAGCGCTCGAATGGAGTACAGCCGCTTGTAGTGACAACAGCGAAGATAGAGGCAGCGATGGTTGGTGAGACTGGATGCTTAATGGTCAGTGCCGTTTGAGCGCTTCAATTCGCGAGCACTGCCCGGACCGGACGCATGTGTTGCAGAAGACCGCGCAGCGTCGGCCGATTCGTCGTTGGTAAGACGTTTCGACCGCGGCGAGCGAAACACGATATCGAACACTGCGATGAGTGCAAGCACGATGACGGCGCCGATCGCGATCGTGCCGCCCAGATTGAGCCAAGCCATATCTTCTCCGCGAGTTGTACGTGACGACTACAGAGCTGAATTCATGACATGTTGGATATCGCCTGCAGCACGCTTTCAAGTCGGCATTGCCGAACGGCAGCGGCAAGTATTCTAACACGCACCTTTTTTATGTACGGTAAGGCACACAAAGGTCAAGGTCCTCTTTCAACCCTTTCCGGACAACACCTTCATTGCGTGTGGTGGTGCACAGAAGCGCCTGATTTGCAGGCCGGGCGCGCGGGATTCCCTTGAAGAGGGAATCGTCTCGGCGGAACGCGGGAAGATCGAGGACAGCAAGGGCATCTGCTTTCAAGCTAGCAAACCAGATGCCCGAGACCCTTCTCTCAGCACTTCATGAGTAAACGGCGCGACGCCACGACTCTTTAGACAGACCGCTCATCAATTTTAGTCTGACGAAAACAAGGACGACTGCCATGCGAACCCGGATCATGTTCGTCATAACCGGCCTCAACCTGGGCGGTGCCGAGAGTCAATTGCTATTGCTCGTACGCGCCTTGCAGCGTCTGGGCTGGGAGGTGGCCGTAGTCTCGATGATCGAGCCGAAATACTTTGTTCAGGACTTTGCAGAGATGGGCGTGGAAGTCATCACGTTGAAAATGCTGCCGGGAAAGTCCGACCCGCGCGCACTCTGGCGGTTCGCAAAACTCGTCCGCTCATGGCGTCCCGACATCGTGCATTCGCACATGGTCCACGCCAACATCTTCGTGCGCGTTGCACGGCTGTTCTTTCCGACAATTCCCATCGTATCGACCGCACACAGCATCAACGAACTCGAGGGCAGCTATGCAAGGCTCCTGGCATACCGCCTCACGCGCCATCTTTCGCACTACACGAGCAGTGTGAGTGCGAGTTCGTACCAGCATTACGTGTCGTTGCGCATGATCAGTCCGCGCAAAGGTGGCTTCGTGCCGAACGGCGTGGATCTGGAACGCTTCGATTGCGACGCGGACGCGCGTGCGGCACTTCGCGTTGCACTCGGCATCGAAGATCAGTTTGTCTGGCTGGCTGTCGGCCGGCTGGTCCCGGCGAAGGATTTTTCCAACCTGATCAAGGCCGTCGCACTGCTGCGCGACCAAGGCCTGTCGCGGATGCGCGTGCTGCTGGCTGGCGACGGCCCCGAGAAGGCAGACCTGCTCAAACAATGCGAACAGGCCGGGCTAGGCCCGATCATTCAGTTTCTCGGGCCGCGACACGATATTCCGGATCTGATGAACGCGGCCGACGCAGTCGTGCTGTCGTCCGCCTGGGAAGGCATGCCGATGGTCATCCTCGAAGCAATGGCTGCAAGGCGTACGGTGGTCGCAACCCATGTCGGCGGCGTGGGCGAATTATTTCCGGCCGACGACGTCGACAAACTCGCACGACCTAAAGACCCCGTGGCTCTTGCCGAACGCATGGCGTACACCATGCGGCTTTCGGCTGAAGAGCATGAGCAGGCCGGGCAACGGGGCCGCGCTTTCGTTGAGCGAAGTTTCGATATCCGCAAGGTGGCGCGCGACTGGGACGCCCTTTATCACCGCCTCGCGAACTCCGCGAGCACCCGTGAAGCGGCTGTGCAGGCCGGCCTGCACACGGGCTCCGAAGAAGCGCGCGACTAGCGTCCCGGTGTCTGCGTCGTCGCGCGTCGGCCGGCTTCGGCAAGCCGGCTATTCCGTCTTGCAACCGCCGCTGCAAACATTGTCGAGATACTTCGCATCGGTACCCTTGTGCTGGTGCTTGATGAGCACCCAGGTATCCTTTCCGGCCACGGTGTTGTATCGGACCGTATTGCCGCCGTAATTCGTGCGGTCACCGTAGACGCCGCCGGTCAGCTTGGCCTCGGACAGGTTCGACGTGATCTGATTACATTCGAAGACATTGCCGCCGCTGTTCTGCGTCGCGTCATCGTTCTCGACGCCCACCGTGCAACTCATCGCCTTGTTATAGCCGACATAGCCATTGCGATGTCCAACGAAGACCGGTCCATAGAGCGGACAGTTATCGAAGGTGTTGAAAACAACACGATCTCCGCTGCCTCCATTGGCTCCGCCGGTCTGGAACATCGACTGTCCGAAGAACTGCCTGAACGTGTTGCCGGCCAGGAAGAAGTTGCTGACGTTGTCGTTGGTTTCCACCGGGATATCCCAGTGCCCTGGCGCGTCCCAGTCGACCACCGGCTTCGGCGTGTTTGCGCCTTCGAACGTACAGCCGACGATGCTGTTGTTCAGCATCAGTCCATTGCCGGCCCGATAGAGAAACATGGTGTGCTCGCCCGCGACATTGCGCCTGAGCACGGCACCCGGCTTGCATTCCATGCGGCGATAGCTCGTCTTGATCGTGACCGTATGCGCAATGACACAGGTCCGGGCGGGCACCATCACATCGCTCGCGTCGATGGCTCGCTGGAAAGCCGCTGTGTCGTCCGTGTGACCGTCGCACTTCGCGCCATAGCGCATCGGATCCACCGGGTCATGCAATGCGGGGCGTTCGAACGAAGTCTCGATGCATTTCGGGTTCTTCGGAAGCGTCAGGATCTGCGCTCCGGGCAGGCCGGAACCGGCAAGACAGAGCGTTGTCACCGCGAGCAGCACATGGCGGCTGCCTGAAGTCACGCGCTGCCACCGTCTTCGTGCGCCACTCATCGCGTCACGCCCCAGGAAGTGCGCCCGCGCCGACGCGCGCAAAAAGCAGGTCCCATTGCGGCAGTATCGCCTGCAAGCCGAAACGCTCGCGCATCGAGTTCGCAGCCTGACGGCCCATCTCATGGCACAGGCGATCGTCGCTGACGAGGCGGCGCAGCGCATCGGACAGCGCCTCGCGATCACCCACCGGCACGAGCAGTCCGTCCTGTCCATCGCGCGTGAGTTCGCGCGGACCACTTGGACAATCGGAGGCCACACATGGCAATCCGAGCGCGAGACTCTCCATCAACGCCATCGGCATGCCTTCGAACCGCGACGACATGGCAAACGCCCGGGCGTTGGCCAGCTCGTTCCACAAGGTGTCGGTCGTTCCCGGCAGGAAGATGCGTTCGCGCATGCCAAGCCGTTCGATCTGCGCTTCGAGCAGAGTGCGGTCGCTGCCTTCCCCCCAGATCCACAGATCGACGTCGTCGCGCTCCCTGGCGACAATCGCGAAGGCGTCGATCAGAATATCGAACTGCTTCTGTGCCGTGAGACGCCCGACCGACATCACCTTCATGCGACCGCCTTCATGGGCGCGCAGGAGTCCGCGTTCGAACACCTCGTTCGGCAACGGATTGGGCACGACGGCGATGCTTCGCGCACCCGGCACCATCCTCCGGAACGATTCGACGATGCTCTCCGTCAGCACCGTCACGACGCCCGCGCGCGGATAGAAGACGCGGCACAGGAACGCCCAGAACCGCGAGCGGCCGTCGACCGAAGGATTGTTGTGTTCGCATGCAATGACGGGTATCCGCAGTCCGCGTGCGGCAAGCAGCGTCATGATGCTCACGTTCGGCAGGAAGGAGATCAGCACATCGGGTCGCCCTTCGCGGATCAGGCCGCGCAGCAGCTTCACGCGGACCCGGTATCCGGCGGGCCCACGCCCCTCCCCCGTGGCCAGGCGCGCGAGGTGAACCACGCGCACGCGCTCGTCCACCGGATAAAACACCGCGCCGCCGCCTGAGAACGTGGGCACGAGCGTCACCTCGTCGCCGCGTGCGACCCACGCGTTCACGAGTGTCGCCGCAACCCGCTCTGCGCCGCCCGAACCCATCGAACTGACTAACAGGAAGATCTTCATGAAAGGCCGCTATGCGAACGATGCACCAATTGACGTGGATGAAGATCAGGCGATCCCAGCCTGCGATTTCACGCCGACAGTCGAAAACACCTCGCCCCACAACGCGATGGTCTTCTCGAAGGCGAAGGTCTGCGACACGCCCGCCGCACGCGCGGCCATCTCGGCACGTTCGGCATCGTTGGCCATGAGCCGCTCCAGTGCCCGCGCAAGCGCCTCCGTGTCACCCACCGGATGCACCAGCAATCCGTTGTCTTCGTGACGGATGATGTCCCGCGGTCCGCAATCGCAGTCGTAGCTGACCGCGGCCACGCCGGCGGCCATCGCCTCGACGAGCGTCATCGAAAAGCCTTCGAAACGCGATGTGAGCACGTAGAGATCCGCGCGCTGATACCAGTCGCGGACATTACCCGCGTGCCCGGGCATCTTCACGCGATCGTGCAGCGCGTGGCGCTCGACCATCGCTTCGAGGCGCGTACGTTGATCCCCTTCACCGACGATCACGAGATCCCATTGCGGCAAGTCCCCGGCGATACGGGCGAACGCGTCGATCAGATAGTCGAAGCCCTTCGCTTCGTGCATGCGGCCAACCGCCAGCAGCATGCGGCGCCCGGCTTGCAGCACGGTCTCGGGCATGATGATGGGCTCGGTACGCGGAATCGGATGCGAAAACGGCGGCGGAATCACCGACACCGCCGAACAGTCACAATGCTCGCGCAGCCAGGCCTTGCTTTCCTCGGTGAGCACGACAACCCGGTCGGCGGACGGAAATACCCAGCGCCGCAAGGTCGCCCATAGCCGGCTCGGCACGATCGGCGGATGCGTGTGCTCGGTCGCGACGACCTTGCACGGCAGCCCCCAGCCAGCGAGGATCGTCAGAACGGACGTGGCCGTCATCATGCCGACAGCGATATCGGGCTTCACCGACCTGAGAATGCGGCGCGCGGCGCGCACGCGCGCGAAGTTCGCCAGGAGACCGCCCAGCCCGCCAAGCGGCCCGCTGCGTCTTGCGGCAATAGGCATGTGCAGTCGCTTCACGGAGCCGTCGAGCGGATAGAAATCCAGATCCGGCGACACTTCCGTCACGATCGTCACGTTCACCGAACGCGACGCCCACTCGTTCGAAAGATTCGCGGTGACGCGCTGCGCGCCGCCGCACTCCATCGAATAGATGAAGATCACGATGTTCATTGGGCCCCCGCCGGTCTCGATGCGCGGCACGTCAAGATGAACTCGTTTCCTGATAGTAGGCCTTGTATGCCCCCCCGCCGTAACGTCGCGCGTACGCATAGCCGCCCGCGCCGTCGGGCACCGCATTGAGGACCAGCCCGTTCACCTTGCAGCCGGCCTGATTGAGGCGTTGAATGGCCGTGTCGATTTCAGTCGCACGCGTGACGCCGTAGCGCGCAAGCAGCAGCACCGTTCCGGCCGACGGTGCAATGATGCCGACGTCGGATACCGCGAGCACCGCCGCCGCATCCACGACGACGATGTCGTAGTCGTCCGCTACCTGACGAATTTCACGCTCGAAGTCGCCTCGCAGCAGCAGTTCGGACGCGTTGTCCGGGTACTTGCCCACACTGAGAAAATCAAGATTGGGCAGGACATCGCGACGAATGGCTTCCTGGATCGTGACCGATCCTTCCATCACCTCCGCCAGTCCGCGTTCCCACGGCAGCCCCAGAATGCGATGCATGTGGCCGCGGCGCAGGTCCGCATCGACGAGCAGCACGCGCTTGCCGCCGGCGGCCAACACTGCCGCGAAATTCGCCGACGTGAATGACTTCCCGCTATGCGGCATCGGGCCGCTCAGCATGACCACGTTATTGCGCGCGCCGATCATCGCGACCTGCACCGCGGTGCGGAGCATGCGCAGTCCTTCGATCGCCGCATCCTGCGGGCACTTCACGGCGAGCAGGCGTTCGTCGATCGTCGGCTTGCGCGTTCTCGCCAGGCGCGCCTCGTCATGACTCATCGGAATCGCGCCGAACATCGTGAGACCCGTGCCCTGCAACTCGACCGGATCGACAACGCCCTTCTTCAGGAAATCACGCGCGAAAGCGAGCCCCAGCCCGGCGAAGAGCCCTCCGAACAACGACAGGACCACGATTATCATGCGGTTCGGCTTGGACGGCTCCTCGGGTACGACGGCCGCGTCGACCACGCGCACGCCGCTGATCTTGCCGGCACGCACGAGTTGCAGTTGCTCCATGTTGGAACGCATCGTGGAATAAACATCCGTCGAGACGCGCATTTCGCGCATCAGCCGCACCGCGCCCTGCTCGTCCGCGGGAAGTTCTCGTACGCGCTCCGTGAGGGAATCGCGATAGCGCTTCGTCGCATCGATTTGTTTGTCGATCTGGAGCACTTCCGGATGGGTGGCGGAGAAGCGCGTGGCGAGTTCCTGGCGTCGCTGCTGCAGTTGATAGAGCGACGTATCCGCCGTCGATGACTGTTGCAGGAGTACACGCGCCTGCTCGCTGATATCGACCGACAGATGCTTGTTGCGATATTCGTTGTACTGTTGCTCCGCCTGTTCGACCTGCTGCTTGAGTGCGGGAAGCTGCGAGTTGAGGAAGTCGAGTGAAGACTGCGCTCGCACCGCCTTGCGCTCGGAGTTCTGTCTGACGTACGCCTGCGAGATGGCATTGAGCGTAGCGGTCATCAGGACCGGGTCGGAGCCGGATAGCGTTGCCGACAACACATCCGACTTGTTGCCCTGCTCCTCGACTTGTAGCGAGCGCCTCAGTTCACTGATCGCCGAAGCGCGTGACGCGCGCTTCAAAACGAACTCGATTCCCGGCTCCGCCTGGATACTGGCGACGCGCAGATCCAGAGGCCCGTTTGCGGTCTTGACATTCAAGGCCTGACCGACCTTGCCCATCACGGGCGCGTCAAGGCCAGGGCCGGTCAGTTCGAAGCGGTCCCCACCCAGGGTCTTGAGCTGAAACGGCCGGCCCAGCGCTCGCTTCGGCACGTCGAAAACCGGCACTTCAATCGCCTCGTTGCCCCAGGCAAAACCGCCCAGACCGAAAATACCCGGCGTCGAGAGGTCCTCCGCGTTGCGCGCGATGACTCCGCCAATCACGGGAAAATAGCGTGGCTTCGCCGTTACCGCCAGATTCAGCGCATCGACTGCCTCGCCGATGACGAGGTTCGAGCCCAGGATTTGAATTTCACCGTCCGCATTTGACCGAACCCCGACTACCGATGACACATCGCCGACATAATCATTCGGGGAGCGCGATTGCCCTTCGCCGGTACTCTCCAATTGAATGACAACACGCGTTTGATAAATCGACGGCGCGATAGTCGCATAGACAACTCCGGCGACGAATATTAAAACGAACGTACAAATAATGAGCCACCGATGCGAATAAATGCTATCGATGACGCCCACCAGATCAAATGCGGAAGCCGAAGCATTTCCCGCACCGCGCTGCTCGATGTGCTCGGCCATGCGTTACCCCTCTCTCTCGTTTCTCGCTCGGCGACCGGCGGTCGAGTGTGACGCACCTATACGACGAGATGAAATGCTCGCAGCGATTCGTACGAGGTTATGCGAGTTGCAGCTTTTATCTGACTTAACGCCGGAATGCTCTGGCTATCATGGTTTGCCGCCTCCAGTCCTTTAGACATACATAACGGCTCGGCTGGCCCGGATCGACGACGCCACGTATCCTATAACGCGCTCGTCGATAACGCCAACAACGCAGTTTTTATATGGTTGGTTGATCTGAACAATTCGGCAGCGCACATAAAAAATCTATCGTCGGATTGGGGAAAAAACTCCTTGGAATGACCATGGATTGTTGATTACGATACCGATTCGGACGCGGACCAGCCCGCCCTGGCAATTCGCCATATCATTGTCCGTCTATTGGATTTCTTGGCTTTTTCGTGTGTGACAGCATTAGCGACCGCGTTGTAACGAAGGTGTCTTTTACCTTAAATCGCGCACCTCACTTTGCCGCTTTCGTAAGCTCCCGGAGAAGCAAATGATCAACCTGGCAGTGGGCTTCACAGCCGCATTTCTGGTGACCTGGCTCGTCGTCAGATATGCCGGCACCTACGCGCGCTTTTCACTTGATCTCGATCTTGATGGTGTACAGAAGAATCACTACAGTGCGATTCCGCGTGTGGGCGGGCTATCCATATTCACCGCCACGGCGATAACTTTATCGGCTTCGACATTTCTTCATACTTCACCAAGCTACGAATCATTCATCTTGTTGAGTTGCGCGACGCCGGTTTTTATCGGCGGCCTGGCAGAGGATCTCACCAAGCGCGTCAGCCCCCGCATGCGACTGCTTTGCGCCCTCGGCGCGGCACTCGCCGGTTGCCTTGTCCTGCATGCCGTGGTTGACCGGGCGGATGTGCCCGCGATCGATTTCGCCTTGCGTGTGCTGCCGATCGGGATCGCGTTTACCATGATTGCGGTTGCCGGCGTCACGAACGCGATGAACATCATCGACGGGCTCAACGGTCTCTCGTCGGTCGTCGCGATCCTGATCTTTGCATCGGTCGGCTATGTTGCGGTCACGGTCAACGACTGGCTAGTGGCAAGCGTGGCTTTCACGATGATCGGGACGATCGGCGGCTTTGTCGTATGGAACTATCCATCGGGCCTCGTTTTCATGGGCGACGGCGGCGCTTATTTCATCGGCTTCGTGATGGCCGAACTCGTGGTCTTGCTGATTGCGCGTCATCCGGGCGTCAGCGCGTTCTACGCGATCGTACTGATGTATCCGGTGTTCGAGACACTCTTTTCCATCTACCGGCGCCGCTATATTCGCCACAGGCCAGTCGACGCGCCTGACGCGCTGCACCTTCATACGCTGATCTATAAGCGGATTGCCCGCAAGGGCATCTCGTTCAGGGACAAGCAGAACTGCGTCCGCCGTAACTCGCTGGGCTCGGTCTACCTGTGGCTGCTGAGTCTGGTGACGATCGTTCCTGCAACGCTCTTCTGGAACGCGCCTTATGCGCTTGCGATCTCGGCCATTGCATTCGTGAGCATCTATATCTGGATCTATTCATCCGTGGTGAGATTCAAGACTCCGGGCTGGATGATTCTTCCTATTGCAGCGATCAGACCGGCGTCTCGCGCCGAAAGACCGCCTGCTGCGCCCGACCGCCTGCACTGATCCTGCAACCAGCACTCCTGCCTTCGCCCGCGCGCTGCAGACGTACGGGACGGCAGCGCGCACCGCGCGCGCCCAGCTTTGCATTTCATTTTTCGGCATGTCACATGATTGGGAGGCCGCATGAATCCGCGCAAGGTCGTGCTGTTTGCGAACACGGACTGGTATCTCTATCATTTCAGGCTCTCGTTCGCGAGCCGTCTTCGCGATGAAGGTTATGAGGTCGTCCTCCTGTCTCCCGAGGGGCAATATAGCGAACGACTCATCGAGCTGGGATTCCGCTGGCACGCCGTGCCAATGCATCGTCGTAGCCTCAATCCTCTGCGTGAACTGCGGCTCATCCTGTGGCTGGCGGAGTTCCTGGCGCGGGAGCGGGCGGGCATCATCCACGGCTTCACGATCAAGGGCGCGGTGTATGGCGCCCTGGCTGCCAAACTTGCTTCCGTGCCGGTACGGATCAACGCGATCGACGGCATGGGCTACGTCTTCACGAGCAACGGAATCAAGGCACGCGTGCTGCGTCCGATGGTGCGGCAGGTGATGCGACTCGCGTTTCGAGGCGGCTCGAGCGCACTGATTCTCCAGAATCCCGACGACGTAGCGCTCTTCATGCAGGCGAGGATCGTCGATAAGGAAGCGGTGAGAGTCGTGCGCGGCGCAGGTGTTGACTTCCGGCGCTTCATGCCGCGTCAGGAAACAACAGGCGGCGAGGCGGCGCCCTTGCGTGTGCTGCTGGCCGCGCGCCTGATACGCGAGAAAGGCATTGAAGACTACGCGGAAGCCGCGCGGATCCTGAAGCACGAGAACCGCACGATACGTTTTCTTTTGGCGGGTGCGCCTGATGAGGGCAACCCCACGGCAATCGGCCTCGACGTGGTCCGACGCTGGACCGAAGAAGGGCTCGTTGAGTGGCTGGGTCATGTGCATGACATGCCGGCGCTTCTGTCGAACGTCGATGTCGTCGCGCTGCCGAGCTACTACCGCGAAGGTTTGCCCACCACGCTGGTCGAGGGCGCGGCGTGCGCGCTGCCCCTCATCACGACCGACGGCCCCGGTTGTCGCGAGGTAGTCAGCCGCAACGGCGAAGATGGCCTGATCGTTCCGGCTCGCGACGCACGGGCGCTGGCCGACGCCATCCGATTGCTGGACGACGACCGCGCGCTCGCCCGCAAGCTGGGGCTGGCCGCTCACGAGAAAGGCTTGCGTGAATTCGACGAGAGGGTCGTGCTGGACAAGTTGCTCACCACCTATCGCGAATTGGGCACTTTGCGGCGCCGGCCGCCCATGATGCAGAGCGAATCCGCATGAGCGCGATCGACGAAGTGCGGCCGGTTGCCGCCGGGACGGACCTAACGCCCTTCCTGACCATCGTCACGCCGACTTTCAATCGGGCGCATACCTTGCCGCGCCTGTTCGAGAGCCTTGCAAGGCAGGCGGACCACGGCTTCGAGTGGCTCATCGTGGATGACGGCAGCACCGACGCGACACCGGAGTACTGCGCCTCGCTGCTGGCGCAGTCTGAGGTGTCGGTGCGCGTGATCCGAAAGGCCAACGGCGGCAAGCACACCGCCTTGAACGCAGCAATGCCGGCAGTGCGGACAGAACTCGTATTCATCGTCGATAGCGACGACTATGTGACAGCGGATGCAGTGTCGAGTATTCGCGACGTGTGGCGCGATCACCGTGTGGCAGATTGTTCGGGCGTCTGCTTCCTGCGCGGGACGACCGAGCACGACACGCTCGGGGCGCGCTTTCCAGTGGACGGCGAGGTAGCGTCTTACATCGAGATGAGGTTCAACCGCGGCGTGAGAGGCGACAAGGCCGAGGTCTATCGCAGCGATCTCTTGCGACGCTTTCCGTTTCCCGAATTCGAAGGCGAGCGCTTTCTCGCGGAAGACGCGGTCTGGGCTGCTATCGGACTCGAGTACCGAATGATTCACATCAACCAGATCATCTACGTTGGTAACTATCTGGAGGCGGGACTGACGCAGGGCGGAAAGTCTTTCATGGTGAAGTGCCCGAACGGCGCGATCGAAAGCGTGCGATGGTTTCTGTCGCCCAAAGTCCGCTTGAAAGTGCGTCTGCCGATGGCATGGCGATATATTGCCTATGGACTGTTCGCGAGGCGCTCAATCGTGCGGCACATCGGATCGAGTGGCGCGGCGTTGCTCGTCGCCAGTCAACTGCCGGCGGGAATCGCACTCTATTTCTACTGGCGCCGTCGTTTCCGGAACGAACTGGGTGCCGCGAAAATCGCTTCGAAAACGGGACGGACGGCCGCGAGCGCATCACGTCCGTAACGCAAAACGCGCGTACCTGCCATGCGATAAGCACGACAGGTACGCGCGTGTGCGCGTCGAACGCAGCGACTGCGCGTCCGACGATGACCCGAGCGCTTACTTCGGGTTGGTGACAGTGACCTTCGGTCCTGACGGATCCCAGTCGGCGAAGATGTACGCCGAAGAGAGCGGACGGCCCCAGACCGGATTCGTGCTCGTGATCGCACCGGTCACGTTCGAGCCTCTCGGCAGTGCCTGAACCGAGAATGCGCACACCTTGCTGCCCGTGTCCACGTGGTTGGTGATGGCGATGTTGACCGTCTTCTTGACGTTGCTCGCAAACGCCGACAACCAGATCTGGATACCGGGACCGGCGCAGTTCTTCGACGTCGGGTTATTGATCTTGATGTTTTCGAGCACGGTCAAATTGTTGTCCGGTTCGATGTCGAGACCCGCGCCGGGAGCCGTGCCGCCGATGTTTTCCCAGATCGGGCTATTGAGCGTCAGACCGCTCACGCTTCCGATCGACATGCCCTGACGACGGCAACCGATAGCATGGTGATTGTTGATCGTGATGTTCTTGCTGTAGGCGTTGCTGCCCGAGCAGCTGTTGTCGAGGTAGATGCCATCGCCCCAGCAGTTGATGGTCGTCGGCGATTCGATCGTCAGGTTCGTCGCGCCGTTGATCGAGATGCCCATGCCCCATTCGCCGGTCTTAGACGAATTCAGTTCCTTGCTCCCGTCGAGATAGGCGTTCTCGATGATCACGCCGTCCACGTCCCACACGCGGATCATCTGATACACCTCGGCGTTGTACGAGAGCAGCTTGATGGATGCGCCCGGCGCGAAGCGGATGTGGCTCTTGTCCCGAATATCCAGTCCCTTCATGTCGATGCGGGACTGACCCGTGATCAACAGGATCTGACCCACGGAGCCGTCGATTGCGGCTTGCAGCGCGGCACGATCATTGGTCTTGCCATCGCCCTTCACGCCAAACGACTTATCGGTCAGCACGCCTGCAGTGCTGCTGGTGCTCGAATTGTCCGTGCTCGCCGGCGTGCTGGCAGCGGGTGCGCTCGCGGCGCTGGTGCTGGAAGCCGGCGAACTCGCCGAGGAGGAGCCCGACGCGCCGCGGCGGCGCTGACGCTCGGCTACCGATTCAGCGACACCGCCGTCGCTGCCTCCGCCACATGCGGTCAGCACGACCGAACCTGCGCCGGCGATCAGCGCCGATAGAAATTTGCGGCGGAAGGCGATGACGCCTTCGCGATTCGCGGAGTCTTGGATGCTGCCATTTTCGAGGTGCATTTTCATTTCAATTTGAAAGGAAACGGCAAGCACAGGCGTGTCTAAGCACGAGCCCATTAATTAGGACTACCACTCGACTATGCCGACGCTCGACCTTGGTATTAGGGTGGCTCAAACTTCTCTGAACCAATGCATTCACTTTGGACTGCTACTCATCCATTTGCGAATCGTTCGTTCAGCGATCAGCGGAAAGAAAGCGAAAGACGTGTGCGGAACGGTTCGGAGGATGCGCCGCGTTGCTGCTGTGCGGCTTTGAACTCTGAGAGAGGTGCAACGGGTCTGTCTGTTTCGTCTCGAGCGATACTATCTTATCGTAATATCTAGGTAAGATTTTCTCTACTTTGGTAAGTGTCTGTAACGCCCCGGAAATTCGGCATTTATTGCTTAAATCGATTTGTTTTATGCGGGTTATTACGTACAACTTCCGTTGTCTGGAAATGGGGATGTATTCATTAGACGTCAAACGGGCGCATCGCTCGAATTGGACGCCAAAGAGTCGGGAACACCCCTATTAGTGGGACGAACGGTCGTGAGCGGGATGCTGCATGGTGAAGCCTCAGAGCATGTTTATTCTTCAGTTTTTTGCTTGTCCTAAGCTTTTTGCTCAGATGAAAAGGCGAGATCGCCGCTAATGGGTAGTATTGGCAGATCGAGCAGACAATATGGGCATCGCGCCAATTTTGCAGCCAACGCGAGAGGTCAAGAAATTTTTTCCTGACACTCGGTCAACGCCATGCTTCGCGTGTTCTATTCGAACGACGACGCATCACTTCGGCAGCGCCGCGCATCCAGAACAGCACGAACTGAAGCCCACAGCGGATAGCATCAGCGCCACCGTTTGGACGTTTCGCTGGATGACTCGTCGCGACTCCATGCCGATCTGGTGACCCTGACGTCGGATCCGAGAGCGAGCGCTCGGTTCAGTATTGCGCGTGTGCCAGGCGTCGTGCTCACGTGTGCAAGTTGAGACGGCTCGAGCCAGACCACTTCATCGACTCTACCGCCCATGGCGGGCTGTGGATGAACATCGTCGGGAATCGCGACGCGGAATACATGATGAAGGTGATGCGCGGACACCTGCTGGAATAACAAGGCCGCCGCGCTCGCCTCGACGCCAGTGTCATCGAACAGCGCGCGGATTGCGGCCACGATCGCCAGCTCGTCGTGCCCGATCGTTCCTCCCGGCAACAGCCACGGGCCGCCTCTCTCCCTGACCAGAAGCACTGTGTGATGACGCACCAGCAGCACAGTCGCTCTTGTTCTCATCCCCGTCTCCGTTTGCACTTGAGTTCATTGTTGGCATGATGGTGCGGCCCGACGCGCCGGATTTCCGTTACCTACCTCGCCATCGAAACGATTCTCAGCTTCGAGCTGCCGCGCGATGTCGATCTTGCTCGTCCGCCAGGCCTTCGGCCATTCGGGCATCCCCCGTCCGGCGACGTGCGCTCCGGCGCGTCGCAGCGGGAGCGCAGGCGCGGACGGCGCACGCAACCAGGTGGTTCCGAACGGATCGGAGCGGAAGAGTTCCGGAAAACGGGGAAATGGAGACGATCGCGCGCCCAGCGACGGGGCGCGCGATCCGGGAGATCACTGCGGCGGATGCGCCGCGGCGGACATCACGCGCCGAGCGCAGGATCGCTCATGCTGTCCCGGCCGGTCTCGACGTGACCGGCCAGCCTACGGACGAACGTGTTGTCGGTATCGACCTTGATTTCGACGTCATACCAGCCGTGCGCGTCGCGTAGATCCAGATAGACCTCCGCCGTATCGCCGCCGCGCACGCGCCGCGAAACAGTCCGCGTCGGCGCGTAGGCGTTGCTGACGCTGAACGTGCAGGCGGCCGTTCCGCGGTTCTCGAGCCGCAGTTGCAGGTTGCCGTTGGCCACGTCGTAACCTTCGGCGACGTCCGGTTCGGCCTGTTCCTTCGACCACCATGAATGCGGTTTCCCGACCGTGCCCGCGATACGGCGCACAAAGCCGTTCGGGCCATGTACGACGAAATCGAAGCTGCCGTCGGCTTCCGCCGCGACGCGGTCGGCCAGGCGCTTGCGCGCTTCTACGGTGTAGCTGCGCGGCGCCTGCGTACTCGCGTTGCGGTAGAGCAGGAAGACCGCGCCGGCGCTGCCCGTGTTGATGAAATCGAACGAGACGGCGTCTTTCGACGCATGCGGCTTCGTGCGCACAAACAGCTCGTACGGCAGCGCGCGCGCCGGCCGCACTCCCGGCTCCTGCTGCGGGACGGTCTGCGCATCGGGCGGCACCGGCTGGTATTGCGGGTGACGCAGCTTGTCGGGCGGCGCGTAGGCGCTGGTGGCGGGCAGCGTCGGAAGATGGGCGTTCGGCTGACGGAAGTCGAACGCGGACGTGAGGTCGCCGCAGATCGCGCGACGCCACGGCGAGATGTTCGGCTCGGCAAGACCGTGCGCGCGCCCGAAGCGCTTCTGGATGAAGCGGATCACCGACGTATGGTCGAAGGTCTCCGAGCACACCCAGCCGCCGCGCGACCACGGCGACACGACCAGCATCGGCACCCGCGCGCCGAGTCCGTACGGCCCGCTCGCATAGCTTGCGTTGCCGGCGAAGATTTCGCTGGCGGTATCGACGGTCGAAAGGCCATTGGCGCTCGACGTCGGCGGGAACGGCGGCACGACGTGATCGAAGAAACCGTCGTTTTCATCGTAGTTGATGATCAGCGCGGTCTTGCTCCACACCTCCGGGTTCGACGTCAGCGCCTGCAACACCTGATCGACGTACCACGCGCCATAGTTCGCCGGCCATTCGGGATGCTCGGAAAAGGCCTCCGGCGCGACGATCCACGAGACCTGCGGCAGCGTGCCGTTCGCGACGTCGCGCTTCAGCAGCGTGAAGTAGTCGTCCCCGGCGGCCGCGTTGGTGCCGCGCCGCGCCTTTTCGTATAGCGCACTGCCCGGCTGCGCGTTCTGATACTGCGTGAAGTAGAGCAGCGAGTTGTCGCCGTAATTGCCGATGTAGGCGTTGTCGGTCCAGCCCCAGCCGTTCTTCGCGTCGAGTCCGTTGCCGATGTCCTGGTAGACCTTCCACGAGATGCCCGCACGTTCCAGCACTTCGGGGAACGTGGACCAGCCGTAGCCCGCTTCCGCGTTGTCGACGACGGGGCCGCCGCCGCTGCCGTCGTTCCCGACGTAGCCGGTCCACATGTAGTAGCGGTTCGGATCCGTCGATGAGTTGATCGAGCAGTGATAGGCGTCGCAGATGGTGAAGGCGTCCGCGAGCTGGTAGTGGAACGGGATGTCGGCGCGTTGCAGGTACGCCATGGTCGTCGTGCCTTTGGCGGGCACCCACTGGTCGTAAAGGCCGCCGTTGAAGGCGGCGTGTCCGGTCACCCAGTCGTGCGGCAAGCCCTGCAGAAACTGCAGCCCGAGGTTCGCCGCGTCCGGATGGAACGGCAGCAGCTCGCCCGCGCCCGATGTCGTCGGCTGATGGAAGACCGGCTTGCCATTCGGCAACGCGACTGCGCTTTTGTCGCCGTAGCCGCGCACGCCGCGCAGCGTGCCGAAGTAATGATCGAACGAGCGATTCTCCTGCATCAGGACGACGATGTGCTCGATATCCTCGATCGAGCCGCGGCGGTTGTTGGCGGGGATCGCCAGGGCCTGGCGGATGCCGAGCGGCATCACGTTCAGCGCGGCGGCCGCGCCGGCCGCTTCGACGGACGCGCGCAGGAAGTCACGACGGTTCTTGTTTTTCATGGGTAGGCGGGGAAGGTGAAGGGAAAGGTCAATCCACCGTGTGAATCATGGGGGCCGCAAGCGCGTCCGACGATGCCTGCGCGCTGCCTGTCTGCGCCGGGCGGCTTGAGGTGGTGCCGGTGGCCTGCTGTGCCCAGTCTTGAAGCTCGCTGGTGTCGGTGGTTGCGGGCGTCGGAGGATCGAGCGCGGCGGGCGACGTCGCCGGACGCGTGACATCCGCATCCGGACGGCTGCATCCGCAAACGATTGCGCTCAGGAATACGGCGAATCCCGCCGCCATGCGGCGACCTGGCACGAACGACATCGGGTTCTCCGGCAGAGGCGCGCCGATCGACGCAGCGTCGCGAAGCTTAGCCATCGCTTGTGTAAGCAGTGTGACCAGTCCGCGCGATACCATACGGCGGGCGTAGAACGATAAGAGGACGACAGAGCGTGACCCAACGGAATGACGCCCGCGAGGAAGGGCTCGAAGCAGAACGCATGCAGGCGCTGATGCTCGCGATCGCGTTATCGCTGGGGAGCGCGATCGCGCTCGGCCTGGCGCGCTTCTCCTACGCGTTGCTGCTGCCACCGATGCGCCAGGATCTCGCGTGGAATTTCGCGCAGGCCGGCGCGATGAACACCGCGAATGCCTTCGGCTATCTGCTCGGGGCGCTCGCCTTCTCGCGATGGTCGACGCGCTTCACCTCGCGCTCGTTGTTCGTCGCGGGCTGCATCGCCACGGTCGTACTGATGGCAGCGAGCGGCGCTGTAACCGGCACGCGCGCGCTGCTCGCGCTGCGCGTGGCGACGGGCATCGGCAGCGCACTCATCTTCGTGAGCGGCGGCGTGCTGGCGGCCCGGCTCGCCTCGCTCTCGCCGCGCGACGCCGGACTCATCATCGGGATCTACTACGGCGGCACCGGCTGGGGCATCGTCATCTCGTCGATACTCGTGCCGTTCACCGTGTTGCCCACGCTGCACGGCTGGCGCTACGCGTGGTTCGCGCTGGCCGTCGGCTGCGCCGTGTTTTCAGTGGTCGCGGCGTCGGCCGCGCGGCGGATAGACAGCGCGCAGTCCGCGTCCACGAGCCGCCACGGCGCGCACGACGCAGCCCGCGCGCCGGTACAGCGGCGCCGTTTCACGCTCGCGCTGGCGGGGTATGCGTGTTTCGGCATCGGTTATATCGGCTACATGACCTTTATCGTCGCGTTGCTGCGCAATGCAGGCATGAGCGCGCCGGTGGTGAGCGGCTTCTATGTGCTGCTCGGCGTGGCGACGGTCGTCTCGGCGCGCATGTGGTCGACGCTGCTCGACCGCATGCGCGGCGGCCAGGCGCTCGCGATCCTCAACGCCCTGCTCGCCGTCGCGACGCTCGTTCCCGCGATGATCGCGCATCCGCTCGCGGCCTTCGTCTCGGGCGCGCTGTTCGGCGCGACGTTCCTGTCCGCCGTGGCGTCGACGACCGCGTTCGTGCGGCACAACCTCCCGTCCGCGCAGTGGGCGCGCGGCATCAACGCCTTTACCATCGTGTTCGCGTTCGGGCAGATCGTCGGGCCGGTGGTGATCGGCAAGATATCGGACAGCGCGGGGCTCACCCGCGGACTCGTGTATTCGGCGCTGGTGCTTATGGTCGGCGCGCTGCTGGCGGCGTTCCAGAAGCCGTTGGGCGGCCGCTAGCGGGGACGCGCAGCCCTGCACGCTTCAACGACTAGGACGCGCCTTCTTCATCTTCGCGAACACGTGTGAGCAGAACGCGTCGCCCACTACGCGGTTCACGGTGAGAATGTTGTCGGCATTCAGCGCGTCGCGCGACAGGCCCTGCTTTTCGATCAGGCGCTGCGGAATCAGCTGGCTCAGGAACGCGTGACACAGATCCCGGCGCAACGGGGTATCGGCGGACTCGAAGTATTCGCGGCCCGCGCGGACTTCCTCGCTCATCTTGGCTTTCGCGGTGTCGTTCTGCACCTGGATGCTGGCTTCGAGCTTCGCCTGCGCGGCATCGCGCGAGCGGCGGTCCTTGCGATCGTCTTCGAGCTGCCGGGCCTTGACGGCCGCCATCTTGCGATCCGCTTCGCCGATCCGGTAGTTCCCCTCCAGCGCCTTGAACAAGTAGCCGCGCGGGCTCACCGTCACCTTGCCTTCGTTGAGCTTGTAGCGCGTGTATTCGATCGCCTGCTCGAGGCGCTCGTCGGTCCACATGTCGCGCTGCTTGGCAAGACGCTCGAAGTCGAGGGTATCGAAGGCGAATTCGTTATGCAGCAGGAGGTACATCGAGTCCTGGATGCCGGCGCGCGCGGCATCCGCGCCCTGCTTCTTCGTGAAACGAAAGCGGATCTTGAGCTTCTCGGGCGGCACGCGCTCGGCGTTGGGCTCCCAGCTGACATCGAAATCCGACACTTCGTTCAGCTGGTCGATGGCCGGTTCCAGGAAGCGCTTCTTGAACTCTTTCACCTCTTTGCGCGATTCGCCGACCTTGCCCGGCCATTCGAGGACTTCTTCGTAGGCGAACCATTCGGTCACGCCGTGACCCTCACAGGGGATCAGGCGGTCGTAGATGGCGCGGGACAGCGACAGCGAGAAAGCGGTCGAAGCTCTCAAACTGAGCCAGTGAGCCTTGTACGGGCTGATGAGGTACTTGATGACGCGTCCTGCCAGCAGAATGCAGACGACATTGCGTTCGATGTAGCAATCGCCCAGCAGGCTGATGGTGCCCCACGAGTCCTTTTCCGTGAGCTCCTCGATCGACGGGGCCGTCATGATTTCGACGCGGGCCCGCGCCGCAGCCCGCATCTGCGTGATGAGATGGCTGTGATTGCGGCTGTCGTAGCGCATCAGCCACTTGAAGTAGTTGATGTCGGCGGAGAAGGTGTAGACCTTGTCGTCGATGAGTTCTTCCGGCGCCTTGGTCGCGACGATGAAGTACGCGGCATCCAGCACGCGCCGCGCCGCGATGCCGAGGCCGCCGACACGCGTGAAGATGTTGTTGCGCAGGAATCCGATGTCTCTCGTCGACTCGGAGATAGCCGAGCCCTGGGCGGACATGTCTTCGTAGATGTCCAGCGCCAGTTGCTGAGGGGTAACGGTGGGTTCTCGGTTTTCCATGCGCTTCATCGACTGCGGTCCACGGGCACTCTATCAGGCGAGCAAGAGGTGTCAACACAAAAACCGCCCCTGTAATGGGTTCGGCGTGGGCTCCACGCGAGCGACACAAAAAGCACCCCGGCGAGTATCCGGTGCGCACAATTTCCGCCCCGGTCGACACAAAATCCGTCCCGGGTCGCCCAAAAAGCGTTTACGCCAGCACAAAAACCGCCCTGCTGGTCACAAAAACCGTCCCTATCTACAGGCCGATCGCTTGATTTGAAAGGGTTTACCGATCTCTGTTTGTAGGTTTGCGAGTTTAAGGTTTACAAAATAACTAAACGAACACGTCCGAAGATGATCAAGTTGTGCATCATGTGCCTGCGCTAAGTCACTGAAAAGAATGATTATTTCAGCTTCGAGAATGCGCGCACAAAAACCGCCCCCGGGGTGCTTTTTGTGCGGATACTGTTGCGGGCTATTTGAGGCGAAGAATTTGGTGTGCGCGCGGCTTGATCGGCTTGCGTCGTAACCATACGGATGGGATACGAAGCCTCAGTAAAATCAAGGGTTTGAGGTGTTTCGGGAGTGGAAAATCCTGAAATCTCGCGGCGCTACAACCTCGTTTACACATATTCGTGTATTCTGCGCTTCGACGTCAATACATGGAGAAAGCGCAGAATGGCTAACGTTGGCACGCTACCGATGGAAGACCGCAAGGTCACGCTTCGCGAAGTCGCGGAGTTCGCAGACAACCTGGAACCCTTCTCGGACAATCTGCGGGAACAGATCCTGGCGCCCCGGCCGCGGAAGGTGGCGCCCTACTACACGATCAGCGAGCTGGCTGAGATGTGCAACCTGACGCGGCAGCAGATTCAATATCTTGTCACGAAGGGAGAAGGCGGGCTGCCCGCGGGCACGCTCAACGGAACAGGCCGAAGCCGTACATTTACGCTGCCGGAGGTCCGGATGTGGGTGAAGATGGCCTCTGATATTTATCAGACGCGCCTCGACGAAGGCGATGGCGCATTTCGGGGCAAGGTGCTGACGACGGCTCAATTGAAGGGCGGGTCGGCGAAAACGACGACGACGGTTTGCCTTGCACAGGCGCTGACCTTGCTGGGACGCAAGGTGCTGCTCGTCGATCTCGATCCGCAAGCGTCGGCTTCAGAATTGTGCGGTCTCTATGCCGAAAAAGAGATCTCAGGCGACGACACCGTTCTGCCCTATATATATGACCAGAACGTAGAGGGCGGTCTGGGCGCGAGCGTTCAGTCGACGTACTGGGACGGCCTCGACATCATTCCGGGCCATACCTTTCTCTACGGCGCGGAGTTTCTGTTGCCTGCGCGTCAGAAGACGATTCAAGGTTATCGGTTCTGGTCTGTGCTTCGCGAAGGACTCGAGCCGCTTCGATCACAGTACGACTACATTTTGATCGACACGTCGCCGTCCCTGTCCTATATGAATCTGAACGCGCTACTGGCCGCCGACGCGTTGCTCATGCCGATGATTCCCGAGAACCTCGACTTCATCAGTTCTCTGGCTTTCTGGCGTCTTTTCTCCGATGTTGCCGAAGACTTCCTTCCCTACGAGGAAGACAAGGTCTATGACTTTATCTCCATCCTGTTGTCGAAGGTGGACTATGGGAAGACATCGTCGGCGCCGGTAGTTCGACAATGGGCGCAGAGTGCATATGGCCGGTGGCTCGATCCCTTTGAGATTCCGTCGAGTTCCGTGATGAGCGGCGGCGCTTTGTCTTTTTCGACTGCGCTGGATGTAGTGAGCACACACTCAACGGCGAAGTCGCTTCAGCGTGTCCGACAGCCGATGATGCAATATGCCAAGTGGCTAGACGACATGTTTGTGAAATCCTGGAAGGAGTCGGCATGAGCAATAACATACGCGAACAACTCATGGCCAAGACGGCCAATCTGCCGAAGCCTGCTGATTTCAAGGGGGAGGCCAAAAAGGATAAGACGAATCGTGGCCCGCAGACGATGCCGGGGATTACGAGCGCCTTGGCCGCGGCCCAATTGCGGATTCAGGAACTCGAGGCGCGGGGTGTCGAAACGGAGATTCGGGTCGATGAGATTGTGCCGAACCCATGGCAACCGCGTCGGCAATTCAATGAAGCAAAGCTTTCAGAGCTTGCTCGCTCGATTAATGAGGTTGGGCTTTTGCAGGCGGTTACGGTTCGTCGCGTTGGCGATTCGTTTCAACTCGTAGCGGGCGAGCGACGTTGGCGAGCGCACAAGCTGATCAATCGCGAAACGGTTCGTGCTGTGGTGATCGAATGCACGGATCAGGATATGGCCGCATTGGCGCTGATGGAGAACGTCACTCGTGACGATCTCTCTGATTACGAAATTGCGATTGCCATACGTCGGGCGGAATCGGAATTCCCCAATCGAACGCGGCTCGCCGAGGCAATGGGAATCTCGCGAAGCGACCTGTATCGGTTCCTCGCGTATGACGCATTGCCTGATTTCGTAAAGCGCGACCTGGATCTTAAGCCTTCGGTGCTAGGTGCGTCGTCGGCCCAGGATATCGCTAATGCACTCAAGAAAACCGGTGAGCAGGGATTGAAGTCTCTTCAAGAGCTATGGCCGCAGGTGGTGTCAGGAGATCTTGTACAGACTAAGGTGGCCGCAAGCATGAATGCCCAGGCGACGCGTGGGAATCCGACAAGCGACGCCGGCGGCAGAAGCATCCTCAAGATTTTCGCAGGGAAGGTTCAGGCGGGCAGCATTACAAAGGATGTCAAGGGTCTTACTTTCAAGTTCAAAGCAGGCGTGGTCACGGAGGAACAGGAAAATCAACTGAGAGAACACATAGGCAAGATGTTCTCGGTCCAGTCCGAATGATCAAAACCCGCTCCGGCGGGTTTTTTATTGGGCGCGCGTGGTGCTACTCGATTTAGTGTCCGGATTCGGACAGTTTCAGAGTTCGAAGTGGTATTGGGGCGGGGTTGTGAAGAGTGAGTGTCCGAATTCGGACAGCTTTAGGCGATTCGAAGCGTGGTCACTGTGGCGGGTCTGTGGAGAGCGAGTGTCCGAATTCGGACAGCCCCAAGCGTTTCGTGGGTAGCGCAGCGGGGTGCTTGGAAGCATGTGTCCGAATTCGGACAGTGAGGTCTCTGCTTGGTGGTGGCGCTCGGCGTATTACTGGAGCCGTCGATTTGCGAGTGAGCATCTGGAACGGATCTCGCACCGACCACGGGTATGTCTACCGCAAAGATCTGAGAGCCCGCCTATTCCTGCGCTGAGACATCTTTACCAAGCAGCAGCACGGCAACCGAGGGTGGTCGTGGCTGTCCGAATTCGGACAGTCACGACCACGCTAGCGAAGCAAATCTCGGTGAGGACGAGACGCTGGTGTTTGCAACAGGACATTCGCAAAGAGAAGTGTCTGAATTCGGACACATAGTGATTCTTGGTGGCACCCCAGCGAAAGGATTAGCCATATTGCGGTTCGCTCATTGGCAGGGCGCATTAATTTCATGCGTCGCCGCAGACTAAACAATTGACCAGAAAAGCCTCGCAAGCGTGTTACGGCGGAATCCACCTTCGCGTTCGGAAAGACACCATGCCATGCCATTTCCCTCTCGGCGCATAACAGCGTCCGCCAGTTACTTCACGAGCCACAAAGATTCGCCGGAAACCGAATTAACGCTACGCCAGTTCCCTCTAGCTACCGGTCACCCAGGAGATCTCTCAAGCTGTCGTGAAAGGGAACCGAGCGCTCGGGCTTGATCCGTCGCGGATATGTACGTTCGACGCACTCGCCATGAACACCTTAGTTCGCTGACTTCTTGCCTCGGTGGATGCGATACCCCCAACAGCCAAATTCCGGTTTCGTTTGTGTCCGAGCCGCAGACTAACGCAAGGCGGCCTTCAGATCTCAGACCAATGCGTCACCTCGACATGCTCCAGCAAGGTCCAGAACCCGTGTCTGGGTTGAGACCTTCACGGTCCCTGGAAGGGCGACCATTTGGCTAATGGCGGGGGCGCATGCGCTAATGGCGCCAAGAAAAGAGCATCAGATTTGATGCCCTTTCAATTGTTTAAAAGAAACCGTTTTAGATCTTCTTTCCGCTTGGCGAGAAGCGCGGTGCAGCGCCTCTGCGAGCGAGAATTGCAGCATTATCCAGACGACGGAGCCGAACAGCATCGCGCAGACGATGACGGAAAGGTTGTGTGGGATGTCAGATTGACGCGATGCCTAAGACGGTCCGACCAAGCTCCTTCGCACACTCCGTGAAACATACAAAAACTATCCGAAAGTCGATTTTTATTATATAAATCAACAAGTTGAATGCGTTTCCTGAACTTGTTTCACGGAAAATCGCTTGCGATTCGCTTTGGTGACCAGAAATTGAGCAACCTGGCGGTGGAAATCGGAGCGGAGGCTCAATACATTCTAAAAACGTATCAAACGATACATTCAGCGTAACGGCGGTTTATTCACCTGCCAAATACCTGGTTGGCGGGAAGTATATTTCCACGAAAACATTGATGCTTTGGAGCGCCGCTGACAAGTAACGCGAACGTCTGGCGGTTGACCACCTGGCACCCCTCTGCTGCGCGGGAACACGTGACGCGCCCGAGCAACCCAGCGAAGCTCACCCGAGCATTCAAAGCTGAACGTTAAGCGACCCGATGCACGGCCAGCCAACTCTCACGTACCAGCGCAGAGTCCGCGCACGTAACCGCACGCGGTTCGCCACATTCCAGCGCGCGTAAGACGGTTCCCCACTGCTTACCCCTAGACCCTACCCCGCGCCAAAAGCGACAATCCAGCCCGCAGCGATACACGACGTGTGCGGTCCCAAGACGTAAAAGCCCCGAAAGACCCGACGACCTCACTCGCGAATCACCTGCCCGAAGAGCACATCAGAGATCCGAAGAAACCGCCCACCCTCAAACCCCCACGGCTCCTCGCGCCTGCACAGGCTGACAGGCTTGATAGGGCTCACCCGCCTTGAACCGCTCCAGCCGCTCGCTTGCGATCGAAAGCGCACCCAGTGTGGCGCGACGCAACTGGTGATCATAGAGAGACACGATAGCAGCGAGCCGATCGAAGCCCTCAACCGGCAATGTCCAATGTCCGGACGTTCGCGCGGCATCGAAGACGGAGGCCATCGTCTGATCGGCGAGTATCAGTTCTTCCTGTGAGAAATCGCCGTGTCCCGCTTCCGCGAGAAACTTCGCAAGAAGCATGGCTTCGGTGATGCTCTGCGCAGGCGCGATATCCTGCGATCCCGAACGCAACGCCGCCAGCGCCATGTGCGCGCCGAGCGCGAGCTCGTCAGCGATGGCGCGCGGGATGGGGAGTAGCTGAGCCTTGCTGAGCCGTGCGCGCGTCGCTTGCGGCGAGCGCTGAAAGGGGAGGGTGCGTGACATGCGAAGGCCGATGGTTGATCGTTTTCAGGTTAACGATCGTCGTCCGCAGAATCTGAAGGGGGCGTGCCGCGCTCTTTTTCAAATGCCTCGACGATTGCAATCGCACGTTCGCACTGTTCAGCATCGAGCGCGTGAATGCTGCACTTGTCGGGCTCGACTCCGATCGCCTGCGCGAGCCACTTCATGCCCTTGGAACGCGCCTCGAACACGTTGCAGCCATCGCGGCGTACCTTCGCCTGCACGAGCGGCTCGAGCGCTGCGTGCAGCTTCACTTTGAGATCGCGCAAAGGGGCATCCGCGAGCCTGCCCAGCGGAACATGGCGCGTGCTGCGCGCGAAAATGCCGATCCACGCCTGGCACGGCACGCACATCCAGAGCGGACCGTGATCGTCACGATAGGGATACGGCTCGTCGCCCATGCGAGCGAGCATCGCGGGCGCGCCGCAATAATCGCAGTCGGGATGAGGAAGCGGTTTGACAGGTCGGCCGACTCGCATTGCAAGCAACTCCAAAGCGGGAAAACCAATATAGCAAAGTCGATCGCAAGCTTCGTCAGCGTGCCAGCCGGACAGCCCTTTCGTGCGGGACTCATCGTCTGCTTAAACCAGTCCGCCCGCCCCTCCGACGTCGTGCTTGCCAGCCATGACTCGAGCGGATCGGGAATTGAATTCGCCGTCCGACGGTATAGCGTATGAATGCGTTCTCTCAACCGCATGAAACAAGAAGTCCGCTCGACGCGGCCATGCAGGGTTCAGGCTGCAAGCCTGTCGCAAGCTTGCGGCTCCGAATGGGATGACTCGATCAATGAGGTGACGGCAATGAAAGCAACCTTCCTCTACGCCGCTGCGGTGGCGCTCGCGCTCGCGATGAGCGCCGCGGTTCAAGCGCAGGACATGCAGATGGCGCCGGATCCAGGCGCGGCGCAGCAGCAAACCACTCAAAGCAACAGCATGTCCGATATGAGCTATGGCGGAACGATGTCGACGAGCAAGGCCAGCGGCACTTCGCGCGACGCATGGACCCCGAGCACGAATCAGGCGTGCGTCATCGGACTGAGCTGCAATATCTATAGCGGTCAGTGAAGTCTGCAAGCAGGTGATTGCGCAACACGGCGCGGTGCAGGAGGCTTTTCTCCGATAATGGTGGCGAATCACCGCAAGGCATCCACGCGCCTGCGGGCAGGTCCGCCTTTCCTGTCGGAGCCGCCATGCATCTTGCCGGAATGATTCTTCCGATCTTCGCGATCATCGTCACGGGATGGCTGGCGGGCGTGTCCGGCTACATGCCTCGCACGCTCGCGGCCGCGCTGATGCGCTTCGCTTATTACGTGGCGATGCCCGCGCTGGTCTTCGTCACGATCGCGAAAGAGCCGCTGCACTCGCTGCTCGAATGGCGCTTCCTCGCGGCATTCGGCGGCGGCTCGATGCTCTGTTTCGCGGCCGTGATGACCGCTACGCGCATCGCTTGCCCCGCGCGCATGAACCTGGGCACGAGCGCCATGCTCGCCGCCGCGGTGGCCATGACCAACACGGGTTTCGTCGCGCTGCCGATTCTCAAGACACTCTATGGACAGCCGGGCGTGCTCGCGGCAGCGGTGGCCACCGTGTTCGTCGGCGCCATCATGTTTCCGGTGCTGGTCGTGTTGCTGGAACTAGGCCGTCGCGATGCCTCGCGGACCGTGCGTACCGGTGCACTGATCCGCCAGATCGCGACCAACCCGGTGATCCTCGCGACCCTCGCTGGCTTGCTCTGGTCCGTGATCGGCGTCCGGCTGCCCGCACCGGTCGATGCCTTCCTGACGATCCTCGGCGAAGCGTTGACGCCCTGCGCGTTGTTCGCCATCGGACTGGATCTGACCATTGGCGAACTGCGCGAGCGGCTCGGCTACTACGCGCTGCTCACGGCCCTGAAGCTCGCGATCGTGCCGCTCGTCGTCTACGCGCTCTGTCTCGCGACCGGCCTCGGTCACACGGCGACGGTCGCCGCCGTGGTCTGCGCGGCGGTGCCCACCGCGAAGAGCGCGTATGTGCTCGCGGTGGAATACGACATCGAGAAGCATGTCGTGGGCGCGGTCATATCGATGACCACGCTGCTCTCCATCGTCACGTTGCTCGCCTGGATCGCCATCCTTTAGCGAGCGCGCACGACCCGTTCAATCACATCGGATGCGCGGCGACGAAGCTCTTGTACGCGGCGTAAGCGGCTTTCGGCGTGACGCCGTCGTTCTTGAGCAGGCCGTAGTTGCCTTCGCCGCCGACAGGGTCGTCATAGAGCTCGTAGGTCTGGACCGACTCGATATCGTACGTCGATGCCAGCGCCACGAACTGCGCCATCATCGTGTTGCCGGTCAGGTACGCGGCGATCGCCTGATCGGACCCGTAGTTCGGACGCACGCCGATTTCGTTGAGCCAGATGGGCTTGCCGAAGGCCTTGAGCGCTTGCAATACGTTATGGCATCCGGTGCCGCCGCATGCATTCGTGATGTCGCCTTGCTCCGAGTACCAGTGCCAAGCGGTGATGTCCCAGTCCACCACGGGATGATTGATGCTGCCATCGGGCTCCATGCCCGCTGCGAGCATCTGTGCGAAGCCGTAATGCAGCCACGTGCCGCCGCCCAGGATGATCTTGCCCGACGTATCCACCGACTTGATGCCCGCAATCATGCCGCGGATGATGCCGCGCACGATCCTGAACGTGCCTGTGTCGTATTGCTGCGGATAGACACCATCGACATTGCCGCTCAGCGCCTCGGCTTCAATCTCGTTGGTCACTTCGTAATAGGGATAGCGGCGCGAGGTCGCGGTCTGTTGTCCGAGCGCGAAGCCGGCGTTATAGGCCTGCGTCTCGTTGGCGAAGAGTCTGTAGTCCATCAGCAGGACGGGATAGACGGTCACGCCGCCTGCGTCCATCATCGCAGCGATGTTCGCGAGCTTGTTCGCGGTGCCCTGGCTGTACACCTCGTTGCGGTAGTACTTCACGCCCAGATCCTGCAATTGCGCCAGCTGCACGGCGGGGCTGGAGATATCGTAGGCGCCGCCTTCGTTGTTGTGCCCGTTCACGCCATAGAAGCGCCTCGGCGTCGACACGGGAATGGTGGGCGACGTGACATCGCCGGGGGCGGATGAAGCCGGCGTCGCCGGCGATGCGGGGCCAGTCGACGTGTCGTCGCTGTTATCCAGCGCAGGCGTAGTGACGACCGAAGTCGCCGGACTGGTCGCGGCCGCCGCATTGGTCGGCGACACAGCGGCGCTGCCTGTGGAAGTCGTCGGGTTGGAGGTGCCGGGAGTCAACGAGGCGCTTGCACTCGATGTCGGGCTCGCGGCGGCTGCCGTGCCTGCATGATCGCTACTATTGCCACCACCGCCACCGCCGCCGCCACATGCGGCGAGCATCACGCTCATCGCGAGCGTGGCGGCAGACATTGCGGATCCGCGCACGCGCGGAAAACGTAAGCGAGAGGAACGAAGAAGTTCGAAGTTCGTCATGTGAAACGCACTACCCGATGGTCAGTTTTTTTATATCCACGAACCAGGTGCGCGTTCCGCGAGTCGCCCGTAAAAACGGACGGACCGATGATGGACCTTCATCTCGCGCCGGAGAGAGGGCGCTCGACTGTGTGGAGTGCTCGTCGCAAGACCCCAATGGCCGTTCCACGATAGAAAGTGCGGGAAGGGAGGGGCAGGATGGAGACCGTGCAGCAGCGGCCGGTCTTAGTCAGGGTTTACGGCGAGGGGGGAATGAACTTGAGATGCGCATCACGCGGGATGACACGCGAAGAACCAGCGAACGCCTAACGTGCGTAAGGCCCTGCGGATTCGAGTGCGGCGCCGCCGAGGATCGAGTTGGCGTCGGCGCGGGCATTGTCGAGTTGCACGACGCTGGCTTGCCGCGCGCCGAGCGCATCGTGGTTGGCGATGGCCGTGAAGATCGCTTTGTGTCGCGGCAATGACAGTGCGTGCGTGTTCGGATGGCGGCTCGTCAGCTTGATCGACTCGCTGAGCGCGAGCGAGAGCATGTTGCCGATATAGGCGAGCATGTCGTTGTGCGTCGCCGTCATGATCGCGCGATGAAACTCGAGGTCGGGCACCAGCAGCTCATCGGCCGTTTGCGCGCGTTCCATGCGGTCGAATGCCGCGCCGATGCGGGCAATGTCCTCTTCGGAAGCGGAGATGGCCGCAAGCGCGGCGGCAGCAGGCTCGATGACCTGCCGCACCGTCATCAGCGAGCGGAAGAACTCGCCTTCGGGAAGACGGTTGATGGTCCACACGAGCACGTCGGGATCGAGCATGTGCCACTCGTCGCGCGGCCGCACGACGCTGCCCACACGCGGCTTCGACACCACCAGCCCCTTGGCGACCAGCACGCGGGTCGCCTCGCGCAGCACGGGGCGGCTCACGCCATAGCTTTCGCAGAGCGCGGGCTCGGCGGGCAGACGCTGGCCGGGCGCAAACACGCCGCTGACGATCTGCATGCCGAGTTCCTGCACGATGCGTCCGTGCATGCTCTTGCGTTGCTTGGGATTGCGGTAATCCATGTTGGTCCCGCCAGCTCACCGCGACTGGCTCAAACGTCGATGACGCTCAATGCGCCGTGGTCGCGCGCATCGCCCGGTATTCCCGTCTCACGATATCCATCAACTCCGCGACCGACGTGTTCGCGCTGCGCTGCTCGTAAGTCACGCGTCCGCGCTGCATCAACATGATGCGATCCGCGATGTCGAGCGTCTGCGCATAGTTGTGCATGATCATGATGATCGACAGGCCGCCTTTTTCCTTCAGACGCATCACCAGGTCGATGATGAGCGCGGCCTCGCGCGCGCCCATCGCGGCGAGCGGTTCGTCGAGCAGCAGGATCCTGGCGTTCGAATTCACGGCGCGCGCCACCGCGATGGCCTGGCGCTGTCCGCCCGAGAGCCGCTCCACCGGCAGATCGACGGAAGGCACATGCACGCCGATATCGTCGAGCAATTGCGCCGCGCGTTCGCGCATCTGCTTGTGATCGACGAGACGGAAAGGCCCGCGCCGCACGATCTCGCGGTTGAGGAACATGTTGTGATAGATGGACAGCGAATTCGCGAGCGCGAGATCCTGATACACACATTCGATGCCGAGCGAACGCGCATGGTCGACGGACTTGAGCAGCGTCTCCTCGCCATGCACGTGCAGCGCGCCCTCGGTCTGCTGATGAAAGCCCGTGAGGATCTTGACGAGCGTGGACTTGCCCGCGCCGTTGTCGCCGAGAATGCCGAGAATCTCGCCCTTGCCGAGCGTGAACGACACGCCGTCGAGCGCCGTCACCGCGCCGAAACGCTTGACGATGTGATCGCCACGCAGCGCGAGATCGCCCGGGGTTGCTTGCGGTTGCGTTTGCGTTTGCGCTTCCGACATCATCGCGCTCCCTTGCGGCGAATGCGCCCGACATGAATATTGAAGATCATCGCGGCGAGGATCGCGGCGCCGAGAATGATGTTGAAGGTGAACGCATTAATGCCGATCAGCGTGAAGCCGTCGCTCAGGATGCCGAGCACCGCCGCGCCGAGCAGGCCGCCGACGATCGTGCCCGAGCCGCCCGTCAGCGGCGTGCCGCCAATCACTGCTGCCGCCACGGCGAGGAACATGATCTGGTTGCCGCCCGCTTGCGGGTCGATGGAGGTAATGCGAAAGCCTTCGAGAATGCCTGTGAAGCCCGCGAGCACGGCGGCGAGCACGAAGTTACCGAGCCGCAGCCGGTTCACCTGAATGCCGGCTTCGCTCGCGCCCAGCGCATTCGCACCCGACGCCTGCGTATGCAGGCCCCAGCGCGTGTGGCGCAACAGCGTATGCATGACGACGGCGATCGCCACGGTCCAGATGATCTCGCTGTAGCCCCACGCGCCCATCACGTTGGCGAACGTCGGCGTGCCCGGCGTGGCGACCGGCGTGCCGCGCGACAGCGTGAGCGTGATGCCGTTGATGAGGAACAGCGTGCCGAGTGTCGTCACGAACGAAGGCAGGCGCAGATACACGGTCACCGCGCCGTTGACGAAGCCGATGATCGCCGCTGCGACGAGGCCCGCGATCACCGCGAGCCACATCGGCGCGCCGGCGTCGTTGGCGAACACCATCATGAAGGGCGCGAAGGCGAACACCATGCCCGCTGACAGATCGATGTCGCCGCCGATCATCAGCATGATTTCGCCGAACGCGATGATCGCCACCGGCGCGATGAACTGCGACAGGTTGACGAGACTCGGACCGCTCAACAGGAAGTCGTGATTGACGATCTGGAAGTAGGCCGCGAGCAGCACGGCCACCAGCAGGATGCGCAGCTCGGGGGCCCAGTGCGACATCCATGCCCCGCGCGGGGCTGCAATCCGCGCGGGTGTCCCTGCGTTGCCAGGTTGGTTCATCGTGTTCATCAGGACTTGATTGCGCCTTTCATCGGCACGATTTCCGGCTTGGTGGTCTTGCCTTCATAACGCGTCGAGGTATTGAGGTACGGCTCGACGGTGTCCTTCGTCACGAACTTGAGACCGGTGTTGATGTTCGCCGGCCCGACCAGGCCGCCCGAGGCGAGGAACAAGAACGCTTCCATCACGGTGTAGAAACCCTGCACATAAGGCTGCTGGTCGATGGTGAAATCGAGGAAGCCTTCGTGGATGAGCTGGATGGTCTGCGGCAACAGATCGAAGCCACCGCCATGCACGCCCTTCGACGGCAGGTTCGATTCCTTCATCACCTGGGCAACGCCCTGCGTGCTGCCTGCATCGACGGCGAACATGCCCTTCAGATCCTGGTGGCCGAGATAGAACGCCTTGATCTTCGAGAGTTCCTCGTTGACGGTCGCGCCCGTCGCCACGGTCTGGATGTCGATCTTCTTGCCGGACTTCTTGATGGCGTCGCTGGCGCCGTCGAGACGCGGCTGAATGTTGAGCTGGCCCGGCGTCGCGATGAACAGCGCGACCATGCCGCTGTCGATCATGCCCGCGATGCGCTCGCCCATCTGGTAGCCCGACTGATACAGGTCCTGGCCGATATACGCGAGACGCGGATTGATCTTGCCGCGCGGTGCATCGGCGTTATAGGCGAAGACGGGAATGCCGGCGTCGAGCGCGGCCTGAATGGGCTTGTCGAAAGCGTTCGGATCAACGATGGGCACGGCGATCGCATCGGCTTTGGCCGCGATGGCGGAGTTCACCGCGCGCACCATTTCACCGGCATCGGACGTGGCGGAGCCGGTCCATTGATAGTCCATGCCAAACATCGAGCACGCGTCCTGAATGCCGTATTGCGTCGGCACGAAGAACGGGTTGGTCGTCACGTGATTGACGAACACGATCTTCCATTTCTTGTGCTGCGGAAACGCGGCTTCGGCGGCCTGCGCGCTGGAGATCAGCCCGCCGGTGCCCGCCACGCCGCCGAGCAGCGAGAGCGCGGCGCCGAGTCCCGCGCCTTGCATGAGCCCGCGCCGGCTCGAATTGATGAAGCCGTTGCCGTCTTTCGTGTCGTCGTCCCGATTCTGCGCCATGTCTACCTCCGGTCTGTTCTTCGTGAGTCGATGAGTCGACTGATCGTCGATCGCTTTCAGATACAGGGTTTCAGCGGCACGTCATGAGCGGGCATCTTTCACCGATGAAAGATGCCGCCAGAGACCATGACGTGGCAGGCAATGCGCGAGAGGATTGTGCGAAAACGCGGCGTGTTTGAACTAGTAATTGGGAAAAGCGAAATGCCGCGCGTCGGCTTCAATAGACAAACTATATGCACCACTTTCGACGTGTGCGATTAGCGTTTTCCCGGTCATTGCAGGCATATAGTCATGCTATTTATCGGGCATTCTCACAGAATGGGCAACGCCTCGATTTCATGCGCATGGTGCGCTATGCGCGTGGCTGCCATGTAGCGATGGCCACGCCCAGCACTGCCACGCCCATCGCCCACCATGCGCTGACCGGCAGCACTTCGCCGAGTATCAGATACGACATCACGGCAGCGGCGGGCGGCACGAAAAAGAACAGCGATGCGACTTGCGAAACCTTGCCGGCACGTGTCATCGCAAGCAGCAGCGTAATGGCGATGAGCGAGTTGCCGATCACGAGGTAGGCGAGCGTCACCATGAGCGTGGGCGTCCAGTGAACGGGCGTGTGTTCGAAGCACAGCGCCATGGGCGCGCAGAACACGAAGCCGACGCTGTATTGCACGAGATTCGACGTGAGCGGATCCTGTGCGGTGCCGAGCCGCTTCTCGTAGAGCATCGCGCCCGTGATGCCGATCAGCGCGCCCACCGCCAGCAGCACCGGTCCGAGCGACGAAGCCTGCAAGGGTCCGCGCGAGAGGATCACGCCGGCCGCGCCCGCGAGGCCCAGCAGCAGGCCCATCCAGCGGCGCGCGCCAATGCGTTCGCCGACGAGCTTCGGTGCGAGCACGCCGACGAGGATCGGCTGGAGCGAAACGATCAGCGCGAGCACCGAGGTGGCGATGCCTGCGGTCATCGAGAGATAGCTGAGCCCGAAGTACATCACCTGCACGAGAAAGCCGACGATGATGAGATGCCGCCAGCCGCGTGCATCGGCGGGCCAGCGCGGACGCTTGATCGCGCAGACCGCGAGCAGCACGCCGATGCTCAACGCGAAGCGAATGGCGAGGAACGTCAGCGGCGAGGCGTAGTGCAGGCCGGTCTTGGCAATCGGAAAGCCCGCTGACCAGAGCAGCAGGAACACGACGGGACCGCCGATAGTGAGCCAGCGCCGTTGATCCTGCACCATGTTCGCGTCCTTGTTGATTGATGGGTGAAAGCCGGGCCCGTCATTGCAACCCAGCGTGCCGCCGATGGCAAGCTGTGGTTGCATAGGCGCGGTTATTTGAGCGATGCTCTTCAACCTATGCGCAAGCGCAAGGAGCCAGCATGCCCAAGGTCGATATCGCCGCCGTTCCGAAGATCGCGGGATCGGGTTATCCGAAGCCCTTCGCCGCGCCGTGTGCGACGCGCACGCGTCAGCGTCTCGGCGATGCAGGCGGATTGCGCGACTTCGGCGTGAACCTGATGCACTTGCCGCCGGGCGGATGGTCGAGCCAGCGTCACTGGCATTCGCATGAGGACGAGTTCGTTCAGGTGCTCGAAGGCGAGCTGGTGCTGATCGAAGACGAAGGCGAGACCCTACTGCGCGCCGGTGAATGCGCGGCCTTTCCGAAGGGCACCGGAAACGGTCATCACCTGATCAACCGTTCGAACGCGGTAGCGGTGTATCTGGAAGTGGGCAGCCGTGTCTATGAAGATCTTACGACGTGTTCCGACGTCGACATGATGAGCGCCAACGCCGACGGCCGCTTCGTGCACAAGGACGGTTCGCCGATAGCGGACGACTGAGCGTCAGTGCGCCACGCGCACGGCGATGTCGGCGGCGGCCAGCGTGTCGGCCATCCAGTCGGGCGGCGGGGCGTCGGTGAAGAGCGCGTCGATCTGCGACAGATGCCCGAGCTTGACCAGCGCGGCCCGCCCGAACTTCGAGTGATCGGCGGCGAGAAACACGGTGCGCGACTGCTCGATGATGGCCTGCGCCACCCGCACTTCGGCGATATCGAAGTCGCGCAGCGTGCCGTCTTCCTCGATGCTCGAAATGCCGATGATCCCGAAGTCGACCTTGAACATGCGAATGAAGTCGACGGCCTGCTCGCCCACCACGCCCTTGTCGCGCGCGCGCACCTGGCCGCCCGCCACCAGCAGCTCGGCGTCGGACCCGTCCGCGAGAATGTTCGCGACGTTCAGGTTGTTCGTGATGACGCGCAGACCCGTGTGCTGGCACAACGCGCGCGCCACTTCCTCGTTGGTCGTGCCGAGGTTGATGAACAACGTCGCCTGATTCGGGATCTCCGCAGCGACGCGTCGCGCGATGCGCTGCTTCTCCTCCAGATACATCTGCTGCCGCGCGGTATAAGCCGTATTTTCCGAACTGGTCAGCGTGCTTGCGCCGCCGTGGTAACGGCGCAGGAGGTTCTGTTCCGAGAGCCAGTTGACGTCGCGCCGAATGGTTTGCGGCGTTACCTGGAAATGCGCGGCGAGGTCGTCGATGGTCGCGAAGCCATCTCGCGCGACACGATCGAGCAGTGCGCGCTGTCTGCCGTTGAGTGCTGGGTCGAAGGTCATCGCGAGGCGCGCGGGCGCGAAAGTGTGGTGATGGCGGATGCGCGAGTGTACGACGAAACGCGGGCTGGACCCAAGGTGCCAGCATGCTCCTTCTTTTGGCGTTTGCAATAAGTTTTTAAGTTTCCAAGTCCTTGAACTTAAGCAAAAATGCGTTGCAGCATGACTAAAGTAATCGCTATTCGATCACTGTGATTTTATTTCAATTTTGGCGCTCCTATTCTTGCCTCAAACAACGGGTGGATATCTCGCCTCAACGGAGCTTGCCTTGTTTGATGAATCTGAGTTGATCGGCCGTTTGCGCAGTCTGCTGGGTGATGACGCGGTCATCGCCGTGGCGGAGGACATGGGCGGTTTCGTCGAGGACTTTCGCGGGCGTTATCGCGGTGCCGCGCTGTGCGTGGTGCAGCCGTCGTCGACGGAGCAGGTCGCGGGTGTCGTGCGCCTGTGCGCGGCGGCGGGCGTGCCCTTGCTCGCGCAAGGCGGCAACACCAGCCTGTGCGGCGGCTCGGTGCCGGCGGCGCACGGCGTGCCGCCCGTCATCGTCAGCTTGGCGCGCATGCGCCGCATTCGCGGCATCGATGCAGCGAACGGTTCGATGGAAGTGGAAGCGGGCTGTGTCCTCAAGACCGTGCAGGATGCAGCCGCGGACGTCGCGCGACTCTATCCGGTGAGTCTGGGCGCGGAGGGTTCGTGCCAGATTGGCGGCACGCTCTCGACGAACGCCGGCGGAACCAGCGTGCTCCGTTATGGCAATACGCGCGAGAACGTGCTCGGCCTCGAAGTGGTCATGGCCGACGGCACCATCTGGAACGGCCTGCGCGGGCTGCGCAAGGACAATACTGGCATCGACCTCAAGCATCTCTTCATTGGCGCGGAAGGCGCGCTCGGCATCATCACGGCGGCGACCCTCAAGCTGCATCCGCTGCCGACGCATCATGCGCTCGCCTGGTTCGCGCCGACCGACCCGCAAGCCGCGCTGACGATTCTCGGGATGTTCCAGGCCAATTGCGGCTCGCGCCTCTCGGCGTTCGAACTGATGAACGCACGGCAACTGCAATTGGTCGTCGAGCATGTGATGGATCGCCGCGCGCCGCTCGAAGGCGCGCATGACTGGCACGTGCTCGTTGAGCTCGGCGACACGCAAGGCGCCTCCGACATGGAAAGCGTGTTGCAGGCCACGCTGGAAGAAGCGGCCGAAGCGGGCTTGCTCGAAGACGCGATCATCGCGAGCAGCGACCGTCAGCGCGCCGCACTGTGGGAAGTGCGGCACAGCGTGACGGAAGCGAACAAGAAGGCCGGCATCGGGCTGACAACGGATTGCGCGGTGCCGCTGTCGGCGGTGCCTGCGTTCATCGAGCGTGCTACGCAAGCGGTGCTCGCGCTCGACGCCGAGATCGGCATCGTGATCGTCGGCCATATGGGCGACGGCAACATCCATCTGGTGCCCATGTACACCTTCGATGCGTGGCGCGCGCTGCCCGACCAGGCGGCCGCTGGCGCTGCCGTGCGCCGTGCCGTGAACGATGCCGCGCATGCGCTCGGCGGCACGTTCAGCGCGGAACATGGCGTGGGCCAGACGGGCTTGCCGGAAATGGCGCATTACAAGTCCGCCGCCGAACTGTCGATCATGCGTGCCGTGAAGCGCGCGCTCGATCCCGCGAACCTCATGAACCCGGGGCGTCTCTTTCCCGCCGCGCCGCTCTGATTCTTGAATCATCAAGCCACCACCGCCCCTCGCTTACCGCAGGAGACTTATATGAAGCCCAAGCACGATAACGACAAAACGATCCTCAACCCCGCCCGCCGCTCGGCGATCAAGGCCGTAGGCGCAGGCGTCGTGGCCGGCGCATTCCCGTTCGTCTGGACGCCCTCGCGCGCGGCCAGCAAGCGCATCGTCGTGCGCGACGACGGCGGCATCTACACCAAGGCGTATGGCGCGGTGTACTACAAGCCGTTCTTCGAGAAGACCGGCATTGAAGTGGTGGGCGTGCAGGCCAATGCCGAGCCGACCGCGCAGATCAAGAGCATGGTCGAGGCCGGCAGCTACGCATGGGACATGGCGAAGATCAGCCAGCCCGCGATTCTCTTGCTGACCTCGGGCGGCAAGGAATATCTCGAGAAACACGGCCTCGAATCCGATCCGACGATCGCCAAGATTCCGAAGCAATACATGTCGGCGTATGGCGTGGGCACCAATGTCTATTCGACCGTGCTCGCTTATCGCACCGATGCGTTCAAGGGCCGCAAGGCACCGAGCTCGTGGGCTGACCTCTGGAATGTGAAGGACTTCCCGGGCCGCCGCTCGATCCGCAAGTATCCGTTCGATACGCTCGAAGAAGCGATGATGGCCGATGGTGCATCGACGAGCCAGGTCTATCCGATCAACTTCGATCGCGCGTTCGCGAGCCTCGACAAGATCTCGAAGCAAGTGGATGTGTGGTGGACGACGGGCGCGCAAGTCGAGCAGATGCTCAACTCGGGCGAAGTCGCGATGGTGGCGACGTGGGCCTCGCGTGCGCAATCGGCGATGGCCGCGGGCGCGCCGGTGGGCATCGTGTGGAACCAGAACATCTGGGGTTGCGACAACTGGGCGATCCTGAAGGGCACGCCGAACGCCGACGCTTGCCGTGAGTTCATCAAGTTCGCCAGCGACCCGAAGCGTCAGGCCGCGCTCGTCGAGTACTTCCCGGCGGGTCTCACGCAACCGGAATCCTTCAACTATGTGAAGCCGGAACAGGCGAAGAACTGCCCGACGTTCCCGGACAACATGAAGACCGGCGTGCATATCGATGCGAAGTACTGGCAGGAGAATCAAAGCGTGGCGCTCGAGCGCTTCAACCGCTGGATTCTCACTTAAGGCCTGGCATCGTTCATCAAGGAAGAGATCCGCATGGCAACCATCAATCTCCAGATCAGCGGTCTGTGCAAGCGTTATGGCGACTTCGTCGCGCTCGCGCCGACCGATCTCGACGTCGCGCAGGGCGAGTTCCTGACGCTGCTGGGCCCGAGCGGCTCGGGCAAGACCACGCTGCTGAGCCTCATCGCAGGGCTCGCGCAGGCCGACGGCGGCTCGATCCGTATCAACGGTGTCGATGTCACCGACGGCGCGCCGTACGACCGTGACATCGGCATGGTGTTTCAGAACTACGCGCTGTTTCCGCATATGACGGTGGCGGAGAACATCGCGTTCCCGTTGCAGATGC
Organism: Caballeronia sp. LZ035; assembly: GCF_031451175.1. Classification (NCBI taxonomy): domain Bacteria; kingdom Pseudomonadati; phylum Pseudomonadota; class Betaproteobacteria; order Burkholderiales; family Burkholderiaceae; genus Caballeronia; species Caballeronia sp. LZ035. Next base: position 1,615,631 of record NZ_JARUXS010000002.1, read on the forward strand.
GCAAGGTCGATGCGGCCAGCGCGAAGAAGCGCGTCGCCGAAGCGCTGGAGATGGTGCATCTGCCGCATGTGGCGGGGCGCTATCCGCGTGAGTTGTCGGGCGGGCAGCAGCAGCGTATCGCCCTGGCGCGCTGCATGGTGTACCGGCCGTCGATCATCCTGATGGACGAACCGCTCGGCGCACTCGACAAGAAGCTGCGGGATCACATGCAGCTGGAGATCAAGCGCATTCACCGGGATCTGGGCACGACGATCATCTACGTGACGCACGATCAGGAAGAAGCGATGACGATGTCGGATCGCATCTGTTTGATGGATGCGGGCAAGATCGCGCAACTCGGTACGCCTGCTGATCTCTATTTCCGTCCGAAAAATGTGTTCGTGGCGGATTTCCTCGGTGAATCGAATCTGCTCGATGCACAGGTCACGTCGCGCGAAGGCGATCAGGTGCGCCTCGCGATGCACGGCATC
>NZ_JARUXS010000003.1:0-162655 GCF_031451175.1 Caballeronia sp. LZ035
CCGTTGCGCCCAGTTCCGGCGCCGCGATCTTCGCGAGCGAGCCGCCGAATTTGCCTACCGCCGTACGCGCGGCCGATACGATCACTACGTCAGTCATTTTTTATCCTCGTCAAACAGTAAAAGCGTGGGTGCGTTCCTGGCCCGTGATGAAACGGGCGGATTACAGCGCTACGTGTCCGAGCCGGATAAACGAAGCGGGTTCGGTCCGGACTCGTCGGGGTGATGTGCCGTGTTCAGTGCGAAACAATCATCCGACGCTTCGTCGAATGACTACGCGCCTGACATGCACTGCGCCGATCAGACGAAACGATTCGGCTTATGACTCGATGCCGGCAAGGGAACTGTTGCAACCGTTGCCAGTTTCGAAAGACAGACAGGTGGCGAGATGCGTCGATCTCGAAGTGTGCAGCATGGTCCATTTATATGGGCCTATTGGATAATCTCTCAGGTTCAGCAACGACCTTCTCTACAGCCCACATCGTGAAAACACGCATGCGTGTTTTCATCCGCGCGGGACTCGCGCGGCGGACATCAGGGCTTGTGGAAGTTATTCGATCAGGCACGCCTTGTGCGTCGCACCAATTAGGACTGATTCTAAACGCAAAACATGCGTAAAAAATCTCATATTAGTAGGTAATAACCCTGATTTTGGTAAAAATAGTGCTATTGAAGATGCAAGAAAGCGCAGCTTTGCTCGAACGGACGTTCAATAATCATCCCATATGACGACGAAAATTGCGCGTTCAGCCTGATGAAAGGCGCATCGGAAACACTTGCATGCCGCCTGGAAGCTGTAATTCGTCCGATTGACATAAGCAGGCTCACGAAAATCTGGCCATGCAGCTTGTGATCACAGATGACAAAAAAAGCTTTCTCAATATATTAAAAGTAACCACCGGGTATAACCAATCAATATTTGAGAAATAATCTTTTTGATATTCTCAAAAGATGACGCCGTGATGAACGGATGGTGATATAAAACGACGCCGGTAATCCGCGGCAAAATGCCACCGGCGTCTGAAGCGTTCAAAGCGCCAATACCAGTTTCCCGCGTCGGGCGCGCGAACAGCACGCCATCATTCGCTGATTCGACTGGCGCTCGCCTTTCGTCAGCACCACGTCGCGATGGTCGATCTCGCCTTCCAGCACGCGCACTTCGCACGAACCGCACAGACCTTCCTCGCAGTCGCTCTGCACGTCGATGTTCGCGCGCCGCAGGGTCGTGAGCAGTGTCTGGTCGGCGGGCACGTCGAGCACCAGTCCCGAATCCTTCAGTTCCACCTGGAACGCGCGTTCCTTCGAGGGATCGAGCGTGCCGAGTTTGGACGTGAAGTGCTCGATCCGCAGCGCATCCTCGGGCCATGACGCGCTCGCCTCTCCCAGCGCATCGAGCAGGCGCGCGGGACCGCAGGCATACACCTGAGTGCCTTCGTCGACCACGAGCTTTGCCGGATCGACGCGCGTGTTCTCTTGCGACACATACACCCGCAATCGTCCGCCGTGCAGCGCCTGCATCTCGTCGAGCAGCGCCATGGAAGCACGCGAACGGCCGCTGTAATGGACCTCGTAGTCGAGACCGAGCGCGTGTGCGCGCCGCGCCATCGCGCTGATCGGCGTCACGCCGATGCCGCCCGCGATCAACACGAGCCGTCGCGCGGTTTCGTCGAGACGGAAGTGATTGCGCGGACCGCGAATGCGCCACTGCGCGCCGCGCCTGACGTTCTCGTGGACCCACGCCGAGCCGCCGCGGCCCGCGCTTTCACGCAGCACCGCAATCTCGAACGTGCGCGCATCGGCGGGGTCGCCGCACAGGGAATACTGGCGCGAAAGGCCGGTGTCGCCGCAGAGCACGTCGATATGCGAACCCGCCGTCCAGCGCGGCAGATCGCGTCCGTCCGCCGATGCCAGCCGCACGCGCACGATGCCGTCGGCGCAAGCATCAGCCGATTGGACGATCACCGTACGGCTGACCGCATGCGACGAGGGCTCGCCGATGCGCACCGTCGCGCGCGCCTCGCGCACGGCAGGATTCGTGCGTTCGGGGTTGAGCGCCGGCTCCCATTCGACATGCAGATGCTCCGGCCCGCGAAACGACGTGTTCGGCACGTAGGTAAAGCGCTGCTCGGTCAGACGCATGTGCGGCAGGCGGCGCGTGAGTTCGTCGAGGAAAATCTGCATCTCCATGCGCGCGAGATTCTTGCCCATGCATTGATGCGCGCCGTAGCCAAACGTGAGTTGATCGCTGGCGTTTTCGCGACGGATGTCGAAGAGATCGGCGTCGGCGAATTGATGCTGATCGTGATTCGCCGACGACGTGACGATCAACAGCTTCGATCCCGCCGCAATCGCGACGCCGCCGATCGTCACGCCTTTCGTCGCGAGACGCCGCCATGCCGCGACCGAACCGTTGTGACGCAAGCACTCTTCGACGGCATTCGGGATCAGCGTAGGATCCTCGCAGATGTCGCGCCATGCATCCGGATGTTGCAGCAGCAGCTTGAGCGCGTTCGCGGCGGCGTTGGCGGTGGTCTCGTGCGCGGCGACGATGCCGGCCATCATCATCGAATGGAGGTACGAGTCGGTGACGACATCCGGCAGCTCCTTCTGCTTGCGGATGCCGTACTGCATCCAGCCGGGACCCGACGGATCCTCGCGCATCTTGTCCAGCACCTTGCCGGCGAACTGCCAGAACTTGCCGACTGCATGCGCCACTTCGACCTGCTCTTCGGGCTTCGGCCGTCCCCATGTATTCACGGTGTGCGCAATCGAATAGCGGCGCAGCGTGTCCATGTCTTCCTCGGGCACGCCGAGGAAATGGAGCGCCACCGTGAGCGGCACTTCCCAGAGCATCCGGTCGACGAGATCGGCCCGGCCAGCGTCGATGAAACGGTCCACGTACTCGCGCACGAGCGCGCGCACCATCGGTTCGTGATGCGCGAGCGCCTCGGGCGTGAACGGGTCCATCAACGCGCGACGGCGCGGCATGTGCGCCGGCTCGTCCTCGTTCACGAGCGTGCGGTTCAGCGCGAAGCCATACGAAGCGAGCACCGCGTTGGCTTCGGGACCGGTCGGCGTGATCTTCTCCAGCGCAATGGACGGACTGAAGGTCCGGTTGTCGCGGAAGATGGCCTTGATGTCGTCATAGCGCGTGACGATCCAGTAGCCGAGGCGCGGACTCCAGAACACCGGTTCCTGCTCGCGAGCCCAGCGCACGTATTCCGGCGGGTCCTGGTTGTAGCCGTCGCCGAAGGGATCGAACTCGGCGGCTTGCGGGCTCACCGGACAGCCATTCGGCGCGCGGGCATCGTCGTGCGCTTTGTCGTGATAGGGGCAGCGGTCCGCGCCGGCCACGTCGGTCATGCCTGTCTCCTGGATTTCTTATGTGTGTCCGTAGTATGCAACGGCTCACCACTTCCAGCGCATCCCCGCTCCGCCCTCGATGGCACTGCGATGCCCGCCTCCCACGTTCATCGAATAGGCGACGTTCGCGAACAGGCTGCCGCGTGCGCTGACCTTGGCCGTGATGCCCGCGCCGAACTGCGCGAGGGTCGCGGAGACTTCGGTCGGGATCACGGTCGTGCCGGCGAAGGTCGCGGTGTCGGTTGCGCCGAAATAGCGCCAGAGATTGGCGCGCAGATACGGTTCGAACGCGGTGCCGGCGGCATCGAAGCTGCCGTAGAAGCGCACGCCGAGACGGCCGGTCAGCCCGCCGGCCTCGCTGAAGGAGACGGTCGAGATGCCGTCGTCGAGGTCGTTCAGGTTGACGTGCTGCCAGATGAGCTGCGCCTGCGGCTCGATGCCCAGTCCGGCGGGCAGCGGAATCGGCAAGCCCGCTTCGAACGAGGCAGCGAACGCGTTGCCGTGCGTCGTCGCGCCGACACCGCGGTTCGACTGTGGATCGACGGTGAGCGCGCTGCCGAGCAGAACAGTGTCCGTGTACCAGCCGCCCGGACCGATGTGCGTCCAGTAAAGGCCCGCGCTGTAGGCGTCCATCGACAGGTGCCCGGCATCCGCGTTGGGAAAGCCGAGCGCGAGCCCGCTGATGTCGCCGCTCGCGCGCGCGAAGCCCAGGAAAAAACCGTAGTGGTTGCGATGGCCGCTGGGGGTCGTGTCGGCGTAAAGATCATGGCCGATCTGCACGCCGCCGATGCCGCCGCTGAATTCGGGATCGGCGGCGCCGCTGTTGTGCAGCGTCGCATGGCCGCCCCACACACGCGCCCACGCCGCAGGCAGCGCGCCGTTCTCCGTCAGTAAGGCCTGATCGCCCTGGCGCTCGTGGAACGTGCCAACCTGCTGAATGGCGAGTTCGCGCGCGAGCGGCGGAACTTCCGCATAGACCGGCACTTCCATCCGGTACAGCGGCGTCGGCGCTGCGCCCGGCGGCGGCGCCGGCGGCAGCGCAGGCGTACCGGGCGCTGCTTGCGGGGCGGGAATGAGTGTGGCGGGTGGCGTTGGAGTGCCGGGACTTTCCGGCGTGGTAGGTGTCGTGGGCGTGCCCGGCGTCCCCGGCGTGGCGGGAATCGACGGCACCGCCGCGACACTCGAGCGCAGATACCAGTTTTCCGACGTTCCCGCGCTCGCTCCGCCCTTGAACAGATAGTAAGTGAACGCCCCCGCCTCCAGCGGACGCGCCAGGCTGAACGCACCCGCCGACGTCGTTCCGCCGCTGGTCGCCTGCACGACGAGAATGCCGTCGTTGACCGTCGAGCCGCCCTTCCCGCCGACATTTGTCACGCCGATCGACGTCGCGCCGCTTCCCGCACCCTGCGCGATCACGAGTTTGTCGCTGGGCGCGCCGTCCGCGCCGAGTACGGTCTGCACGAGCAAGCGCCCATTCGCGCCGAGGTAGTTGCCGTTCACGGTGAACGTGTCGCCGGTGCTTACGCCGCCGTTGGTCAGGTCGATCACGCCCGCGTTGTTCAACGTAACGAGTTGCCCGGCGACCGCCGGCTTCAGCGCCGTGCCGCCGATGCCGCCCGCGAACAACGTGCTCGTTGCGTCGAGATCGAGGGTCCCCGTACCCGTCACGCCGTCGCCGAGCGTGAGGCCGTTCGCATCGAAGGTCAGTTGTGTGCCGTTGCGCGCGTCGATGGTCTCCCAGCCGGTGAAGCGTGAAAGTCCGCTTGCCTGGACGTTGTCAAATGTGAGTGCATCGGTTCCCGGACCGCCGTCGAAACGCGTGAGCGCGCCGAGCGTGGTGTCGTTCAGGTTGCGGATGATCGCGGCATCCGCGCCGTCGCCGAGCGATACCGGTCCCGAAATCGTTCCGCCGCTCCATGTGAGCGTATCCGGGCCGAAGGTCGTCGTGACGCCCATGCCGATGCTTCCGCCTGTGATGTTCAGCACATTCGTGCCGCTGCCGAGATCGACCCGGCCGCCGATCGTTCCGCCTGACAGCGTGAAGGTGTCGTTGTTCTGCGCAGCGGTGACGTTGCCATCGACTTGTCCGCCCGACATGTCGAAGACGTTGTTGCCGACATTCAGGTCCACGGTGCCGATGCGCCCGCCTGTCATCCGCGCGATGTCGCCGTTCACGAAGACGCCGACAATCCGTCCGCCGGTCATCGTGAAATCGTCGCGCGTGTCGCCCTGGTCGAGCGAGTCGACCTGGCCCGCCGTCATCGTGAAGGTGTCGAAGCCGTTGCCCTGACGGATCTGTCCCGACACGACGCCGCCGTTCATGACGAAGGTATCGTTGCCGGTGTCGGTGCTCACCGCGACGCCAGCGCCGCCCGCAATCGCGCCTGTGTTAATGATCGATACGTTGATCCGGCCGTTCGCGACGATGCCCGCGCCGCTCGTTCCGCGAATCGTTCCGCTGTTGTCGATCGTGGCCGCGCCGCCTGCGATGGAGACGCCGGTCGCACCCTGGATCGTGCCGGCGTTGTTGATGGTGCTCGTGTTGCGCACGGTGACGGCGCTGCCTGAAGCGTTGAGCGCCGCGCCGGGCAGCACGTTGATCGTCACATTGGCGCTGGCGGGCGCTGTGGCAATGGGCTGTGTCGACGGATTCGGAGCGCGCGTGTCGCACGTCGCGGTCTGACCCGCGAGCGGAGCGGTGTTGTCACACGCCCCGTACGCCGACGCGGCCCGCAGCACGCACGACGCACCGAACGCAAGACACAGCGCACGCTCGATCGATGTCGAGCGCACTGATGGCGACGCACGAGGCATACGTCCTCCGGTCGTGCGGATCGCGCCATTGTTTCATTTGGCACCACGATGCATGGACTTCGGTGCGCGGACCGCAACATTCCACTCAGAGTAGGTCACGTCGCGCGCATGTGCAACGCCTGCTGAAGACTTTGCGTCGAGCGTTCAGACCGGCTTGCCTTCGCTCGTTGCCCAGTTGGGCATGAGCGCATTGCTCGTCAAGGTTTCGTCGATGAGCTTCCTCGCCGTCTGCCGCCCCGCCACCGGCAAGCCCTCCGGATCCAGCACGCCGATCTGCACCAGCACCGACGCCTGATCCCAGTAGATGTGTTCGTTATAGAGCTTGTCGCCGCGAAAGCGGATCACGGCGAGCATCGGGACTTCGAAATATTTTCCGGTGGGCGCGAGGCCCGGCAGCAGCCAGTCGATCTCGCGATCGTGCGTCGCGCAGAACACGAATTCATCGACGACACGATCCGAGCCAATCGTGCGCGACACCGGAATCAGCTTGGTGTCAGCGGGATTCGAGTGCACGAAGTGATGCGTGTAGAAGCGCTTCAGCTCGTCGTGACCGACGCCGCCCGTCATGGTCGGAACATGATTGACATAGGGTTCGGCGACCATCGTCGTCATGACGGACTCGACGTCGCGCGTTGCGAACTCGAAGTAACAATGCTGTTCCCACAGCTGGTTCAGGTCGAATACCGGACCGAGCACCTTGCGCAGCATCGAGAGCGTGCGCGAATAGGCCATCAGGGCAGCGGGCTTGTCGTAATCCGGACTGCCGGTATCGACGAAACCCGGCGCGCAGCCCGGATACACATAGCGCTCGACGGACGGCTTGCCCGTCAGCGCCGCCTCGCTCTCGCGCAGGTCGTACGCGGCCCGCTCGGGAAAATGGAAAACGATGGGACAGCGGATCGTCGGGATTTCGGCCAGGCAGGCCGCGAGGTCGTCCGGGTAGTAGCAGGCGGCGCAATCCACGTCGGCTTGCGCGGCAATGCGCGTCGCGAACCGGCCGCCCCGTCCAAAGCCGATGACCGCCACCTTGCCCGCATGCTGCGGCAACGCGCGCAGGTTCTCGACAAAGGTTGCGACGTTTTCCGCCGCCACGCCGCCCGGCAGCGGCTCGTGCGCGGGAAGGCGCGGAGCGAGCACGACGTAGCCTTCCTCGGCGTAGAGATCCGCGGTGCGGCGGATGAAATCGTCCACGCCGGAAGCATCGTGCAGCAGAACGATGCCTGGCCCGGATCCCGTGGCGGGATGCGTGAGGTAGGCGGGCAAGGAAGACCCGTTGCGAAGCGTGATGTCGATGAACGTGCCGCTCATGATCTGCGTTTTCCCTCTATATGGAATTGGTTCAGCGCAGGATCGTATCGGCGAGAAGCTTCACATTCAGCACGATGATCACGCCCGCGACGATCCACGCCAGCGCCCTGGTCCAGCGCGAAATGACGAAGACGCCCATTTTGCGGCGGTCGGAGACGAAACGCACGAGCGGAATGACCGCGAACGGCAGTTGCATCGACAGGATCACCTGGCTCAGCACCAGCAACTGGCCAGTGCCCTTCTCTCCATAGAGGGCCGTCACGACGATCACCGGCACGATGGCGATGGCCCGCGTAATCAGGCGTCGCGCCCAGTTCGGAATGCGCAGACGCAGGAAGCCTTCCATCACGATCTGTCCGGCGAGCGTCGCGGTCACGGTCGAATTCAGGCCGGAGGCAAGCAGCGCGACGGCGAATAGCGTCGATGCAATGCCCAGGCCGAGCAGCGGCGACAGCAAGCGGAACGCGTCGCCGATTTCCGCGACGTCCTCGTGACCGTTCGCGTGAAAGACGGCGGCGGCCACGATCAGGATCGCCGCGTTGATGAACAGGGCGAGGGTCAGGGCGATCGTGCTGTCGATGGTCGCCCAGCGAATCGCCTCGCGCCGCGCTTTCACCGATTTGCCGTACGCGCGGGTCTGGACGATCGAGGAATGGAGATAGAGGTTGTGCGGCATCACCGTCGCGCCGAGGATGCCGATCGCCACGTACAGCATCTCGCGGTCGGCCACGATGCGCGGCGTCGGCACGAAACCGCGCAGCACGTCGCTGAACGGCGGCGCGGCGGCGGCGATCTGCAACGCAAAGCACCCGGCGATCACCACCAGCAACGCGATCACGAATGCTTCGAGTAGGCGGAAACCACGGTTGATCAGCAGGAGCAGCAGGAAGGCATCGAGTGCGGTGAGCAGCGCGCCTGCAATCAGCGGAATGCCGAACAGCAATTGCAGCGCGATCGCGGTGCCGATCACCTCGGCCAGATCGCAGGCGATGATCGCGGCCTCGCACGCAATCCACAACGCGATGTTCACGGGCTTCGGATAGTGTTCGCGGCACGCCTGCGCGAGATCGCGTCCGGTCGCAACGCCCAGGCGGACGGCGAGCGCCTGCAGCAGGATCGCCATCAGGTTCGACAGCAGGATCACGGCGAGCAGGGTGTAACCGAAGCGCGATCCGCCGGCGAGATCCGTGGCCCAGTTGCCCGGATCCATGTAGCCGACCGAAATCATGTAGCCGGGACCGGCGAAGGCAAGGAAGCGGCGAATCCATCGGCCGCCGGTGGGTACGTGCACGGATGCGTACACTTCGGGCAAGCTGGGCCGCGCGTCGATATCCTGCTCCGATGGCTTCGGCGTGTGGCGGACGGGATCAAGCATCGGCTTGCTTCCTCCAGGCATGACGGGTTGGACCTGCTCGAATATGCGCCGAGGCTCGGGGGGCTGGCAAGCGAGGGGCTTTTTCGGACGGTGGGTATCAATACGCTGATAATTACACTTATCAGATGTAGCGATTTTTCTTGTCAAATTCGAAGCTGCTTGATAACCTCGCCGCAAATCACTGAAAAGAAAGGCTAAATGTCTAGCGACACGCCCTCCTCCGGGCATGCATCGACACCCGCTACCCCCCAACCCGGGCGGCTTCACGGACCCAGTCGGCTGACGCGCCAGCATTTCGCGCTGTATCGCGGTTATCTCGACGGCGTCGCCGAGGCGCAACTCCATGCGTCCTATGGCGACGCAGGAACCGATGTACGCGTCACACGGCGCCTCATCGACGCGCTGCGTGACACGCTCTCCGTCCTGGCGCGCCGGGCGCGGGACATCGAGGCAGCTCACCTTCTGCGGCTGCGTCCAGGCAGCATCCCGCTGTTCGAAACGCCGGCCGAGTCAGCAGCGCCTTCGCTCGACGAATTCCGCGAGCGGATCGATCCGGATGGCGTGTACGGCGAGTCCGAATTGCTCGCGTTGTTCGAGGAGGCCTATCCGCCCGGCAGTTCGCCCGCGCTCGATCGTCGCGCGGCGCGGAACGCCCGGCTGCGGCGGCGTCAGGCGGAAGCGCTCGCGCGCATGGAAGCGAGCCTGGTTCAGGAGCCGCGGCCCGATCATCCCGTCGACGGCTGGTTCGAGCCGGCGGTGAGCGCCCGGCTCGCGGCGGCCGGGTTGATGACCGTCGCGGATGTCATCGAGCGCGTCGAGCAGCGCGGGCATCGGTGGTATGCGTCCGTGCCGCGGCTTGGGCCGAAGGGCGCGCAGCGGGTCGTCGACTGGCTGCGGCTTCACGAGCAGGCGCTTCAGTATTCGGTTTCCCCGCGAGCGCTATTGCCGCGCCGGCAGTGGCAGTCCGCGCCGGCGGATCCAGGAGAACACGCCCCGCTCACGGTCGCGCCGCTTGAGGCGCTGCGGCTGCCGGCGACGCTCGACGGATCCAGTGGGACAAATCGGGCCCCACCAAGCGCGCGTTTCAACACGGATATCCGGGCCATTTTCGCCTGGCTCGACGCCCGGTCCGCCAGCGAACACACGCGCCGCGCCTACCGGCGCGAGGCCGAGCGGCTGCTGCTTTGGGCCGTATTGGAGCAGGAAAAAGCGCTCTCTTCACTCGATGCGCCAGCGTGCGCGGACTATATCGACCGCTTTCTTGCGGACCCGCAGCCGGCGGAGCGCTGGATTGCCACGCGGCGCGGCGAGCGCGGGCTGTCGGACTGGCGCCCGTTCGCCGGGCCGCTCTCCGAACGGAGCCGGGAAACCGCGCGCTCCATTCTCACCGCGATGGGCGAATGGCTTGTCGGCGAGCGTTATCTGACCATCAATCCCTTTGCTGGCGTGGCGCGCGTCGCGACGCCGGCCGCCTTCGACGCCTCGCAGCGCACGCTCGATCAGGCTCAGTGGCGCGGGCTGCTCGAGTCCGTCACGCGGACGGAATACAGCTTTCAGGAACATCGGGATCGCCTGGCCCTGCTGCTGGCATACGCAACCGGCCTGCGGCGGACCGAATTAGCCGATGCCCGCACCGGCGCGCTGAGCGTCGGGAGTCTCGACGGCGTGGACGGACCCGTGTGGCGGCTCGCTGTCCAGTCGGGGCGCGGAGCGCTTCGGAGCGTGCTGCTTCCGGGGATCGTCGTCGAGGCGCTGCGGGAGAATCTCGCGCTCCGCGGTTTGCCCGAGCCGCTCGGCTGCACGGCTGAAACGCCGTTGCTCGCCCAGGCGCGCGACGGTCGGCCAATCACGCCGGACGGGATCGGCAAACTGTTCAAGGGAATCTTCTCCCGAGCCGCCGCTCAGGCCGAAGCCCGCGCGCCCGGTAGCGGCCGCGCCTTGCAACGCGCGAGCACGCACTGGCTTCGCCACACTCATTCGATACACGCGCTCAACCATGGCGTTCACCTGCATGAAGTAAGCGTCGGACTGGGCCATGCGAGCCGTTCAACCACGGCGCTCTATCTGGAAAACGACGATCCTCGTCAGTTTTTAGGCCTCGAAACGCTGATCCGCAGCCTATCCGGCGGACGGTAAACCCTACCGGCGGCGGGCTTTCGTGTTTACTTGGGCAACGGACGTTGTAAAAATGTCCGCTACGGGCACTCAAGTACCTCAGAGTTTACTTGAGGTTTACCGGTTCGACGTTTATTCTTCGGTTTGCAGCTTGTTTTCCACAAACCGAAGAATTATTTGCTTACCCAGGCCCGCCAGTGACTGCGAATTCCATGCTAAGCGCTCGGCTTCCCGAAGTCGATCAATCCGTTTCGATCGAAACGCTCTTGGGAGTGGCCGCCCAAGCCACTGACATTCTCAATCAGATCCGCGATGCAATGTTGGAGCCGTATCCGCGCAAGAGCGCGCCGACATTCACCAGCTCGCAGGTTGCGACGCTGTGCGGTGTCGACAAGCAGCGCTTCCAGTATTTGACGACCAAGGGCGACCTGCCCGCCGGTACGTCGAAGGGCGCCGGACGAAGCAAGGAGTTCACGCTCGAAGAGGCGCTCACCTGGATTCGTTCCACCAAGGAGCGCGTCCGGCGGCCTGAAGGGAAGCGTGGGCGCATCGTTACGGTGGCGAATTTCAAGGGCGGCGTCGCCAAGACCACGACCGCGGTATCGGCAGCGCAGGCGCTGACGTTACTCGGGCGCAAGGTGCTGGTCATCGATTGCGATCCGCAGGGTACCACCACGCAGTTGTGCGGCTGGGCGCCCGATGCCGAAATTTCCGATGACCAGACGCTGCTGCCGCTCATCTATGGCGACCAGCAGACGCTGCACTACGCGGTGCAGGAGACGTACTGGCACAACCTGGATCTGATCCCGGCGTCGTCATCGTTATTCGACGCCGAGTTCGAGATTCCGGCAAAGGTGCTGAACGACAGTACGTTCGAATTCTGGGAGATCGTACGCAAGGGCCTGATGCCACTGACCGAGGAGTATGACGCGGTCATCATCGACACGCCGCCTGCTCTCAGCTACCTGACGATCAACGCGCTGCTCGCGTCGGACGCAATCCTGCTGCCCTGCCCGCCCGAGGCACTCGACTTCGCAAGCTCGACCCAGTTCTGGCATCTCTTCGCGGACATCGCGAAAAAGCTGCCGGGCGTGCTCGAGCAAAAGCGCTTCGACTTCGTGAATGTGATCCTGACCAAGGCAAAGTCGGACGACGTCTCGCGCGTCGTACGTGGCTGGCTGCAAAAAGCTTACGGCGATCGCGTGCTGCCGTTCGAGATTCCGGAGTCGACCGTACCGAAGGGCGCATCGGCTCAATTGTCCACGGTGTATGACCTTTCGAAACCGGATGGCAGCACGGCTGCCTACAACCGGTTCAAAGAGCCGCTCGACAGACTGGCGGAACACCTCGACGCGCAATTCGTTCGCGCCTGGAATCAGACGGAGGTTTAAATGGGTATCGGGGACAGACTCCTCGCGAAGACCGCGAATATCGGCAACAAGCCGGCGGAGACCTCACAACAGCAGCGGCCAGTCAACTCGGAGGCGCGCACTTCGCCCGGCCGATTGATGGATGCGCAGAATCGAATCAATTCGGCACAGGCACGAATCAAGGAACTCGAAGCACAACTCGAGGAACGGGCTGCGCTGGAAGTGCCGCTTGAGTCGCTGGTGGAGATCGACGGAAGACGACGCAAGCTGACGGCAGAGCAATTTCAGGAACTGAAAAGCAACCTGGCGCAGCATGCGCTTGCCACACCTATTCTGGTGCGCGCGCTGCCGGATGCGCGTTACGAGATCGTTGCTGGACACAATCGGGTTGCTGCTTATCGCGAGTTAGGCCGCGCGACGATCCGGGCAAATGTGGCGTCAATTGAAGAGAGCGAGATCGAATTCGCGGCATTCTTTTCGAATTTGCTCTCACCGTCGCTCACCGACTTCGAGAAGTATTGGAACTTCAAGCGACTGCAGGAATTGAGCGGCTTGACGCGCACCGAGATTTCGGAAAGTGCAGGACTGAGCAAGAGCCATGTCACCCGGATCTTTTCTTTCGACGCCCTTCCCGATGCAGCCAAGAGGGCGCTCGCAGAGCGGCCTGAGCGACTGGGAAGCAATGCCGCTCAGAAGCTGGCGGCGCTGACTGAAGCAGGCAAGGCGGAAAAAGTTATTGAGGCAGTGCGTCGCCTGGTGGATGACGAAGCGTTCACGCAAGACAAAGCCGTTTCGTTCGCCGCCGAAAAACCACGCGTTGCGGCACCCAGCGCGACTGTTGTTCGCGCCGGAAGAAGGAAGGTATGCGAGGTGTCGGCGCGCAATGGCGTAGTAGGCGTCCGCTTCTTCGAGAAGGATGCGACGGAGGCGGAGCAGTGGGGGCAGCGGATTGCCGAATTTATAAACCAGACGCTTCGCGAATCAGAGCAAGAGTAGCTCTAGTAGGTTTTCTTTTGAAATCAACTAGTTAGCCGATTCACAGAGATTCGAAGTCTTGACTCTAGTAGAAACTCGTTAGAAATCAACGACTTGGCAATTCAGCAATCAGAGGTCGCTATGTAAATAGCAAACGCTAGAAAGACAAAAGCCTTCGGCGCCAACCGAAGGCTTTTGAATATTGGGCTTTACTGCAAGTCGCCCTGTCCGCTTCCCGACGCCAATCGGGTCACGAGTACGCACCTCGAAGTTTAGCGGAACGCGATAGGCAGTCAAGCGTTTGTCTTCCATTTTTCGAAATGGACGTACTTGATATGCGTATCGCGCAACATTCCGTTGCAGGCGAGGTGGTTGTTCGCCCGCAGAAATCCGACTTGCCCTCCGTTGGGCAAGATCAACAAGCACTCGACGAGTACGCTTGCGATCGCTCCAACCTTCCATGGGTGATTTTCCGTGCAGCACATCGGGCGACACATACCTCAGCGCTCCCCGCTCGTGCACGCGCCCTGCTCGCTGCGCTTGCTCGCACAGTCGACGCAAGCAAGCCGTTTGCGGCAATCTTCGCCCGACGCGAGCTGTTGACCGGACGCGCGATGCAATCGATGCGGACGTTCTACCGTAGTCTCGACGATCTTGAATCCGCAGGTTTCATTAGCCGGCCACCACAGATGCGCTACGGTTCCGCCGGACTCTTCGGAAGGGCTTATCTACACCTGACGTCCAGAGCGGCGGCTTTGCTCGGCTTGGTGGAGTCCGATGTCAGCTCCGAATCCTCGTCGACGGCTCCTCGGATCCAGTCGGTTGTCGTCGGTCCTGAGCTTTCTTTGGCGCCGCCGTGTGCCACGCTGGCAGACGGCGCTATATATAAGGATCTAAACCCTACTCATCAAAAGAGACAACCAGGAGGCATTCCCGCTGACCTTCAACGTCTGCTGCCGCTGGGATTTCGTGAATTCCTGATCTTTAAACTCATGGGCGAAGCGAAACGCTCCGGTAAGTTGCTCTCCGATGTCGTCGAGGCCAGCTGGCAACACCTGCGCCGAGCGACGCACCCGATCAGTTACCTCCGTACCTTGCTGCGGGCACCAGTCGATTTCGCGTACCGGCTGCGCACCCAACGCGTTGCAGCCGAAGCCGACCAACAACGGCAGGACCGCACGACGCACGTCGAGCGCACGGTCGTTCACCTCGCCGGGCACGCCTTCGCAAGCCGCGACGGATTGCGTACGTATCATGTTTCGACGGACGCCACCTCTGTCACGATCCATCATCGCGATGAAGCTCGCCCGCGTGTTCACGCAGGCAACTGGGCCCAGGATTTCGTCGCCGCGATGGAAGCAGGGCAGATCGTCGGACTGGAGATTGCTCGGTCATTCAATGACACAACGCGCTCCTGTGCCATTCCAGAAGCCAAATCCGCTTCGTCTGAATCAGAACAGCGCATGCGCGATCTCAGACAATTCCTTCGCTTGAAGCAAGCCGGAATTGCCCCAACTAAGACGGCGAGGGCAGGCAACGCACATGCTGTGCCGCCAGCCTCGCTCGAAGGTGCACGCAGGCCGTTAGGTGAGCTTCTGCGACAGCTATCCGGAGTCGCAGCGCTTCGGCCCGATCCAACCCCATTTCAAACGCCCGTGGGGTTGACTCCTGCTGATCTTTAGCCGATTTCCTTTCGAAATGATGCGAAGAGATAAGCCAAACGTCACCGACAAAAGTTTTCAGAATACCTGCTGCGACGCAGCAGAAGCTGATACACTCTAAGGTTGCGTCTGAGGGCGTTTGAAAAGCGCGACTGCATGTGAATGCGGTCGGCGTGTTTTGCTCGATGCGATTTTCAGCAAGCCGTCCGTGGTCGAAGCTGTCATCGAAATCATCGCGAGCCGTTACGCTCGCTCCCGGGGATCTGTCGTCGCCGAGCAAACCTGTCGAGGAGAAAGTATGGCAAGTTTTGATCGGGAAGATTCGGAGCTGGACATCGTCGCGCCGGCGCGCAAGTCGCCGGGACGACGGGCGAACAAAGGCAAGGGCCAGGCCGGCACGACGCAGCCCGATGTCGCAATGACCGCAGAGCAGAATGAAGAGCGTCAGCGCCAGATGCGCGCGCTCATTCAGTTGGGCAAGGAACGCGGTTATCTCACGCACGCTGAAATCAGCGACCACCTGCCGGACAACTTCGCTGAAACCGCAGCGATGGAAACCATCGTCAGCACGTTCAATGACATGGGCGTCGCCGTCTACGAGCAGGCTCCGGACGCTGAAACGCTGCTGCTGAACGACACCGCGCCGAGCGTTGTCACCGACGAGCAATCGGACGAGGAAGCGGAAAACGCTCTCTCCACCGTCGATTCCGAATTCGGCCGCACCACTGACCCCGTCCGCATGTATATGCGCGAAATGGGCGCCACCGAGCTGCTCACGCGCGCGGGCGAAATCGCCATCGCGAAGCGCATTGAAGACGGTCTGCATGAAATGATTCAGGCCATCGCGGCGTGTCCGTCGACGGTTGCAAGCATTCTCGCGGATGCGGCGCAAGTCGAGGCCGGTGAGCTGAAGATCGACGACCTCGTCGACGGCTTGAAGGAAGAAGATGCGGAAGACGCAGAAATGTCCGCTTCCGACTCCGCCGAGTCGACCGAAATCGATACGGATACCGATGAATCCGACGAAGATTCGGATGACGAAGATGATCTCGACGGCGACGATGCCGGTGCATCGAACGAAGCACGCCTGAAGCAATTGAAGGCCGATTGCCTCGCCATCTTCGCACGCGTCGGCGAGCTTGCCGAGCAGGCACGCCATCCGAAGGGCTCGGGCGTGGTCGCGTCGAAGGGTGTGGAAAAGGCGCGCGCCGAAATCCAGCGCGAGCTCGGTTCCATCCGCTTCACGGCCAAGACCATCGACCGCCTGTGCGCCGACGTGCATCAGCAAGTCGCGCAGGTGCGTGAGATCGAGCGTCGTGTGCTGGCTATCGCGGTCGACCGGTGCGGCATGCCGCGCGAGAAATTCGTCGAGTCGTTCCCGGGCCACGAGACGGATCTCGAATGGACCACGCGTACGGCGGCGGCGTCGAAGCACTATGGCGCGTCGCTCGAACGCAGCTTGCCGGCGATTCAGGCTGAGCAGCAGAAGCTCATCGACATCGAAGACGTCGTGCAAATGCCGCTCAAGCAACTGAAGCAGATCAACCGTCAGATGACGGCTGCCGAGCTGAAGATGCGTCAGGCCAAGCGCGAGATGATCGAAGCCAACCTGCGTCTCGTGATCTCGATTGCCAAGAAGTACGTCAATCGCGGCATGCAGTTCCTGGATCTGATCCAGGAAGGCAACATCGGTCTGATGAAGGCGGTGGACAAGTTCGAATATCGTCGTGGCTGGAAGTTCTCGACCTACGCAACGTGGTGGGTGCGTCAGGCCGTGACGCGTTCGCTGGCCGATCAGGCGCGCACGATCCGCGTGCCGGTTCACATGATCGAAACGATCAACAAGCTGAACCGTATCTCGCGCGAGATCCTGCAGCAGACCGGTCAGGAAGCGCATCCGTCGGTGCTGGCCGAGCGCATGGAAATGCCCGAGGAAAAGATTCGCGGCATTCTCAAGATCGCAAAGCAGCCGGTGTCGCTGGAAACGCCGGTCGGTGAAGATGCCGATGCAACCCTGGGCGACATGATCGAAGATCAGGGCGCAACGTCGCCGGCAGAGGCTGCCGTGCATGCGAACATGCGCGCCGCCATCGACGACGCGTTGAACGCACTCTCGCCGCGTGAAGCGAAGGTGCTGCGCATGCGTTTTGGTATCGATACGGCGTCGGACTACACGCTCGAAGAGCTGGGCAAGCAGTTCGATGTCACGCGCGAGCGTATTCGCCAGATCGAGAGCAAGGCCATGCGCAAGCTCATGCATCCGAGCCGCGCTGACAAGCTGCGTCCTTTCCTGGACCGCTAAGCGCTCGAAGCGCCCGGACTTCGGTCCGGGCAGGCCGAGACAGAACGCGTGCCGCCTCAACGGGCGGCACGCGTTTTTTTACGCGCGCAAATTCGTCAACCGCGCGTCGTCAGCCGTGCGCCGAACCCTTCGCGCCGCCCGGCGGCGAGCAGGTTTCGAGGGCGACGATCGCCTTGTGCGCGAGGGTCAGCGTCTCCTCGCAGGCGTGCGGGTCGCGGAATCTGGAACAGCCGCCGCCCGCATCGACTTTGGCCACCGCATCGCGCAGCCGGCCCAGCGCGGATTGCGGCGAGCCGGCGTCCCTGATCATCGACGCGAGATCGAAGGCACTGCCGGAATCCGTTTCGACGTAGCCCGGACATGGCGCCTGCGCGTGCGCAGCGATACCAACAAATCCGATGGCCGACAGGATCACGAATCGGCGCAAACGAACTAGCGGCGAGGACGTAGAGCGGAAGAGGGCGTTCATGAATGTGTCCACCTCGACTTCGGAAACGGATCAACGGCATTGCGCCAGGCGAGAAGGCTTATCCACAGATTCGCTGGGTAAGCATGTGGATATCCTGGGCATCCGTTGCGCAAGACGTTGACGCGCAAGACTATTCTTGCGACGTTTGAATTTCGCGCGACAGACCTCTGCCGATTGTGAACCGATTGTCCAAACCGTGTCATCCGCTCGAAAAACCGAAAACGACCTACCCCCGCTTCGGAATGTCGAGCCCGCGTATCACGGCCGGCCGCTGCACGAATGCGTCAAGTGCACGCTCGACATTCTTGAACTCGTGAAAATCAACGAGCTCGCGCGCCTCGTAGAACCCGACCAGATTGCGCACCCACGGGAAGATGGAAATATCGGCAATCGTGTATTCGTCGCCGATGATCCACTCGCGTTCTTCAAGTTGCCGATCGAGCACGGTGAGCAGGCGCTTCGACTCCGCGACATACCGTGCGCGCGGCCGCTTGTCTTCGTATTCCTTGCCGGCGAATTTATGGAAGAAGCCGACCTGTCCGAACATCGGCCCGATACCGCCCATCTGGAACATCAGCCATTGCAGCGTTTCGTAGCGTTTCGCGATGTCCTCGGGCATCAACTTCCCGCTCTTGGCCGCCAGATAAACCAGGATCGCGCCGGATTCGAACAGCGGAAGCGGCGCGCCATTCGGTCCGTTCGGATCGATGATCGCGGGAATCTTGTTGTTCGGATTCAGCGACACGAATTCCGGCGACAACTGATCGTTCGCGTCGAAACGCACCAGATGAGGTTCGTAAGGCAGGCCGGTTTCCTCGAGCATGATGGAAACCTTGACGCCGTTCGGTGTCGGCAACGAGTAGAGCTGAATGCGCTCCGGATGCTGAGCGGGCCATTTTTGGGTGATCGGGAAGTCGGTGAGCGCGGTCATTAAAAGTCCTCTGAGGGTCGAATCGCAGAATATAACCAAGTCGCTGCATTTCCGTTTCGCACCACTGTCGCGCGCAGGGTCATCGAATCGACACCTCGCCGCGCAAAAATTGAGGGATCTCGAACAGACTCGGCGTGTCGAAACGCCGATTCTGTCCAGACCTCGACTACAAAAACGATTGTAGGATTCACACCAAGAGTACGAGGATAGAGCGAAGCGCCCCGATAAAGAAATCAACCGATCAACAAGAAGTCATGCCCCTTGCGGGAAGCATGCAGCGCTGCGCAACGTGCGAGCCGATTCGCTGGCTCGCTTATTGCATCGATGCGGATGCCCGTGCATCCGTGTTGGCCTACGAACCGATAGGTTTTATCGCTGCCATGAAAACCGCTCCTCTCGCATTGCTCACCGCATTCGCTGCCGTGGTCGGGGGACTGCTGCCCAGCCTGTGCGAAGCCACCCCGCTCGACAGTCAGCTCGACTGCAAATCCAGCGCGCACCGCTTTATCGCGCCGCTGGTCGCCGACAAATCCATCGACGCGCGTCCGATGCGTGTCGAATCCAACTCCGTCAACGCTTTCAAGCCGATGCAAGGCAGCCAGCTCACGGCTTACGGTTTCCGCGTCTACGCCGTGCTGGGCTATCAGCAGGACGACGATATGTTCAAGCGCGGCAGCGGCCAGCCGGTCAGCGATTCTTCATACGGCGTCGTGGTCCTCGGCGCTGCGGAAACGGTGGAGGCGAAGGTCCGGGAATCCGGCAGCACAGCCGTGGTGAAGCAAATCGTGCCGATGCTGATGACTGCGGTCTTCTGCGATGGACGCGATGCGCACAACACGACGACGGCCGGCCCCGTCACGACGGAAGCTTCCCGTAATCGTTGAATTCGCTGAATCCGCAGGAACCACGCGAACACGGCGATAATGTTCTCCCAAATTCCGTGCGCAGCTGTTGCGCGCCCAACAACAGGAGAACGCCAATATGTCCGACGCAGCCAACCAGTCTCAACGAATCGCCATCGTCACCGGAGCGGGTAGCGGCATTGGCCGGGCGGCGGCGTTGGCGCTTCTCGGCGACGGCTGGTCGGTCGTACTGGCCGGACGTCGCCCGGCGCCGCTGCAAGCGGTGATCGACGAAGCCGGTGCAGCCGGTCGCGCGCTCGCCGTGCCGACGGACGTCTCGGATCCACAGTCGGTGGAACAGTGCTTCAAGACGGCGGTGCAGCATTTCGGCCGCGTCGACCTGCTGTTCAACAACGCCGGCGTGACCAACCCGCCCGGCCCGTTCGAGGACTGGACGCCCGAGCAATGGCGCAATGTCGTCGACATCAATCTGAACGGCATGTTCTATTGCCTCCAGCAAGCGTTCCGCACGATGAAGGCGCAAACGCCGATGGGCGGCCGCATCATCAATAACGGCTCGATCTCCGCCAGCGCGCCGCGCCCGAACTCGGCGGCCTACACCGCGACGAAACACGCGGTTCAGGGCCTGACAAAAACCGCCTCGCTCGATGGCCGCAAGTACGACATCGCGGTGGGTCAGATCGACGTGGGCAATGCGATGACGGAGCTTTCGGAGCGCATGTCGAAAGGCGTGCCGCAGGCGAACGGCGAGATCGCGGTGGAAGCGATGATGGACGTGAAGATCGTCGGGCAGTCGGTGCTTTACATGGCGAACCTGCCGCTCGAAGCCAACGTCCTGTTTCACACCGTGATGGCGACGAAGATGCCGTTTGTCGGCCGCGGCTGACCGAGCCTTTACGCGATCCGATACCAGACGCGAATACCGGAATACCAGTGGCTCACGCTGGTATCGTCGCCGGCGCCGAACGTCGAGAGACTCTCGACGTTCAGCACATCCGCGCCATGCTCCGCAATCCACTGATTGGCCCGCTCGACGAGCGCCGCCCCGTTCTCGTAGACGTTGCCCTTGATGAGGTGATGCTGCACGACCTGTCGCTCGAAATCTTCGTAGGCGATTTTCGTCATCCTGAGTCTCCGTAGTGATCCGATGGCATGTTGCGGCGCAGCGCTCCTGCCGCATGACGCGTCCTGCCGATTCGAGCATCATATGGCCTGAGACACGCCCGTGCGAATCGGTGAAATCCGCGTACGGACGGCCCGGCACACCACGTTTTGCCCGAGGCGATCAAACCAAAGCGCGCTGCCTGCGCCCATAAAGCCCGACGCTGGAGACACCAGGAGAGCACGCATGGACATGCGGCAACGCGAGCACATCGAGGCAGTCGTCGCGGCAACCACGCAGGCACAGACGCTTGCTCCGCAGCGCTTGCACGACAGCATCATCGAATCGTCCTGGCGGCGTTGTGTGCATCAATATGGATTGGACCCGTCGCGCATGCAGGAGGCGCGCATCCTGCCGCAGACGCGGCTGCGCGAGCATCAGCAGCGTATCGACGACTTCGCCCGCATCGCCCGTCACGGTCTCGAGACGCTGTACGAGCAAGTCGCCGGCATGGGCTACGTCGTCTTGCTGACAGACGCGCTGGGTGTGACCGTCGACTATATCGGCGATGCCAACACCGATGCCGCGCTCCGCCGCGCGGGCCTTTATCTCGGCGCGGAGTGGAGCGAAGCCGGTGCGGGCACGTGCGCAGTGGGCACCGCGCTGACCACGGGCCAGGCGCTGACCGTCCATCAGCTCGATCATTTCGATGCCACGCACATCCCGCTCACCTGCACGGCCGCGCCGCTCTTCGATTCGCGCGGCGCGCTTTCGGCCATCCTCGACATCTCCGCGCTCGTATCGCCGCAAGCGCGCGACAGCCAGAACCTCGCGCTGCAACTGGTGCGCATCTACGCGGGGCATATCGAAAACGCCAACTTCCTGCGCACGCATCGGCAGGACTGGATCCTGAAGCTGAACGCGTCGCCGGAATTCGTCGACGTCGATCCTGAATACCTGATTGCGCTCGATGCGGGCGGACGCATCGTCGGCCATAACCGGCGCGCGCATACAATGCTGGCGGCGGAAATCGGCCGGCCGGTCGCGCCGGGTGAACCGGCGGCGTCGCTTATCGGCGTGCCGTTCGACACGCTCTTCGACGCGCGTCTCGAAGAACTCGGCCGCTTCGTGTATTCGCGGCCGAGCGAACTGCGCGCGGTGCCGCTCGCGAAATCCGGCGCGTTCCTTTACCTGAGCGTAATGCCGCCGGCGCCGTGCATCGCGCCGACGACGAATGCGAACCGGCCGCGCGCGGTGGACGTGCCCGCGCCGCTTGCCGCGCTATGCGGCGGCGATGCTGCCTTGTCGCGCCAGCTGGAACGCGCAGCCAAGCTCGCCGATGCGCCGATCAACCTGCTCGTCAACGGCGAGACGGGCAGCGGCAAGGAGTTCTTCGCGAAGGCGCTGCATCGTGCGAGCGCGCGCCGCGCCGGTCCGTTCGTCGCGGTGAATTGCGCGGCGATTCCGGAGACGCTGATCGAAAGCGAGCTGTTCGGCCATCTGCCGAACAGCTTTTCGGGAGCCGGCGCGAAGGCGAAGCGCGGACTGATCCAGGAGGCCGATGGCGGCACGCTGTTCCTCGATGAAATCGGCGACATGCCGCGCGAACTGCAATCGCGGCTGTTGCGCGTGCTGGCGGAGGGCGAAGTGCTGGCGATCGGCGCATCGCGGCCTGTGTCGGTCGATGTGCGCGTGATCTCGGCGACGCATCAATCGCTCGATGCGCTCATGCAGGACGGGCGTTTCCGCGAAGACCTGTACTACCGGCTGAACGGCGCGCGCTTCACGTTGCCGCCGCTGCGCGAGCGCACCGATCTCGACTGGCTGATCCGCAAGTTTCTCGAAGAAGGCGACGACAGAGCGCGCGCAACTGCGACGCTTTCACCTGGCGCGCGTGAGCGGCTGCATCGGCATGACTGGCCGGGGAATCTGCGCGAATTGTGCAATGCGCTGCGCTATGCGCGCGCGGTGTGCTCGAACGGCGTGATCGAGATCGACGATCTGCCGGAAGGCCTGAGCCATGTCGCGAGTCCGGACGATGCGCCGCGCGCCGTCGAGGCTTTCGATCCGCATCGCCTGCCGCCCGAAGGCATGTTGCTGATGCAGTACCTGCGCGCCGCGAGCTGGAATTTGAGCGCGGTGGCGCGGCAGATCGGCGTGAGCCGCATGACGCTGTACCGGCGCATGGCGCGCTATGGCATCCAGTCTCCCAATCAGCGCGACGGCCACTGAACGCGCGCCGATACGCCTGTCCACCGTGATACACCTGCCGCTGTGACACCTGTCACGGCGGCGCCCGTTACACCCTCGATTTCCGCGGGTATTCCCGCGCTTTTTCCCCGCTGAACCCCCTCGTTCGATTGGCATAGCGCTTGCCTTTATCCGCCGCACAAAACACACAACGGAGACACAGGCATGCGTGCCAGCGCAACGCCGCTTGTCGGCATCATCGCCAATCCGGTTTCGGCGCGGGACATCCGGCGCGTCATCGCCAACGCCAATAGTCTGCAACTCGCCGACCGCGTGAACATCGTATTGCGGCTGCTGTCCTCGCTGGCCGCGAGCGGCGTGCCGCGCGTGCTGATGATGCCCGACCGCGAAGGCCTCAAGGTCATGCTCGAACGGCATCTCGCGCGCAAGCGGGGTCCGGATGCCGGGCTCGCCGCCGTCGAGTTCCTCGATATGCCCGTCACCGCGCGTGTCGACGACACCTTCCGCGCCGCGCGCATGATGCGTGAAGCCGGCGTCGATGCGCTGCTCGTGCTGGGCGGCGACGGCACGCACCGCGCTGTCGTGCGGGAATGCGGTCAGGTGCCGCTTGCCGGCTTGTCCACCGGCACGAACAACGCGTATCCGGAAATGCGCGAGCCGACCATCTCCGGTCTGGCAACCGGCCTCTATGCCACCGCGCGCGTGCCGGCCAGCGAAGCGCTGGCATCGAACAAGCGGCTCGACATCGTGATTCGCGCTCGCGATGGCGGCGTGCGTCACGACATCGCGCTGGTGGATGCCGTCATCTCGCACGAGCACTTCATCGGCGCGCGGGCGCTGTGGAAGATCGAGACGCTCGCCGCCGTCTATGTGTCCTATGCCGATCCGCAGGCGATCGGCATGTCGGCCATCGCGGGCCTGCTCGAACCGCTCGGTCGTCACGATCGCGGCGGACTCGCGGTGCAGCTCGCCGCGCCCGGCGAAGGCGAATTCGATCTGTGCGCGCCGATCGCGCCCGGGCTGATGGAGTCCGTGCCGATCGCAAGCTGGGCGCATCTCGCCGATGGCGTGCCGCATCGCGTGCGACAGCGCACGGGCATCGTCGCGCTCGACGGTGAACGCGAACTGGCCTTCGGTCCTGATGACGAAGTGACCGTCACGTTGAGGGAGAACGCTTTTCGCAGTATCGACGTGGCCGCGTGCATGCGCTACGCGGCGGCGTCCGGGCTGATGCGCCAGCCCATGCGTCATACCCGCTGAACCCACCCCAAGGAGACAGAGATGACAGCAACGCAGCATGCGGGCGGCTTGCCGCTTTCGAAGGACGAACTGTTGAGCGTCTATCGCAAGATGCGCACGATCCGCGATTTCGAGGAGCGTCTGCACGTCGATTTCGGCCGCGGCGACATTCCCGGCTTCGTGCATCTGTATGCGGGCGAGGAAGCCGCGGGCGTCGGCATCATGAGCCATCTGAACGATGGCGACCGCATCGCCAGCACGCATCGCGGACACGGGCACTGCATTGCCAAAGGCGTGGACCCGGTCGCGATGATGAAGGAGATCTACGGCAAGAAAGGCGGTTCGTGCAACGGCAAGGGCGGCTCGATGCACATCGCGGATCTGTCGAAAGGAATGATGGGCGCGAACGGCATTCTCGGCGCGGGCGCGCCGCTGATCTGCGGCGCGGCACTCGCGGCGAAGTTCCGCGGCAAGGGCGAGGTCGGCATCACCTTCGCGGGCGATGGCGCGTCGAACCAGGGCACCTTCCTCGAAAGCCTGAATCTCGCGGCCGTGTGGAATCTGCCGGTGATCTTCGTGATCGAGAACAACGGCTATGCGGAATCGACGGCACGCGATTACGGCACGGCCGTGGACAGCTATGTGGATCGTGCGGCGGGCTTCGGCATTCCCGGCGTGACGGTGGACGGCACCGATTTCTTCGCGGTCCATGAAGCGGCGGGCGAAGTGATCCGGCGCGCGCGCGAAGGCGGCGGACCGGCGTTGCTCGAATGCAAGATGATCCGCTTCTATGGCCATTTCGAAGGCGATGCGCAGACCTATCGCGCGCCGGGCGAGCTCGACGAGATCCGCTCGAACCGCGATTGCCTGAAGAAGTTCGCGCAGGCCGTGACGCAGGCGGACGTGATCGCCCCGGCGGAACTTGACGCGATCGACAAGGAAGTCGCCGCGCTGATCGACCGCGCGGTGCAGGAAGCGAAGGACGCGCCGCTGCCGACCGCCGCCGATCTGCTCACCGATGTCTACGTCAAATATTGATTCCTGGAGACGACAATCATGGCCCGCAAACTGAGCATGAAGATGGCGATCAACGAAGCGCTCGATCAGGAAATGCAGCGCGATCCGAGTGTGATCGTGCTGGGTGAGGATATCGTCGGCGGCGCCGGCGCAGACGGCGAGAAGGACGCGTGGGGCGGCGTGCTCGGCGTGACCAAGGGACTCTATGCAAAGCACGGCGACCGTCTGCTCGACACGCCGCTGTCCGAGTCCGCGTATGTAGGCGCGGCGATCGGCGCGGCGGCGTGCGGCATGCGTCCGGTCGCCGAGCTGATGTTCATCGACTTCATGGGCGTGTGCTTCGACCAGATCTTCAATCAGGCCGCCAAGTTCCGCTACATGTTCGGCGGCAAGGCGGAAACGCCTGTCGTGATCCGCGCGATGGTCGGCGCGGGGTTCCGTGCGGCGGCACAGCACAGCCAGATGCTGACCTCGCTGTTCACGCATATTCCGGGGCTGAAGGTCGTGTGCCCGTCGACGCCTTATGACACCAAAGGCCTGCTGATCCAGGCCATCCGCGACAACGATCCCGTTATCTTCTGCGAGCACAAGAATCTTTACGGCTTCGAAGGCGAAGTGCCCGAGAACTCGTACGCGATTCCGTTCGGCGAAGCGAACGTGGTGCGCGACGGCAAGGACGTGTCCATCGTCACCTATGGACTGATGGTGCATCGCGCGCTCGAAGCCGCCGCGACGCTCGCGAAGGAAGGCATCGAAGCGGAGGTGGTCGATCTGCGCACGCTGTCGCCGCTCGATATCGACACCGTGCTCGAAACCGTGGAGAACACCGGGCGGCTGGTCGTCGTCGATGAAGCGAATCCGCGCTGCAACATCGCCACGGACATTTCCGCGCAGGTCGCGCAGCAGGCGTTCGGCGCATTGAAGGCGGGCATCGAGATGGTCTGCGCGCCGCATACGCCGGTGCCGTTCTCGCCGACGCTCGAGGATCTCTACATCCCGAACGCCGCGCAGATCGCCGACGCCGCCCGAAAAACCATGAAGGGAGGAAAGCACTGATGGCCGCAATCACACCGATCGTCATGCCCAAGTGGGGCCTGTCGATGAAGGAAGGCACGGTCAACGAGTGGCTCGTGGAGGAGGGCACGGAGATCACCGTCGGCATGCCGATTCTCGATGTCGAAACCGACAAGATCGCCAACGCGGTCGAAGCCCCGGACGCCGGCTTGCTGCGGCGGCGGGTGGCGTCGGCGGGCGATACGCTGCCGGTGAAGGCGCTGCTCGGCGTGCTCGCGCCCGCTGACGTCAGCGACGCCGATATCGACGCGTATGTGTCGTCTTACGTGACGCCCGCCGACGACGAGGAAGAGGGCGAGGAAGTGTCGGCCTATCATTTCGTCGATGTCGACGGCATCCGCGTGCGCTATGCATCGCGCGGCGGCGACGATGCGAGCCGGCCGGCGGTGCTGTTCATCCACGGCTTCGGCGGCGATCTCGACAACTGGCTCTTCAATCTCGATGCGCTCGCGGACAAGCATCGCGTGTTCGCGCTCGATTTGCCGGGCCACGGGCAATCGACGCCGAAAGTGCCGGGCACGACGCTCGCGGAGCTTGCGGGCTTCGTCGGCAAGTTCATGGACGCAGTGCAGCTCGACCGCGCGCATCTCGTCGGCCATTCGATGGGCGGCGGCATCGCGGCGCAGATGGCGGTGGATCAGCCGGAGCGGGTGGAATCGGTGGCGCTGATTTCGTCGTCCGGTTTCGGCGATGAAATCAACAACGCCTACACCGAAGGCTTCGTCACGGCCGAGTCGCGGCGCGACCTGAAACCGGTGATCGAATTGCTGTTCGCGAATCCGGAACTGGTGAGCCGCCAGATGCTCGACGACCTGCTGAAGTACAAGCGGCTCGACGGCGTCAGCGAAGCACTCACGTCGCTCAATGCCGGTTTGTTCGCGAACGGCAGGCAGGCGGCGCAGCCCGGCGGCAAGCTGGCATCGACGGCCAAGCCGGTGCTCGTGATCTGGGGCGCGCAGGACCGGATCATTCCCGCCGCGCACGCGAAGAATGCACCGGAAGGCGCGACCGTCCGCGTGTTCGAGGACGCCGGGCATATGAGCCAGATGGAAAAGGCCAACGAAGTGAATGCGTTGTTGAAGGAGCATGTCAGCCAGCGCAGCTGATGCGCGCGCCCCGCTGGAGAAGGCTGCCGGCGGGGCGGCGCCGTATCGCGCAGATATTGGCTACCATGCCGGGATGGCGTCGCTTGCGGCGCATTCCGAGATCGATTCCATGTCCTTCGAACTGATCGATTCCACCGCGGTGTCCCCTTCCGGCGATCCGCTGCATGCGGAGGAAGCCTTGCTCGCGCGTGCCGCTGCGGGCGAGGCCGTCGCGCAGGTGTGGGAAGCGCCGGTCTCGCTGGTCGTGCCGCGCAGTTATCAGCGCTATCCGGCGCTCGCCGATGCGCGCGAGGCGTTTGCCCGACGCGGTTGTCCGGTGTGGCTGCGGTTGTCGGGCGGCGGACTGGTGCCGCAGGGACCGGGCATTCTCAACCTGAGCCTCGCGTATCCGGTGCGCGCGCCGATGGGTGCGCTGTCCGAAGGCATTTACGAACACCTGTGCCGACTGCTCGCCGACGCGCTCACGCCGCTCGGCGTGCTGACGCACTGGCAGCCTGTGGAAGGTTCGTTTTGCGACGGCCGCTTCAACCTCGCCTGGGGCCCCGGCGGCGAGGCGCGCAAGATTGCCGGCACCGCGCAATACTGGCGCCGTGTGCCGCACGGTAGCAACGACACGCCGCTCTATGCCGTGCTGGCTCACGCGGTCCTGCTGGTGGACGCCGATCCGATCGAGATCAACGCGCGCGCCAACGCGTTCGAGGCGATGATCGAGAGCCGGCGGCATTACGAGGACATGAAGATTGTGACCGTGGCGCAGGCGCTCGCTTACGAATGTTTTTCGATTCCCGTGGATTTGCGCCAGCGTGTGCGCGCCGCGTTGATCCAGTGCGTGAAGGACGCTTCCCTGCCAGCGCAGTAAGACGCATCGAGGTGGCCATGCCGCTCAGACGTGCATCGAACGGGTTCTTCTTCGCGCTGTGGGTCGCCGTCTGCGCCGCCGCGCCCGAATTCCTGTGGCAAGGGCTGTTCTCGCTCTTCGGCCATTTTTCCCTGACCGATGCTGCCGCCGCGCTGCTGATCGGCGCGATCCTGGCCTTTTTCGTCGAGCCCGTGCTGGAACGGCTGCGCAGTCTGGGCGACGCGCCGGAGCACGCGGAAAAGTCACCCGCGTTTGCCGCGTGCGAGGCGCTCGGCTTCGCGGTCGTCGCGGTGTGTGTGCACGAGGCGATCACCGTCTATGTCGCGGCAAGTCACGGCAACGCGCAGGCGGGCGAGAATCTGGCCAAGGCCGTCGCGCAAGCCGTGCAATGGGCGATCACGCCGTTTCTCATCACCGTTGCGTGGCTGGTCGCGCGCAGTCCGTCATGGCTCGCGTGGCCGGTCGCGGGAAGCGCGGTGATCGTCAGCGGGATCGTCGGCGTGATCAGCGGATGGAATACCAACGTGCTCGTGACTAGCCTCATCCCGGCGATCTTCGTGCTGATTGCAGGGTGCGTCATCGTGCGGGAGCAATGGGACGCGGGCACCTTCCGGCGCTGCGCGCGGGCTACCGGCGTGATCGCGCTCACCTGGCTCGTGTTGAGCGGTGCGCTGCAACTCGTGCTGTGGCTTGCGCACGTGCAGGCCTTCCGGGTCTACGAACAGTCGGAGTTCTGGAGCGACGCGCGGTTCTACGTCGGCTGGGTGACGGGTCTGCTGGTCGCGCCCGCATTCGTGCCCGACGCGCCGCTCAGTGCCGGCGGCAAAGGCTGGCGCTGGCGGCGGTGAGATGTGCTGGCCGGAAGGCTAGTACGAACCCGGCGGCGGCTGCCAGCCCGGCGGGGGCGGTGGAGGCGGCGGCGTGGTGTAAGCCGCGCCCGCAGGCTGCTGCTGGATCGTGCGCACCGCCCCGCGCACGGGAACCCTGTCGCCGGCGGCATACATGCATTGCAGATAGGAATAGTCGTAGCGTTGCTGCACGTTATAGCCGGACGTTTGCGACGCCCCCAGCCCGAACGCACTGCCCGCGAGCAGACCTGCACCCGCGCCGATCGCCGCGCCCGAGCCGCCGCCGAACGCCGCGCCCGCCGCCGCGCCGAGCGCCGTGCCGACGACGGCGCTGCCCACCGCGCTGTTGGTTGCCGCCTGATTGGCGTCGACGCCGCCTGTTTGCTGGAGCGCGAACTGACGGCACGAGGCGTCATCGGCGCGGAACTGGTCGAAGGTTTTATTGCTGCCGGGCAGCGCCATCACGCTGGGACCGGTGGGCATCACGGTGCAGGCCGAAAGGCCGAGTGCCGCGGAGAGCAGGGCGAGCCTGGTGATGTTCATGGATGCTTGCACGTTCTTGAGTTTGACGATGTCGGCACGCGCCGCATCAGTTCGGCGACGGCGGCGTGGCCGGAACCGGATGCCACGGTGCGGCGCACTGCTTGACGTAGGGGTAATACGCCTTCGCCGGGTCGCAGTAGTACCACATGCCGGGCTGCTGGGCGGGCGCGCCCGGATCGGCGGCGGGCTGGCCCTGTTCGACATACTGCACCGGTGCGGGGGGCGCGGCCGGCGCCACGTAGACGGGCGGCGGCGGGTAGTAGTAATACGGCGCGGGCGCCACCGGATACGGGTAATACGCGGGACCGCCGATCCACACGCCGACGCGGCCCCAGGCGTGAGCATTGGCGGTAACGCCGGCGCTCGCCACGAGCGACAACGCGATAAAAGCCTTGAGGCGATTCACGACCTTCTCCAGGAAAAATGTTCGCTGATTTGACAGGTACAACGGACATCGACGCTTGGCTGTTGACCGCGTGCAGCGCATCTTTCTACGCTATTCCCTTTATCGCGAAAACTCAATTACACGACCTTGAGGGTATTTTTCGGCGCGTTACGCTGTAACGTTGCCGATGAAAAACGCCTTGCGATATCAGGCGCGCAGCACGGTGACGCCGGCCTGCTCGATGGGTTCCGTCAGCTTCGCTTCGGCCGTGCTTTCCACGATGAGGGTCTGCGCAAGCTCGATGCCGCCTATCCGGTAAGCCGACGCCGCATTGAGTTTCGCCGCCGACGCCAGCACGACCGTTTCCGCCGCCCGCGCCGCAAGTGCGCGCTTGATGTGGGCTTCCTCGAAGTCGCCGGTGGTGAGGCCGGCCGTGGGATGGACGCCGGTGACGCCCATGAAGTAGAGGTCGGCGTGAATATGCGACATGGCTTCGACGGCCGCCGCGCCGACGGTCACGATGGAATGCTTGTAAAGCCTGCCGCCGATCAGCACGACTTCCACCGACGGATGCTCGGCGAGCGCCACCGCGACACTCGGACTATGCGTGACGATGGTCGCGTCGAGCGTGTTCGGAAGCTGGCGTACGAGCAGCGCCGAAGTCGTGCCGCCGTCGATGATGACGACCTGTCCCGGCGCGATCATCTCCGCGGCCCGGCGCGCGATGCGCCGCTTGGCGTCGGACTCCATGTTTTCGCGCCGTGCGAACGGCGCGACCGCCGGCGACGCCGGCAGCGCCCCGCCGTGTACGCGCTGCAGCAGTCCTTCCGCCGCGAGTTCGCGCAAGTCGCGCCGCACGGTGTCTTCGGAGACGCCGAAGCTCGCGCTCAGCTCGGTGGCGAGCACCTGACCGTCTCGTTTGAGCGCGTCGAGGATGGCTTTCTTGCGTTGGCTGGTCAACATCGGATGCGTGAATTTTCTTGATATTGCACGAAACTGCACGATACCATGCGCTGACTTGAACGTCGAATGGGGGAGGCCGAATGCAAACAATGGATACGAAAGACCGCGTCCGCATCGTGAACACCGCTGTCCTGTCGGACGATTGGTACGTGCTCAGGAAAGTCACGTTCGATTTCCTCCGCCGCGACGGCACGTGGCAGCGCCAGAACCGCGAAACCTACGATCGCGGCAACGGCGCAACCATTCTTCTGCACGACCGCCAGACCGGCAACGTGCTGCTGACGCGCCAGTTCCGCATGCCCGCGTTCGTCAACGGACACGACGGCATGCTGATCGAGACGCCCGGCGGGCTGCTCGACGATGCATCGCCGGAAGAGCGTATTCGCGCCGAAGTGGAGGAGGAAACGGGCTATCGTGTGCGGCACGTCGAGAAGGTCTTCGAGGCGTTCATGAGCCCGGGATCGGTGACCGAAAAGCTGTACTTCTATCTCGGGGACTACGATAGTTCGATGCGCGTGTCGGCGGGTGGCGGGGTCGAGGAAGAGGGCGAGGAAATCGAGACGATCGAGGTGCCGCTGGCGAAGGCGCTGGAGATGATCGCGAGCGGCGCAATCATGGACGGCAAGACCATCATGTTGTTGCAGCACGCGGCGCTCAACGCGCGTTCAGGCAAGTAGCGACACCGCCTTCACCTGCGCCCACACGCGCATGCCCGTGACGATACCCAGCCGGTCCAGCGAATAGCGCGTCACGCGCGCGAGCAGCGGCGTGCCGTCCACATCGAGACGCACGACGGCCTGCGAAGGATGCGCATCGTCCGCGATGCCGACGACCGTCGCCGGCAGCACGTTCAGCACGCTGCTGCGCGCCTCGTCGTGCGGGCCGGTGACGAGGCTCACGTCGCGCGCCTTCACGGTGATGCGCATCGGCTTGCCATCGGGCAGCGGTGCGTGTACCACGGTCAGCTTCGCGAGCGAAGCAGGCAGCGCAATCGTCAACAGGCCGTACGCGCTGTCATGACCGGCGACGATCCCTTCGAGCACGACCGATGCGTCATCGGCGAGCGCGAGCGGCAGGTCCAGGCGTGCAAGCGTCTCCGCGATCGGTCCGCTCGCCACCGCGCGCCCCGCGTCCAGCAAGACGAGATGATCGGCGAGCCGCGCCACTTCCTCCGGCGCGTGACTGACATAGAGCATCGGGATATCGAGCTCGTCGTGCAGGCGTTCGAGATACGGCAGGATTTCGAGCTTGCGCTTCTGGTCGAGTGACGCAAGCGGCTCGTCGAGCAGCAGCAGGCGCGGACTCGTCAGCAACGCGCGCGCGATGCCCACGCGCTGGCGCTCGCCGCCCGACAGCCCCGACGGCATGCGTTCCAGCAAATGCCCGATGCCCAGCAGTTCGGCTGCCTGCGCGAGATCGACGCGCCGTTCGGCCGGCTTCACGCGCTCGAGCCCGTAGCGCAGATTTTTCGTCACGCTCAGATGCGGGAAGAGGCTCGCTTCCTGGAACACGTAGCCAAGCGGACGCTTGTGAGTGGGCAGGAAGACATGGCGCTCGGTATCGAGCCAGACTTCGCCGTTGACGACCAGCTTGCCCGTGCGCGGACGCGCAAGGCCCGCGAGGCAGCGTAGCAGCGTGGTCTTGCCGGAGCCGGAATGGCCGAAGATCGCGGTGACGCCGCGGCCGGGCAACGCGAGATCGAGGTCGAGCGTGAAGCCGCTTTGCTCGACGAGAAAGCGCGCCTCGATAGCGGAGCCTGCGCGTGAGGAGGAAGTGAGTTCAGACATGCGCCGAGAAGGACCGTCGGCCGAAATAGAGCAGCAGAAGAACGACGAACGAGAATATCACCATGCCGCCCGCGAGCCAGTTCGCCTGGGCGTATTCGAGCGCTTCGACGTGGTCGAAGATCTGCACGGACACCACGCGCGTATGGCCCGGAATATTGCCGCCGATCATCAGCACGACGCCGAACTCGCCGACCGTATGCGCGAAGCCGAGAATCGTCGCCGTGACGATGCCCGGACGCGCGAGCGGCAACGCCACCGTGAAGAAGCTGTCCCACGGGCCGGCGCGCAGGGTCGCCGCGGCTTCGAGCGGACGGCGGCCCATGGCTTCGAACGCGTTCTGCAGCGGCTGCACGACGAAGGGCAGCGAATAGATCACCGAGCCGACCACCAGCCCCGCGAACGTGAACGGCAGCAAGCCGATGCCGAGCGCCTGCGTCAGCTTGCCAACCGAGCCGTTCGGGCCCATCACCAGCAGCAGATAGAAGCCGATGACCGTCGGCGGCAGCACCAGCGGCAGCGCCACGACTGCGCCGACGATGCCCTTCAGCCGCGAGCGCGTCCGTGTGAGCCACCACGCGATCGGCGTGCCGACGACGAGCAGCAGCGCCGTCGTCAGCGCCGCCAGTTCGAGCGTCAGCGTGATGGCCTGGAGGTCGCTGCTGTCGAGGGGCATCGGCGGGATTACAGCTGGTAGCCGTAGGACTTGATCACTTCAGCGGCCTTCGGTCCCTTCAGATACTCGATGAACTGCTTCGCGACCGGATTGTCCTTGCCCTTCTCGAGGATCACGGCGTCCTGCTTGATCGGCTCATGCAGGTTCGCGGGCACGATCCACGCCGAGCCGCCCGTGATCTTGCCGTTCTTGTAGATCTGCGACAGCGCAACGAAGCCCAGTTCCGCGTTGCCGCTCGCGACGAACTGCTGCGTCTGCGAAATGTTCTGACCTTCGACGACCTTCGGCTTGAGTTCGGCGGTCAGGCCGAGCTTGTCGAGTGTCTGATAGGCAGCGAGACCGTAGGGCGCGGCCTTCGGATTGGCAATCGCGATGTGGGTGAAGGCATTCTTCTTCAGCACGTCGCCCTTGTCGTCCACGTAGCCGTCTTTCGCGGACCACAGCGCAAGCGCGCCCGTCGCATACGTGAAACGGCTGCCGGGCACGGTTGCGCCTTCGGTTTCGAGCTTGGCGGGCGTGGAGTCGTCAGCGGCGAGGAACACTTCGAAGGGCGCGCCGTTCTTGATTTGCGCGTAGAACTGACCCGTCGCGCCAAATGAAGCCACCACCTTGTTGCCCGTATCCTTTTCGAAGTCCGCGGCGATGGCCTGCACCGGCGCCGTGAAGTTGGCCGCGACCGCGACCTTCACTTCACCCGCCAGCGCCGACGAAGCAGCGATACCGGCGGCGAGCGGAACGAGCGCACCCATGAGGGCGCGGAGAATTCGAATCTTCACGTGAGACTCCTTGAATCGAGTGGACATTCTGGTTATGGATCGATTGCGGATGGCGCTTGCAAGGCAGCGAAGCGCTTGCGCCGTGTGGTTCGGCGAGCACCGTAATATATACGACTATATTGCGTGGGCGCATGTTGGCTTCATGACATGACGCGCATGTGTGCCGGCGAATGTTCGATGTCGCGCCGGTTTGTGAGTGTCGCTCAAAGATATGAGTTGACCGTTTGGACGCTTTTGGCCGACACTGATTTATCTCGAACAGAAGTCATCCGGTAAAAATTGAGCAAAGCTCAATTCAAGCGAAGCAGGGAGACCAGATATGACCGATGCAGCGAATCTTCAGCGTCTGAAGCTTGGAATCGAAGGACATGTTGCGCGCGTGACGCTGGATCGCCCGGACGTGCGCAATGCCTTCGATGACGCGACCATCGTCGAACTGACGGCGGCCTTCCGCGCGCTCGGCGACGATCAGAACGTGCGCGTCATCGTGCTCGCCGCGAATGGTCCGGCCTTCTGCGCGGGCGCCGATCTCAACTGGATGAAGCGCATGGCGGGCTATTCGGAAGCGGAGAATCGCGCCGATGCACTGGGCCTCGCCACCATGCTGAACACGGTCTACGCGTGCCCGAAGCCAGTCATTGCGCGCGTTCAGGGCGATGCCTACGCCGGCGGCATGGGACTCGTCGCGGTGTGCGATATCGCGGTGGCGGCAAACACGGCGCAGTTCTGCCTGTCGGAAGCGAGGCTCGGCCTGATGCCCGCGACCATTGCGCCGTATGTGATTCGCGCGATGGGCGCGCGCGCGGCGCATCGCTACTTCGTGACGGCCGAGCGCTTCGACGCCGCCGAAGCACTGCGGCTCGGATTCGTGCATGAAGCTGTGGAAGCCGAGCAACTCGATGCGCGCGTCGAGGCCATCGCTTCAGCCATCGTCGCGAACAGCCCGAACGCCGTGCGCGAGTGCAAGCAACTCGTCGCGGATTTTGCGGGCAAAGAGATTGGCGAGGCGTTGATCGGCGAGACGGCCGAACGCATTGCGCGCATCCGCGCGTCCGACGAAGGGCGCGAAGGCGTGCGCAGTTTCCTGGAGAAACGCAAGCCGTCGTGGCTTGGTTGAGCAGATGGAGAGGGAGCGCACATGATTACGCTGCATCATTGCGTGAGCGCGCGGTCGTTCCGGCCGCTGTGGGCGCTGGAAGAAATCGGCGTGCCCTACGAACTGAAGATGTTGCCGTTCCCGCCGCGCGTGCTGGCGCGCGCCTATATGGAAGTGAATCCGCTCGGCACGATTCCGGCGCTCGAAGACGAGGGCGTTTTCATGACCGAGTCGGCGGCGATCTGCCAGTATCTGGCCGCGCGTCATTCGCCCGGCGTGCTGGATGTCGCTCCGAACGAGCGCGACTTCGGCCGCTATCTCAACTTCCTGCACTTCGGTGAAGCCACGCTGACCTTCCCGCAGACGCTCGTCTTGCGCTACACGCATCTGGAGCCGCCCGAGCGCAGGCAGCCGCAGATCGTCGAGGATTATGCGCGCTGGTTCCACGCGCGCCTGCGCACGCTGGCACCGTTACTGGAGAAGCAGCCCTGGCTGTGCGCCGGACGTTTCACGGCGGCCGATATCTCCGTCGGTTATGCGCTGATGCTGGCCGAACTCATCGGCTTGAGCGAGCGCTTTGCGCCGTCCATCGCGGACTACTGGAAGCGTCTGAGCGAACGTGAAGGCTATCTTCGCGCGATGCGTGCGCAGGAAGCGGCCGCGCTGGCTCAGGACATCTCGACGGTCGCTTCGCCGAAGCTTCGCCCGTAAGCCCTCCTTCAAGTCCCCTCGTCCGTGGGGTCGTGCGCTGCGCCGCGCGACCTTACTCTTCACATCACGCGCTGACCTGCAAGCGCGGATTCGGAGAGACTCACCTGACGAGGTTCGCAATGGCCGCTTTCTACTGGTTACTGTCGATGATCGTTGCGCTTGTCGCGACGGCCACCATCGCGACGGCATTGCCGCGCTCCGCCTCCGACGAATTGAATGCCTTTACGCCGCAGTCGCTGTTCAGCATGGAAGCCAAGCGGATCGACGCGATGCTCGCGTCATGTCTTCCTGCCGCTGACTGAGGCCGGCGTGCGCGCGGGGGCGCGTTTGCCGGGCGTCGACTGCAAGGTGTTTGGAATCAACGGGTTGAGAAAGTAATAACAACGATATCCAACGAGTTGTCCACGCGATCTGTGGATAACCGCGACCGGGGCCAGTCGCGGTGGAAGTACCCCAAAACCGCCGTGAAGGACGCGCTGGGGAGACCAACCATCAAGAAATCGAGGCCGAAGAGCCTGGGAATCCAGCGGTGCTTCTTTCTACGCTGGCACATGTCAAGCCGCCTCG
The DNA here is from genome assembly GCF_031451175.1 of Caballeronia sp. LZ035. Lineage (NCBI taxonomy): Bacteria > Pseudomonadati > Pseudomonadota > Betaproteobacteria > Burkholderiales > Burkholderiaceae > Caballeronia > Caballeronia sp. LZ035. The sequence continues at coordinate 36,501 of NZ_JARUXS010000003.1, forward strand.
GCAGCCTGTAGGGTGCCGAGGCCGGCGCTTTGTGCGTTCAGTGCTGAAGCACGGAACTGCCGTACCTTGCCACCAAGGCGCTTTTGAAATCGGCGGCAGCCTGTTCTGCGAGTTTGGTCTTTGTCTCCTCGGCGTCTGCTCCCGCGGTCGGGTTCGGGTTGGCGGCTTCCGTGATCTGGCCCGCCGAGGCTTGCGGCTGGATCGAGACCGGCGAAGAGGCAGGCTCTGATCTATGAGCGTTCGAAATCAGATATGCGGCCATCGCCAGTAGACAGGCGAGTGAAGCGAATGCGAAAAGTCTGTAGCGCATCGAAGACCTTCTTTGAAAAGATGGCCTCCACAACGGAGATTGATGGAGGCCACGGATTTCGTCGGAATCAGTTTGCGGAATAGAACGCGTCGAGTTGTGCCTTCAACGCGGTTCCAACGGAAGGCGTCGAATAGAGCATGTGCCCTGACCCAAAATCCTTGAACGTGACCCGTTGCAGAAGGGCCTGACCTTGCGTATCGGAGAAGGTTTGCGCATAAGTCAGGGCCGTGCCGTAATAGGGCGTGACCGAATCAAAATAGCCATTTCCCTGATACACGCGAAGGTTCGGCCTGATTGTCATCGCGGAACGGAGATCATTGATGGCAGCGGTAGTCTCCTCGGAATAGGTGGTCTGATTATCAGGCTGCACATGCGTCCAGTCCCAGAGAGCAAAGAGGGCTTCGTTTGTGAGGCTGGTGGTATTTAGCGCATTCGGATTGTATCCGCCCAGCGTATTGAGATTTGACCAGGCCCAATTGACGATTGGGTCGATCATCAATATGGTCGGGTCGTCGCTGCCAAACTTGTTCGCGTCAGGCGGCGTTGTCGAAGTAACGCGCCCATCGTATTCGCCAAGATAAAGCGTCTGACCGAGACTGTTGTGGAATGCGTTGCCCGCCTGATTACTTCTGGCGAACACTGCCGATGTAATCATGGACGAGTTCAGTCCCGTATATGCCGCAACGCGAGACTTGATGGTATCGGGATACACCATATTGGGCAGAAATGACTGGGCAATGTTGATTTGGGCGACCAGATTCTGGTAGTCCGACGTGGCGCCAGCGACATTGGTCGGTGCTTGCTTTTGCAATGCGACGATCTGATTCGCAAGTTCGAGCGTATTGAGAACGCCGTTCGTCGAAAAAGCGCCAGACGTGATGTTGTTCAACAAGGTTTGCTGGGCGTAGGTAAGGTATGAGCTGTTGTTTTCACCCAGATCGACACCCGTCAGAGAGTAATAGTAAGAGAGAACTTGAGGGAGGTGGGTCAGCGTCTCGAAGGGCAGGATTGTCGAAGTGGCGTAGGACTCAACCTGAGCAAGATAATCTTCGAGCGATGGAGGAGACGCGGGATTGATACCCAGTGCCGACCAGTTGACCTGCTTATTCGCATAAGCGTTGGCCGCGAGGGTCGGAAGCGTGCCCGCCAGGGAGGTGAGGGCATTCGTTCCGCTCAGGACGGCACTGAGAAGTACCACTCCTTTCAGGTTGATCTGAGCGTATTGATTCGCGAGAATATTTGCAGTGATTGCGGAACGAGCGGTCCCGTATGATTCACCCAACAAATAAACCGGCGAATTCGATCTGCCCGTGGCGTTCAGATAAGAGCTGATGAACGCCGCGACGGAGCGGCCGTCGACATCGCTGTTCCAGAAATCCTGATTTTTCGCGGGCGCGATAGCCGTGGAATAGGTGGTTCCGACAGGATCGATGAACACGAGATCCGTATCGTTGATGATGCTGTTCGGATTGTTGTCGTACCAGTTATTTGCGACCGAGAATGGACCGGTACTCTGAGTCGGCAAGTTCAGAACCGGGGCTTTTGGCGCAAACCCTGCCTGAAGATAGGCATAGGCACTTCCGGGGCCGCCGTTATAAAGAAATGTCACCGGACGATTGGCAGCGATATTGGACCCGGACTGCGTGTAGGCGCGATATGCCATGGCCGCGGAAATGGTGTTATTGGACTTGCCTGCCACCGTCACGATCTGATGACCGGTCGTCATCGCATAACTGACTTTCTTCGAGTTGTCCGCCGACGTCCACGTATAATTATTTGTGACAGCGGGTACACCACTATAAGCAGACAGATTATCGAATGCGCCGCCACCGTAATACCAGGGATCGTTTTCTACATTAGGCACGGTTACGCTGCCGCTGGCGGTCAGATTGAGTGTAATCAAACCCATTAGCGAAGCAGCTTTTATAAGAGCGTTCTTCATTGTCGTTAATAACTCCAGAGCGATGCCGAGAGTGAGTTTCATTGCCGTGATGACTGATGGTCATCGTCATTCAAGACTTGTGCGGCAGGATGCGTCGTGCGAAAGAAAATCTCTGTCACACGACATGGCAAGCATAAGGAGGGAGTTATTTTTCGCAAGCGAAGTTTCAGCTTGCGCGAGGCAGCATCTGCGGAAATGTGGAGATTGGTCTGAAAATGCGAAACGCGAGTTTTAAAATGCCGAACGGTGGATATCACTGCTATTGACCACCCAGCTTATATTGAGTGCATCAATTCGTGACGTGCGCCGTCATTGCAAAAAGCCGAACCGTTCGATTTTGCAGAATGAGAGTTTCGCGGGACGTATCACATGAAAATGCATGCCGGCGGCGTGACGACGTACCAGCCGCGCCCAACGCGCAGGCGAAAAAAAAGCCCGCTTCAGTGAGCGGGCTTGAATCCACATCGGTTGAGACATGGAGGAGACAGGGATAAGTATAAACCCTTAAGTATTGACGTCAACCCCCGAGGCGAAAAAAAATTCAGCGAAGGCCGCCGTCAGGGCTTTCCAAGGCTGTGGTAATAGGCCGCGAGGTTGGCCACGTCCGCGTCTGACAAAGGCTTGGCCACCATCGTCATCATCTCGTTCTTGCGCTCGCCCGACCGGAAGTCGTTGAGCGCCTTCACAAGATATTCCTCGGTCTGGCCCGCGAGATTGGGCGCCTCGGGCAGCTTCGACATGCCGTCGATACCATGGCACGCCGCGCATTGCGCCGCCTTCGCGCGTCCCGCCTTGATGTCGCCGGCGGCGAACGACGGGTGCGACACCGCCGCCAGCACGCCTGCCAGCAATGCGGCCCTCAGCGCCCCGTTCACTTCGCACCCATGTAGGAGATGCGATAAATCGCGCCCGCGTAGTCGTCGGACACGAGCAGCGAGCCGTCCTGCAAGGTCTGCACATCGACCGGACGGCCCATGTATTCGCCGTTCGGCGTCAGCCAGCCTTCCGCGAAGACTTCCGCCTCGCCTGCCGTGCCGTCGTCCTTGATGGGAATGAACATGAGGCGCGCGCCGATCGGCTTGGTGCGGTTCCACGAGCCGTGCTCGGCATCGAAGATGCCGCCCTGATACTTCTGCGGGAACATCTTGCCGTTGTAGAACGACATGCCGAGGTCGGCGGCATGCGCCGCGAACTCGACCTGCGGAAACACCACGCCCGCCGGCGGATTCTGATCCTTGTAATCCACCGTGCGCACCTTGCCGCCGCCATACCACGGGAAGCCGAAGTTTTCGCCCGCCTTGGTCGCGTGATTCAGTTCGCCGGGCGGAATGTCGTCGCCCATGCCGTCGACCTGGTTGTCCGTGAACCAGAGCGTCTTGTCCTTCGGGTTGAAGTCGAGTCCGACCGAATTCCGCACGCCATGCGCATAGGTTTCGCGGTTCTTGCCGTCCTGATCCACGCGGATGATGCCGGCCAGACCGTTGCGGTCGAGATCGGCGAGCTTGTCTTTCGGCGGGACGTTCCACGGCTGGCCAAGCGCGATGTACAGCTTCTTGTCCGGGCCCACGCGGCAATAACGGGCGCCGTGATTGAAGCTTTCGAACTGCGTCGGAATCAGCTTGCCTTGCGGGAAGACCACGGCTGCCGCGACGTCCGGGCCGCCTTCGCCGAAGAACTGTGCCGCGGGAAAGGCGAGCACCCGGTTCTGCTCGACCACGTAAAGCACGCCGTCCGGCGAGAAACACACGCCGTTGGGCACCTTGAACGTGACCGATGACGCGAACTGGGCGACATCGCTCGCCACGCGCTGATGCGTCCGGTCGGTGACCTGCCACACGCGGTTCTTGCGCGTGCCGACGAACACGACGCCCGTGGACGGCTCGATCGCCATTGCGCGCGCTTCCGGCACCACCGCGTACAGCTCGATCTTGAAGCCGGGCGGCAGCTTGATCTGTTCGAGGTTCTTGCGCAGCGCGTCCGCGGTGGCGCCGGACTGGGGAATCGTTTCCGCCGGCGCCGAGTTGCCGGTCTGACGGAAGTTGGACAGCGCATTGACGTTGTCCTGCGCCGCGTGCGCGAGCGGCAGGCAGGTGAACAGGGCGGCGACGGCGGACGGCACGAGCTTGAACGTTGCGTTCATCGGGTTGTCTCCTGGATGTTGTCGACCGGCTTCGGCGTCTCGCGCCTTCGGCCGGATCCATGCAAAGCAAAAACAGCGTTTGGATGGTGCCTTGAACAGCACGACTACTTTCGCCGAAGCGCGCAACCTGGAAGCAAAGGACGCGAACGCCACGACGCTGCCTGCGGTGAAACTCACTTCTGAAAACTCGCTTGCCCGAACGGTGAGCGACGCGTGCGGCCGCTATTTCCGGCCGTCGAAGAGGAACACGTCCGAGCGGTCCGGGCTCGGCAACGCGACCAGCAGCCGCGCGCCGTCGAGAATGGCGTTGCCGGTTACCGTGGCGTCCGGCAACGGGCAGGGCGCGGGGCCGAAGGTCACCGAGACGTCGTAGGCATTCGCGCCTTCATGGGGCGCGGTCGTGCCTCTGAAAATGCAGCCGCTGGTCGTCGTGCCGGCGAGATAGCCGTCGCCGGCGACGGTGATGCGGGTCTGCGTCGCCCCGCCGAGCGACATGCCGCGCCCGCTGTAGAGGCCGCCCGCGTTGGCGCGGGTCGGGGCGACATCGAGGATCGGCATGGCGCGCGCCGCGTAGGCGAGGCTCGCGCTGCCGTTCCGATTCACTACGCTACCGTCGACCGACGGCGCATGCGCGAAATTCGCGTTGAAGGTGACGGGCGACGCCGCTTGCGTGCCCAGCCGATAGTCGAACGCGGACGAACTCGTGAAACGTCCGTCGCTGGTCTGGGTGCCGTGCGCGGCCACCGCGACGCCGGCGAGACCCGTGCCGCCGGCGCCGCCGTAGAAGAGATACGCGGTGCCGTCGAAGAGCATCAGGAGCGTGGCCTCGGCGGTACTGCCCTGGAGCGAGCCCTTGTAGACGCCGCCGGAGGAGAAAGTGGTCGTGACCGTGCCGGGCGGCGGCGCGGCGCCGGAGGCCGGATTGCCGCCGTCGGTGGAGCAGGCGGCGAGCGCGGCGGCGCAAAGCACGAGGGGAATCGCGGTTCTTTTCATTAAAGACTCCGGTCGCGGGCGATGAGTGTCCTGTATAAGCGCTTCAATCAAGCAGGTCAAGCGCGGCGCGCGGCCTCATTTCCAACTCATTCAGCATCCTTAGGATATCTTCCATGGCACCGGGGCTTGCACGACACGGGCCGATCCCAACAAGACATTGCCTGAGTGAGGAGTGAGAAATGAACAAGTCGACTGTCGCAGTGTGTGCAATGGCGCTGGTCTGCACCGTGGGCATGAGCGGTTGCGCCTCGATGGGCAGTTCCGCCGATATCTACGACAGCATGCAGACGCAGCGCGAACAGACCGTGCGGATGGCGACCGTGGAAAGCGTGCGCGGCGTGACGATCGACGATAACAATGGCCAACCGTCCGTGCTCGGCGCGCTCGGCGGCGGCGTGCTCGGCGCGGTGGCGGGCAGCGCGATCGGGGAGGGACACGGCTCGCTGCTGGCGGGCGTGATTGGCGGTATCGCGGGCGCGGTGGCGGGCGACAAGGTGCAGAACCGCATGGAACAGCAGAAGGGGCTGGAAATCACCGTGCGTCTGGATAACGGCGATCTGCGCGCGATCACGCAGGCCGCGGATGGCCAGATGTTCTATGCCGGCGAACGGGTCCGGCTGCTGTCGAGCGGCGGGATCACCCGCGTGACGAGCTGACGCGAAGCATCGGCCTGCCGATGCGTTTCCCGGTCTTTCTGCCGAAAGAGGCCGCGTGGGGCAAGGTGCCGGCGCTGTTCTGCCACGCTGGCCTGACCTGCACGGAAGGAACCTTTTCGATCGAGGCGGGCGCGCAGCGTTACGCCGCGAAACATGGCATTGAGCCGATCGCGCCGGATACGTCGCCGCGCGGCGCCGAGATTCGCGGCGCGGGCGACTGACGCCTTCCGGAGGCGGGCGAACGAAAAGCCAGGCGGGGCATCGATGAGACGCTCCGCCTGGCTTTCTGCGTTAGTTATTCGACGGTTGCGCCGGGCGGCTGGAGCGCAGACAGGGTTGTGAAGCGACGTTTGTGTGCCAGCGAGGGCTGCGTCGCTGAGCAGTGAGACTGCACGCGTGACAGGCTTGCCGGCGTCGCGCGCCGCAGCGTTCGCAGCCCGTCCGGACGTCCGTGTGATGAAGTTCGCGAAGGACGCCGTCGTCAGTACGCACCGGCCATCGGCAGGAGCAGGTAGGGCAGCAAGTCTTCGTAGCGCATCGCATCCGTTGGAGGGGACGTGTCGCGTGCGGTTTCATCGAGCTGAACTTCGCGATTCAACGGTTCAGCGAGCAAGGCTCCCGCGGCGACGGCTGTCGGTTCGATCTTCATGATTCCCCCTGTCACGCAATGTGTGAGGGAAGTGTGCGTGTCGAGAGTTAGGCGTACGTGAGCGCCTGGCATCCCGGATGCTGCCATCGACAGGACCATGAAACGAGTCATTCTGTTCGGCGCCTTCGACCGGCACAACACCGGCGACATGCTGTTTGCACACGTCGTCGCGCGGCTGCTGACGCAGCGCGTGCCCGCGATCGAGCTCGTGTTCGCCGGACTCGCGCAGCGCGATCTGCGTGGTTGCGGCGGTCATAGAGTGGCGGCGCTCGCCGAGGTGGCTGCGCGTTGGCGCGACGAACCCGTGACCGTGATTCACGCCGGCGGCGAATTGCTTACCTGCGATGCCTGGCAGGCCGCCGTCATGCTGACGCAGCCGGGCGAAACGCAGCGCTGCATTGCGCGCCATGGCGTGCGGGAATCGGAGCGTCGCGCTTGGGCGCAATCGATGCTCGGCATCGACGCTTCCGCACCCTACGTGATTGGACGCGAGGCGTTTCCGCACGCCGCGTCGATCGTCTGCAATGCGGTCGGCGGCGTGAAGCTCGAGTCGCTCGCTTCCGCCATGCGCGCCGAAGTGCTCGACAAGCTCCGAAGCACCGACGCGCTCACTGTGCGCGACGCGCAGACCCAAACCGCCCTGCGGCTGGCGGGCATCGAGGCGCGCCTGATGCCGGATCCGGTTTCCTCCATCGCGGCGCTGTTCGACGAGCGCATTCAGGCGCACGCGCAGCGCGGCGAGCTTGCCGCGATTCAAGGCGCGTTGCCGCAGGGTTTTCTCGCCGTGCAGTTCAGCGCGGATTTCGGCGACGACGCTACGCTGACCCGCATCGCCCGGCAGCTGGACCGGCTGGCCGAAACGAGCGGCAGAGGCATGGTGCTGTTCCGTGCGGGCGCCGCGCCGTGGCACGACGATCTCGCGGTTTATGAGCGGACCGTGCGCCGCATGAACTGCCGGACGGTGAGCATCTTTGCGTCGCTGAACGTGTGGGATATCTGCGCGCTGATCGCGAAGAGCGAAGGCTACGTGGGCAGCAGCCTGCACGGCCGGATCATCGCGATGGCGTATGGCTTGCCGCGCATGAATATCCGCCACGGAGACGCCGAAAAGCAGCGCGCGTACGCGTGCGCATGGGACGAAGCCACTGTAGGCGTCGAGCCTGTCGACAACCTGTGCGACGCCATGCTGGCAGCCCTGAAGGCCGACCGCGAGACCCTCGCGCAGCATGCGGCGGCGCTCGCACGAGCGTATCGGCAGGCGTTCGACGATCTCACGACACCGAGGTAACTCAAACCGCTACGGCTGAGCGATGAAGTCCAGATACGCCTTGACGGCCGGCGCCCGTTCAAAGCGCCGATACATCATCGCCACTTCGGAGGGCACCGGCTTGCCCGCGATTTCCCGATACTCGACCCCCGGCACCACCATGCACTGCGCGAGCGAGCGCGGCACGACCGCGACGTCGCCGCCGAGCGACACATGCGCGAGCACGGCGGCGAGCGTACCCGGCTGGGCGACGACGCGCGCCGTGAAGCGTCCGCGCCGCGCCACGTCGAGCGTGCCGGACTCCTGCTCCGGCACGACGAACGACTGATCCTTCAACTGCGCGGGCGAAATGGTGGAGAAGGCGGCGAGCGGCGAATCGCCGGGTAGGGCGACGAGGAAGGTATCGCGATGCACGGTGCGCAGTTCCACGCCTTCGGGCCAGGGCACGGGCGGCCGCACATAGGCGACGTCGATCCGTCCTTCGAGCAGCAGCGCCCCCGCTTCGCGCATGACGATCTCCTCGATGCCAATTTCCACGAGCGGAAAGCGCGCGCGAAATCCGCGCACGGCGGCGGGCAGCACGCCTGCATAGACGGCCGAGCCCACGTAGCCGACGACGATCCGCCCCAGTTCGCCCCGTTCCGCGAGCGCGGCCCGCTCCGCGCCGCGCGCGAGATGCTCGAGCGCGCTCTGTGCTTCGCCGAGATAAGCCTCGCCGGCGGCCGTCAGCGCGACGGAGCGCTTGGTACGGTGAAACAGCCGGGCGCCGAGCAGGCGCTCCGCTTCCTGGATCTGCTTGGTGAGCGCGGGCGGCGCGATGCCGAGTTCCTCGGCGGCACGCGAGAAGTGCAGGTGCCGGGCGACGCTCAGGAAACAGCGCACGTGACGCAATTCGACAGGCATGTTTCTATTCAGGAATTCGGTAATTAAGTTGAGATTCTATGTCAATGACAGGAAACACTGCCGCCTTTAGCATCGTCGGGAACCTGGCCTTCCTGCACCTTCCATGTCCGACACGATTCGCAACCCCCGTTTCGTCCTGCTGACCGCATCGGCGACCTGCGCGCTCATCACGCTCGATACCAACGTCGTCGCGGTGGCGCTGCCTTCCATTGCGCGCGATTTCCACGCCGGTTTCGCCGAGGTCGAATGGGTCGTGAGCGCCTATATGGTCGCGTTCGCCGCCTGCCTCCTGCCGGCCGGCGCGCTGGCCGACCGCGTCGGCCGAAAGACCCTGCTGATCGCCGGACTGGCCGTCTTCATGCTTGCGTCGCTCGGCTGCGGGTTCGCGCCATCGGCGGTGGCGTTGAATATCGCCCGCGCGGCGAAGGGCGTCGGCGCCGCGATGCTGCTGACCTCGGCGCTCGCGATCATCGCCAACACCTTTCACGAAGGCGCGGCGCGTGCCCGCGCGTGGGCCGTGTGGGGTACCTGCATGGGCGTGTCGACGACCATTGCGCCGCCCGGCGGCGGCGTCATTACGCAATGGGCGGGCTGGCGCTGGATTTTCCTGATGAACCTGCCGATCTGCGCGGTGCTGGCAGTCTGCGCGTGGCGCGGCATCCGCGAGTCGCGCAACCCGAACGCCGGGCCGCTCGATCTGGCGGGAAGCGCGCTGTTTGCCGCCGCGCTGGCGCTCGGCATCTGGGCGCTGATCGACGCGCAGGCAGACGGCTGGGCCGACTGGCGCACCGAATCGCGCCTCGCCGCCTGTGCCGTGTTGTTCGCGCTCTTCGTCCGCCTCCAGCGAACCCGCGCCCACGCGATGATCGACCTCACGCTGTTCCGCCAGCCGCGCTTCGTCGCCGCCGTGCTCGCGATGGCGGGTTACGCCGCCTGCGCGCAAGTGATGATGACCTTCCTGCCGCTCTATCTGCAAAACGCGTTCGGGCTGCCGGCGGTGCGCGCGGGCATCGGCATGCTGCCGTTCGCGATTGCCATGGTGATCGGGCCGCACATCGGCGCGGCGCTCGGCCGGCGCGTGCCCTCGATGACGCTGCTGTCCGTAGGCCTTGCGACCATCGGCGCGGGCAACCTGCTGACGGCGCTGTTCGCCGGCATGTCGAGCTACGGGCTGATCGCCGTGGGCATGATCGTGACCGGCCTGGGCGCGGGCGTGCTCAACGGCGATACCCAGAAGGCGATCATGGCGTGCGTGCCGCCGAACCGGACCGGCATGGCGTCGGGGATCAGCACGACGACGCGCTTTACCGCCATTGTCACTTCGGTGGGCGTGCTGGGCGCCGTGCTGGCGACGCGCACGCACGCGGCGCTCGACGCCCACGCGTTCGCGCTTGCCGATGCCCGCACCGTGCTCGACGACACATTCCTCTCACGCCTGCTGGCGGGCGATCTCGCCCACGCGGGCGCGAGCCTGGGCGGCGCGGCCGGGGCCGTGGTCGTGCGAATTGCGCGGGAGAGTTTCGCGAGCGGCTTCTCGGCGGCGCTCGGCGTGGCCGGGGCCTGCGCGCTGATGGTTGCGGCGGCGGTGTGGTTGCTTGCCGGCATGACGCGAAGCGACACGCCATTGAAAGCATCCGGAAAGCCTCAATCAGCCGTGTCTGAATAACCGGCCACGTATCTCGCGGACACACGCTGTCCACGAGTAGGATGGGAGCCTCGCGCGTCTATCGTGCAGGTCTTCCCCATGAACGGCATTACTAAACTTCTCAAGTCAGAGACGATCAATTCGCGTCGTGTGACGATCGAATTCATGCGTGCGCTCTGGCATCTGCGTTCGCTGTTCGCGACCTTCCTGCTGATTTTTGCCGTCCTGTGCGTGGCGATGCATTACCTGGGCGCACCTATCGACACCTTCACGCACCTGAAAACATCGTTTGGCGAGACGGTGTACTTCTGCGGCGTGACGGCGCTGACCATCGGCTATGGCGATGTAATCGCGACCACCGGTCTTGGACGCGCGCTGGCCGTGCTGATCGGCATGTTCGGCGTGCTCGTCATGGGCGTAATCACGGCGGCGGCGGTATTCTCCATCCAGCGGGCGACGCAGCACGCCCGCCCGTGACGTTTGCATCACGTGTAACGGAGCGATATCGCCATGGACAGCCTCGAAGGAAAGACCGTCGCCATCACGGGCGGCTTCGGCAGCCTCGGACTCGCGACGGCGCGCCTGCTCGCCGGGCGCGGCGCGCGCATTGCGCTGATCGGCAAGCGTCCGAGCGCGCAGCCCTTGCCCGTTGAACTCGCCGACGCGTGCATCGTCACCGACATCGACCTGACGGATGCGCAGGCGGCACAGGGGGCTATCGAGCGCATCGTGCAGCAGACCGGCGGGCTGCATGCGCTCGTGAACGTGGCGGGCGCGTTTCGTTGGGAAACCATCGCGGACGGCAGCGTCGACACCTGGCAAGCCATGTTCGATGTCAACGTGAAGACGGCGCTGAACGCGTCGAAGGCGGCGCTCGATGCGTTGAGCGCGCAGGAGCACGGGCGCATCGTCAATATCGGCGCGCTCGCCGCGCTGAAGGCGGGCGCGGGCATGGGCGCGTATGCGGCGTCGAAGGCCGCGCTGATCCGCCTGACCGAAGCGCTCGCGGAAGAACTCAAGGATCGCGGCATCACGGTGAACGCGCTGTTGCCGTCGATCATCGATACCGCGCCCAATCGCCGCGACATGCCCGACGCCGACTTCACACGCTGGGTGAAGCCCGACGAACTCGGCGCGGTGATCGCATTCCTGCTGTCGCGCGATGCGCAATGCATCACGGGCGCGGCGATTCCTGTTGCCGGGCGCGTTTGAAGCCCGGTTGACTCAGCGCGATTGCGCCTTGAAGCCTTCGCCCTGCATGCCGGCGCGATCCACCGCCGCAATGCGGTTGCGGCCGTTGTCCTTGGCCTGATACAGCTGCGCGTCGGTCAGATTGATGAACGTGGTCACGTCGATACGCTCGCCCGGCACCACTGTGCCGACGCCGAAGCTCGCCGTCACCTGCTGGTTGTGCGGCGAGCGCACGTGCGGGATGGCTGCGTCGGCGATCATCGCGCGGCAGCGCTCGGCGATGCGCATCGCGGCTTCGGCATCGGTCTCCGCGAGAATCAGCGCGAACTCCTCGCCGCCGAAGCGTCCGAGAAAATGCTGCGGACCCGCCGCTTCGCCGAGCACGCGCGCGATGCGTTGCAGACACGCGTCGCCTTGCAGGTGGCCGTAATAATCGTTGTAAGACTTGAAGAAGTCGATGTCGATCATCACCAGCGACAGCGGCTTGCCCGACGCCCCGGCGGTTTCCCATTCGCGCGCCATCACGTCGTCGAAGCGGCGGCGGTTGCCGACGCCCGTCAGACTATCGCTGAACGAGAGACGCTCCAGTTCCGCCTGCATCTGCGCGAGCTTCTCCTCGGTGCGCTTGCGTTCGCTGATGTCGAACATGAAGCCGATCAGCGCCTCGACGTCGCCATTCTCCTTGCGCACGACATGCACGACGTCGCGCAGCCAGACATAGCCGCCGTCGCGAGTGAGCGCGCGGTAGTCGGCTTCGTGATCCGTACCCGCCTGGGATTGCGCGACGCAAAAATTGACCACCGCTTCCCGGTCGTCCGGATGCATGCGCTCGGCCCAGTCGGTCACTGTCTTCCACGTCGAGGGCGCCCAGCCGAGCAGCGTCTCGATCTGCGGGCCGATGTACGTGAACGCCATCGTCGCCCAGTCGATCTTCCAGGGAATCGCCTTGGTCGACTCCAGCAGCGTGCGATACACCGCGTGGTCGTCTTCGCCGAGCGCGTGCCCGGACGGCGCGAGGGAATCTTCGTGACGCAGGAAAGCGGCATGGAGCGGGCCGTTGGAGGAATCGGAGATCATCGTGTCGGTCGGCGTGAAGCCGGTTATTTTTGTTCTGTGTCTTATCGGCACGGGCGGCGGCGTTCTGAAGTTTCCGGCATCGGCGGTCCCGCTTTCGGAATTTGCCAATGGGCACTTGGCGCAGGTCTGCTTATGCTCCTTCCGTAGCTCACGCTACACAAAGGTGGTCTCGAGTTTGGGCCCCTGCTCACGCGGGGCCCGTTTTTTTCTCCCGAACACTTCGCTTTCGCGTGTCACGCGTTGTGCGACACCACGAAGTGCATGACATCCGTGCGTGCTTCTTCGAAGCCCGCTTCGCAATAAGCAAGATAGAGGCGCCATGTGCGCATGAAGGCTTCGTCGAAGCCCAGCGCGCGTACGGCGTCCGCACGCGCGTCGAACGCGCGTCGCCAGTGCCGCAACGTGCGCGCGTAATCCGCGCCGAAGGAAAGCGTCGTGTGTGCGTCGAGTCTCGCGCGCTGTGCCGCGCGAACGAAGCGTTCCGGGCTGGGCAGCATGCCGCCGGGGAAGATGCTCTCGCGGATGAAATCGCTGGAAGCACGGTATGCGGGAAAGTGCGCATCGCGAATGGTGATGGACTGCACCAGCGCCTGCGCGCCCGGCTTCAGGCAGCGCCGCAGCATACGGAAGTAAGCCGGCCAGTACGCTTCGCCCACGGCCTCGAACATTTCGATGGAAACAATCGCGTCATACCGGCCGTGCAGGTCGCGGTAGTCGCGCAGTTCGAACTCGACGAGACCGGTCAGGCCTTCGCGCTGGGTCTGTTCGAGCGCCCAGGCATGTTGCGCGGGCGAAATCGTCACGCCATGCACGTGAATGCCCTGGCGCGCCGCGTGGCGCGCGAAGCCGCCCCAGCCGCAACCGGTTTCGAGCACCTGCATGCCGGGGCGCAAGCCGAGCGTCTCGATAATGCGCTGGTACTTGCGCTCCTGCGCCGCCACGAGGGAGCCATGCGCGTCGCCTTCGAAGCAGGCGCTCGAATAGGTCATCGTCGGGTCGAGCCAGAGCGCGTAGAAGTCGTTGCCGAGATCGTAATGCGCGTGGATGTTGCGGCGGCTGCCGGCGCGCGTGTTCAGCCGCAGCCGGTGCCGCAGCGTGTTCCACCCTTGCGCCAGCGCGCCGCCCACCACCGTGCGTTGCAGCGCCGCCTCGTTGCGGAGCGCGAGGCGCAGCACGGCGCACGGGTCCGGCGTGTCGACCCAGCCGTCGCGATACGCTTGCGCAAAGCCGATGTCGCCCGCGCGCAGGATCGCCCGGCAGGCGCGCCAGTCATGAATGTAGAGTCGCGCGGCGGGCTGCATCAACGGGTCGCCAAAGACGCAACGGTCGCCGTCCGGCGTCACGAGCACCAGATGACCGACGCGAATGCGCCGCAGCAGAGCGAGGAAGCACCGCGCGGCGAACGGCATGGCCGTTTGCGCGGAAAATGACCGCAGCAGATTCATGATCGGACCTTGTTGTTGGATTCGTTCGTATGGTTTGGATCGGCTTGACTCGGCGGATGCCGGCCATGAAAGGGCACGCGCTTGAGCCAGAGCCTGAGCGCCTGCCAGTGAATCCGCACGATGACCCCGGCGGCGAGCAAGGGCTGACGCAGCAGCGTGCGCCCTGCCAGCGCGGCGGTGAGCGGCCGCGCGTCGAGAGCCAAGGCCGTGCGGATCAGCAGGCCGTCCGGGTCGCAATAGTCGATGGCCAGCGAAAGATGCGCGCCACGTTGGCGCACCCGGAACGTGTAGTCGCCGGCGACGTCGCAGAAGGGTGAAACGTGCAGGGTCTTGCGGCACGTCAGCTCAGTGCCCGCCGTGATGACGGCATGATCCGGCGCGCTCAGCAGATAACCGCGATGCTCGCCGAAGGTATTGCGCACGTCGGCATAAAGCGCGCGCAACGCACCAGCCTGGTCATGGCAGAACCAGAAGCTCACCGGATTGAAACCATGGCCGAACACGCGCGGAATGGTCAGCAGCCGGATGACGCCATCGGCGGGAATGGCGGCCTCGGCCAGACGCGCGCGCATCCAGTGTTCGAGGTTGCTGCCGTCGCGCGGACCGTGGTCGCGCGTGAACAGCGAAAAGAGCCGCGTCCGGTCGATGCCGAACCAGCCGCTTTGCAGCGCGTCGAGCCCGGCGACGTCGCATTCCACGTAACACGCCGGATAGTCGAAACGATGGTGCGTGGGGCGCAGCCGTTCGTGCATCACGCGGCCTGTCAGCAGGCGGGCCGTCGTCATGGCTGCGCCCATGCCGGCGTCACGCCGAAATCGCGCGCCACGCGCAGCGCCGACTTCAGCCCGTCTTCATGGAAGCCGTAGCCGGTCCACGCGCCCGCATACCACGTGCGGCGCGTGCCTTGCAGAGCGGGCAGATGCGCCTGCGCGTCGATGGCCGCGAGGTCGAGCAGCGGGTGTTCATAGTCGTAGCAGCCGAGCATCGTGCCGGGCGCGGGTTCATCGACGGGATTGAGCGTGACGACCAGCGGCGTCGTGAAGGGCAGCGGCTGCAGCTGATTGAGCAAATAGCTGACGCAGACCGGCGCGGCGTGTTCGTCGGTGTCTCGTGCGCGCGCGCCGCCAAGATAGTTCCACGCCGACCACACCCGGCGGCGGCGCGGCAGCAACGCCGGATCCGTATGCAGCATCGCGACATTGCGCCGGTAGCGCACCGCCCCGAGCAGCGCGCGTTCGGCGTCGGAGGCGTCGTCGAGCAAGCGCTGGCTGGTTGGCGCGTGCGTGGCGAGCACGACGGCATCGAAACGCTCCGGACCGCCTTCATCGGTCATCACCACGACGCCCTCGTCGTCACGACGCACGCCGCGCACCGGCGTGTTCGTCCGCACGTCGTCGAGCGTGGCCGCGATGCGCCGCACATAGTCGCGCGCGCCGCCCGCCACGGTCTTCCATGGCGGCCGGTCGTTCACCTGCAACAGCGCGTGATTAAGACAAAACCGCAAGAAAGTGGCAGCGGGGAAGCGCAGGACATCGCCGGCGGCGCTCGACCAGATGGCCGCGGCCATCGGCAACAGATAGCGGCGCTGGAACGGCGCGCCGTAACCGTGCTCGGCGAGCAGTTCGCCGACCGAGCAGCGGTTCGCGCTCGCGTGCTCCAGATGCCGGGGCGCGGACGCGTTGAAGCGCAGGATGTCGCGCAACATGCCGATGAACGACGGCGAGAACAGATTGCGCCGCTGCGCGAACACGGTGTTCAGGTTCGTGCCGGCCCATTCGAAGCGCCCGCCGTCGAGCGACACGGAAAACGACATCTCGGTGCGGTGCGCGGCGACCCCCAGTTCGTCGAACAGCGCGATGAGATTCGGATAAGTGCGGTCGTTGAACACCAGGAAGCCCGTATCGACGGGATGCCGCTCGCCGTCCAGCGTCACGTCCACGGTATGGGAATGGCCGCCGAGATAATCGGCGGATTCAAAGAGCGTCACACGATGCGCACGCGCCAGCAGGTACGCGCTCGCGAGACCGGCGATCCCCGCGCCGATCACCGCGATACGCTGTCCTGCTTCTGTCGATGGCTTCATGCAGCGGGTCTCCTCGCGCGCAATGCTCTTGCCACAGATACGCAGCAGCTTCGTTTCCGGATGCATCCAGGTTCAGTCGCGCTGGCCGGGGCTCTGGAAGCCCGGTTGCCCGATCTGCTCGGGCGATTGCGGCACGCGCCGGAAGCGCGCGGTGTCGTAGCCCATCGCGTCGAGGCGTGCGAGCAGCGAACGGTAAACGTCGTCGCTCATGGTCGGCTCGCGGGAGAAGATCCAGCCGAGCTTCTTGTTCGGGTAGCCGAGAATCGTGTAGCGATAGTCCGGGTCCACGTACAGCGTCATCTGCGTCACGTGCACGGGCCAGAACGGCTGCACGCTCCATTCGCCGCCGTTGCTGCCGGGCTTCACCGTGTCGACGAAATGATGCGTCGTCTCCTCCTTCTCGAAGCCATTCTTGCGGCCGTGAAAGATGTCGTCGATCTTGCCGTCCGGCCGCAGCGACCATTCCACGTGCGTGCCCACGTAATCGCGCTCGGCGAAGTAGGGAATGTTCGCGATGACATACCAGCGCCCCATGTAGCGCGGCAGCTCGACAGGCACGGTCCGGAGCGGCTGATCTGCGCGCGGATTCGGGTTCGGCGGGCTGGAGCAGGCCGCGACGGCCGCGACCACGCCCACTCCGATCAACGCGACAATGAGCGCACGCTTCATGATGTGGCCTCCGCGACAGGTTTTTCGAGCAGATAATGCGCGACGCCCCATTCGTCGCCGCGCGCGTAGCCGAAGAGTTCCGCGACCGCCATATAGAACATGCGCCAGCGCTGGAACCAGACGGCGGCGGCGTCGCTGTAGGCGTCGTGCAGGATCGGCATGACGCGGGGGCGGGCGGCGTCGAGGGCGGCGAGCCATTGGTTGGCGGTGCGCCGATAGTGCGTGCCGTCCAGCCACCATTGCTGCGTGACGCGCAGATCGTCGTTGAAATGCCGCAGCAGGGACGCCGACGGCATCGTGCCGCCGGTGAAGAAATAGCGTGACATCCAGTCGCTGCCATCGCGCGACGTGAAGTGATAGGCGAGCGTCCGGTGCGCGAACAGATGGACGAACAGCAGGCCGTCGTCGGCGAGCCAGCGTGAGATCTTGGCGAGCAGACGCCCGTAGTTCTTCATGTGCTCGAACATCTCGACGGAGAGGATGCGGTCGAACGGTGCATCGGCGTCGCTCGCGAAGTCGAATTCGAAGTCGACGATATTGCCCGTCACCACGCGCAGATTGCGGATGCCGCGCTCGCGCGCCCGCGCTTCGATGAACGCGCGCTGGCCATGCGAATTCGAGAGCGCCACGATGTCCGCGCGCGGATAGCGTTCCGCGATCCACAGCGCCAGCGCGCCCCAGCCGCAGCCGAGATCGAGAATGCGCTGGCCATCGGCGAGACGGGCGCGCTCCGCGTAGAGTTCGAGCATCGCCTGTTCGGCCTGCGGCAGCGTTTCATCGCCGCGCGGATAGTAGCCGCATGAGTACTTCAGGCGCGCGCCGAGATGCGCCTCGAAGAACGCGTCCGGCAACTCGTAATGTTGTGCATTGGCAGCCTGCGTTTCGATGGCGATAGGACTCGCGCGCAACTCGCTCACGAAGCGCTCGAAGGCTTGCGCGCGCAGGGTGGGGTCGTCGGCGTGTTCGTCGGCGAGACGGCGGCGCATCAGCGCGCGCATGCCGGCGCGCATCAGCACATCGGGAACCCAGCCGCGCTCGCACGCCCGGAGCATCCAGTTTTCATCGAGCGCCGGCATGGCGTTAGCCAGCGTGTGCGGTTCCGGAGCGGTGGAGGTCATCGTGTCGGGGTCTCCCTGTCAGGCCTGTCAGGTGCGCTGTCAGGCGCGTTTCGGCGGCCACGGCACCAGCACGCTCGTGGTGCGCATGTAGTCGCGATAGCCATCGCGTGTCACGGCGAGGCGTGCTTCGAGAATCGGAATGCCCGATACCTTCAGCAGCAGCCACGCCATCAGCACGGGCGGAGCGAGCGTGACCCACGCCCACGGCAGACCGATCGACAGCGCCGTGTACGCGAGCCAGTGAACGCATTCAAAAAAGTAGTTCGGATGACGCGAGTAACGCCATAAACCTTCCTGACACACCTTGCCGCGATGAGCCGGATTAGCGGCGAAGCGTTTCAGCTGCCGGTCGGCCACTGCTTCGCCCGTGACCGCGACGATCCAGATCGCGATGGCCGCGACGATGTTCCCGGCACCCGCCGGTTCGACGGCATAGGCGGGCACGAAGAACGCGGCCGCAAGCAGCATCGAGATGACGGCCTGCAACTGGAAGAACCAGAACATGTTGCGTGCGGCGCGCTTGCCCCAGCGCTCGCGAAACGCGTGATAACGCGGATCTTCAGGCTTGCCATGATTGCGGCGCCACAGGTGCAGCGCAAGCCGCCCGCCCCACAGCAGGCCGCCCGCCGCGACGCACACGCGATTGAGCGGCGCCCCCGTTGCGCTCGCGGCGACGAACAACGCAACGATGCCGAGCGTGGCGGCCCAGACGGGATCGACCATGCCGGCGTTTTCGGTGCGCAGTTGCTGGAGCCACGCGGCCGCAAAGACCAGCACGAGTCCAGCGACTACGATGGCAAGGGTGACGATGAAGGGCATGGGCGAGTCCGTATCGATGCTCGTGTTGAGCAATACGGATGCCGGGCGCGGCTGGATGCGGCTCACCGCGGGCGAACGAAAACTCGACGTGTCCCGTGCAAGCGGCTCTGAAAGTGACGCCTTGACGCGTGGCGGAGCGCGGCTGCGCTCACGCCTGCCCTGCAATAACGCGCGTCAGGTTGTATGCATGGCGCCCGTGCCGAGCACCGGTCCGGTCGGCGCACCCGTGGGCGATCCGCCCGACGGTTCGTCGGACACCGCGAGCACGGCCTGCGCATTCAACTGCGCCATGATTTCGGGCGGCAGGGACATGGTCGCGGGCTGATCGGACGTGAACACGCCGAGCGGGATCGGCTTGGCGTTCGGCGGGATCAGCCAGAGTTCCGTAGTGCGGCCCGCCGGCATGGCGACGCGCGCGGCGGGTATCACGACCATGCGCGCACGCCGCACATCGACGGTCGCGGTCCAGTGCGCGACGCCGTCCTTGGGCGCGATCGACGCGACCATGTACTCGCTCGACGCGGCCGTGGTGGCCGGCGCCTGTGTCGCCTGGCGGGTCCAGTTGAGGTTCACGCCGAGCAGCACGAGCGCGGCAACACTGGCGCCGATGGTCAGCCAGCGCCACAGGCTCAGGCTGTCCCACCAGCGCTTGCCCGGCGCTTCGCCCGGTTCGGCTTGCGGCGACAGGAAGCCCAGGTCGCGGCGGATGCGGGTCCAGACGCGCGCGGGCGGCTCGATCGGGCCGATATCCTGCGCGAACGGCGCGAGCCGTTGCTGCCATGCGTCGAGCAGGCGTTGCAGGGCGGCGTCGCGCGTCACGTCGGTCTCGAACGCCGCGCGCTCGCTCGCATCCAGCACGCCGAGTGCGTACTCGGCGCAGCGCAGGTCGTCGTCGTCGCGAAGGGGCGTGTTCATTGTTCGAGACAGGTCTTGAGCTGCATCAGGCTGCGGCGGATCCAGCTTTTCATCGTGCCGAGCGGCACGGCGAGACGCTGCGCGAGTTCGCTATACGTGGCGCCTGTGAAGAACGCTTCACGGATCGCGCTCTTCTGTTGCGCTTCCAGTCGGTCCATGCACAGTTCGAGGCGGCGCCGCTCTTCATTCCATTCCGCGGCGGCGGCGGGCGTGGGGGCTTCGTCGGCGAGCTCCGGGGTTTCATCGTCGCCGAGCAGTTCTTCACGATGCTGACGCAAGCGGTCGATCGTGCGGTTGCGTCCGAGCGTGATGAGCCATGTGATGGCGCTGCCGCGCGCGGGATCGAACGTATCCGCGCGGCGCCACGCGCTGGCGTAGACGTCCTGCAGGATGTCTTCGGCTTCGGCGCGATCATGCACCATGCGCACGATGACGCCGAACACACGCGCCGACGTCTCCCGATACAGCGCGGCAAACGCCTGCTCGTCGCCGCTCGCGACGCTCACGAGCAACTGGTTCGTACGTTCGCGGCGCTGACGGTCGGCGTCGGCGGAAGGGTCGGTGCTGCCTGAGAAGGGGTCCGTCATGGGCAGAAAGGGCCGCACTGCGCTCCATGCTGAGTATGTCGCGCAATATAGCATTGCCGCCCGCCGTTCAGTCCCTGTCACCATGTCGATTGCGCTCCGCCGCTTGCCTTCACTCCATACGGATGACGCGGCAAGCAGGATGCGCGGGACGTTTCGCCAACGGCCGTCGGCTAGCGTGAACGCGACAGCATCGTGCCGCGGCAAGCGCTCGCGAGACAGCGGCACGCATAGAGTTGCTTGAGGGCCGCGGTGCGCCGGCCTTCCACCGTCAGACGATAGTCGATGAACAATTCCTGACCGGATTCGATCGGCGCGATGGCGCGGATGAACACGCGTTCGCCGTCCTGCTCTGCCTCGCAGTTCGGCGCGCAACTGTGATTGAGCCAGCGCGCCGAGTTGCCGCCGCGCGCGCCGTCGATCACGCGGCCGTCGTCGAGGCCGAACAGGAACGTGTGGCCGTCCTCGGGACTCGAGCGGGCATGCAGTCGCTGCGCTTCCTTCCATGAAACGCGCAGGCCTTTGTATTCGAGCAGCAGGGTGCCTGGCGATAGATCGGCGAGGGCGAAGACGCCCCGGCCATGAACGGGCGAAGTCCGGACAGTGATTCGGCGCATGGTGTGGCGGGTCGCGTTGGGGACGATGAATAATTGAGGGATGACGTTCGCGTCGTTATGATGTGGCCGTCATAAATCGCTGTCATCTGCCATGCCCGCAGTTTCCCTCCGCAAGAGCACAAAGCGCAAGCCGTCACGCGGCATGCTTGCGCGTTATCGAAACAGGATTGTCGAAGTGCTTGGGGAGGCGCGCGGCCAGCGCGTGATGATACGGTCGATTCATGACGACGGCGTGGAGCGGCGCACGGCTGTGAAGTGGATCAACCTGATGCCGCTGGAAATGGAGCTCTTCTGAAGCGTTCACCGCTAGCCGCGCAACAGGCCTCGCGCCTGTTCGAGCAGCGCCGCCGCCGCGAGAAACTCCTTGCGGCCCGCCAACGTGAGTGCGGCGGTTGCGGTGTCCTTGAAGAGTTCATCGTCGGACACGGCGGGGGTGTTCGTTTCATTCACGCGTGCTTTCAGCAAGCGAAAGTACGCGAGCGTTTCGAAGGCTTCTGCGCGCTGCTCGGCGGGCGCGTCTGCCGCGATCAATTCCGCCGCGCCGGTCAATTGCGCGATGGCCTGTGCGTAGTCCGGGCGTTCCATCTGCTTCTCCTTTTCTCATGGTAAATCGTGCGCTAGCCGTGTGCATGCCGGTGATGAACGTCCGGAAAATGCGCGTGCGTATGCGTGATCGGAAGATGCACGTGCGGATGCGTATGCGGCTCGTCACCGTGATACGCGAAGTCGTGCTCGTGCTGATGATGCGCGTCGTGCGAGTGACGATGCGTGTGCTCCAGCCGCTCGTGCGTGTGTTCGTGCTCATGACGTTCGCGCACGTGCAGCCAGACGCCGAAGGCCATCAGCGTGGCGGCGATCCAGAACAGCGCGCCTGGCGCATGCGGCCAGAGGGCCAGTGAAATCGCGACGCCGAAAACCGGCGCGACCGAGAAGTACGCGCCCGTGCGCGCCGTCCCCAGGTGACGCAGCGCGATCACGAACATCACGAGGCTCACGCCATAGCCGGCGAAACCGGTCGCCATTGCGGCGAGCAGCGTTGTCGGCGCGGGCAGACGCGCGCCCAGCGCGAGCGCGATGCAAAGATTCGTCATGCCCGCGACGAGCCCTTTCGCGCACGCGATGACCGTGGCGTCCGCGGCCGAGATCTTGCGCGTCAGATTGTTGTCGATGGCCCAGCACGCGCACGCCAGCACGATCATCAACGCACCGCTCGGCAGGCCGCTGCCTGTTGCGCCATCGGGTTGCCAGGCGAGCACCACGCCGCCCGCGACAATCGCCGCCATGCCGAGAAACACTTGCCGGTCCACGTTCTCGCGAAACACGAGCCACGCGATGGCCGCCGTCAGCACGCCTTCGAGATTGAGCAACAGCGCGCTGGTCGAGGCGGGCGTGCTGGTGAGCCCGAGCATCAGCAGCGCGGGACCCGCGACGCCGCCCGCGACGATCGCGCCCGCAAGCCACGGAAGCTCGCGCGCACGCAATCCGTTCGACGCGTGGCGCTTCGGTCGCAGCAGGATGACGCCGCCCAGGCCGATGCCGCTGCCCAGATAGAACAATCCCGCGACCATGAACGGCGGCACGCCGCCGAGCAGGACCTTGGCGACGGGCGTGGCGGCGCCGAACAGCGCGGCGGCGCCGAGGGCGATCAGGATGGCGGTGAAGCGGCTGGACATGGCGAGGACGTTCAGGAATCGGCGAGGGTTCAGTGTAGAACGCATCGTCACGAACGTGCCCCGCCGGACGCGCTCATTTTTCTCTCATTCTCGCGGTGCAGACTCCTTCCATCGACAAACAAGCGGGCAATGAGGAGAGGACACCATGAAAACGATCGGCGCACAAAAAATGAAAATGCTCAAGAAACTCATCCTGGCGGCCAAGCTGACCTTTGGCATCGCGACGGTGGCCTACGCGCATCCGTTCATCGGCGTGGGCATTCTCGGCGGACCGGTGTTCCCGGTCGCGTCCAGCGCCCAGAGCGCGCCGCCGCTGCCCGTCTATCCCCGCGCGACGGATTCCGGCCCCGCGCCGCTGCCGCTCGATGCGCCGCAGGTCACGTATGCATCGCCGGTCATCGGCAATCTCGCGGCCATCATGGGCCATGCGAACAATGCAAATGTTCAGGGCAGTATCTGAAACCGGCATGCGTGAATGAAGCTCACATACGCGTCAGAAACATTCGTTTGTGCCGCGTTGCGTGCGGCGTTAGGCTGAAGCGTTCCACTTCATCGCTTGCGTCTGCACATGCCCGATTCCATCGACTACGCCGCCCTCGCCGATGCCGCCCGCAACGGCTACCTGAACCGCGTGATCGCGAGCGTCAACGATCACGCCGTCCACCTGAGCGTGATGGACGCGCCTTACCGCTGGCATCTCCATCCGGACTCGGACGAGACGTTCATCGGCGTGGAGGGCACGCTGGTCATCGAGTTCGAGGAAGGCGCGGTCGAGTTGCACGCCGGCGAACTGCTCACGGTGCCGGCCGGCAAGCGCCACTGCACGCGTCCGGGCGGCGCGCGCTCCGTCAATCTCACGATCGAAAAGCAAGACGCCGAAACCGTCTTCTGCGAAGCGCCTGGCTAGCGCCGCGCCCGCGTTTCCAGATGTTCGACGAGACGTTGCGCCGCAGGCTGCAACGCATCGAAGTCCCTGAAGCAGATCACGAAGCGTCGCGCGGCGAAGTCATCAGACAGCGGAACCGCCGCGATGCCGAGCGCCTGCCGGTAGGTGCCTGCTACTTCCATCGGCACGACGCTGATGCCCAGCCCGGCCGCGACGACGCGAAACGCCGCGTCGAAGCTCGACACGATCACGCGATACGACATCGACTTGCCCGCTTGCGCCGCCGCGCGCTGGAGCATCGTGTGAACGGCGGTGGCGGGCGGCAGGCCGACATGCTCGAACGCGAGCGATTCCTCGAAGCTCACCGAACGCCGCTTTGCCAGCGGATGATCCGGCGGCACCGCGAGCGCCAGCTGGTCGCGGCGGTAGGTGCGTTGTTGCAGGCCGCGCAGATCGACGCTGTCCCAGCACACGCCCACCGACGCCACGCCTTCGCGCAACTGCCGCACGAGTTCGTGCGACAGCCGCTCTTCCACGTCCACCTTGATGTTCTGGTTGGCCGGCTCGCGCATGAACGAGGCGATATCGTCGAGCAGCGCCTCCGCAATCGCCGACGCCGACGCGCAAATGCTCACGCGTCCTACCAGGCCGCCGCCGAACGCGGCGACGTCGTTGGCGATGCGCTCCAGGGTGAACAGCACGCTGCGCGCGTGTTCCAGCAGCGCGCCGCCTGCCGGCGTGGGCTCGACGCCGCGTCGCGAGCGCGTCAGGAGCGGCACGCCGAGCGCCGTCTCCAGTTGCGCAATGCGCTTGCTGATGGCCGACGGCTCGATATGCGCCTCCTGCGCCGCCCGCGCGATGTTCTGGTGTTCGCAGACCGTCACGAACAGGCGCAGCGTTTTCAGATCGATGTCGCGCATGGCGGGCCGGTGCTCCGTTGATGGTCGGGATCTTCCGGAGACATTCCGAACCGGAAGCATGAAGCTTCCAAATTACCGCTTTCTGCGCATTTGCGGAATGTCTAGAGTGGAGAACATTCAAAGAAAACACGGAGACGAAACCTCATGTCCGCGTTCCCCACCCGCGCTGTGATCCGCGAAGTCGGATTGCGCGACGGTCTGCAAAGCATCCAGACCCTCATGCCGACAGCGCGCAAGCTCGAATGGATCGCGTCCGCCCACGCGGCGGGCCAGCGCGAGATCGAAGTCGGCTCGTTCGTGCCGGCGCGCCTCCTGCCGCAACTGGCCGATACGGCCGAGCTCGTCGCCTTCGCGAAGCGCCTGCCCGGTTTGTTCGTGTCCGTGCTGGTGCCCAATCTCAAAGGCGCGGAACGCGCACTCGACGCGCAAGCCGATCTCATGCTCGTGCCGCTCTCGGCGAGCCACGCGCACAGTGTCGCGAACCTGCGCAAGACGCCGCAGGAAGTGATCGACGAAGTGGCGCGGATGCGTGCTGCGCGCGATGCGTCGGGGGCGAAGACGCTGATCGAGGGCGGCATCGGCACGGCGTTCGGCTGCACGATCCAGGGCCGCGTCGATCCCGCCGAAGTGCTGCGCCTGATGCAGGCGCTGCTCGATGCGGGCGCGGACCGCGTGAGCATCGCCGATACCGTGGGTTACGCGGGCCCTTCCGCCGTGCGCCGGCTGTTCGAACAGGCGCGGCGCATCGCGGGCGAGCGCTTCTGGTGCGGCCATTTCCACGACACGCGCGGCCTCGCGCTCGCCAACGTCCATGCCGCGCTTGAAACCGGCGTCGCGCGATTTGATGCGACGCTCGCCGGCATCGGCGGCTGTCCGCATGCGCCGGGCGCGAGCGGCAACGCGGCGAGCGAGGATCTTGCCTTCATGCTCGCCGAGATGGGCATTGAGACCGGCATCGATCTTCCTGCCTTGCTATCGCTGCGCGCGCAACTCGCACACTGGCTCGAAGGCGAAACGCTGCATGGCGCGCTCGCACTCGCGGGCCTGCCGCTGACCTTCACGCAACCCTGCGCAATCGAAGCCTGAGGACCCTATGACTCATTCAGCCCTGCCGCTCGACGGCATTCGCGTGATCGAGTTCACGCACATGGTGATGGGACCGACCTGCGGCATGATCCTCGCGGATCTCGGCGCCGAGGTCATCAAGATCGAACCGCCCGGCGGCGACAAGACGCGCAATCTGCCCGGCCTGGGCGTGGGCTTCTTCCGCTCGTTCAATCGCAACAAGAAGAGCGTCGTCCTCGACCTGCACACGGACGAGGGACGCGAAGCCGCGCTGGAACTGATCGGCGGCTGTGACGTGCTGCTCGAAAACTTCCGTCCCGGCCTGATGACGAAACTCGGGCTCGACTACGACACGCTGTCGAAGTCGTATCCGAAGCTGATCTACGTATCGCACAAGGGCTTTCTTCCCGGCCCGTACGAGAAGCGTCTCGCGCTCGACGAAGTCGTCCAGATGATGGGCGGCCTCGCCTTCATGACCGGTCCGGCAGGGCGGCCGTTGCGTGCGGGAACGTCGGTGAACGACATCATGGGCGGCATGTTCGGCGCCATCGGCGTACTGGCCGCGTTGCGCGAACGCGAGCGCGACGGCCACGGCCAGGAAGTGCAGAGCGCGCTGTTCGAGAACTGCGTGTTTCTTTCGGCGCAACACATGCAGCAATACGCGATGACCGGCGAAGCGCCGCCGCCGATGCCCTCGCGCGTGTCGGCCTGGAGTGTTTATGACGTGTTTACGCTCGCCGACAACGAGCAGTTGTTCATCGGCGCGGTGAGCGACAAGCAGTTCGTCACGCTGTGCGACGTGCTCGAACGTCCCGACCTCGCACGCGAGCCGGCGTTCGGCACCAATGCCATGCGCGTCGCGGTGCGCCCGGCTTTGCTCGCGCGGCTCGGGGAGATCCTCGCGTTGCATCGCGCGGACGAACTGGCGCCGAAACTCGAAGCGGCCGGCATTCCGTATGCGCCCATCGTGCGTCCCGAGCAACTGCTCGACGATCCGCATCTGAAAGCAAGCGGCGGCCTCGTGCCGATGCAGACCGACGACGGCGGCTCGACCGATGTGGTGCTGCTGCCGCTCACACTGGGCGGACGCCGGCCCGGCGTGCGGCAACCGCTTGCGGCGGTGGGCGAGCATACCAGGGAGGTGCTGGGACGGCTGACAAAACACGTCACGGCATGATGCTTCGCGACAGGCGCATATAACAATCCGCGCCGTCGCCTACAGAGTGGCATGGGTCCGTTGTCAGCCGAATCAAACGGCAGTCACGGACGCATCAAGGAGACACAGACAATGCAGCCTACCTTCAGCGCGGTCGCAGAGCCGCTCGCTTCGCCCGACATCCGCGTCGACATGACGCCCGGCGCGCAGATCTCCGCTCGCATGGACCGCCTGCCGATCACCCGGCATCTATGGATGCTCGTGTTCCTCATCTCGCTCGGCGGCTTCTTCGAAATCTACGATCTCATCTTCACCGGCTATATCGCGCCGGGCATGGCGCGCAGCGGTCTGTTGCAGACCACCACGCATGCGTTCTTCGGCTTCACCGGCATCGCCGGATTCATCGCGGCGACCTTTGCCGGACTGTTCATCGGCACGTTCTGCTTCGGCTGGCTGCCGGATCGCTATGGACGCCGCAGCGTGTTCACGGTCTCGCTGCTGTGGTACTCGATCGGCTCGGCCATCATGGCGTTCCAGACCACGCCCGAAGGCGTGATCTTCTGGCGCTTCGTAACGGGCATCGGCGTGGGCGTCGAGATCATCACCATCGACAGTTATGTCACCGAACTCGTGCCGCAATACATGCGCGGCCGCGCGATGGCGTTCAACCAGACCGTGATGTTCGCCGCTGCGCCCGTCGCCGCGCTGCTCTCGTACTGGCTCGTGCCGGAGACGGTATTCGGCCTCGACGGCTGGCGCATCGTGGTGCTGGCGGGATCGGTGGGCGCGGTCATCGTCTGGTTCATCCGGCGCGCGGTGCCGGAAAGCCCGCGCTGGCTGGCGATGCATGGACGTACGGAAGAATGCGAACGCGTGGTCGGCAAGATCGAGCGCGTCGTGGCGCGCGAATCAGGCCAGCCGCTGCCGCCGCCCGCGGCTTTCGTCGAGCAGCCGTCGCACCGGCGTGCAGCGCTCGGCGAGCTGTTCAAGGCGCCGTATCGCGCGCGCCTCATCATGCTCATTGCCTTCAACTTCTGCCAGGCGATCGGCTATTACGGTTTCGCCAACTGGGTGCCGACGTTGCTCATCGGACAGGGTGTGAACGTCACGAAGAGCTTGCTGTATTCGTTCGTCATCGCCTTCGCGCTGCCGCTCGGCCCGCTGCTCGCGATGTTCTATGCCGACCGTATCCAGCGCAAATGGCTGATTGTCGGCGGGGCGCTCGTCGTGATCGCGAGCGGCCTCGCGTTCGGGCAGATGAAGTCGCCGGTTGCGCTGATCGCGCTCGGCGTGCTGATCTCGCTTGCGGGCCAGACCATCTCGGTGTGCTATCACGCGTATCAGACCGAACTTTTTCCCACCGCCGTGCGTTGCCGCGCAAGCGGCATCGTGTATTCGGCGAGCCGCGCCGGCGCGATGATGTCGGGCTTCATCATCGCGTTCCTGTTGAAAGAGTCCGGCGTGCCGGGCGTGTTCGCCGGCATCACGGTGTGCATGCTGCTGGTTGCGCTCGCGATCGGCGTGTTTGGTCCGCGAACCAACGGCTTGCGGCTCGAGGAACTCAACCACTGACACCACGTTGACACGAAGACGACTTGTTCGCCAAGAGTCGTCTTCAATGCACTTTCAGTTGCATGTCGATGCGCACAGCCTTGAAAAACTTTCCGCAACCCTGCGCAAGGTTTCCTTCGAACGCCGATCTAATCGCCTTGAACTTCACGGCCCACATTGACTCGCGGAAGCGGGAACAACTCCTGCATCGTGTGCTCTAAACGATGCGACGCGAATAACCGACGCTCGCGCACTTCCTTCTTCTTCGCTTTCACGGCAAGGCCCATGCTGGTGCATCGATGTCTGAGGCTGGCCCTGTGGAGCATGCAAGTTCGAGCGCCATGAATACGCAACTCAGTGAGCAATGCAAGTCCCGCCTGTTCCGCATGAAGTTCGAACGTCCGGTCAAAAGCGTTGCGTTTGTCCTCGCGGACAGCCGCGAAGCGGCGTGGCGTATCGGCAAGACGGTGATGGCAGTGGTGCATGGCGTCGGCATCCAAAATGTCGAGCTGCACGGTATCCAGTCTTTCAGGGAACTGGTGCGCACCGGCGTCAGCGAGGACCAGGATCTTCGCATCTTTGAACTCGTCACTGCCGGCGATCAGGTTGAAGAGTGGTCGCACGCGCCCTACTTCTTTACCGACGATCCCTCGCTGCTCGGTAAATGGGCGGAACTGCGCGCCGACCTTGCGTCGGAGGTTGCGCACATGGCGCTTCGTCGCGCGCGCTGAGCGCTACAGGCACACACGATGCTTGCTGCAAGGGCAGGCGTCATGCACAGCGCGGTCCGCTGCCGATCACGACGCTTCCTTGGGCGTGGTCCATCAGCGGCGGGGTGCTGCAATGATACGGTCGTACAACCATAAAGGCTTCGTGCTCGAAGTCGCGGTGCAGGCGAACGGCCGGCTCGTACCGGCTCCCGTGACCGCACATTACCTTGCCATCGTGACCATCAGCCGCTCCGGACGACCCGTCACGGCGTTCTCGCCATTGTGCGTGGAGAACGCGACCTTCCAGACCTTTGCTTCCGCCGAAGACGCGCTGATGAGCGGGCACACCGCGGCGCGCGCCATGGTCGACGAGTGGACTGAACCTGCGGACTGAGCGGTTCGAGCATGACGGCGGCGCATATCGGCCGTCATGTAAGGCGATCTGAAGTCAGGCGGCCACGCGCCGGTTGTGCTGACCTTCCTGGACGTCCGCTGCGGACGAGGCAGAGTCGAGCGCCGAATCGAGCAGCGCCAGCTTGCGTTGCAGCGAGGCTACCCGCTGACTCTGGGACGGAACGAGGTCGTACTCGGAATCGAGTTGTGCGACGCGCATGTCCCAGTAGCGGGTGGGAAGCCGGTCAGTCGAGGTATTGCGTTCGACGAAGTTCGCCAGGACCATCTCGAGATGCTGAAGTTCGCGCTCGGCGAACTGAGCCGGTCGACGCTGTCGAAATGCGGGGACGGAAACTGCGTTAATGCCACTTTTCATGTTGGGGTTCCAGCCTGGTGCTCAGAAGCAAGTACTTCAGCAAGGGATGTACCCCATTGACGTTTTGCCCGGCTTCAACATGTATCCAAATGAAAACGGCGTGGTGGTCATCGCGGGCTTGCCGCCGTGCCTAGGGCCTGCCCGCCCGTTACAATTTGTCCGAGCAAAGGCTCTAATCCGGGCCTGTTGCCCACAGGCGGCGCTTGCACTTCGCGATACGACACCGCGCCATGCGGAAATTCTTCAAACCAGACGGGCAATTTTGAAATGACTACCCTGACCGCGGCTTTCGATCTGGAAGCGTCCGGGCTCGGCAATCATGCCTGATGCGCGCGCATGAGGCGGATTCTCGCTATTGCGTTTAATTTTATAATGCGCAAGGATTATTTCTGAATTCGGAATGCATCGTGCATTCTAAAAAGAAGACAGCGGGATTCGCATGAATCCAATTTGGAAGATTACTGAAATTAAAAAAGGAGCGGCTCCCTCTCGCGGAGCCGCTCCATGCCTCAATAATGACTTCTCGGAGTTCTGCAGGCACGCATAAGCTTAGCAACGCTCGCCCGCAATTCATACTTCGTCGGCCGCAATTAACTTATCCCGACTACGCAGGAATGGTGTCGCCCATGCGCAACAAGGGCCGGCGGTCAATTCAAGTTTTGAAACCAGGGAACGCTTTTCTTAAAGAGAACTGAAACCGTTCGACTGTCCATTCGCAGAATCAACAAAATATTATTGCGTCCACAGGCCCGACACATTTCGGCAACCGTCGAATAAAGTGACACCCAGTTTCACAAGGGCAAGCGGCCGGTAAATCAACCAGCCGGCCCCGGGAAGCTTTCGCTTTAAAAGGACTTCGGACCATCATGAAAAGAACTCTCATCATCGCGGGTGTGCTGGGCGCTTTTGCAGCGTCGGCCCAGGCGCAAAGCAGTGTCACCCTCTACGGCACGCTGGACGCAGGCCTCGTCTACACGAACAACTCCGGCGGACACAACAACTGGCAGGAAGGCAGCGGCTCGCTTTCGGACACTTATTTCGGCCTGAAGGGCGTCGAGGATCTCGGCGGCGGCCTGCATGCGCTGTTCAAGTTGGAGAGCGGCTTCAACATCAACAACGGCCGCTACACCGAAAGCAACACGATGTTCAACCGTCAGGCCTATGTCGGCCTGCAACACGACCAGTACGGCACGTTGACGCTGGGTCGCCAGTACGATTCAGTGGTCGATTACCTCGGGCCGTTCTCGGAAGCCGGCGCCGGCTTCGGCAACAACCTGAGCGCCCATCCGTTCGACAACGACAATCTCGACCATTCGTTCTCGATCAAGAACTCGGTGAAGTATCAGAGCGTCAACTACGCGGGCTTCAAGTTCGGCGGTCTGTACGGCTTCTCGAATGACGCGGGCCAGTTCTCGAACAACCGCGCGTGGAGTGCGGGCGCGTCGTACAGCAACGGTCCGCTGAACGCCGCCGCCGCGTACCTGCAACTGAACAACTCGCGCAACAATCTGAACGCCGCCGGCGCGGTGTCGGCAGGCCAGGGCAACAACACCAATCTGACGGCGGAACTGCAGCGCACCTTCGGCGCCGCGGTGAACTACACGTACGGCCCGGCCACCGTCGGCTTCGTGTGGACCAACACGCACTTCGACAACCTGATCGCCGGGGCGCAAGGCGGCACGTCGTTCGCGCTGCCGGACGATGCGAACCTGCACCTGAACAACTTCGAGCTGAACGGCCGCTACATGCTGTCGCCGGCGCTGAGCCTCGACGCCGCCTACACCTACACGGACGGCAAGGTGTCGGGTGCGAACGGCTCGGGTGATCCGAAGTGGCACACCGTCTCGCTGCAAGCCGACTACATGCTGTCCAAGCGTACCGATGTGTATGTCGAAGGCGTGTACCAGCATGCTTCGGGTCAGCTCGGCGATGCCGGCGCGAACGTCGCGATGATCAACACCCTGTCGCCGTCGTCCACGGGCAACCAGGTTGCAGCAACGGTGGGCCTGCGTCACCGCTTCTAAGCGAAACCTGGCACCATCAGGCAAAAGCGGCCGCGATCGAAAGATCGCGGCCGCTTTGTCTCGTGTGCTCGAAGGACGCTATTCCTTCTCGCGCTCCGAGTCCCCGATGATCTGGCCGACGTCATACGCCGTGCCGCCCGTGCCCGCCACGAGCCGCGCGAGCGCCGTGGCGGCCGTGTCGCGCCGCACGCCGCTTTCCGGTCGATACTGCTTTGGCAGCGCCAGATAGAAGGTGGCGCCGGCGTCGGGCGTGCCTTCCGCCCAAACCTTGCCGCCGTGCCGCTCGATGATGCGCCGGACATTCGCGAGTCCGATGCCGGTGCCGTCGAAGGCATCGTTGACGTGCAGCCGCTGGAACACGCCGAACAGCTTGTCCACATAGCGCATGTCGAAGCCGATACCGTTGTCGCGCACGACATACACGACATGCCCCGACAACTCCCCGCTGCCTTCCTGCGCGCCGATATGAATCTCCGGCTGCGGACGCTGCGCGCTGAACTTCACCGCGTTGGACAACACGTTCGTCAATGCCACATGCAGGAAGACATGGTCCGCTTCGATGGTCGGCAGCGCATCCACGGTCCAGTGCACGCGCGCGGAGGATGGTTCGTCGATGTCGTTCTGGATCACGGTGTGGACGAGCGCGCGCACGTCCACCTGATGCGGCCGCAACGCCGCCCGGCCCAGTTGCGCGAACGAGAGCAGGTCGTCGACCAGACGGCCGCCGAAACGCGCCGACGTCACCACGCGCTCCAGATAGCCGCGTCCGCGCTCGGAGAGCTTGTCGCCGTCGATCTGCGCGAGCAGGTCTGCAAAGCTCACGATATGCCGCAGCGGCGCGCGCAGATCGTGGGAGACCGTGTAGGAAAAACCTTCCAGCTCGTGATTGGCGCGGCCGAGTTCAGTGGCGAGCTGAGCGATTTCCTCCGCGCGCCGCAGCACGATGCCGAGCACCGCCGCACGAAATTCGAGCGCGATTTCCCGTTCAGCGGGCCGCCATGGCAGCGAGCGGTCGCGCACCACGTCGGTCCAGGTTTCGAAGCTCAGGCGCGGCGAGAGCGACTCGGCCAGTCCGGTGAGCTTGGCGCGCGGATCGCCGGCCCATTCGATCGTCTGCACGACCTCCTGCCGGAACCAGACGACGTAATTGCGATAGATCTTCGAGATCGACACCGCCAGGAAACCCGCGACGTCCGGCGAGCCGGCCAGCGCCGGACAATCCTGCGACGCATGGTCCGACAACACCACGTCCTCGCTCTGGTCATCGAGCCAGTCGACCAGCGCGGTCACGGCCTGCTCGCCGGGCGTCACGCCGACCAGCGACGTGCGTCCTTCGAAGATCACCGCCGCGCCCGACGAGCGCGTGAAGCCGAGCAGGTCCGAAGGGTCGTTGACGAGCGCGTCGACGAAGCTGTCGGTATTCGCCATCGACGAAAGCAGCTTGGACAACATGCGCCGCAGTTCGAGCCGGTAGTGCGCCTCGTCCTGCGTCTCGCGCGCCTCGATCTGCAGCGACACGATCTGCGCGACGTGCTCGCACGCGGTGCGCACTTCGAAGGGCGGCAGACGCGGTGTCGCGTGGTGGCAGGAAATCAGGCCCCAGAGCGTGTCGTTGACGAGGATCGACATCGACATCGACGCGAGCGTGCCCATGTTGCGCATGTACTGCAGGTGAACCGGCGACACGCTGCGCAGCGACGCATACGTGAGATCGGTCGGCCGATGCGTCTGCGGATGCAGCATGGGAACGAGCGGCGCGGCCTCGTAGTTGGCGTTGGAGATCAGGCGGATACGGTTCCTGCGATACAGCTCCCGCGCCTGCGCCGGAATGTCGGAGGCCGGGAAATGCTGGCGCAGATAGGACGGATAGCCGGGATCGACGGCTTCGGCCAGCACGTTGCCATGGCCTTCATCGTCGAACTTGTAGACCAGCGTGCGGCCGAAACCGGTGATGCGCGCGATTTCCGTCGCGGCGAACTGGCACAGTTGCTCGACCGTGCGCATTGTCTGCACTTCGGTGACGAACGAGCGCACCAGCGGATAGATGGTCGAGAACACATCGGCGGTGTCCTGCGCCGGCTCGACTTCGACGAACAGCAGCCCGTCATGCCGGTGCACGATGATCGCCATCGGCCCATGCGAGGTCCAGCCATCGATCATCACGTTGCCCACGTGCAGCGCCATGCCGTCGCGCGACAGGTGTTTCAGACTCGCGACCGCGCGCTCGCTGGCGGCCGGGCCGAGCACGTCGGACAGCGCGCGTCCCAGGCACGCGTCGGGCGCGAGGTGTGCGAACTGCGCGACGTTGCCGCTCACCTGGAGGATGTGGCCGTGCGCGTCCACACTGAAGAAC
Source organism: Caballeronia sp. LZ035 (assembly GCF_031451175.1). Classification (NCBI taxonomy): domain Bacteria; kingdom Pseudomonadati; phylum Pseudomonadota; class Betaproteobacteria; order Burkholderiales; family Burkholderiaceae; genus Caballeronia; species Caballeronia sp. LZ035. The sequence goes on from NZ_JARUXS010000003.1 coordinate 70,631, forward strand.
ACGCCATGAGGCTGGATTCCACCAGGAATGTGGATCGGCTCGCGTGCGCAGTCGTCAAGGGCGAGTGCATCACGCGAGTCGGGGCGGGCGGTGCCGGCGGTGGAGGTTTTGTCCATCATCGTCCTGAATGCGGTCCGGCTTGTTTATCGCGCCGGTTGCGAAAAGCGGGATACGGTGGGTCGGGCGGCATGCCGCGCACGGCATACCGGTGATTTGTACAGGTCACGCGCCACGTTGCGCGTCATTTCTACGCGACGGGCAACGAACCGGTGAGCTGTGAACGCGGCGAACGCAGGAACCGTTCCGTGAAGGGTGCGTAATGGCCGCATCATCGTACGATCGGGCACACCCGCGGCACAAACGCGGCTGATACCATGCGAAGCCCAATGACGATCGCCGAGCAGCGGCGCTGCACGCATGGCTCAGCTTGCCGGAAACCGCATCATACGGGGTTCGCGCCTTCTTGCCGCGGCGCTGTCTACGACATTACTGTGCGGCGCGCCGATTCGCGAGGCCTGCGCGCAGTCCTGGCGCGATGTCGCGCCGCTTGCGCCGCCGTCGTCCGGGCGTCCGCGCGAGGCGCCTCAACCGCCTCAGCCCGGTGACGATTCGCAGCGCGTCGCCATACAGGATCTGCACGGCCTGGCGTTCACGAGCGCGGAACCCGCTGTGGCGTCCGCCACGCAGACGAGCGCCGGCGGCGCGGTAACGGCAGCGAATCTGCCGCTGCTGACACCCGATTTTCTCGACCGCTTTTCAGACGACCTGCACCAGCCGCTCACCTTCGCGCGCCTCGCCGAGATTCGCCGCGCGGTGGTGGCGCGTTATCGCGAGGCGGGGCAGCCGCTTGTCGATGTGTATGTGCCCGAACAGGACGTGAGCGGCGGGGTCGTGAACATTGTGGTGGCCGAATACCGGACCGGCCGCGTCGTGCCGAAGGGCAACCGCTGGTTTTCCGACGCGCTGCTTGAACGCGAGATGCCTCTGACGAGCGGCGCGCCGATTCGCGAAGCGGATGTCGCGTCCGGTCTGGCGTTGCTCAATGCGAATCCATACCGCCGTGTCGAGGTGGTCTACGCGCCGGGCACGGCGCTCAACACCACCGACGTCATCCTGCAAACCGAAGACCGCTTCCCGTTCCGGGTCTACGGCGGCTACAACAACGACGGCGTCCGCGCACTGGGGCGCGACCGGCTTCTTGCGGGCTTCGACTACGGCAATCTGTTCGGCATCGATGCGCGCTTCAGCTATCAGATGACCGCGAGCAACGACCTCGTGAGCGGCAATCCCGATATCGAAGGGCGGCCGGACCGTGCGCGCTTCATTGCGCATGCGTTCAACTTCGTCACGCCGCTGCGTTGGGGCGACCGCATCGAAATGTTCGGGGTGTTTGCACAGAGTACGCCGCGCCTGCCGGACAGCTACGGACAAACCGGCCTCAGCGCCCAGCTCAGCCTGCGCTACGACTGGCGTTTGCCGCCGCTCGATCATGCGGGCGCCTGGCAACAGCAGGTGCAGATCGGCTATGACTTCAAGCGCTCGAACAACGACCTTGAATTCGGCGGCTTCCAGGTGTTCAACGCCAACACGCACATTCACCAGTTCGTGCTGGCCTACGATCTTTCGAACAGCGACGCAAGCGGCGAGTCCCATCTGAACGCCGCGCTGTACGCCAGCCCCGGTTACTTCGACGGCAGCAGCAACGACGTGGCCTACGACACCGCACGCCTTGGCGCGAAGCCGCGTTATCAGTATGTGCAGTTGTCGGCATCGCGGGATCTGGCTATTGCGAGCACGGGCTTCTCGGTATCGGCGCGCGGACTGGCGCAGTGGACCGGCAGCACGCTGTTGCCGAGCGAGGAACTCGGCCTGGGCGGCGATGCCAGCGTGCGCGGCTATGAACCCTATGCGGCGCAGGGCGACCGCGGCTGGAACGTGCAGACGGAAGTGCGCGCGCCGGCGCTCACGGCCGGCATCGCGGCCGTGCAGCCCTTCGTGTTCTTCGATGCCGGGCATGTCTGGAACCGCATCCCGGAGTTCGGCGAGGTCAACAATGCGTCGCTGGCGAGCGTCGGCGCCGGCATTCGCGTGCAGATGGGACGCTTCGTCAGCGTGCGCGGCACCTATGGCTTTCCGCTGCGGGCCGTGGTGCCCAATGGATCGAAGGCGCCCCTGGGCGAGATCTTCCTCGTCATCGGCAGCTAGGGGCGCCTTCGTTCAACTTCTCAATGCGCCTGCTGCCACTGGAGCACCGGATGCGTGGCGCCGGCAGGCATCGCCCACACGCCGCCTGCGGGAATGTTCCAGTCCAGATAGTTCGACGCGTTGCTCATCTGCGCGGTGCTGAGCCCGTTGGCGTCGGGCGGCGTGGTGCCCGAGTTGGACGCGGCGGCGGTGGTGCGGATGGTGGTGTCGCGATTCCAGTAGACGTTGTTGTGGATGGCGCCTGTGTTATAGGCCGCGATGCCGCCTTCCGGATCGCCCGGAGGCCCGCCGCCGCCCACTTGCCCGGTGGCGAAGGATTCGTTGATGACGCCGGTCGTGCCGTTGCTGTACACGAGTCCGCCGCCGCCGAAGCCGCCGACGCCGCCCGTCGCGTATGACTGCGTGATGAGCCCCGAGTTGAACGCGACGAGTCCGCCGGTGTTGCCGTGCGTGCCGCCGCGCGTGAAGCCGGTTGCGTACGACTGCGCGATGGTGCCGTTGTTCACCCCGACGAGCCCGCCCGCCGCCGTCTGGTAGCCGACGTCCGCCGTGCTCGATGAACGCGCGATGGTGCCGTTGTTGACGCCCGCGACGCCGCCCGCGCCAAAGCCGCCGAAGCCGTTCTGCGAGACGCTGCCGGTGGTGTTGACATAGGCGACAGTGCCGTTGTTCTGCCCGACGAGCAGGCCCAGCCCGCCTGACGTATTGCCGCCCGTGTTGCCGTTCGTCAGGTTCAGGTCGCGCACGACGCCTTTCGTGCCGATGACGCCGAACATGCCGAAGTAGTCGTTGTCGAGATCGGCGGTGGTGGCGAGCTGGTCGATCGTGTGGCCGAAGCCGTCGAACTGGCCGGTGAACGGCGCGGCGGTGGTCTGGCCGATCGGCGTGAAATAGTTGGGATAGGCGGTGGCGCTCGCGTCGATGTCCTTGCCCAGCGCGTAGTTGCCCGCGAGGTTTTGCGAGACGTTCTTCAGGTCCGCCAGCGTGTTGACGAGCTTGTAGCCGGTCGCCTGCGTGACGAGGCCGCTGTATTGCGCCGCCGTCCAGCCGCTGTTCGTGAGCACGGTGCCCGGCGCGTAGCTGCCGTTCATGTCGTACAGCGCGCTGACGATGCCGCCGCTCTTCGACCAGTCGATGGTGCCGCCGTTCGTCACGCTGCCGCCGTTGTCGGCGCCGGCTGCATCGGCGCGCAGGGTGAGATTGCCGTTGCCGCTGTTGGCCAGCGTCGAACCGGCGCCGATCGACACGCTGTGCGCCGCGTTCAGCGTCAGCGAGCCATTGCCGGTCCATTGCACCGAGCCGTTCACCGCGAGGTCGCCGCCGCTGCTCTGGGCCACGACCGAAGTGCCGTTGGCGAGACTGCGCGCGAGCGCGGTGCCGGTCGGCTGATCGACGGTCAGCGCCGGCGCGCCGAGCGTCCAGTTGCCCGCATGCACGTCCGCGCCCGCGACATCGAGCGCATTGGCGTGCGTCTCCACCGCGCCGCCGCTGCCGTCCGCATTGGCTGACGCGATCGTGCCGTTGGCGTGTACCGCACCCTGGTCGGCGACGAGCCAGACATGGCCGTCGCGCGTCGCGGTGCCGGTCGCGCGGATCGCCGCGCTGTTGCCGGCTAGCGCGTAGACATTGCCGTCGGCGGCTTGCAGGCTGGCTTGCGCCGCCTGGATCGCGCCGGCGTTCATCACGGAGCCGCCGCTTCCGGCCTGCACGAAGACCTGCTGGCCGCCCGACGCATCCTGCAGCAGCACCTGGCTGCCGCTCGCGAGTTCGGCGGTGCCCTGCGGCGCGCTGATGGTGCCGGCGTTGATGACGGCCGTGCGCGACACGAGGAACACGTCGCCGCCGCTCGAACCGATCTTGCCCAAGTTGATGACCATGCCGTTGCCGCCGCCCGCGAGCGTCAGCGGGCCGCCCTGCATGAAGGCGGCGTCGCCGACATCCAGTGCGGAGGCGACGAAGCGCCCGCCCGTCGCGACCACGCCGCCGGGTCCGACAAGCACGCCTTGTGGATTGACGAGATAGACGCTGCCGCTCGCGCTCAGTTGGCCGAGCAGTACGGACGCGTCGCCGCCGGTCACGCGATTGAGCGTCGCGCCGCTGCCGTTGTTGAACGTGACCTGTCTGCCGCTGCCAATCGAAAAGCTGTTCCAGTCGATCACGCCGCGCGACGTCGTCTGATTGATGGTGAGCGACTGACCGCCGCCGCCGATCGAACCGCTGCCCGCGACGAACTGGCCGCCGCTTGGAAGGGGTGGCGCGGCGTGGGCGACGGCGGCGTATGAGAGGCCTGCAATCAAAGGCACGAGGGCCGCGAGCGGTCGCAGGCGTGTCGAGGATTGAGAAGCAGGCGAGTGAATGCAGCGGGGCATGGCGACCTCCGTTCAGTGTCCATTTGTTTTCGGTTGTTTTCGATCGGGTGGCCGCTGACGGTGGTGCCGAATCGCTTCGGGATCAAGGAGGATCGCGAGGCGCGAACATCGACGTGCGAGCAGGCGCGCCGATGGTAGCAACGCGCTGCATGCCGTCAATGTGGGGTTCCGCACATTCTTCAGAGCGAAAAAAAAGTCGCTTCCGCAACCTCCGGCGCATCAAGCCGCGCGCCCGACGCGGCATGAAATTTGATCGCTGCGCATGCTCGCAAACGATTCAATGGAGCGGTTTGCCCTTGTTGGCGAGCGTGGCCCGGCACTCGTGATAGATGCGCTGAACCAGCGCGTTCTCGTAGTCGAGCTCTTCGCTGTCGAGAATGCGTTCGACGTCGTCGCGTGCGGTGTCGTTGTCCAGCAAGTTCGACAGACGGGAAGCGAGCGCCTGAGCCGTGACCGAGAGCCGCGCGGTTTCGATCCAGTCGGCTGCGCGATGATGCCGATCGAGCCAGCGATGCGCCGCGCGCACCTGGAAGGAGGGATCGGGCCAGTCGCCGTCGAGATAGAACGCGCCGAGGAATCCGCACGTGAGCCAGCACAGCAGATGCACCCGGTCATCGGGTCCGAGAGGATAGCGGACGTGGCTCATGAGGGCTTCGCGCGGCAGGCGATACATGACGCAATGACGATAGCACGCGGGCCGTGTGTCGGGCGGGCCATCGCGCGCGTGAGTGGGCGGCTGCGCGGTGCGTTACTCGCAGTCGAGCTTCGTCAGGCCGCCGCTGTCGGTCTGATAGCGGCACACGTCGACGCGCCCGGGAATGGCGATGTCGCGCCTGGCCTGATTGGCGTAGACGCATTGCAGGGTGAGCGAGCGGCCCTGGTCGTACACGTAACCAACTTTCCAGATGCCGCGACGCGCGTCCCCGTGGTCTGCGATGAGGGAAACGTGCTCGCCCGGCGCGCCGTCGAACAACTGGATGTAGCGTTCCTGGGTGTCGGGCAGCACGGGACAACTCAGCTGCGCCGCGCTGACCGGACTCGCGGCGGCGGTGCAAGCACACCACGCCCAAAGCGCAGCCTTACTCGACGACATGAAACTTGTCCCCGTTGTTCACGTCCGATGCATGGCCCCAACGCAGTACCCTCGGTCCGACTGGCTTGCGTGGATGAGCGTACTGGTCGTACACGGTGACGCCCGCCGGCCCTTGACTCACATAGATGGCTGCATGCCCGTGGAAGTGACCGTAACGGTCGAAGGTGGCGATGACCGTTCCTTCGACGATATGCCCGTTCCCCTTCACCGACGCTCCCTTTCGCCAGACGGACGTCTCCTGCAACGAAGGGCACACTTGCTTGACGTACGACACACATCCGCCGCAGTAATGTGGTGCGCCCTCGAGTGCGGCGGGAAACGGATCCGGATAAGGGCCGTTCGTGGAACCGGGGGCGCATACCCACATGCCTGACGGCGCATGGGCGGCGTTCTTGTAGTTTCGGCTGACGTAGCTCATGGGTCTGGCGAGGATAGCGAAGGTTGAGCAAGCCATGCTTGCTGGGCAGTCAGGCAAGACGGCAGCGGCAAGGGACTGCTGTCTCGATCCAAGGCTATCAACATCGCTCGCTTTCCAGAACGCGATTTGTCCGATTTAGTTACTCGAACTTCGAAGCCGATGTAGCGTCGGCTACCATGATCTCCACGCAGGCAACCTTCATCGTGCAAGGAACCCACACCCCCATGGATTACACGGCGCTCGCCCAACGCCATGCCCTGACGATCATCGTGGTGCTGCTGCTCGTCGTGCCAACCGCGGCCTGGTTCGCGTGGACGCATGCCGCGCGCCGGCCGCGCATGTCCGCGCCGGGCGTCGCGATCGCCACGTTCTTGCCGGCGGCCATCGGCGCGGCCGTCTTCATTGCCATCGCGACGCGTATCGCGCACGGCAGCGCGTTTGCATCGGCGGATCAAATAATGCTCGATGCCGTACGGAACGGCGTGCCAGTCGCCGCCGCGCGCTGGTTCGGGCGCGCCACGCATCTCGGTGATCCCTGGTTTCTCACGCTGGTGTGCGCGCTCGCCGGTGTCGTGCTTCTGTTCGCGCGCCGCGCCGGGCTCGCGGTGTATCTCGCGGCCGTCACCGGCGTGGGCGCGCTGCTCAATCACGCGCTCAAGTCGCTCATGGGCCGCGCCCGCCCGTCCGGCGCGCTCGTGCCGCTGCCCGAGAGCTTCGCGTTCCCGAGCGGGCATACCTTCGGTTCCATCGTCTGTTACGGGATGTGCGCGTACGTGCTGATGCGCATCGCGCCGACCCGCCGGGACCCGCTCATCGTCGCCCTGGCCTGTCTGTTGGTGCTGACCATCGGCGCGAGCCGCATCGTGATCGGCGTGCATTTTCCCGGCGATGTGATCGGCGGCTTCGCAGCAGGCGGCGCGTGGCTGGCGCTGTGCATCGGCGTCGCGGAACTGGCGCGGCGGCGCATGCCGATACCGTGATTCAGACGCGCAACGGGTGACGCAACGCGACATCCAGATTCATGCGCGCCTGTCCGAGGACCCGCGCCAATCCGGACCAGTAGTCCTCGATGAAGTGTCGCAGGAACGGGCTGGCGCTCGTCGCCGGCAGATCGAAGCGCGTGCCGACGTCCTGCGGAAGATTGGCGTGCTTGTTCTGTATGTTGATCAGCGCGTCGCCGTCGACGCGGTACGAGTAGATTTGTCTCGGCTGGGGCGTTCCGCCGTAGCGCGTCACCGTGGCCGGATGAAGGCCTGCGGCGCCGAACGTGAAAGCGGTTGCGCCGCTGGCCGTGGCCGCCGCCGCCGCGAGACCGCCGCCCAGCGAGTGGCCGGCCAGATAGAGATCGCCGGCCGCGCCGTGCTGGCGGATCTGGTTGCCGATCTGCACTGCCCGCTCGTATTGGGGCGCGCTTGCCGGCAGGTTGAAGGCCTGCGCAACGTTGCTGCTCCAGTCCTTGAGGCCGGGAATGTCGGTTCGTTCGAAAGCCAGCGTGGGCTTCAGGTCGTGACCGAAGATCGCCGCGTCGGGTTCGAACAGGCGCGCGCCGAGTCCCGAGCTAGGCAGCTTGAGATCGGCCGGCGTCAGGCCGAAACGCTCGAGCTTCGTGGCATCGTCGGAAATGTCCTGCCAGCCGATCGGCAGCGTCAGACGGCGCCCATGGTCATGCACCGCCTCGACCAGAAACGCGTGCTGCTGGGCAACCGCGTCGCGCGCGAGATCGGCGGCGGCGCGGCGGATTTCCGGTCTTCCGTCGGCCTCACCGCGATGAACGAGGTCCATCGTAGTGCTCCACTGCCGCGCGGCTTCCTGAGTCTGAGGTCCGGTCCATCTCGGGATCAGCGCGCCTCCGCGCGGGAGCGTATCTGAAGTCGCCGACGACGCGCCCGTCCACGGATCGCCGGATGGCGGCGTCGAATAGTCGGTGAAGCTGGTCTGATCGAGATAGCCGCTGTATTCCCGGACCATGTCCCCATCGACAGTCGAAGGAAGCGCGGCGAGCGTTTCGTTGGAGGGCGACGTGTCCGATGAATCCGCCGCCGCTGACGGCGGGCGGGATGAGGGCGTGATCTGCATGGCGACTCCTTGTAGGCGCACGTAGACACTCTACGAAGCATCAGAGCGTGTCATGCGGTAATCCCGCATTCGCCCTTGAGTTCTCATTTTGGATCCAAAATCCTTGATTCAGGAAACAGATCGGCGCACAATCGCCCGGAACCGAATCGCCTGTCCAGATACCGCATCCCCTCCGGAGCTGTCATGACCGATCGAGCCCAAGCCGTTGCAAGCCCTTACACCGCAAGCGAAAGTCCACGCATGTCCACGCAGACCAGCCGTGCAGTGACGGCGGCGGTGGTCGGCAATATCCTCGAATGGTTCGACTTCGGAACCTACGCGTTTCTCGCGACCGTGATCGCGAAAGTGATGTTTCCCACCGGCGACGACTTCGCCGCCATGCTCGGCACCTTCGGCGCGTTCGGCCTGGGCTTTGCCGCGCGGCCGCTCGGCGCGATCATCTTCGGCTGGCTCGGAGACAAGAAAGGCCGCAAGTGGACGCTGACCTTCGTCATGCCGCTGATGGCCGCCGCCACGCTGTTCATGGCCTTGTTGCCCACGTATGCGTCCATCGGCATCATGGCGCCGGTCCTGCTCGTGGCGGCGCGCATGCTGCAGGGCATTTCGGTCGGCGGCGAACTGGGCAACGCGGTGGCGTTCCTGGTGGAGTGGGCGCCGCCGAAGAAGCGCGGCCTCTACGGCAGCTTCCAGCAATGCAGCACGCTCGGCGGCATGCTGCTCGGCTCCGGCGCGGCCGCGTTGATGACCACGCTGCTCTCGCCGCAAGCGATGCTCGACTGGGGCTGGCGCGTGCCGTTCATCATCGGGGCCATCGTGATCGGGCCGATTGGCTGGATCATCCGCAAGCGCAGCGAAGAGACGCCCGTTTATCAGAGCGCCAGCGACGACGCGCCCAAGGCTCCGGCCCGCGCCCCCGTGCTGCTTGGCTTGCAGGCGTGCGGCCTCGTGATCGTCTGGACGGTTTCGCTGTACGTGCTGCTCAACTATCTGCCTTCGTTCACGACGAAGTACGTCGGCATGAGTTCTTCCACGGCGCTCTGGCTCAACACGGCGGGCCTGATCGTCATGACGGCGTCGATACCGTTCTGGGGCGCAGCGTCCGACCGCTTCGGACGCAAGCCCATCTACGCAATCGGCTGCGTGGCGTTCCTCGTGCTGCCCTATCCGATCTTCCATCTGATGCTTGCCTACAAGTCGGCGGCTGTCGTCGGCGCGGTGCAGGTGGTGGGCGGCGTGATCATCGGCATCTTTTCGGGTGTCGGGCCGGCTGTGCTCTCCGAATTGTTCCCGACGAAGATCCGCACGACCTGGATGTCGATCGGCTACGGCATCGCCAACGCGGTATTTGGCGGCTTTGCCCCGATGATCTCGATCGCGCTCATCAAGGCCACCGGCTCGCCGCTGTCGCCGGCGTTTTTCGTGATGCTGGCCGCGCTCCTTTCCACGCTCACCGTCATGACCATCCGCGAAACGGCGCACGATCCCTTGCAATGAACGAAGAAACACATGATGTCGTGGTAGTCGGTGCGGGCGTGATTGGGCTTGCGTGCGCGTGGGCGGCCCTGCGTGACGGCGCGCGCGTAACGCTTGTGGAGCGCGATTTCGAAGGCGATCGCGCGTCGCACGGCAACGCGGGCGGCATTGCGGTGAGCGAAAGCACGCCGATCGCCGTGCATGGCATGGTCTCGAAGGCGCTGAAGTGGCTGATGGACCCGCTCGGGCCGCTGGCCGTGGACTGGAAGCATCTGCCGAAGGCGCTGCCGTGGTTCATGGCGTTTCGGCGCGCTGCCGAGCCGGAGCGGTATCAGGCGGTGTCGCATGCGCTCGCGTTGCTGAACAACCGCGTCTACGACGACCTCCTGCCGATGTTCGACGACATCGGCGCCACCTCGATGCACTATCGCCGTGGCGCGCTGACCGTCTACGAAACCGATGAAGCCTTTGCCGCCGATCAGGACGAATGGGCCTTCAAACGTGAACTCGGCGTGCGCTGGCACGCGCTGAACGCGCAGCAGGTTCGCGAATGCGAGCCCGCGCTCGCGCCGGTTTTCAGACACGGCGTGTTTCTCGATGACTGGTCGCACATCGGCGACCCGCGCCGCATCGTCACGCTGCTGCGCGAACGCGTGCGGGCGCTCGGCGCGCGTTTCGTGACGGGCGTGGCGCGCGCCATCGAGGCGCCCGGCAGCGTCGCGCTCGCTGACGGCACCCGCGTGAGCGGACGCCGTATCGTCGTGGCGGCGGGCGCGTGGTCGGAGGCGCTGGCGCGCTCCATCGGCGACCGGGTGCTGCTGGAAAGCGAGCGTGGCTACAACGCTACGTTGCCGCGCCACGGCATCGCACTGAATCGCGAGGTGATCTTCGCGGAACGCAAGTTCGTCGCGACGCCGCTCGACGTGGGCATGCGCATCGGCGGCGCGGCCGAGTTCGCGGGCCTCGACGCGCCGCCGAACTACCAGCGCAGCGACGCGCTGCTCACGCTCGGCAAGCGTTTCCTGCCGGGCATCGACGACACCGGCGCGGCGCGATGGATGGGTCATCGTCCCGCGACGCCCGATTCGCTGCCGGTGATTGGCGCGTCGCCGCGCGTTCCCTCGGTGGTCTACGCATTTGGCCACGGCCATCTCGGGCTGACGCAGTCGGCGACCACCGCCGCGCTCGTCGCCGACGTACTGGCGGGCCGCACGCCGCGCGTGCCGCTCGCGCCGTATTCGATTGCACGCTTCTGAGCATTCCCATCCACTGAAGGAGAGAACATGCAAGTGAACTGGAAAGGTGTCTTCCCCGCTGTCACGACCAAGCTGAAGCAGGACGGCTCGCTGGATCAGGAGGCCATTGTCAGCGGGCTGAACCGGCTGATCGAGAGCGGCGTCGGCGGGGTCGTGATGATGGGCATGGTCGGCGAGAACGCCCAGCTCACACCGGACGAAAAGCGCACGGTGCTGAAGATCGCGGTCGAAACGGTGAAGGGGCGCGTGCCGGTCATCTCGGGCCTGGCGGAACTCAACACGGCAAACGCGATGCAGTTCGCGAAGGATGCGGAAGCGATCGGCGTGCAGGGTCTGATGGTGTTTCCGGGCCTGACGTACCGCTCGGACGATCGCGAGACGGTGGAGTATTACCGCTCGATCGCGCGTTCGACCCGCCTCGGCCTGATGATCTACAACAATCCGCGCGGCTATGGCGTCGACATGCGTCCGGACCTGCTCGCCCAGCTCGCCGACGAAGCGAACGTCGTCGCGATCAAGGAAGAGACCTACGACACGACCCGCGTAACGGATCTCTACGCGCGCTTCGGTGATCGCTTCGTCGTGCTCTGCGGCGTGGATGACCTGATCGTGGAATCGGTTGCGCTGGGCGTTACCGGCTGGGTGTCCGGCATGGCGAACGCGCTGCCGAAGGAATCCGTCGCGCTGCTGAATCATGCGGTCAACGGCGAGTACGACAAGGCGCGCGCACTGTACCGCGCGCTGATCGACCTGTTCCATCTCGATACGCACGTCAAGCTCGTGCAGTACATCAAGCTCGCGGAGAACATCACGGCCGGCTATCCGGAATACGTGAAGGCGCCGCGCCTGATGCTGGAAGGCGAGGAACGGCAGCGGACCATCGAGATCGTGGAGAAGACGATCGCCAGCGTGCGGGCGCTCGAACAATGAAGTCCACGTTCTTCTGCATCGACGGACACACGTGCGGCAATCCGGTGCGCGTGGTTGCGGGCGGCGCACCGCCGCTCGAAGGCGCGAGCATGATCGAACGGCGCGCGCATTTTCTGCGCGAGTTCGACTGGATCCGCACCGCGCTGATGTTCGAACCGCGCGGTCATGAGGTGATGTCCGGCAGCATTCTCTATCCGCCGACACGCCCCGATTGCGATCTCGCGATTCTCTTCATCGAGGTGAGCGGCTGTTTGCCGATGTGCGGACACGGCACCATCGGCACGGTCACGACGGCGATCGAAAACGGACTCGTGCGGCCACGCGAACCGGGCGTGCTGCGGCTCGACACGCCCGCGGGCGTGGTCGTCGCGCGTTACCGGATGAACGGCGAGCATGTGGACTCGGTGCAGCTCGTCAATGTGCCGTCCTTCCTGCATTCGCGAGATCTCTCCGTGGAAGTGGACGGGCTCGGCGAGATTCGCTTCGACGTGGCTTACGGCGGCAACTTTTATGCGATCGTCGAACCGCAGCAACACTATGAAGGCTTGCACACGCTGAAGCCTTCGGACATTCAACGTCTGAGCCCGGTGCTGCGTCAACGCGCCAACGAGAAATACAGTTTCGTGCATCCCGAGAACGAAGCAATCAACGGTCTCAGTCACGTGATGTGGACCGGCGAACCCACCGTGACCGGCGCCAGCGCGCGCAACGCGGTGTTTTACGGCGACAAGGCCATCGACCGTTCGCCGTGCGGCACCGGCACGTCGGCGCGCATGGCGCAGCGGGTCGCGAAGGGCCAGTTGCAGATCGGCGAGCGCTTCGTGCACGAGAGCATCATCGGCACGCTGTTCGAAGGTGTGCCGATGGACACCGCGCGCGTCGGCGAATACGACGCCATCGTGCCGACCATCGAAGGCTGGGCGCGCGCGACGGGCCACAACACGATTTTCGTCGATGACCGCGATCCGCTCGCGCACGGCTTCCTGCTCAAGTAACCGGAGAGACTCTTTCATGCTGATCCTGAAGAATGTCCGCGTGCTCGACGCCGATCACGAACGCGACGACGGCCGTTACTCCATCGTCATCGAAGGCGGCACGATTCGCGAAGTTACGCGCGAGCCGGTCGATGCGGGCGGCGCGGAGGTGATCGATGTCGGCGGCAAGACGGTGATGCCAGGCATGATCGATTGCCATGTGCATGTGATCGCGTCCGTCGCGCATCTCGGCAATAACAGCCGTCTGCCGAACACCTTCGCCGTGCTGCGCGCGGTGCCGATTCTCGCGGGCATGCTGAACCGCGGCTTCACCACCGTGCGCGATGCGGGCGGCGCGGACTATGCGTTGTCGCGTGCCGTGGAGGAAGGCGTGATCGCGGGGCCGCGCCTGTTCGTCGCGGGCAAGGCGCTCTCGCAGACCGGCGGGCACGGCGACTTCCGCGAACGCTTCGACAACTCGGACCCCGATCCGTGCGGCTGCAATCGCAACATGGGGGCGATCGGACGCGTGGTGGACGGCGTCGATGAAATGCGCAAGGCCGTGCGCGAGGAAATGCGCGCGGGGGCGAATCACATCAAGATCATGGCGTCGGGCGGCGTCGCGTCGCCCACCGATCCGATCGGCAACCTGCAATTCTCCGTCGATGAAGTGAAGGCCGCCGTCGAGGAAGCGGAGTCGCACCAGACCTATGTGATGGCGCATGCCTATACGCCGAAGGCAATTGCGCGGGTCGTGCGGCTCGGCGTGCGGACCATCGAGCACGGCAATCTGATCGACGAGGAAGCCGCCGACGCGATGCTCGAACACGGCGCCTATGCGGTGCCCACGCTCGTCACGTATGACGCGATGGCCCGCGTCGGCGCGCAAATGGGTCTCGGTGAGGATACGCTCGCGAAGAACGAGTCGGTGCGCAAACGCGGTCTCGAAGCCGTCGCGATGCTGCACAAGCGCGGCGTGAAGATGGGCCTCGGCTCGGATCTGCTCGGCGACATGCATCAGTTCCAGAGCGATGAACTGTCGATTCGCGCGGAGATCGTCGGCGCGTTCGAGGCGATTCGCCAGGCGACGGCCATCGGCGCGGAGATCGTCAACATGAAGGGCAAGCTGGGCGTCGTGGCGGCGGGCGCGTTTGCCGATCTGCTGGTCGTGGATGGCGATCCGTTGAAGGACATTCGCGTGCTGACGGGGCAGGGCGAGCGCATCGCGGGCGTGATGAAGCAGGGCGCATGGGTGCGGGAGACCTTGCGCTGAGGCCGCGTGCCAAAATGCCACCTTTAATCGACATCGCATAGCGGAAACACATGTCTTCAGCCGTGACTCCACTCCGCCGCCGCGCCGAAGCGCCCGATTCCGCCGACACCACGCGCAGGATCGTGCGCACGACGACGGTCGAACTCGTCACCACGGCGCTGCGGCAGCGCATCCTGTCCGGCGATCTCGCGCCCGGCGAAGTGCTGCGTCAGGAAGCGCTCGCCGACGAACTCGGCGTGAGCCGCGTGCCGGTGCGCGAGGCCATCACGCGGCTGGTCGGCGAAGGCCTGCTGACCAAAGTCCCGCACAAGGGCGCGTATGTGGCGGATTTGTCGATCGGCGAAGTGCAGGAGACGTTCGAGATCCGGTTGAGGCTGGAGCCGTGGCTGTTTTCCCAGGCCATTCCGCACATCAGCGACGCCGATATCGCGCGCGCCGAGCAGCTTGTCAACGAGATGGATCAGGCCGAATCGGGCATGTGGGGCCAGCTGAACTGGCGTCTGCACGAGACGCTGTATCTGCCCGCCGGGCGCGACATCACGTTGCAAATGCTGCGTGGACTGCACGACCGCAGCGACCGCTATTTCCGCTTTCAGGTCGTGCAGGTGCCGATCCGCGAGCAGTCGCACGACGAACACATGAGTCTCGTCGAGGCTTGCCGGAAGCGCGACGCGAAGCTCGGTGCGAAGCTGCTCGAACAACACGTGAAGACGGCCGCGCAGCAGATCATCGCGGTCGTCGAGACCATCATGGCGCGATGAGCCGGACGCGTGCGGGCAGCGCCGGGTCGCGCGCGTCGATGTCGATTTGCATGTGGTCAGGCGCGGCCGCGATCTGTGCGAACGCGGCTTCATCGACCATCACGACGGGCACGTGCTTCGCGTAGAGTTCGTTCGCGACGATGGCGCCGATCGACAGGATCAAATCGCGTTCGGTCAGCACGATCCCGACCGGCCCGGTGCCGTTGCGCACGGCTTCCGCGAGCACGCTGCTGCTCGAACTCGATCCGCGCGCACGCGGCATCACGAGGACGCGCGCCGCGAGACTCGTGCCGTGGCCCGCGTGCGTGGCATCGACGATCACGCCGCGCGCCGCGTCATAACCGCCCCAGAAACTCAGCGGCTGCAACGCGATGCCCGCCGCGCGCGCATGGCCCGGAACCAGGGCGACCGCTTCAAATGCTTTCATCGAACCACACCTGTCCTTCGAAGGCCGAACGCACGCATTCGCTCATGCTGCCGAACGCCACCGTCACGCCGATGTTCGCGGGCGCGTAGTGCGCCCATTTGCCGGAATTGGTCATCACGAGCCCCGTCACCTGTTTCATCACGGGCGTGATGTACGTGCAGGTATCCACGACGATCTGCACGCCGCGCTCGCCGAGCGTCTGCGCGATGCCTTCCTGTTCGAGTTGCCACAGCACGAAGCGGCTCGTGTTGACATAGAAATCGCTGCGCGGCCTGCCTTCGTGACGCGCGAACAATGCGGCGAGCGTACGGAATTCATCGACGGAAAAGTGCGGCGTGCCGAGACTCACGGCAGCCAGCGCATCGCCAGGTTGTGCGCGGCTCCAGCGTGCGCGCACCGCCGCGAGATCTGCCGGGCTCAGGCGCAGCGTGCGTTCGGGCGCGCGGCCTTGCAATGCGGCGTCGAGTGTTGCGGCCTCCGGCGTGATGCCGACCGCATGAAACAGCGCCACCGAACCGCTCGATGCCGCCGCCGCGCCGAGCGCCTTCAGTTCGTCCTCGGTGGTGTCGAAGGGAAGGCCGGTGATCGCGGCGACCGTCGCGCCCACCTCGCCGCCGAGCACGAAACCGAGCGCGGCGAAATGCGCGTCGCGATGCGGCGATGCGCTCACGTCCGGCGCCTCGATCACGACACGCGCGGCGCGATTCTCCGTCACATGCAGTCCGGCATGCGGCACGCGGCCGGTGATAGCGGCGGCGAGATCGAGAAAGTCGCCATAGCGGCTCGTGCGCGCGCCGAGCACGGAATTGGCAAACACGATGGCATTGGATTCGGCCCAGGCAATCTGATCGCCTTGTTTCGGACGATGCCGCAGTTGATACGGCGCGCACGTGAAGCTCGCCTCGCAGCCGAGTTCGACATGCGCCTGCATCAGCCGCGTGCCCGCGCGTGCGAGATCGGCTTCGCCATGAAACAGTTCGGGATGGATGAGATCGAGCGAGCCGACATTGAGCGTGGTCGGCACGGACACTTTTGCGCCGCTCGCGACGAAACGTTCCACGAAGTCGAGACTGGCCGCGCCGTGATAGAGACAGCCGTCGATGTGCGCCGACGTGATGTCGATCAACGCGCGCGCGTCCATCACGCGAGCCGTCGCGACGACGATGCGCATCGCCAGCGCGACGCCTGCGCCGAGATCGCCGTTGAGCATCGCGCGGTCGCGCGGACTGAGAGTGAGCATCGAGCGGAGTAAGGTGAAAAGGGTCCGCGTCAGGATAGCGGATTTGCGCTGGTGGCTCAAAGACTCTCAGCGCTTATTACTCCCGATATGCCGCGAACTTCGACGTCTTGCCAATGCCCGGATTCAGGCAGTTGCACGGATCGAGCGTCCGGTAAAACCCGGCGAGCTGCGGCTTCGCTTCGTACAGATGCCCGACATTGTGTTCGGCCGGATATTCGGCGCCGCGATCATCGAGCAGCGTGAGCATCTCGTGTTCGAGCGCCATGCAGTCGTGGCCCTTCGCGACGATATAGTCCTGATGGAACACGTGACACAGGAAGTGCCCGTAATACAGCTTCAGCAGGATCGGGTGCTCGATCTGCGGCGGCAATTGCTCGAACCATTCGCGATCGTTGCGGCGCAGGGCGATGTCCAGCGCAACGATATCCTCCACGTCGCGATGATGCACCGCGCGATAGCGCACGGCCGCACTCGCCGCCGCGAAGCGATGCAGAAAAGCTCTGCGGCCTTCGTCATCGGTACATTCGAAGCAGGCGCCGGCTTGCTCTCCGGCGGCGAAGTGCTGCTCCAGAAACGCACGCGCTTCCGCGACGCCGGCGGCCGGAACCTTCAGCATCAGGTGATGTGCATAGCGCTCGCGAAACTCCAGCAGACGCGCGGGAAGATGTTCCGGCAGACGCTCGCTGAACCATTGGAGCAGACGGTCCGTCAGGTGCTTCGGCATGAAGCCGAAGCGCTCGAACCAGGCATCCGCGCGCGTCTTGAGATTGAAGAACAGCGGCAGACGGCGCGTGCCGAACCGGTCGATGATGACGAACAGGTCCTTGCCATAGCGGCGCGCGACGTCGAAGGCATCGCGGTGCAGATATTCGCCCGCCACCGGCAGATGCGCGAAGTTCGCCAGCACGTGGCGTCGCAGACGGGTCAGCACGGCTGTATCGTTGGTGCCGATGTAGAAAACCTGCGCGCCGCGTTCGGCCGCGAAGGTGTCGAGCCGCACCGCGAAGGTCATCACCTTGCCCGCCGAGCCCGACGCTTCGAACAGCCGTCGCGGGTCGGCGTTGAAACGCGCGGGCGTGGGGGCATCGACGTCGCGAACGTGCGTCGCGTAGTCATGATCCGAGGCGGCAGCGCCTGCATTGACATCGGCGTCGCTGAACGCACCGTTTTCGATGCGCGCCAGAATCTCCTCCGGCGCGCCGCCGAGTTCGATGCCGAGGTGGTTCACGAGGCGCGGCGTGCCCGAAGCATCGACGACGGCGAACAGCGCCATTTCCGTGTAGGCCGGTCCGCGATGCACGAGCGAGCCGCCCGAGTTATTGCTGATGCCGCCCAGCACCGACGCCCCGATGCACGACGAGCCGATCACCGAATGCGGTTCACGTCCGAGCGGCTTGAGCGCGGTTTCGAGTTGATCGAGCGTCGTGCCGCCGATGCAGACCACCTGGCTGCCGCCCTTGAGCAGATGCACGCGCCGGATGCGCGTCGTGCTGACGATGACGACGTCGCGGTCATAGCCGTCGCCGTCGGGTGTCGAGCCGCCGGTCAGCCCGGTATTCGACGCCTGCGTGATGACGATGGCGCGCGCCGCGCAGCATGCGGCGAGCGTGCGCCATTGTTCCAGCAGCGTGCCGGGGCGCACCACGGCCAGCACGCGGCCGCTGCCGAAGCGATAGCCGATGCGATAGCGGCGGGTTTCCGCGTCGCCGGTGAGCACGTTGCGCACGCCGACGATCTCGCCGAGCGAAGCCAGCAGGCTCTTGCCGGCGTTCGCGAACGGGACGGAGGTCTGGGCTGTATCGGACATGGCGGTCTCAAGCCTGTCTCGGGCCTGAGGCGGCGGGCGCTGCGACTGTCGCGCGTTGCGTGAGGGTCAGCAGCGCGCCCAGCAACAGCGCCGCAGCAACCACGGCAAGTCCCGCATTCGTGCTGTGCGTGACGTCCTTCATCCAGCCGATAATCGACGGGCTGACGAAACCGGCCAGATTGCCGATGGAATTGATCATCGCGATACCGGCTGCGGCTGCGGTGCCGGTCAGCACGCTGCTCGGATAGGTCCAGAAGACCGGCATCATCGAGAGCACGCCGGCCGTGCCGAGCGAGAGCGTGAGCATCGCGAGCATCAGGTTGCCGCTGTGCAGCGTGCTCAGGTAGAAGCCCACGGCGGCCGCCAGAGCCGCGACGGCAAGATGCCGGCGCCGTTCGTTACGGCGATCCGAACTGCGGGCCACCAGTGTCATCGCGACGATCGCGACCGCGTAGGGAATGGCCGTGAGCAGGCCGACGTCGAAGGCATCCTTGACGCCCGCCGCCTTGATGAGCGTCGGCAGGTAGAAGCTCACGCCGTACAGGCCCATCATGCAGCAGAAGTAGATCGCCGCCAGGTGCCACACGCGGCCGTTCGTCAGCACGCTTTTGAGCGAGTGATCGGCGCTTTCGGGGGTGTCGCGCGAGATGTTGTCCTCCAGAAGCTGCTTCTGACGCTCGTCCAGCCACGAGGCCGCGCGTATGCCGTTGGGCAGCATGAACAGGGTCAGCACACCGAGCAGCAGCGAGGGAATGGCTTCGAGGAGGAAGAGCCATTGCCAGTTGGCGAGTCCGTGAACGCCGTTGAACGCCGCCATGATCCAGCCGGACAACGGGCCGCCGAGCACGCCGGCGACCGGAATGCCCATCATGAAAAGCGCGTTCATGCGGCCGCGTCGCGTGGAGGGATACCAGTACGTCAGGTACAGCACGATGCCGGGAAAGAAGCCGGCCTCGGCGACGCCCAGCAGGAAGCGCAGCGTGTAGAACGTGGCCGGTGTCTTGACGAACAGCGAGGCCGCCGACACCAGCGCCCACGTGATCATGATGCGGCTGATCCACACGCGCGCGCCGACGCGATGCAGAAGCACATTGCTCGGCACCTCGAACACGAAATAGCCGATGAAGAAAATGCCCGCGCCGAGTCCGTAGACGGATTCGCTGAACTTCAGGTCGTTGAGCATCTGCAACTTCGCGAAGCCGACATTGACGCGATCCAGGTAGGCCGCGACATAGCAGATGAAGAGAAAGGGCAGCAGGCGCCAGGTGACTCGGGCGTAAGTGGCGTTCTCGAAGGCGGGGGTGGAATGCGGGGTCATCGCGTGTCTCCTGGTGCGTGTGCGACGTGTGCGGACTTGCGCCGCAACTGAGTGGCTGACGCGCATTGTTCCGCGACCGCGCAAGGCTGTCGAGACGCTGGACCAGTGGTCCGACCAGTTATTGTTGGCGTGCCAGTAGGGTTCGACCGCCGTAGTCAATGGCGGCGCGGCAGGGGGGATTTCCGCACGGCAGTGCTGCGTGTAGGGCGCGTGTGCGGCGTGTGCTGCGTGTGCCGCGCGCGCAGCACGCGCTGTCGAGTTACTGCCAGCCCTTCAGCCGCAGCGTCGCCCGCACGAGCCGCTGTTCCTCGGCCTCGATCTCACGCAGGCATGCCGTGGTGGTGTCGATATGCGTGCTCGCCGCCTTGCGCGCGAGTTCAGGCTGCTTGCCGAGCACGGTCTTGTAGAGGCGGGCGTGCTGTTTGTCGATGACACGCTTCTCGGCCGCACGGTGATAAAGGTTGTTGACGGAGGCGAAGACCGAGCT
Source organism: Caballeronia sp. LZ035 (assembly GCF_031451175.1). Taxonomy (NCBI): domain Bacteria; kingdom Pseudomonadati; phylum Pseudomonadota; class Betaproteobacteria; order Burkholderiales; family Burkholderiaceae; genus Caballeronia; species Caballeronia sp. LZ035. Next base: position 90,738 of record NZ_JARUXS010000003.1, read on the forward strand.
CAACAGAAGGTCGGTCAGCGAACTGAGCGTGTGAACCAGCACGGGATTGTGCGATGCCTCGCAAATGGCGAGGTGGAAGTTGTAGTCGAGCTGGGCGCGCTTCGACTCGCCCATTTCGCTCTCGCTGGCGGCCAGCATCTCTTCGTAGCGGCGCGTGATGAGCGCGAAATCCGCCTGCGTGCCGCGCAATGCGGCGAGGCGGGCCGATTCGGCTTCGAGCATCGCGCGCACTTCGAAGATGTCGTAGAGCGTGCGGGGCTGCGAGCCGAGCAGATGCATCATCGGCGTGAGCGCGGGCTGCGACGTGAGCGAGGCGACAAACGAACCGCGTCCGTGCGAGGTCTTGATGATCCCCCGCGTGCGCAGCACCTTCAAGCCTTCACGCACCGCCGAGCGCGACGCGCCGAGCTTCACCGTCAGCCGCCGTTCGGACGGCAGCGCCTGACCGGGCTTCAGGACACCATCGACGATCAGGCTTTCGATACGGTGCGCGACGACGTCCGCGATCTGCGACGCGTCTTCCGGATGGGATGAATGCATGGCACGCCTCACTGGTCCGACCACTTCGAGCACTCTAGCATGGCCGATATGGCGCGAGCACCGTTCAGCGCGCTCAGCCAATCTGTCACGCCGTGCGGACAGTGTGTCCCTGCGGCTCGACAGCACACCACGCCCGCGCCTGCTGCGGGCGCAATGGCACCGTACTTGCATGAGGGTGGCCCCTTGATCGATCGAATCTTTAACTCATCCTGAAAGGAGAAGTCTTCATGAATCCGGATCTGACCTTCCGCGCCGGCGAGGCCACGGTGTTTGCCGCTCCCGGACAAGCCACCGATGCGATGCCGGAGATATTGATTGGCCGGGTAGACGGTCCCGTGGGTCACGCTTTCGCGAACATGATGGCGCAGTCGAAGGGGCACACGGCCATGTTCGCCATTCGCGCGTGCAACCAGCTGGTCCGCCCCGCGACCATGATCGTGCCGAAAGTGACGCTGAAGGACATGGCGAACATCGACCTGTTCGGCGGCGTGGTGCAGTCCGCGACAGCGGATGCCGTGGTCGATTGCCTGATCGAAGGCATCTTGCCCAAGGACCAGGCCAACGAGTTGTGCATCATCAGCCTGGTGTGGATCGACCCGCGTTGCGCAACCGACGCGAATTTCGACAAGAAGGACATGTATCGCACGAACTACGAAGCCACCAAACTGGCTATCCGGCGCGCGATGAACAACGAACCGAGCGTCGACGAACTCATTGCGAACCGCCACAGCATCAAGCACGACATGGACGACTGGAGTTAGTCCGAAGCCGTAACGCGACATGCTCCTCACAGCGCGCCACGCCCTTGCGGAACGAGCGCGGTGGCATCGACAGCCGCCGCCACACGTCGCGCAGCGGTTCAGCGGCTTCCTGCCGCGCGTGCTTCCCGCTTGCGTGGAGCAGCTTCCTTGCGCGGCGCGGGCGACGCGTTCACGGCAGTCGCCGGCAGTGCCGCGGCGAGTGCCTGCGTCCCGGAAGCGACGGGCTGGGCGAGATCCGCTGTCTTCAAGGTGAAATTGACGTGCACGGTGTCATAGGGAAACACGATGCCGCCGCGCTCGTCATGTTCCAGCAAACCCGTTTCGAGCAGCGCCTTGACGTCGCCATGAACGCCTTTCACGTCGCGCTCGAGACGCCGCGACAACTCGCGGATGGACATGGCGCCGGCGCCGGTCATGGCGCGGATGATCTGCCAGCGCGACGTCGTGAACGTGCGAAACAGCAGTTCGGGAGTGGCATAGGAAAAGTGCGCGCCTTGAGCCTTGCCGGCGGCTGCGGCCTGTGCGCGTTTCATGACGTCGTCGAGGGACGACACGCTGATCGTAACGGTCTTCATGGTCTTGACCTCCATCTCTGCAAGATTTCCATATCCATCCTGAAATCGGCCAGCAGCCGATTCAGTGACAAAAATTCATAGGGTGACTCAGTATTCGTGAAGTGACGGTGGTCGCCCTTGCGACGCTCGTTGTCGTAGCGCAGCACGCACACGTGCCGCGCGACGAACGCGAGCCTGTACTTCCAGGAATGGGAGCATCCCGGAACCGGCACAGGGACTTGCCAGATCTTCATTTCAACCAGCGAGTCTGGCGAGAGCTCATGGCGCTCGCCAAGGATCAGAATTGCTTTGCCTTTGCTGTTGGACATTTTGACAACACCTCGTTGTGTTGTCAAATCTTCCAACGTTCTTCAGCCGCACACCATTTGCCGGACGGTGGACTTGACGAAGCATGCGACATGCGGCAAGAAGCGCGCACTCACCGCGAGTGAAGCGCGAGGCTCGCACAGTCGTCATACCGGGGCCGTCATACGCTGCTAGACTGAAAAGCCCGTTGCGTGACGTCAGGCGGACGATGCGGAAGCCTTCCGGCATCCCGCAGCGCAACAACGGCACACAGTGTGCGGAATGGCAGCTTATAGCCGGCCCCTATCGGCCGCATTGCAAAAATCGCATTCTATTGAGGGTGGCTGTCACGTATTTTCTGAAATACGGCAGGGCTGGCAAGCCCGCGATTTACGCGCCACAAAAAAGCAGCGACTTCACTCAAGGGTTCGGGGCATGTTCACCGAATCCGATCAAGGCAGGAGCACAGCAGAACAATAGTGGGACCGTCCTCGCAAGGAGATAGCGCATGTCAAACGAATCGAAGTGTCCGTTCACTCATGCCGCCGGTACCGGCACGACGAACCGTGACTGGTGGCCCAGGCAGCTACGCGTAGATCTGTTGAATCAGCACTCCGGCAAGTCCAATCCACTCGATCCCGGCTTCAACTATGCCGAAGCCTTCAAGAGTCTCGATCTCGCCGCGGTCAAGAAAGACCTCGCGGCGTTGATGACCGACTCGCAGGAATGGTGGCCCGCCGACTTCGGTCATTACGGTCCGCTCTTCATTCGCATGGCGTGGCATAGCGCGGGCACCTACCGCATCGGCGATGGCCGGGGAGGCGGTGGCCGCGGCCAGCAACGCTTCGCGCCGCTCAACAGCTGGCCGGACAACGTCAGTCTCGACAAGGCGCGTCGCCTGCTCTGGCCGATCAAGCAGAAATACGGCCAGAAGCTTTCCTGGGCCGACCTCATCATCCTGACCGGCAATGTCGCGCTGGAAACCATGGGCTTCAAGACCTTCGGCTTCGCCGGCGGTCGCGAGGACACGTGGGAGCCGGACCAGGACGTCTACTGGGGCAATGAAAAGACCTGGCTCGGCGGCGATGTCCGCTACGGCAAGGGCGCCGCCGGCAATGACGACGACCAGGGCGTCATCACCGCCGACGTACAGAAGCACGGCGAGGAAGCGAGCCGGACCGACGGCGGCCGCAATCTCGAGAATCCGCTCGGCGCGGTGCAGATGGGCCTGATCTACGTCAATCCGGAAGGCCCGGACGGCAATCCGGATCCGCTCGCCGCCGCGCACGACATCCGCGAGACTTTCGCGCGCATGGCGATGAACGACGAGGAAACCGTCGCGCTGATCGCAGGCGGACACACCTTCGGCAAGACGCACGGTGCGGGTCCGGCCGACAACGTCGGCCCCGAGCCGGAGTCCGCCGATCTCGAGAACATGGGCCTTGGCTGGAAGAACAGCTTCGGCAGCGGCAAGGGCGCGGACACCATCACCAGCGGTCTCGAAGTGACCTGGACCACGACGCCGACGAAGTGGGGCAGCGGTTTCTGGGAAAACCTGTTCGGCTACGAATGGGAACTGACCAAGAGCCCGGCGGGCGCGAATCAATGGGTGGCGAAGGATTCGGGCGAAACCGTGCCGCACGCGTTCGATGCATCGAAGAAGCTGAAGCCGACGATGCTGACCACCGACCTGTCACTGCGCTTCGATCCGGAATACGCGAAGATTTCAAAGCGTTTCTGGGAGAACCCCGACCAGTTCGCCGATGCCTTCGCGCGCGCATGGTTCAAGCTCACGCACCGCGACATGGGACCGAAGGCACGCTATCTCGGTCCGGAAGTGCCGCAGGAAGAACTGGTGTGGCAAGACCCGATTCCGGCTGTCGATCATCCGCTCGTGACCGATCAGGAAGTCGCCGCGCTGAAGCAGAAGGTGCTGGCGTCGGGACTGTCGGTGGCGGAACTGGTGTCGACGGCATGGGCGTCGGCGTCCACGTTCCGGGGCTCGGACAAGCGCGGCGGCGCGAACGGCGCGCGCATCCGGCTCGCGCCGCAGAAGGATTGGCAGGTCAACGAGCCTGAACAGCTCGCGAAGGTGTTGAAGGCGCTCGAAGGCATTCAGGGCGAATTCAACGGCGCGCAATCCGGCGGCAAGCGCATTTCGTTGGCCGATCTGATCGTGCTGGCGGGCGGCGCGGCCATCGAGAAAGCGGCGGAGAAGGCGGGTCACAAGGTGACGGTGCCGTTCACGCCGGGCCGCATGGATGCGTCGCAGGAGCAGACCGATGTCCTCTCGATGTCCGCCATGGAACCGGCCGCCGACGGCTTCCGCAACTACATCAGGGACGGCATTCGCGTACCGGTCGAGGCGCTGTTGATCGACAAGGCGCAACTGTTGACGCTGAGCGCGCCGGAAATGACGGCGCTCGTCGGCGGACTGCGGGCGCTGAAGGTGTCGTCGGGGAATGGCGCGCACGGCGTCTTCACCGACAAGCCCGAAGCGCTGACCAACGACTTCTTCGTGAACCTGCTCGACATGAACACGGAGTGGCAACAGCTGTCGTCGCGCCGCGATGTGTTCGAAGGCCGCGATCGCAAGTCGGGGCAGCGCAAGTGGACCGGCAGCCGCGTCGACCTGATCTTCGGCGCGCATTCGGTGCTGCGGGCGTTGTCCGAGGTGTATGCCAGCGCGGATGGCCAGGCGAAGCTGGTCAATGACTTCGTCGCCGCATGGAGCAAGGTGATGGATCTCGACCGCTATGAGCTGAAGAAGTAAGCGCCAGGCACGCATCCGGCGTGACGAACGGCGACCTTCCCGGGTCGCCGTTTTTCATGGCGGGCGCGTTCGTGCGGGAGAGGGTATCGTCTACGCTCACGCTCGACCACTCACAGGAGACACGTCATGCCCCGCACCATCGCCGAGAAGCGCGCGGCCTTTCGCGCGCTGCACGAATCGGGCTGCTTCATGCTGCCCAATCCCTGGGATACGGGTTCCGCGCGTTATCTCGAATCGCTCGGTTTCAAGGCGCTCGCGACGACGAGTTCCGGTTTCGCCTGGTCACGCGGGCACGCGGACAATCACGTCGCGCGCGATGACGTGCTGGCGCACCTGCGCGAGATCGTCGCCGCGACGGACCTGCCCGTGAACGCCGACTTCGAAAGCGGTTTCGGCGCGACGCCCGCCGAGGTCGCCGAAAGCGTCAGGCTGGCGGTGGCGACGGGCGTCGCGGGCTTGTCGATCGAAGATTCGACCGGAGATGAAGCGGCGCCGCTGTTTTCGATCGACGTGGCAGTGCAACGCATGCAGGCGGCGCGGCGCGCGATCGATGAATCCGGCGGCGATACGCTGCTCGTCGGGCGTGCGGAGAATTTCTTCGCCGGCAAGCCCGATCTCGACGACGCCATCGCGCGCCTCAAGGCTTATGCCGAAGCCGGCGCCGATTGTCTCTATGCGCCCGGCATCAAGACGCGCGAACAGATCGAGGCCGTGGTCCGGGCCGTTGCGCCGAAGCCGGTGAATCTGCTGATCGGCGGCGTGTCCGACTTCACGCTGGATCAGGTCGCCGCGCTCGGCGTGCGGCGCGTCAGTGTGGGCGGCGGACTGGCGCGCGCAGCGTGGGGCGGCTTCATGCGCGCGGCGCAAGGTCTCGTCGATGGCCGTTTCGACGGATTCAAGGACGCCGCAGCGGGCAACGATCTCAACGGCATCTTCCGCTGAACGGCGGCAACATGCGCTGCTCGGGCAAAGGCTGCGCCGCTTCGACGATCTCGAGCGGCGCATCGAAGCGAAGCCCGGGTTCCAGCGCGAGCGGGACCAGCCAGCGCAGGTTGGGGATCACGTTGTCCGGCAGCGCGTCGACCGGAAAGATGCCGATCTCCTCGGCGTCGCCGCGCCGTGCGGAAAACGCCTCGGCGCTGCTCATGAAGAAGAAGTCGATCTTATATGAACCGGGCCTGACAAGCCGGACGTAGTGGATCCACTCGTCAGGCGTCGAGGCGACCATCGCTTCTTCCATGAATTCGCGCGCCATGGCGTCGGCGGCGGTTTCGCCCGCCTCGACCTTTCCGCCCACGCCATTCACCTTGCCGTGCTGCCATTCGGGCTTCAGCTTGGACACGAGCACCACATGCCGCCTGCACTCGGAAAACATGAAACCGGTGACGTACTCGATCATGCGCTCAGCTCGGCAATCGCAGCCGGATGATGGCTGCCGATCCTGATCGTTTCGCTGCGGTCGGGGCCGTAGGAAACGAAGCGAATCTTTGCGGACAGGTGCGACTGGATGAAGCCGAGGTAGTGCCTGAGTTCGGCGGGAAATTCATCGACGGAATCATATCGGCCGGTCAATTGCGGCCAGCCGGGCAAGCGCTCATAGACCGGTTCGACGTCCGCGAACTGCATCAACGCCTCATTGGCCGACACCGCGCGTCCATTCAGACGATAGCCCGTGCAGACCGTGATCTCATTCATGCCGCCCAGCACGTCCACATTGGTGATGGCAATTTCCGTCACGCCGGCCAGTCTGACCGCATGATCGACCAGCGGCAGATCCAGCCAGCCGCATCGTCTGGGCCGCTTCGACACCGTGCCGTACTCGTGGCCTCGTTCGCGAATGTACTCGGCGCGCTCATCGTCGAGTTCGGTGGGAAACGGCCCGTTGCCGACCCGGATCATATAAGCCTTCATGACGCCGAGCACATGCATCTTGTGTGCAGGTATGCCTATCATCCCGAAGCAGTTCTGCGGCAAGGTCTGATAGGCCACCGTATAGGGATAGGTGCCGAATGCGCAGTCGAGAAAGGCCGCTTGCGATGTTTCAAGCAACACACCTTCGTTCGCCGCAAGCGCTGCGCTGATTTTCTCGTCGGTGAAACACTCGTAGTGTCTGACGGTCTTGCCCAGTTCGAGAAGCTTTTCGAATTCGCAATCGAATTCGAGGTCCAGCGTGCCCTCGAAGACTTTTTCGATCTGTTTCTTCCGGATGTCCCACAGCAATGAAAGTCTCTGCCGCAACGTGTCGGGATGCTGCGTGTCGATCAGCCGGATGCCGTGCCGGTTCGATTTGTCCTCGAAACACGCGCCCACGCCGACACCAACCGAACCGATCTTCTTCTCGCCTTTGAAGTTTTCAGACGCCCGGTTCAGCCGGGCGTGAATCGGCAACACGATATGACAGCGGGGGTCGATATAAATCTTGTTGTCGGGGTGGACGGACTGGACATAGGCGATTTCGCGTTCCAGGGTTTCGAGACTGAGCAGCGAACCCTGGCATACATAGAGTTCTTTCGCGCCTTCGAGCGTGGCGGGAATTTGCGAGAACGCGGCCTTGGTTTCACCGACGTTCACCGTGTGTCCGGCATTCGCGCCGCCGTTGAACCGGGCGATATGCCGGTAGCGCCGCGACAGATAATCGACGAACTTGCCTTTGCCTTCATCCCCGAATTGCAGACCCATTACAGCGTGAAACATGAATGACTTCCTAAAATGATTGATTCAGCGCGATCGCGTCGGCGAACGTCGCGGCTTGCATCAGGGAATGAGCGACAGGCACGCCGACTTGCGCCAGGCGTTCATGGCTATGGGTCCCCGATGAATACAGAACAGCGTGAATGCCGGCTGCGCGTGCGGCCAGTGCGTCATCGATCGAGTCGCCGATCACGACAATCGCATTGGCCTCGACGGCATGCGTTCGTTTCAGCAGATCGACATGCGCGGCCAGGTGATCGAGCTTGCCATTGCGCGTGAGCGGAAAATTGCGCCCGTGAACGCAGCAAAAGTACGCATCGATCTCGAAGCGTCGGATCATGCCGGTGAGGATCGGCTGCTTTAAAAGCGAGCAGACGGATTGACTCGTCCGGCTCGCGATAACCTCGCGTGCATCGTGAGCCAGCGGTGCAAGATGAATCGCGTCGCGATAGTAGTCGTTGAAGATCACGCCGATTGCATCGAGCTCGGCGTCCAGGATCTCTCTTCCGAGAATGCTGCTGTAGAAGTCGTGTACCGGAACGCAGTAAAGCGCGCGATAGTCTTCGAGCGATAACTCGCTGAGCTTGAAGTGGCGCAGCGCGCGATTGGTCGCCTCCAGCGCAATGCTGACGTCGTTCAATAACGTGCCGTTCCAGTCCCAGACAATATGTGCTTGAGGTTTCATTGCAGGGTGCCATGTGTGCAGGAACACGACTGGGCGAGCGCGAAGAGTCCGGCCGGCGCCCGCGGGCGGTTTTTCAATATCGCCATATCGTGTCTCGCCCTTTGAATGGAGACCGGCATGGCACCGATATCGTCGACGAGCGACAACAGTGATGTCGAGAAATCGGCCCATTGGTCAAGCGTCGTGTGATAGAGATTCGAATCTTCAGCGACAGGAAATTTCCTGAGCAAGCGGTGATGTCTGAAATTCCAGGGCGAGAGCGTATCGAGCCGCTGCGCATCGAAAATGGCTTCGTCATGCTGATATCCCGTAACGCGAAGCATCTTTTCCCAGTGCAGTTCCGCAGCCCAGGGCCCGACGATCGCGTCAGGCGCTGCATTCAGGATCTGTTCGGCCCGGTTCAAGGTATTCCCCGTGCCGCAGTTATCGTCGACGAGTCGAATTCTTTTGCAAGCGGCAATACTGTTTCCCCAGATCATGTCCGAATTGTTCGCGGCGTCATCGTAGGCAGACAGCTTCAGGAAATTCAGTTGAGCGTCATGAATGGCCGATAGCAACGCGGCCGGCGCACCGCCGCCAAGCAGAATGCCGATGCAGCAATCCCATTCCGCTTCCAATGAAAACATGCCGGCGGAAATCGACAGCGCGTGATTGTCGCCTTCGAGAAACACACGAGGCACGGAATCCAGTACTTCACGCGGCATGGCGTCCCTGGAAAAGCGCGCGGCGGCCGGCACGTGGCGCGAGCCGAGAAGCAGCGCCACGAGTTGCCCGGCATGGTCCCTGACAGCATCGATGAGCGGAATGACCGCGTCATTGCTGATCTGCTTTGCCAGACACGCGTCGAGCATTCTCAGCAGCTTGTTCAGAAGGTGATCGGCGAGAATGTAGCGGGCAGGCCGGGAGCACAGGCTGCCATTGCATTCGAGGTTCTCGTTGATTGCCGAAAGAACGAGGATTTCTTCGAGCAGGTCGCGGCCGCTCGCCGTTCGATAATAATTTTTCGAGCGCGATGCAATGCCGCTTTCATGCGTGCCGATCAGCGCTGGAAAATCTCGCACATCGCGGTGAATCAGATCGAGCTCGTGCAAGCCTCCTCTCATGTCACCGAGGAGGCCGAACGTGGACAGGCTCGGGAAGCGGCTCAACCATGAATGGGTCATACGGTTGCGGTCTGCCTGAGCTGTGCTTCAATCTCGCCGTACGACAGGCTGCCGCAATGCAGCGCCTGCCCCAGCACCGTTCCTTCCACTTCGATAGCCTTCAAAGCAAAGATATCGTCGATGCTCGACACGCCTCCGCCGGAAACGATGGGTCTGCTGGTCCTTTTCGTCATGGCTTCGAGCAAGCGAAGATTGGGATGATTCATGTTTCCGCCGCGGTTCACGTCGGTGACCACATAGCGCGGGCATCCGAGTTGGTCCAGTAAGGCCAGTTTCGGCCAAACGTCTCCCGACTCGTCATTCCATCCACGGCTGGTCAGCCTATAACCGGAATCCGATTCGCGGACGTCCAGAGCAATGGCAATCTTTTCGCCATATCGCTTGAAAAGACTTTCGCACCAATGCGGATTCTCGAGTGCCGCCGTACCGATATTGATCCGGCCGCATCCTGCATCGATTAATTGGGCGACGTCGTTTTCGGTCCTGATTCCGCCGCAGACCTGCACGTTGGCTCTAACCTGCTTCAATAACTCGAAGACCAGATGGCGGTTGCTTCCTTTGCCCGCGGCAGCATCCAGATCGACCACGTGAATCCAGCGTGCGCCCGCATCCTGAAAGGCGAGCGCCAGGTCGATGGGACTTCCCAGCCGCTCCGCTTTCATGTCATGACCGAGCGTGGCGGCAATTGCGGTTCTGGAAGTCAGTGCATGTGCATTAACGATATCGACCGATGGATATAAGGTGAATCTCACACTCCTCCTTGATTTTGGTTGTTCAAAACAAGCGCTTTGAAACGAATGTTTTGAGTAGGGGTAAATGAGGATTGAAAATATAGTCCTGATACTTTTTTGAGAGTGAGGCCGAGATATCTGCCTTTAGACAACTATCAAGAAATCGCTGGCTTCGGCGTAACGCCCGGCGGTGCGGGCGCGATCGGCGCAAGCAAGCGACAATGAAGTTCTTCTCGACATTGCCAGGACCCGCATGGACGAACTCACGCTGCTTGCGGACGCCAACGACCGCGCCCGCCGCTATCTCGAATCCGCCGCCACGCGTCGCGTGTTTCCTGATGCCGCCGCGCTCGCCGGCCTCGACGCCTTCGACGAGCCCTTGCCCGACCACGGCCACCCGCCGTCCGAGGGCCTTCGGTTGCTGGACGAAAAAGGCTCGCCCGCCACGGCGGCATCCAACGGCCCGCGTTACTTCGGCTTTGTCGTCGGCGCCACGCTGCCTGCCGCTGCGGCAGCCGAACGGATGATGCTGGCGTGGGATCAATGCGCGTCGTCGTTCGACAACTCACCGGTGTCGGCGACCATCGAACGCATTGCCGCGCGCTGGGTCGTCGATGTGCTCAAGCTGCCGGAGGGCAGCGCGGTCGGCTTTGGCACCAGTGCGACCGCCTGCACGATGGCGGCCATCGCGGCGGCGCGCCGGGCGTTGCTGGCGCGCCGAGGCTGGGACTTCGACGCGGACGGCTTGATCGGCGCGCCCGAAGTGAAGGTCGTGATCTCGGAGATGGCGCACATCACCGTCAGGAAGGCGCTGCGCATCCTGGGCTTCGGCATGAAGCGCGTGATCGTCGCGCCGGCCGATGAACACGGCCGCATCGATCCCGAACGCGTGCCGCCGCTGGACGACATGACCATCTTCTGCATGCAGGCCGGCGAAGTGAATACCGGCGAGTTCGATCCGTTCGCCGTGCTCGTGCCGCACGCGAAAGCGGCCGGTGCGTGGGTTCACGTGGATGGCGCTTTCGGCCTGTGGGCGCGGGCGTCGTCGAAGGCGTTTCTCACGGATGGCATCGACGGCGCGGACAGCTGGACCACGGACGGCCACAAGTGGCTCAACACGCCTTATGACGGCGCCATGGTGATCTGCCGCGATGCCGCCGCGTTGGCCTCCGCGATGAACAGCGATGCCGTCTACCTGACGGGCGCACCGGATGCGCAGAAGAACCTGACGCTGGAGTTCTCGCGCAGGCCGCGCGGCATTCCGGTCTGGGCGGCGTTGCGCTCGCTCGGGCGCGCGGGTGTCGCGACGATGATCGAGCGGCATTGCGCCCAAGCTTCACGAATCGCTGAAGGCTTGCGCGAGGCGGGCTACGAAGTGCTCAATCGCGTGGTGATCAATCAGGTGCTGGCGCGCGGGTCCACTGACGAGCAGACCGTCGTGATCCGTCAGGCAGCGCAGGCGTCGGGCGACACGTGGTTCGGCGCGACCGTCTGGCAGGGGCGGCCAGCGTTCCGGATCAGCGTGTCGTCGTGGCGTACGACCGACGAACACGCGGACCAACTGGTCGCGCTGCTCGTCGATCTGAAACGGCGCGTCTGAACCTCAATCCGCGTGTGCGCGGTCGAAGGCCCAGACGTCCGGGAAGCCCATCAGCTCGCACATCGCGGAGAACGGATACATCGCGTCAGATGCGCTCTCCGTGTTCTTGCGCGCGAGGATCTGCCCGTACGCGTCCTTGAGCGCCTTCGCGGCCGTTAGGAAGCCCGTCGCCGGATAGATCGCCAGCGTGAAGCCGAGCTTCTGGAACTCGTCGGGCGCAAGCTGCGGCGTGCGTCCGCCTTCCACCACGTTCACCAGTAGCGGCTGATCGAAGCTGCGGCCAATCTTCTCCAATTCCTCGACACTCTCCGGCGATTCGATGAACAGCACGTCCGCGCCCGCCTTCGCGAACGCTTCGGCGCGGCGCAACGCTTCGTCGAGACCGAGCGAGGTGCGTGCATCGGTACGCGCGATGATCTGGAAGTTGCTGTCGCTGCGGCTTTCCGCGGCGACCTTGATCTTGCGCACCATGTCGTCGAGCGGGATCACGCGACGGCCCGGCGTGTGGCCGCACTTCTTCGGAAACTCCTGGTCTTCGAGCTGAATGCCCGCCGCGCCCGCCTGTTCATAACCGCGCACCGTATGCGCGACGTTGAGCAGGCCGCCGTAGCCGGTGTCGCCGTCGCAGATCATCGGGGTATTCGTGCCGGCGCAGAAGGCCGCGACGCGGTTGACCATGTCGGTGTAGGTGGCGAGGCCCGCGTCCGGCAGGCCGAGGTACGACGCCACCGTGCCGAAGCCGGTCATGTACAGGCATTCGAAGCCCATGGAATCGGCCATCTTTGCGGAGATCATGTCGAAGACGCCCGGCGCGGTGACCAGGTCCTTGCGCGCGAACCGCGCTTTCAACGCCTGGCGCTTGCTTTCGTGTGTGACGCTCATGAGGTTTTCCTTTCGTGACGATGTGAAGTAAGGATCAACGCTGCGATTCGTGCGAGAGCGGCGAACGGGCAAGCGCGTCGCCGGGTTCGAGCGACGGCGCGATGTCTTCCAGCGACCGCCGGTTCGTCTCGATGCCGAACACCGCCAGCACGACGGTCATGACGATCAGCGTGCCGATGATCATCGACAGCACGTCCTTGACGCCGCCCGCCGTGTACATCACGACGACGAGCTGCGGCGCGAAGATGCCCGTGATGCGACCCGCGCAGCCCGCGATGCCATTGGCGCGCATGCGGTTCTCGGTCGCGAACAGTTCGGGAATGTAGGTGGCGATGCCGAGCGCGACGAGCAGATAGGTGAGCGTGAACAGCAGGAAGCCGAGCAGCGTCGCCATTTCGACGCCGGTCGAGTGCCCGTACAGCCAGCCGACCACCGCCGCCATCGCCGAGACCACGATGAGCCCGTTCCTGCGGCCGATGCGGTCGGCGAGAAACACGCCGAGCAGCGCGCCCGCCGGCCCGCCGAGCGACATCAGCGACGAATAACCGAGCGACGACGCCATGCCGATGCCCTGTTTCATCAGGAAGGTCGGCACCCAGACGATGAAGCCGTAGATGACCATGTTGACCGCCACCTGCACGACGATGGACACGAACGTGCGGCGGATCTGCGCCGGCCCGAAGAGTTCGAGCAGCGTGGTCTTGCGCGTGACGGTGCGGGGCACGTCGGCGATGGGCGGCAGCGGCGCGGTGCGCGACGATTCTTCCTCGGCGGCGCGCAGGATCGCTTCGGCTTCCTCATAGCGGCCTTTCGATTCGAGCCAGCGCGGCGATTCCGGCATCTTCTTGCGGATCACCCACACGATCATTGCGCCCACGCCGACGATGGCGAACATGGCGCGCCAGCCGATCGACGGAATGATCAGATAGCCGAGGAAGGTCGAGAAGAACAGCGCGGAGTTCGTCATCAGCGACAACATCGCCGACCACTTGCCGCGCACGGCGGGCGGCATGAATTCGCCGATCGAGCCGTAGCCGACCACGATCTCCGCGCCCAGTCCGAGCCCCATGAAGAAGCGGCACACGATGAGCCACGTCATGTTCGGCGCGAAGGCGCCCGCGATCGACGCCAGTCCGAAGACCGCGAGATTGAACTGATACGTGAACTTGCGGCCCTTCGCGTCGCCGAGCACGCCGGCCGCGAAGGCGCCGATCAGCATGCCGATGAAGGTCGACGAGAGAAACGCGGCGTTCAGTTGCAGGTTCGACCAGCCCATCTTGGTGAGCGCGCCGAGCACGCCGCCGGCCAGATAGACATCGAACGAATCGAGAAACATGCCCGCGCCGATCAGCCATAGCACGCGCTTGTGAAAGCCGGAAATCGGCAGCCGGTCCAGACGCGGACCGGCGTTGACGGTGCTGACGGTGGTGTCAGCGGTGGTGGTGCCTTCGTTGCCCAGCATGTCGTGTCTCCTCTGTCGTCCAAGCGACTTTTTCAACGACGGTTCATCAATGCTGTTGCTGCTCGACGGTCATGCGCGACGCGTCATGCGGAGGCCGCATGCTCCCGGTCGTAACGGTCGAGCACCGCCTTTTCGGCGGCGAGAATATGGCAGCGCGTGATGGCTTCCGCCCACGCGACGTTGCGCTGTTCGAGCGCCATGACGATCTCGAAATGCTGGCGCGCGCTGCGTTCACGGTCTGCGTCGCTATAGGTGTCGAAGGTCCACTTGATGAGCGGCGTTTCCTTCATCGACTTGAGCGAGCGGTCGAGCCGCGCATTGTTGGCGGCGGCCGTGATGATGGCGTGGAACTCGCCGTTCGCGGCGAACCAGGCTTCGCAGGACTCGGGCGTGGACGGATGCTGCGTGAGGGCGAACATCGCGTCGGCAAGTGTTTTCAGATGCGCAATGTCCGAAGCGCCAATTCCAAGCGCCGCGCGGCCCGTGAGATACGGCTCCACCAGCAAGCGCGCTTCGAAGATTTCGCGCGCGTCCTGCAGCGTCCACGCCTTGACCCGCACGCCGTAGTTCGGCCGGGTTTCGACCCAGCCTTCGGCATCGAGACGACGCAGCGCCTCGCGCACCGGCGTGCGGCTCACGCCGAGGCTGCGGGCGAGTTGCTCCTCGCGCAGATACTGGCCCGCGCCGTACTGGCCGCCGGCGAGCGCCTCCTTGATCGCAAGGTAGACGTCATCGGCCGAGCGCGCGGGTTCCGGCGAAGTTGTATGCAAAACCTGCTGAGATTCGGCCACCTGACACCCGTTTCACACGTTCGACGGGATCATTGTATGCAAAGTGAGTCCGTCGATCCGTGGGGGATTTCCCGCAGTGCCTGCTTACTTGCGGTGTTTCGCCATGTAGCCGAGATAGGCGATAAGGGCGTCGAGATTGCTGTCGCTGATGGCGTTCTGGTCGAAGGCGGGCATCTTCATGTCCTGCCACGCGCGGATCGACTTCGGATTGCGGATGAACGACTTCAACACCCACGGCTGGAAATATTCAGTGGGGTTGTGCGGGAGATTGAGATCGGGACCCATCGACGCGTCGCCGGCGCCGTTCATCTTGTGGCACACGATGCACTGCGTCGCGAACACGGCCTGGCCACGCCTGATGGGCGAATTCGCGGGCACGCTTCGGTCAACCGCGAGTTGCGGCCAGCGCGCGGCGAGCGTCGGCGCGACGCGGATCGAATCGACCTTGTAGGGCCATTGCTCGCTCGACACGCCCGACAACGCCGGATCCAGCCACACGACGTAGAACGGACCGATGTCGCCGCCGTCGGGCAGGCGCGGCCAGGGCGCATCAGGCGTTTCGACGGCAAGCCACGGTTCCGCGCGCTTGCCGGCATGACCGAACAGCAGTTGCGGCGGAAGATGCGTGACGAAGCCATCGCTCGCGGTGATCTGGAGTTCCTGTTGCGCGGGCAGCGCGGTGACGCCGAGCAGCGCACGCAAGGGCACGGCGCGGTAGGTCATCGTGCGGTGAAAGACGACGTCGTTCGGGACGTGGATGGTGGCGGCGTCGGGACGCGCGAGCAACTGCTCGGTCGTGAGCGAGCGCTCGCCGCCGACGTTGATCGCAAGGCTCGCGGCCCACGATGCAACGCTTAAGCTCATCAGGCTGGTAAGGACAAGGACATGGCGCAGGTTCATCGTATGTCCTTCAGCGCGTATTGCTGAACAGCGGCGAGGCGAGACTGGCCGCCGCCAGTTCGTTCGCCGCGGCGAGCAAGGTGGGGCCGAGCGTGGCCATGCGTTTCTCGGTGAGCCGGATCAGCGGCCCCGCGATGCTGATGACGCCGATCGCCCGATGGCCACGTCGCTGCACCGGCGCGGCCATCGCCGTCATGCCGGGGGCGAAGACCTCGTTGATGGTCGCGTAGCCGCGCGTGCGGGCGGCATGCACGAATTCGAGCAGGCCGGTCACGGTGGTCGGGGCGCGCGGCCCGTATTGCTTCGGCGTGCCGAAGCCCTGGCGCGACACGAGTTCGAGCGCGCGTTCGTCGCTCATCGTCATCATCCAGGCGTGGCCGGTCGCGCTGCACGAGAGGATGGTGTCCATGCCCATGTCCGGGTCGTAGCGCAGGCCCTTGAGCGCGCCTTGCGCCTTCGCGACCCACGTGAGGCGGTCGCCGTCCACGATCGCCAGCCGCACCAGTTCACCCGATTGCTCGGCGAGGCGATCGAGCATGCTCTGCGCGATATCGACGATGCCCGACGTGGCCAGATAGCTCAGCCCGAGACCGACGAGCCGCGTGGTGAGCACATAGTCGCCGTGTTCGCGTAACTGGCGGACATAGCCGCATTGCTTCAGATCCACCAGCAGGCGATGACACGCGCTGCGCGGAATGTCGAGCTGGTCGGAGATCATCGCGAGCGGCGTGCCTTCCATTTGCGTCGCGAGAAATTCGAGGACCGCCATGGTTCTTTCGGTGACGCCGGGCATTGCTTCCTCGTGTTGGGTCGGGCGTTAACGAGCCGCATGATTGCACATGGCGGGATGAAATTCCACCCTGGAACGATGTCCCACCACTGCTGATAATCTGTGCGCCATGCCGGTTCTAACGGCCGATAAATGGAGAGGAGACACACACATATGCAAGCACCAACCCAAGCGCATCAGTCGATGCGTACACGCGCCGTGACGGCCGCTGCGATCGGTACGGCGCTCGAATGGTTCGACTTCACACTGTACGGCGCGCTGGCCGCGACCGTCTTGCCGAAGCTGTTCTTTCCGTCGATGGACGCGACCTCCGCATTGCTCGCCTCGCTCGCGACCTTCGGCGTGGGACTCGCGGCGCGTCCGCTCGGCGCGATCATCTGCGGACACCTCGGCGACAAGCTTGGCCGCCGCAACCTGATGCTCGGCACCGTCACGGTGATGGGCCTCGCGTCGATGCTGATGGGCTTCCTGCCGACCTACGCGAGCATCGGCGTATGGGCGCCGCTGTTGCTGGTGATCCTGCGCATTTTGCAGGGCTTCGCGCTTGGCGGCGAATCGACCGGCGCGCAATTGATGGCGATCGAACACGCGAGTCCGGATGCGCGCGGCAAGTACTCGGGCCTGCTCGGCCTGTGCTCGCCGCTCAGTCAGATCATGGCGAACGGCGTGCTGCTCGGACTCTCGTCGACGATGTCGGCGGAGGCCTTCGACAGCTATGGCTGGCGTATTCCGTTCATCCTGAGCTTCGTGCTGGTGGTCGTCGGCGTGTATATCCGGCTGCGCGTGGCGGAAACGCCTGCGTTCGTGGCGCTCTCGAAAACGGAAGTCGCGGATGTCGGCAGCCCGCTGCGCGATGCGCTGCGCCTGCACTGGCGCACCGTGTTGCGCTGGATGCTGTTCTTTTGCGGACCGGCGGCGATCTTCTATCTGATCGTCGTGTTCTCGCTGAGCTATGTGACGAAGACGCTCGGCGTGCCGAAGCAGACCGGCTTCCTGCTGCTGATGGGCGCGAATGTCTGCGCGATCGTCGGTGCGCTGGCGGGCGGCATGCTGAGCGACCGGATCGGCAGGCGGCGCGCGCTGGCCATCGGCTCGACGGCCACCTTGCTGATGCTGTTCGTGTACTTCCAGATCCTCGACACGAAGAGCTTCATGCCGATGCTGCTCGCGATGGGCTTCTTCCTCGGCTTCACGCAATTCCAGAGCGGTATCCAGCCGGTAGCCTTCGCCGAAGCCTTTCCGACCAACGTGCGTTATTCGGGCTCCGCGCTGGCTTATACGGGCGCGAACCTCGTTGCCGGCGGCCCGATGCCCGTGCTCGCGGTGTGGCTCTTCGCGGTCTGCAACGGCTCGCCCTGGGGCGTGGTGGCGGTGTGCGTCGTGTTCAACCTGATTTCCCTTGCGATGATCCTGACCGCGCCGGAAACGCTGGGCATCGACATGAACCGTACCGATTCCGCGGCGGAAGTCGCGGGCGCGTCCGCGCCTTCTTCCCTGCAATCACACTGAACCGACGAAGCTGATGAATCCCACTGTCTATGTCCTGAACGGCTCCAACCTGAACATGCTCGGCAAGCGCG
Organism: Caballeronia sp. LZ035; assembly: GCF_031451175.1. Classification (NCBI taxonomy): domain Bacteria; kingdom Pseudomonadati; phylum Pseudomonadota; class Betaproteobacteria; order Burkholderiales; family Burkholderiaceae; genus Caballeronia; species Caballeronia sp. LZ035. The sequence goes on from NZ_JARUXS010000003.1 coordinate 108,947, forward strand.
AGCCGCATCTTTACGGCACCACGACGCTCGCGCAAGTGCAGGCGCGCAGCGAAGCGCTCGCGGGTGAGCTTGGTCTTGCCTGCGATTTTCGCCAGACCAATCACGAAGGCGTGATGGTGGACTGGTTGCAGGAAGCCTTCGAGAAGGAGGCCGCCGTGATCATCAATCCGGCCGGCTTCTCCTTCTCGTCGATTCCCGTGCTCGATGCCATCAAGCTGATCCGCAAGCCAGTGATCGAAGTGCACATCACGAATATCCATCAGCGTGACGAGCAGTATCGGCATTCGCTGGTTTCGCTGGCGGCGCGGGGGGTGATCTGCGGGTTGGGACCGCAGGGGTATTTGCTTGCGTTGAGGGCGGTGGCGGAGATGTTGCGGGAAGCCGCTTAGCCTTCGCCCGCCGTGAACTCCGCCCGCAACGACTTGCGAATGATCTTCCCCGTCGCGGTCATCGGCAGTTCGTTGGCGAAGCGCACTTCACGCGGATATTCATGCGCGGCGAGCCGTGTGCGCACGTGGTCCTGCAATTCGCGCACGAGCGCATCCCCCGGCTCGAAGCCCTCGTTGAGCACGACCACCGCGCAGACGATCTCCGTGCGCCGCGCATCCGGCACGCCGATGACCGCCGCAAAGCGCACCGCTGGATGCCGGATCAGGCAGTCCTCGATCGGCCCCGGCCCGATGCGATAACCCGCGCTCGTGATGACATCGTCGTCGCGGCCGAGGAAGCGGAAGAAGCCGTCTTCGAGCGTGCCGAGATCGCCGGTCAGCAGGAACTCGCCGCGAAACTTCTCCGCGGTCGCGCTTTCGTCGCGCCAGTAGCCGAGGAACATCACCGGGTCCGGCCTCTCGATGGCGATGTGCCCCGGCGTGCCGTCGGGCACCGGCGCGCCGTGATCGTCGACCACGGCCACGCGATGCCCCGGCACCGCCCGGCCAATCGCACCGCTCTGCGGCTCGAACCAGCGCGCGCACGATGACAGCACCATGTTGCATTCGGTCTGTCCATAGAACTCGTTGATGGTGACGCCCAGCATCGCGCGTCCCCACGACAGTAACTCCTCGCCCAGCGATTCCCCGCCGCTCGCCACCGAACGCAGCGCCAGACCGTCAGGCTTGGCGCCAGATGTCGCGCGCATCATTTTCAGCGCGGTCGGCGGCAGAAAGGTATGGCTCACCTGGTGGCGCACGAGCAGGTCATACGCGGCGGCGCCGTCGAACTTGTCGAAACGGCGCGCCAGCACCGGCACGCCGTGATGCCACGACGGCATCAGCACGTCGAACAGACCGCCGATCCACGCCCAGTCGGCGGGCGTCCAGAACAACGTGGCGTCGCGCGGAAAGCATTGCTGCGACATCTCCACGCCCGGCAAATGGCCCAATAAAATGCGCTGCCCGTGCAGCGCGCCCTTCGGCTTGCCCGTCGTGCCGGACGTGTAGATGATGACGGCGGGATCGTCGGCGGCGGTATCGACGAGAGCGGGTTCATCGGATGCGGCTTCGATCGCGGGCCAGAAGTCCGACTCGGCGCAGAACACATGGTGCAGATCGGGCAAGGCGGCGCGGATCTGCGCGATCTTCGCGGCGCCTTCGGCATCGGTGATGACGGCCTTCGCGCCCGAATGCCCGAGACGGAATTCAATGGCGTCCATGCCGAACAGCGCGAACAGCGGCACGGCGATGCAGCCCATCCGGTACGCCGCGAGATGCGCGATGGCCGCTTCCACGGACTGCCGCACGAAGATGGCAACGCGGTCGCCGCGTTCGACGCCCCGCGCCCTCATCGCGTTGGCGAAGCGGTTGGAGAGACGCTTGAGGTCATCGAAGCTATAGCGCTGCTGGGAGAGATCGGCGGCTTCGACGATCAGCGCCAGGCGGCCCGAGCCGTCCGCCCATTTGTCGCACACATCCTGCGCGATGTTGTAGCGCGCGGGAATGGGCCATTCGAACTGCGCTGCGACGGCTTCGTACGAGTCACCAGACGGGAGCATGGGCGAGGGCGGGATGGTTGTTCGTGCGGACATCATACTTCGGCTCCGTGCCCGGCAACGTGTTCAGTCGATGCGCTTCTGCCATGCCGCCACCGCCCCGGCGACGAGCGCGACACCAATCAAATAATAGAAGCCATCGAGCGAACTCAGGAAGTTGGCTTGCTGCGCGACGAGGCGGCCGATCTCGCCCATCGCAAGACTGCTGGCCTCCGACGCGCTGTGCCCGCTGTTCAGAAAGCCGCCGAGCAGGCTTCGATACGCATTCTCGAAGACCGGGTTGTACGGGTTGATCGTTTCGACGAGCCGCGTCTGATGCAACGCCACGCGATGCTGTTCGAGAATGATGATGGTCGCCGTGGAGAACGAGTAGGTCAGCTGCTTGACGATGTTCTTGAAGCGATAGCTGTGGCTGTATTCGTCGATTGCGAAGACGCGGAAGGTGAGATTCGCCACCGGCAGCGCGATGAAGAGCAGCAGCATGCCGCGCAGGATCATCGGGGTGATGAGCCAGCCCATGCTGACATCGGGCGGCAGGTTGATCATCCACGCGCCGATGAACGCGGCCATCAGGAAGCCGCTCATGATGAGCCACTTCTTGTGCTTGATGCGCGCGGAATAGCGGAAATAGATCACGGCCATGCCGAGCGACACGATCGAGGTCAGTCCGACGAGCCGTCCCGCGTTCTCCACCGGATAACGCAAGCCGCCTTCGAGCAGGCGCGAGACGAGGAAGCTCATCGCGTTGTTGATGTAATAGAACCCGATGTACAGCACGATGCCCACTTGAAACGTCTTCTCGCGCAGTGCCTGAAGCCGCAGCAGCGGACGCGGATGATGCCACTGATGCCAGACGAACCAGCCGAGCGCGAGCACGCCGGTGGCCGTCAGCACGATGAGTTCCGGCGAGCCGCTGAACAACTCGAAGCGCACTTGCTGCATGACGATCTGCAATGCGCCCTGTGCAAACGCGAAGATGACATAGGGCCAGAAATGCGTGTCGCCGCGGTCTTCGGGTTGTACGCGTCCGGTCGAGGGCACGGCAAGGAACGCGAGCAGCGCGAGCACGGCGCCGCCGATTGCCGTGCAGGTGAACAGCGCACGCCAGCCGAGCCACGCGACGAGATAGCCGCCGCACAACGGCGCGAGCGCGGTGCCGAGCAGAATCATGTTGAGGAAGCGGCGCGTCGCGGGCGGGCGCAGCTGTGGCGTGAAGCGCGTTTGAATCAGGATGCGCGCCGCGCTCATCATCGGGCCGATGAAGTAGCCCTGGAAGCCGCGTGCGAGCGCCAGTTCGAGTGCGGACTCGGCGAACGTGGCCGCGACCGCGCCCGCCGCAAACAACAGCAGACAGCCCGCGATGTATCGACGGTTGCCTATCCGTTCGATCCACCATTGCTGCTGCAGGATGCCGAGCACCGAGGCGACCGCATACGCGCTGGAGGCCCAGACGAGTTCATCGGACGATGCGTTGATGCCGCCCGCGATGGTGCTCGTGAAGAACGAGAACACGGCGTTGTCGAAGTAGTCGAGGCCGGTTGCCAGCGCGATGGCCCACGCGAAGGAATCCGCGCGCAGGCGCTCCGCGATCCTTCCCGGCAAGCCGAACGATGCCGCACTCATGCGTCATCGTCTCCGGCACTCGCGAGTTTGCGCGGCTTGCGCGCGGCCAGCCGTTCCTGCAGCAGCGCTTCCTTGCTTTCGCCCGCGATGCGCCGCCGCAGATAGTCGAGGTCGTCGGCGAGATCCTTGCGCACCGCCTGCGCTTCCTTCAGCTCGCGCCGCACGCCCGCAATGCGCGCGTCCACCGCTTCGATCTGCTGCGACAGCGCCTGCTCGATCTCGCGCAGCGATGCGCTCGAATAGCCTGTACGGCCTTCGCCGAGCGTTTCCATCGGCCGCTTGAGCATTTCGACGATGCCCTCCAGCGAGAAGCCCAGCGAACGCAGCCGCAGGATGCGCGCGAAGCGTTCCAGATCCTCTTCGCTGTAGAGCCGGTAACGGCCCTCGCTGCGGCTCGGCGTGACAAGCCCGCGTTCCTCGTAGTACTTGAGCGTGCGCGGCGTGACTTGCAGACGTTCGGCGGCGTCGCGGATGGTGAGGAGCGCGGAGGGCGTAGACATGACGAATGACCGGAAGCGATGCCTCTCAGTATAACGCAAACCTGTACGTTCACGTACAGGTTTGCCGGGCATGAGGCATGCTCGCCTGGACAACGCTTCGGGCCACGCGTTGAACCGGAACGCAGTGATAGACTCCAACGGCCTTCCACCGGGCCACGCGGCGCCTGCATCGGACGCTGCCCGAACGTCACGAACGTCACGAACAACCGATACGAATGAAACGATTCTCGATGATCCGCGATTTCCACCTGGCCGACTGGTTCACGCTGGGGAATGCGGTATGCGGTACGGGCGCGCTGTTCTCGGCGATGTCCTACCTCGACGATTCCGATGTCCTGCACATCTATCTCGCCTGCGCGCTGGTGTTCGCGGCACTTGTCTTCGACGTGCTCGACGGACGCATCGCGCGGTGGCGTCAGAAGGCGTCGCTGCTTGGCAAGGAACTGGATTCGCTCGCGGATGTGATCTCGTTCGGCGTCGCGCCGGCGATCATCGCGTATGGCTTCGGCATGCGCGGCCTGTATGACCGCGTGATCCTCGCGTATTTCGTCGCGTGCGGCGTGTCACGTCTCGCGCGCTATAACGTGACCACCGAAGAGATGTCGGGCGCCGCCGGCAAGGTCACGCACTTCGAAGGCACGCCCATTCCCACGTCCTTCCTGATCGTGCTGCTGTTGACGATCGGGGCGGCGCTGGGCGCGATCGGCGAGAACATGTGGTTTGGCTCGTGGCGCATCGGCGGCTTCGTGCTGCATCCGCTCGTGCTGGTCTACGCCATCTCCGGCTCGCTGATGATCAGCCGTATCCGCATCCCCAAGCCTTAACCTCAAGCGCACACGACAGGCGGCGTCAGTGATGCGACGCGTGATGCCGCCCGACCAGCAGGAAATGCACGAGCGCCAGCAGCGGAAACACCGTCGCGCAGACCGCGACGAGCGTCCAGCCGCCATGTTCGTAGATCTGGCTGGCGAACGCCGAGCCGAATGCCCCGCCCACGAAGATGCTCGTCATATAGACCGCGTTCAGCCGGTTACGGCTCGTGGCATGCAGCGCATAGATCTCGCGCTGGCCGAGCACCATGTTCATCTGCACCGCGAAGTCGAGCAGGACGCCCGTCACGACCAGCGCGCCCACGCCCCACGCAGGGTGAATCAACACCGGCAGATAGGCGAGCGCGGCCAGGATCAGCGCGGTGAAGGTGGCGCGCACGGTATGGCCGGCATCGGCGAGACGCCCGGCGATGGGCGCCGAGGTCGCGCCCATTGCGCCGATCAGCGCGAAGATGCCGATGGCCGTCTGCGAAAGCCCATAATGCCGCGAGAGTTCGATGGGAATCGCGGTCCAGAACAGGCTGAACGACGCGAACATCAGCGCCTGATACAGCGAGCGATGACGCAGCACCGGCATCGTGCGGACGAGATGGCCGAGCGAGCCGATCAACTGGAAGTAGGTTGCCTGATGATTCGGCTGACGGCGGGGAATCGTGAGCGCGAGCACCGTCGTGATGACGACCATCAGCACGGCGGCTGCGGCGAACATCGCGCGCCAGCCGAAGTGGCCCGCGACGATGCTCGACACCGGCCGCGACAGCAGGATACCGAGCAGCAGACCGCTCATGATGGTGCCGACCACCTTGCCGCGCGATTCGTCCGGCGCGAGGTGCGCCGCGAGCGGAATCAGGATCTGCACCGCGACCGACGAAAAGCCGATCAGCAGCGAAATCACGAGAAACCAGCCGGGCGTGTGGGTGAACGCGGCGGCCGTCAGGCTCGCGATGGAGACGAGCGCGGTCGCGATCATCAGCTTGCGGTTTTCGAGCAGATCGCCGAGCGGCACGATGAAGAAGAGGCCGAGCGCATAGCCGATCTGCGTGAGCGAGACGATCAGGCTCGCCGTGCCGCCGGCCATGTGCAGGTCGGGCGCGATGAGTTCGGTGATCGGCTGCGCGTAATACAGATTCGCGACGATTGCCCCGCAGCAGAACGCGAACAGCGCGATCAGGCCGCGCGTGAGTTCGATGTGCGGGGTCCCGTCGAGTGGGGTCGATGTGGGTGTCGACATGAGTGTTCCTTGAATGGCAGAGAGGGACTATACGGTGTTGCGGCGCAACCTGCTTGAGGCGCCCCGTGCTTGCCGGGAAGCATAATCGTTGCGTCTGAGCGGTGGAATCCCTCTAGAATGCAAGCTTGCGTTGCGTGCGAAGCAACCAAAAAAGGCGCGGAATGGACAAGCTCCAGGCACTTAACACGCTTCTCGAAGTGGCGCAATCAGGCGGTTTTGCGAAGGCCGCGCGGCGTCTGGGCGTCGCCACTTCGTCGGTGACGCGGCTGATGGACGCGCTCGAAGCATCACTCGGCGCGGCCTTGCTCACACGCACGCCGCGCAAGGTGAGCCTGACCGACGCAGGCGTCGCCTACGTCGAGCAGGTGGGCCGTCTGCTCGACGATCTCGCCGAAGCCGACGAAAGCGTGTTCGACAGCGGCGCGGCGCCGGTCGGCGTGTTGCGCGTCGCGGTGCCTTCCACCTTCGGACGGCTGCGGCTGGCCGCGCATCTGGCGGCGTTCATGGCGGAGCATCCGCGCGTGGTCCTCGACCTCGTCGTCGCGGATCATTACGCCGACCTCGCGACCGAGCGTATCGACGTTGCCGTGCGCATCGGCGTGCCGGACCGCGACGGCACGCTCATCGTGCGCAAGCTCGCGGACAATCCGCGCATGGTCGTCGCGAGTGGTGACTATCTTCAAGAGCGCGGCACGCCGGCGTCACCCGCGGAACTCGCCGCGCACGAGTGTCTGCGTTTCGCGTATGGCGGCGGCCATCGCACGCGGCAGGAATGGACCTTCCGTGCGAAAGGCACCGAGACACGCGTCGAAGTACACGGACACCTGTTGTCGAACAACCTGGACATGCTGCTGCAAGCCACGCTCGCGGGACGCGGCATCGCGCTGCTGCCTGCCTGGCACGTCGATGCCGACCTGCGCGCCGGACGGCTCGTGCGGCTGTTCGACGGCCACGAAGCCAGTCCGCACGAGAAGGGCGTCGTGATCCATGCGGCGTATCTGCCGAACCGGCGGCAGTCGAGCAAGGTCCGGGCGCTCGTGCGGTTCCTGGAGGCGCGCCTCGCCGGTCCGGACGCGACCTGAACTTACGTACCGGCATCCTATACATACATATGATTTGCCCGCGTCTGCCCGCTGCGTAAGATGAACTTCATCGAGGCGGCGGCCGGTCCAGTGCCCGCCGCTCTCATTCGCACGGTTCAGGACCACGCCCTTGTCATTCCCTTCCAGAGTCTCCGTGATCGACGACGACGAATCCGTTCGCGTCGCGTCCTCCAGTCTGCTTCGGTCGCTCGGGTGGGAGGTGAGTCTGTATGCATCGGCGGAAGCGTTCATCGACACGGATCCGCTCGACGGCCTCGCCTGCGTCATCACCGATCTCAACATGCCCGGCATGTCCGGCCTGCAGTTGCAGCAACGCCTGCATGCACTTGCGCCCGACGTGCCCGTGATGTTCGTCACCGCGTTCGCATCGGAGGCCGCCCGCCGGCAGGCGCTCGACGGCGGCGCAGTCTGCTTCCTCAGCAAGCCTGTCGACGGCACCACCGTCGCCGAGTGTCTCGATCGCATCAGGCAAGCTTTTTGAAGGGTTAGAATCGGCCGATGGTCCGGCGGCGGCTCGCCCGGATCCTTCTCAACGAACGCCTCCCCGAACGCTCATGACCATGCCAGTCGCTCCGTTCGCCGTTCGCTTCAACCCGCCGGCGCTCGTCCGGCCATGATGGAGACACTTCAGGCCGCCCCGCCCACGGTGCGTCACGACAGTCGCATCGTGTCGATGCTCGCGGCGGCCATCGCGCTCGCCGTCTTTCTGATCGATGCGCTCACGCCGCTCGATATCGCCATCGCGGTGCTGTATGTCGTGGTGGTGCTGCTCGTCAGCTCCACGGGCAAGCGACGGGCGACCATCGGCACCGCATGGAGCTGCGTGCTGTTGACCCTGATCGGCTTCATCCTCTCGCACGATCAGACGGTTTCCGGCAGCGCGCTCGCACGGTGCGTCGTGAGTCTGCTCGCGATTTCCACCACCGCCGTGCTCGCGCTGCGCAACCAGACCGCGATCACGCAGCGCCAGCGCATGGAAGCGGAACTGCAACGTCAGCGCGAAGAACTGCGCAATATCATCGATGCCATTCCCGGCATGGTGTGGAGTTCATCGCCGGAAGGACGGCTGATCTTCGTCAACCGGCGCTGGAACGATCTCGGCGTCTCGCTGGGCAACCCAGAGCTCGAAGGCAACGACGATGTCTGGCGAACCATCGTGCATCCCGCCGACTTCGAAGCGATGCAGCGCGACTGGCAGGCCGCCATCGCGACGGGCGCGCCGTTCGAGAACGTCTCGCGGATTCGCGGCGGCGACGGCGTGTACCGCTGGATGCATATCGGCGCCGAGCCGTTGCGCGACGCGTCGGGTGCGATCCGGCGCTGGTACGGCGTCAACACGGATATCGAGGCGCGCAAGCAGGCCGAGCACGCGCTGCGCCGCAGCGAAGCGTTCCTGCTGGATGCACAGCGGCTCTCGCGCACCGGCAGCATTGCGACGAGCCTGCCCGCCGGCACCATGTGGTGGTCCGACGAGGCGTACCGCATCTTCGACTATCCGCGCGATGTCACGCCGTCCATCGACGCGATCCTGGCGCGCACGCATCCCGACGACCTCGCCATCGTGCGCGGCGCGCACGCGGCCGCGTTGAACGGCGCGCGCGAGATCGATGTCGAGCATCGGCTGCTGCTGCCGGACGGCTCGGTCAAGCATGCGCATTTCGTCGCGCACCGCTCGGCGGCGGAAGGCGAAGGCGACGAAACCGTCGGCGCGTTGATGGACGTCACCGAAACCAAGCGCGCGCAAGAAGCGCTCGCGCGCTCGACAGCGGAACTCGCGCACGTCACGCGCGTGACGATGCTGGGCGAACTGGCGGCGTCGATCGCGCATGAAGTGACGCAGCCGATGGCCGCGATCGTCACCAGCGGCGACGCGGGCCTGCGCTGGCTCGGCCGCGCGACGCCGGACTTGGGCGAAGCGCGGCAGGCGATCACGCAGATGATCCGCGACGCCCGGCGCGCGAGCGAAGTGATCGCCCGGATCCGCGCGATGGCGCGCAAGCGCGACAGCCAGCCCGCGACACTCGATCTGAACGAGATCGCCATCGAGAGCATCGAACTCGTCGGGCGCGAACTGGCGCGTTACCGCGTGGACGTGCGCACGGAATTCGCCACGCCCGCGCCCACGGTGCGCTGCGACCGCGTGCAGTTGCAGCAGGTGCTCATCAACCTTCTCATGAACGCCGCGCAGGCCATGTCCGGCGTGGAGGGCCCACGGATCCTGCGCGTTGCGACGAGCGCCGGCACGGTCACGGTGCAGGACACCGGCACGGGAATCAGCGAGGAGAGCGCGCGCCGGCTGTTCGATGCATTCTTCACGACGAAGGCGGAAGGCATGGGCATGGGGCTGTCCATCTGCCGTTCGATCATCGAGGCACACGGCGGCAGGATCTGGGCGGAAGCGCCCGAGGAAGGCGGCGCGCGTCTGCGCTTCGAGCTGCCCGCACACGAAGGGGACGACGATGAACACTAGCGGCAACGCGGACGGCGCAATGGTTTATGTGGTCGACGACGACGAATCGATGCGCGACGCGCTCGGCACGCTGCTGCGCTCGGTCGATCTGAACGTGACGAGCTTCGCCACGGCGCACGAGTTTCTCGCACATGACATGCCCGACGTGCCGAGCTGCCTGATTCTCGACGTGCGCCTGAAAGGGCAGAGCGGCCTCGCGGTGCAGGAACAGATGGCGGCGAGCCAGCTCGGCCTGCCGATCGTCTTCATGACGGCGCATGGCGACATCGCGATGACCGTGAAGGCGATGAAGGCCGGCGCCAAGGATTTTCTGGCGAAACCGTTTCGCGATCAGGACATGCTGGACGCCGTGGCTCAGGCGCTGGAAAGCGACGCGGCGCGGCGCACCGCGAACCGTTCAGTGGCCGATTTGCGGCGGGCCTATGAACTGCTCACGCCGCGCGAGCGCGAGGTGCTGGCGTTCGTCGTGTCGGGGCTGATGAACAAGCAGATCGCGGCGGAAATGAATCTGAGCGAGATCACGGTGAAGATTCATCGCGGCCAGGCGATGAGGAAGATGGCGGCGCGTTCGCTCGCCGATCTCGTGTTGAAGGCCGAAGCGCTCGGCGTGAAGCGGCCGCTGGGGGCGGCGGCATCGCGGGCGCAACGCCTTTGAGCGACGCTTCAGCGCCGCTGCGTCAGAGCAAGCGATCGCGTTCCGCCAGCCCCGTGACGGCCTGCTCGCCGTCCGGCGAGGCGAACCGGTACTCGCCTCGCGCGCACGTCTTCGCTTCAGAGAGCGCGGCGTCGGCGCGCTTCAACGCGCTCTCGAACAGCTCGCCCGGTCCGGCAAGCGCAATGCCGGCGCTCACGCTCACTTGCTCGATGATCCCGTCCATCAGGTCATAAGGCTCCGAGAGTTCGCGCAGGATCTTCTGCACGAACGCCTCCCCGGAGCGGCTCGCGATATAGGTTGCGACGATCGCGAATTCGTCGCCGCCCAGCCGCGCGGCCAGCTCGCCGCGCCGCATCGCATTGCGCAGGCGGTCGGCGACCTGGCGCAGCAGTTCGTCGCCGGTGTTGTGGCCGTGTGCATCGTTGATGCGCCGGAAGCCGTCCAGATCCACATACATGACGAAGACCTTCTCGCGTCCGGCGCCGCCCGTCATCAGGCGTTCGGCGTGGTCGGACAGATAGCGGCGGTTCGGCAGACCGGTCAGCGAATCGTGATGCGCCCAGTGCAGGATCTTCGCCTCGTTCCTGCGGCGCTCCGTCACGTCCTCGATGATGATGACCGTGCTGCCGTCCGGCACCGGATTGCGGATCAGCTGGAGCTGGCGGCCGTCGCTGAGCGGCAAGTCGAGCGGCGCGTGGCCGTCCTTCAGCCATTGGGCACAGCGCGTGGCGAACTCGCGGCGCAAGGTCTCGCCGAATCTCGCGATACCCACATGGCCGATGAAATCCGGCAACGACACGTTCAGGCGCAGCGTGTCGCCGCTCACACCGAACAGGTCCGCCGCCCGGCGATTCGCGATGATCACCTTGCCTGCTTCATCCACCGTGCACAGGCCGTGCGGCATGTGGGCGAGCGCGGCGTCGAAGCGCGCGGCGATTTCGGCATGGCGATGCTCGGCGGTCATCATCGCGACAAGACCGCGATAGTGGCGGCGCACGACCGCGGACATCGCGGCGAGATAGAGGAAGAGCGGCGGCACCAGAATGCCGTAGCCGGCCGGCCCCAGCAGCGCGCCGATGCCGATCGGCGCGGCGCCCAGGCTGACCTGCGCGAGCGCCAGGTGCGGCGTGCCCGCATTGCGGGAGCCGATGCCGCCGAGCGAGCCGGCCGTGACCATAATCGCGAGCGCGGTCAGGACGGCGTCGCCGGACGCGACGCACGCCATCGTGCCCAGGCCGGTCGCGAAGCACGCCGCGAGCGCGAACGGCGCATAGCGCCGTGCCCACGGAGCGGGATGGGCCAACGCCGTGGGCTGCAAGGCGCGATACCGGCACACGATCCCCAGGCGCACGGCGAGCAGCAGGACATCGCTTACCAGCCAGACGACGGTCCAGAGCGCATGGAGCCGCACGCAGGCGATGACCGCGACGAACATGCTCGACAGCCCGGACAGCAGCAGCGGACGCACATCGACGACGAGCGTCGACAGCAGCGCCGCGCGCATCGCGGGCGTGATCGTGCCGTCCTCTGTCGCCGGGGTGGCGAGAATCGAATCGATCAGGGACGGGGTACGTGGCATACAAGGGACCGGCGTGCCGGGAAGAGAGAAAAAACAGCACCGGCGGTGAGAGCACCGCCGGTGCGCGTATTTACGGCAGTGCCTGCAGAAATCTTGAGCAACGGTCGCCGGACAGGATCAGAGGTCGCCCGCGCATTGTGCCCGTTTCGCATGATCGTTTGACGACCGCGCGCTGCAAAACCCGCGCGGCGCGGGTTTTGCCTCATCGAAAGCTTTCGGTTCACGGACGATGATGGAAGGCGGTCCGCCGCGTGCCGGTCTGTTGGGCCACGCGCATTGTGATATCGATGTGAAGACAGCGTCGTGAAGAAGGCCTGGGAGTCGTCAGGCGATCGATAACAAGGAGACGTCATGAACACGAATTCACGCTCATCCGGCGCACCGGACGGGTCGCACGCCGAACACCGCAAGCAGACGAGGAAGGCAACCGCGAGCGGCTGGATCGGCTCGGCGCTCGAATACTATGACTTCTTCATCTATGCGCAGGCCGCGGCGCTGATCTTCCCGCAACTGTTCTTTCCATCCGGCAATCCGAAAGTGGCGATCGTCGCGTCGCTGGCGACGTATGGCGTCGGCTATGTCGCGCGGCCGATCGGCGCTTTCGTGCTCGGCCATTTCGGCGACACCCACGGCCGCAAGACCGTACTCGTGCTGTGCATGTTCCTGATGGGCTTCTCGACCATGGCCGTCGGCCTGTTGCCCACGTATCACAGCGTCGGCATGCTGGCGCCGGCGCTGCTCGTGATCCTGCGTCTGGTGCAGGGCTTCGCGGTGGCGGGCGAGATTTCGGGCGCGAGCTCGATGATTCTCGAACACTCGCCGTTCGGCCGGCGCGGCTATTTCGCGAGCTTCACGTTGCAGGGCGTGCAGGCCGGCCAGATTCTCGCCGCCGCCGTGTTCCTGCCGCTCGCGTACTACATGCCGGAGGACGCCTTCAATTCCTGGGGCTGGCGCATCCCGTTCCTGCTTTCGGCGGTCGTGCTGATCGCGGGCTACATCATCCGGCGTGAAGTGCACGAAACGCCGGCCTTCGAGAAGGAAGGCGAGCGAGGCGCGGTGCCGCGTTCTCCGATCGTCGATGCCTTTCGCTACAACCTCGGCGACATGTTCCGCGTGGTCTGCATGGCGCTGATGAACGTGATTCCGGTGGTGGCCACCATTTTCGGCGCGGCGTATGCCGTGCAGGCGGCGTACGGCGTCGGCTTTCACAAGAGCGTGTATCTGTGGATTCCGGTGGTCGGCAATATTCTCGCTGTGATCGTCATTCCGCTGGTCGGCAATCTCTCCGACAAGATCGGGCGCAAGCCGCCGATCATCGTCGGGGCGATTGCCTCGGGGCTGCTGTCGTACCTGTATCTGTATGCCATCAGCATCCACAGCGTCGGCCTCGCGATCATCGCGTCGCTGCTGATGTGGGGCGTCGTGTATCAGGGCTATAACGCGATCTTCCCGAGTTTCTATCCGGAACTCTTCCCCACCCGCACGCGCGTGTCGGCCATGGCCATCGCGCAGAATGTCGGCACGACCATCACGGCGCTGCTGCCCGCGCTGTTCGCGACCGTCGCACCGCCGGGATCGACCAACATCCCGCTGACCATCGGCTCGATCACGCTGGTGGTGACGATCATCGCGGCCATCGCCGCATGGAGCGCGCGCGAAACCTACCGCATTCCGCTTAATCAACTGGGCGAGGCCGATGCCCGGGAAGTCGAGAAGACCGAATACGACCGGCTGCGCGCGGAGTCGGTGGCGAATGCGCGTGCTTCGTGAGCCTGCTTCATCTGACAGGTGAGCTTCGATGAGTCCAGCATCAGGCAAGACACGCATTGCCGTGGCGGGCGCGGGGTCTATCGGTCAGGCGCACATGGGCGTCGCGCAGCGCAGCACGACCTGCACGCTGGCCGCGATCGTCGATCCGGCGCCCGCCGCCGCAGCTCTCGCGGCGCAAGCGCAGGTGCCGCTCTACGCGACGCTCGATCAACTGCTCGCCGCAGACCGTCCCGATGGCATCGTGCTCGCGACGCCCAATCAGCTTCATGTGGAGCACGCGCGCACGTGCCTGGCGGCGGGCGTGCCGGTGCTGCTGGAAAAGCCCATTGCGCCGACCGTCGCCGAGGCACAGACGCTCGTCGATGAAGTGGAGCGCCTGAAGGCGAGGATGCTGATCGGGCATCATCGCGCGCATAGTCCGATCATGGCGCGTGCGAAGCAAGTGATCGAAGCAGGGCGGCTCGGACCGCTCGTCGCGGTGATGGGCAGCGCCGTGTTCTTCAAGCCCGACGAGTACTACGCCAGCGCGCCGTGGCGCCGCGAGCCGGGCGGCGGTCCCATCTTGCTCAACATGATCCACGAGATTCACAACCTGCGGATGCTGTGCGGCGACATCGTCGCGGTACAGGCGTTCGCTTCGCACGCCACCCGCGGTTTTGTCGTCGAAGACACCGTCGCGATCAACCTGCGCTTCAGCAGCGGCGCGCTCGGCAGCTTCATGCTGTCCGACACGGCGGCGTGTCCGCGCAGCTGGGAGCAGACGTCGCAGGAGAACCTGGCCTATTCGACCTATCCCGACGAAGACTGTTACGTGATCGCAGGCACGTTCGGCTCGCTCTCGGTCCCGACGATGCGGCTCAAGTCCTACGCGACCCCCGCCGACCGTTCCTGGTGGAAGCCTTTCGACGCGGAAATCGTGACGTTGCAGCGCGCCGATCCGCTCGCATTGCAGATGGAACATTTCGGGCAGGTGGCGCGTGGCGAAGCCGAGCCTATTGTCAGCGCGCGCGACGGACTGCAGAATCTGCGGATCACCGAGGCAATCGTCGAGGCCGCGCGCAGCGGCAGAATCGTCGAGACCGTCTGAATTTCCCATCCCATCGAGGACAAGTCATGGCAAAAATCCTGACGCTGCACGGCGTCAACCTCAACATGTTCGGCAAGCGCGACCCGAAGCAGTACGGCACGGCGACGCTCGCGCAGATCGATTCCGACATGAGCGCGCTCGGCAAGGAGCTGGGTGTGGACGTGGAGGGCTATCAGACGAACATCGAAGGAGAGATGTGTTCGCGTATTCATCGCGCCTTCGAGGAAAAGGTCGACGCGATCGTCATCAACGCGGGCGCGTGGACGCATTACAGCTATGCGATCCGCGACGCGCTTGCCATTCTGACGGTGCCGATCATCGAGGTGCACATGTCGCACGTGCATGCGCGCGAGGAGTTCCGGCACAAGTCGGTATTCGCCGAGATCGCGAAGGGGCAGATCTCCGGCTTCGGCGTGGACAGCTATCTGCTGGGATTGCGAGCCGCTGTTTCCGCGATCGGCGCGGGGAAGTGAGGCTCTGGAAGAACGGCTTCTGAAACGTATCCGGCGTGGCGTGCTGGTTGGGCCGCGCCGGTTTCGGGCAAAGGCTGCGCGGCTGTCAGATCGTGCGGCCGAAATTTTTGCGGCTGGCGCCGGAGGGTTGTTCCGCTGCGTGCACGCGCGCCGGTTGCTGATCGCGCCGGGTGGCGCCACGGATAAAGAGCACCGCGCAGAGTGCGCTGAGCGCCCAGACAGTTGCAATGATCGTCAAGTAGTTCATGTCGTTCTTCCTGAAGCTTCTTTCTGCTGCCTGTGCGGTGCGTCGCTGCGGGCGGTGGTTTAGATGTCCAGCCAGTCCCGCGCCCTTGACCCGTCTTGTCCCAGTCTCAAGCCTGCGAGGCCGGCATCGTCAGAAGACGGCCGATCAGCCGTTCCGCGATGGCGTGCTGCTCGGTGATGGCAATGGCGTCGTCGTCGCTTGCGGCGTCCGGCGCGGCGCGCAGCGTGCCCGCCAGGCGCATGATGTTGTCCGACACCGACTGCAACTCTTTCAACAACTCGGCTTGCGTCGCCGACACGATCTGCTGACTGTTCCCTGCAAGCACTTCAGCCGTGCGATGCGGCCTTGCGTTACCTTCCATCGTCTGAAACATGTCGACCCCCGTGAGTGGATGATGCGATTCTCCCGCCGCCGCCCGAAAAGCAATCCTCCGAACAACACCTGATTCCAGCCTCAAATCGTTTCGTGAGTTGAAACGGTGGGCTCGTTGCGGCGGCGGAATGTCCTGCCAGCAAGGCTTTGCAGCCGTCAGGCGGGAACATCGCGAAATTTTCGTGGCTTCTTTTTCAGATTCGCAGCACGAGCGTGCTGGACGAAAAGGGTGGGCCGCTCAAAAAAACAACACTTTTTACACGAAAGCGCGCGTCGGCAGGTGGTCGAAATGACGCAAATTTTTAGGGCGGCAAGAGTGGTTCGGTAATTTTTGCGGAGCAGCGAGGTCTTTCGGGGAATCCGCGAGGCGGAGCAAGGACGGAATCGGCTACTATCTCGAAACCAGAAGGCGGTCACGCACGGCGCGTCAACCGTCCTAACCCTCGCTGATCTCTCGTCCTGACACTCACCATGTTCGAACACATCGATGCCTATCCCGGCGACCCCATCCTGTCGCTGAATGAAAACTTCCAGAAGGACCCGCGCACCAGCAAGGTCAACCTGAGCATCGGCATCTACTTCGACGACGAAGGCCGTCTCCCCGTCATGAAGGCCGTCCGCGAGGCCGAACTATCGATCTTGCAGGATCTCGGTCCCAAGCCCTATCTGCCGATGGCCGGTTTTGCCCATTACCGCGACGCCGTGCAGGCGCTCGTGTTCGGCAACGACAACCCGGCGCGCGCCGCTGGCCGTATTGCCAGCGTGCAGACGCTCGGCGGTTCGGGCGCGCTGAAAGTGGGCGCGGACTTCATCAAGCGCTATTTCCCGCAATCGAAGGTCTGGGTGAGCGACCCGACGTGGGAGAACCACCGGTTCATCTTCGAGCGCGCGGGCTTCGAGGTGAACACCTACCCGTACTACGACGAGGCCAGCGGCGGCCTGTTGTTCGACGCGATGCTCGCCGCCATCGACAAGCTGCCGGCGAAGAGCGTCGTGCTGTTGCACGCGTGCTGCCACAACCCGACCGGCGTCGATCTCGACGACAGCCAATGGGTCAAGGTCATCGACGTGTTGCAGAAGCGCGACCTGCTGCCGTTCGTCGACATGGCCTATCAGGGCTTCGGTTCCGGTCTGGACGAAGACGCCTTCGCCGTGCGCGAACTCGCGCGCCGGGGCGTGCCGGGCTTCGTCGCCAATTCGTTCTCGAAGAATTTCTCGCTGTATGGCGAGCGTTGCGGCGGCCTGCACGTGATCTGCGACGACGCCGCCGCCGCCGACCGCGTGCTCGGCCAGTTGACGAGCGCAGTGCGTTCGAACTACAGCAATCCGCCGACGCACGGCGCGAAGATCGTCACGCAGGTGTTGAACACGCCTGAACTCAGGCAGTCGTGGCAGGACGAACTCGCGTCGATGTGCCAGCGCATCGCGCGCATGCGTCAGGCCATTCACGACGGCCTCAAGGATCACGTGCGCGGCGAAATGCTGACGCGCTACGTCAAGCAGCGCGGCATGTTCACCTACACCGGACTCGTGGCTGAACAGGCGGACCGTCTGAAAGAGGAATTCGGCGTCTATATCCTGCGTTCGGGACGCATGTGCGTTGCGGGACTGAACGACAGCAACGTGCAGATCGTCGCCGATTCGATCGGCAAGGTGCTGGCAGCGAAGTAACGCTCCACCCAGGCATCGCGGACCGGTCCGGCTGCTACATCGCGGGACAGGACAGCACTTTCTGCGGCGGCAGGCTGCCCGGTCCCGTGTCCACTTTCGTTCCGCGTGTCGGCGTCAGGATGAGCCGCACGCTGTTCGTGCCTTCATTCGCGAGCACGTAGACGTCGCCGCTTCCCTCCGGCTGCCAGTACACGCGATACACCTCCCCGTCCTTGTACACATGCAGCGCGCCGTGCCGCACCGCGCCGCCGCGCCAGAAGTTCACGCTTTCGCCCTCGCGCAGCGTGATCGGTGCGTCCTGCCCGCCGGTCGCGCTTTCGAGCGTGCCGCAGACGGTGTCGTCCGCGCGGGCGGGCAGGCAGACGGCAAGCGCCGCCAGCGCGCCGGCGCAGGTCGTCAGGGATGAGCGTTTCATCGTTGTGCGGCTCCTGTTGAAAAGCAGCGGCGCGCGTGCGCCGTGCCGCGCTGTCCGCAAGATACGCGCCGCCGTTCTTTTTCCCGTGTGCTACTTTGAATGAAGCACGCGGGCCCGGAAGCGCAATGCAGCCGGGCCGGCAGGCGGCGTTCGATCATGGAGGCCCCCATGTCAGTGATCGCACCGGACGAAAGAGCGGAGTTCCTGGCCATCCTGACGCGCCATCGGCTCGACGAGCAGGATTTCCTCGTGCAGGAAGGCGGTCAGAACGACGTCGTCGATGACGTGTATCCGTTACAAGGGCTCGTCACCATCACGCGGCGCTCCACGCTCAAGGAGCGCGAATACCGCGTCGGACACGGCACGCACTGGACTGCCGCGTTCGAAAAGGACCTGAACAAGGGCGTGTTCCGTTGAGCAGCACGCCTGAAGGAAGTGAGTTGCAGCAGTCTTCCATCACGCATCTTTCGACGCGGAGCAGGCGATGAGACCCACAGAATTCAAGTCGTTCAAGGCGCATGTCGCGATGATGCTGCGCGATCTGCCGCGCGGCGTGACCGCCGATCTGACCGACGTCGCCGTCGCGTACTGGAACGGGACTCAGGTGGTGGGCGTCTATTTGCGGGACCACGGCCGCCTTGACGAGGACTTCGATTTCGACGAAAACGCCTGGGGCAACTGGCGCGAAGAGTTCCTGATGTGGCTGGAAGCGCCGAGCTTCACCGAACGCGCCGATCTGAAGGCGGCCTTCGCCGCCGGCGTGGTCACAGCGGTGTCGTACGGCGGGCTCTGGCCGCGACCCCGCAGTCTGCATGGCGGTTCAGCGTAAGTCACCTGTAAAGCGTACTGATCAGCGTGCTTTTATCCGCCGAAACGGCACGTTGATTGCTCCTGACGACGACGCGACAGCGTCCGAACCACGACCGTCCGCCGGCCGTGTCTCGCCATTCATCGTCTCAGAGGGAGTTCAGCATGGCTGGCAACGGAAGACTTCATTCGCTCACGTTCTTCACGGCCATCGTGTTCGTCGTCATCGGCCTGCTGCTCGGGATCGGCGGGGCGTACCTCGTGGCGGTGAAAGGCTCGTGGTACTACGTCGTCACGGGCGTGGCTATCGTCCTGACTGGATTGCTGCTGCTCATTCGGCGCCGCTCGGCGCTGCTGCTGTTCGCACTCGTGCTGTTCGGCTCGACGCTGTGGGCCGTGTTCGAAGTGCATTTCGATTTCTGGCAACTGATGCCGCGCCTGTGGGTCTGGCTTGTGCTCGCCATCTGGCTGCTGATCCCGTTCGTGCATCGCGGGGCGCTGTTCGGGCCGCCCTCCACCGTGCGAGCCGCGCGCACGCCGCTGGCGGCGGCGATCATTCTTACGTTGCTGCTCGGCGCCGGTAGCTGGTTCCGCGATCCGCATGACCTGTCGGGACGCATCGACGTGGAAGCTGCCGCCGACGCCAATCAACCCGATACGAACGCCGGCACCGGACGCAAGCCCGGCGACTGGACCGATTACGGCGGCTCGCCGCTCGCACAGCGTTATGTGCCGCTGACGCAGATCACGCCGGAGAACGCGCATCAGCTGAAAGTGGCCTGGACCTTTCGGACCGGCGACATGCCCGGCTCCGGCGATCCCACCGAAACCACCGACGAGAACACGCCGATCAAGGTCGGCGACACGATTTTTCTGTGCACGCCGCACAGCAAGGTGATTGCGCTGGATGCCGCGTCGGGCAAGGAAAAGTGGCGGTTCGATCCGCAGATCCAGAGCCCGGTCGGGTTCAAGCATTGGGAGCATATGACTTGCCGGGGCGTCGCTTATTACGATCCGGCGATGCATGCGGCCGTGGCTCCTTTAGATGCGGCTGCATCCGCTCCTTCAGACGCCGCCGCATCAGCTCCGGCGGATGCCGCCGCTTCCGCTCCGGCGGATGTCGCCGCCGCGTCAGCGCCTGCTGAATCCGCACCCGCACCCGCACCCGTCACGACGCCCGCGCAGACTACCGCGCTCGCCGAGTGCCCGCGTCGCCTGTTCCTGCCCACCGCCGACGCCCGCCTGATCGCGCTCAACGCCGACACCGGCAAGCTCTGCCCGAGCTTCGGCAAGGACGGCGCGATCGATTTGCGCGCCAACATCGGCCCGTTCACGCCCGGCGGCTATTACTCGACGTCACCGCCAGCGGTGTTCCACAACCTCGTGATCGTCGGCGGCCACGTGACCGACAACGAATCGAACAACGAGCCTTCCGGCGTGATCCGCGCGTTCGACGTGAACGACGGCCACCTCGTCTGGAACTGGGATCCGGGCAATCCGGACGCCACCGAACCGATCGCGGCGGGCGGCACCTACGTCCGCAATTCGCCGAACATGTGGTCGATGTTCAGCGTCGACGAGAAGCGCGGCATGATCTATCTGCCGATGGGCAATCAGACGCCGGATCAATGGGGCGGCCAACGCACGCCGCAGGCGGAGAAGTTCGGGGCGGGACTCGTCGCGCTGGACGCCGCGACAGGCAAGCTGCGCTGGAATTACCAGTTCACGCATCACGACCTGTGGGACATGGACGTGGGCGGCCAGCCGACGCTCATCGACCTGCAAACGGCGCAGGGTACGCAGCCGGCGATCATCGCGTCGACGAAGCAGGGCAGCCTCTACGTGCTGAATCGCGAGACCGGCCAGCCGATCGTGCCGATCAGCGAAGTGCCCGTGCCGCAGGGCGCTGCCAAAGGCGACCATACCTCGCCGACCCAGGCGGTCTCCGCGCTCAACTTCAATCCGCCGCGCATCAGGGAGGCGGACATGTGGGGCACCACGCCGTTCGATCAGCTCTGGTGCCGCATCAAGTTCAAGAGCTTGCGTTATGACGGGCCGTTCACGCCGCCGTCGGAACAGGGCACGCTGGTGTTTCCCGGCAACTTCGGCGTGTTCGACTGGGGCGGCATTTCAGTGGATCCGGTTCGGCAGATTCTGATCGCGAATCCGGACTATATGGCGTTCGTGTCGAAGCTGATTCCGCGCGAGAAGATCCAGGAAGGCAAGAGCGACGGCGTGGTCAGTGAGACCAGCGGCATCAAGCTGGCGCGCGGCACGCCGTTCGGCTTTGAGATCAACGCGTTTCTTTCGCCGCTCGGCATTCCCTGCCAGGCGCCGCCGTGGGGCTACATGGCAGGCGTCGACCTGCGCACGAACAAGATTGCGTGGCAGCACAAGAACGGCACGATTGTCGACAGCGCGCCCTTGCCCATTCCGATGCCGCTCGGCGTGCCGAGTCTGGGCGGAACGATCGTGACGGCGGGCGGCGTAGCGTTCCTGACCGGCACGCTCGATCAATACGTGCGCGCCTACGACGTCCACGACGGCCGGAAGCTGTGGGAAGCGCGCTTGCCGGCGGGCGGACAGTCGACACCCATGAGCTATGCGGACGCCAGCGGCAAGCAGTATCTGCTCGTGACCGCTGGCGGACATGGTTCGCTCGGGACGAAGGCCGGCGATTACGTCATTGCCTACACGTTGCAATGACGCATGAGAGGCGAGATTACTGCGCGCGCCGGTAGGCTTCGGCCATCAGCGCGCTGACTTTGGCGCGGGCATGGAGCGCGTCGCGCGTGGCAGCGCGAAGCTTGGCGGCGAGGAAGGAAACGAGGGCGATCGGGGTTGCGGCGATGATTCCCATGGCGGACTCCGTACTAGGGGTAACTAACTAGGTAATAACCCTAGGTTAGCATACTTTGACGCGGTGCAATAAAACGCTTTCAAAAAGCGGCATCGGCGTGGGCATTCCGTATGCTGGACGGCAGCATCGCATCGGCGTTGTGTTGGAAGCTCCAGCGCGGTTGCTCGGAATCGTCGTCTCTCCGTCGAGGAGTTGCACATGAAAGCGCTCGCTCCTGCTTGTGCCGCCGTTGTCGGCGCCGCGCTGCTCGCGGTGATCATCGGCGCATGCAGCGGGGGTGGCTCCAGCGGCGACACCACCTCGTCGGCCGCGGGCGGCGGGGCAGCGTCGGGCGCATCGAGTCCGGCGGGGGCATCCGGTGCGGGAGGCGCGTCGAGTCCCGCGGGTGCATCGAGTCCTTCAGGCGCCTCGGGCGCTTCCGGCGGCAACGGCAACGGCTCGACCACCTCCGTCAGCAACCCGATGGACGTCACCACCTGGCACAACGACATCGCCCGAACCGGCCAGCAACTCGCTGAAACCGTCCTGACGCCATCGAACGTCAATACAGCGACATTCGGCAAGGTCGGCGTGTTCAACGTGGACGGCGCCGTCGATGCCCAGCCGCTGTTCCTGGCAGGCGTGCCGATCGCGGGCGGCACGCGCAATGTGCTGTACGTCGCGACCGAGAACGCGAACGTCTATGCCTTCGATGCCGACAGCGGCGCCGTGCTGTGGAAGGTCTCGACGCTCGGCAACGGCGAGTCGCCGAGCGACGACCACGGCTGCGCGCAGATTACGCCGAACATCGGCGTTACGGCGACGCCGGTCATCGATCGTTCGCGCGGGCCGCATGGCGTGATGTACGTGGTCGGCATGTCGAAGGACGGATCGGGCGGCTATCACCAGCGCCTCCACGCGCTCGACGTCACCACGGGCGCCGAACTCTTCAACGGTCCGACGGAGATCACCGCGAGCTATCCGGGCAATGGCGCAGGCAGCCAGAACGGCCAGGTGCCGTTCACGCCGGGCCAGTACGCCGAACGTGCCGCGCTGCTGCTGCTGAACGGCGTGGTGTACACGTCCTGGACGTCGCACTGCGATTTCATGCCGTACACCGGCTGGGTCATCGGCTATAACGCCGACACGCTCCAGCAGGCGAGCGTGCTGAACCTGACGCCGAACGGCCAGATGGGCGCGATCTGGATGAGCGGCGCGGGGCCGGCATCGGACGGCCAGGGCATCTATCTGCTCGATGCCAACGGCACCTTCGACCCGACGCAAAACGCCCAGAAGATGCCGATCAACGGCAACTACGGCAACGGCTTCCTGCGGATCGACCCGAATCCGCTGCGGGTGCAGGATTACTTCCAGGCGTCGAACACGGTGCAGGAGTCGAACGAAGACGAGGATCTCGGTTCGGGCGGCGCGATGGTACTGCCGGACTTCACCGATGCAAACGGCGTCGTCCAGCATCTTGCGGTGGGCGCGGGCAAGAATTCGACGATCTACGTGGTCAACCGTCTCTCGATGGGCAAGTTCGATTCGAACGCGGACCACATCTATCAGGAACTCGTCGGGCAGATCACCGGGCCGATGTTTGCCGCGCCCGCCTACTTCAACAACACGGTCTACTTTGGCTCGATCGGCGACAGCATCAAGGCGTTCGCGGTTTCGAACGCGGCGTTGTCCGCGACCCCCACGAGCAAGACCTCCAACACCTTCGGCGCGCCGGGCGCGACGCCGAGCATCTCGGCCAACGGCACCGCGAACGGCATCCTGTGGGCGGCGGAAAACGGCACGATCGCGGGCTTGCGCGCCTACGACGCAAGCAACCTGTCGCGCCAGCTCTACAACAGCGGCGACACCAGCGGACGCGACCAGTACGGCCAGGGCAACAAGTTCATCACGCCGACCGTCGCGAACGGCAAAGTGTATGTGGGCACGAAGAGCGGCGTCGGCGTGTTCGGATTGCTGGCGAAGTGAGGCGTGGGCTCACCGCGCCGGATGGGCCGCGACGAACGACTTGAACGCGCTGTAGGCCGGCTTTGGCGTCTTGCCGTCGTTCAGCATGATGCCGTATGGGCCTTCGCCGCCGCTCGGGTCGTCGTAGAGTTCGTAGACCTGCAATGACGTGATGCCGTATTGCGCGGAGATCGACTTGAGCGCGCCCAGCATGTTGACCGACAGGTAATCGGCGGCCTGCTGCTGGGTGCCCGGAAAGCTCGGGCGCATGCCGACTTCGTTGATCCATACCGGCTTGCCGAAGCCCTGCAAGGTGCCGATCACGTTGTAGCAACCGGTGCCGCCGCATGCGTGGGTGATGTCGCCCTGCTCGGAATACCAGTGCCAGGCCGTCACATCCCAGGTGACTTTTGGATGACCGCTCGTGCCGTCGGGCTGCGTGCCGTTTGCGAGCATCACATCGAAGCCATAGTGCATCCAGGTATTGCCGCCGATCACGATCTTGCCCAGCGGATCCAGCGACTTGATCCCCGCAATCAATCCGCGCACCACGCCACGCGCAATCTGGAAGCGCGTGTTGTCGAAGTCAGTGCTGCGCACGCCGTCCACCCAGCCCACGAGCCATTGCGCCGCGAGTTCGTTGGTCACTTCGTAGTACGCGTAGCGCTGCACGGCGACGATCTGCCGGGTGATGGAATACGCGGCGTTGTAGGCATCGCTCTCGCTGGCGAAGTTGAGTTCGAGCAGGATGACCGGATACACGGTGATGCCGCTGGCGGCCATCGTCCGGGCCAGGTTGGCGAGCGTTTGGGCGCCCGGCGCGTCGCGCACCTCGATGCGATACATCTTCACGTTGAGATCGCGCAATTGCGAACGTTGCAGCGCAGGGCTCGATATGGCATAGGCGCCGGTGTTGTTATGGCCGTTGATGCCATAGGCGATGTCGCGTGCATTCGGATACGTGAGCGGCGCGGGGATGATGGGGCGCGCGGCATCGCTGACCGCGGTGGGGCCGGTACTGTCCGAACCGCCGCCGCACGCCGCGAGCAACAGGGGCAGCGTGAGCGCACCCAGCTTGTCGACGAGTTTCATGATGAGGTGAGACCCGAGAGATATCGAAGCGATACCCCGAACCGTTGCCGATATCGAATGGATTGGGCGGACGCGAGCCGGCCGTGACGCGGCGTTGTCATGGTTCGATGGGAAAGCGCGTCGGCGGCGGGGCATCTGGCCGGTGCACGCACGTTCTCCGGGAGGGGCTGGAAGAGGCCGCGAAGGCCTTGTTTGGCGAAGCTGCGGGAACGTGAGGGAGCGTGCGTAGATCACTATAGACGCGGGTTCCGCGCGAAATCAAGCCTTGGCTACGCGAGGCTCCATGCACGAAACGCAACCCCCGCGCCGATTCGGCCGAACGGTCGGAATGCCGTGTCAGAGACAGATGCGCTATATTCTGAAATACATAGCGCGCCGCGATCGGCGCGGAGAACCTGTCACCGGCTTCCATGTTGACCCGCACACGATCCCCATCATCCGTCACGCCCACGCCAGCCGATTCCAGCCTGCGCGCCAGCATCATCACCGTGCAGGCCGCGCGCGATCGCGACCGCGCGGAGCCGCTGCGGGATCTCGTCGATGCTCATCGGCGCTTGCAGGGCAGCGTGTTGCGCTTTCTCTCGTTGTTCGTGGAGAGCGTGGCGCCCGCGCCGCTGGACCAATTGGTGGCGTGTCTGGAGAAGAAGGCGCGTGCGGCGGGTTTTGCGCGCATGCCGGAATTGAGCGCGGCCGTGCAGGCGACGCGCGAAGCGGCCCGGCAGCGCGAGTGGCTGTTCTCCGATTCCTTCGGCACCGATGCCGCCGCGCTGCGTGAAGCCGCACGCGCGCTGGAGCGTCTGGATGCGACGCTCGTCGGCTTGTGCGTCGAGCATGTGGTGCGGCAGACCGCCTCGCGCGGTACGAAGGGCAAGGCGCGGCGCGCCTGAGCTTCAACCCGTCACGGCGTTCAGGGCGATGGCCTGATCCCGGACGGCACGGCGTCGAGCTGGCGGAATACGCTGAGCCAGTCTTCGAGATGCCAGGTCTTCGATACGCGGTCGCCGCGTATTTCGTGGAAGGAGTGAATCGCGAACCGAAGCGGCTTGCGGGTGGCGGCGATGCCCATCAGCGGCCCGGCCTGTGTGCCGCTCACTTCGGCGCGTACGCCCACGCGATCATCCTGCACCAGCATGTCCAGGATCTCGATGCGCATGTCGGGCAGCGCAATGGCGAGATCGGCGAAGATGGGGATCATCTGGTCGGGACCGGGACGCTCTCCGGGCGGTTCGGGAAGATACGCCCAGTCCGGTGTGACGGCCTCGCGCAGCAGCATGAGATCGTGCGTGGCGAAGGCGCGATAGAGCCGTTCGACGGCGTCTCGCGCCGCCGCGTGAGTGAGCGGGCCTGCCTGCATGGTGCCTCCGTCATGAGCGGGTTGGCATGAGGTGGAAACTGCGGCATAACGCACCCACTGTACCGCAACCCGTCCGCAACGCGCAGGAACGGCCCTGGAGTCATGTTAAGCTCACGTCTCTTCGCTGGGGAGTAGCCGGCTTTTCCGTTCGGGAAAGCGTCCATGTCAACACGCTCGGTCGTTCGGACCGTGGCATGGACAACCGTCAAGGGTTGGCAAGACCATCGACAGAATCCGCGACCGGTCGGGCGCGCGTTCTGTCGTTTATCTTGCCCGACCAGAGCGCTACTCGATGAATCTCGCCTCCACACTATTCCTGGCCTTCGCCATGTCCACCGACGCCTTCGCGGCCGCCGTCGGCAAAGGCGCCACCTTGCACAAGCCGCGCATTGCCGAGGCCCTGAAGACCGGCGTGATCTTCGGTGTGATCGAGGCACTGACGCCGCTCGTCGGCTGGGCGCTCGGCAAGGCGGCCGCGCAGTACGTCACCGCATGGGACCACTGGATTGCGTTCGCGCTGCTGGGTCTGCTCGGCGCCCGCATGATTCGCGAAGGCCTGCGCGCTGTCGAACACGAAGAAGAAAAGCCCAACTCCCACTCGTTCTGGGTGCTCGCGCTCACCGGCTTCGCCACCAGTATCGATGCCATGGCGGTCGGCGCGGGCCTTGCGTTCATCGATGTCGATATTTTCTCCACCGCCGCGACCATCGGCTTCGCGACCATGCTGATGGTGACCATCGGTGTGATGGTCGGGCGGGTCGTAGGTGCGACCATCGGCAAGCGGGCGGAGATTGTCGGCGGGCTGATACTCATGGGCGTCGGCTGCGTGATTCTCGCCGAGCATCTCGGTTATCTCAGCTGAGCTTGCCTGTTGGCCCGCCGCGCGGCGTGAAGTACGCGAGCGCGGCGGCCACGATGAACAGCGCCGGCACGTCGCCGGCCAGATGGCCGAGGTGCGCGTGAGACTGCGCCCCGCCGAATGACTGCACGGCCATGATGGCGCCGTGCACGACGCTCGACCACACCGTGAACCAGATGAGACTCAAGTGCCGCAGCGGATCGCGCGAGGCGATCAGCAGGAACACGCCAAGCGTCGCATAGAGGCCGACGATCATCAGCGCATACTCCGAGCGGCCTCCGTGCGCGCCTTCCCAGGCCCAGCCGGATGGCCAGAGCAGCATCAACGGATAGAGGCCGAACAGCGCGATCAGCCCGACGATCACGAGCACGATGCGCAGGCAGGCAAGACGACGGGCGTCGGTCATGGCGGGCTCCTTCACGGGCGGCAAGAGAACACAAGATACGCCTCGACGAAATTCTCGAGTGAACCATTCCGGTCCGCGATTCGCATTCTGAATACGCTGACTGACTGCAATGAGCCGCCAAGAAATAATGGCTTTACAAACCGAAGTACTGGATTATCGAAACAAAGTGCAATAACGTTGACACGTGCTGGAAGGCGCTAAGCGTTATCGGCAGCCAATGCTAAGCTGCCGATGATCGAGCAGGGGAGGCGTCCATGTATTCACGTGCGAAAGCAATCAAGAAATCCCAGGTAAAGCGTTCATTTATGAATAAGCAGAGCCCGGGGAAAAATGAAGCATTGACCGACGAAGAGGATTATTACGGAAACTGGTTTCTCCAGCAGGTCAGGTTCAACCGGGCGCGCCGGGCTCTGAACCGGGTGCAAGCCAATGGAGTATTGATGCACCAGGAATTTCTGCGTTCTTGCGGGAAGAGCTGGAACGACGAGTATCTGGAGCAGGGATTTCCTTCGAGTGAGTTGATGCAGTTCTTTGCAGAGCGCCTGCGAAACGGACGAAACGTCGTGGAGCAGGTCGGTGATCTCGATACCGAAGAATCGGCTTTCATCGAGGTCATTTTTGCTAAAGATCTTTATGTGACTCATGCGACCGAGAGAAAGGTGTCCAGCATAAACGGAGATTTGATCCTTTTTTCGCGGAAAAGGCTGATTGAAAAAGGAATTGCTTTTTCAGATTATCATTCGATGGATGAAGATATCGAAGGACTGGGAAACGATGACTACGTGTTCTTCTCGCTTGAAGTCGGGGAGAAATCGAAGAAAAAAGAGAGCCGATTTGGTGGTTTGTTTTACAGGGTGAATTACAGCCATCCGCTGTTTGATCTTTCGTCGTTGTCGCTTTTCGATCAGATGAACATGCAGATCCCTCAACCTTCCATCGCGCGCCTGAGTGACGATGCGAGAGCGAGGCTTCGCGGCAGAAAATATGCGCGATTGAACATCCTGTTTCATGGAAGAGAAGCCAGCATGAAAGGGCTGGCGTACTCGATCATCGAAGTGGCGAGGATGCTGGCTGAACGCGACAAGCGGATTATCCTGAGCGCCAGGTCAGACGACGAGGTCAACCGGGTGATCAACTGGATATTCAGGCCTGAAATCAGGGTTCCAGGGATCTTCGCGGTTCGCAACGGAGACTATTCAGTCGCGGGTTACTCGGACGACTGAGCCTTTTCGCGCAAGGTCGTGCAGACCTGCAGCGCAATGCGTCGCAGCGCGTTCCACCAAAAATCGGCGTCAATACGATAACAAAAACTGCCTTCACGCCGATACGATTCGTCATTCGACTGCCTGGTCCAAAAAATACAGCATGGCGCGTCTTCTGAAGGGCGGCCCATGCCGAGGAACCCGCATGCCACGTCCGATCGCCGCACGCATTCATCTCGATGCCATCCGTCACAACCTGCAGCTCGTCAAGCGGACGGCGCCGACGTCGCGCGTGTGGAGCGTGATCAAGGCCAATGCGTATGGGCACGGCATCGAGCGCATTTATCCCGCGCTGGCGGAAGCCGACGGCATCGCGCTGCTGGACCTCGACGAAGCCGTGCGCGTGCGCGAACTCGGCTGGAACAGGCCGGTGCTGCTGCTGGAAGGCGTGTTCGAACCGGACGATCTGGCGGTCGCCGACCCCTACCGCCTGACCGTCAGCGTGCATTGCGACGAACAGCTCGACATGCTCGCAGCCGCGCGCCCGCGCGAGCCGATCGACATCCAGTTGAAGATGAATTCGGGCATGAACCGGCTGGGGTTTCGGCCCGCCGACTACGAGCGCGCGTGGCTGCGTGCGTCGCGTATCGAGGCAATCGCATCGATTGGCCTGATGACGCACTTCGCAAACGCCGACGACGGCGCCATCGACTGGCAGGTCGACGCGTTCGACGCCGTCACTCGCCATCTTCCCGGCACGCGGTCCCTGTCGAATTCCGCGGCGGTGCTGTGGCATCCGCGTGCGCATCGTGACTGGGTGCGTCCCGGCACGATTCTCTATGGCGCGTCCCCGAGCGGCTGCGCGCGTCACATCGAAGGCATTCCCCTGCGTGCGGCGATGACGCTCGAGAGCCGCATCATCGGCGTGCAGACGCTGCAGCCCGGCGAGACGACCGGCTATGGCCGCACCTTCACGGCGGATCGGCCGATGCGCATCGGCGTGGTCGCGTGCGGCTATGCCGACGGCTATCCGCGTCATGCGCCGGCCGGCACCCCGGTGAGGGTGGCGGGCGTGCGGACGCAGTTGGTCGGGCGCGTGTCGATGGACATGCTCACGGTCGATCTCACTCCCTGCGCGGCGGCCGGAATGGGCGCGCCGGTCGAGTTATGGGGCGAGCACATCAGGGTGGATGAAGTGGCGGAGCCGTCCGGCACGATCGGCTACGAATTGCTGTGCGCACTGGCGCGACGCGTGCGGGTGCGTTGCGACACGGCCGACGTGACGGCAGAGCGGCTGGCACAGCCCGTCTGACGCGCGCGGATTCGCCCTTCAGTGAGTGAGTGTCAAATTCAGTCGCGGGTGCGGCATGTTGCAGTCATGCCGTTTTGCGGCGGGATAATCGTTGGATCCCATTTTGGAATGGAGGGTCCATGTATCCATATGCGAAGAAATCGGTGCGGGTGCTTGCCAGACAGGACAGACGGCCGCTGAAGAAAAGGCCGGTGCGCGAGTTGGCGGCAACTGAACCGGAGGACGATAGAACGAGCGACCTGGCATGCAGGCTCCTGCAACGCGTCAGATTCAAGCGGGCAAGAAACGCGCTGCACCGAATGGGTCGCAACGGATATCTGTTTCGCAAGAACGCCACGCCTGAAGAGGACGATGACTGGGTTTTCGACCGAGGGCCGGCGGTCAGCCACTTCCAGCGATCAGCCGCGCTGTTTTCGAAGTCGATCAAGAACGTGGATGACATCATCGCATCCAATGGCGTACTGGACGGCCAGGAAGAGTCATTCGCGGAGAACTTCTTCGGCATGCCGTTCTACGCCACGCACGCGACGCATGCCAGGGTCTTGAGTCCGGGCGGCGACCTGGTGCTGTATTCCAGAAAGCGATTGATGGAAAAGGAAATAGCTTTCCTGGACGACAACTCAACCGATATGGATGTCAACGGTTTGGGGAATGACGACTACGTGTTCTTTTCGCTGGAAGTCGGCGAGAAGCCAGCGAAAGACTGGAGCCGTTTCGGAAACCGGATGTACAGGGTGAAATATGACCATCCGGCGTTCGCTTATGCAAGCATGTCGCTTCTTGACCAACTGGAACTCGAGCCGCCTTCACCCGAGGCCTTAAACTTGAGTGAGGAGGCAAGCGATATTCTCTTCGGCAGGTCCTTCGAGCGACCCGATGTGATGTTCCATGGACGAGATCGCAGTATCGTCGGCCTGCTTCATTCGATCATTCATGCGGCAAGAAAACTTCCGCCAGAAGACAGGCAGATCATTCTGAACGCGCGCGCCGAGCCCGATATCGACAAGATTATCAACTACGTCTTCAGGCCGGAAATCAGGGTGCCGGGGATGATTGCCGTGTGTCAGGACGACTTCGTCTCGTATCGCTTGAAGGACGAGTGAAGCGGTCGTTGTCCAAAGACCCGAGGCGGCGCGCTGCCGCCTCGACATGCCACCGAAGCGGGTTGGGTCAGCGTGTGGCCGCCATGTAGAACGCGGTGGAACGCTGCGGCGTCACGCCCACGATGTTCATCTGGTTGTTCACCACGGTCGCCTCGACCGGCATCGTCACGCCGCTGCCGGTGGCGCAGGCCGCGCTCGTGAAGGTCAGCGAGCCGTCGAGAATATGCTTGCCGGTCGCGCGCGGCTTGAAGCTGCCGGTGAAGGTGCAGGCGCCTTGCGAACCGGTGATCGCGCCGTCCGCGGCGAAGGTGATCGTCGAGACCGTCGTGATGTTGGCCGGGTTGCTCCACGTTCCCTGGACATCGCCGAGGGCGAGCGGCGTGTCATAGGTGGCGCTGTAGTTGCCGTTGAAAATGAGCGCGGTGGTGTTCGGTTTTGTGTTGATCGAACTCGTCGCCGAGAACACGCTTTTCGACGTGAACGTGCCGCTGAGCGTGCCCGCGATAATCTCGCCGGTGTAGTGCAGCGCGACGACGGCCGGATCGGTGAATGCGCCGTTGGTGGCGGTCAGGAAGCCTTCGGTCATCCAGACCAGATCCTG
The DNA here is from genome assembly GCF_031451175.1 of Caballeronia sp. LZ035. NCBI lineage: Bacteria > Pseudomonadati > Pseudomonadota > Betaproteobacteria > Burkholderiales > Burkholderiaceae > Caballeronia > Caballeronia sp. LZ035. Next base: position 140,500 of record NZ_JARUXS010000003.1, read on the forward strand.
ATTCGACGTATAGATGCTGAAATACTGCCCGGTTTCGAGAACGATGGTTTGCGCCGCCAGACCCGTATCCGTCGCGCCGAACCAGATGCCTTCGGGAATCGTGTGCGACGTTTTGGCGACGCAGCTCTTCGTCAGGTTGGCGTCCGTGGCACAGGTTTCGTCGCTTCCGCCGCCTCCGCAGGCAGCGAGAACGGGCAGGACGAGCAGCATCACTTTCGGGAGCAGTTTCATGGGAACGGTAGAGGTTGTTCTTGTCGATAGGCGTTGAGGACGCGCGGGAGGGCGCGCATGCAATGCGTTATCGGAACGTTCGGACGAAACTTGAGAGGGGGTTTGTAGCTAGCCGCTATGCCATCCCTGACCCACGCACTGCAAGATTGATTGGCGGGGCATCCCTCACCACTTCACCTCCCACGCCCCCGGCCTGACCGACTCCCTCGCATACCCCGCCGGCGTGCGCTCCAGTTGCGCGCTCGGCGTCACCGCCACCAGCTCGCCGAAGCCCGACGCATGGCGCGTCATGAACGGCGCGACATCCGGCGTCGGCGCGGCGAGGCCGCCTTCCACGCGCCCCAGTCCACGCAGCCAGTGTCCCGTTTGCGCGAGCGAGACCTGCACATGCCAGCTCCCGCCTTCGCACTGTTGTCGCCACAGCGCCGCCGCCGCGCCGAACGCCATCAAAAAGCCGCTCGCCATGTCGAGCATCTGCATGGGCAAGGGGCGCGGCTTGCCGTCGCCGGCCGCTTCGCCTTCGGCCGCGTTGAAGCCCATGGCCGTCTGCACGAGCGAATCGAACCCGCGCCGTTGCGCCCACGGGCCTTCGGTGCCATACGCCGTCAGTGAGACATACACGATGCCGGGCCGCCGCGCCGCCAGCGCTTCCGGCCCAAAGCCGAGCGCCTCGATGCCGCCCGGCCGATAGCCCTGCGAGAACACATGCGCGTCGTCGACCAGCCGCCCGAGCGCCGCGCGATCCTGCTCCGTCCGCAAGTCGAGCAGCGCCGAGCGCTTGCCGCGACTCGTGTCTGCGATCGCCGGAATGTTCGGCAGATGCGGCGCGTTCACCAGCATCACGTCCGCACCGAACGCAGCCAGTGCGCGCCCGCCAACCGGCCCTGCGAGAATGCGCGTGAAGTCGAGCACACGGATGTCATCGAGCGGCCGCGCAGTTTCATCCAGCAAAGGCAACGCGCATGGCGGCGCATCGCCGATGCGGGTCATCGTCATCAATGGTTGCGCGGCGATTGCATGCGCCTGAGGCGTCGCGTCCCATTCGTCGAAGGTGCGCAGCATCGTGACGACAAGGCCTTGCGCCGCCGCGGCGTCTTCGAAGTCGCGGCCGCGCCAGGCGAGCATCGCGTGCTCGGCGTCCGCGCGCGTCGCCGTCTTCGGATCGAGACCGAGCAGGCGCAGCGCGCCGTCCTGATGATGTTCGAAGTTGGCGTGAATGCGCACGTAACCATCGGCGCAGCGATACAGGCCGGAGAAGCGTCCCCACGTTTCGGGCGCTTGCCCGTCAACGGTGAAGGCGCCTGTGCATTCCACGGCTGCATGCGTCATGTCGACCGACACCCGCTGCCGCCCGACGCCCCGTGCATGCGCCAGTTCGCACGCGGCGAGCGCTGCCGCAGCGACGGTCGCCTGCGCTGCCGTGCCAATCGCAAAGCTCGACGGAAAGACCGGCTCGCGGCCCGGAAGCTCGATAAAAGAAAGCGCATCACCGGGCAAGCCGGCGATGCGCCAGAGCGCGTGAAGCGTATCGGAAGCTGAAACGGAAGTTTGAGCGGACATGATGGATGGGCGCGCGTGCTTCATGAGGAAGAAGCCCCCATTGTCGCGCGGACCGCGCTTGCTCGCTCCGCCGCTCAGTGACGTGGCTCAGTGACGTGGCTCAGTAACGCCGCTCAGTGACGCCGCTCAGTGACGCCGCGTCGCCAGTTCCGCGCCTTGCCGCAGCGCTTCGAGCATGCTGCCTTCATCGGCGATGCCCTTGCCGGCGATATCGAATGCCGTGCCATGATCCACCGACGTGCGGATCACCTCCAGCCCGACCGTCACGTTGACGCCCGCTTCGAGACCCAGCACCTTCACGGGACCGTGCCCCTGGTCGTGATACATCGCGACGACGAGATCGAAATCGCCGCGTCCTGCGCGATAGAACAGCGTATCGGCGGGCAGCGGGCCGGTCACGTCGAGACCGCGTTCCTGCAGCACCTTGACAGCCGGGATGATTTTCTCTTCTTCCTCGCCATAGCCGAACAGACCGTTCTCGCCCGCATGCGGATTGATCCCGCACACGCCGATGCGCGGCTTGGCAATGCCCGCCTTGATGAGCGTCGCGTTGCCGCGCTCGATGGTGCGCTGGACCAGACCCGGCTCGATCTTGCGGATGGCGTCGATGATGCCGATGTGCGTCGTCACGTGGATCACGCGCAGTTGCGGCGCGACCAGCATCATCGAGACCTCGTCGACGCCCGTCAGGTGCGCCAGCATTTCCGTGTGGCCGGGGAACTTGTGGCCGCCGGCATGCAGCGCTTCCTTGTTCAGCGGCGCGGTGCAGATCGCGTCGATCTGGCCGGCCTGCGCGAGTTCGACCGCGCGCGCGATGTACTGGTACGCGGCATCGCCCGCGACGGCGGACAACTGGCCGAACGGCAGATCATCGGGAATCAGGCCGAGGTCGATGCAATCGATCGTGCCGCGCTGATATTGCGCTTCCGGCGCGCCCTGGATGCGTCGCACGCTGGCGCTGACACCGGTGAGTTCGATCGCGCGTTCGAGGCGGCGTGCATCGCCGATCACGAGCGGACGGCACTGTTGATAGACCGCCTCGTGCGCGAGGCTCTTGACGACGACTTCCGGACCGACGCCGCTTGCGTCGCCCATCGTGATGCCGATTACGGGGAGGTAGTTGCTCATGATGTTTCGTCTGGATTCGGGGTGAATTCGGTTACTGGCGCGCGACGGGAAGATCCGCGCCGCGCAAGTGCAGGTAGGCGCCAAGCAGCGCATGCTCGCTGCCGAACGCGCCCGCCTTGGTGACGATGGCCGGCCCCGCGCCGTTCGCGGGCCGGCCGAGCGCGACGCCGGCTTCCACCTCGCGCAGCAGTTCGAGGCTGCCGACACGGGCGGCGGCGAGCATCGCGCGGGCCGTTTCGCCGCCGGTCGCGATCAGGCCACCCAACTGGTCGAAGTGCGGCGCGACGAGCGCTGCGAGGGCGTTCGACAGAAGCGCGCCTTCGGCTGGATCGAAGGCATCGTCGCGGCCGATGCGCACGATCGCGTCCTCGCGATCCCGCACTGTTCGGCCAATGCGTTCATGCCACGCCTGCCACTCCGGATGACGTGCGCCGTCGCGGAGAACGGCGGGCGGCACGATCATCTCGCGGACGCCGGCGTCGGCGCCGAGCAGCGCGCACTGGCGCTCCGAGATCGCCGAGAGACTGCCGACCAGCGCGAGGATCGGGCCTTGCGTGCCGTCGAACGGACGGGCGGCGCGGGGATCGGCCTCGGTGGTGAAGAGATTGGGCAATGCGGCGAGTTCGCGCGCGAGGCCGCCCGAGCCGACCCAGAAGAACGACGCATCGAGCGCCGCCGTCACGCGGGCGAGCGAGGCAAGGTCTTCACTGGTCTCGGCATCGACGACGATGGCATCGACGCCGTCCGCCGAAGCCGCCGCCGAGATCACCATCGCCGCGACATCCTGCGGCGCGGCGCGAAACGCTTCGAGCGACACATGCGCGACGCGCAGTCCCACCTTGTCGAGCATCGCGCGTAGTTCGGGGTTCTGCCCGGCGTGTTCCAGCTGCCAGGTTTCGGTTTCTTCGAGCGGCACGCCGCGCACGATCACGCGGCCATCGCGCACCGCGCGGCCTGTCGCCGGAAAGGCGGGCGAGACGATGGCCGGTCCCGCGAGCCGCGCGAGCGCCGCCACTTCGGCGGTCCAGTTGCCGCGCAAGGTCGAATCGATCTTCTTGTAAAGCCGCCGGCCCGGCGCGCGCAGCGCTTGCCACGCAGCAGCCACGCGCTGCGCGGCTTCGGCGGGCGCGAGACGGCGCGTGTCGGTATCGGCGGCGATCACGGCTGCATCCTGATGCGGCGCGTTCGCGTCGAGTGACACCACCGTTCTGCGGCCCGCCGCCGCGAATGCGATGGCGCAGTCGGCGGCGCCGGAGAGATCGTCGGCGACGATCAGCAAGCTGTTCATTGCGTGGCCTCGCGTGTCTTCGCGGTGGCGCGCGCCTGGTCCCGGGCGTTGGCGCGTTTCGCGATCGACGCTGTCAGGATCGGCGAGACGATCGCCGTCACCACCACACAGGCCGCCACCAGCAGCGTCGCCGATTTGGCCGCTTCGTTATAGACAGGATTGGCCGCTGCGATCAACGCCGGTACCGCCGCCGCATTGCCTGCGGTATTCGCCGCCGCCGCGCCTGCGACACCCGTGCCGCCGGTGAGGCGGTCGGCGAAATACAGCGGAATGCCCGTCACGATCACGACCGCGAAGCCCAGGCCAATGCCGAGTAGTCCCGCCTGCCACACCTTGTGCAGGTCGAGGCTCGCACCGAGCGCCAGCGCGAAGAACGGAATCATCACCGGCACGGCGCGGCCAAGAAAGTCGCGCATTTCACGGTCCAGATTGCCGAGCAGCATGCCCACCACCAGCGGCAGGATGCTGCCGCCGAGCGACGGCCACGGAAACGCGGACAGGCCCGCGACGCCCAGCGTGACCATGGTCAGGAACGGGCCGGATTCGAGCGACATGATGGTGTACGCACCCACGTCCTCCGAGCGGCCGTATTGGCCCATCAGCGCCATGTAGAGGCCGCCGTTGGTGTCATTCATCGCAGCGACGACGGCCAGCGTCGAGACGCCCGCGAACAGCCCGGAACTGATCGGCTGCTCGCCGAGGAAGTGCCCGAGCACGATGCCCGCGACAATCGCCGTCCCGACCTTGGTCGCAAACAGCGCGCCGCCCTTGCGCAGCAGGTAGGGCGTCGCCTTCACGTCGATGCCCGCGCCCATGCAGACATAGAACACCGCGAGAATCGGCAGCGAACCGGTGAACAGCGCGTTCGTGAACGAGCCGAAGAACTTCGGCATTCCCGGCGCGAAGGTCGCGATCAGCGAGCCGATCAGCAGCGGGACGATCATCATCCCGCCGGGCACGCGCTCGACGGCGCGTTTGATGTGAATCTGAGCCATGCATGTCTCCAAGTGGTTTCTGTCCGAATCACGCAGAATGTGACTGATTAGATCATTTTGGAGGGTAACGGTATCGTCCGCTTCGCGCAATTTGCGCATTGTGCGGGTTTTTACTGATCGTTTCGATCATTGCGCTTGAAAGAAGATGATCGAAACGATCAAACAGCAAGCATGCGGCGAGCCCGACGGGTTCGCTACACTGTGCGTCCCGCCGGGAAGCCATCGAATCAGGAAACAGGATGAAAGTAGAAAAACGCCGCGAAGCGATGCTCAAGGCCGTGCTGTCCGGCATGAACGACGTCGCCGCGCTGTGCGAGCACTTTGGCATGTCGGAGGCGACGGTGCGCCGCGACCTGAGCGCGCTCGCCGGCGAGCGGCGGCTCGTGCGCACCTATGGCGGCGCGGCTTCGGTGGGCATGCACGAACCGGAGGAATCGCTCGACACGCGTCGCGAGAGTTTCCGGGAACAGAAGGAAGCGATCGCCCGCGCGGCGGTGCGGCACGTGCAGGACGGCGACACCATTTTCCTCGACGGCGGCACCACGACCGCCGCGCTGGCACGTCTTCTTGCCGGGCGCACTGCCATTCATGTCGTGACCAACAATCTGCTCGCAGTGGGCGTGCTCGCGGCGGCGGACGTGCGCGTGACGCTGATCGGCGGCGATGTGCGGCCCTCCAGCATGAGCACGCTCGGGCCCATCGCGCAGGTGGGGCTGACGCGCGTCACGTTCGACAAGGCGTTCCTCGGCGCTGACGGCGTCGTGGCGGGACGCGGGCTGTGCGAAGCCACGGCGGAACAGGCGTTTCTGAAGGAATGCATCGTGGCGCAGGCGGCGGGCGTGTTCGTGCTGGTGACGTCGAACAAACTCGAACGCGCGAGCCAGCAGCACTGGACGCCGCTGGACCGCAACTGGACGCTCGTCACCGATGCGCTGGCCGAGGCGCCGCTGCTCGTCCGTTTCAGCGAGCGCGGCAATGTGACGGTGGAACGGGCGGCGCTTACGTCGAAAGAAGCGTGACCAGCGCGACTGCCGAGTCGCCCGCGAGCTGACCGCCATTGTTTTCCGCGAGCGCGACCTTGGCGCCCGGCCGTTGCCGCGCGCCGGCCTGGCCGCGCAACTGCTGCGTCAGCTCGACGATCTGCGCCACGCCCGTCGCCCCGACCGGATGGCCGCGCGACAGCAGACCGCCGCTCGGATTCACCGAAATCCTGCCGCCGATGCCGGTATCGCCCGAACGGATCAGCTTCGGTGCGTCGCCGGGCGCGCACAGGCCGAGGTTCTCGTAGTGGATCAGCTCGGCGGGCGCCGAGGCATCGTGCAACTCGACCACATGCACATCCTGCGGACCGATGCCGGCCTGTTCATACGCTTCGCGTGCGGCGCGCACGGCGACGAGTTCGCCCGTGCCGTCCGCTTTCGCCGACACGATCGAACTCGCGCGAATGAACACTGGGCGGATGTCGCGCCGTGACGCGAAGGACTCGGAGCAGATGAACACGGCCGCGCCGCCATCACCGATGGACGAGCACATGAACAGCGTCAGCGGGTCGCTCACCATGCGGCTCGACAGCACTTCCTCGACGCTCGTCTCCTTGCGGAACTGCGCATGCGGATTGAGCGAACCCGCATGACGGCTTTTCACGACGACCCGCGCGAAGTCGCTCGCTTCCGCGCCGGTCCTGGCCATCCACTTGCGCGCCTTCGCCGCATACAGATCCATGAACAGCGAGCCGGTGCCGGCCGTCACGCCTTCGGGCAGCGGCTCTTCGAGATCGACGGCCTTGGCGAACGCACCGAACGATACCGCCTTGTCCTCGTGCGAAAGCTTTTCCACGCCGACCACCAACGCCGTTTCCGATTGCCCCGACGCCACCGAGAGCCACGCGAGATGCAACGCCGAGCTGCCGGACGCGCACGCGTTCTCGACGTTGAACATGGGCTTGCCGTCGAGCCCGGTATGGCGCAGCGACGACTGCGCGCGGATCATCTCCTGTCCCGTGACGACGCCCGCCGCCGCATTGCCGAAGAACACGCGGTCCACGTCGTCCACGCCCACATGCGCGTCCTTCAGCGCGAGGGATACCGCCTCTTCCGCGAGCGACTTCAGGTTGCGTTCGAGAAACTTGCCGAATGACGTCATGCCGACGCCGCCAATCACCACGTTGCGCATCATTGCCTCCATTGCATTGAGATAAGGAAATCGGGTAAGCGAGTAAGCGAGTCTTAGTCGAGCGTCTTGCCGCGCGTTTCCGGCATGCGCGCATAGACGATGCAGCCGAGCACGCACACGACGGCCACGTAGATCCACAGGTAATCGACGATGCCGGCGTTGGCCATCGCGGTGACGATGGTCGGCAGCGTGCCGCCGAAGAGCGCCGCCGAGAGCGCATAGGGCAGCGCGACGCCGGTAGCGCGAACGTGCGCCGGGAACTGTTCGGCCATCACGGTGGCGCAGGTCGCCGCGAACCCCGACGAGAGCAGCATGCCGAGCGTGACGATGACGGTCGCGCTCCAGTAGTCGTTCGAGAGGAAGTGCAGCGCGGGCCACGCGAACAGCGCGGAGCCGGCGGCGAACGCGAGCAGCACGGGCTTGCGGCCGATGCGGTCCGACAGCATGCCGAGCAGCGGAATCGCGACGAGCGACACGACGATGGACACCACGCTGGCACTGAAGGCATCGCGCAGGGGAAGGCCGCGCATGTGGGCGAGGGTCGGGAACAGCACGAGCCAGAGATAGATGCAAAGGTTGCCCGCCATGGCGATGCCGATCACGCGGAGCGCCGCGCGCCGATGCTCGCGGATGATCGTGACGAACGGATGCCGCGTGTGCTGCCGGGCGGACGCGGTCTTTTTGAAGGCATCCGTTTCGGCGACGGCGAGGCGCACCCAGAGCGCCACGAAACCCATCAGGCCCGCGATCGCGAAGCCGATGCGCCAGCCCCACGCGGCCATCGCCGGGGCGTCGATGACCGACGTGAGCAGCGCGCCGATGGAGGCCGCCACGAGCACGCCTGCGTTGACCGCGAAGTGCTGCCACGAGCCTGCGAAGCCGCGTCGCGCCGGCGCCGCCGATTCCATCAGGAAGGTCGAGGCCGAGCCGAACTCGCCGCCAGCCGCAAAGCCTTGCACGAGCCGCGCGGCGACCAGCACGATGGGCGCCGCGACGCCGATCGACGCATGGCCCGGACACACCGCGATCACGAGCGAGCTGCCCGCCATCAGCGCGACCGAGAGTGCGAGGCCGTTCTTGCGGCCGTGCCGGTCGGCATAGGCGCCGAGCAGCGCGCCGCCGATGGGCCGCATCACGAAGCCGACCGCGAACACGGCGAAGGCCGCGAGCAGCGCGATGCCGGGATTGTGCGCGGGAAAGAACTGCCGCGAGAACAGCGACGCGAAGGTCGCGTAGATGATCCAGTCCGTGAACTCGACGATGGTGCCGAGCGTGGCCGCGACGATCGCTTTCTTCTGCGTTCGGTTGAGTGGCGTCGCGGCGGGTTCCGCGACTTGGGGCAAGGTGGTGTGCATGGCGGCGTCTCCGTGTGGGTATGTGTTGGACGCATCCTAGGTTCGGACCGGCGCGCGCTCAAACGACATTTTTTGCGTTGTCGATTGACTTCTTCTTAATCGAAAACGCCATCACGAAAACTCAATCAAGCGTGCAAAAAATGTCGTTTGAGCGCATGACAGGGCGCGGCCTACGATCGGGGCATTCATTCAAGGAGACAGCAATGAGTGCTTCAGCAAACGAGGTCGCCATCGTCACGGGCGGCGCGAAGGGAATCGGCTTTGGCATCGCACAGGGGCTGGCGCGCGACGGCAGGCGCATCGTACTGTTCGACCGCGATCGTGCGGCGCTCGACGACGCGGCCACGACGCTCGATGCCGCCGGCGTCGACGTCATGGCGCTGGCCGTCGACGTGACCAAGGGTGACTCGGTCCGGCAAGCCGTGGAGAGCGTGATGGAACGCCATGGACGCATCGACGTGCTGGTGAACAACGCGGGCATCGTGCGCGACAAGCGCATCACCCGCATGAGCGACGACGACTGGGACACCGTGATCGACGTCAATCTCAAGTCGCAGTTTCTGTGTTGCCGCGCGGTGCTCGGACACATGAGCGCGGCACGTCATGGGCGCATCGTGAATATCTCGTCGCGCGCGTGGCTGGGCGGCGTGGGGCAGGTGAACTACTCGGCGGCGAAGGGCGGTGTCGTGAGTCTCACGCGCAGTCTCGCGCTCGAATGGGCACGCGACGGCGTGACGGTCAACGCGGTTGCGCCCGGCATCGTCGATACGCCGCTGTTCCAGGCCTTCGATCCCGCGCTTCAGGAGAAGCTGACGCAGTCGGTGCCGGTGCAGCGGATCGGCACGCCGGAGGATATCGCCGAAGCCGTGCGTTTCTTCGCGCGGCGCGAAGCGTCGTATATCACCGGCCAGACGCTGTATGTGTGCGGCGGGCGCTCGCTTGCGTCGCCGAGCGTTTGAGACACGGAGGCCATCATGACGATTCGCTATAGCGTGTCGGAACACGTCGCGGTGCTGACACTCGACCGCCCCGAAGCGCTCAATGCGCTCGATCTCGATACGCTCGTCGAACTGCGCACGCGTCTCGCCGATGCCCGCGACGACGATGACGTGCGCGTGATCGTGATCACCGGCGCGGGCACGAAGTCGTTCTGTGTCGGCGCGGATCTCAAGCGCAGCTTGCCGCCTTCGACCTCGTTCGGCGCGTCCTTCGTCAAGCCGCTCGAACGCGCCGGCGCGGAGGGCATCTACGTGCGCCTGATGGAACTCGGCTCGCTGCGCATCTTCAAGCCGCTGATCGCCGCGATCAACGGTTATTGCCTCGGCGGCGGTCTCGAGCTGGCCCTGCAATGCGACCTGCGCATCGCATCGAAGAGCGCGGTGTTCGGCTTGCCGGAAGCCGTGGTCGCCAGCATTCCGGGCGTCTGCGGCATTCAGGCATTGCAACGCGCCGTGCCGTCCGCCATCGCGATGAAGATGCTGCTCACCGGCGGCAGGATCGACGCGGCCTATGCACACCAGGTCGGTCTCGTATCCGACCTGACGGAACCCGAAGCGCTGCTGGAAGAGAGCCTGCAACTCGCGCGCACGATCGCCGCGAACGGACCGCTCGCCGTGCAGATGATCAAGAAGGTCATCGAGACCAGCGCCAACGTCCCGCTCGCGCAAGCACTCGAATTCACGGAGATGGCGTGGGGCGCATTGCGTGATTCGGAAGACCGCATCGAGGGGCGCAAGGCGTTCGCGGAAAAGCGCGCGCCGCGCTATGCCGGGCGCTGATGCGTCAGCTTTGCGCGTCGTCGCCGCTGGACAGCAGCCAGGTGCGGAACGCGGCGAACTCAGGACTCGAAAGATGAGCAGGCGGATAGATCAGGTAGTAGGTGAACGCGCCGAGATCGAGCACGAAGGAAAACGGCATGACGAGCGTGCCCGCGCGCAATTGATCGGCGACCAGCACGCGCTGCGCGATCGCGATGCCATGGCCCTGCGTCGCGGCGAAGTACGCAAGGATCGAGCTTTCGTAGGAGAGCCCGCCCAGCGGATTCACGCCGCGCACGCCGGCCGCGTCGAGCCACTTGGCCCAGTCTTCCGGACGCGCGAGCGAATGCAGGAGCGGCACCTGACGCAGCGCTTCAGGCGTGGCGTCGTTGAGGTCGGGATGCGCGTGCAGGAAATCCGGGCTGCATACCGGCACGAGTTCGTTCGGCACCAGGCGGTCGAAGCCGAACTCCGAGGACGGTGCGTGGGAAAGGCGGATCGCGGCGTCGACGTCCTCGGAGTTGAAGTCGACCGGCTGCAACGAGGTGGTCAGGCTGACTTCGATATCCGGATGATCGCGATGAAACGTCGACAGACGCGGCAGCAGCCAGTTCATCGAGAACGTTGTATAGGCGCGGATCTTGAGCGTGCGGCGGCGCCGCGCCTCGGTGAGATTCACGGTCGCGGCACGCAGCGTCTCGAAGCTGCGGATGACGTCGGCGAGATAGCGCGAACCCATCGGCGTCAGCGTGATCGCGCGATGGCCCCGCTCGAACAGCAGTACGCCGAGCTGGTCTTCCAGCAGCTTGATCTGCCGGCTGACGGCGGCAGGCGTGACGTTCAGCTCGTCGGCGGCGAGCTGGATGCTGAGCAGCCTTCCGCAGACTTCGAAGGCGCGCAGGGCGTTGAGTGACGGAAGGGTTCGCATCGAAAAATGGTAGCAATGCGCGCGCGGGCGCGCCAGCCGTGAAGACACGGAGAAGGAGACGATCATGCTGAACGGTTTGCGGGTTCTCGCGTGCGGCGCGCGCGATGCGGTGCGCTTGTGCGCGGTCCTGCTTGAACAGGCGGGTGCGTGTGTCGAGTTCGACAGCGCGGATGGGACGGGTTACGACGTCATCGTGATTTCCTCGGATCGCGGCGAGACGGACGGGATCGCCGGATGGAAGGCGGGAGGCGTGCACATCGTGTGCGATATCACCGCGACCGGGCCGCAGGATTCGCGCGCCGGCACGTCATGGACGGACGCGCAGATCCAGGCGATGAGCGGCCTGATGGACACCACCGGTTTCACGCAGGGCGCGCCGGTGCGGATCGGCATTCCGCTGACGGAGATATCGGCGGCGCTGTACGCGGCGGCGGCGATCGCCGCGGCGGTGCGCGTGAAGCGCCTGGGCGGCGGGGTGCAGAACATCGACGTCACGCTGAGCGGCTGTGCGGCCAACGCGCTCACCACCTTCCTGCCCGCCGCCTTTGCGCGCCGCGCGGCGGGACGCGTGGGCAACCGCCATCCGGCGAGCGCGCCGTGGAACGCGTATCGGACGCGCGACGGCTGGATTCTCATCTGCACCAGCACCGACGAACAGTGGCGCAAGCTCAGGGCGGCGGCGAACGTGGCGCTGCTCGATGATGCGCGCTTCGCGACGCTCGCGGGCCGCGTGCGTCACGTCGACGAACTCGACGCGCTGCTCGAAACCTGGACCACGACGCTCGGCACCGATGAGTGCGTGGGCGTGTGCGAGCGTATCGGCGTGGCGGCGGGACCGATTGTCGGCATGCACGAGCTGGCGGCCGAGCCGAATTTCCGCCTGCGTCACGCGGCGGCGGCACGGGCTATCGAAACGGCGGGCGTCGATGCGCAGACGTATCGGCAGGTGCCGATTTTTGCGGCGTCGCGATTGAGCGAAGCGCGCAACGTTGCTCGGCCGGAGCGGCCGGAGCGGCCCGCGAGCGGCAACCCGGCGCCGCTTGCGGGCGTGAAGGTGATCGAGATCGGCCAGTACACGACGGCGCCGCTCGTCGGCAAGCATCTGGCGGCACTCGGCGCGGATGTCGTGAAAATCGAGCCGCCCGATGGCGAAGCCGCGCGCGCGTGGGCGCCGGGACAAGGCGGCACGAGCTATTTCTTCGCGCTGAACAACACGGACAAGCAGACGCTCGCGCTCGATCTCAAGCAGGACAGCGACCGCGCTCACTTGCGCGAATTGCTTGCGGACGCCGACGTGCTCGTCGAAAACCTGCGGCCTGGCGCGCTCGCCAAACTCGGCTTTGCGCGCGAGACGCTCGGGGCCATCAATCCGGCGCTCGTCTATTGCTCGATCTCGGGCTTCGGGATGACGACGGCGTATCCGTCGCGGCCGGCATTCGACACGGTCATCCAGGCGATGAGCGGCCTGATGGACCTGACCCGCAGCAACGGCGTACCGGTGAAGATCGGCGCGTCGGGCGCGGACATTCTCGGCGGCCAGGCCGCGTTGTTCGCGATCCTCGCGCGGCTGGCGGGGCGTGCATCGGGCACAGGCGCGTTCATCGAGATATCGATGCAGGACGTTGCCGCGTGGTGCGCGTTGTTTGCGGCGGGCCGTCCGTCCGTGCATGGCGAAGTGCTCGCCTGTCTGGACGGCCATGTATGGATCGAACGCGACGCGTCGGATGCGGAGCGCTCGCGGTGCGCCACGCTGCCGAAGGCGCTGGCCGCGCAGCAGATGGCGTGCGCCGTGCCGGTGGTACGCGTCGACGAATTGCTGCAGGACGGCGACTTTCTCGCCGACGTGCTCTCCGCCGCGCGCGATGAGCACGGCGCCTTCTGGCCCGTGCTGAAGCCGCCTTATCGACTGGCGAAGACGCCTGCCTGCGTGCGCGGCATTCCCGGTGCGCCGCGACGTGTGAGTGACGTCAGCCCCGTCCCGCCAGCGCCAGCACGCGTTCCAGTTCCGGAAGATCGACCGGCTTGACGAGATGCGCGTCGAAGCCCGCGGCGCGGGTGCGTGCCCGGTCTTCATCCGATCCGAGTCCGGTCATCGCCGCGACGACCACGCGCGCGCCTTCGTCGCGCATGCGGCGGATCACGTCGAAGCCCGTCAAGCCGGGCATCGAGAGATCGAGCAGCACGACCTGCGGCCGTTCTGTCCCGAAGGCAGCCAGCGCCTCGGACCCGTCGTACGCAGGGCGCGCGCGATGACCGAGCATGTCCACGAGCAAGGTCATGCTGTCGGCGGAATCGCGGTTGTCGTCGACCACGAGCACGTCGAGCTGACGGGTCGCGGCCATGCCGGACGTCGTGCTCGCGGGCGCGCCGGCGGCCGGCGGCTCCGCGAGCGGCAGCCACAGCGAGAACGCGCTGCCCTGGCCCGTACCGCCGCTCTTCGCTTCCACATGGCCGCCGTGCAGCTCCGTGATCGCCCGCACGAGCGTCAGGCCGATCCCCAGTCCGCCTTCGTCCGGATGCGCGCCCGGCGGATGTTCCTGCACGAACAGGTCGAACACGATGGCGAGCGCTTCCGGTGAAATGCCGCGCCCCTGGTCGATCACGCGCACCATCACCGAGCCGCCGCGCGGGCCGACTTCGAGCGTGATGGTCGAGTCGGGCGGACTGAACTTCGACGCGTTGTTGAGCAGATTGTTGAGCGCCTGCACGAGGCGCGTGGGATCGCCGTTGACGTACAGCGGCTGCCCGCTGTCCTTCACGACGATACGCTGGCCGCGTGCGTCGATCAGCGGCTGGCTGGCCTCGACGCTCAGATGCACGACCGTGGCGATATCGATGATGTCGGTACTGAGGCGGATCTTGCCCGAGCTCACGCGGCCGGCTTCGAGGAGATCGTCGACGAGCCGCGTCAGATGCGCGAGCTGCCGGTCGACGATCTGGCGGCTGCGGATCACTTCTTCGTCGCTGGTGGCCTTGAGCTTGAGGATGCTGACCGCATTGCGGATGGGCGCGAGCGGATTGCGCAACTCGTGGCCCAGCAGCGCGAGGAATTCGTTCATGCGCCGGCTCGACGCCTCCAGTTCCTCCAGTCGCCGCCGCGCCGTCATGTCGCGCGTGATCTTGACGAAACTTCGTTCGCCGCCCGAACCGTTCGGCAGCGCGCTCAGCATCACGTGCGCCCAGAATTCCGAGCCGTCGCGGCGCATGTGCCAGTCTTCGTGTTCCACCCGGCCGCGTTCGGCGGCCAGCATGAGGTCGTCCATGGGACGGTCGCGGCCGTGTTCGTCCGACGTGTAGAACAGCGCGAAATGCCGGCCGATCGCCTCGTTGGCCGTGAAGCCGTAGATGGCGCGCGCGCCCTCGTTCCAGGAGCGCACGTAGCCGTTCTGGTCGAGCATGCAGATGGCGTAGTCGCTGACCGAATCGATCAGCAGCCGCAGACGTTCGTTGGCCTCGCTGGCGCGCCGGCGGTCGGTGATGTCGTGCACGAAACAAGCGAACTGGCGCTGGCCTTCGTACCAGACTTCGCTGATGGTGAGTTCGGCGGCGAATTCGCTGCCGTCGCGGCGCAGCGCGGGCAACTCGACGCGCCGGTTGATCATGCGCGCTTCGCCGGTGGCGAGATAGCGCGTGAGCCCGGCACGGTGCCCGTCGCGCAGACGTTCCGGCACGATCAGCGCGGCCAGTTCCCGGCCCGCCGCTTCGGACGCTTTCCAGCCGAACAGCAGCGCGGCGGCCTCGTTCCAGTCGACGATCATGCCCGCTTCGTCCATCGACACGAACGCGACGTGCGCGTTATCGAGGACGGTCTGGCGGCGGCGCATGGCGTCGGCGAGTTTCTTTTCGTACTCGAGCCGCAGCGACGACTCCACCGTGAGGTCAGCGGCGACGCTCGCGTTTTCCTTCAGCAGCTTGCGGTTTTCCTGCGCAATGTCTTCGCGCGCGATGGTTTCCGCGATGCACGCGCAAAACGCATTGAGAATGCTGATGTCGGACGGGCCGAAGAAATCCGTCTGCCCGGAAATCAGTTTCAGGACGGCCACCGAACGGCTTTCGTAGATGACCGGCGCGACGACCATCGACACCGCGCCGACGGCCTCGCAGGCGGCGCGGTCCACGCGATGATCCGTGGCGGTATCACGGCAGATGAGCGCCTGCTGCCGTGTGATGCACAGGCCGGACAGACTGCCGGCGGTCGGCAGGCGCACGCCGATGTGCGCGGCCGCCGCGCCGCTTGCCGCCTGGTAGACGAGCTCCTCGCCTTCGATCCATTCCACCACCGCCGATGCGACGCCGGCGACTTCTTTCAAGGTATCCGTGACTTTTTGCAGATAGGCGGACAGCGGCAGCCGCGAATGCGCGAGGCTGGCGAAGGTGGCGAACCAGCGCTGGAAATGCGCCTGACGCCCGTCTTCCGCCGTGTTGCGCTTTTCTGAAGTCGATGCCTCGGATTGAGTCCGCATGAGCCGAATATCCAATCGATGATTCGCAAGGGTTATTGCGAAAGTATCGTGGGGGTTTAAACAGATAATCAGATCAATTGGAACACAAAACCGCGACCAAACGTTTGCTCTTTTAGGGTTTTTATTAAAAGGGATCGGGAACGGGCGTTTCGCGAAAATCGTCAGGGCGCATGGTTGCGCCCTTTTGCGAAAGCCCCAATTCGAGACTCTTTTATTCAGTTGCCCATTGCTGCGCGCATTCGGCCGCGAAATCGCGGTACGGGCGCGGCGCGCGTCCAAGCAATTCGGACAGGCGTTCAATTTCGTGCGGGTTCGCCACGGCGCCGTCCCGCTGGTAGCGCTGCATCATGAGCCGCATGTCGTAGGCAAGCCAGGCAGGTGCGGCGCCTTTCATCCGCGCTTCGAAGGTGTCGAGATCGTCGCCGCCATAGTGAATTTCGCGGTTCAGCGCGGCGCTCCAGATCGCGGCGATGCTGTCCGCCGTCAGCGCATCCGGTCCGACGAGTTCGTAAGTGACGTGCGGCAGCGGATCCGCGCTGCGTTCGCGCCGCAGCAGTTCACGCGCGGCGGCGTCGCCGATATCGCGCACATCGACCATCGAGATGCCTTTCGCGCCGATCGGCATGCCGTAGACGCCGTGCGTCAGAAGCGCCTCCTTCATGCGCGCGTCGTTCTGCATGAAGTACGCGGGGCGCAGGACGGTCGCGGGCAGACCGGTCTGCTCGATCATGCGTTCCACCGCATGCTTGCTGATGAAATGCGGCACGTCCGCATAGGCCTCGCCCTTGAACACCGACAGATACACGATGCCTCGCACACCCGATTCCCGCGCGATGCTCAGCGCCTGCAATGCCTGCGTCAGTTCGTCTGCCGCGTTGGGCGCGAGCAGGAACAGGGTGTCGACGTCCTGCAATGCGTCGCGCAGTCCGCCGATATCGCCGAGTTCGCCTTTTATGGGTTCCACGCCGGCGGGGAATTGCGCGCGCTCCGGCGAGCGCGTCAGCGCGCGCACACTCGCGCCGCTGCCTTGAAGGTGGCCAAGAACCTGGGTGCCGATCACGCCGGTGCTGCCCGTCACGAGAATGGTCATTTCGAAGCTCCTTACTGAATGGGTTTGGACGCTGCTACGATAATCGTTCCGCTTTAGCATCGATAGACCTCGGTTCGAGACGCTTCGTCTCGCAAATGGAACGAACATGGACCTGATCGCACTCGTCGATTTCAATGCCGTCGCGCTGCATGCCGGTTTCGGCCCGGCGGCGCGCCAGACCGGCCGGCCGAAGGCGACGTTGTCGCGGCACGTCGCCGAGCTGGAGCAGAGTCTGGGCGTGCGGCTGATCGAGCGCGGCGCGCGCACGCTGCGCCTCACCGAAGAGGGCCGCGCGCTGCATGAACGCACGCGCGGGCTGCTGGCCGAGATCGACGATGCAGGCGCCGCGCTCGCCGCTCGCGCGCCCGTGCCGCGCGGACGCTTGCGCGTGAGCGCACCGATCGTATTCGCGCACGTGAAGTTGCCGGGCGTCGCGGCGCGCTTTGCGCGGGCCTATCCGCAGGTCGAACTGGAGATCGTGGCCGAGGATCGCGTGGCGGATCCCGCGCAGGACGGCTATGACCTCGTGATCCGTGTCAATCCCGGCGCCGATGGATTGCTCGTCGGACGCTGCGTGGCGACCGACCGGCGCGCGCTCGTCGCACCGCGCGGCTTCGTGGCGGAACCGGACGCGGTGACGTTGCCTGCGGTGGTGTTGGCGCGCACGGCGCACGAAGCGTGGCGGATCGAGCAACCGGATGGCGGCGCGCGCGCGATCACGCCCGAACCGGTGTTGCGGCTGTCGTCGTTGCTGATGGCGCGTGAGGCCGTGCTCCAGGGCGTCGGCGCGGCGTTGCTGCCGGGCATGCTTGTCGAAGCCGACGTGGCGGCGGGCCGCCTCGACCTGCTTGGATACGAGGCGGGGGCGCCCGTGGAGCTTTGGGCGCTCTATAGCTCGCGGCGTCTGTTGAGCGCGA
Organism: Caballeronia sp. LZ035; assembly: GCF_031451175.1. Lineage (NCBI taxonomy): Bacteria > Pseudomonadati > Pseudomonadota > Betaproteobacteria > Burkholderiales > Burkholderiaceae > Caballeronia > Caballeronia sp. LZ035. Next base: position 158,384 of record NZ_JARUXS010000003.1, read on the forward strand.
AGGTTCGCGCGTTTATCGACATGCTGAAAGCGGGTCACGACGCGTGAATTTGCGTCTTGTGAGCATTGATGTAGGGCTTTGAATTAACTGAAAACAGTGTGATCTGGATTAATGATGCTTACTGGCATTGATTAATTCGGATACCTGTTCTTGACAGCGTGCGCACTCTGAAGAATTAAGAATAGTCGCGTTCAAACGCATGCAGTCGCGAGGATACATTGACAGTCGGTTGAACACGCAATCCGCGTGTTCCGCTTCAGATCGATTGTCGAGGTTTCATCGTGTCGAATGTCGGGTTACAGAATAGTGGAATGCTTGAGCGCAGCGCGGCGGACATTGCCGGGGCGGCGCTCGGCTCGAAGCGCACGATTACGCTGAGCGGGGCGGCGCTGCCTGTTGCGGCCACGGGTGAACCCGCGTTGCGCTTGCGGTCGATCAATGGCGAGGAAGTGCTTTCCCGGCTGTATGCGTACACCATCGAGTGCTCCACGCCGCTCGATTCGGTGATGCCGGCAGTGGCAGCGGCAAATCTCGACCGGAACGCGATGATCGGCAAGGAGCTGACCGTGTCCATCGAACTGGAGGGCATGGGGCTCGGCAGCGTGATGAATATCGGCGCGGGCGTGCGCGAGATCAGCGGCCTCGTCACGCATGCGGATTACGTGAGCCAGTCCGACCGGCAAGGCTTCTATCGGCTCGTCCTGCAACCCTGGCTGGTGCTGCTCGAACAGCGTTCCGACTACCGGATCTTCCAGCGCAAGACCGTGGTGGAGATCATCGAGGAGGTGTTCGAGAACTACCTGTACTCGTATGAAATGCGGCTGTCGGAATCCTATCCGGTGCTGGACTACCAGGTTCAGTATGGCGAAACGGATTTCGACTTCATCCAGCGGCTGATGGCGGAGCACGGCATCTACTGGTTCTTCGAGCACAGCCAGTCTTTTCATCGCATGGTACTGGTGGATCAGGTGGGCGCGCATCGGCCTGTTCAGAGCGCGGCGTATCAGACGCTTCATTATTTTCCGCCGGGGCACAAGACCGATGCCGAGCACATCAGCAGGTTCGAAGTCAACGGCAGTCTGCAACCGGGGCGCGTCACCACCAACGACTTCGATTTCAAGAAGCCGCGCGCCACACTGATCAAGCAGAACGAGCTGCCGCTGGAAACCGACCACAACCGTCTGGAGCGCTATGAGTGGCCGGGCGATTACACCGATCCCTCACACGGTGAACAGTTTGCGCGCTTGCGCATGGAGGAGTGGCGCGCGCAGGGAGAACGGGCTTCCGGTTCGGGCAATGTGCGCGATATCGTCTGCGGGACGACCTTCAGGCTCGAAGGCTTTCCGCACGAGACGGCGAACCGGGAATATCTGGTCATCGCGTCGAAGGTCATCGCTTCGGAACCGGATCAAACGAGCAACTCGGGCCACTACCTGTTCGTGGCCTCATTCGTCGTGCAGCCGTCCACGGTTGCCTTCAGGCCTTCGCGCAAGGACTATCCCAAGCCGCGCACCAGCGGCCCGCAAACCGCCATCGTCACGGGACCGGCGGGTCAGGAAATCTGGACGGATCAATACGGCCGGGTGAAGCTGAGTTTTCACTGGGACCGCTCGGGCGTGAAGGACCAGAACTCGTCGTGCTGGGTGCGCGTGTCGTATCCCTGGGCGGGCGGCGGCTATGGCGGCGTGAATATTCCGCGGATTGGAAGCGAGGTGATTGTCGACTTCGAAAACGGCGACCCGGACCGGCCGATCGTCGTGGGACGCGTTTATAACGCGGAGTCGATGCCGCCCTGGCCACTGCCGGCCAACGCGACGCAAAGCGGAATGCTGTCCCGCTCGATGAAAGGGGGCGTCGAGACGGCGAACGGCATCCGCATGGAGGACAAGCAGGGCGGCGAGGAACTCTGGGTGCAAGCCCAGAAGGACATGAACACGACGGTCAAGAACAACGAAACGCACAAGGTGGCGGTGGATCGCGAGAAGTCCGTGGGCGGGAACGAGACCACCACGGTCACCGGAACCCGCACCGAGACCGTGACGAAGGACGAGACCATCACGCTCAAGGCCAACCGCAAGCGCGAGGTGACGGATAACGACACGTTGATCATTGGCGGGGACCAGAAAACCGATATCACCGGCAAGCAGACGCATACGGTCAACAAGGATCGTGAATCGACGGTCGTGGGCATGGATACCTTCACGGTTCGTCAGAATCGCGAGGCCGAGGTTATCGGCACGGAGCGCGAAACGGTTCATCTGGCCAAGACTTCGGACTTCCTGAACGACCACACGGTGACCGTCACGGGTCATCAGGAGATCAGCGTCGGAAAAGGTCGGGACGTTCTGGTTACGGGTGATTTGCTGGTCACTTCCACGACGAAGATCACACTGCAGTGCGGCGCGTCCAGCATCACGATGAACAAGGACGGCACCATCACGATATCGGGCGTCAAGATCACATCAACGGGCTCGACCAGTCATGCGATCAGCGGCTCGGCCGTCACGTTCGACGGCTCGACCATCACCAGTAGCGCAACCGGCGAGCACACGGTTCAGGGCGCCAAGCTGAAGCTCAATCCTTGATGCCGGCGCCATGCAAGACTGGAAACCCACCAATCCGGTAGAGCGCCGGCTGATGGCCGCGCATGAAGACTGGCTTCGCTTCGCCCAAAGTCCTGCCGCGCGTCTGCTCTACTGGCATGCCAGTCCGGCCGACGTCGAACTGCTGAAGACCTTCTTTCAGGGGCAACGGGAGCTGTCGAATGCCGTGCTGGAATTGAGCGCGCCGTTCGAAGACGCGGATCAATACGTCACTGCGCTGACCGAAGAAGTCATCCGGTTCTATGACGCGCGTCGGGAGGGGTCTGCAAGGTCGGGCATCGTCGCTGACTGGCAGCCTCCCGAGCGGAATCGTGAGCCTGCTGCGCCTTACTTCCTGGCGATGCTTGGCAGTTTGATGCGCCATCACCCGGATGTGTTTCCCGGTGTGGTGCTCGTGCTGGTTCCCGAGCGCATCAAGAAACCCAAGGCGTTCGAGGCATGTCTCGAAAAACTGGTGCTCTTGCTGGAGGGTTCTTACGCCGAACTGTCCCGACGACTCAGGTTGGCGCTCTATGGATCCGAGCCGACGTTGCTCGACGGACTCGCGCGGCGGCAAGCTCATGCCGTGCACGTGATCCATGGACACTATCAGATGGATGCGTTGCCTCGGGAACTCGCCGCGCAATCGGGCGAGCGCGGGGCGTCGGGGCAGTTCAGGCGGTTGTTCGTCGAACTCTCGGAAAGCCTGTCGCACGAAGACCCCGCCCGCCTCGAACGCCTGCGTGCGGCCGCGCTGGCGGTGAGCGACGGCCGCCAATGGTTCGATCAGAGTGCGACCGTGCATCTGCTGGCGGGTGCAGCGTATCTCAAATGGGATGACCCCGAACGGGCGTTGCATGCGTATCGTGAAGCGGCCGCGTCCGGGCAGCAGGCGCGTGCTTTGGATGCTCCCGCGGGCAACAAGCTCATTCTCAACGGCTTGTTTGGCGAAGCGAGCGTGCATGTGATGGGCGAGCGCTATCTCGATGCCGCGCGCTGCTACGCCGGCGCGGCGCCATACGCGCAGGCGGAGAACGACGCCATCATGCTGGTCGAGGCCCATCGGATGCAGGCTTGGTGTCTCGATCGCAAACGCGAACGCGCGGCCGCGCTCGAAGCGGGCTTTGACGCGCTGAACGCGGGCATGGGCATCGATCCGGCTTTACGCGCGAACAGTAACCTGCCACTCGTGGTCGCCTGGATGCTGGCGCGCATCGACTGGCTGCACGCGCAGCGCAGTCAACTGGAAGGCGCGCTGCGCTCGCTCTATGGCGTCGACTGGAAACAGGCGGTTCAGCCGCTGCCGCCCGCTGAAGTCTCGGCCCGCCTGTCAGCGCACGACCCCGACAACAATGACGTGAACGCCGGGGCGCAGGCGACATGACGATGTTGGCCGTGAACCACCTGACGCCGGTGGTCGGCATCGACGTGCATTGGGTCAATCTCCCGCCGTCGCCCGCGCCGGTTCCGCTGCCGCACCCGCACGTGGGCATGGTGCTGGATTTGCGCGAGTACGCGAATGCGGCGCTGGCGGTCATGGGCAGCATCGTGTTCAGCTTCGTCGAGGAGCAGATCGAGGCGTTCGTGCACGCCCATGAACAGCAGATCGCCGATGTGATGGGCAGCGATCTGGTCCAGTCGGGTTTGGGGGCGGTCGACGCCGTCATGAAGAACGATGTCGTCCAGGGCG
>NZ_JARUXS010000003.1:163019-720219 GCF_031451175.1 Caballeronia sp. LZ035
GATCACCGACCCCGAGGGAGGCGTCTGGCGCCAGGCCTGGGATACGCGCGGCAATCTGCTCGAACAGGTGACACCGGCGGGGTGTTCGAGCGTCTTCGGCTATGACGCGCTTGGGCAACTGACGCAAGTGGCGGATGCGGCGCGGCGCTGCACGGCGCTGGACTACGACGCGAACGGCTATCTGGCTAACTTGACCGATGCGTTGGGGCGCGTCACGCACTTCACCCACGATGCGCGCGGCAATCTGCTACACCGCGAAGCGCCGGGAGAGGGACCCACGCGCTATGCATGGGACAAGAAGGATCGTCTGATCCTCTGCGATCTTCCCAGTGGGGCATGGGTACGTTGCGCGTACGACGGCGAGGACAACCTCATCCGCTACGAGGACGAAGCGCGGCAGGAAACGCGCTTCACGTATTACGGACAGGGGCAGCTTCAGACGCGCACGGATCCGGATGGCAGCGTCACCCGCTATCACTACGATACGGAAGAACAGCTGATCGGCGTGAGCAATCCGCTTGGGCAGACCTGGCATTTGAAGCGCGATGCAGCGGGCAGGTTGATCGAGGAGATCGACTACTTCGGGCAGGCGCGGGGCTATGGCTACGATCCGGCGGGGCACCTGACGCGCACCGTCGATCCGCTCGGGCGCATGCTGAGCATCCGTTGCGATCCGTTGGGACGTATCGTGAGCCGCATCGCGGAGGGCAGCGGTGAGGCCGAGCACTACGCTTATAACAAGCACGGTCAGTTGATTGGAGCGCGCAATGCACATGCGATGATCGAGCGCGCTTACGACCTCGACGGGCGGCTTGCGAGCGAGACCCAGAAGCACGCCGATACGCTCGGCAGCGTGAGTTACGAGTACGACGCTGCGGGTCAGTTGCAGATGCAGCGGCGCGAGATGCGCGAATTGAATGGCGAGGTGTGTTATCGGCAGACGCTGAGCCATGAGTACGATGCGCTGGGATTGGCTCGTACGTTGAGCATCGATGCGCATGAGCCGATCCGCTTCACGCATGATCTGGCGAGCCGTTTGAGCGGGATCGCGTTCGCACCGGGACTCGATCACACGTTCAGCTATGACGGCGCGGGGCGGCTTGCGCGACAGACCGCGCGGCGTGCGGGGCATCGCGAGACGCATATCGGGTATGAATATGACGTCAGTGGGAACCTGGTCACGCGTAGCGATAGCCGGCTGGGGGTGGATCGGTATCGATACGATCCGCTGGGAAGAATCGTCGCGCATACGGATCCGGGGCAGCGGGTGCGTCGGTATGTGTACAACGCGCAAGGCGATCGGTTCTCGCAGGTGCGCGCGACTGAGCAGGGCCGGGAGTGGCACCATCCGGACGGCGCGCGCTGGTGGCTGGATGCGGCCGGGCAACTGAGCGAGCGCACGCATCCTGCGCGGGGCGTGGAGCGGTTCACCTGGGACGTGTTCGGGCGGATGGTGGGGTTCGAGAACACCGCTAACGAGCGATGGGTGTATCGCTATGATGCGCTCGGTCGGCGGATTGGGAAGCAGGCGGCGGATGTCAGGCCGGAAACCGGGCAGAGGCATCGCGATGAAGGGGCGCGGACCTGGTTCCTGTGGGACGGCGATGCGATGGCCGGCGAGGTGCGGCGCACGGCGCTTCATGCGAGGGAAGCGCGGTTTTATGTGTATCGGCAAGGTGGCTTCGAGCCACTGGCGATGCAGGTCGATGATGGGGCGTGCAAGCGAGTTTATTTTTATCAGAATAATCCGAATGGTGCGCCCGTCAGGCTGAGCAGCGCGGACGGTGACATCGTTTGGGAAACGAACTACAGTGTGTCGGGTGGGGCTGATTGGATTGAGACGCGGAAGGTCGAGCAGGCGATTCGGTTGCAGGGGCAGTATTACGACCCTGAGTCTAACCTGCATTACAACCGGTATCGGTATTTTGATCCGGGTACGGGCTCGTTCATCTCGCAGGATCCGATTGGATTGGATGGTGGGCTCAATCCGTATGATTTCGCATTTAATACTATCGGATGGATTGACCCTCTTGGTTTAAAGTGTGAAAAGAAACCGAGGTGGAAAAAGCGACGTTCCCATAAAGGAATGGATCGACACAACGACCACGGCCTAAAAAACCATGCTGAGCGTCATTCCAGTTTGTCTCCGAGGGCTTATCTCGAGCGCGGTGAGAGGAATGTTACTGATGGGAAGATGTTGAAAGGTGGTGGCCGAGACTCCAAGGTCAGATACCATGTTAGAAAGATTGGAGAAGACGCGTATAGCGTTACTATTACAGATAGAAAAAATCAAATGCTCTCGGTTGATACTTGGTCCATGGGGGGTAAGTCGATGAGTAGAGAATATGTAGAGGGCAAGCTCGCTACAACGAGTGGAGTTACTGCTCCAAAAGGGTTCTGGGAGAGTTTGGAATGACGCAGGCCCGAATGGTCGAGCTCAAAAATTTATTAGAAGATGCTGGATGGACAGTATTTGGAAGCCCTGATAAAGATAAATTTTTTTCTGTTTCCAATGACCAAATAACCTGGAAGCTACTAAATAGATCAGGTAAAGAATTTGACCTGGTTTTTTTTCTGTTTGATTATAGAGGAGCTTCTACTACCAAGCTTTCCGACGTTTCGGTTGTCGAGGAAAAAAGTACAGCTATAAGTCTGGATTTCGCTAAAATCAATACTGAGACATGGAAGTCGGGGGTTCGAAAATTCGTAAAGAATTTATATTTCTTGCTTTAATTATTGCAGGGGCAGTACTTCGATGTTGAGTCGGGGTTGCATTACAACCGCAACAGATACTTCGATCCGCAGACGGGTATCTTTATATCGCAGGACCCGATTGGGCTTGACGGCGGTCTCAATTCGTACCGATCGCACCCAATATTTTTGGATGGATTGAACCCCTCGGGCTGTCGCACGGCCGTAAGGGCGAACAAATTCCAGGGCCAGGAAATTCAAAGAATGTTAAATCGCTCATCTCGGAAAGAAGCAAACCTAATTACAAGAAGCCGAATGACCCGCTTTCGCCAGGAGATTATCTTGATCTCGGTGTATTTACTGAAAAAATAAAGTTGGAAGGCAAGCCTGTGTTGAAAGACTCGAAATCGGGTTATCACATTCGAAAGATTGGGCGGGCGCTAACGCGCACGGCGGCAGTGCATCGAAGCTAATGGATAAAGGTGGTGGACGTGTAGCAACGTTAGCTCGCGATGGGAAGGTTCTTAGAGGCTAGGATGAGCAAAGAATTAGTGAATAAATACTTTCCGGAAATCGATTTTGACGAAAATAGTTATCGTGATGAAGGCTATATACCTTTGTCTGTATCGGCTTTCGATCATATTTTAAATGAGCTAGAGGCAGACAACTGTATTAATCTAAATTATTCGACAGCTATAAAGAAAAGGGCAGTCAATTAGTATTTCGAGGAAAAAAGAAAATTTGCTCTCTTGTATAAAAAACTTGCGAGCAATGGAGTACTTGCATCGACGGGAAGCGGTGAGGTAGTGTTTTTAGATATCGGGAGCCGATTCGATAAAGTGGTTGTAGAGAGCTTAAGGGAGAAAAGGCTTATGGATGTCTAGTTTATTGCTTACGATCGTCGTGTTATCGGAGGATTTGATCGGACCGATCTTTTTCTTCTAAAGGGTAAAGAAAAGATGGACCTTATCAGAGCTATAATTGGAGAATATGGCTTATTCGTTCTTGAAATTCTGTAAGACCAAAAAGCCGCAAAAGCGGCTCTTCGCTTTTCTATTCAACGGTGATCAAAAGCCTTCCGTGTTCAACATTGATCTTGACACGCTGCCCTGCCTGAAACCCCACGTGCTCAGTCCATCGTAGGGTAGGTTTCATTCACGGAAAATCCGGTGGTTCGGTGCGCGGATGGTTACTTTGATGAAGAGTCCAACCTGCATTACAACCAGCATCAGTATTTCGATCCTGGTATCGGCTACTTCATCAGTCAGGATCCAATAGGGCAACTTGGCGGTCTCAATTTGTGTGAGTTTGCACCCCATGTGTTTGGGTGGATCGACCCTAACGGACCGGTCAAGCTAAGTGCTCCTGGCTATCAGTGGTATGGACTCTACAATATTGATGGTGACGGTAATCCAGTTGGAAAACCCTTCTATATCGGCATCACGAACGACATTGATAGAAGGACGGTCGAGCATCAAGGTACCGGCCGATTAGACAAGGAAGGGGTAAAGACAGGTCTATTTCCATTTGCAGAAGATGGAAAGATGTCGTACAGGAGGGCCAGAGGTGTTGAGCAAGCTTATATTGATCATCATGGAACCTATAAGCCGGGCACCAGAGGAAAAATGATGCCGCAATTGCGGCCTTTTTTTTGATTCTGCGGTCATCACAAGTCGCCCCCGTTGGATATGGATTCTTACGCACTGCCCTGGACGAACGCCGGCCTGCTCAATCCAGCACCCGGCGAGCTTGAGTCATGGATAAATCGGCGGTTCTCTGCGCTGCCAATGCGGCTTTTTCGGAGGCTGTTGCGTTGGATATCCTGAACGGTCACGAAGCGTTCCGTGGCGGCGAGACGTGCCTTAGAAGGCGTCAGCTATAAATCGCGCGGATGGCTACGAGTCGGCGGCGCACTTGACGCGCACCGTCGATCCACTCGAGCGCGTGCCGAGCATGCGTTGCGAGCGGCCAGCGCATCCGTTTGCCAATCGGCATAGCGCAGCGTGCCAATCGCCCCGCACGAGCACGCCGCGCGAGTGCTCGTTGCCACGCTTGGAGATGCCCGGAAGCGTTCCCCGACCGCCAGTCGAATGTTGGCGAGGCATCAATCCCAAGGACGCGGCGAAGTCTCGGCCGCATTTGATCGCCTGCGCTTAGCCCGCCATCGCAGGCAAACTGCTAGCGGTGATGGGGCCGACTCCAGGAACGGTGAGCAGGCGCTTGCCGGCTTCGTCAATGATCGTCTGTTGCTTGATTTAAGTCTCAAACTCGCCGATTTCGCGGCTCAACTGTGCGTAGCGCTGATGGAGGCGTAGCAATCTCGCCATCAGCTTGCTCATCGGCGAGCGTTTGGCGAGACTGTCCATTAGAACTATCTGCGCCTGCTGATCTTCGTCTGTAAGCAAATCCATCTTTTCTTAAAGCTCGCAGCCTCGGATTTTGAATGCGCGGCTCGCTGGGCCGTTCAAGCCTGGCGAGGGCATTGACGCTGGTTTGCAGCTTCCGCGCGATCCGGACCACTGCATCGAGCTGTGGCAGCGAAGCGTCGCGCTGGCGAGCGGCGCGCGCTCCCACGTTGATTTCACAAACCAAAAATGAAGGGGCGACCATTGACGGGTTCTGACACCGTGGAACATCCGCGAAATCCTGCAGGTTCGGTGCTATTTGACAATTAAAAGTGCGGTTCGGGTCGGACAGAATGTTACGAAAGACCAAGGCCAAGTAAATAAGCGACTCAACATGAAATGCCATCGACCTGGACACAAGAAAATATCTACGGAATTCAGTAGGCAGAGGGGCGTACGCGTGGCACCGGGACTGCACCGGAGTTCTATCGCGTCTGCCGTCGCAGTATGCGTGCTGTCAGCCTTCGAGAATAACCGGCGGAAAATCAGACAAACCAACTGGTTTGCGGTGGACCTGCTCGGCTAAAATCAAATCCATATACAGACTGCAAAGAACGATCGAGATTTTGTACGCAAGAAGCAACTTCCTCCTACTGCCTATGAGGTATTGTAAGAATGGATATACTGAAACTCCGTTTCGACGCTCTCAATGCTCAAATGAATGAGTTTTATGAGATGAAGTTTGCTTCAGATGCGGACGAATTAGAGAAGAATAAAGAGATAAAGTCAAATATCGCTCAATTGCTTATAGATGCAAAGAGTAATGGAAATTATCAGGTTTTCGAGGACGGAGTTAATTTGCTCTTCGACAACACAGTGCGTGAGCAAGATTTTGATATTCTAGGAGATCTGCTTCGCAAGCTGTTGGACATGGGTGTCATTGATAGACAATTACTTGGAGATCAACTAAGGCAGGCTCAACTGTCTCGCTCGAACTAAGAGTCGAGGAGCCACTGGATCGGCCCTTGTTCTTATCAAGCGGTCGTTACAAATCGCTCATATCTGACGTGGTTCGCACGGTTTGCTGAAGAGTGGCGAAACGTTCTACGAGGGATGGACGTGTTTCAAGATTGGCGCCAGCAGTGTCAACGTCCGTCATGAATTGTTGGTGGTGCGCGGCCGCGACCGCTGGTAGCACTCACAACTCGCGCCGCGCTTACCCATGTGACCTCTTCCATTCGCGACTCCCTTTGCGCGCGCTTCGCGCAGGTCGTTCTCGCATTCGCGCACGCGACCCATTGTTCATGGTGCCGCACCCTAATGATTGAGGATCACGCCATCAACGACGTCGGCACGACCTGCTGCGACATCCGCGCGATGGTACCAACTGCAGCGCAATACGCTATCGCGGCCGCTCACCTCTCGCAAAGCGTTGGCCTGAGCGTGAGCAGCGGATCTGCAACTCGGACGAATCAATGATTCGGCCAAGCCGGTTGTGTGAGACCGTGCGCCTTGCGAAGTGCTTCTACGCCCCCAGAAATCTGCTCCAGAGACGCCAAGGAAGCGGGGCAGCCACTAGCACCAGCCTCTGTCCAGCTACACAACAAAACGAAAGTCCATGCGTCGCCGCATACCGACCGATGCGCTAGACCCGCTGTCGACACCCTCGGGCCCAACCTCCTTTACCTAAGGGTTAACAATTCCCGCAATTCAGATTAATCGTGTATTCGTCGTCCGAACCGACCCATAAAATTACGCTCATAAGAAAAGCTTTGAAGGCAGAGCGCGTGTTGGTTTGAGAGGCAAACCAACTAGGGATAGCGCCCCGCATAAGCGGGGCGCGCGTCCTGAACGTGGATGGAAGGGGCGTCTGGAATAATCACCAGAGCCATTCGGAGATTGAATGGATGCGTCGCAAGGGCTGCCTCGCAGAGGTAACCGTCATTACAAAGCACGTCAATCAAATCACCTTCCCAAAGCGTGCAACATCCTAGATGCCGGCCAACTGCAACTGCATCCTTTCCCCGAACACGCGTATCGCAGTCGAAAGCGAAGGCACCACCGCCCAGGCCTCCCGCTGATACGAAACGAGTTTTCAAACCTCATCCGCCTCGACGGCGCCACATTTCAAAGACCAACCCGCAATCCCTTCCTTAGCCGAGGCGATCCCCTCGCGTAAGAAAAACATCAACGCACCCCCACCAAACCCACGACTCAAGCGTTCTGCCGGAGCGTCTCCGCCGCCGCGACCATATTCCTGAGCGCCGGAATGACCTCATCCCACTGACGCGTCTTGAGCCCGCAATCCGGATTCACCCACAGGCGTTCCGCCGGAATCCGCTCCGCCGCCTTCCGCATCAGATTGACGATGTGTTCCTGGCTAGGAATGTTGGGCGAATGAATGTCATACACACCCGGTCCGATCTGATTTGGATATTTGAAGTCATCAAAGGCATCAAGCAGTTCCATATCCGACCGTGACGTCTCGATGGTGATCACATCGGCATCCATATCGGCGATCGAGGCGATGATGTCGTTGAACTCCGAGTAGCACATATGCGTGTGAATCTGCGTTTCATCCTGCACGCCATTGGCCGTGATGCGGAACGCCTCCACGGCCCAACGCAGATAGTCGTCCCACTGCGCACGCCGCAACGGCAACCCCTCACGAAGCGCCGCCTCGTCGATCTGAATTACGCGCACACCCGCCCTCTCAAGATCAAGCACTTCCTGACGAATAGCGAGCGCCAACTGCTGACACGACACCGAACGAGCTTGATCGTCGCGTACGAAAGACCAGTTGAGAATCGTAACGGGCCCGGTCAGCATGCCTTTCATCGGCTTGCTGGTCTGAGATGCGGCGTACCGGGTCCATTCCACCGTCATGGCCTTCGGACGGCTGATGTCGCCAAACAGAATAGGCGGCTTGACACAGCGCGACCCATACGACTGCACCCAGCCAAACTGACTGAAGGCATAGCCATCCAGCTGCTCGCCGAAATATTCGACCATGTCGTTGCGCTCGGCTTCGCCATGCACCAGCACGTCCAGCCCCAGCGCTTCTTGCTCGCGCACCGCGCGGGCGATTTCCTTCTCCATCGCCGCGCGATAGCCCGTAGCGTCGAGTTCGCCGCGCTTGAAAAGGCTGCGCGCCTGACGAATCTCTCCCGTTTGCGGGAACGATCCGATGGTCGTCGTCGGGAACGCGGGCAGGCCGAGAATTGCGGCCTGCTTCCTTGCCCGTTCTTCGTACCCGTGTCGACGCTTGCCGAGCGCCGGGTCGATGCCGGCCAAGGCCGCCTTCACCGCCGGGTTGTGCACGCGCGGAGAGCGTCGCCGACTCTCGATGGCGGCGGCGTTCGCGCCAAGTTCATCAGCGACGGATTCACGGCCATGATTCAGCGCGCCGGCGAGCACCTCCAGTTCACCGAGCTTTTGCAGCGCGAAAGCGAGCCACGACGCGATCTCCGCATCGAGTTGCACTTCAGTGTCGAGGTCGACCGGCACATGAAGCAGCGAGCAGGACGGCGCGATCCACAACCGATCGCCGAGTTGCTGGTGCAGCGGCGCGAGCCATTCGAGCGTCGCGTCGAGGTCGCTTTTCCAGATGTTGCGTCCGTTGATCACGCCGACAGACACCACCGCCGTGTCCGGCAACTGAGCAGCCGCGGGCGCGATTTCTTCACGTGCGTTGATCGCGTCGATATGCAACCCGTCGATCGGCAATCGGCACGCGAGCGAGAGGTTCTCCTGCAACTGACCGAAGTACGTGGCGAGGAGCAGTCGCACGCGGCGGGCGGACAGCGCATCGTAAGCGGTAACGAACGCGGCGCGCCACGCCTCGTCCAGTTCGGTGACGAGCGCGGGCTCGTCGATCTGCACCCAGTCCACGCCTTGCGCCGCGAAATGATCGAGCAGCGCGGCATAGACCGGCAGGATGCGCGGCAGCAATGCGAGCTTGTCGCTATCGTCCTTTGCTTTGCCGAGCCACAGATACGTCACCGGTCCGATGATGACCGGCTTCACGTTCACGCCGAGCTTGCGCGCTTCCGCAACCTGTTCGATCAGACGCGCGGGATCGAGCCTGAATTGCGTGTTCGCGTCGAACTCAGGGACGATGTAGTGATAGTTGGTATCGAACCACTTCGTCATCTCGCCGGCGGCGACGCTCGCGCAGCAGGCGGCGTGAGCCTCGTCGCCCGCCACCGACCGGCCGCGCGCCACACGGAAAGTGTTGTCCAGCGTGTCGCCGTGGAAGTCGCGCACGCGTTCCGGCAGATTGCCCAGCGTGAAGCTCATGTCGAGCACGTGATCATAGAAGGCGAAATCGCCCACCGGTACGTAGTTCAGACGCGCTTGCTCTTTCCAGTGACGCTCACGCAGTTGCGCGCCGGTCGCCTTGAGTGTCTCGCGCGACGATTCGTTCTTCCAGTACGTCTCGAGCGCGAACTTCAATTCGCGCCTGGCGCCGATGCGCGGAAAACCCAGGTTGTGTGTCGTGATCATCGTGCGTGTCGTCCATGAAAGTTTTGTCGATAGCGACGATGATAGAATTTCCGATGTATGAATAAAAATGGTAAGTTTTCATACATCGATTAAATTTGTTCATGGAGAGTGTCATGCTGGAGCGCAGTCATCTGCTCGTGGTGCGTGAAGTCGAGAGACAGGGTTCGCTCACCGCCGCCGCAGAGGTCCTGAATCTCACGCAGTCCGCGCTGAGTCACACGGTCAGGAAGCTCGAACAGCATTTGGGTACGGCGGTCTGGACGCGTGAAGGCCGGTCCATGCGGCTGACCCAAGCGGGTCAATACCTGCTGAGCCTCGCGAATCGCCAGCTGCCGCAGTTCGAACATGCCGAGGCGCGCATGAAACAGTACGCGCAGGGCGAGCGCGGCACCTTGCGCATCGGGATGGAGTGTCATCCCTGTTATCAATGGCTGCTGCGCATCGTCTCGCCGTATCTCGCGAGCTGGCCCGACGTCGATGTCGACGTGAAGCAGCGCTTCCAGTTTGGCGGCATCGGCGCGCTGTTCGGATTCGACATCGACATTCTGGTCACGCCGGACCCTTTGAAGAAAGAAGGCCTGCGCTTCGTGCCGGTGTTCGATTACGAACAGGTTCTCGTGGTCCCGGAGGACCATGCGCTGGCATCGGCGGCTTATGTCACGCCTGAACAGATTGCGTCCGAGGTGCTCATCACCTATCCGGTGGAAACCGACCGCCTCGACATCTACACGCAATTCCTGACGCCGGCCAACGTCGTGCCGCGCCGGCACAAGGTGATCGAGACGACGGACATCATGATGCAGATGGTGGCAAGCGGCCGGGGCGTCGCGGCGCTGCCGCGCTGGCTGGCGGAAGAGTACGCGGACCGGATGCCCCTTGCGCCGCTCAAGCTCGGCAGGAGAGGCATCGCGAAGAAGATTTATCTGGGCATGCGTGAGTCGGACCGCAGCATCGATTATCTGGCTGCATTCGTCGAACTGGCGCGCGGGGCCGAGGGTGCGCGCGCACGCATGCGGGCGTGAGCCTCGGCTTCACGCATCGATATGAAAGCTCACCACTTCCTGCACCCGCTCCAGCGCGAGCCGCAACGTCTCTACATCCACTGACCCCAGCGCCAGCCGCAACGCATGCGGCACGTGCGCCGTCGTGCAGAAGGGCTCGGCCGTCGATACCGAGATTCGCTCCTGCATCAGCGCCTTCGCGATCCGGTCCGCGCGAACCTCTTCCGGCATCGGCAGCCAGATGAAATAAGAAGCGGGATGCGTCAGCCGTTTCAAGCGGCTCAACGCGCGGGCCGCTACCGCCTGGCGCATCGCGGCATCGTCGCGCTTTTGCGCTTCGAGCTTTTCGACCGTACCGTCTTCGAGCCAGCCGCAGGCCAGTGCCGTCATCACGCCGGGCGTGTTCCAGGTCGTCACGCGGATCGCGCGTTCGATCTTCGCCACCCAGTCGCGTGGCGCCACGACATACCCGACACGCAATCCCGTCGCCACGCCCTTCGAGAAGCCCGAAACGTACACCGTGATGTCCGGCGCGAGCGCTGCAAGCGGGGGCGGCGCGTCATCGGCGAGAAAGGCGTAGGCGGCGTCCTCGATGATGACGAGCCCATGCTTGCGTGCGATCGACACGAGTTGCTTGCGTCTGCTCGCCTTCATCACCCAGCCGAGCGGATTGTGCAGCGTGGGCATCGTGTAGATGGCGCGCACGCGACGCCGTTTGCAGAGCGCTTCGAGCGCATCGAGATCGGGCCCGGCGCCGGATGCGGCGAGCGGGGCGAGTTCCAGCCGATGCGACTGCGCCAGCAACTTGAAGCCCGTATAGGTGAGCGCGTCCACCGCAACCACGTCGCCAGGCTTGAGCAGGCCCATGACCGTGGTTGCCAGGCCATGCTGCGCGCCATCGACGAGCAAAACCTGTTCGGCGTCCGCCGAAAGCCCGCGGCGTTCGAGATGACGCGCGACGCACGCCCGTTCATGCATGCGCCCCGCATGCGGCTGATAGCGCAGCAGCGCCTCCAGATTCCCCGCCGATGCCAGTTGCCGCAAAGCCGTGCGCAGCAATTCCGTCTGGCCGGCAAGCGCGGGATAGTTGAAGTTCAGATCGACCATATCCGAGGCGATGGCGACCTGATCGACGCCCAGCCCGTTCGGCAGACTGGCTTCCTTCACGAACGTGCCGCGCCCGGTCTCGCCGCTGACGAGTCCCATTGCGTCGAGTTCGGCATACACGCGCGTGGCCGTGACGATACCGAGCCCCTCGCGCGCGGCCAGTTCGCGATGCGTCGGCAGACGCGTGCCGGGCTTCAGCCGGCCTGAAGCAATGTCTTCAGCGAAACGGTCGACGATCTGTTTATAGCGTGCAGGCTGCGGCATGAGCGAGATCCAGAACGGGATGTATCCATGACAATCGTTTGATTGTATTCGTGGTTGACCGTAGCATGCCTGAACTCTCCCCGCCATGAAAGGTCGTCGCCATGCACATCGCCATTCTTACGTTCGACGGGTTCAACGAACTCGACTCGCTGATCGCACTCGGCATTCTGAATCGGATCAGGAAGCCGGACTGGAAGGTCTCGATTGCGTGTCCGTCGGCGGAAGTGACGTCGATGAACGGCGTCGTCATCCGGGCGCAGGCCACGCTGGAGGAGGCGAGCGCAGCGGATGCCGTGATCGTCGGCAGCGGTATGCGAACGCGCGACGTCGTGGCGGACGCGGATCTGATGGCGCGCATCCGCCTCGACCCGAGCCGCCAGTTGCTTGCGGCCCAGTGTTCGGGAACGCTGATCCTCGCGAAACTCGGCTTGCTCGACGGCACGCCCGCCTGCACCGACCTCACGACGAAGCCGTGGGTTCAGGAAGCCGGCGTGCGTACACTCGATCAGCCGTTCGTCGCGAAAGGCAATGTGGCAACGGCCGGCGGATGTCTTGCATCCCAGTATCTGGCTGCCTGGGTGATCGCGCGTCTTGAAGGACTGGATGCGGCGTGCGCCGCGTTGAATTATGTCGCGCCGGTCGGCGAGAAAGACGAGTACGTGGAGCGCGCGATGAAAAATATTCTGCCGTTCGTGAGTGCTGCCGCGCCTGTCTGAAGCATTGAAAATCGTGCAGTGCAAAGCCCGTCGCCATGGGCGCGACGGGCTTTTTCATGCTGCATCCGCGCATGAAGCGCGACTTCGCTAAAGCGCGAAACCGTCCGGGAAAGTCCCGAGAGAAACATCAGACGTCTGATGTACATTTCAGTGACTGCCAACCGAGAGACCTTCATGCGCCTGAGCGTCGAGCGTTCGATGAGCGACAAGATCCAGGCGTCGCTTCTCGACATGATCCATGAGCGCAAGCTCAAGCCCGGCGATCAGATTCCCACTGAAATAGAGCTTTGCGAGCTGCTCGGCGTTGGCCGGTCCAGTCTGCGCGAGGCTGTGGCGCAGATGATCTCGCATGGGCTGTTGTCGCGTCTGCAAGGCAAGGGCACCTTCATCAGACAAATTTCGCTCAAGCTGCACGGCGGACTGGATGATCTGATGTCGGTGACGGACATGATCCGCAGCGTGGGCGCGGTGCCGTCGACCAGTCGCAAACAGATGGAGCATGTGGCGGCGTCGGAGAGTCTGGCGGAGAAGCTGGGCATCCGGCCCGGCGATCCGTGCGTGCGCATCGAACGCGTGCGCCGCGCGGACGACGCCATCGCCGCGTATTGCATCGATACCATTCCGAAGCACGTTTTCGACAGCGCGGAGGGTGAATTAGGCGAATCGCTGTTCGGCATGCTGGAGCGCACCGGACGCCGGCTGTCGCATACGCATACGTCGATCCAGCCGACCATCCTGACGCCGCGCGACCTGCCGGAACTCGGCGATGGGTTCGGTCTGTTCCTGCTGCTGGACGAAGTGGATTTCGATCAGAGCGGCGAGCCGCTCTGCTACAGCAACGACTACTACAACACGAGCATCTTCAAGTTCGATCTGGTGCGCAAGCGTCGTTGAGCGCGCGAGCCGGAACACATCGGAGGAGGCACCGATGGAGTTTGAAGCTTTCACGGCGCAGGAACTGGCCGCGTATCTGGGCAGCGTGCCCGACGTGCGCGCGCTGCTGGGCGATCCCGCGGATCTGGACGTAGCGGAAGTCGGCGACGGCAATCTGAACTATGTGTACTTCGTGACCAACTCGAAGACGCCGCAGCGCAGTGTCGTCGTAAAACAGGCGCCGCCGTTCCTGCGTCTGGTCGGCAAGACCTGGCCGCTGTCGTGTCAGCGCATGGAGCATGAAGTGGCCGCGTTGCGGCGCTTCGGCGCGCTCTGTCCGCAGCATGTGCCGAAGGTCTATCACGCCGACAGCACGCGCTTCCTGATGGTGATGCAGCATCTCGCGTCGCATCGCATCCTGCGGCAGGGCCTGATGGATGGAACGGTCTATCCGTTGCTCGCGCAGCATCTGTCGGCGTATCTCGCGCATACGCTGTTTTACGGTTCCGATCTATTTCTTGCGCCCGACATCAAGAAGCAGGCAGCCGGGGCAGCCGTCAATGCTGAGCTGTGCAAGATCACCGAAGATCTCGTCTTCACGTTTCCGTTCGAGGCGCATCCGTCGAACGTCTACAGTCCGGCGCTGCCGCAGGCGGCGATCGAAAGGCTCAGGACGCACGAACCGCTGCGCGCGGCCGCCGCCGACATGAAGTGGGCGTTCATGAACCACGCCGAAACGCTGCTGCACGGCGACCTGCATACCGGCTCGATCATGGTGAACGCGGAAGACACGTTCGTGATCGATCCCGAGTTCGCGTTCTATGGCCCGATGGGTTTCGACATCGGCGCGCTGATTGCGAACCTGCTGCTCGCCTACTTCTCGCGCGACTGGCATGGACGTCTCGAAGGGCGTGATCCGCTCGACTATCAGGAATGGCTGCTCGACCAGATGACGCGCATCTGGAACGGCTTCAGCGCGCAATTCGTGGCGCTGTGGCGCGATCATGAAAGCCGCAGCAAGCGGCCGTTCATTGGCGGCGGGGCGGAGAGCCGGGCGGTTGCGGCCTACCGTGCGCATTTCATGCGCCGGCTGCTCGCCGAGTCGCTTGGCTTCGCGGGCTGCAAGATGATCCGGCGCATCGTCGGCATGGCGAAGGTCGCGGAGATCACGCGCATCGCCGATGCCGAAGCCCGGGCTCGCATCGAAATGCGCTGTCTGCGCTGCGCGGAGACCTTGCTCGTGCAGCGCGCGGCGCTGAGCGATATCGAACAGGTGGCGACGCTGGCGCGCGAGCTCCAGCGCGATGCAGTGTCGATGTAACGGCGGCTTGTTTCGCACAGGGAGAATTCATGGATTCGCAGCGCTTGTTCAGCACGCTTCCCCCGACGATCGAATGGCGCGACGGCGATCTGCTGCTGCTCGACCAGACGCGTCTGCCGCATGAGATCGTGGTGGAGAACGTGGCGGACGTGCAGGCCGTCTGGCGCGCGATTCGCGAGTTGCGCGTGCGCGGTGCGCCGGCCATCGGCGTGGCGGCGGCGTACGGGCTGTGCATCGCGATGCGGGACTCGACCGCGCTATCCATTGCGGAGTTTCGCGCGGCGCTCGAACGTCAGGCGGTCTGGCTCGAATCCGCGCGGCCCACGGCGGTCAATCTGAGCTGGGGTCTGCGGCGCATGCTGAACCACGCCCGCGCGACGGACGCGCACGATGCCGCGACGCTGTATCAGGCGCTGGTCGAAGAAGCGGGGCGCATCCACGAGGAAGATGTGGCGCTGTGCGAAGGCATCGGCATCCATGGCATGCCGCTCATTCGCGAAGGCAGCGGCGTGCTCACGCACTGCAATGCCGGCGCGCTTGCAACTACCGGTCTTGGTACGGCCACTGCGCCGATCTACGCGGCGCATCGCGCGGGCCGCGCCTTCAAGGTCTATGCCGACGAAACCCGCCCGTTGCTGCAAGGCGCACGGCTCACGGCGTTCGAACTGCAGCAGGCTGGCGTCGATGTGACGCTCATCATGGACAGCGCGGCGGCATCGATCATGTCGCAAGGACTCGTCGATCTGGTCATCGTCGGGACGGACCGCGTCGCGGCAAACGGCGATTTCGCCAACAAGATCGGCACGCTCGGGGTCGCCATCGCGGCGCATCACTACGGCATTCCGTTCTATGTCGCGTGTCCGTCGTCGACGCTGGACTTGCATACCGCAGGCGGCGCGCGTATCGAAATCGAGGAACGCGCGGCGGAGGAGGTCACGCATCTCGCCGGACGGCGCGTCGCGCCCGACGCCATCCAGACGCGCAATCCCGCTTTCGATGTCACGCCGCATGCGCTCGTGACCGGCTTCATCACGGAGCGCGGCATCGTGCCGCCGCCGTTCGAGCACGCGCTGCGCAGTCTGTTCGCGGCCGAGGGGAACGCCGCATGAGCGCGGCGCAGGAAGACGCGCTGCGGCAGGGGATCGTCGAGACGGCGCTCGAGATGGAACGGCTGGGCATCAATCAGGGCACCTCGGGCAATGTGAGCGCGCGGCATGGCGACGGCTTCCTGATTACGCCGAGCGGCGTCGCCGCGCGTGAGCTCGACGCGGGACAGATCGTCTGGCTTCCGCTCGATATCGCCGACGACGCCGACGTGCTGCGCACCGCGCGGCCGTCTTCGGAATGGCGCATTCACCGCGACATCCTGCGCGCGCGGGACGATATGCACGCCGTGGTCCACACGCATTCGATCGCGGCCACCGCGCTCGCCATTCACGGCCGCGAGATTCCCGCGCTGCATTACATGGTGGCAGCGGCGGGCGGCAACTCCGTGCGCTGCGCGCCCTATGCGGTGTTCGGCAGCCAGCAACTGTCCGATCACGCGCTCGCCGCGTTGCAGGACCGGCGCGCGTGTTTGCTCGCGCATCACGGCGTGATCGCGCTGGGAACGGACCTGTCGCGCGCGGTCTGGCTCGCGCATGAGATCGAAGTGCTCGCGCGGCAGTATCTGCTGGCGTTGCAGATTGGCGCACCGCCGGTGCTTTCGGATCAGCAGATGAATGAAGTGCTGGAGAAGTTCAAGACTTATGGCAGGCGCAGCAACGAAGCTCGCTGACGGCAGCATGAAGTAAAAAAACCAGCGCAGCGCTCACGGCAACGTCATCGCATTGAACCACTCGTACAACGGAGACAACCATGGCCTGGAGTTCAGCAAGATTCGACAGTTGGGGCACGTTCGGCAAATCCACGGGCGCCGTCGTGCTGTGCGCGGCCGCCGCGCTGACCGGATGCTCGAAGAGCGACACCTCATCGTCCACGAGCAGCACCAGTTCAGCGGCCAGCGCGAGCGCGCCCGCCAGTGCGCCGGCGAGCGCAGCGGCGACGACTTCGGCGGGCGGCAAACCGAAGATTGGCTTCTCGATCGCGACGCTCAACAACGCGTTCTTCGTCGGCCTGAAGGCGGGCGTCGAACGCGGTTCGAAGGAGCAGGGCTTCGAACTCGTGCAGACCAACGCGAACGGCGACGCCCAGCAGCAGGTCAACGACGCGCTCAACCTGCTGAGCCAGGGCGTGACGGCGCTCGTGCTGAACCCGATCGACTCGAAGGCGATCATCCCCGCCGTGCAGAAGGCGAATGAGATGAACGTCCCGGTGTTCACGCTGGACCGCGGTTCGGACGGCGGCAAGGTGACGTCGTTCGTCGCGTCGGACAACGTGGCGCTGGGTCAGACCGGCGCGAAGTGGATCGCCGAGCAACTGAAGAAGCGCTATGGCGAGGAGAAGGGCAACGTGGTGGACTTGATCGGTCTGGTCGGCACCACGGCGGCGACGGACCGTGAGAAGGGCTTCAGCGAGGAGATCGCCAAGTATCCGAACATCAAGGTCGTCGCGCGTCAGGAAGGCGCCTTCGACCAGGAGAAGTCGCTCAATGCAATGACCAACATCCTGCAGAAATTCCCGCAGATCGATGCGGTCTTCGGCGCCAACGACGACAACACCGTGGGCGCGGAAAAGGCCATCGACAATGCCGGGCGCTACAAGCCGCTCGGCGACAAGGAGCATATCCTCGTGATCGGCGCCGACGGCACCGCGCAGGCGCTCTCCGCCATCCGCGCGGGCAAGCAGGACGCCACCATTTCGCAGAATCCGATCATGATGGCGGCGAAGTCGCTGCAATTCATCGCGGATTACAACGCGAAAAAGGACGTGCCCGCAAACTACGCGTGGCCGACGATGTTGATCGACAAATCCAACATCGACTCGGATGAAGTGAAGAAGTACGGGCTGTGGTCCGAGGAAGTGAAGCAGTAAGGGCAACCGGCGGCCGCGTGTCCTTCCGGGACATGCGGCCCGCACACGGAATGCAGACCATGACAGTCGAAACCCAGGCTCACGCGCGTGCTCCCGCCGCTTTGGCGAAACCGCTGTTGCGCATGCAGGGCATCGTGAAGAGCTTTCCCGGCGTGAAGGCGCTGCGCGGCGTCAGCCTCGAACTGCACGCGGGCCATGTTATGGCGATCGTCGGCGAGAACGGCGCGGGCAAGTCGTCGCTCGTGAAGACGCTGTCGGGCGCGTATGAGCCCGACGAGGGCACGATCGAGATCGACGGCAGGCCGCTCGCGCGCGGCACCAACGCGGCCATCGACGCGGGCGTGGCCGTGATCTACCAGGAGCTTTCGCTCATCAACGACATGACGGTCGCGGAGAATCTCTTTCTCGGCCGCATGCCCGCGCGCAGCGGCTTCGTGAGGATGCGCGAAGCCAATCAGATGGCACGCGAAGCACTCGCGCGCGTCGGGCTGGACAACGTGCCGCCGTGGATGCGCTTAGGCGATCTGCCGCTGAACAAGCGCCAGCTGGTCGAAGTCGCAAAGGCAATTGCACGCGACGCGCGCATACTCGTGATGGACGAACCCACCGCCGCGCTGCAAAGCCACGACATCGCGAATCTGTACGCGGTGGTGCGGCGGCTGCGCGCGGAAGGCATGGGGATCATCTTCATTTCGCATCATCTGGAAGAGGTGTTCGAACTCGCGGATTCGGCAGTGGTGATGCGAGACGGCGCAACGGTCGGTGCGCGCCCGATGTCCGAATGGACCGAAGCGGATCTCGTGCAGGCCATGGTCGCGCGCAATCTCGAATCGTTCTATCCGTGGGAGCCGCGTGAATACGGTTCCGTCGTGCTCGACATTCGCAATCTCGCCAGCGCGCCGCTGCTGCGCAACGCGAGCTTCTCGGTGCGCGCGGGAGAAATCGTCGGCATTGCAGGGATCGCGGGCGCGGGGCGCACGGAGTTGCTGAAGACCATCTTCGGCGCGCTGCCCGTGACAGGCGGCGAAATCCACGTGCGCGGCAAGAAGGTGAGCAATCACTCGCCGACACAAGGTGTGCGCCATGGCCTCGTCTACACGTCGGAGGATCGCAAGCTCGAAGGGCTGGTGCTGGAGGCGAACATCGAGGAGAACATCGCGCTGTCGAGCCTGAAGGCGCTGGCGAGCGGCGGCTTCGTCAGCCGCGCAAAGAAACGCAAGCTGGCGCACGAGGCCAGCGCGCGTTTCGGCGTGCGCGCCTCGTCCGTGTTGCAGATCACCGGGACGCTTTCCGGCGGCAACCAGCAGAAAGTGATTCTCGGCCGCGCCACCGCGACGAGCCCGTCCGTCATCATGCTCGATGAACCGACGCGCGGTATCGACGTCGGCGCGAAGTCGGAGATCTACGCGCACATGGTGACGATGGCGCGCGCGGGCGCGGCGGTCGTCATGGTGAGTTCCGAACTGCCGGAACTGCTCGGCATGTCGGATCGCGTGCTGGTGATGTATCGCGGCACTATCGTGACCGAGATTCCGCGCGAGCAGGCAAACTCGGAAATCGTCATTCAGTGGGCAACGACAGGAGCAGGCGCATGACCTCCACAGCAGCCGATCGTGCGGATTCGGAAGCGCTCTCGCGCCGTGTGATCCGCCAGTTGCGCAGCGGCATCGGGCCGTTGTTCGCGGCGCTCGTCATCATATGCGTGGCGCTGTCGATTGCATCGCCCGAATTTCTCACCACCAGCACGCTGACCAACATCATGGTGCAGGTATCCGTGGTGGGCATCGCGGCGGTGGGCGGCACCTTCGTCATCATCACGTCGGGGATCGATCTCTCGGTCGGCTCGCTGGTGGCGCTGAGCGGCATGGTCGCCGCCACCGTGATGGCGGGATCGAGTCCCGGCGCGGTGGGGCTCGGCGTCGCTGGACTGTGCGTGGCGTTGGCGGTCGGCGCAGGTGCGGGCGCGCTCAACGGCCTCGCGGTCTCGTGGCTGCGGCTGGTGCCGTTCATCGTCACGCTCGCGGCGATGGCCATGGCGCGCGGCCTCACGCTCGCCATTTCCGATGGCCGCACCAAGTTCGATTTCCCGAGCGCGTTCACGCTGTTCGGCGCGAAGACCGTCGCCGGCCTGCCCATGCCGATGGTCGTGATGCTCGTGGTCTTCGTCATCGGTCACGTGTTGTTGCGCAAGACCACCTTCGGACATCAGGTGTTCGCCGTCGGCGGCAATCAGGAAGCGGCGCGGCTCGCGGGCATCCCGGTCCGGCGCGTGGTGTTCTTCACCTACATGCTGGCCGGCGTGACGGCGGCAATCGCGGGCATCGTGCTCGCCGGGCGCCTCAATTCCGCGTTGCCTTCCGCCGCGAATGGACTCGAGTTGCAGGTCATCGCGGCGATCGTGATTGGCGGGACGTCGCTGGCGGGCGGACGCGGGTCGATCGTCGGCACGTTCATCGGCGTGGTGCTGATTGGCGTGATCAATGTCGGCCTGTCGCTGCTCGGCGTGAATCCCTTCTGGACACAGTTCATTCAAGGCGGCGTCATCTTCGCCGCCGTGCTGCTCGATGCGCTGAGCCAAAGGCGCAAGCCCTGAATATATTGGAGACGCCCACCATGAAGAAGATCATCAACCAGCCTGACGTGTTCGTCGACGAGATCATCGAAGCGCTGCTGCTCGCCCATCCGAACTGGATCCGCGCCGCCACCGCCGATCAGCGCGCGCTGGTCCGCGCCGATGCGCCGGGCAACGGGCGCGTCGGCATCGTGACGGGCGGCGGATCGGGCCATCTGCCGGGCTTCCTGGGTTATGTGGGCGAGGGCCTGTGCAGCGGCGTCGCCGTGGGCAACGTGTTCTCGTCGCCGTCGTCGGAGCAGATTTTCGAAGCGACCAAGGCCGTGAGCGGCGGCGCAGGCGTGTTGTACGTCTATGGCAACTATGGCGGCGACGTGCTCAACTTCGACCTCGCCGCGGATCTGGCGGAAACCGAAGGCATCGAGGTGAAAACCGTCGTGCTCACCGACGATGTCGCCTCCGCACCGAAAGACCGCGCAGCCGACCGGCGCGGCGTCGCGGGCATGGTGTTCGCGTTCAAGTGCGCGGGCGCGGCGGCGGAGCGCGGCGATTCCCTCGACGACGTGACGCGCATCTGCGCGAAAGCCAATGCCAACTGCCGCACGATGGGCGTCGGCCTCTCGCCGACCATCCTTCCCGCCGCCGGCAAACCCACCTTCACGCTGCCCGAAGGGGAAATGGAGATCGGTATCGGCATTCATGGCGAGCCGGGCACGCATCGCGGCAAGCTCGAATCCGCGGATGCGATCGCCGAGCGCATCACCACGCAGATCACCGGCGATCTCGCCGCGCCGAAGGGCTCGCGCGTCGCGCTGCTCGTGAACGGTCTCGGCGCGACGCCGCTGGAAGAGCTGTATCTGCTGTACCGGTGCTCGGCGAAGCTGATGGCGGATCAAGGACTGAAGATCGCGCGCTCGTACGTCGGCGAATATGTGACGAGCCTGGAAATGGCGGGCGCGTCGATCACCGTCATGCTGCTCGACGACGAACTCGAAGCGTTGCTCGACGCCCCCGCGCGCTCGCCTTTCTTCCGCGACGGCACCGAATCCTGAAGGAGCGATCCATGAGTGTGACGAGCCAGCAGTTCCGCGACATCCTCACGCGCACGCTGAACGCGCTGCCCGCCCATGCCGACGAACTGCGCGATCTCGACGCAGCGCTCGGCGACGGCGATCTCGGCATTACGGTGCAATCGGGATCGGTGGCGGTGGTGAAGGCGCTGGCCGCGCTGCCCGCCGAAGCGACGCTGAACGAGACGCTGCTGGCGGCCGCGAAGGCGTTTTCGACGGCGAATCCGTCGACGTTCGCGGCGCTCGTCGGCGGCGGGCTGCTCGCGGCGGCAAAGACGGTGAACGGCAAGGACGCGTTGAACCGCGATGACGTACTGGCGATCGGGCAGGCGGTGGCGGGGCGCATCATCGAGCGCGGCAAGAGTCAGGTCGGCGACAAGACCGTGCTCGATGCGCTCGTGCCGAGTCTCGATGTGCTGGCCGCGTCGCAAGGCAGTGCCATTGATACGCTCGATGCGATGATCGCGAAGGCCGACGAACAGGTCAGCGCAACCGCCGCGATGCAGTCGAGGAAAGGCCGCGCGGCGTGGGTTCAGGAGCGCAGCATCGGTCATGCGGACCCGGGCGCGACCGCGTATCTGCGCTTTCTCCAGGCCTTGCGACAGACCCTCGCAGCCTGAGCGAGGGCAAATCTAAGCGCGCTTCTTCTTCATCACGACTTCGCCCTTGCCCGAATGCACGACCTTGAGTTTTGTGCGGGCGAGGGCGAGCGCCTCCGCCTGCGTGCCGACACACGGACCCGAGCCGGGCAACGGCTTGCGCGCGGTCTCGTGCAGCGCAAACACCGACATCATGCCGATCACCGAAGCCGCCATCAGATAGTAGGCGGGCATCATCAGGTTGCCGGTTGCATCGACGAGCCAGGCGGTGACCAGCGGCGTCGTGCCGCCGAACAGCGACACCGACACATTGAAACCCATGGCCAGCGCGCCGTAGCGAATGCGCGTCGGGAAGAGGGCGGGCAAGGACGAAGGCATGACGCCCGTGAAGGTGGACAGCAGCGCGCCGAACATCAGCAGGCCGAGAAACACCAGTGAAGGCGCACCGGTGCGCACGAGCAGCAGCGCCGGAATGGAGAGCGCGAACAGGCCGATGCAGCCCGCCATCATCACGGGCCTGCGGCCGAGACGGTCGGAGAGATGGCCTGCACAGAGCGTCATCGGGATCATCAGCAGCATGACGAGCAGCACGAGCAGCAGGCCGCGAGTTTCGGCGAAATGCAGCGTCGCTGACAGATAGCTCGGCAGGTACGAGAGCGCCATGTAGTCGGTGACGTTGAAGATCAGCACGAGGCCGACGCATTGGAGCATCGGCTTTGCCTGATGCGACAGCAACTGCACAAACGATTCCTTGGGACGCGCGAGCTCGTCTTTCTCGCGTGCTTGCGCTTCCTTCTTGAACGCGGGCGTTTCCTCCAGCTTCATGCGAATGTACAAGCCGACCAGACCGAGCGGCCCGGCGATCATGAACGGCACGCGCCAGCCCCACGAGAGCAGCGCTTCGTGCGGCAGCAAGGCCGTCAGCAACGCGACGGTGCCCGCGCCGAGGATGTAGCCCACCAGCGTGCCCACTTCGAGGAAGCTGCCGAAGAAGCCGCGCCGCGCATCGGTGGAGAACTCGGCGATGAAGGTGGCCGCGCCGCCATACTCGCCGCCAGTGGAGAAGCCCTGCACGAGCCGCGCGAGCAGCAGCAGGACGGGCGCGAAAATGCCGATCGACGTGTACGCGGGAATCAGGCCGATGCAGAAGGTGCCGACGGCCATCATGATCATCGTCATTGCAAGGACGCGCTGACGGCCTATGCGGTCGCCGAGCGGGCCGAACACCATGCCGCCGATCGGCCGCACGAGGAAGGCCGCCGCGAAGGTGCCGAAGGTCGCGATCAGTTGCGCGGACGGACTGCTCGACGGAAAGAACACCTGACCCAGCACGACGGCGATATAGCTGTAGACGCCGAAATCGAACCATTCCATGGCATTGCCCAGCGCCATCGCGCCGACCGCGCGTTTGAGCAGCGCGTGATCGACAACGGTGATGTCGTCCAGGGTGACGGGCGGTGAAGGCTGCAAGGCGGGATGGCGCTCGTGCGTGGTGCTCACTTGTCTCACTCCTTTAGTGCAGGCTAGGGAGTGTGCGGATCATCGGACTTGCGTGCCTTCGCTCACGCGTCTGGAAACCGGCGGAAAACGACACGGCGGTATGACGGTGTTGGAGGCCCGCGAACAGAGGCGGCTTCGGAGCGTCGTGTTGCAGCCGACACATGGAGCATGCGGCGAGCGCGTGCGCTGGCCCGCTCGTCCTTTCATGGCGGGCTTTGCGGGCATCTGCCGCGCACACTGGCATAGGCCATGCAATTCGGGGCGCGTGACGTTATCGACCTGCGAAGGAAGCCGCCATGAAACCCCAACTCATCATCATTCTTCTTGCCGCGAACGTGGCATGGTCCGCCGTGCCGGCGTTGGCGGGCGATTGCAACCCGTCGAAACGCGTCTGCCGGGTTTCGCATGCGGAGCGAACCGCCGGCCCCAAGGCGTCGCCGCACGCGGTGCGGGGCGTCGACGCCTATCGCACGCCGCCCATCAAGCGCGAGCAGCGCGACAGCATCGACGCCTCGTATCGCGGAGGCTGAATGCCGCGCGCGGCGCTCAGTCGAGCGTGATGCCGTCGAAGCGGTGTCCGCCAAGCGGACTGATCAGGTAGCCGTGAACGCGCTTCGAGATCGGCTGGAAGATGTTGGCATGAGCGAGCGGCGTATAAGGAACCTGATCCTTGAACACCACCTGCGCTTCCTCGTACAGCTTCGTGCGCGCGTTCTGATCCGTGATGAGCCGGGCCTTCGCGAGCAGGTCGTCGAACTGCTTGTTGCACCACTTCGCCATGTTGCTGCCGTGCACCGCGTCGCAGCCCAGCGTGGTGCCGAGCCAGTTGTCCGGGTCGCCGTTGTCGCCGAGCCAGCCGTACAGAATGGCGTCGTGTTCGCCGTCGGTCTTCGCGCGCTTGTTGTACTCGGCCCACTCGTACGTCACGATATTCGCCTTCACGCCGATCTTCGCCCAGTCAGACTGAATCAACTGCGCCATCAGACGCGCGTTCGGGTTATAGCCGCGCTGCACGGGCATGGCCCACAGCGTGATCGTGAAGCCGTCCGGAAAGCCCGCTTCCTTCAGCAGCGCCTTCGCCTTCGCGGGGTCGCGCGGCGCGTCCTTCAGCGCCTTGTTATAGGACCATTGCGAGGGCGGCATCGGGTTGGTCGCGACGGTGGCCGCGCCTTCGTAGACGGTCTTGATGATCGCCTGCTTGTCGATGGCCATGTCCAGCGCGCGGCGCACCTTCACGTTGTCGAGCGGCTTGTGAGTCGTGTTGTAGCCGACATAGGCCACGTTGAAGCCGACGCCCGACAGCACCGCGAGCTTCGAGTCCTGCTTGGATGCGGCGATATCCGCGGGACGCGGGAACGACGTCACCTGACATTCGCCGCTGACGAGCTTCTGCTGACGCACGGCGGCGTCGGGCGTGATCGAGAAGACGAGCTTGTCGATATGCACGTCCTTGCGGTTCCAGTAAGTCGGATTCGCTTCGTAGCGGATGGTCGAATCCTTCTGGTAGTCGCGGAACACGAACGCGCCGGTGCCCACCGGCTTCTGGTTGATATCCTCCGGCTTGCCCTGCTTGAGCAGTTGCGCCGCGTATTCGGCCGAGACGATCGACGCGAATTCCATCGCGACATTGCGCACGAACACCACGTCCGGCGTCTTCAGCGTGAAGCGCACCGTGTTGTCGTCGAGCTTCTCCACCGAGGCAATATTCTTGTCGTAGCCGAGATCGGTCAGATAGGGAAAGCTGACCGGATGTGCCTTCTGGAAAGGCTCGTTCGGATCAATCATGCGCTTGAACGTGAACACCACATCGTCCGCGTTGAAATCGCGTGTCGGTTTGAACCACGGGGTTGACTGGAACTTGACGCCGCGTCGCAGATGGAAAGTGAAGGTCTTCGCATCCGGCGACTCGTCCCATTTCTCGGCCAAACCAGGCGTGAGGTCCAGCGTGCCGCGCTTGAATTCGACCAGCGTGTCGTACACGGCGTGAGCGCCTGCGTCGAAATCGGTGCTGGTGGTGTATTGCGCGGAATCGAAGCCGGCGGGACTGCCTTCGGAACAGAACACGAGCGTCTTGCTCGCAGCCGATGCGGCCTGTGACGACAAGGCGAGCGCGGCAAGGAGGGATACGGCGAGAGTGCGTCGTCGGTTGATCATTGTTCTTGTTGCCCGGAAGAGTTGGCAGGCCGCCTGGCGGCGGACGCGAACCCTACTCTACCCGAGCAGACATTTTTTCTCGCGACGCGATCCTATAAGGCCCGCAATGCGAAACGCTTGAGCTTGCCGGTTTCCGTGCGCGGCAAGGCGGCGAGGAAGGTCACCAGGCGCGGATACTTGTAGGGCGCCACGTTGCGCTTCACGAAGGCCTGCAAGTCGGCGGTGAGCGCATCGTCGCCAGTGAAACCCGGATTGAGCACGACGAACGCCTTCACGATCTGGCCGCGCGTCTCGTCCGGCACGCCGATCACGCCGCATTCCGCCACGGCCTCATGCTTCATCAGCACGCTTTCCACTTCGGGCCCGGAGATGTTGTAGCCCGCCGAAACGATCATGTCGTCGGCGCGCGCCTGATAGAAGACGTAACCGTCTTCGTCGATCACGACGGCATCGCCGGGCAGGTTCCAGCCGTCGCGCACGAAGTTCTGCTGCCGCGGGTCCGACAGATAGCGGCAACCGGTCGGCCCGCGCACCGCCAGCTTGCCGAGAGTGCCGGGCGGTACGGGCTGCATGGCGTCGTCGACGGCCTGCACGACATAGCCGGGCACCGCGCGGCCGATGGCCTGCTCGCGCACGTCCGCACCCGACGACGAAATGAAGATATGGATCATTTCCGTACCGCCAATGCCGTCGATCATCTCGATGCCGCTCGCGTCACGCCACAGAGCGCGCGTGGAGGCGGGCAAGGCCTCGCCGGCGGAGACGGTCTTCTTCAGGCTCGATACATCGAAGCGGCCGATCAGCGGCGCCATCTGCCGATAGAAGGTCGGCGCGGTGAACACGATGCTGGCCTTGAAGCGCTCGACTGTGTGCAGCAGGGACTCGGGCGTGAGCTTTTCCAGAAGCACGGTAGATGCCCCGGCGCGCAACGGAAAGCACAACAGCCCGCCGAGGCCGAACGTGAACGCGAGCGGCGGCGTGCCGCAGAACACATCGTCAGGCGTGGGCTTGAGGATATGGCGCGGAAACAGATCACACATCGCCAGCACGTCGCGATGAAAATGCATGCAGCCCTTCGGCGCGCCCGTCGTGCCGCTCGTGAACGCAATGAGGCAGACATCGTCGGCGGCGGTGTCGCAGGCGTCGAAATGATCAGGCTTCGATGCCGCCAGCATGTCCAGTGCGTTCGGCGCGTCGTCGTGGAAGGTGAACACCTGCGCGAGCGTGGCGCAATGATGCTCGCCCGGTTCGCGACAGTGCGCGAGCTCTTCGGTCAGGCGCACGTCGCAGAGCGCGGCCGAGATGCATGCTTTATCGATGATCTGCTTCAGTTCCTTCGCACGCAGCAGCGGCATGGTCGGCACGACCACCAGACCCGCCTTCAACGCAGCGAGGAACGCCACCGCCATCTGCAAGGTATTCGGGCCACGCAGCAAGAGCCGGTTGCCGGGGCGCAGGCCCATTTCATCGACGAGCACATGGGCGCTGCGATTCACCAGCGCACGCAGTTCGCGATAGCTCGTCGCGCGCGGCTCGCCGTTCACCTCCGACCAGATGGCGGGACGCTCGCCATGACCGGCTTCGATGGCCCGGTCCAGTAGTTCGGTCGCGCAATTGACGCGCGCCGGATAGGCGACGTCGGCATTGTCCAGCAGAAGCACGGGCCATTGATCCTGTGGCGGCAACGAATCGCGCGTGAAGGTATCGACGTGTGCTGACGGTTCCATGGCGCGCTCCGTTCAGTCGGGAATGACAGCCGTTGCTTCGATTTCCACCAGCGCGTCGTCTTCGATCAGCGCGACGACCTGCACGGCGCTCATCGCGATGTCGTAGTCGCCGATATGCTCGCGAAAAGCCGCGCCAATCTCTTTCGCCGCCGCGAGATACGCGCGCTTGTCGGTCACGTACCAGGTCATGCGCACGATGTGCCCAGGCTCGCCGCCCGCCTCGCGCAGCACGGCCGCCACATTGCGCAGCGCTTGTGCGGCCTGCGCGCCGAACTCGCGGCTGACGAAGCGTGCCTGTTCGTCCCAGCCAATCTGGCCGGCGATATACACCTGTGTGCCGCGCACGGCGACGCCGTTCGCATAACCGCGCGGCTTGATCCAGCCCGGAGGCAAGAGCGTCTTCTTCATGTGTCGGATTCCTCCTGCAAGGCACGGCTCGTGCCCGGCGCGAACTGCTCGATGGCGCGGGCGATGTCGCCGGGAATGTCGATAGAACGGCCATCGTCGAGCGACGTGGTAACGAGAACCTGTCTGGAGCGGAAGCGCACTTCGCCGTTGCACTGGCAGACGATCTCGATACGTATCGAGCGCTGCCCCACCGAATCGACACTCAGCGCGAGCGTCACCGTTTCGCCCAGGCGGCTGGGCCGCGCGAACTCGCAGTTGAGCTTCACGATCGGCAACCCGACCCGGCGCACCGAGATCATGTGCGCGTATTCGATGCCGAGCGCGTCGTCGAACCAGTCTTCGACCAGCGCGTTCGTCATCACGAGGTATTGCGGGAAGTAGACGATGCCGGCCGGGTCGCAGTGTGCGAAGCGGATGCGTACCGGCATCTCGAAGGTTCGCGTCATCGCGTGGTGTCTCCTTGTTCCTTCAGCAGATCGCGCCCGATGATCAGTTGCTGGACTTCGGTGGCACCTTCATAAATGCGCAGTGCGCGGATCTCGCGATACAGCGACTCCACCGCCATGCCGCGCTTCACGCCGAGCCCGCCCCACAGTTGCACGGCCGCGTCGATAACCTGCTGCGCGCCTTCGGTCGCGTGCCATTTCGCCATGGCGGCTTCGCGCGTGACGCGCTCGCCCTGATCGCGCAGCCACGCCGCGCGATAGACGAGCAGCGCGCTCGTGTCGATGGTCAGCGCCATCTGTGCGAGCTTGGCCTGCGTCAGCTGGAAGTCGCCGAGGGTCTGGCCGAACATCTGGCGTGATGTCGCGCGTGCGAGACCTTCTTGCAGCGCACGGCGGGCAAACCCCAGCGAGGCCGCCGCGACCGAAGTACGGAAGATGTCGAGTGTGCGCATCGCCAGCTTGAAGCCTTCGCCGGGCGCGCCCAGCATCTGGCTGCGCGGCACGCGGGCCTCGTTGAAATGCAACCGGGCGAGCGGATGCGGCGCGATCACGTCGATGCGCTCGGCGATTTCAAGTCCGGCCGTGTCCGCATCGACGATGAACGCGCTGATGCCGCGCGCGCCCGGCGCTTCACCTGTGCGCGCGAACACGACATAGAAATCCGCGATGCCGCCGTTCGAGATCCAGGTCTTGTCGCCGTTCAGCACGTAGGCGTCGCCATCGGCGCGGGCTGCCAGCGACATTGCGGCCACGTCCGAGCCGGCTTCAGGCTCGGAAAGCGCGAAGGCCGCCAGCGCCGAACCGGCTGCGACAACCGGCAGATAGCGCTGTTTCTGTGCATCGGTACCGGCGAGCGTGATGGCGCCCGAGCCGAGCCCTTGCATTGCGAACGCGAAATCCGCCAGGCCGTCGTGCTTCGCGAGCGTTTCGCGCAGCAGACAGACGGCGCGCGTATCGATCGTGTCGCCCGAGGCGCCGTAGCGCGTGCCGCCGATGCAATGCTTGAGCCAGCCCGCTTCGCCAAGCATGCGCACGAGATGTTTGCAGGCGGTGTCAGGATCGTCGTGATCGATATGCTTCAGATGCGCCGATGCCCACGCATCGGCCTCGCACGCCAGCGTACGATGATGGTCCTCGAAAAACGGCCACGCGAGCGCGCTGTGCGGATCGACGTCCAATTCAGTCTCCTTCGAACACAGGGCGGGACTTGGCGGCGAAGGCGCGATAGGCGCGCTCGAAGTCGCGCGTGCTCATGCAGATGGCCTGCGCCTGTGCCTCGGCTTCGATCGCTTCGTCGATGCCCATGTTCCATTCCTGATGCAGCATCTTCTTCGTGATGCCGTGAGCGAAGGTCGGTCCCGCGACGAGATCGGCGGCGAGCCGTGCGGCTTCGTCGCGCATGGATTCCGGTTCGCACAGGCGGTTGTAGAAGCCCCAGGCATGCGCTTCCTCGCCCGACGCCGAGCGGCCTGTGAACAGCAGTTCCGACGCGCGTCCCTGCCCGATGATGCGCGGCAGGATCGAACACGCACCCATGTCGCAGCCCGCGAGGCCAACGCGCGTGAACAGGAACGCCAGCTTGCTGCGCGCGGTGCCGAGCCGCATGTCCGACGCCATCGCGAGAATGGCGCCTGCGCCTGCGCAGACCCCGTCCACCGCAGCAATCACCGGTTGCGGGCAATGGCGCATGGCCTTGACGAGATCGCCGGTCATGCGCGTGAAGAGCAGCAGTTCGGGCATCGGCAGATCGATCAGCGGTGCGATGATGTCATGCACATCGCCGCCCGAGCAGAAGTTCTCACCCGCGCCCTGGATCACGACGGCATGCACGTCCGTTGCATACGCGAGCTGGCGAAACAGGTCGCGCAGCTCGGCATACGATTCGAAGGTCAACGGGTTCTTGCGTTCGGGCCGATTCAGCGTGATCGTCCCGACGCCGCCCGCCACGGACCAGAGGACATGTTGCGCGCGATACCCCGCGAGTTCGATGCGATTGCCGGCGAGAAGCGCAGCGGCGGCGGATGAGGTCATCGAGGGCTCCTTCATTCCTTGAATGTCTTCAACAGATGCTGCTTGAGCTTGCCGAGGCGCTGATGCGTCTGCGACTTTTCGTTCAGTTCGAGTCCGCCAAACAGTTCGACGACCCATTGTTCGTGAGCGGCAGCCATCTTGTCGAACGATGTGCGGCCTTGCGGCGTCAGGCGAACGCTGATCGAGCGGCGGTCGTCGGGATCGGCGTAGCGCGACACGAGCCCTTCCTTTTCGAGCTGATCCGTGATCCCCGTCACATTGCCGCCCGTGACCATCATGCGGCGCGAGAGTTCGGTCATCCTGAGCCCTTCCGGATGCCGTTCGAGTTGCGCCATCAGGTCGAAGCGCGGCAGCGTGGTGTCGAATTCCGCGCGCAGGCGCTTGCGCAGTTCTGCCTGCACCAGATTGGTCGTGGTCAGCATGCGCAGCCATAGACGCAGGCCCATGTGGCTGTCGGCGCCGGTGCTCATCTCGAGATCGACGACATTGTCAGCCGGTTTTTCGACGCCCTTGCGCGGGGTCTTCGCGTCGCTCGAAGCGGGCGCCTTTCGGTTGCGTGCGGCTTGCGTCACGTGACTTCTCCACCGGAAACGGATAGGGACTGACCGTTCATCGAAGCCGACGCAGGCGCGCAGAGCCACAGCACGGCACTGGCGACTTCGTCCGGCTGGATGAAACGGCGTTGCGGGTTGGTGCGCATCAGTGCTTCGCGTGCGTCGTGCTCGCTGCGCGAGGTCTTCGTCATGATCTGGTCAAGCGATGAACGCAGCAAGTCCGTCTCCGTATAGCCGGGACAGACGGCGTTGACCGTGACGCCCTTGGTTGCGACTTCGGCGGCCAGCGCGCGCGTCAGGCCGATGACGCCGTGTTTCGCGGCGCAATAGGCGGCGACGTAGGCATAGCCGGTCTGCCCCGCCGTGCTCGCGACGTTGACGATGCGGCCGAAACCACGTTCGAGCATCGAAGGCAGCACAGCGCGGGTGCAGAGGAACACGCCTGTGAGGTTCACGTCGAGCATGCGTTGCCACAACGCGATATCAGTCTGCGCGAACGGCGCGGCCTGGGCGTGGCCCGCGTTGTTGACGAGCACCTCGACCGGGCCATGGCGTTCGACCGCACGTGCGAAGGCGTCGGCGACAGCGGCTTCATCGGTGACGTCGGCCGGCACGCAGACTATGTCTGCGTAGGCGCGCATCGCATCGCGTTGTGCTTCCAGGCGCGCAAGGTCGCGGCCCATCAAGGTGATGCGCGCACCGGCGTGTGCCAGCGCCTCCGCGCAGGCAGCGCCGATGCCGCTGCCGCCACCGGTTATCACCGCATGTCTGCCGTTCAGAGTGGACATGGTCAGACGCTTCCTTCGGCGCGTTGTGCGCGCTCTTGCGGGCTTAGGCCCGCGTTTTCGGTGGCGCTTGCGCGCTCACGTTCCAGATTGCGTTCGAGTTGCGATTTCGCGGCGACATATTGCCGGGGCCACGCGATATCGAAATAGCCGATCTTCGCGGCTTCATTCAAGGTCCACGATGGATTGGCGAGATGCGGTCGCGCCACCGCGCACAGGTCGGCGCGTCCGGCAGCGATGATGCTGTTGACGTGATCCGCCTCCGAGATCGCGCCCACTGCAATCGTGGCGATGCCCGCCTCGTTACGGATGCGGTCGGCGAAGGGCGTCTGGAACATGCGTCCATACACTGGCTTCTCCTCCTTGCTGACCTGGCCCGAGGAGACGTCGATCATGTCAGCGCCCGCAGCCTTGAAGGCGCGAGCGATCTGCACGGCATCGTCCGGGGTCGTGCCGCCGTCCACCCAGTCGTGCGCCGAGATGCGGACCGACATCGGCTTGTCCTGCGGCCAGGCGGCGCGCATCGCGCTGAATACCTGCAACGGATAGCGCAAGCGGTTCTCGAGCGAGCCGCCATATTCATCGGTGCGATGATTCGTGAGCGGGGAGAGAAAGCTCGACAGGAAATAACCGTGCGCGCAATGCAGTTCGAGCCAGTCGAAGCCTGCTTCATCGGCCATACGGGTGGCGCCCACGAATTGCGCTTCGATCTCGCGCAGGTCGTCATGTGAAGCTTCGCGTGACCACTGGCTCACGTCGCGCAGATATTGCTGCGGCGATGCGGAAACAAGCGGCCAGTTGCCGTCCGGAAGCGGTTGATCGATACCGTCCCAAGCCACTCGCGTCGATGCCTTCGCGCCCGCGTGGCCGAGCTGCATGCCGATCTTCGCATCCGACTGCGCATGCACGAACGCCACGATGCGCTGCCACGCCGCAAGCTGCTCGGGCGTGTACAGGCCGGGACACCCCGGCGTGATGCGAGCCTCGGGCGACACGCACGTCATCTCGGTCATCACGAGCGCGGCGCCGCCCATGGCGCGCGCACCGAGATGCATGAGGTGATAGTCGCCCGCGATGCCATCGACGGCGGAATACTGCGCCATCGGCGACACGACAATGCGGTTCTTCAGCGTGACGCCGCGCTGCGTGAAGGGCGTGAACATCGGCGGGACGGCGCGCTGCTTCGTGCCACGCACGACGCCCGAGCGTTCCGCGAGCCAGTCTTCGAACGAAGCGAGATAGCGCGCGTCGCGTTCGCGCAGGTTTTCGTGCGAGATGCGTTGCGAGCGGGTCAGCAGCGAGTAAGCGAATTGCTCCGGCTCGAAGGACGCGTAGCGATCCACGTTCTCGAACCATTCCGTTGAATTGCGCGCGGCGTTCTGAATGCGCAAGACGTCCACGCTGCGCACGCGCGTGTAGTGATCGAGCGCGCCTTCGAGATCGCCTTCATGCTTCGCGAACGCGGTGTCGATGCTGTTGGCCAGTTCAATGGCGTCTTCCAGCGCCAGCTTCGTGCCCGAGCCGATGGAAAAGTGCGCGGTGTGCGCGGCATCGCCCATCAGGACAATGGGCGTGCGCCGGCCGTTCGCCTCGTCTCGCCAGTGAACCCACTCGCGGTTCACGACGCGCGGAAAGCGTATCCATTGCGCGGAGCCGCGCAGATGCGACGCGTTGGAGATCAGCGGATGGCCGTCGAGATGGCGGGCGAAAAGCTTTTCGCAGAACGCGATGCCTTCTTCCTTGCTCATGTCGGCGAGGCCTGCCGCGCGCCAGACGCGTTCCGGCGCTTCGACGATGAAGGTCGAGGTGTTCTCGTCGAACCGATACGCATGCGCCTGGAACCAGCCCCATTCGGTCTTTTCGAACGCGAACGTGAAGGCGTCGAAGCATTTGTTCGTGCCGAGCCAGACGAAGCGGCACTCGCGCAGGTCGATATCCGGCTGATACGTGGAGGCGTATTTCTGACGGATCGCGCTGTTGGCCCCGTCGCAGGCGACGATGAGATCGGCTTCGTAGTCTTCGTCGTTGACCACGTGAGTTTCGAAGACGAGCTTGACGCCGAGTGCTTCACAGCGCGTCTGCAGGATATTCAACAGACGTTTTCTTCCGATGCCGCAAAAGCCGTGACCCGACGAGCGCACCATGCTGCCGTTGATATGGACTTCGATGTCGTCCCAGTGACTGAACGCATCGAGAATGGCTTCGGCGCTTGGAGCGTCGGCGGCGCGGAGGTTGCCCAGCGTTTGATCGGAGAAGACGACGCCCCAGCCAAAGGTGTCATAAGGGCGATTGCGCTCAACCACGATGACTTCGCTGGCGGGATGGCGGCGCTTCATCAACAAGCCGAAGTACAGACCCGCCGGGCCGCCACCGATGCAGACAATGCGCATGCCGGATTCTCCAGTTCGCGTGTGCTCGTGGAGATAATTTAGAGTCGAATAGTTTAGATGTCAAGTAAATGAGCGGGAGGGGTTTCCCGGTGACAGCGTGCGTTGGGTACTCAGTCCAGCCGTTCCCGCGTGATGAGGCCACTCGCCGCATCCCACTCCTTCGGCGTCATCCTCTTCACCAGCACACCGATGGTCCAGATATGCCCTTCCGGATCTTTGGCACGATAAGTCCGCTCGCCGTAAAACTGCGTTTCCGGCTCCGCCACAACCAGCGCGCCTGCCGCGCGGGCGCGTTCGCAATGCGCGTCCACGTCCTCGCCTTCCGCGAGTTGCAGGTGGACCGACTGCGTGTTCTTGCCGTCGATGGAACGCGGGCTGCGATGATCGTCGCTCCATTCGCGGCCGATCATGACGACCGAGTCACCGAAGGTCAGTTCGCCATGCACGAGGTCATCGTTGGCGTCGAGGATCACGAAGAGCGGCTTGAAACCGAATGCCGCTTCGAGAAAGCGAAAGCCGAGCTTCGGATCGCGATAGGACACCGCGCTCGACAAACCTTTGGGTCGATAGAGTTCATCCATGGCGCTGCTCCCGGGTGGGGGTTGAATGAATAGCGTGAACGCTTGCTCATTCTATGCCTCACTGCCGGGACGCTTCGTCGATCACCGCCGCGCGTAGTCCCTCGCGGAACACAGCGATGCGGCAAGGGCAAGTTTCGTTTCATCCTCGCCACGCAGACGCGCAAGCCAGCGGTTCGCATCCTTCGTCATCGCCGTGATGGGGCTGGTCAGATGTTGCATGAAGGCCTGTCCTTTGGAGACCACCTGCACGTTTTCCATCATGCCGCGGTCTTCGTGATCGAGGATATGGCAATGCATGACGAACTCGCCGGTGTAATCCTCGTAGACGGTACGCATGGTGAGCGTATAGCCCGCCTTGATGAACAGCGTATCGCGCACCACGCCCTTGAGATGGCAATACTCGGTATCGGTTCCCTCCGAGGCGGTGCAGTCGCCGTTCTGATCGAAGATGGACGTCGTGCCGTTCTTGATGTCCATGATCTTGAACTTGTTGATATGGATATGGAACATGTGCGGGGCAAAAGGCGACGCCGTGATATTCCATTCATCGATCGTGCCGAGCGTACCCGTCACGGGAATCACGGCGGGATCATAGCCCGCGCCATTGATGGTGAAGCCGGTGGGAAGCGTGATATCGAACGTGGCATTGTTCACCTGTGCGATCGGGCCATCCACTTCGGCGGTCGGCGCGAAAGCGGTCAGTTGCAGCGCGTTCAACTGGCTCTTGACCGTGGACGGCAGGCCCGGGTTGGCCGCTACAAGTTGATTGCGGATATAGACCCAGTACTTCGAGTGGCTGCCTTCCGTCGTGTTCGGGATGGTCACGCCAGGGCCGACCCGCGCGAGCGACAGCAACCGCCGATCCTTGACCTTGGTCGCGGAAGGCCGGAAGTTGATGGTCTGCGAACTGGGCGCGGCTTCATCGAGAATGCAATACAGTCCCGGCGATGGAAACGCCACGAGCACGTCGCTGCGATAGCCGGGGTTCATCGCGTTGACGTCTTTTTCCAGCATGTTCGTCATGGTGATGCCGTCTTCCGCGAATTCCAGTTGCTTGACGACTTCGCCGCTGCATACCTGATCGAGGGTGATGGTTTGCGATGCCTTGGTGCGCGAGTTCGACAGCGCGTTCGCCGCGGTGTTGGTAGCCGCGTTGACTTGCGCAGCGCTCAGCGAAGTCGAGTCCGCGACACCGAGCACCGCCAGGTTCGCACGCACGATCTTTACGTTGATCGTGTCGCGATTCCCGCCATGAACCATGCGGAAGCGGCGCACCTCGCCCGCCGGCACGAAGGTCAGCGCACTGGGGAAGACCGGCTGCACCACGCCGTTGATCTGCGTGTAATGCCCCGAGACGATCCACGATGAATTGGCGCCGGGCGGCTGGCCCACGCGTGTGTCGAAGATGAAGCCGAGTTGATTGTTATAGCCGCGAATCTGCCCGATCTTGCCCGCCGGGCACGTCCACTCGCCGGTGGTGGGATCGAGCAGCGGCACGGTGGAGCTTGCATCGGTGAAGCATGCGTACTCGATCTGCTGGAACAGCAAGACGTGTTCGCGCAGCGGCAGCGGGAGCAGACGGCGCTTGAGTATCGTGTCGATATCCGCGCTGCCCGCCTGAGTGCTGCGCGCCTGCCGCGAGCCGCGCACGATCAGCACGCCGGCCATGCCGCTCGATACGTCGATTGCCGTCGATCCATGCAGGTGCGCGTGATACCAAAATGTCCCTGACGGATGATCGGAAGGGATCTTGTACACGTACTTGTGCTGATACGTGCCCAGCGAAGGATTGGCCTGGACATCGGCTTTCGGATGGACCGTGAGCAACACGTTGTCGGCGGGGTCCATCGGCGAGACATGCAGACCGTGCGTGTGGATGTTCGTGTCGTTGAAGCAGTGCGGCGTGATGTGCTCGGTCTTCGGATCCGTGCTCGCCGGGCACGTGTCGGTCGGATTTTGAGGAAGGTTGTTCGTGAAGTTGAGCGTGAGTGTCGAGCCAGTCTTGATGCTGATGGTCGGTCCCACCGGACAACCGTTATACGAGCGCATGTTCACCGTATCGAATGCGTTCGTCGACGGGTTGTAGAGCTGGTAGGTCGCCATCTGCGCGGTCAGCGAAACGCTTGCAGTATTGCCCGAGGGATTCAGTCCCGCTGCGCATTGCAGGCGCTGAATGATCGACGCGAGTCCGTTCGAGGTCGATACAGCGGTGTTGTCAACCGTGCTGTCGGTGGAGTCGTCGACATCGGTGAATGAACGTGCGTTCAGGTTGGCTTGGGCGAAACATAAGCCGGGTATCACGAGGAGCGTGAAGATCAGAGCGTGACATGCCTTGACCATCGACAGAATGGTTTTCATAACCCTCTCTCCTCGTTGCGATTCATTGCGATCGCTCATCCGCGCAAGTGGAGATTAGGTAATTACAAAAACGGTCGCGGGGCTATCGAATCGCTAACGTGGGGTAACGCACATAGCTTTTTCGTGCACCGCGACGCGGCCATTTTTTCACTTTTTTAGTGCTCTCTTTTTTGCGCTTGCGTTGTCTTCATGAAGCTTCTCAATTGCCTCCCCGATAAAGCTCGCGCATCTCCGCAGCCTGGGCGCTGTTTTGAAAGTCGGCCAGTTCGTGCATGACCTGCTCACGGGTGAGGGGAGCGGGGGTGTCGGCTTGCACGGAAGTTGCCGTCGAGAGGGCGGGCTGATCCGTCGCGGACTGGGCCAGGCACGACCCTGCCGTGACCATTGCCATCAGCGCGATACCTGCGGCGATGATTCGATTGCATTGCATGATGTTCTCCCGGGACGTTTGCTTCTTCGGCCTGAATGGCCCGTGCCGATCAGGTTCTATGAAGTGTCGGCCGATGCCGCCATGCTTTAAAGGCACACAGGTAGGCGTATCGTGTTTCCGGGCGAGAAAGATGTAGATATCCGCAATTGAAAAGGCTCATTCGGATCGCTACATTTGTATATGTCCCTTCGAATGACAGGCTGCTATTCTGATTTGATCGGCATGCGGCGGCATTCGCTGACAGTGGAATTTATGACCGGGCATCGTCATGAAATCGTCAGGTTTCGGGGTGCGCAAGTTCAGATCGGCGGCTCAGGAACGCGCGTTCCGGAAAGACTATGCGCGTCGTTTCTCTGCACAGCGCCTGTTGGCCATCGCCATCTTTACCGCGTTGTGGATCGTGTTCTCACTCATGGATTCGCGGCGGCTCAACGTGCTCGATCCCGCGCATCTGCATCATGGCGAAATTCTGTTGCTAAGGGCCGGCGGGGCGATCGGGATGCTGGTTCCGGTCCTGGCATGGACGCCGCGCGCACTCGACGAACGCTGGGCCGTAGCGCTGCTCAGTCTCTGGACCTTCAGCGGGTGGTTCTCTGTCGTGAGACTGCTGCAAATCTATCCGGGTGACTTCCCCTGGCGAGAGGCGTATTCCATTCTGACACTCTCCCTGTTCATGGTGTTCACGGCATTCCGGCTGCGCGCCATCACGGCTGCATGGCTCATCGGAACGTGTGTGGCCACATTTTCGTTAATGCTTCTTTTCGCGCCTCCAGGCCAGCAGCCTGGCTGGCATCCCGAAGCCGTGTTGGACCACGGCGTCAACATCGTCATGACCTATGTGATTGGCGTGGTCGTGAGCATTCCGCTCGAACGCGCGGCACGGCGCGAATTCATCTATCGGCGTAACTTGCGCGCGGCGCGGGCGCGTGTCGAAGCGGCATCGCGCGAGGTGAACGAGCAGAACCAGCGCATGCAGGCGTTGCTCAAGGAAAAGGAGCGGTTCTTTTCAGCGGCCTATCACGACATTCAGCAGCCGCTCGCCGCAATCAATCTCTTCATACGCAGTGCGCGATCCCGGATCAGGGACCGAGAGGCGGCAGGGCAGGATCTCGCGGTGGTCGAGGAGACCGCTTCCGACATTCTCGGCATGTTCAAGGACATCCAGGACTACAGCGAGCTGGGGCTGTATGTGCCGCGACTGGCGCCCGTCAGCACGCATGACCTGTTGACGGAAGTGACCGGTCAATTCCGCGAGGCGGCGCGTGTGCAGGGCATTGGCCTTGCCATCGCCGCGCGCCGGGAGCATCCGCCCTTCATCGAGACCGATCGTCTGCTGTTCAAACGTGCGCTCTCCAATCTGGTGTCCAACGCGATCAAGAACACGAAGTCGGGCGGCGTCGTGCTTGGCTGGGTGCGGCTCGGCGACCGGTTGCGCATCGATGTGCGAGATACCGGAATCGGTATCGCAAACGTGCATCGCGAGGCGATCTTTGCCGAGTATTTCCAGATCAATAATCCGGGTCGCGACCGCTCGAAAGGACTGGGGCTGGGATTGTCGATCGTGCAGCGGGTGATCGGCATTCTGCCGGGACACGAGATGAGCTTCGCATCGAGGGAAGGTCGCGGATCGCGCTTCTCGCTGTACGCAAAAATGTCCGCAGCGACGCCCGCAGCTTGCGCGAGCGAGACAACCATCTCCGCCGATGCGCCCGATCTCGACGGCCTCTACGTGCTGCTGTGCGACGACGAACCCGCGGTGCTCGAAGGTCTGCGACGTCTTCTGTCGAGTGCAGGCGCACGCGTGCATGCTGCCGAATCGATGGCGGGCTTCGAAGCCATCCTCGCCGATGACACCCGCATTCCCGATCTCATCGTGACCGATATCCGTCTGCGCGACGGCGTCACCGGCACGGACGTGGCGCAGCGGATCCGTCGGCACTTCGCATGGACGGGCACGATCCCGGTTGTGTTCATCACCGGCGAACTGTTGTCCGATCACGTCCTTCAGGACTTCCCGCAACCGTTCGTGCTGTTGCGCAAGTCGTCCGCGCCTGCGGCGCTGCTGGCCTCCATCGGCGAATACGTCGCGGCCCGGCGGCGGGTCAATGTCGATCTTGCGAAGGATGCGTGACCGGCGGCACGCCGAGCGTGATGCCCTTGTCGGCCATCATCACGATGAGTTCGGTCCGCCGCCGCACGTCGAAGTGCGCCAGCAGGTGACTGATGTATTTGCGCACGGTGATGTCTTCGAGTCCCATCTTCGCGGCAATGGCTTTCGACGGCAGGCCGCGCACGAGCCACGCGAGCGTTTCGAATTCCCTGGGCGTGAGTCCGAGTCCTGGCGCGTTCCACGGCGCATGGACTTCCCGCGCCGGCGGCGCCGGCTCCTGACCGGCTTCGAACGCGCGTCTCATCCCGGCGATGCTCATGGCC
The DNA here is from genome assembly GCF_031451175.1 of Caballeronia sp. LZ035. Lineage (NCBI taxonomy): Bacteria > Pseudomonadati > Pseudomonadota > Betaproteobacteria > Burkholderiales > Burkholderiaceae > Caballeronia > Caballeronia sp. LZ035. The sequence continues at coordinate 202,855 of NZ_JARUXS010000003.1, forward strand.
GGCAGGAACACGCCCCCTGAGAGCACGGCGCCGATCGCGGCATGCAACGCCGAAGGCGAGGACGACTTCGGGACATAGCCCATCGCGCGTAGTTCGATGCAGCGGCTGACCGTCTCCACGCGTTCATCGGCGGAGATCACGACGACGGGCAGGGACGGCCGCGCGTCTTTCAACCGGACGAGGCCGTCGCAGCCGTGGCCATCGGGAAGTTCGAGATCGAGAAAGACGATGTCCGGATGATCCTGCGTCGCGAGCTGCATGCCTTGCGCCAGGGTGCTGGCGTGCAGCAGCTCGACATCCGGAAAGCGCTCCCTGACGAGCAGCGCGAGCCCGGCTCTGAAGAGCGCGTGATCGTCGATGAGCAATACGCGCATCGCATCGTCTCCCGTTCACACGTGCGAGTTATCCCGAAGCTCAAAGCATGGTACACGCGCTTCGCCTCGACAGCAGGACGATGCGCCGCATGCTCAAGACTATGCCGAATTCGTCAACCCTTGCGAGGCGATCGCGCAAGACGGGGTCAATTCGGCTCCTTACTATCCGTTTTCATCGAAGGACATCCGTCCTGAATCAACATCCCTATTCGAGACCATAGGTTATGGCAAACGGTATTTCGCAGAAGCCGCACGATGAGAAGGCGCTCGCCTCATATCGCCGTCGCGCCATCTTTGCAACGATCATCGGCAACGGCTTCGAATGGTTCGACTGGACCGTCTACAGCTTCTTCGCGGTGACCATCGCCAAGCAGTTCTTTCCCACCGGCGACGACCTGTCCTCGCTGCTGATGGCCGTCGCCACGTTCGGCGTGGGCTTCGTCATGCGCCCGGTTGGCGGCATCGTCCTCGGCGTGCTGTCGGACCGGGTGGGCCGCAAGTTCGCGCTCTCGCTGACCATCGTGCTGATGGCGCTGGGCACCGGCATTCTCGGGCTCACGCCTTCGTATGAATCGATCGGCGTGGCGGCGCCGCTGCTGATCGTCGTCGCGCGGCTGCTGCAAGGCTTTTCCGCAGGCGGGGAAATGGGCGGCGCCACCGCGTTCCTCACCGAATACTCGCCGCCCGAGAGTCGCACCTACTATGCGAGCTGGATTCAGGCGAGCATCGGCTTCGCAGTGCTGGTCGGGACGGGTATCGGCACGCTGGTGACCTCCTTGCTCGAACCCGCGGCGCTCAATGCATGGGGATGGCGTATTCCGTTCCTGCTGGGCATCCTGATCGGTCCGGTGGGCTACTTCATCCGCAGCCGTCTGGAGGAAACGCCCGTCTACAGCGCGATGAGCGAGAAGGAAAAGACCCATTCGCCGCTCACCGAGATCGTGCGCACCTATCCGCGCCAGACCTTCGCCAGCTTCTCGATGGTCATCCTCTGGACCGTCAGCAGCTACGTGTTCCTCTACTACATGCCGACCTACTCGGTGCGTGCGCTGCATCTGCCGCAATCGGCCGGGCTGATCTCCGGCATGCTGGGCGGACTCGTGTTGTTCGTCGCGTCGCCGATCGTCGGCAAGCTCGCGGACCGCTTCGGCCAGCGCCCGTTCCTCGCCGGCGCGGCCTTCGCGATCATGCTGCTCGCCTATCCGATGTTCGCCTGGGTGGTCAACGCGCCGAGCCTCGGTTCGCTGCTCGTGTTCCAGGCCGTGTTCGGCTTTCTCATCGCCGTCTATACGGCGCCGGTCCTCACCGCGATGGCCGACCTGTTCCCGGCGCGCGTGCTTTCCACCGGGCTTGCCGTCGCTTATAACTTCGCCGTGATGATGTTCGGCGGCTTCGCGCCGTTCTTCATCACCTGGCTCATCGCGAAGACGGGCAGCAGCATGGCGCCCGCGTTCTACGTGATGTGCGCCTGCGCCGTCAGTCTGGCGGGAACGTTTTATCTGGGCGACAAGCGCGACCGCTTGGCCGTCGCAAACTAGGAGAGTGCATGTCCATTACGGTGTTGAAGAACGGTAACGTCCTCGATCTGGAGAAAGGGACGTACCTGGAAGGGTATTCGGTGGTCATCGAGGGCAATCGCATCGTCGAGGTTACCGATGGCCGCGCCGAATTCGACGGCGCGCAGATCATCGACGTGAGGGGCAAGACTGTGATGCCCGGCTTCATCGACTGTCACGTGCACGTGCTGGCGTCGAACGCAAATCTCGGCACCAATGCCGCGCAGCCGAACATTCTCGCGACCATTCGCGCACTGCCGCTGCTCGACGCGATGCTCACGCGCGGCTTCACGACCGTGCGCGACGCGGGCGGCGCGGACTGGGCGCTCATGCACGCGGTCGAATCGGGTCTGATTCCGGGGCCGCGCATCTTCCCGTCGGGCAAGGCGCTGTCGCAGACAGGCGGTCACGGCGATTTCCGTCCGCGCAGCGACTCGTTCGAGCCGTGTTCGTGCTGCTTCCGCGCGGGCGCTATCGCGCGCGTGGTGGATGGTGTGGACAACGTGCGGCTCGCGGCGCGCGAGGAAATCCTGCGTGGCGCGACGCAGATCAAGATCATGGCGTCGGGCGGCGTGGCGTCGGAGTTCGATCCGATCGCCAACACGCAATACTCGGAAGACGAGATTCGCGCCATTGTCGCGGAAGCGGAGGCGGCCAATACCTACGTCATGGCGCACGCCTACACGGGTCGCGCGATTGCGCGCGCGGTGCGCTGCGGCGCGCGCACGATCGAGCACGGCAATCTCGTCGATGAAGCGGCGGCCAAGGTCATGAAGGAACACGGCGCGTACGCGGTGCCGACGCTCGCCACCTATGACGTGCTGGGCGTGTATGGCGAGAAGCTCGGGCTCTCGGCGGATTCGATCGCCAAGGTCGAAGGCGTGCGCGTGGCGGGCCGCGAGTCGCTGAAGATCTTCCGCGATGCCGGCGTGCCGATGGGCTTCGGCTCCGACCTGCTCGGCGAGATGCAGGAGTTCCAGAGCAACGAGTTCCGTATTCGCTCGGAAGTCATCGGCAATCTCGAAACGCTGCGTTCGGCGACGATCATCGGCGCGCAAGTGCTGAACCGCGTGGGTCAGCTGGGCGTGATCGCGGCAGGCGCGATTGCGGACGTGCTGGTGGTCAACGGCGATCCGCTGGTGGACATCGAAGCCGTCGCGAACGGTGCCGAGCGCATCGAGTACGTGTTCCAGAACGGCAAGCGGGTGAAGCACGCGCCGCCGATGTAACGCGGCCATCTACTTTTGCCTCGCGGCCTGCGCCGCCCGCATCGTCCGATCTCGTCGGGCATGCGGGCGGCGCCATTTGAAGGATGCAGTGCGGCATCGCCGCTGTGCCGAAATCGTTATCGGCGCGGGTGTGTTCGACCAAGACCGCGCGGTGGCCGTTGCTTATGATTTTCGCCATGAAAACACTCTCTCACATCGACATCGTCGATTCGCATACGGGCGGTGAACCCACGCGCCTCATCGTCTCGGGCGGTCCCGATCTCGGTCAAGGGCCGCTCTCCGAACGGCTCGCCGTCTTTCAGCGTGACTTCGACCGGGTGCGTGAGGCCGTGGTCAACGAGCCGCGCGGCTCGGACGTGATGGTCGGCGCGCTGCTGTGTGAACCGCACGATCCCTCATGTTCGGCGGGCGTGATCTTCTTCAACAACGTCGGCTATCTCGGCATGTGCGGGCACGGCACCATCGGCTTGATTGCCTCGCTCGCGCATCTCGGCAGGATCGCGCCGGGCGTGCACCGGATCGAGACGCCGGTCGGCGTGGTGGAGGCCGAATTGCATGACGATGCCAGCGTCACCGTGCGCAACGTGCCTGCGTACCGCTATCGGGCCGATGTGGCGCTCGACGTGCCGGGCGTCGGACGCGTACATGGCGATATCGCGTGGGGCGGCAACTGGTTCTTCCTCGTCGCCGATCATGGACAGGCGCTCGATTACGCGCGCGTGGACGCGCTCACCGAAGTCACATGGGCCATCCGCGCCGCGCTCGAAGCGAATGGCGTGACGGGCGAAGGCGGGGCGCTCATCGACCACATCGAATTGTTCGCGGACTCGCCCACGCCGGGTATCGACAGCCGCAATTTCGTGCTCTGTCCCGGCAAGGCCTACGACCGTTCGCCCTGCGGCACGGGCACGAGCGCGAAGATCGCCTGCCTCGCGGCGGACGGACTGCTCGCGCCGGGCGTTTCCTGGCGGCAGGAGAGCATTGTGGGCAGCGTGTTCGAGGCGCGCCATGAACGCAACGACACGCTCGCGCCCGGCTTCATCCGGCCCAGCATTCGCGGCACCGCGCACGTGAACGCCGAAGCCAGGCTGATCTTCTCGAACGACGATCCCTTCGCATGGGGCATCCGCACGTGACCATGAGTGCCGGGTTGGGGCATCAGCATCCGGATGTGATCGTGGTGGGCGCGGGCATTGTCGGCGCGGCGTGCGCGCATGAACTCGCGCTGCACGGCGCGGAGGTGCTGGTGCTGGATCGCGCGGGCATCGGCACAGGCGTGACGGCGGCGGGCATGGGTCACGTGGTGGTCATGGACGATACGCCGGCCGAGTTCGCGCTGTCGTCGTGGTCGCGGCGCTTGTGGCTGGATCTCGCGCCGCGCCTCGATGCGCGTCAGGCCTTCGTGCGTTGCGGCACCGTCTGGGTCGCCGCCGACGAGGAGGAATACGACCTCGCCGCCGAACGCCGGGATGCGCTGATGCGCCAGGGCATCGCGTGCGAGATGCTCGATGCGCAGCAATTGCGCGAGGCGGAGCCGTTCCTGCGGGACGGCTTGCGCGGCGGCATGATCGTCCCGGACGATGCCGTTGTCTACGCGCCCTCGGCGGCCGCGTGGCTGCTTGCCAATGTGCCGGACATGGGTGCGTCGTCGGGGCGTGGAAGCATTGCCTGCAGGCCAGGCGCGCAGGTCGCGCGGCTCACTGGCGACGGCGTGATGCTCGCCGATGGCGAACGCCTGCGCACGGGCGCGGTGCTGCTCGCCAACGGCCTGCAAGCCATGGAACTGCTGCCCGGTCTGCCGATGCAGGCCAAGAAAGGGCATCTGCTTATCACCGACCGCTATCCCGGCACCATCCATCATCAGATCCTCGAACTCGGCTACATCAAGAGCGCGCACAACACGACAGGCACCTCGGTGGCGTTCAACGTGCAGCCGCGTCCGACGGGGCAGTTGCTGATCGGTTCGTCGCGCCAGTTCGACAGCGTCGATCCGGCCATCGAGCCGGCCATTCTGGCGCGCATGCTGCGGCGTGCGAGCGAGTATCTGCCGCAACTGCCGTCGCTCAACGCGATCCGCGCGTGGACCGGTTTTCGGCCCGCCACGCGCGATGGCTTGCCGTTGATCGGCCCGGCGGATGGCGCGCAGACCGTGCCGCTATGGCTCGCGACAGGTCACGAAGGACTTGGCGTGACCACCGCGCTCGGCACCGCGAAGCTGATTGCCGCGCAGATGACGGGCGCGCAGGCAGACGTGACCATCGACGCGACGCCTTTCCTGCCGGCGCGCTTCGGCGATGTGCGTTCGGTGCACAGCACGAGCGAAGGAGTCGCCCATGTCTGAAACGCAGTTGACGGTGCTGATCGACGGACGCCGGATCAGCGTCGCGCGCGGCAGTTCGGTTGCGGCGGCGGTTGCGCTCGCGGCGGGCGGCGCGAACGGCGTCACGCGACGCTCGGTGAGCGGTGCGGCGCGGGCTCCGCTGTGCGGCATGGGCGTGTGCCAGGAATGCCGGGTCACGATCGACGGCGTGCGGCACAGACTCGCCTGTCAGATCGTGTGCATGCAGGACATGTCGATCGAGACGGGACACTTACTGCGATGAAGGTCGATATTCTGATCGTCGGCGCAGGGCCGGCGGGATTGCAGGCTGCACGCGTAGCGGGCGAGGCGGGCGCGAAGGTCGCGCTCGTCGATGACAATCCGCTGCCCGGCGGCCAGATCTGGCGGCAGGGGCCGAACCATCCGGCCAAGGGCGCGGCGCGAACGGCCATCGAAACGCTCACGCGCTTCGGCAACTTCACCCATCTCGGCGGGACGCGCGTGGTGCAGGCGTTGCCGGATAGACAGCTTCTTGTCGAGGATGCGTCGAGCGGGTACCGGATCGGCTATGAGAAGCTGATCGTGGCGACGGGCGCACGCGAGCGCTTCCTGCCGTATCCCGGCTGGACGCTGCCGGGCGTGACGGGCGCGGGCGGACTGCAGGCGCTCATCAAGGGCGGCATGCCGGTGCGGGGTGAACGGATCGTAATCGCCGGAACGGGACCGTTGCTCTGGGCGGCGGCAGTCACCGCGCGTGAGCAGGGCGCGCAGGTGGCGGCCATCATCGAACAAGCCGCGCCGGGCGACGTGAGACGTTTCGCCATGGGGCTGGCAAGCACGCCCGCGAAGCTCGTTCAGGCGTTGCGCATGCGTTTCGATCTGCGTGCGACGCCTTATTACTGCGGCGCTTATGTTGCGGAGGCGGAAGGCGAGTCGCGCGTCACGCACGTGCGCGTCCGGCATGGCAATGAAGACATGCGGATCGAATGCGACCGGCTGGCGTGCGCCTATGGCCTGGTGCCGAATACGCAGACAGGACTGGCGCTCGGCTGCGAACTGACTGCCACGATGGACGGCACGACCGCCTTGCAAGTCGACGAATGGCAGGCGAGCTCGGTGCCGCATGTTCTTGCGGCAGGCGAATGCACGGGCGTCGGCGGAATGGAGCTTTCCGCGCTCGAAGGCCGTATCGCTGCGTATGCGGCGCTCGCTCAACGCGATAACGCACGCGCACTGTTCGGACAGCGCGAACGCTACCGGCGTTTCGCACGGCGCCTGCACGCGGCCTTCGCGCTCGATCCCGCACTGCGCGCACTCGCCGCTCCCGATACGATCCTGTGCCGCTGCGAAGATGTCCGCTTCGGCGAGGCGGCGCAGCATCGGACGTGGCGGGACGCGAAGTTGCAGACCCGCTGTGGCATGGGGCCGTGCCAGGGCCGGATCTGCGGCGAGGCCGCCGCGTTCTGCTTCGGCTGGGGACCGGAAGGACAGCGTCCGCCGTTCTCGCCCGCACGCATCGCGACCTTGCTCGAAGCATGATGTGCGAAGGCATAATCGCCACTCATTGATTCGTCCATAAGCGCAATGCCCGACATGCTTTTGCCCGCCGCCGCGGAACACCACTCGATGCAGCAGATGGTGGCGCATTTCTCGCTCCTGGAGCCGCTCTTTGACGCAATGCCCGACGTCGTGTTCTTCGTCAAGGATAACGAGGCGCGCTATCTGATCGTCAACACCACGCTGGCGATGCGTTGCGGCCTGAAGAAAAAGGACGCCTTGCTCGGCAAGACCGCCGAGGACGTGTTTCCGGCGCGCTTCGGCGAGGTCTACACGGCACAGGACGCGAATGTCGTACGTTCGCAGAACCGTCTCGTCGATCAACTCGAACTGCATCCGTATCCTGGCCGGCGTCCCGGCTGGTGCCTGACCTCGAAGGTGCCGCTGCACGATGCGCATGGCCGCATACTCGGCGTGGCCGGCATCTCGCGCGACTTGCGGGCGGCCGAGGACACGCATCCCGCCTATCGCCGCCTCGCCGTGGCCGCGCAGCATATCCAGGAAAACTACGCACAGCCTCTGAGACTCGCCGATCTTGCGACGCTCATCGACATGTCGGTGGCGCAGATGGAACGCTACTTCGACAAGATCTTCCATCTCACGCCGCGCCAGATGCTGCTCAAGACGCGTCTCGATGCCGCGTCGAGACTGCTGGCAGGCGACGACAGCATCACCGGCGTCGCCACGCAATGCGGCTACAACGACCACAGCGCCTTCACGCGCCAGTTCAAGGCGACGGTAGGCATCACGCCGAGTCAGTATCGCGCGCTGCTGCGCACCGCCGAGCGTCGCTAGGGGCAACGAAGGGCGTGCGCCACTGTGCCGATTTCGTCTTTTCGTGGCGCGAATGCACGCAAGCCGCAGGCGTTCTGAATGGCGATACTTCAGATCATGGCGGAGCGCTTCAACACACCGCCGAAACATCACGCGGGCATGCCCGCCATGCAGAACCATTCAACGTCCAGAGGAAGCACATGAGCAAGAACATTTTCACGGGCGCCATTCCGGCGCTCATGACGCCGTGCACGGCCGAGCGCACGCCCGACTACGACGCACTCGTCGCGAAAGGGCGCGAGCTCGTCGGCCTGGGCATGAACGCCGTCGTCTACTGCGGCTCGATGGGCGACTGGCCCCTCCTGACCGAAGCGCAGCGCCAGGAAGGCGTCGCGCGCCTGGTGGCAGCCGGCGTGCCGACCATCGTCGGCACGGGCGCGGTGAACTCGAAGGAAGCGGTGTCTCATGCGGCTCACGCGGCCAAGGTCGGCGCACACGGCCTGATGGTGATTCCGCGCGTGCTGTCGCGCGGCGCGTCGCCGGCCGCGCAAAAGGCGCATTTCTCCGCGATTCTCGAAGCGGCTCCCGCGCTCCCCGCTGTGATCTACAACAGCCCGTATTACGGGTTCGCCACGCGCGCCGACCTGTTCTTCGAACTGCGCGCGAAGTACCCGAACCTGATCGGCTTCAAGGAATTCGGCGGCGCTGCGGACATGCGCTATGCCGCCGAGCACATCACCAGCCAGGACGACACCGTCACGCTGATGGCAGGCGTCGATACGCAGGTCTTCCATGGCTTCGTCAACTGCGGCGCCACGGGTGCGATCACCGGCATCGGCAACGCACTGCCGCGTGAAGTGCTGCTGCTGGTGGAACTGTGCGGCAAGGCGGCGAAGGGCGACGTCACGGCGCGTCGCCAGGCGCGCGAGCTCGAGGCGGCGCTCGCCGTGCTGTCGTCGTTCGACGAAGGCACCGACCTGGTGCTGTACTACAAGTATCTGATGGTGCTCAACGGCGACAAGGAATACACGCTGCACTTCTACGAAACCGATGCGCTCAGCGAAGCCCAGCGCCGCTACGCCGAAACGCAGTACGATCTGTTTCGCAAGTGGTTCGCGGGGTGGTCGAAGGAAGCGATCGCCTGACGCGTGTTATTCGTGCGGGCCGCGTGGTGTGTCCACGCGGCTGCCGCTTCGACAGGAGCCGTCTCTTGAACACGACCATCAAGGCAATTGCACTCGGCATCGCTCTGCTACCTGTGGTGTGCCACGCGCAGACAGGCGGCTGCGATGCCAAGCGCCGTTCACTGGAGCAGGAAATTGCCTACGCCCAGGCGCATGGCAACAAGCAGCGCGTCGATGGACTGGAGACCGCGCTCGCGCAAATGAACGCGAATTGCACCGATGCGCTGCTGCACGACGAGGCCCAACGCAAGGTGACACAGGCTCAACGGAAACTCGCCGAACGCGAGCGCGATTTGCGCGAGGCGAAAGCCGACGGCAAGAGCGCGAAGAAAATCGCCGAGCGCCAAAGAAAGGTCGATGACGCGCACGCGGATCTCGAACGCGCGCAGGCAGAGGCCGCGCAGTAACGCCCGCTGCCGACGCCTGGCAAGCGACCTTCACTCAGGCGTCTTCATATCCAGATCGAAATGCGGCGCGTTGCGGCTTTCGAGCAGATGCAGGAAGCGATCCTGCGTCGCCCGCGCATGCATCGGCAGGTATTGCACCAGCGCCGCGCGATCCTTGCGCTTCACGATATCGATGATCTGTTCATGCTCGCGCAGGTTCAGATCGAACTGTGCGTTCTGTTCGTCCGGCGTCGCTTCCGCTTCCATCTTGTAGAGATGCACCAGCAGCCGTCTGACATGACGGTGCGTCGATTGCGCGAACTCATAAAAGAAGCCGTTGCGCACCGCCTGATTCATGCGCATATGAAAGCGCTCGTTCAGCGCAGTGATGTTGAGAAACGCGCGCGCTTCCACTTGCTTCACATACTGCTCCTGAATGGCTGACAGGTCGTCGGCCAGTCCCGGTTCGAACCGCATCAGTTGCGCGAGGATGTTCTCCGCCAGTTGATGCGCGACCAGAATCTCGCCGATCTCCTCGAAGTCCAGCTTGCGCACAAACGTCCCGCCGCGATTCGGCAGGATGTTCACGAAGCCTTCCGCCACCAGCCGGCTGACCGCTTCGCGCGCGGGCGTGCGGCCGAGCATGAAGTCGTTGAGCAGCATCGGTTCGTCGATCCGGCTGCCCGGCGGAATCGACAAGTCGATGATGCGCGACCGGATGGCGTTCACCGCGGCATCGGTCTGGCTCATCGACGCTTCTCCGGCCGCGCCGTCGACGGCGTCTTCCGGCAAGGCTTGCGCCTTCTCCTCGCCCTTCTTTCGCGTGGTGGTTTTACGCGCGCTCTTGGCCGTCGCGGCACGTGTTCTCGGCATGACCTTGCTCTCCTGCACTCAATCGTCGGAATTTACATATACGGCAAGTATATAGAAATTCTGTATCGACCCGAAATCGTCGTCCTGAAAGCGTTTGAGCGGAGTTCGAGAACGTAATTTTGAAAAGTATACGCCACGTATATTAGCGTGCTATGTTTGTTCCAACGGTGCTGCGTAGCGGCGGTCCAGTTCGCTTCAAACACCGCAACCACGACTCGAAGAACAGGGACATCGCATGAGTGAAATCATTGAAGGCATCGAAACGCTCGTCGGACAAAAGGTTCGGCGCGACATCAGCCGTCTCGTGGCATTCGCGAAGGGCAACCTCGCCCGCGCTGCCGAATCCATCGCGACGCATGCTTCGCCGCATGTCGGCATCGTGTGCGGGTTCTTCGTGCGCCACGCCGAGCCGCCTTCGCCGGAAACCGACGGACTCAACGGCATGGCCCAACTGGCCGCGGGTCTCGTGGAGGCGGGCATTCGCGTGACGGTCATTACCGACGCGCCGTGCGCAAAAGCCGCATGGGCCGTGACGAAAGTGCTGCCGGGCAAGGTGAGTCTGGAAGTCGTCGCGGTCGACGACACGGCCGTGCGGGAACTCCGCGCGCGGCTCGAAGCGGCGGAGCATCCCCTCACGCACCTGATCGCGATTGAACGCTGCGCGCTCGGCTCGGACGGGCGCGCGCATCGCGAGCATGGCTGGGACATCTCCGACGACACTGCCGCACTCGACTATCTCTTCACCGATGAAGGCTGGACCGCGCCGTGGAAGACCATCGGCATCGGCGACGGCGGCAACGAGATCGGCATGGGCGTGTTGCCGAAGGAGATCGTCGAGCAGGACATTCCGAACGGGCCGCTGATCGCCGCGCGAACGCCCGCCGACTATCTGATCGTGTCGGGCGTCGCCAACTGGGGCGCGTATGGGCTGCTGGGCGCGATCGCGGGCTTGCGGCCCGAACTCGCCACGCGTCTGCTGACGCACTTCAACGGCGCGTTCGAACATCAGGTGCTGGAGGCGGCAGTGCAGATCGGGCAGGCCATCGACGACAGCCGTGTCGACCGGCTCGGGCAGTTGCAAATGACGATCGATCGCCTGCCGCTGGAGGATCACGTTGCGATCATCGACGGCATCAGCGCGCTGGTCGCGCGCGGTGCGGCGCCGCGAACGTCTGTCTGAGGCAACGTTCATGCGACCCGACCCGTCCATTGTCCTGCTGCACGCCACGCCGGTGGCGATCGAACCGATCGTGCGGGCGTTCGCGTCGGCGTGGCCGGAAGCGCGCCTGTCGAACCTGCTCGACGACGGCCTGACCACCGCTCGCGCGCAGTCCGAGGAACTGACGCCGGCGCTTGCGCAGCGCTTCGTCGATCTCGTGAGCTACGCCCACGCTACCGGCGCCGATGCGATCCTCGCGACGTGTTCGGCGTTCGGGCCGGCCATCGAGGCCGCGGACCGCGCATTGCCGGTGCCGGTCTGCAAGCCGAACGACGCGATGTTCCAGGATGCGCTCGCGTGCGGACGCCGCTTCGCGATGCTTGCCACGTTCGCGCCCGCGTTGCCGACGATGCAGGCCGAGTTCACGGAGGAGGCTGCGCGGCTCGGCGTGGAGGCGACGCTGGACACCTTCGTCGTCGCCGATGCAATGACCCGCCTGCGCGCCGGCGATGCGGACGCGCACAACGAACTCGTGGCGCACGCAGCCGCGCAGCTCGAAGGCTACGACGCCGTGTTGCTCGCGCATTTCTCGACGTCGCGCGCGCTGGAGCGGGCCAGCGCAGCGGTCCGCGTGCCGGTGTTCGCCGCGCCGGAGAGCGCGGTGCGGCGTCTTAGAAGCCGTCTCGGACTGTAGGGGAGGCATCGTCATGACGAACCCGACTCATACTCGAACGCCGCTCGTGCTGATGAGCACGCTGGCCGTGCAGGGCGCGCTGGCAGCGGAGGTGCTGCCGGCGTTCGAAGCGCAGTTTGGCTCGAACGTCGAGCCTGTCTTCGATCCGACCAACGTCCTGATTCAGCGCATCGCGCAAGGCGAACGCGCGGACGTGATGATCGCGGTGAGTGCGTGCATCGAGGACCTGATTGCGCAAGGGGTGTTGAGCCCGCATGGCGCGCGGAAGATCGTGCGCACGGGCATTGGCGTCGCGGTGGCGCACGGCGCGCCGCTGCCGCCGCTCGCCACGGCCAGCGATCTTCGTCACGCACTGCTGGACGCGCGTTCCGTGGCGTACTCGCGTACCGGTGCGAGCGGTGTGTACTTCGCGGGCTTGCTCGAACGTATGGGCATCGCGGAACGCATCAATGCGAAGGCGACGGTGATCCCGAAAGGCTTGACGGGCGAATGCATCGTGCGCGGCGAAGCGGACCTCGCCATCCAGCAACTGAGCGAACTGGCGATCGTGACGGGCATTCGCCTGGCCGGCCCGTTGCCCGACGAGGTCCAGTCCCATACCTGCTTCTCCATCGCCGCGTTCGCGAATCCGACGCGGCGACCGGAAGCCGAAGCCCTGCTGAACTGGCTGGATGCGCCGCTTGCGCGCAGCGCCTATGTCCGCTACGGCCTCGAATGTCTCGACCGATCTTCATCGGAGCGTCCATCATGAACTATCACTTCGACTTCAGTTTCCTGCACGAGTACTGGGGCGATCTGCTCTACGGTGTCTGGCTGACCATACGCATGACGCTGATCGCCACCTTGCCCGGTTTCGTGCTCGGCATCGTGCTGGCTGTGGGGCGCCTGCACGGAAGCGCGGCGGTCTCGCGCGCGATCCGCGCCTATGTCGAAGTCATCCGCAACACGCCGCTCGTGCTGCAAGTCTTCTGGATCTTCTTCGGACTGGCCGCGATCCGTCTGCATGTGCCGGCGTTCGGCGCGGCCATTGTGGCGCTCGTCGTCAACGTCAGCGCCTATACCGCCGAGATCATGCGCGCAGGGCTCGAAGCCGTGCCGCACGGTCAGATCGAAGCGGCCTCGTGTCTGGCGATGTCGCGCCGCCAGGTGCTGTGGCACGTCGAGATTCCGCAGGCCATCGAGAAGATGTACCCCGCGCTGGTAAGCCAGTTCATTCTGATGCTGCTGGCCACGTCGATCATGTCGCAGATTTCGGCGGAAGAACTGACGGGCGTCGCTGACCTCATCCAGTCCATCACCTTTCGCGGCTTCGAGGCGTATATCGTCATCGCCGTCGCTTATCTTGCACTGGCCAGCGCACTGCGCTGGCTGCTGCTCGCGGCGGGCGGCGCGCTGTTCCCGCGCCTGCGCATGACCGCCGCGCGGGGAGCACGCTCATGAGCTTCTTCAATCTCACCGACGCGCAACTGGCCTTCATGCTGAAGGGCGCGCTCTCCACGCTCGAACTGTCGGTCGCGGGTGCGCTGGGCGGCGCACTGATCGGGCTGCCGGTGGCGTTGATGCTGGTGTCGTCGCGCGGCGTGGCACTGGCGTTGAGCCGCGCTTACGTGCACGTGTTGCAGGGCATTCCCTTGCCCGTGGCGATGTTCGTTGCGTACTTCGGCATCGGGCTTTTCGGCTTCGACGTGCTGCCCGTGATCGCAGCTTCGGTCGCGCTCGCCATCAACGCGGGCGCCTATCTCGCGGAGATCTGGAAAGGCGCGATTCTCGCCGTGCCTGCAACGCAATGGGAAGCAGGCGAATCGCTCGCGCTCTCGTACATGCAACGCATGCGCTACGTGATCCTGCCGCAGGCATTGCGCATCTCGGTGCCGCCGACGGTCGGCTTCATCGTGTCGCTCATCAAGAACACGTCGTATGCGGTGGTGATCGGCATGGGCGAGCTGACCTATTCATCGCGCATGGTCAACAACACCACGTTCGAGCCGTTTCTCATCTTCACGCTCGCGGCCGGCGTGTATTTCCTGCTCTGTTATCCGGTCGCGCGCGTCAGCGTGCATCTGGAGCGTGCCGGCCGCTTCGGCGCGCGCTCCACGGGAGACTCCACACAATGAACACCATGGTCAGTTTCCGCGGCGTGCGCAAGGCGTACGGTTCGACGGAAGTGTTGAAGGGCATCGATCTCGACGTGCAACGCGGCGAGGTGATCGCGCTGATCGGCCGCTCCGGTTCCGGCAAGAGCACGGCGCTGCGCTGTGTCAACGGCCTGGAGCGCATCAGCGGCGGTTCGCTCGACGTCTGCGGACACCGGCTCGACGCTGCCGATGTGGATCTCCGCGCGCTGCGGCTCGATGTCGGCATCGTGTTCCAGAGCTACAACCTGTTTCCTCATCTGACGGTGCAGCAGAACATCACGCTCGCGCCGCTCAAGGTCAGAGGGACCGCACGCGCGGAAGCGAACGAGCTCGCGGCGCACGTGCTGGATCAGGTCGGACTCGGCGCGCGCGGGGCCGCTTATCCGCATGAACTGTCGGGCGGTCAGCAGCAGCGCGTGGCCATTGCACGGTCGCTTGCCATGCAGCCCGCCGTGATGCTCTTCGACGAAGTGACTTCGGCGCTCGATCCGGAATTGACCGGCGAAGTGCTGCGCGTGATGGAGCGGCTGGCCCACGACGGCATGACGATGCTGATCGTCACGCACGAGATGGCCTTCGCACGCTCGGTGGCGCGCAAGGTGGTCTTCATGAACGACGGCGTGATCTGGGAGCAGGGCGGCGCGGAGATGCTCGCTTCGCCTCGTTCGACCGAGCTTCGGTGTTTCGTCGGCAACGGCTTGTAGTTCCTGTTTATCCCTCTTTTAAAAGGCACATGAAATGACGTTCAAAAGCAATCTAAAAGGCCTGTTGACGATCGCGCTGGCTATGTGCGTGACGGCCGGCGCGGCTCGGGCAGACACGCTCTCGGACATCAAGTCGCGCGGCACGATCAACGTGGGCATCGACTTCACGCATCCGCCCTACGGCATGATCGACAAGAACGCCGTGCAGACCGGAACCGACCTCGATATCGCGCGCCTGATCGCGAAGGACCTGGGTGTGAAGCTCAATGTCGTGCCCGTCAACGGTCCCAACCGCATCCCGTTCCTTCTGACGGGCAAGGCGGATATCGTGGTCGCCTCGTTCTCCGTGACCGACGAGCGCAAGAAGGTCATCGGCTTCAGCCGCGCCTATGCCACCGAGCCGATCTTCGTGGTCGCGCCCGGCAAGAACACGCTCAAGGACGTGTCGAGCCTGTCCGGCAAGACCGTGGCGACCGCGCGCGGTACAACCGCCGACCTCGATCTCGTCGCGGCCATCAAGGACAAGAACGTCAAGGATGTCAACATCGTGCGCTATCTCGACGAAGCAACGGAGCGCACGGCGGTTTCTTCGGGTCAGCAGAGCATCTTCGTGGCCGCGCTGGCGGACGCGCTGGCCGTCAAGCAGGCCAGCCCGGCCGCCAACTTCGAGTATCAGTTCCAGGTGGCGGAAGATCCGCTGGCCATCGGCCTGAAGAAGGATGACGCGGCCATGCAGGGATGGCTGGATACATGGGTCGCGAGCAATCTCCAGAACGGCAAGCTCAACGCGATCTGGAAGCAATACTTCGGTATCGACCTCTCACGCTCCGTTTATTGAGGCCCGACGCCATGACAGCTTCGAATGCCCAGGCGCCGAGCACGCTGCTCACGCCGGTGAGGGTCGTCGGCACGCTCGCGTTCGTCAGCGGGCAATTGCCGCGCGAACAGGGCGAGTTGAAATATCGCGGCAGGGTGGGCGATGCCGTGAGCCTGGAGGACGCCGAGTCTGCCGCAGCGCTTTCAGCACGAGCGTGTCTCGCCGCGCTCGAACGCGCGTTGGGCTCGCGTGAACGCATCGCGGCCATCGTCAAGCTGACAGGCTTCGTCGCATGCACGAGCGAGTTCACGGCGCAGGGCAAGGTGATCGATGCCGCATCGCGCGTGTTCATCGACGAACTCGGCAGCACGATCGGCGCGCACGCGCGCAGTGCGATCGGCGTGCAGCAGTTGCCGCATGGCGCGCCGGTGGAGATCGAGCTGATCGTCGCGCTGCGTGAGGCGGCGTGATGGTGGCTGCGAGCGAAGTGGGCGAAGCGGGCGTCTTGCGATTCTGCGCGAACCTCAAGTGGCTGTTCACCGAGCTTCCTTTCATCGAGCGTTTCGAGGCCGCGGCGAAGGCAGGCTTCGTCGCGGTGGAGTACGCGTCGCCTTACGAATTCGATGCAGCCACGCTCAGCGCGAAGCTTGCCGCGAGCGGCCTCGAACAGGTGCTCATCAACACGCCGGCCGCGATGCCGGGCCAGCCAGGCGCCAATGGTTTCGCGTGCATGCCCGGTGAACGCGAGCGCTTTCGCGAGGGCGTGCGGCGGGCGCTGCGTTATGCATCGGCACTGCGCTGTCCGCTCGTTCATGTGATGGCGGGACTCGTCCCCGCAGACGTGCCACGCGGGCAGGCGAGCGATACATTTCGTGAGAACCTGCGCTGGGCCTCCGATACCGCGCAAGGCAGCGGTATCACGCTATTGCTCGAATGCCTCAACCAGACCGATGCGCGGGGCTACTTCCTGCGCGATCTCGATCATGCGAGCCGGATGATAGAAGAGAGCGGGGCATCGAACGTGCGTCTGCTCTTCGATGCCTACCACTGCCGCATGATGGGCCAGGATGTGGTGGAGCAGTTCGCGCTTCACGCGCGGCATATCGCTCATGTTCAGTTCGCCGATGTGCCGGGCCGCCACGAACCCGGATCCGGCGACATGCCGTGGAAGGAACTGACGGCGTGTATCCGCGGTCACGGTTATGGCGGCTGGATTGGTTGCGAGTATCGGCCTCGGGGTTCGACTGTCGGGGGTCTCGGATGGCGGGCCGGGTTTTCTCGCAATCCGTAACACGGTTTTCATGAACGTACGTGCTGGCGTCGACACGGCGCTTGCGTTAAGTTCGGTGTTCATTCCGAAGCGGCGAAGAGCGAATCGCGCCGCATGCCGTCCATCGTTTCAATCGACCTCGTAAATTTCACAATACGCGTACGCGTGCGTGCATGAGCGGAACGCGGCTGTTTCGCCCGCGCTGCACATTGCGCGCTTCACGCACCACCAGCGCGACAGCGGATCGCGATTCTTCGTATGAAATCCGTTGTGTTCCGGAGGGCAAACGTTTCAACCCGTGCCCGATTGTTGCTTCCGACCTCGCCGCGCCACGCAGAAGTGGGCATCCCTCAGAACTGATGAATTCATCATCCAGGAGTCTAGATGGAGAGACCATCCGCCAGCGCGCCGCGTTCGCCTGAACTTGCACCGAACGCTTCCCTGCCCGTTTCGTCCGGCCGTGCCGGTACCTTCATTCAAGCGTTCCTGTGTGGAAGCAGGCCGTTGTCCAGCCGTACCTTCTGGGGCATCTTCATCGCAATCGGCCTGCTTGCGCTTGCCTTGCGTCTGATTACGCTGGGCAGCCGCTCATTGCAGATGGACGAGGCCTACAGCGTGTGGTTTGCCGCGCGGCCCTGGTACGAGCTCTGGCATGTCGTCCCGCTGTATGAGATCCATCCGCCGATGTACTACTCGCTGCTCAAGATATGGATCGGCTGGTTCGGCGACTCCGAATTCTCGGTCCGCGTGCCATCGGTCATCATCAGCGTGGCTACGGTGCTGGTCGTCGCCGTGAGCGGCAGGCTGTTGCGGGCTGGGGCTGTGATCGAACGCGCGGGGCTCATCGCGGGTCTGCTCATCGCGACCAACAAAGGCAGCATCCTGTACGGCGAACTGGCGCGTCCCTATGCGTTCGAAGCCTTTGCGGCGACGGTCGCCATCCTGTGCTCCGTCATCGTTTTGAGGCAACTCACCGATAGCCGTGCCCCCGATGAAGGCAACGCTGCACCTCAACGAGGACGGCTGTTGCCCGCGCTGGTCGGGCTGTCGCTCGCCGCATGCGGGACCCTGTGGTCGCACAACACGGCGGTGCTCGTTGCATTCGCAGTCGGACTCGGACTGCTGGTCGCGACGCTCGGCTGGGCCCGCGGCAATCGCCTCATGGCGGCCCTGATCATCGCGGCGCCGTTCGTGGTGGCGTTGGCGCTCTGGTCGCCGTACGTCCACTTCCTGATTGCAGCAACGAAGTACGTGCAGTCGTCATTCTGGGTCAAGCTCGAATGGATCGACTTCCTCAAGGCATGGTCGCTGGCCGCCGGCGCCCGGCTCACGCTGCTGCCCGTATTGCTGCTTTGTGCCGGGGCATGGCTGATTCTGTGGCGTCAATGTCGCGCAGTGGCGGTGCACGTGGCGATCGTTCTCGTGCTGCCCTTCGTGTTCATCGTTGCCTACAGCGTGCTGGTACGGCCCATCTTCATGGACCGCCTGTTCGAGTGGATGGCCGCGCCCATCATGTTCCTGACTGCGCTTGGCATCGTATGGGCATTGCCGCGCAATCGCATCCGCCTTGGCGTGCTCGTGCTGTTGTTGCTGCTGTCCGGTGTGCAGGCAGTGCAGCTCTATCGCGGCGTACAGGAAGACTTCCGGGCCAGCGTGGCTGAAGTCGCGAATCATCGCCGCAGCGGCGACCTGCTGATCGTCAGTCCGAATGAAGTCGATGTGGCCGTGCAGTATTACGCGAAAAGCTATCATGACTTTCCGGACGTGCTCGTCATGCCTTCACCGTTTCCCGCGATCGGATTGAAGCGGCCGTATATGAGCAATGTCGCCGCGCCCGGGATCATCCCGGCGGATCGCGAGATCGTCAGGGCCGCGCTCGCGACGCACGGACGCGTGTGGCTGATCCAGCGCAATCCCGGCGGCTTCGATCCCGACTCGGTCGTGCGTAATGAAATCCTGTCGCTGCGCAAGCCGGTGCAGGTACACAACGAGCATTCGCCAGAACTGCAACCTGAACTGTTCCAGTGATTTTCAGAGAAGGACGCGAGTTATGTACGCTAGCGCACATAACTCGCGAGACACGTTCGCTATCTGCCGACAGAGGCTAGCAAACGATAGTGCGGGAATGAGGATTGCAAAGATTCGCAGCGCGTGAATCACCGCCATGCGGTGAACGTTTTCATTTCGTGGGTGTCTTGTAAGACAGCCCATCAGGACGAGCCAGTATCGCTGATGAAACTGCAACGCGAGGCAACCTGAGCCATCGCAGGTTCGCCAACTTACCGAAATAGCACGCGCGCGCTTCTTTCAGCGCTGCTCATGATCGGTCATCAGCCACGGTAAAGGAAAGTCATGACCACTCCTGTTTTCGAGGCCGTCCGGCTGGACGATGTCCTGTTGAAGCCCGATCCGATCGACCCGGCGTGGATCATCGAAGGACAGCCGGTAGCGCGCAGCGGCCAGTGGTCGCGCAGTCGTGACACGACCACGTCGTCGTGGGTCTGGGATTGCACGGCCGGCCGTTTCAGATGGTATTTCGATGCCGACGAAACCATCTATGTGATCGAAGGCGAAGTGATCGTCACGTCGGAGGGACAGGCGCCGCGTTCACTGCGCGCCGGAGATGCCGCGCTGTTTTATGCAGGCACATGTTCCGAATGGTACGTGCCGAAGTACGTGCGCAAGCATGCAATCCTGCGTCCGCATATCTCGAAGCCGGTCTTGCTTGCGCTCAAGATGAGCCGCAGGCTCAGGCGCAGGCCGAGCGGTTATCTGCCGCGCTCGTCGCTCTGAATAAAGGTGTGTTGCAAACGAGCAGGCCGGACCCTGTGCAGGTCCGGCCTGGTTCAATGCAAGCGTCAGAAGTTGAACTCGGCGGACAGCAGCACCGGGCGCGGCGCGGCATTCGAGAGGTAGGGACCGTGCTGGATCCAGGAGCGGCTGCCGAACAGGTTCTCGATGTTCGCGCGGAAGATCACGTCCTTGCTCGCAATGCGCGTGCTGTAGCGAAGGCCCGCGTCATAGCGCGTCCATGACGGCAGACGCAGCGTGTTGGTCGCGTTGTAGTACTGCGCGCCGGTGTGGATGATGCGGCCGTTCACGCTCAGGCCCGGCACCCACGGCAGGTCATAGTCGGCGCCGAGATTGAGCGCGAACTTCGGCACGCCGGCCGGATCGTTGCCGTCGTTGGCGCCGCCGGCCGTGCCTTCGAGCTTCGGATCATAGAAGGTCGCGCTCGCCATCAGACGCAGGTTGCGGAACACTTCGCCATACGCCGAGAGTTCGAGGCCGCGCACCTTGGTGCGGCCGTCGTAACCGTAGACCAGCGTCGTCGGGTTCAGGACGCCATTCGGCTGCGAGATCTGGAAGACCGACACCGAGGTCATCACGCGTCCCCAATCCGCCTTCACACCTGCTTCGTACTGGTTCGACTTGTACGGGGCGAAAACCTGTCCCACGTTCACCGCACCGGCAGGCGCACTGCCGCCGTTGGTCAGCCCCGAGGTGAAGTTGCCGTACACAGAAATGTTGTTGAGCGGCTTGAACACGATACCCGCGAGCGGCGTGATCGCTTGCTGGTCGATCGTGCCGGTGCGCGAGCCCGACGACACATCGTAATTGTCGAGACCAATGGTCTGACGGCGGAGGCCGCCCGTGATCAACAGACGGTCATTGAAGAACGACATCGTGTCGATGACCTGCTGGCTGTTCAGACGCAACTGCGCGCTGCGTTGCGCGTCGCCGCGCGGCGTGGTCATCGGCGGGAGCGGCGTCGGGTTGTACAGGCTCGACGGCACCGCCTGGGCCGCCGTCCCGAGTGCGTAGAAGTAGCCGTCTTCCTTGTTCAGGCTCGTGATGCCGGTGACGAGCGTGTGCTTCACGCCGAAGGTATCGAAGTGGAAGCGCAGGCCCGCGTCGATCGTCTTCGTGCGGTTGTAGGCGTCGTAGTAGCCGTTGCGAACCGAGAAGTTGCCCGCGTTGGTCATGCCGCTCGCCGACGGGAAGTTCTGCGCCGAGGTGCCGTAATGCTCGCCTGCCGCGCCGTAGACGGTCACGTGCGGGTTGATGTCGTATTCGAGGCGCGTCATGACGGCCGAGTCGCGCAGCTTGAGCTTCGAGCCGGGATAGAGATTGGCATAACCCGACGGCACGGCGGGCACCGCGGTAGCCGTGCCCAGGCCGATCTGCGAGCGGAGTTCGTCCGTGTTTTCGGAGACGTTGTACGCATCGAACGACCAGCGCAGGTTCTTGCTGCGATAGTCGAGGCCCACGGCGCTGTCGCCCTGCAACTGGTTGCCGTGCGCGATGCTCGTCTGGCCATCCTTGATCTGGCCGTTCACACGAATGCCGAACTGTCCTTCGTCGCCGAAGCGGCGTCCCACGTCAGCCGCGACACCGAACTGTCCTTTCGATTGATACAGCGCGGTGAGACGGGTGAGCGGGGTGTCGTCGGCGCGCTTGGTGACGATGTTGATCGCGCCGCCGACGCTGCCCGACGGTCCCATGCCGTACATCAGCGAGCCCGGGCCCTGCAGCACTTCGACGCGGTCCAGCAGGTTCACCGGCACACGCGCCGTCGAGACCATGCCGTAGAGGCCGTTCAATGCGACATCGGTGGCCTGCACCGCGAAGCCGCGAATCTCGAACACGTCGCCGAAGCCGCCGCTGCTCTGCTCGGTACGCACGGACGCGTTGTTCACGACGACATCGCCGATCGTGCGTGCCTGCGTGTCCTGGATGAATTGCTCGGTGTAATTGGTCGTGTTGAACGGCTGGTCCATCACGTTCGACGTGCCCAGCACGCCGATACCGCCGCCGCGCGCCACCTGGCCGCCGGCATAGGGCGCGGGCAGGTCGCTGGTGGACGTGCCCTTGACCACGACGGCGGGCAGGGTGGTCGGCTGAACTGACGAGGCTGCATCGGCGCTCTGCGCGTGAGCGATGCCCGCTGTTGCCGAGGTGGCGATGAAACCGAAAAAGAGATGCTGAACTGCGCGGGATACGGCGGTGCGTCGGCAATTCGACGCCTGAGTTTGGCGATGAGACATGACGTGCTGGATCTTCTGGCTGGAGGGGTGACGGCGACGCAACGTGTAACGTTCCGAATGAGAATCGTTCGCAAGTGTAAGTTAAGCGTTCACTGTGCGAAACGCTTTGTTACGAAATTTCTGAGGAGAATGGGTTTGCTTCGTAGGAAAACGTTTGCGCGGAGAAGATCTGTTGCGCCGTGATTACACCCGATGTAATTGGCATGGCGCGCTCGCGTCACTACTGTGTGGTCATCGCGCGGCCATTCCGGCCGCGCCGGCTACCAGGAGAGGTTCATGTCCAGCCATGTCATTCACACGACGGCAAGCGCACCGGCGCAATCGCGGCCCGTGCTCGAGCAACTGCAACAACGCTTCGGCCTGATTCCGAACATTGCGGGGGCGATGGCTGCATCGCCGGTCTTGATCAACGGTTTTATCAGGCTGTTCGAGCGCGTGCATGCGAGCAGCCTGACCGAACCGCAGATCCAGACGCTGCTGCTGACCAATGCGGTGGTGAACGCGAGCGAATGGCCGGTCGCGTTTCATACGGCGCTCGCGCTGAAGGAAGGCGTAGCGCCCGCCGATGTCGACGCCATCCGTCACGGCGCCTTGCCCGGCGATGCCTCGCTCGCGGCCTTGTCGGGGCTGGCGCGCGCGCTGATCGAAAGGCGTGGCCGGGTCTCCACGCGTGATCAGGAACGCTTCCTCGCAGCGGGTTTCAGCGAAGAGCAGATACTGGAGGTCATCGCGGTGGTGGCGGCATCGACGATCACGAACTATGCGGGCAGCATCACGCAGCCGCCGCTCGAAACGCAGTTCGAAGCCTTTGCATGGCATCCCACCCCGGAGATTCGATGAACGACACGCGTCCCGACCGCCCCGCGCCGCCGTCCGGCTTAGGCGACCTGCTGCGCTACTGGCGCGACGTGCATGGCGTCAGTCAGCTCGATCTCTCGCTGGAGGCGGGGATTTCGCAGCGGCAGATCAGTTTCATCGAAAGCGGACGCAGCGTGCCGGGCCGCGACACGCTGCTGACGCTTGCCCAGACACTCGACGTGCCGCTGCGCGAACGCAATGCGCTGCTGCTCGCGGCGGGGTACGCGCCGATGTATTCGGAAGCGCCCTGGAGCGCGCAGGAGATGCATGGCGTGATTCGCGCGCTCGAACGCGTGGTGCGCCAGCACGAGCCGTTTCCGGCCATCGTGATGGACCGGCACTGGAACGTGCTGATGACCAATGACGCGGCGCCGCGCTTCTTCGGCAGTTTCATCGACATGGCCGCGCGCCAGGGGCCGCGCAACATGCTGCATCTGATGTTCGATCCGCACGGCATGCGGCCGCATGTGAAGCACTGGGAGGAACTTGCGCGCAGTCTGCTGCAGCGTGTGCAGCGTGAATCGGTGGGCCGCGTGCTGGACGCGGGCACCACGCGGCTGCTGGATGACCTGCTGGCCTATCCCGGCGTGCCGCAGGACTGGCGTACGCATCACGAGCCTTCCGCCACGCCGGCGATGCCCGTCATTCCGATGGTGTTTTCACGCGGCGCACGCGTGCTGCGCTACTTCTCGCTCGTTACGACGGTCGGCACGCCGCAGAGCGTGGCGGCGCAGGAGTTGCGCCTCGAATGCATGTTCCCCGCCGACGATGAAACCGACGCGCATCACCAGCAACTCCTGGCCAATGATGCGCATAAGACTACCAGCGCACGTTGAACGTGCTGCATAGCTCGTCGATGGCGGATTGTTCGAGCGGTGCCGGGCGCGGCGTGGTCATGAGCCACAGGCGCGCGGTTTCCTCGAGTTCTTCCAGCGCCCAGGACGCGTGCGAAACACTGCGTTCCCATACCACCGGACCGAGACGCTCCAGCAACACGGCGCGCACCGAGGCCGCACGCGCGGCGATTTCAGCCGCGACCTGCGGATCGCCCGGACGCCGATAGCGCACCAGCGGCACATGTCCGACCTTCATCACGTAGTAGGGCGTGATGGGCGGCAACACGTCTTCGTCGCTCCAGACGCCCGCGAGCGTCAGCGCGACGAGCGACGTGGAATGGGTATGCACGACACCGCGCGTGTCCGCGTTGCCCGCATAGATGCGCCGATGCAGCTCCAGCGTCTTCGAAGGCCGGCCGCCTGAGACGTGCTGACCTTGCGCATCGACCTTCGCGATCTCCGCGGGATCCATGCGGCCGAGACAGGCGTCGGTCGGCGTGATGAGCCAGCCGTCGTCGCAGCGCGCGCTGATATTGCCCGCGCTGCCCACCGTATAGCCGCGCGCATAGAGACTCGCGCCGACCGTGCAGATTTCCTCGCGCAGCTTCGCGTCGCTGCCGGTGTTGATCATCGCTCCGCTCATGAACGTTCTCCGTCGGCGTAACGCAGCGCCTTCGCGAAGAAATCGCGTGCGCCGAAATTGCCCGACTTGAGCGCGAGCACCAGCGGCGTCTCGCCCAGCGCGACCGTCACGGGCACGCCCGGGTCGATGGGCGGTCCGATCTGCAGCATGTTCACGTCGAGCGCCTGCACCACCGCGCCCGAGGTCTCGCCGCCCGCCACCACGAACTTGCGCACGCCGCGCGCCTTCGCTTCACGCGCGATGGCCGCGAGCGCATCTTCCACGAGCTTCCCCGCCGCCGCGACGCCGAGTTCGCGTTGCACTTCGCCCACTTCCTCCGGCGCGGCCGTCGCGTAGATCAGGACAGGCTGTCCGTCGTTGCTGTCGATGAATGCGAGTGCCGCTTCAACCACCGCCTCGCCGCGTGCGAGCGAACGCGGATCGACACGGAAGGCGGGACGCGTGGCTTGCCATTCGGCCACCTGCGCATTGGTTGCCTTCGACGCGCTGCCGGCCAGCACGAGCGCCGGCCCGCTGACGGACGGCAGGTCGGCGGCCTGTTCGTTCGGTTCGATCAGCCCCGCGCGGCGGAAGTTCTCCGGCAGCCCGATGGCGACGCCCGAGCCGCCCGTCATGAGCGGCAAGTCGGCGCAGGCTTCGCCGAGGTTGCGCAGGTCGGCGTCGGTGAGCGCGTCGGCGATGGCGAGGCGCACCCCGTCCGCACGCAGCCGCGCGATGGCCTCACGCACCGCCGCAGCGCCGGCCGCGACCGTGGCGCTGCCGATCAGACCCACCTTCGAATTCGACTGCCGCTGCAACACGCGCACGAGGTTCGGATCGCGCATCGGCGTGAGCGGATGGTTTTCCATGCCCGACTCGTTCAGCAGCACATCGCCGACGAACAGATGTCCGCGATACACCGTGCGCCCGTTCTCCGGAAAGGCCGGGCAGGCGATGGCGAAGTCGCCTTCGCTGCCGCTGGCCGCGAGCGCATCGAGCAGCGCTTCGGCGACCGGCCCGATATTGCCCGCGTCGGTCGAATCGAAGGTCGAGCAGTACTTGAAGAAAAACTGGCGGCAGCCCTGCGCGCGCAGCCACTCGAGCGCAGCGAGCGATTGCGCGACGGCGTCTTGCGCGTCGATGGTGCGCGATTTCAGCGCGACCACCAGCGCGTCCACGTCTTCGGCCACGGCGGATGCGGGCACGCCGATGCTCTGGATCGTGCGCATGCCGCCGCGCACGAGGGTGCTGGCGAGGTCGGTGGCGCCGGTGAAGTCGTCTGCGATGCATCCCAGTACGGGACGGCGTGTGCGTGTGTGCATGGTGTTCCCTCCGTGCATCGATTGTACGGCGCGATGATCGATTCGTGTTAATCGGTGTTAAAAAAATTGACGTAAATGGTAAAGAGCGTTAACGTCTGCGGTATCCGATGTGGACGACGTCCGCGTTTTTTCATTCCTGATTTTCCCGTTAGCCGGCGGAAAATTCTGCCGGCCACGCCTTTTTGCGCGGATCCCAAGATGAATTTCGAGCTTCTCTTTGCCTCGCCGTCGCCGGCTCAGACAGTCCAGCCGGTGCGCTACGCGCTGACCGGCGCCAAGGGCGGCTTTGCCCGCACGCTGCTGGCGCAGACGCGGCTGATCGAACGGCTGGTGCCCGCCGCGCTGTGCGATCTCGACGTCCCGGGCCTGCGCGCGATGTGCATCGAACTGGGCTTCGCCGAGGCGTCGCTCATCGAGTGCACCGACGCGGCCAGCGTGGCCGCGCTCGCGCCTGATCAAATCGCGCTGGTTGCCGATGTCGCGCTGCTCGCGTCGTCGGAATGGGACATCCTCGTCGAGGCGACCGGCAATCCGTCGGTGGGGTATCGCGTGGCGGTGGCGGCGTTGGAAGCGAAGCGCCACGTCGCCATGGTCAGCAAGGAAGTCGATTCGGTGGCGGGCGTCGCGCTCGCACGGCTCGCGGAACGCCACGGCGTCGTGTACACCACGGCGGACGGCGACCAGCCGTCGAACCTGATCGGCTGGGTGACGTGGGCGCGCGTGCTGGGGCTCGACGTGGTCGCGGCGGGCAAGTCGAGCGAATACGACCTCGTGTTCGACGCCGACACCGGCAACGTCACGCAGCTCGACCAGACTTTCGCCGCGCCGGAACTCGCCGGCCTGATGACGCTCGGCGACGACATCGCTGCGACCCTCGCCGCACGCCGCGCAGCGCTGCGCGGCCGCAAGACCTCGGCGACGGCGGACTACTGCGAAATGAGCGTGGTCGCGACCAACACGAACCTCGTGTCGGACGTCGAGCTGCTGCATTACCCGGTGGCGCGTACCACCGAACTCGCGGACATCTATGCGCTGCGTGAAGACGGCGGCGTGCTGTCGCGCGGCGGCGTCATCGAAGTGTTCAACATGCTGCGCCGTCCCGATGAAGCGAGCTTCGCGGGCGGCGTGTTCGTCGTCGTGCGCACCTTCGATAAGCCGACCTGGGAATTGCTCGCGCAGAAGGGCCACGTGGTGAGCCGCAACGGCCGCTATGCGTGCATGTATCTGCCGTATCACTTCATGGGCGTCGAAACGCCCATCTCGCTGCTCGACGCAGTGCTGCACGGCCGGCCCTCGGGCTCCGCGAAGCCGGCGCAATGCATCGTGCTGGCGGGCCGCGCGAACGTCGATATCGCCGCGGGCACGGTGCTGCACATGGGCGGCCATCATCACGACGTGACCGGCGTGCAGGCCGTGCTGCTCGATCGCAGCCGCGCGCCGGGCGACGTGGCGCCGCTCTATCTCGCGGCCCACACGACACTGGCCCGCGATGTGAAGGCGGGCGAGCTCATCACCATCGCCGACCTGCGCAATCCCGACGAAGCGCTGCTGCGCGCGTGGGAAGAGGGCTGCGAATAAGCGCAGCGGGCAACAAGACACACTGAAACAGAAGGAAGGGGAGACCATGCGGGGAGAATTTGGAACGATCACGATGGCGGTGATCGCGATCATCGTGCTGATCGTATTGATTGCGCGGTTCAAGCTGAGTCCGTTCATCGCGCTGACGCTGACGGCGCTCGGACTCGGGCTCGCGGCAGGCGTGACGCCGGAGCATGCCATCGACAGTTTCACGAAGGGCTTCGGCGGCGCGCTGGCGCGCACCGGTCCCGTGGTCGGTCTGGGCGCGGTGCTCGGCGGCATCATGATCGGCACGGGCGGCGCGGACCGCATCGCCAATGCCTTCGTCGGCAAGCGCCCGCTGTGGCTCGCGCCGTGGACGGTCTGCGCGGCAGCGTTGCTGATCGGCATGCCGCATCTGTTCGACGTGAGCTTCATCATGCTCGCGCCGCTGGTCTATACCATCGCGCGCCGCACCGGCAGCCATCTGCTGTACATCGGCTTGCCGCTCGCCGCCGGCCTGTATGTGTCGCATGGTTTGCTGCCGCCGCATCCGGCGCCGACGCTCGCCGTCAACGCGTATCACGCGAACACCGGCCTCACGCTGCTGTACGGCCTGATGATCGCGATTCCGGCGGCCGTCATCACCGGTCCGCTCTTCACGAATCTTGCGCGCCGCACCTTCGGACCGGCGCCGGATCTCTCGAAGGGCCCGGGCGGCACGCGCACCGACACGGAAAGCACCGGCGAAGTCTCGCTCGCCTTGTCCGTGCTGTGTCTGCTGATCCCGCCGGCCTTGATGCTGATCGGCACGGTCGGCATGGACTACAGCGTGAAGGGCAGCGGACAGTATGTGTTTTTCCAGTCGCTCAACGACCCGATTCTGTCGCTGCTCGCCGCCGTGATCTTCGCGTTCTTCGCGCTGGGCATCAAGGGACGATTCCCGCTCGCGGACATGCAGAAGATGATCAGCAAGGGCATCGCGCCGCTGTCGGCGATCCTGCTGATTCTCGGCGCGGGCGGCGGCTTCAAGCAGATGCTGACGTCGATTCATCTCGACACCATCATCGTCTCGCACACATCGACGTGGGCTGTCAGCCCGCTCGTGCTGGCGTGGCTGATCGCGGCGCTGCTGCGGGTATGCGTCGGCTCGGCGACGGTGGCGACCGTTGCGGCGTCGGGCATCGTCGCACCGTTGTTGATGTCGCATCCGGGCGTCTCGCCGGAACTGATGGTGCTGGCCACGGCGTCCGGCGCGGTGATGCTGTCGCACGTGAACGACTCCGGCTTCTGGCTCTTCAAGGAGTATTTCCAGCTGACGGTGGCGCAGACGCTGCGCACCTGGACGCTGATGCTGTGCGTGCAGTCGCTGGTTGGACTGGGCGGCGTGCTGCTCATCAATATGTTCATCGGCTAAGATAGGCGACCCGCGATCCGCCGCGCACGCTGCGTCACGCTGCGTCACGCGGGACGCCTAACCCAGAACCCTTCATGTCGAGCCAAGCCAAACCCGATGCCGCCGAAGTCCCGCTGATTCCCGATCAGCGGCGCGAAGCCATGCTGCGTCAGTTGCGCCGGGACAAGGTGCTCTCGGTGCATCAGTTGATGGAATCGTTCAACTGTTCGCACATGACGGTGCGGCGCGACATCGCCGCGCTGGAAGAAGCCGGCTTCGTCTACACGGTGCCGGGCGGCGTGCGCATTGCGAGTCACCTGAACACCGAGCCGAGCCATCAGTCGAAGGCAGTGGTCGAGCAGCCGCAGAAGCAGGCTATCGCGCGCCGTGCCTGTGAAGGTCTGCGCCCCGGCATGTCCATCTATCTCGATGCCGGTACGACGATGCTGTCGTTCGTGCCGCATATCGTCGAGCTCTCGAACATGACGGTCGTGACCAACGACTTCGAGATCGTGCGCGAACTCGCGAGCGCGCAGCATGTGAACGTCATCCATATCGGCGGACAACTCGACCACAAGAACCTGTCGAGCGTCGGCACGCTGGCGGCGGCCACACTGCGTCAGGTCGTGCTCGACGTGGCCTTCATCTCGGCGAGTTCGTGGGATCTGCGCCGTGGCGTCACTACACCGTCGGCGCCGAAAGTGGAAGTGAAGCTCGCGGCGATGGACGCCGCATCGCGCACCGTGCTCACGGTTGCGAGTTCGAAGTACGGCATGGTCGGGCTGTACAAGGTCGCGAGTCTCGAGCACTTCGACCAGGTCATCACCGACGATGGCCTGGCGCCCGCCGCGGCGACTGGCATCCGGCAATCGGGCATCGATCTCGCGCTGGCTTCGGTGGCGTGACGCGCTGCGTCCGTCGCATTCTCTGCTTCAATGCGGCCTGGCGCGCTCCGCACGCCTGAATAACCCCACTACAATGAGCGCCGCACCCGGCGCGTCAATTCCCATTCGAATGGCCTGAGGAATCGGGCGGACGCGCTGCGCATGGCGACAGCGTTCGCCCCCTTCCTGGAGCGTCCATGTTCGGTAACCTGCGGATCGAAAGAGGCCCTGACTGGCAGGTCCACGTTTCCACGGACAGCTGGATGGTCGCGACGCTGCTGGTCGTCGCGTTGCTGCTGGGCATCCTGCTCGCCAGCGCCGTCTGCTATTACCTGACGCGCTGGATCATGCTGATGATCGTCAGCCGGCTCGCGCGCAAGGAAGGGCGCAAGTGGCTGGTCGCGGCGGAGCGTCATCGCGTGTTTCACCGGCTCGCGCCGCTCGTGCCCGCGGGCATCGTCCTGTGGGCGGCGCCGCTGCTCACCGGGCTGAGCTTTCCGGTCATCCCGGCGCTCGGCCAGCCCCTCGCCATCCTCGCTGCGTGCTTCATGGTCGTGACGCTGGTGCGCGCCGCGCTCGCGCTGCGCGACAGCATCGAGGAACGCTATAGCCACGTTCCGTCCGCGAGCGAGCGGCCCATCAAGAGCTTCCTGCAGATCGCCACCATCGTGGTGTATCTGGTCGCGCTGATCGCCATCGTCTCGATCGTGCTGGAACGCTCGCCGGTGTATCTGCTGACGGGCCTCAGCGCAATCACCGCGCTGCTCATCATCATCTTCCGCGATTCGCTGCTGGGCTTCGTCGCCAGCATCCAGCTCGCGGCGTACGACATGCTGCGCGTGGGCGACTGGATTGAAGTGCCCGGCTTCGTCGCCGATGGCACGGTGATCGATATCGCGCTGAACACCATCAAGGTCCGCAACTTCGACAACACCATCGTGATGTTGCCGAGCCAGGTGCTGCTGGCGAACAGCGTGAAGAACTGGCGCGGGATGACGGAAGCGGGCGCGCGGCGGTTGCGGCATGCCATCCATTTCGATGTGGACACGATTCGCTATCCCGACGATCGCCTGCTTGCGCAGCTGCATGAAGCGTTCGACCTGCCGCTCGCCGTACCCGACGACGAACGCCGCACCAATCTCGGACTGTACCGCCGCTACCTCGGCGCGTGGTTCAGGGCGCATCCCGCGGTGCGGCGCGACATGCCGGTGGTGATTCGCCAGATGCAATCGTCGGCGCCCGTGCTGGCGCTGGAAATCTGCGTGTATATCGCGGAAATCCGCTGGGAGCGCTACGAGGCGCTTCAGTCCGACATGCTCGATCACGCCTATGGCGTCGTGCCGATGTTCAACTTGCGCTGCTGGCAACCGGAACGCGGCATTGCCGCTCCGCAATGAGACAAGGCTCGCCCTGGTGTCGCGGCGAAGGTCGATGCGGCAGTGCGGCATTTTAATCGGCGCCTTATCGATTCAGCCAGCTCGATTAAAAGATTGAATCGAAGATTATTAATCTGGGACAGACGATTGCTCATGCTAAATAAATTGCCGATCGTTTGATAATCCCGGGTTATTTTTTCTGCATGTTGTCTTTTGCTCAAGTTTCTGGCTGTTAAAAAAACGGGGATGCAAAAAGAATAAAACCGGATATTTAAAAGAGAAATGGGTCGGACGGTTTCGTTTATTGAAACAATAATAAGGTTTGATTGATATGATCATTGGCTCGGAGAGAATAATTTTTCTCTACGGGGCGGAGGTTGAGAGACAACCAGGCTTGAAGGCGAAAGAGAGGGTGGCCTATGCTTGCGCTAAGCCGTTAAGAGAGAAGCTCGACGAAACAGGAGTCCTGGCTTGTTTTGAAGCGGGTGTGAAGCGAAAAGCGCCGTCAGCCTGAGGAACGACGCAAACGTTTCCACAACCCGTGCTAAAAGGACCCGTTTGTCGGCTCATAACCTGAGAGAACTGCGTGCGCCTGAAAACCGCTCCCGCCATGTCGGGAGCGGTCGACGATGCGCGCAAGCCGGAGCTGACGATGGCCGTCGAAAACAGCTTTGCAAGAAAAAATGATTTGGTCGCACCTACCCGCTTCGGTCGATTTACCCCTCTTTCCCTATTCATCTCTTTTTCCCTGGCGATAATCGCGGGCCTTGCGAGCACTGAGGCGCAAGCGCTTTGCCTCGGCACGACTTCGGTTTCGTGCACGGGCGCGAATGGCGCCTTCGTCGGCACGACGCCGCAACAGACAGTGACGGTCCAGTCCGGCGCGACGCTCACCCCGGGGCTCGGCACGGCGCTGAGCATGTCCGGCGCCAATCCGACGCTCGTCAACAACGGCACCATCGATCCTTCGCTGCTTGGCATCCTGAGCGTGCTGGCGACGGGCGCGGTGGTGGGCAACTCGTCGGCGAACACGGTCGGGATCACCAACACCGGCACGATCCGGGGCACGACGGGTCTGCTCGGCCTCAATCTCGCCGACCTGACCGGTCTGGCGCTGGTCGCGCAGAACGGCACCGGCGGCACCACGACGATCAACAACAGCGGCACGCTGGGTTCGGCGGCGCTGCTGGGCATCACGCTGATTCCCAACGATGCGGCCGTGGCTGCGTCCTATGGCGGCGCGCGCACCGACTTCACCAACACCGGCACCATCAACGGGCGGGTCGCGCTTCAGGCGCCGACCTCCGGACCGGGCAACACCTTCGTCAATGGCGGCACGATCAACGGCAGCGTGTCGATGGGCGCGGGCACGACCAACACCTTTACGGCGCAGACGGGCTCGTCGGTGAACACCGCGCCCGGCGCGAGCCTGAACGTGCTGGGCGTCGCCGGGTTGTCGCTGGGCTTTGCGGTGCCGGGCATCGTGGACGGCGGCGTGGGCGGCAACAACACGCTCTTGCTGACGCAGGCGGGGGGAGGTCCGACGGCGGGCACCATCAATACGTCGAACTACATCAACTTCCAGCATCTCGGCTTGAACAGCGGCACCTGGACGCTCAACGGCGCCTCGACGGTGCTGGACACGACGCTTCTCGGCGGCTCGACGGCCATTTTCAACGACGGCGGCGCGTTCGGCACCGGCACGATCACCTCGACCGGCGGCACGATCCAGGCGGGGACCGCGGGCCTGACGGTCGGCAACGCGGTGACACTCGGCACGGGCGGCCTCACGGTGCAGGGCACGAACGGCACGACGCTCTCGGGCGTCATGTCGGGCACGGGCGGCCTCACGAAAAACGGCACGGGCACGTTGACGCTTTCGGGCGCGGATACCTACACCGGCGGCACCAGCATCAACGCGGGCACGCTGGCGCTGGGCGCGGGCGGCAGCCTGGCGCCGGCCGGCGCCGTGACGCTCACCGGCGCGGGGGCGGGCTTCAATATCGCCGGGGCGAGCGGGCCGCAGACCATCGGCGGGCTGAACGGCGTGACGGGTTCGTTGATCGGACTCGGCGCGAACACGCTGACGTTCGGCGATGGCAACAACGGCGCGTTCGGCGGCACGATCAGCGGCACGGGCGGCATCGTCAAGAATGGTGCGGGAACC
Organism: Caballeronia sp. LZ035; assembly: GCF_031451175.1. Taxonomy (NCBI): domain Bacteria; kingdom Pseudomonadati; phylum Pseudomonadota; class Betaproteobacteria; order Burkholderiales; family Burkholderiaceae; genus Caballeronia; species Caballeronia sp. LZ035. The sequence goes on from NZ_JARUXS010000003.1 coordinate 235,953, forward strand.
GAAACACTGACCGGCGCGAACACCTACACCGGCGGCACCACGATCAACTCCGGCAAGCTCGCGCTGGGCGCGGGCGGCAGTCTGGCGCCGACCGGCGCCGTGAACCTCGCGGGCGCGGGCACGTCGTTCGATTTGAGCGGCGCGACGGGCGCGCAGACAATTGGCGCGCTGAGCGGGATCGGCGGAACGTCGGTGCTGCTGGGGGCGAATTCGCTGAGTCTCGGCGGCGCGACCAGCGCGGCGTTCGGCGGCACGATCAGCGGCACAGGCGGCATCACCAAGACGGGCACCGGCACCGAAACGCTGACCGGTGCCAACACTTACACCGGCGGCACGACGATCAGCGGCGGCACGCTCGCGCTGGGCGCGGGCGGCAGCCTGGCATCGACCGGCGCGGTGAATCTCAGCGGCGCGGGCGCTGCGTTCAATATCGCGGGTGCGAGCGGTCCGCAGACCATCGGGGCGTTGAGCGGGATCGGCGGGACGTCGGTTGCGCTCGGCAACAACGGACTCACGTTCGGCGATGCCGGCAACGCCACTTTCGGCGGCGCGATCAGCGGCGCGGGCGGCATCACCAAGGCGGGCACGGGTACCGAAACCTTGACGGGCGCGAACACCTTCACGGGCGGCACCACGATCAACGCCGGCACGCTCGCATTGGGCGCGGGCGGCAGTCTGGCCTCGACCGGCGCCGTGACGCTCGCGGGCGCGGGTTCGGGCTTCAATATCGCCGGGGCGAGCGGGCCGCAGACCATTGGTGCGCTGAATGGCGTGACGGGCTCGGTGATCGGACTGGGCGCGAATACGCTGGGATTCGGCGATGCCGGCAACGGCACCTTCGCGGGCACGATCAACGGCACGGGCGGCATCGTCAAGAACGGTGCGGGGACCGAAACGCTCACGGCAGCCAACACCTACACCGGCGGCACGACGATCAACGCCGGCAAGCTGGCGCTGGGCGCGGGCGGGAGCCTGGCATCGACGGGCGCGGTCAATCTGGGGGGCGCGGGCGCATCCTTCGATCTCAGCGGCGCGACCGGCGCGCAAACGATTGGCGCGCTGAGCGGTGTCGGAGGAAGCTCGGTGGCGCTGGGGAGCAACGGACTCACGTTCGGCAACGGCACCAATGCGACCTTCGGCGGCTCGATCGGCGGAACGGGCGGGATCACCAAGGCGGGCACGGGCACGGAGACGTTGACGGGCGCGAATACCTTTACGGGCGGGACGACGATCAGCGCCGGCACGCTGGCGCTGGGCGCGGGCGGCAGCCTGGCGTCGAACGGGGCGGTCACGCTCAGCGGTCTGGGCTCGGGCTTCGATATCAGCGGCGCGAGCGGGCCGCAGTCGATTGGCGGGTTGAACGGCGTCGCTGGATCGGTGATCGGTCTCGGCGCCAATACGCTTGCATTCGGCGACGGCAATAACGGCACGTTCGCCGGCGCGATCAATGGAACGGGCGGCATCGTCAAGAATGGCGCGGGCGTGGAAACGCTGAGCGGCGCGAACACGTACACCGGCGGTACCACGATCAACGCAGGCGGCATTGCCTTGGGTGCGGGCGGAAGTCTCGCCACGACGGGCGCCGTGAATCTCGCGGGGACGGGCGCCTTGCTGGACCTTGGCAACGCGAGCGGTGCGCAAACCATTGGTGCGTTGAGCGGTGTCGGCGGGACGTCGGTGCTGCTGGGCGCGAATCCGTTGACCTTTGGTAACGCCACCAATGCCACGTTCGGCGGCGCGATCAGCGGTACAGCTGGAATCGTCAAGAACGGCACAGGCACGGAAACGCTGACGGGTGCGAACACTTACACCGGCGGCACCACGATCAGCGCCGGTACGCTCGCGCTCGGCGCGGGCGGAAGTCTGGCGTCCAATGGGGCGGTTACGCTTACTGGCCTCGGGTCGGGTTTCGATATCAGCGGCGCCAGCGGGCCTCAATCGATTGGCGGTCTGAACGGCGTAGCCGGGTCGACGATCGGTCTCGGCAACAACACGCTCGCGTTCGGCGACAGCAACAACGGCACGTACGCCGGCACGATCAACGGCGCGGGCGGTATCGTCAAGAATGGCGCGGGCGTTGAAACGCTCACGGGCGCGAACACCTACACCGGCGGCACGACGATCAATGCAGGCGGCATTGCAGTGGGCGCGGGCGGAAGTCTGGCCTCGACGGGCGCGGTCAACCTCGCGGGAACGGGAACGTCGCTCGATCTGAGCAGCGCAAGCGGTGGGCAGACGATCGGTGCGTTGAGCGGTGTCGGCGGGACGTCGGTGCTGCTGGGCGCGAACCCGCTGACCTTCGGCGATGCGACCAACGCAAACTTCGGCGGCGCGATCAGTGGCACGGCCGGCATCGTGAAGAACGGTTCGGGTACCGAAACGCTCACGGGCGCGAACACCTTCACGGGCGGCACGACGATCAACTCCGGCACGCTCGCATTGGGCGCGGGCGGCAGCCTGGTTTCGACGGGCGCGGTCACGCTCACTGGCGCAGGCGCGGGTTTCGACATCGGTGGAGCAAGTGGGCCTCAGACCATCGGCGCATTGAACGGCGTCGCGGGCTCGGTGGTTGGTCTCGGAGGGAACACGCTCGCATTCGGCAACGCCGCCAACGGCACGTTCGCCGGCGCGATCAACGGTACGGGCGGCATCGTCAAGAACGGCACGGGAACGGAGACGCTCACTGCCGCCAACACCTATACCGGTGGCACGACCATCAACGCCGGCACGCTCGCGCTCGGCGCGGGCGGCAGCCTGGCATCGACGGGCGCGGTCAACCTCGCCGGAGCGGGAACGTCGCTGAACCTGGCGAATGCAGCCGGCGCGCAGACGATCGGCGCATTGAGCGGCGTCGGCGGAACTTCAGTGCTGCTGGGCGCGAATCCCTTGACCTTCGGCGACGCCACCAACGCAAACTTCGGCGGCGCGATCAGCGGAACGGCCGGTATCGTGAAGAACGGTACGGGCACCGAAACGCTGACAGGTGCCAACACCTTCATCGGCGGCACGACCATCAACGCGGGCACGCTCGCGCTCGGCGCGGGCGGCAGCCTGGCATCGACGGGCGCGGTCACGCTCACTGGAGCTGGCGCGGGCTTTGATATTGGTGGCGCAAGTGGACCGCAGACGATCGGTGCATTGAACGGCGCCGCGGGTTCGGTGGTCGGCCTGGGCAACAACGCGCTCGCATTCGGTAATGCAGCCAACGGCGCGTTCGCAGGGTCGATCAACGGCACGGGCGGCATCGTCAAGAACGGCGCGGGAACGGAGACGTTGAGCGGCGCGAACACCTACACGGGAGGCACCACGATCAGCGCCGGCACGCTTGCGCTGGGTGCGGGCGGAAGTCTCGCGTCGAGCGGCGCGGTCACGCTTACGGGTCTCGGATCGGGTTTCGATATCAGCGGAGCGAGCGGGCCTCAATCGATTGGCGGTCTGAATGGCGTAGCCGGCTCGACGATCGGTCTCGGCAACAACACGCTTGCCTTCGGCGACAGCAACAACGGCACGTTTGCCGGCGCGATCAACGGGACGGGAGGCATCGTCAAGAACGGCGCGGGCATTGAAACCTTGACGGGCGCGAATACGTACACCGGCGGCACGACGATCAATGCGGGCGGCATCGCAGTGGGCGCAGGCGGCAGTCTGGCCTCGACGGGCGCGGTCAATCTCGCGGGAACGGGTACGTCGCTGGACCTGACGAATGCGGGCGGGGCGCAGACGATCGGCGCGTTGAGCGGTGTTGGTGGCACTTCGGTGCTGCTGGGCGCTAACCCGCTGACCTTCGGCGATGCGACCAACGCAAACTTCAGCGGCACGATCAGCGGCACGGCCGGCATCGTGAAAAGCGGTACGGGTACTGAAACGCTGACCGGCGCAAATACCTTCACCGGCGGCACGACGATCAACGCCGGAACGCTCGCGCTGGGTACGGGCGGTAGCCTGGCATCGACGGGTGCGGTTACGCTCGCCAATGCGGGAACGGGTTTCGACATCGGTGGAGCAAGCGGACCACAGACCATCGGCGCATTGAACGGCGTCGCGGGTTCGGTGATCGGGCTTGGAGCGAATGGCCTCGCATTCGGCGACGCCGCCAACGGCACATTCGCCGGCGCGATCAACGGTACGGGTGGCATCGTCAAGAACGGCACGGGCACCGAGACGCTCACTGCCGCCAACACCTTTACCGGCGGCACGACCATCAACGCGGGCACGCTCGCGCTCGGTGCGGGCGGCAGCCTGGCATCGACGGGCGCGGTCACGCTCACCGGCCTCGGTTCGGGCCTGGATATCAGCGGTGCAAGCGGGCCGCAGTCGATTGGCGGCCTGAACGGTGTCACTGGCTCGGTGATCGGTCTCGGCGCCAATACGCTCGCATTCGGCGACGGAAACAACGGCACCTTCGCCGGCGCGATCAACGGGACGGGAGGCATCGTCAAGAACGGCGCGGGCGTTGAAACCTTGACGGGCGCGAACACGTACACCGGCGGCACGACGATCAACGCAGGCGGCATCGCAGTGGGCACAGGTGGAAGTCTGGCCTCGACGGGCGCGGTCAATCTCGCGGGAGCAGGAACGTCGCTGGATTTGACGAATGCAGGCGGCGCACAAACCATCGGCGCGTTGAGCGGTGTCGGCGGGACGTCGGTGCTGCTGGGCGCGAATCCGCTGACTTTCGGTGATGCCACCAATGCCACGTTCGGCGGCGCGATCAGCGGCGCGGGCAGCCTTATCAAGAACGGCACGGGCACGGAGACGCTGACGGGTGCGAACACCTACACAGGCGGCACTGCAATCAACGCCGGTACGCTTGCGCTCGGCGCGGGCGGCAGCCTGACACCCAATGGCGCAGTCACGCTTACGGGCCTCGGATCGGGCTTCGATATCAGCGGGGCGAGCGGGCCTCAATCGATTGGTGGTCTGAACGGCGTAGCCGGGTCGACGATCGGCCTGGGCAACAACACGCTCGCCTTCGGCGACGGCAACAACGGCACGTTTGCCGGCACGATCGGCGGCACGGGCGGCATCGTCAAGAACGGCGCGGGCGTCGAAACGCTCACGGGCGCGAACACTTACACCGGCGGCACGACGATCAATGCGGGCGGCATCGCTTTGGGCGCTACCGGAAGTCTCGCTCCGACAGGCGCGATCGATCTCGCGGGAACGGGAACGTCGCTCGATCTGAGCAGCGCCAGCGGGGCACAAACGATCGGTGCGTTGAGCGGTGTTGGTGGCACTTCGGTGCTGCTGGGCGCGAACCCGCTAACCTTCGGCGATGCGACCAACGCAAACTTCGGCGGCACGATCAGCGGAACGGCCGGCGTGACCAAGAACGGCGCAGGTACTGAAACGCTGACCGGCGCAAATACCTTCACCGGCGGCACGACGATCAACGCCGGAACGCTCGCGCTGGGCACGGGCGGTAGCCTGGCATCGACGGGTGCGGTTACGCTCGCCAATGCGGGAACGGGTTTCGACATCGGTGGAGCAAGTGGACCTCAGACCATCGGCGCATTGAACGGCGTCGCGGGTTCAGTGATCGGGCTTGGAGCGAATGGCCTCGCATTCGGCGACGCCGCCAACGGCACATTCGCCGGCGCGATCAACGGTACGGGTGGCATCGTCAAGAACGGCACGGGCACCGAGACGCTCACTGCCGCCAACACCTATACCGGCGGAACCACGATCAACGCCGGCACGCTTGCACTCGGCGCAGGCGGCAGCCTCACGCCCAACGGCGCGGTCACGCTCACCGGCGTGGGTTCGGGTTTTGACATCAGCGGGGCGAGCGGCCCGCAGTCGATTGGCGGCCTGAACGGTGTCACTGGTTCGGTGATCGGTCTCGGCGCCAATACGCTCGCATTCGGCGACGGCAACAACGGCACCTTTGCCGGCACGATCGACGGCACGGGCGGCATCGTCAAGAACGGCGCAGGCGTCACTACGCTGACGGGCGCGAACACGTACACCGGCGGCACGACGATCAACGCAGGCGGCATCGCGGTAGGCGCGGGGGGAAGCCTCGCCTCGACCGGCGCGGTGAACCTCGCGGGAACAGGCGCATTGCTCGATCTCACCAATGCAGGCGGAGCGCAAACGATCGGCGCGTTGAGCGGCGTCGGCGGCACGTCGGTGTTGCTGGGCGCGAACCCGCTGACCTTCGGCGACGCCACCAACGCCACGTTTGGCGGTGCAATCAGCGGTACGGGCAGCCTTATCAAGAACGGCACGGGCACGGAGACGCTGACGGGTGCGAACACCTACACAGGCGGCACTGCAATCAACGCCGGTACGCTCGCGCTCGGCGCGGGCGGCAGCCTGACACCCAACGGCGCAGTCACGCTCACCGGCCTCGGTTCGGGACTCGATATCAGCGGCGCCAGCGGGCCGCAGAGCATCGGTGGCCTGAACGGCGTCACCGGTTCGGTGATCGGTCTCGGCAACAACACGCTCGCCTTCGGCGACGGCAACAACGGCACATTCGCCGGCACGATCGGCGGCACGGGCGGCATCGTCAAGAATGGCACGGGCGTCACGACGCTCACAGGCGCAAACACCTACACCGGCGGCACGACGATCAACGCAGGCGGCATCGCTTTGGGCGCCACCGGCAGTCTCGCTCCGACAGGCGCAATCGATCTCGCCGGAACCGGCGCATCGCTCGATCTGACGAACGCAAGCGGGGCACAAACGATCGGTGCGTTGAGCGGCGTCGGCGGCACGTCGGTGCTGCTGGGCGCGAACCCGCTGACCTTCGGCGACGCCACCAACGCCACCTTCGGCGGCGCGATCAGCGGCACGGCCGGCGTGACCAAGAACGGCGCAGGCACCGAAACACTGACGGGCGCGAACACCTTCACCGGCGGCACCAACGTCAACGCGGGCACGCTGGCCATCGGCGCGGGCGGCAGCCTCGCTCCGTCCGGCGCCCTCACGCTTGCATCGAACACCGGCTTCGACATCAGCGGCGCAAGCGGACCGCAGACCGTCGGTGCGTTGAACGGCGCAGCGGGTTCAGTGGTTGGCCTGGGCAACAACACACTCGCATTCGGCGACGCCGCCAACGGCACGTTCGCCGGCACGATCAACGGCGCGGGCGGCATCGTCAAGAACGGCGCGGGCACTGAAACGCTCACCGCCGCCAACACCTTCACCGGCGGCACGACCATCAACGCCGGAACGCTCGCATTGGGCGCGGGCGGCAGCCTGTCGCCGACCGGCATCGTCAACCTGGTGAACGCAGGCGCGGCGCTCGATGTGAGCGGCGCCACCACGGCACCGGCCATCGGCTCGCTCGCGGGCGCGGCCGGTACCAACGTGACGCTGGGCGCGAACACGCTGCAACTCGGCGACGCAAACAACGCCACCTTCGGCGGCACGATCTCCGGCACCGGCGGGCTGGTCAAGGCCGGCACAGGCACCGAAACCCTCACCGGTGCGAACACCTTCACCGGCGGCGCGACGATCAACGCAGGCACGCTTGCACTCGGCGCGGGCGGCAGCCTCACGCCGACGACTTCCGTCACCCTGAATGGCCCCGGCGCGGGCTTCGACATCGGCGGCGCGAGCGGGGCGCAGACGATCGGCGCATTGAACGGCGTCAGCGGCTCCGTCGTCGGCCTCGGCAACAACACGCTCGCCTTCGGCACCGCCGCCAACGGCACCTTCGCGGGCGCCATCGACGGCGCGGGCGGCATCGTCAAGAACGGCGCAGGCACCGAAACGCTGACCGGCGCGAACACCTTCACCGGCGGCACGACCGTCAATGCCGGCACGATCGCAATTGGCGCGGGCGGCAGTCTTGCCCCGACCGGCCCGGTGAACCTCACCAGCGCCGGCACCGCGTTCGATGTCAGTGGCGCGGGCGCGCCGCAGACCATCGGCGCGCTGAGCGGCGTCGGCGGAAGCTCGGTCGCGCTCGGCGGCAACACGCTCGGCTTCGGCGATGCGGGCAACGCTACCTTCAACGGCACCATCGGCGGGACGGGCGGCATCGTCAAGCTCGGCACGGGCACGGAAACGCTCACTGCCGCGCAGACCTTCACAGGCGGCACGAACATCAACGCGGGCAGGCTGGTGCTCGCCGGCGCGGGCGATCTCGCGCCGGGCAGCGGCGTCAATCTGTCGGGCACGGGCGCCGAGCTGGACCTGGGCGGCGCGAACGGCGCACGCACGATCGGCGCGCTGAGCGGCGTCGGCGGCACCGCGGTCACGCTGGGCAACAACGCGCTGACGCTCGGCGACGCCAACAGCACCACCTTCGGCGGCGCGATCAACGGCACCGGCGCCGTCACCAAGAACGGCAGCGGCACGCTCACGCTCACCGGCGGCAACACCTTCACCGGCGGCACCACCGTGAATGCGGGCACCCTCGCGGTCGGCGCGGGCGGCAGCCTGGCTTCGAGCGGCGCGGTGAACCTTGCGAACGCCGGCACCGCGCTCGATGTCAGCGGCGCGGACACGCCGCAGACCATCGGCGCGCTGAGCGGCGTGGGCGGGACTTCCATCGCGCTGGGCGACAACACGCTGGCTTTCGGCGATGCGAACAACACCACGTTTGGCGGCACGATCGGCGGTACGGGCGGCATCGTCAAGCAAGGCAGCGGCACGCAGACGCTGACGGCCGCGCAGACCTTCACCGGCAACACGACGATCAACGCCGGCACGCTCGCACTGGGCGCAGGCGGTGCGCTGGACAGCGCAAGCGTCGTCGATATCGGCCAGCCCGGCGCCGTGCTCGACGTGAGCGGCGCGAGCACGAATCCGACGCTCGGCGGCCTGTCCGGCGTCGCGGGCGGCAGCGTGCTGCTGGGCACGCACAGCCTGTTTCTGGCGGTCAACGGCAACTCGGTCTATGGCGGCACCATCAGCGGCACGGGCGGCATCGTGAAAACCGGCGCCGGCTCGCAGACGCTCGACGGCGCCAACACCTTCACCGGCGGCACCTCGCTCGCAGGCGGCACGCTCGTGCTCGGCAATGCCGGCGCGCTCGGCACCGGCGGCCTGACGGTCGATGCACCTTCGACGCTCGATACCTCCACGGCGCTCACCATCGGCAACGCGGTGACGCTGAACACCGGCGCGACCTTCGGCGGCAGCAACGATCTCACGCTGACTTCGCCGGTGACGGGCGGTGGCGGCATCACCAAGGACGGCGCCGCCAACCTGACGCTCGCCGGCAACAACAACTACAGCGGCGGGACCACGCTCAACAGCGGCTCGATCACCGCGAACACGGGCACCGCGCTCGGCAGCGGCACCGTCACCCTCAACGGCGGCGCGCTCAACACGGGCACCACGCAAGTGGCCATCTCGACGCTCAACGGCGTGTCCGGATCGGCGGTCAATGTGGGCACGGGCGGCATCGCAGTCGGCGGCGGCGACTACGGCGGCACCATCGGCGGCGCGGGCGGCGTGACCAAGACGAGTCCCGGCACGCTCACGCTCACCGGCGAAAACACCTACACGGGCGGCACGACCATCAACAGCGGCACGCTGCAGGTGGGCAACGGCGGCACCAGCGGCAGCATCACCGGGCCGATCAACAACAACGGTTCACTGGTGTTCAACAGCTCGGGCAACGTGACCTATGGCGGCAGCATCAGCGGCAGCGGCACCGTGACGAAGGTCGGCGACGGCACGCTGTCGCTGACCGGCAACAACACGAGCACCGGCCCGGTGGCGGTGGGCGGCGGCACGCTCGACGTCTCCGGCGCGATGCCCGCCGCGCCCGTCACGGTGGGTTCGGGCGGTACGGTGTCGGGCAGCGGCACGGTCGGCAGCGTCGTGGTCCACAACGGCGGCACGGCTGCCGCGACGACGCCCGGACAGGCGCTCAACGTTGCCGGCAACATCACCTTCGAACCCGGTTCGAACTACAACGTCGGCGCAAACCCGCAGCAGCAGAGCGGCCAGATCCTGGCGGGCGGCACGACGCAGATCGAGGGCGGTACCGTCAACGTGCAGGCAGGCGGCGGCAAGTGGGGGCTCAACAACAACTACACCATCCTCACGTCGCAAGGCGGGGTGAACGGGACCTTCACCAACGCCACGTCGAACCTGGTGTTCCTCACGCCGACGCTCGGCTACGACGCCAACAACGTCTATCTGTCGCTGGTGCCGAATGGCGTGCTGTTCCCGTCGATCGCGGCGACGCCGAACCAGCGCGCGGCGGCTACCTCCATCGCTCAGCTGGGCGTCGGCAACCCGGTGTTCGATGCCGTCTTCCTGTCCGACGCGCCCAGCGCTCGCTGGGGCTTCGCGACGCTCGCCGGCGAAATCTACGCGAGCACGCGCAGCATGCTGGTCGACGACAGCCGCCTCCTGCGCGACGCCGTCACCGACCGTCTGCGTCGCGGCTTCTCGGCGGAGGACGGACCGCTGGCGGCGCTGTCGTCATCGCAAGGCGCGATGTGCGACGACACCTCGACCAGCGCAGGCGGCACCACGCATCGCGGTTCCAGCGCGGCCTGCGCCGAGCGCGCGCCGTGGCGGCCGACGGTCTGGGCGCAAGGTTATGGCGCGCATGACCGGCTGAACGGCTCGAACGGCGTATCCGATGTCACGCAGACCACGAGCGGCTTCTTCGCCGGTGTCGATACAGCAGTCAACGATCACTGGCGCGTGGGCGCGGCGGCGGGCTTCGGTCACGGCTCGATCAGCGACGACCTCAACGCCAACGCATCGGTGGACAGCTATCACCTCGCGCTGTACGGCGGCGCGCAGTACGGCCCGCTGGGCGTGCGCATGGGCGGCGGCTACTCGTGGAATCACGCGGACACGGATCGCACGATCGGCTTCTCGGGCTTCAATGCGAAGGAAAGCTCGGGCGAAACGACCAAGATCGGACAGGTCTTTGGCGAAGTGGGTTATGGCTTCGCGGCGGGACCGGTGGCGGTGGAACCGTTCGCCGCATTGGCCTACGTGAACGTGTCGTCGGACGGCTTTGAAGAAAGCGGACCGGCTGCGCTGAAGGGCGATTCCGACAACCAGGGCATCACCTATTCGACGCTCGGCGCCCGGGCCGCGTGGCGCTTCTATCCGGGCGCACACGGCATGCTCACCGCGCGTGCGATGGCCGGCTGGCGGCACGCGATGGGCGACACCACGCCGGTCTCGCGCGTGGCGTTCGTGGCGGGCGGCAGCGGGTTCGACGTGACGGGCGTACCGATCGCACGGGATGCCGCTGTGGTCGAACTGGGCGTGGATGCCGCGATCACGAAGAACCTGAGCTTCGGCGTGCAGTACTCCGGCCAGTACGGCGGCGGTGCGCAGGATCACACGTTGACGGGCAATCTGCAGTGGAAGTTCTGAAGCATGAAGGCCGCGCGTTCGGCGCGCGGCCTGTCTTGTACGCATGACGCCCTACAACGCCACTTCCGGCGGCGCTTGCCGGAAGAACTTCGTGATCCAGCACAGGTAGGCGATCCCCACCACGAACCAGACGCCGCCGAGAACGAGCGCCCGCGTTTCCAGGCTCGCGAGCAGCCAGATATCGGCGATCGCGCCGATGGCCGGAAACACCAGCCCGCCGATCATGCCGATACGCCGCTCGCCATGATTGCCCGACAGCCAGATGCGGATCACGCAGAGATTGACCGCCGTGAACGCGAGGAACGCGCCGAAGTTGATGAACGACGTGGACGTTGCGACATCCATCTTCAACGCGATCAACCCGACCACGCCTGCAATCGCGATGTTGAACGCCGGCGTCTTGAAGCGCGGATGCACGAAGCCGAAAATGCGTCGCGGCAGGATTTCATCGCGTCCCATCGCATACAGCAGGCGGCCGACGCTCGCCTGAGCCGAGATGCCCGAGGCGAACTGCGCGAGAATCAGACCCGCGAGGAACACGCTGACGAAGAGATCGCCGCCGATCATCTTCGCGACTTCGAACGCGGCCGAATCCGTATCCTTGAACTCGGCGCCGGGATGCGCGAGCTGCATCGTCCAGGCCGCGATCACGAAGATGGCGCCGCCGATCAGCGCAATCAGCACGATGGCGCGCGGCATGTTCTTCTTCGGATCGATGGTTTCCTCCGTGAGCGTGGACACCGCATCGAAGCCGAGATACGAATAGGCGGCAATCGCGGCGCCCGCCATGGTCACGCCGAGCGGCACGTGCGGCTTGAAGAACGGCTCGGCCATCGCGATGCCGCCCGGCCCGGCAACCGCCGCCGCGTAATGCCAGCAGAGCGCGACGAACAGCGCGACGATCACGAGCTGCACGATCATCAGCACGATGTTGAAGCGCGCTGCCAGCTCAATACCGACGATGTTCAGTCCGCTCGTCAGCACGATGAACGCGACGATCCACACCCACGACGGCACATGGGGAAACGCGGCGTTGAGATAGGCCGCGCCGATCAGCCAGATCACCATCGGCAGGAAGAAATAGTCGAGCAGCGTCGCCCAGCCGATCATGAAGCCGAGATGCGCGTTGAAGGTCTTGCGCGTATAGGTGTAGGCCGAGCCTGCCACCGGAAAGAGCCGGGCGAGCTTGCCGTAGCTCAATGCCGTGAAGACGATGGCGATGAGTGCGAGCAGGTAGGCGAGGGCGGCCGTGTCGCCGCTGGCTTTCGCGAGCACGCCATAGGTGCCGTAGACGATCAGCGGCGCCATGTAGGCGAGGCCGAACAACAGCACCGACGGCAAGCCGAGCGTGCGTTTCAGGTGCGTCGGTTCGGAGGATGAAGTCGACATGATGTCTCCTGGCCGCAGCAGCGGCCGGTGTAGTTGTGATTCGAGCAGAGCGTGGTGCCGTTAGCCGGCCTTGCGGGCGCGCGGATCGATCAGCAGCGCACGCGTGCCATCGGTGTCCTGCACGGCCGTCAGGCCCAGCGGAACGCGCGCGTCATGGTGATAGTTGTAGTGCTCGCGGCTGGCCTCGAGTCGCTTCAGGTCGATGTCCGCCTTCGCCACGGTCTCTGCGCCGCCCAGTTCAATGACGATCTCGCCGAAAGGGTCGACAAGCGCGGACAAGCCCGGAAACGTCAGCGCTTCGTCGCCGGAACCGCAACGGTTCACCATGAGCGCGAACATCTGGTTTTCCATCGCGCGCGCGGCGATGGCGCGGCGATGCATCGGACCAAACGGATCCATGTTTCCGTTCGTCACGAGCAACAGGTCCGCATCCAGCGAGCCAACGGCACGCGCGGTCTCGGGAAACTCGATGTCGTAGCAGATCAGCAGCCCCACGGTCAGGCCGTTCCACATGCAGGTGGAGAAGCGGTCGCCCGGCGTGTAGATGCCGATATCCGACGCCCACAAATGCGTCTTGCGATAACGCAGCGCAATCTCGCCGCGTTCGTCGATGAGCACTGTCGTGTTGTGAAAGCGCTCGCCATCGCGCTCGGTGAAACCCACCGCCGCGGCCACGCGCCGTTGCCGTGCGGCGTCGCGCACCGCGGTCAGCGCGGGGCCGTCCAGCGCCTGCGCCAGTTGCGCCACGTTCTCGCGCACCGGAAAGCCCGACAGCGTGGTCTCGGGAAACACGATGAGCTTCGTGCCGCCAGACGTGTCGGCGTTTTCGATCGTCTGCACGACCTTGCGCGTGTTGTGCGCGAGATCGCCGTCGATCAGTTGCAGTTGCGCCAGTTCCACTTGCATTGCCCGTCTCCTTCCATATTCCTTTCAGGCGCATTGAACGCACCGGATGCGTCGCGCCATGTGATGATTCGCGCCTGGACTGCCGGCGTCACGGCCGATTATCAAGGTAATATTTTTGGCGAGAAATTACCCATCCGGGGTACCCCACAGGAGCACTGCATGGAGTTGGAATGGCGGGATCTCGCCTTTCACCGGGAGATCGGTTCGGCCATCGAGGCCCTCGACGGCCCGCAATTCTGGGCGCGTCTCACGCGCGTGCTGGAACGTCACGTCGCCTTCGACAGCTGGGTCGCGCTGCGCTTCCTGCGCGATGACACGCCGCAGGTGCTGGCCGAGCAGGCTTTGCCCGACGGCAAGATCGACGTGCTGTTCCAGCACTATCTGGCCGCGATGTATCAGCTCGATCCGTTCTATCTCGCCGCCTTCGAGATGCGCCAGTCGGGCTTCTATACCCTTGCCGACGTCGCGCCCGACAACTTCCGCATGACGGAGTACTACCAGCGGTACTTCAAGCGCAACATCGTCGGCGATGAAGTGCATTTCAACGTGTTCATCGGGCAGAACGAGACGATCGGGCTATCGCTGGGCAAGACGAGCCGTTATGACGATCGCGAGACCGCGCTGCTCACGCTCTATGCGCCGTGGGTGCTGGCGCTGATGCAGCAGCGCGTGCGCTTCGAGCGCGGCGCAGGGCACGACACACCGGCGGCCGTGGAAGGCGATGATCAACACATGGCCGCGCGCTTCGGCACGCTGGGCAGCCGGAGCGGACGAAGCGTGCTGACGGCGCGCGAGACCGAAGTGGCGATGCTGATCCTGCGCGGCTTTTCTTCACGCGCGATCTCCGAGAAACTGGCGATCTCGTTTGAAACCGTGCGGGCTCACAAGAAGCATATCTATGCGAAGCTCGGCGTGAGTTCACAGTCCGAGCTGTTCGCGATGTTCTATGAGCCTGAAGTGGATGCGAAGTGAGCCTCGATGAATAACCCATTGCACACGACACCCGTCGCGCAGGCGCAGCATCGCTTGCAACAGGCGCGACGCCTGCTCGCGATTGCCCAGACGGGACTTCACTACGCCACCGGCGATTTCGATCGCGAGCGTTACGAAGAAATTGCGCAGATCGCGCATGCGCAACTCGCGGAACTGGCGTCGATGGACACGCAGCACGTCGCACAACTGTTCGCCTTCGAGTCCGGTTACGCGAATCCTAAGCTCGACGTGCGATGCGCCGTATTCGATGACGCCGGGCGCATTTTGCTGGTGCGCGAACTCGCGGATGGCAGATGGTCGCTGCCGGGCGGATGGGCTGACATCGGTGTGTCTCCCGCTGCGAACGCCGCCAAGGAAGCGCGCGAGGAAAGCGGCTTCACGGTCGATATCGTGCGCCTGCTCGCAGTGTGGGACATGAATGCGCATGCGCATCCGCCATCCGTGTTCCATATCTGGAAGCTGGTGTTTCTCGGGCGCATCGAGGAGGCGGGCGAGATCATCGGCAGCGAGACGAACGAGACGGGGTTCTTCCCGCTCGATGCGCTCCCGCCGCTCTCGCTGGGCCGTATCCTGCCCGAGCAGATCAGGCGGCTCGATGCACTGCGCCGCAGCGATCAGGTGGACTTCGACTGAAGCGCGTGCGCGCCCGGACCCACTCTGTGGATGTTGGCGGCGTACACCCACTCGCGCGCATGGTGCGCGATGAAATCCATGAATGCCGGCGGGCCGCTGCAATAGATTTGCGTGTTGGCGCGCGCCGGGCTCAGCGCGTGCGTACACGCCTGTTCGAAGAGTGCATGAGGCAGATCCACATGACGATGCACCTTGCCGTGATGACGCAGGGCATCGATCTCGTCGTGCTGCGCGCCGCGCTCCATGGACCGCACGAAATGATGCAGCTCGAAGCGTTGTCCCGCCACGGCAAGCCGCCGTGCAATGCCCGCAATCGTCCGGGTGCTCGTGCCTCCCGCAAACAGGATGGAGCGCGTGTGCTGCTCCGCAATTGCCGATGTGTCTGCCGCGCCTGCGATGACGGGACTCAGGGTGTCGCGCATGTCTTCTCCATGGATCGTTCGTTGGTGTGCCACGAATCGAGGCGGCATCGACGGCAATGCGCCTTCTGACCGAGAGTATTGGCAGACCCGGACGACAACAAGGCGCGTGGCCGAATGTCTGTCATATAGGCATGCTGATAAGCGGTTCCCTCGTTTCATCTGATCGATGACTGGGACGCATCGTCCGGTGAAACGCGAAAAGCCGTGCGTTTTTGCTTCATCGTTCGGTGAACTCTGCCTACACTACGTGCTCCGGCTCACGTCAAGGGGAAGCGATCATGTCTCTTCAGACACATGGCTATGACGTCCTGCACAATCCGCGCTTGAATCACGGGACAGCATTCACGCTGGAAGAACGCAAGGCGTACCGGATCGAAGGGCTGCTGCCGCCCGGCGTGAGCTCGCTTGAATTGCAGATTGCGCGCACGCATGCCGAGCTGTCGCATCTCGACAGCGATCTGCAGCGATACCTGTTCCTTTCCGACATGCAGGCGCGCAACGAAACACTCTTCTACGCGCTGCTGATGTCCGATCCGGCCGCCTACATGCCGATCGTCTACACGCCGACGGTCGGCGAAGCGTGTCAGAAGTTCGATCAGATCTTCCGGGCCACGCGCGGCCTGTACATTCCGATCGATGCGCGCGGCCGCGTCAGGGAACTGCTCGGCAACTGGCCGGAAACGGACGTTCGGTTCATCGTCGTGACGGATGGCGAGCGCATTCTCGGCCTGGGCGATCTGGGCGTGGGCGGCATGGGCATTCCCATCGGCAAGCTGGCGCTGTACACCGCCTGCGCAGGCGTGCCGCCGATGCATTGCCTGCCGGTCATGCTGGACGTCGGCACGAACAATCAAACCTTGCTCGAAGACCCGCTCTATCTCGGCCTGCGGCGGGAGCGCGTGCGCGGCGCCGACTACGACGCGTTTCTCGACGAGTTCGTGAACGCGGTGCAGGACGCCTATCCGAAGTGCTGCATCCAGTGGGAAGACTTCGCGAACTTCAACGCAGTGCCGTTGCTGGCGCGCTACAAGGACCAGGTCTGCACCTATAACGACGACATCCAGGGCACCGCGGCCGTCGCGCTGGCCGGCATCTATGGCGCATTGCGCATCTCCGGACAGAAGCTGACCGAGCAACGCTTCCTCTTCCTCGGCGGCGGCTCGGCGGCGACGGGCATTGCCGAACTCATCAGCGAAGCCATGGCGCTCGAGGGCCTCGACATCGACGCGGCCCGCCGGCGCAATAGTCTCTTCGACATCAACGGTTTGATGGTCCGCTCACGCAGCGATCTCGCGGCGTTCCAGCAGCCCTTCGCGATCGATCACGAACCGCTCGACAGTTTCGTCGATGCGGTGCGCGCGCTCCGGCCCACCGGCATCATCGGCGTGAGCACGGTGCCCAAGCTGTTCAGCCAGCCCGTGATCGAAGCGATGAGCGAGATCAACGAACGCCCGATCATCTTCCCCTATTCGAATCCGACTTCGCGCTCGGAGTGCACCGCCGAGGAAGCGTATCGCTGGTCGAAAGGGCAGGCGATCTTCGCGAGCGGCAGCCCGTTCGGACCGGTCGAGATCGAAGGACGGCAGTTCGTGCCGGGACAGGGCAATAACGTGTACATTTTTCCCGCGATGGGCATGGCGGTCTTCGCCACCGAAGCGACGCGCGTGACCGAAGACATGTTCATCGTCGCGGCGAAGGCGGTCGCCGAGCAGGTCAGCGATGAAAGTCTCGGCAAGGGCCTGATCTACCCGCCGCAAAGCGCAATCTTCGAGGCGTCGATGCACGTGGCCGCCAAGGTGGCGGAATACATCTTCGAGCAGGGACTGGCGCGCGTGAAACGGCCGGACGATCTGCTTGCGCACATGAAGTCGGTTGCTTATGTGCCGGCGTATCGGCCGTTGTAGTACGGCGCACTGGACGGGCCGCAAACGCAACGAGCGACCGCAAGGGTCGCTCGTTAAACCTTGATGCACGCGGGATCAGCGGATCCCGCGTCATGCATTACATCGGGTGGGACGCAACGAAGTTCTTGTAGGCAGTGTAAGCCGGCTTTTGCGTCTTGCCGTCGCCGCGCAGCAGGCCGAAGTTGCCTTCGCTGTCGTCATACAGCTCAAATTGCTGGATCGACTGGATGTTGTACTTCGACGCCACGCTCTGGAACTGGGCCATCATCGTGTTGCCGGCCATGTAGTTCGCGATCTGCTGATCCGAGCCGTAGTTCGGACGGACGCCGAATTCGTTGATCCAGATGGGTCGGCCGAGCGACTTGAGGACGGCCAGCATGTCGTAGCAACCCGAGCCGCCGCATGCGTGCGTCATGTCGCCCTGATCCGAGTACCAGTGCCACGCGGTGATGTCCCAGCTGACCGTCGGGTGACCGTGCGTGCCGTCAGGTTGCGAACCGTCGAGCAGCATCTGGAAGAACGAGTAGTGCAGCCAGGTGCCGTTGATGATGATCTTCGCCGAGCTGTTCACCGACTTCACACCGGCGATCAGACCGCGATACACGCCGCGTGCGACGACGAACGGCTGGTTGTTGTAGTGCTTCCAGTTCGTGCCGTCGACATTGCCGTTGAGCGCCTGCGCTTCGAGCTCGTTGGCGACTTCGTAGTATTGCCAGTTGTAGGTCTGTGCGACCTGGCGGCCCAGCGTGTAGCCTGCGTTGTACGCGTCCTGCTCGTTGTTGTAGTTGGCGCCGAGCATCAGCACCGGATAGACCGTCACGCCGCCGGCGGCCATCGTCTGCGTCATCTTCGCAACCACCGCGGCCGATGCCACGTTGTACACGTCGTTGCGGTAAATCTTCGCGCCGAGGTCCTTCAGCTGTGCCAGCTGGGTGGCCACCGGCGTGCCGTCGTACGCGCCGCCGTTGGTGTTGCGGCCATTCACGCCGTAGAAGATGGAGGTGCTGGTCGCGGCTTTCGCGGTCGAGTCCGGCAGGTCGCTGGCCTTGGCGGTGGCGGCTGCATCGAGGGCGGAGTCACCGCCGCCGCCGCAAGCGGCGAGCAGGACGCTGGTGAGAACGGCGGTGGCGACGGCCGTGATCTTGCGTGCGGAGAAAGCGGTAAAGCGGCGAACGGAGGTTTGGTTACGATTCGTCATTGCGATCAGCATGGCTAATGGGTGAGCGCAACGATCGTGAATTCGACCACGCTTGATGGACCCTGAGGCGGTGCGCAAGTCAAATTGCTGTTTCGACTTGCTTCGATCCGTTCCCATCGTTGGGATGACATTGATTAGTCATCCGGAAGATGAGCGCACCAGTCCTGTCTGCGGCGCTGACTGCGCTGGCGGACGAATGGGACGACACGGATTTTTTACCGACAAGGTCCAGCGCGGAACACGACTAGCGCTCTGGATGGCAGAGTCGAGCAAATGAAAAGGGTCATTCGCCCGGTTAAGCCTCGTGAAATAACATCAGATCATTTTCAAGGCTACGTCGACGGTGCTGGTACAACGTTTGCGCATGTCCGGTAAAAAAATCCGATTTCTCGGAGGTTTTGTCCCGGTTCAGCAAGCATTGCCGAAAACCTGATCAACGGAACGAACTTTATCGTCTTATGAGATGAATGTAAACGTCTGTCTCAGTAAAAAAATCTTTTGTCGTACTTGTGATGCAGCAAGAATTGCAGATAAGCGTAAACGCTCGCATCGTGGAAACCCTGATCTCGAACGTGCGTGCGATATCGAAGGAGTATTGAATAAAATTTACCGGTCAAAATTGCGTTCGCTTGGGCTCGCTGCAAGCATCACCACCTTCCGCATAACAGGTATTCGAGCACCTCGAAAATACCGGTACTAAGCTCGGAACTCGTCGGTAAGCAAACCGATACGGCAGCGCCACAGAGACTGGCGTGCTCAGCCTGATATCCCTCCTGCCCGAAAGCGCCCGCATTGCCGAAGTTATCCCGGCCAATGTGGTGGGACGCGTTCGTCTGTTCAGGTGGCATCAAGGCGGAATTCACCCAGCCTCCAGGCGCAGACAACAACGAAGAAAAGGCAGGAGACAAGCATGGTCGATAACAACGATATCCGGCGCGTCGCATGGTCGAGTGCGATCGGCGCGACGCTCGAGTGGTACGACTTCTTCATCTTCGGATCGGCGGCGGCGCTGATCTTCAACAAGCTGTTCTTCCCGGCCTTCGACCCTGTTGCGGGCACCATCGCTTCACTCGCGACCTTTGCGGTGGGCTTCATTGCGCGGCCGTTGGGCGGTATCGTGTTCGGTCACTTCGGCGATCGCATCGGACGCAAGGCGATGCTTGTCATGAGCCTCACGATGATGGGCGGCGTGACCTTCCTCATCGGCTTGTTGCCGACGTATGCGCAAGTCGGCGTCGCCGCACCGATCCTGCTGACGGTGATGCGCTTCCTGCAAGGCTTCGCGGTGGGCGGGGAATGGGGCGGCGCCACGCTGATGGTGATCGAGCATGCGCCGGCAAAGAAGCGCGGCGCGTTCGGCAGCTGGCCTCAATGCGGGATTCCCGCCGCCTTGTTGCTATCGACCGGCGTCATGGCCCTGACCACGGCGATGTTCTCGAGCGAGCAATTTGCCGCGTGGGGATGGCGCATTCCATTCCTCGTGAGCGGCGTGCTGGTGGTGTTCGGCATCGTGCTTCGGCGCAGCGTGTCCGAATCACCCAGCTTCAGGAAGCTGCAGAAGGCCAATGCGAAGGATCGTCTGCCCATCGCAACCGTGCTCCGGACCGAGAAGCGCAAGACGCTGTCCCTGCTGGCCGCGCAGGCTGCGGAGAACACCAGTTTCTACGCTATCGCGGTCTACTCGCTGGTGTATCTGACGCAGGATCTGCACGTGCCACGGCCGCTCGCCTTGCGCGCCCTGATGATCGGCGCGTTCCTGCAAACCGTCACACAGCCGATCTTCGGCGCGCTCTCGGATCGCATCGGCCGCAAGCGGGTTTATATGGGCGGCATGATCTTCATCGGCCTGTTCATCTTTCCCTTCTATGCCATGCTTCATACCGCCAGCTATCCGATGATCGTCGCGGCCATTTCGATCGCGCTGATCGGGCAGGGCAGCACGCAAGCCACGCAGCCCAGCCTGATGGGCGAACAGTTCCATGCGGCCATCCGCTATAGCGGCGTGTCGGTGGCGTATCAGTTCGCCACCGTGGTCTGGAGCGGTCCCACGCCGATTCTCGCCGCGCTGATGGTGGGCTGGGCGGGCAGCTACTGGCCGCTGGCGGCGTACATCGCGCTGGCCTCCGTCATCTCGGTGATCGGCATCACGCAACTGCGCGAGGCTGCTGGTCAGGAGCTGGGCACCGCGGAACCCGCAGCCGTCGAGGATGACGCCGGGCAGCGCGGAACGGCCGCTGCGTAAGGACAACCTGCATCAGGAGACAACCTACATGATTCGATTCAGGATCGGCAAGATCACGGCAACGCTCGTCGAAGAGATGGTGGACCACTCGTTCAACTTCCTGAAGTTCTTTCCGCTGGCGACCGAAGAGGCGCTCGCCGAGAACCTCTCGTGGATGACGCCGGGCCACTATGACGCGGCCTCGGGGCGCCTGTTGCTCAGCATGCATTCCTGGCTGCTCGATACGGGCAAGCACAAGATTCTCATCGACGGTTGCGTCGGCAATGGCAAGGACCGGCCCGGCCGGCCCGACTGGTGCGGACTCGACACGCCCTTTCTCGATCGCCTTGCCGCCGCCGGCGCGACGCCCGAAGAGATCGACTATGTGCTCTGCACGCATCTGCATGCCGATCACATCGGCTGGAATACGCGGCTCGTCGGTGGACGCTGGGTGCCTACGTTCGCGAACGCGAAGTATGTGTTCTCGCGGCGTGAGCACGCGTTCTGGGAAGCGAAGTGCGCAGCCGATGCAGGCAAGGGCGGCCCGCATCTGATCGCGTATCAGGACAGCGTGCTGCCGGTGATCGAGGCGGGCCAGGCGATGATCGTCGACGACTACGCCGAGCTGGCCGGTTGCCTCACGCTCGAACCCGCGCCGGGACATACGCCGGGGCATGTGGCGATCTGGATCAAGTCCGACGATGCGCGCGCCGTGTTGACCGGCGACATCATTCATCATCCGGTGCAGGTCCGGTATCCGCAATGGAGCTGCTTTGGCTGTATCGATCCGGTGCAGTCGGCGGCGACGCGCGAACGGGTTCTGCAGGCCACCTGCGAGCATCGGGCGTTGCTATTGCCCGGGCATTTCATGGCGCCGCATGCGGGCTATATCGACGAGGCGCGCAACGGCCTCTCGCTGCGCTGGGCCGATCCGGAAGCCTAGTCAGTGCTAATGCGCGTCGATGAACGCGACGACATCGGCCAGCACCGGAGAGGGCTTGCCCGGCTTGGCCGAGAATGATTCGACGATCGTCACGTGCCCGAGCCCCGGGTACTTCTTCAAGTCCACCTTGTCGTGATGCGCGCGCAGGACATCGGCGAAGCGGTCGCTGTTGCGCGGATCGACGTCCTTGTCGTCAGTGCCGGCAGCCAGGAACATCGGCGGCTCGTTGCCGTCGACGAAAGAAAGCGGAAGCGCCTGTGAACGCAACGCGGCAGGGAAGATCTCGTCCATGTGCGGGTCCGTCGTCGGAATGACGGCGTACGGCCCCGCCAGCCCGATCATGCCGGCAAGCGAGTGATTCGACAGGCCGTGCGCCGCCAGATAGCGCGGATCGGTCGCGAGCATCGACGCCATGTGCGCGCCGGATGAATGTCCCATCACGAACAGGCGCTGCGGATCGCCGCCGAATTCATGCGCGTGATCGTGCGCCCAGCGCACGGCGGTGGCGGGATCATCGAGGAAGCTCGGGAACACCGTGTCAGGATACAGGCGATAGTCCGCCGCAATGGTCACGATGCCATGTGCCGCGAGCGCCTGCGCCACGCCATGCGAGTCCGAGCGATGGCCGCTCTGCCACGCGCCGCCATAGAAGTACACGACGATGGGCCGCTTTGAACCGGTATCGGGGGCCGGTGCGTATAAATCGAGCCGCTGGCGGCGCGCGGTGCCATAAGGGATGCCACCCGCTTCGTCGTGTTCGCGCGCACGCGGGGCGATGACGCCGACCGCGCAGGCGGCCAATGCCACGGAGATGAATCGTCGTCTGGTGATGACACGCATGGTGCTGTCGACCTGCAAGGGTTCCGAACCAGCCGTGATTAAACGATGTCCCGCGCAACGCTGTACGTGCGCAAGACATCGCTCACACCATTTGTCCGGATCGGAAAGAAGATCGAAGCGCCTGATACGTGTGCTGTGTTCGGTGCCACACCAAACGGCGGGCACCGTAGCAGAAACGACAAGTCCCGGTGGACGGCTGTACGCCGTGCACCGGGACTCTGCTCACATAAAGCCGAAGCTTAGTGCGAAGCTTGCACTGCTGCCTTCATGGTCGCGTAAATGGCCTTCTTCTGGCCGCTGTTGGTGAGGATGCCGTAGTCGCCGGTGGGATCGTCATACAGCTCGTACCACTGGAAGCCCACCACGCCATACGTGTTGCGCGCCGCGTACAGTTCCGGAATCGTCTTCATGATGTAGTCCTGCGCCTGCTGCGTCGTGAAGTCGAAGTTCACGCCGATTTCCGTGAACATGATCGGCAGGTTATAGGCATCGTGAAGGATCTTGAGCACGTTGTAGTTGGTGCCGTCCTTGCCCCAGGTGTTCTCGGGATCGAGACCGTCCGAATACCAGTGCAACTGGATGATGTCGGTCTTCACCTTCGGGTGTCCCGTCGAACCATCCGGCTGCACGCCCGTCAGCATGCCCTTGTACCAGCCGAGATAGAGGAAGCCCGCCGATGCCGTCGAGATGACCTTCGTCTGTCCCGCCGTATCCACCGAACGCCAGCCGTCGTAGTAACCCCGCAGCGCGCCCCGCCAGATCGGCCAGGTGCTGTTGTCGTAGTCGGAGACATTGACGCCGTCGTTGGCGATGCGCTTGTTGTGAACGTCGAGATCGTATTCGTTACCGAACTCCACCACCGGCACGCCCTTGAGCTTCGTCGCAGCGTAGGCCGCCATGTTATAGGCGTAGGTGTAGGCGCTCGATTCGGTCGGCGTCTTGCCGTTCAAGGTCGGATCGTCCCAGGGGTAGGCGTCGATCAGCGGCATCACCGTGACACTCGAACCGAGACCGGGGATCACTTTTTCGGCCAGCGTATCGATCTGATCGTAGCCGTGCACGTCCTGACGAATGCCGGTGAGACCGAGGTCGACCATCGTCGCGGCCTGGGTGCTCAGCGGAGTCTGTGAGTAGACGCCGCCATAGGCGTAATGCTCGTTGACGCCAAAGAAGGGCATGCCCGGCGCGCCCGACGTGGAGGTGCCCGTCGACGCCGCGCTCGTGGACGATGCGCCCGACGGCGCGGATGCACCCGTCGAAGTCGATGCAGGCGAAGAGGCTGCCGTCGAGCCCGAGGCCGCGCCTGTCGTGGTGCCCGAGGTCGAACCCGTGGAGGTCGAGGAGCCGCTGGACGTGGCGGGACGCGGGTCGGCCGAAACGACCCAGGTGTTGTTCTGCCAGACCCACCACAGCTTGTTCACGTTCTGCTGATAGATCTTGCCTGCGTACCAGAGCAGCGAGATCACATCCTGCGAGAAGCCGGCTTTCACATTCGCGCGATAGATGACGCCGCTTTTCACGGTCCACACGGCGCCGCTGGAGTCGTTGAGCGACGTGGCGGGCGGAATGACAGTGCCGCTCACGGAAGCGGGATGCCGACTGATATCGATGACCGTGGCGGGATCAGCGCTGTTGGCGACGCTCGACGGGCCACCGTTGTCACTCCCGCCACCGCAGGCTGATAACATGAGGGCACCTAAACAGTAGGCGTATGCGCTCGTACGGAGATTTTTCATTTCTTTTAGATCCGGAAATCGTTGATTGGAATCGCCGGAAAAAAACGTCCCCACCGCTTTCGAATGGCCATTCGAAGCAGTCGGAAAAGTGGCGATCGGGCTAAGGCGCTCGCGGGAGAAAAGCGATGCGAGGCGCGCTTTCGTCGGTTTGTTGGCGACTTGAAGAAATGTTACACAGCTGAATCAAGATGCGTATGACGTGAGAAGTAACTTCTTGTAACGAAGTTGAACGGTATGAAAAAATTGCATGTCATTCCATAATACGAATGTAATTGGATGCCGCAAGGGGGCTTGCAATATGGTTTTTGACTCGTCCCCGATATCTTTTATATTTGTTATACAAAACGGGGTGGACGAATACGGTAAATCTGGCAATACACGGTTTTGTATCGTCTGAGAAACACGTTTGTGAAACTTTGACGACAACCAGCACTTCTTTATTCGGGTTATCGAGCAAAGCCAATAAGCTGGCCATCTGTCGATTTCGGCTGCAATGAATCGTCGTCCTTGTATCTCCAACCTGTCCTGAGAAAAGGAACCTCCCATGGCGACCGGAACTGTCCACCTTCACCGCGTCTTGCGCACCCCGCCGGAACGTGTCTATCGCGCGTTCCTCGAAGCCGATGCGATTGCGAAATGGCTTCCGCCTTATGGCTTCACCTGCCGCGTTCATCAACTGGATGCGCGCGTCGGCGGGACGCACAAGATGTCGTTTCATCAATTCGGCACGAGCAACGGGCATTCATTCGGCGGCGAGTATCTGGAACTGGTGCCGAACGAAAAGCTCTGCTACACCGACCGTTTCGACGATCCCAACCTGCCCGGCGAAATGCGCGTCACCGTGACCTTGCGTCAGGTTTCCTGCGGGACCGAATTGAGTGTCGTGCAAGAGGGCATTCCGGAACTCATACCGGTAGAGATGTGTTATCTCGGCTGGCAGGAATCGCTGCTGCAATTGGCGAGACTGGTCGAGCCGCAGATTCCGGAGTGACGCGCGCGCATCCCGATGCTTCAGGCATGCACGCCCGGGTGAGCCTGAAGCATGGGATAAGTGAACAGGAAGAAGTGCGCGGCATTGAGCCCGAAATGCGTCAGCACGGCGGCGCGCAAGCCGCCGTATCGATACGCCACGCCATAACCCGCTCCCGCGATGGTCGCAAGCACAATCCATTGCCAGCCGCCCGCGGCGTGTGCCAGTCCGAACAACACGGCGCTCATGCACAGCGCGATCCATTCGCCTCGATGATCATGCGCGAGCAACCGCGTCAGTCCGCCCTGCAGATAAGCCCGAAACAAGGCTTCTTCCGCGAATGAGACCAGCAGCAGATTGTTCAGCGCCCAGAGGATGCTGTCGGGCGGAAGCTTTGGCGCCCAATGCACGACGCCGAGCAGTTGCGCAGCGCACAGGCATGCAACGGCGGTCGGCAGCACGCAGAGCAGCGTGGTGTTCAACGTGACCGCCGTTCGCCGCGCAGCCGCCAGTCCGGGCAAGGCGAGCAGCAGCCAGAAGCCGGTCAGCGGTTTGTCGAGATTGAGGAACATCGTGAACGGCAGGGCGTCCGGCGTCATGCGTTCGGACACGATGACGCGTTCGTTATGGAAGCCCGGCCAGGCGTGCAAGCCGAGTCCGATCGCGAGTGCGATGAAGAGCGCATGACCCGCTATGCGAATGAGGCGTGATCGGCGTGGCGATATCGCGTACGCTGCCACGGCGAGCAATGCAATGACAAGGAGCGCGGGCGCCGACAGTTGACCAACGATCAGCGCGGCGCCATAGGCCAGCACGAGCAAAGCGAAGCCCGTCCAGCGAAGATCGGCGAACAGGAGGGCCGGCACGGCCAGGAAGAGGGCGATCCAGTGAAGAGAGAGCGTCATGTTGCGCGTGGCGGTTTTTTATTCGGGCGTGTTGGCGGGTTACGATGCGTGAAGCGCACAAGAGCAATTCTGGCGGACGCAGGCTTGCCCGCCTGTCGCACAACGAGAAACAGCAGCCATGCAAACGAACCGGATCGCCTTGACGCTGTACGTGGATGAAGAAGCCGCGGCTGCATCGATCACGGCCGATCTCTTGCACCGGCTCCAGCGTTCGGTTGATCACGTCTTGGTCGAGGGAAGCGTTGAACCACTCGAGCCGTCGCGCACGGCAATCATGCTCGTTGCCGTGCTCGGCCCGCGGGACGTCGCTGAGTGTGCTCATCAACTGCACGACTGGCTTGCCCGAAACGGGTCGGCCGCCATCGCGATCGGCACGGATCCGATGACGCCATGCCGCGGCTTGTCCGCCGGGCAACTGCGCTTGCTGCTCGCGAGCGCCATCGAGGACGAGCACGCGCCGCGCTAGTGCATCCGGTGTTCATCTCCAATAGCCGACGCCATAGCGTGGCCCCCACCAGCCCGGATGTCCCCAGTACCCGACCGCGACAGGCGGCGCATACACGGGCGGCGGCGCGTAATAAGCGGGCGGCGGCGCGTAGTAGGCAGGAGCCGGAGGGTAATAAGCGGGCGCCACGGGCACCACAGTCGGAGCCATCAGGACGGGCATGCCGACACTCATTCCGACGAAGACATGCGCCTGAGCCGCGCTGATGCATCCCAGGCTCAACACGGTGGCGGCGACAACATAACCGATCTTTTTCATGATGGTTCTCCTCAGAACGCGGTGCGGCTTGAGTGCGCATCGGTTGAGGGTGATTCTCGGCGTCGTGAATGAGTGGCGAATGAGGGCGGCGCGGCATCGTGCAGCCGCGCCGAACGCATGTTTCGATTCCGCTCATCGCATTAAACGAGTCAAGGCGCATTCTGCTTTCTACTATGAGCATGCAGGCCTGAAGTGCTTGAAGAAGCGTGTTCAACACAACAACCTCTGTTCAAGGAAAGCCATGAAGCCATCCCATGTTCTGATGATCCTGACGTGTGCCCTCGCTGCTCAATCGGTGTTCGCGGACGACAAGCCGGTCGCGCCGATGAAGATGACCTGCGAGCAATTCACCCAGCTCGATGAAGCCTATCGCCCCGCGCTCGTCTACTGGGTCGGGGGCGTGGACAAGCTTGGCGTGAAAGAGACGGACAGAGTCGTGGTCGATACGGCGCATCCTGTCGGCGAGATCGTCACCGATGAATGCAAGAAGGATCCGAAAGCGCCGTTCGTGAAAAAGGTGCGGTCGATGATCAAGTCCAACCAGATCTCGCTCTTTGATCATCAATGAAGATTTGCGGCAGGCATCGCGGCATGGCCGCGATGCCTGTGCGCTCATGACTCGAGCGGCACCGCACTGACGCACTTGAGTTCGTCGAGACAGACGCTGGACTTGACGCCGCTCACGCCGGGAATGCGCATCAACGTGTCGAGCAGGAATTCCGACAGTCCCTTGAGGTCGCGCGCGATCACCTTCAGCATGTAGTCCACGTCGCCGGCGACGGCGAAGCACTCCTGGATCTCGGCCAGACGGCTGACCACGCCTTTGAATTTGGCCAGGTCGCGCACGTGGCCGCGTTCCATTGTCACCTGGATGAACGCCACCACGCCGAAGCCAAGCACTTGCGCATCCAGACGCGTTTCATAGCCCTTGATGACGCCCAGTTCCTCCAGGCGCCGATGCCGCCTGAGTGTCTGTGCGGGTGAGAGACTGATGGCTTCGGCCAGTTCGAGATTGGAAATGCGCCCGCGCGACTGGAGCATGGCGAGCAGGCGCAGGTCGATGCGATCGATCTCGATGGTCTGCAATTTTATTTCTCCCGTGGAGCGAACGATGAAACCCGCATGCACGAAGATCGGCTCCGACGCGGCGAATGCGAAATCATAGCGTGTCCCCGCCCGACACCGGGCGCACGCAGCTCGATGCCCTGCTGGATGGAATCGTGCGGCGCTATCGGCTGACGGAGATTGGCGCAACACCATGGCCGCTCGACGCGACCCACCCCGCGACGACGCTTGCTCTCGTCATCGAACGCGCGCGCGCGGCAAGTGCACGCGGCGAGGCTCCCGACGCCGCATGCCGTCTCCGTTTCCTGCACACGCTCGCGGGCCTGATCCACGATGCCATGCACCCCGATTCCGGCGATGCCGCATTCCAGGCCATGGTGCTGCGCCATCGGACGGCATGGGTGGGGGAATACGCTTCGCTCCTGACGCATGCCGCCGAGGATCGCCGGCGCATGAGCACGGACGTGGCGGCGATCGCGCATCCGGCGAAGCTGGACCGTGCGCCGGCGAGTGTCCGGCGCAGCGTGCTGGCACGCTTGCACGCGGCGGCTTCCGGCGCGCGGCCGGCCGACGTGCGCGATGCCGTGCAGGCGTTGCTGGCGCTTTCCGACGTCGCTACCGATGCTTCCTTGCGCGAGGCGCTGGAGCGTCTCCAGCACGGTGCGCCGCTCGAACGGCTCTGCCGTCTCGAAGCGCTTGAGCAGGATGAGCGTGTGCGCGGCTACCGCGCGTTGTTGGACCGCCAGGGACCGTCGCCGGGGAGCGCCGAAGCGGTCGAGCGCGGCGCGCAGTCGCGAGCGCGCGGGGCGAGCATGGAGGCCCTGGCGGCGGATGCCCTGGGCGCGCTGGCACGGCGGCTCAATTATCTGGAAGCGGGGCGGGCGGCGTATGGCGTCGTGACCTCCATGCGCGTGCCGGCCACGATTCCCGGCAGCGCGGCGCGCGCCAAGAGCGAGTGGGATGCCGTGCTGCTGCGGCGCGCGTGGCGGGGCGCGGCGGCTTCGGCCTGGGACGTGTGTCTGCTGGTGGAGGCGAAATCTTCCGTCGATGCCGCCGCCACCGACTTCCCGCGCCTGCTGCGCGGCGTGAGACTGCTCGCGTGCGCTGAAGCGGACGTCGAGTATGCCTTTGGTACGCGGGAGGGCGAAGTGCGCCTGCGCGGCGCGTCGCTGGCCGCGTTGCGTACGGACGAAGCCGCATTGAGGCGTTCAATCCTGTATTGTTGCGATGCGCCCGCGGAGCCGGCGCCGCGCCTGCTGAATGCGGCGTACCGCATGCAACTCCTGACCGCTCCGGCCAGTCTGAACTTTGCGGCGCGGCTGGATGAGGGCTTCCTGGCGGAACCCGCGGAACTGGAACCTGTATGGAAGGAGTTGCTGTCCTCGCCCCGCTGGGCTACCGTGCTGAATCAGTACCCGATGCTGCGTCAGGTCCGGGAGTTGATGGTTCATCCGCACGATCTGCTCGCCGTGGCGGGCAATGCGGCCGACGGCCGCTGAGCGCGGCGCGCCGGGCGGCGATAATGTCCGTGTTGCCGATGAGCCGGCCACCCCGACACGCACCAACCGAAGGCATGTGGACTGCTGGGCCCGTTTCGCGTCACGTGGGCGCCAGCAAGGCCATTCCTGTTTAATTACCGATCGAGCTTGCCATGTCAGAAGCTGTTACAAATCCGCAAAATGATTTCCTGAACGCATTGCGCAAAGAGCGCAAGCGCGTCGCTATTTTTCTTGTCAACGGGATCAAGCTGACGGGCCATATCCAGTCGTTCGATCCTTACATGGTCTATCTCAGCTCGACAGCCGGC
Organism: Caballeronia sp. LZ035; assembly: GCF_031451175.1. Classification (NCBI taxonomy): domain Bacteria; kingdom Pseudomonadati; phylum Pseudomonadota; class Betaproteobacteria; order Burkholderiales; family Burkholderiaceae; genus Caballeronia; species Caballeronia sp. LZ035. The sequence goes on from NZ_JARUXS010000003.1 coordinate 265,961, forward strand.
GCGCAATCCATCTACAAGCACGCCATTTCCACTATCAGCGAAGATCACGACCGTCCGCATCGCACGGATCGCACGGATCGCCCCGAGCGCCGTCCGCACGGGCCGGCCCGCTGAGCGGCGAGGCTGCTTCCTTCCTTTTCTTCCCTTCCCGTTGCGCTGACAGCGCCGCGAGCCCCGATTGCCGGGGCTCGCCTGAACGCCCGTTCCAGTGCCCGATCTCGCGCAGATGCGGCGCGATACAATTTCCTTTCTCGAAGCAGGTCGCGGATGAAATTCTGATCGCTGAATCAGGGTTTGTCTGCGTCCGTTAGGAAATCATATTGTGCGGCAGGAAATCTACACTGATTCCTGTGAAACGGGCGGCGCGCCTTCAGTGGCGCCGCGTCAGGTTCCACCGCATAACGAGGGAGAGGGCACGTGGCATTGCAAGGAGACGGCACGCTCAAACGCGGCCTGAAGAATCGTCATATTCAGTTGATCGCGCTCGGCGGGGCGATCGGCACCGGATTGTTTCTCGGTATTGCGCAAACCATTCAAACGGCCGGGCCATCGGTGCTGCTCGGTTATGCAATCGCCGGCGTCGTGGCGTTTTTCATCATGCGCCAGCTGGGCGAAATGGTGGTCGAGGAACCCGTCGCGGGCTCGTTCAGCCACTTCGCTGACAAGTACTGCGGCCAGTACGCAGGCTTCCTGTCAGGCTGGAACTACTGGGTGCTCTACATTCTCGTGTCGATGGCCGAGCTTTCGGCCGTCGGCATCTATGTCCAGTACTGGTGGCCGGGCATGCCCACGTGGATCTCGGCGCTCGTCTGCTTCTGCGTGATCAACGCCATCAACCTCACGAGCGTGAAGTCGTACGGTGAACTCGAGTTCTGGTTCGCGATCGTGAAGGTGGCCGCGATCGTCGGCATGATCGGCTTTGGCGGCTATTTGCTGCTTTCGGGCAGCGCGGGTCCGGAGGCCAGCGTGTCGAACCTGTGGCGCCACGGCGGCTTTTTCCCGAACGGCGTCTCCGGGCTCGTGATGGCGATGGCCGTCATCATGTTCTCGTTCGGCGGGCTGGAACTGGTCGGCATCACGGCGGCGGAAGCGGACGACCCGTCCCACACCATTCCGCGCGCGACCAACCAGGTCATCTACCGCATTCTCATTTTCTACGTGGGCGCGCTCGGCGTGCTGCTGTCGCTGTATCCGTGGCAGAAAGTGGTGGCCGGCGGCAGTCCGTTCGTGCTGATCTTTCACGCGATGAACAGCAATCTCGTCGCGCACGTGCTCAACGCGGTCGTGCTGACGGCGGCGCTCTCGGTCTACAACAGCGGCGTGTACTGCAACAGCCGCATGCTCTACGGCCTCGCGCAGCAGGGCAATGCGCCGCGCGCGCTGCTGCGGGTCAACGCGCGCGGCATTCCGCTCGCCGCGCTCGGCGTCTCGGCACTCGCGACGGCCGTCTGCGTGCTGATCAACTACCTGATGCCGGGCAAGGCATTCCAGCTGCTGATGGGCCTCGTGGTGTCCGCGCTGATCATCAACTGGGCGATGATCAGCCTGATTCATCTGCGGTTCCGTCGCGCGAAGGCACGCGCCGGCGAAACGACCGCGTTCCGCAGCTTCGGCTATCCGCTGACCAATTACCTGTGTCTCGCGTTCCTCGCCGGCATTCTCGTGGTGATGTGCATGATTCCCGACCTGCGTATGTCCGTTTATCTGATTCCGGTGTGGCTCGCGGCGCTTGGCGTGGGGTATCTCGTGCGCAACCGGCGGGCGCGGACGGGGCTGGCGGTGTCGCGGTAAAGATTCATTCACGCAGTCTCATGGCGCGCAACAGCGCGTCGATCTGCCCGAACGCGTCTTGCTGCCACTGATCAGGCGTGCGCTCGCTCAGCGCTTGCGTGTCTTCGACAAAGCGCCTCACGCAGGTGGGGCCGTGCGCATCGAAGGAAGCGAATTTGTCGGCGATGTGACCGAAGCCCCGCGCGCCGCTCGCATGCTCCAGCAGCGGCCGGCACTCGGCCGCCAGCGTCTCGATGCCGCCCGGATAGTTGCGCACGCAATAATAGATGTCGTACGCATCCTTCTGCTTGTAGCGGCCCGCGAGCGCGTGGCCTTTCATGGCCAGCAACGCCGGGATCGAACATACGGCAATTTCCACGCGGTTCGTGCCGCCGTTCGGCATCGGTCCCGCCACGGCCACCAGTTGATAGAAGCGCATGGCCAGGTCGGCGCCGTCCGCGCGTTGCACGGCGAAGTCGCTGATCAGCGGCGGCACGTTCTTGACGATCTCCGCATCGCGCGGCATCAAAAAATCGACGATGACGTCGATCGCTTCGCCGCCGTCGCGCACCGCAACCTGCCGCACCAGCTGGAAGCGCCGCAGTCCGGCGCGCTGGGTGTAGCCGTGGCCTTGCAGCGTGCCGACAAGCGTGGCGTACTCGCCGTCGCCGAGCGCTTCCGCATCGAGTCCGACGTCTACGTCGAGCGTGCCGACGTGGGGCATGTCCTCGTTGGCCAGCAGCAGCCACGGCACCGCGCCGCCGATGATGGCGAACTTGCCCTTGAAGCTGCCGAGGATCTGACCCATTTCGACCAGCACGGATTTGACGGCGGCGGTCGTGCGGTCGTCGTAGTCGGCGGCCGATTGCGGTTCGTGCGGAGGGGTCATCGGGACCATGAAAGCTTTTCCTGGCGCAGGTGGTCGGCGGCCTCGGCGCCGCGTTCGCCGGCGATGCAGAGGTCGAGCCAGGTCTGGACCGGGCTGGTGCAGAGTGCGCCCGGCGCGGGCTCGATGGTGTCGGTCAGCAGCGCCGGATCCTTCGGCATGACGACGCTCACGTTCTCGCCCTTGGCAGCAGGCGCCAGCTTGAGCGCGGCCTGGAGCGCGCGCAGGCCGGTTTCATCGGCGTAGAAATAGTGGGTGCCGGTGCGGCCGTAGGGCGCCAGCCACTGTGCCGCAGAAAACGACGCGAAGGCCGCGTGCCCGGCAGCGTCCGGGGCGCGGAGCGCATCTCGGGCTGCGTCTTCGAGCGCGCTGCCGTGGAGCGGCGTGTAGAAACGCAGCTGTTCGCCCGCCGGCGCGGTATAGCTGTCGCGCCATGCGTCCAGTAGCGCGGCCGGCGCGCGGAGCACGAGGCCGTCATCCGAGGTCCGCGCCCATTCGCGATCGAGCAGGCCGTTGCGGACATTGCTGACATGCCCGAGGCTGACGCCCGACACGTCCGCCAGGTCGCTGACGCGCCACGCACGGTCGGGCTCGCGCAACATGGCGCGCAGCACTTGCGCGGATTTCGGCCTGAACAGCGACTTGAGTTCGCGGTGTTCCGCCTGCGGTTTGTCCGCCACGATGCGCTCGATGAACACGCCGTCAAACGCTATCCGGGTGTTGCCCTGCAGGTCGAGGTAGCTCACGCGTTCCGCGCTGCACAGCTGCCTGACTGCGGGCGAGATATACGGGGCGATGAAGACCGGTGTGGCGCCGGGAGGATGGCGCGCAACATGGCGGCGCAACTCCAGCAGCGCGCCGCGGGCGTAGCGCGGTTGCCCGCTCGGCTTGAGCGCGCAAATGAGCAAGTGCGGCTGGTCATTGACCCTGAGCCGAACGACCAGGTCCGGTTTCCAGTCGTCCAGCGCGGATGCGTCGTTGATGCCTTCAACCCTGAGAGCCGGGACATGCGCGAGCACGGCCCGCAAGGCCTCTTCGGCTTGCGGCAGACTGGGATCGAACGCTTCGGCTGGAAAGGGTGCTTTCATCAAATAGCCTGGTTTCAGCATGTGTTGAAAGTACCATATCCAGTGAAAATAGCCAGTTTTCACTGTTTCAGACGATTTCAACATTTGCTGAAACCACGCAATTTACTGAAATTCGTGGGCGGGCAGCCGTTCATGATCGCGGTGCGCTGGCCGGACCCGTGGCGACCCGCCCGCACTCAGTGAATCGACGAAGGATGTTTCGCGAGCGCGGTCACCTTGACCGTCATGTACGGAAACAGCGGCAGCGCCGATAGAAGGGTATGCAGTTCGTCGTGCGAGTCGACGTCGAAGACGCTGTAGTTCGCGTACTCGCCGACCACGCGGTGCAGTTGCTGCCACTTTCCCGAGCGCTGTAGTTCCTGCGAATATTCCTTCTCGCGCGCCTTGATTGAATCGGCCGTGGCCACGGGCATATCGTGCGGCAGATGGACGTCCATTCGTACCAGATAAAGCATGTCGTTCCTCCGTAGGGTTGGAGGCATCCCCGCCGTTCCAGCCGAGCGCGGATGCCGTATTGATGGAGCCGTACTCAGGCGCGCTTGTCGCGGCGATAGAACGCGAGCTTGTCCTCGTCGATCTGCAAGCCGAGACCGGGCCCTTCCGGCAGATGGAGATCGAAGTCGCGGTAGTGCGGGCGCGCGGTGACGATGTCGTCCTTCAACAGCAGCGGCCCAAAGAGCTCGGTGCCCCACGAAAGCTGCGGCAGCGCGCTGAAGCCGTGCGCCGAGGCAATCGAGCCGATGCTGCCTTCGAGCATCGTGCCGCCGTACAGCGACACGCCCGCCGCGTCCGCGATGGCGGCGGTGCGCAGCATGCCGTAGATGCCGCCCGACTTCGCGATCTTCAGCGCGAACACATCGGCGCAGGCGTTGCGCACGAGTTCGAGCGCGTCTTCCGGCCCGGTCACGGCTTCGTCGGCCATGATGGGCACGATGAAGCGCGCCGCGAGCCGCGCCAGCGTGTCGCGCTGTTCGCGCGGCGTCGGCTGCTCGATCAGGTCGATGCCCGCCGCCTGCAACGCCTCGATGCCGAGCGCCGCGTCGGTCTCGTTCCAGGCCTGGTTCACGTCCACCGTGACCCTTGCGCGATCGCCGAGCGCCGCCTTGATCTTCGACACGTGCGCGACGTCCTCACGCACGCCGCGCCGGCCGATCTTCAGCTTGAAGGTGTGATGACGGCGCTCGGCGAGCAGCATTTCGGCTTCCTCGATGTCGCGCCCGGTGTCGCCGCTCGCGAGCGTCCAGAGCACCGGCAGCGTCTTGCGCACCGCGCCGCCGAGCAGTTCGTTCACCGGCACGCCGAGGCGCTTGCCCTGCGCATCGAGCAAGGCGGTTTCCAGCGCGCACTTGGCGAAGCGGTTGCCGCGCGCGACCTTGTTCAGCCGGAGCATCGCGGCATTGATGTTGGTCGCGTCCTGACCGACGAGCGCCGGCGCCAGATAGGTATCGATGGTCAGCTTGATGCCTTCGGGACTTTCATCGCCGTAAGACAGGCCGCCGATCGTCGTGGCCTCGCCGATGCCTTCGATGCCGTCGCTCGAACGCAGGCGCACGATGACGAGGGTTTGCTGCTGCATCGTCGCCATGGCGAGCTGATGCGCGCGAATGGTCGGAAGATCGACCAGGATCGCTGAGACGGACGTGATGTGGGCGTTCATACCTGAAATGTCGGGAAGGGAGCGTTGCTGAAGTATTGCGCGCCCGATATTCGCCTGTCCAAGACCATCGACGTCTAGTCTCATACCCCCGAGGTATGAGTGTGTTACGTGCCCCGGTCGCTGCGCGGGGTATAGGCGACGTGTTCCTCCTCATACAGCCGGTAAATGAGTTCGAGCATCTCGCGGATGTCGCGCGACTCGTCGAGCGCGCGCATGCTCATGATGATCGGCGAGACGAGCGTCGGGTCGTCGAGTTCCTGGTAGCTGACGTCATCTCGCTTGAGACCGTAGACGCTGCTCGGCACGACGGAAATGCCTTCGCCCGCCGCGACCAGTCCCAGCGCGATCTGCAGCTCGCGCACTTCGTAGGTCTTGCGCGGCGCGAGCCCGCGATCCTGGAACGCGGCCAGCACCTGATCCGCGTAACTGGGGCGCGGCGCCTTCGGAAAGACGATGAGCGTTTCGTTGATGAGGTCGCGCAGCGCGAGCACTGGCTTGACGAGCGACAGCGGATGACCCACCGGCAGCGCGACGATCATCTTTTCCTCACGCAGGATCACGCGGCGAATGTTGGCGTCCTCATGCCGGATCCGGCCGAACCCGACGTCGATGCGCCCGTCCTTCAGCGCGCGGATCTGGTCCATCGTTGACATCTCGTGAAGACTCAGTTCGACGGTGGCGTTCTCGTCGCGGAAGCGGCGGATGATTTTCGGCAGCATGCCGTACAGCGTCGAACCCACGAATCCGACCGACAGACTGCGTTCGATATTGCCCACGCGCCGCGTCATCGATTCCAGCTCGGAGGTCTGCGCCAGCAACTGCACGGCGTGCGAATAAAAGAACTTGCCGGTCTCGGTCAGCTTGAGCGGGCGCGAGGCGCGTTCGAACAACTGCACGCCGAGCGTTTCTTCAAGTTGCTGGATCTGCCGGCTCAACGGCGGCTGGGCGATATGCAGCCGCTGCGCCGCGCGCGTGAAGTTGCGCTCCTCGGCCACCGCGACGAAATAACGAAGATGCCGCAATTCCATTTCGATACCTCCTGGATATAGCCCAATACTAAATCAGTGTTGGACCGGGCGTTCTGGCGTCGACTATTCTGCATTCACGCTCTGTTTCAGCACCCGATCATACCTTCCGAGCATATCTGTCTCGGCGCTGGAGCAGGGGTTAACCCCCACGAAAAAACAGCGAGACACAGGAGTAGACATGAACGTCAACGTGTTCGATACGAAGGAAGTGCAGGACCTGCTGAAGGCCGCTTCCAACCTCGGCGGTCAGGACGGCAATGCCCGCGCAAAGTTGATTACGCACCGCTTGCTGGGCGACCTGTTCAAGGCCATCGACGACCTCGACATGACGCCCGATGAAATCTGGGCCGGCGTCACGTACTTCAACAAGCTGGGTCAGGACGGCGAGGCGGCCTTGCTCGCCGCCGGCCTCGGCCTGGAGAAGTTCCTCGACATCCGCATGGATGCAGCGGACCGTGAAGCCGACATCCACGGCGGCACGCCGCGCACGATCGAAGGCCCGCTGTACGTGGCCGGCGCGCCGCTGCGCGACGGTGTGTCGAAGATCGATCTCGACGCCGATGCCGACGCCGGCCCGCTCGTGATTCGCGGCAAGGTGACGGGTCCCGACGGCAAGCCGGTGGCGAACGCGGTGGTGGAATGCTGGCACGCCAACTCGCACGGCTTCTATTCGCACTTCGACCCGACCGGCGCGCAAAGCGACTTCAACCTGCGCGGCGCGGTCAAAACCGGCGCCGACGGCGTGTACGAATTCCGCACGCTGATGCCGGTGGGCTACGGCTGCCCGCCGCACGGCGCGACGCAGCAACTGCTCAACGCGCTTGCGCGACATGGCAACCGTCCGGCGCACGTGCATTTCTTCGTGTCCAGCGACAAGCATCGCAAGCTGACGACGCAGATCAATATCGAAGGCGATCCGCTGATCTGGGATGACTTCGCCTATGCGACCCGCGAAGAACTGGTGCCGCATGTCGTCGAGAAGAACGGCGGCACGGCGCTCGGACTCAAGGACGATGCGTATCGCGAGATCGACTTCGACATCCAGCTGACCTCGCTCGTGCAGGGCAAGGACAACCAGTTGGTGGAGCGTCCGCGAGTGATCGTCGCAGCGTAAGCGTCTTACCTCGCCTTGCCACGGCGGCGCGCGGACTGCGCGGCCGCCTCCATCCCCGAATCAATCTTCACCGATGCACGGGCTTCGCTTGCCGAAGCCCGCGTAGGGAGAGCACTCATGTCCGCCATCAACGACCGCGCCCGGCAACTGGACGACCTGCTGCAAACCGCCGTTCAGGACGACAAGGAAAGCGGTGTGTACCGCTGCGGCCGCGACATCTTCACGAACGCCGACCTGTTCGATCTCGAGATGAAACACATCTTCGAGAGCAACTGGGTTTATCTGGCGCACGAAAGCCAGATTCCCGCCAACAACGACTACTACACGACGTGGATCGGCCGGCAGCCGATTGTCGTGACGCGCGACAAGACCGGCGAACTGCATGCGGTCATCAACGCCTGTGCCCACAAGGGCGCGATGCTCTGCCGCCGCAAACATGGCAACAAGGGCAGCTTCACGTGCCCGTTCCACGGCTGGACCTTCTCGAACACCGGCAAGCTGCTGAAGGTGAAGGACGAGAAGACCACCGAATATCCAGTGCAGTTCAACAAGCAGGGCTCGCATGACTTGCGTCGCGTGCCGCGCTTCGAGAACTATCGCGGGTTCCTGTTCGGCAGCCTGAACCCGGATTCGATGCCGCTCGAAGAGTATCTCGGCGAAACCCGCGTGATCATCGACCAGATCGTCGATCAGGCGCCGGAGGGGCTCGAAGTGCTGCGCGGCAACTCGTCCTACATCTACGACGGCAACTGGAAGATGCAGATGGAAAACGGCTGCGACGGTTATCACGTCAGCACCGTGCACTGGAACTATGCCGCGACGATGGGCCGCCGCAAGGTCGAGGGCACCAAGGCCGTGGATGCCAACAGCTGGAGCAAGTCGGTGGCGGGCGTGTACGGCTTCGAGCACGGCCACATCCTGCTGTGGACCCAGACGATGAACCCGGAAGTGCGCCCGGTGTATCAGCATCGCGAGGCACTCAAGGCGCGGGTTGGCGAAGTGAAGGCGGACTTCATCGTCAACCAGACGCGCAATCTGTGCCTGTATCCGAACGTGTTCCTGATGGACCAGTTCAGTACGCAGATCCGCGTGGTGCGTCCGCTCGGCGTCGACAAGACCGAGGTCAGCATCTTCTGTTTCGCGCCGAAGGGCGAGAGCGCGGAGCAGCGTGCACTGCGCATCCGCCAGTACGAGGACTTCTTCAACGTCACCGGCATGGGTACCAGCGACGATCTCGAGGAATTCCGTGCGTGCCAGGCCGGTTATGCGGGGACGACTGCGCTGTGGAACGACCTGTCGCGCGGCGCGCCGCTGTGGGTCGAGGGCGCGGACGAGAACGCCAGGCACATGGGCCTGAAGCCGCTCATCTCGGGCGAGCGCAGCGAAGACGAAGGGCTGTTCGTCTGCCAGCACGAGTACTGGGTCGAGGTCATGCGCGACGCGCTGAAGAAAGAGCAAGCGGAGGTGCCGGCATGAACATCGACTACCCGACCATCTGTGCCGCGCTGTATCGCGAGGCGCGCTTTCTCGATGACCGCCAGTGGGACGAATGGCTCGGCTGCTACGCGGAAGACGTGAACTACTGGATGCCCGCGTGGGATGACGACGACCAGCTCACCAACGATCACGAAAGCCAGATCTCGCTGATGTACTACCCCGACCGGGGCGGACTCGAAGACCGCGTGTTCCGCATCAAGACGGAACGCAGCGGCGCCTCGCTGCCCGAGCCGCGTACGAGCCATAACGTGACCAACGTTGAAGTGCTGGCGGAGCGCGGCAATGAAGTGGACGTCCGCTATAACTTCGACACGCTGAATCATCGCTACAAGATCACCGACCATTTCTTCGGCACGATCTTCGTCACGTTCCGCAAGGTCGACGACATTCTCTTGATCGCGAGAAAGAAGATCGTGCTCAAGAACGACACCATTCGCCAGGTGCTCGACGTGTATCACGTCTGAGCGCCGCGATGAGAGACAGCACGCAGGAGGCAACATGACCAGCTTCAACATTGCACTGAATTTCGAGGACGGCGTGACCCGCTTTGTCGAATGCAAGGCGGGCGAGAAAGTGCTCGACGCCGCATTCCGCGCCCGCATCAACCTGCCGATGGACTGCTCCGACGGCGTCTGCGGCACCTGCAAATGCCGCGCTGAAAGCGGCCGCTACGATCTCGGCGACGAGTACATCGACGACGCGCTCACCGAAGACGAAAAGGACCGCGGTCTCGTGCTCACCTGCCAGATGATTCCGGAGAGCGATTGCGTGATCGCGGTGCCGGCATCGTCGACAGCCTGCAAGACCGGGCAGAGCACGTTCGCGGCGACGGTCACGAAGGTCGAGCCGCACAACGATGCCGCCGTGGTGCTCGAACTGGACGTGGACGCCGCAGCGCCCGTGTTTCTCGCGGGCCAGTATGTGAACATCGACGTGCCCGGCAGCGGCCAGCATCGTTCGTATTCGTTCTCGTCGGCACCGGGGGAAACGAAGATCAGCTTCCTCATCAAGAAAATTCCGGGCGGCGTGATGAGCACCTGGCTCGAATCCGCGCAGCCCGGCCACAAGGTCGAACTCACCGGGCCGCTCGGCAGCTTCTACTTGCGCGCGGTGGAGCGGCCGTTGTTGTTCCTCGCAGGCGGCACCGGGCTGGCGCCGTTCCTGTCGATGCTCGAAGTCCTGGTGCGCACGGACTCGCAGCAGAAGGTGCATCTGATCTACGGCGTGACGCGCGATCTGGATCTGGTGCAGGTTGAAGCGATCGAAGCCTTCAGCGCGAAGCTGCCGAACTTCAGCTTCAGCACGGTAGTCGCCGACGCGGCTTCAACGCATCCGCGCAAGGGCTGGGTCACGCAGCATATGCCGGCCGAGTCGCTCAACGATGGTGACGTGGACGTGTACCTGTGCGGCCCGCCGCCGATGGTCGATGCCGTGCGCAAACATTTCGATGACAACGGCGTAAAGCCGAACAGCTTCCACTACGAGAAGTTCACGCCCAACGCTGCGCCGGTGACCGCATGAGCACGCCACGCTTCGAAGGCAAGGTGATGGTCGTGACCGGTGCGGCGCAGGGCATCGGACGGGGCGTGGCGTTGCGTGCGGCGGCGGAGGGCGCGAAGGTGCTGTTCGTCGATCGTGCCGACTTTGTCGCCGAAGTAGCGGCCGAGGCGCGGGGCGCGCAGACCGCGGGCTTCGTCGCGGATCTCGAAACCTACGAAGGCGCCGCCGCTGCGATGGCGTTCGCGGTGCGCGCGTTCGGCCGGGTCGATATTCTGATCAACGGTGTCGGCGGCGCGATACGCATGCGTCCGTTTGGTGATTTCGAACCCGCGCAGATCGACGCGGAGATCCGCCGTTCGCTGATGCCGACGCTCTATGCCTGCCACGCGGTTCTGCCGTATCTGCTCGACAACGGTGGCGGCACCATCGTCAACGTGTCGTCCAATGCCACGCGAGGAATTCGCCGCGTGCCGTATTCGGCGGCGAAGGGCGGCGTCAATGCGATGACCCAGGCGCTCGCGATGGAGTACGGCGAGCGCAACATCCGCGTGGTCGCCGCAGCGCCGGGCGGAACCGAGGCGCCGCCGCGTCGCGTGCCGCGCAATGCCGCCGGCGATAGCGAGCAGGAGAAAACCTGGATGAACGAGGCGGTGCGACAGGTCAAGGAGTCGACGTTCTTCAAGCGTTACGGCACGCTGGACGAACAGATCGCGCCGATCCTGTTCCTCGCGTCCGATGAAGCCAGCTATATCACCGGCGCCGTGCTGCCGGTGGCGGGCGGCGACAACGGCTGAATATGTGGGACGGCAAGCTTGCGGCCGCTTAAGCAAAAGCACTACAAGTACACTAAAGAATGCTTAAGCGAGCGCGACCGTTTCGCTTGAAAATCCGTCAAGCGCACTTTAGCGCAGGATATCGCCGGCTCGATGTCCTGCCTCGACACCCTCTATCAAAATCACCGCGCCTTGCGAGTTATTCGTCCTCAGCGGCAGGATGACCCGATAGGCGTCCGATCCGTACCACGCGCGAGCGTTGGCCAGCGACGGAAACTCGATGATGATCAGGTCGCCCCGCCAATGCCCCTCACGCACATCGGGCGGCGCGCCATGCACGATGAAGCGGCCTTCGAATGGTGCAAGCGTTGCATCGATCTCGTCGAGATACCGAACGATGTCTGCGTTGATGACGACATCGTGAAGAAGCCCAACAGCATAAGCGGACATAAAGGCGGCTCCATTAAGCGTGTACGTCCATCTTCGCGGTAAGACTGAAGCGATGTCGATTACCTGACAGGTAAAAAGCACGCGTTTGCGATTTGCATTCGTCATACCAAGCACAACTTTTTTAAATCACTTGGACAAACAGTAGCGGAGTCCCGATTATCTTTATTATTCTTTAGCCTTCGCAGGCAATAATCGCGAAAGCATCGAGCTTGACTTCTCAAGAACCGGAGGTTCGCAGATGAAAGGGCACTCGACGTTTGGCGTGATGGCACTCGCTTTCGCACTATTGCTTGCCGGTTGCAGCGGCGGCAGTTCAAGTTCCGATTCGGGATCGTCCACGGGCGGTGCAGCGCCGGCATCGAATCCTTCTTCCGCATCGAGCCCGACGGGTGCGTCCACGCCATCCGGCGCAAGTTCACCTTCAGGCGCGAGTTCGCCGTCCGGTGCAAGTTCGCCTTCGGGCGCCAGTTCGCCTTCGGGCGCCAGTTCGCCTTCGGGCGCCAGTAATCCCACGACAAGTCAGCCGTCAGCAGCGACACCCGCCGACGTCACCACGTATCACAACGACATCCGCCGCACTGCCCAGCAACTGAGCGAAACCCGGCTGGCGCCGGCCAACGTCAACGCCACGACCTTCGGCAAGATCGGCTTCTATACGGTGGATGGCGCCGTCGACGCGCAACCGCTTTTCCTCGGCAGCGTGCCGATTGCGGGCGGCACGCACAACGTGCTCTACGTCGCCACCGAGGCGGGCAGCGTCTACGCGTTCGATGCCGACACCGGCACCGTGCTGTGGCGCGTGACGACCCTGCCTACCGGCGAAGTGCCCAGCGACGACCACGGCTGTAACCAGACCACGCCGACCATCGGCATTACGGCGACGCCTGTCATCGACCGCACGCGCGGGCCGAACGGCACGATCTATGTCGTCGCAATGTCGAAGGACACGGGCGGCGCCTATCATCAGCGGTTGCATGCGCTCGACATCGCCACGGGCGCTGAACTCCTTAACGGTCCCACCGAAATCACCGGTTCCTATCCGGGCACGGGTTCGGGAAGCGTCAATGGCGTCGTGCCGTTCACGCCGGGACAGTACATCGAGCGCGCTTCGCTGTTGTTGCTCAATGGCGTGGTCTACACGGCGTGGAGTTCGCATTGCGATGCACTGCCGTACACCGGCTGGGTCATCAGCTATAACGCGGACACGCTCAAGCAGGCTGGCGTCCTGAACGTCACGCCGAACGGCGAAATGGGCGGCATCTGGATGAGCGGCGCTGGCCTTGCATCGGATGGCACGTCGGTCTATTTCCTCGACGGCAACGGCACCTTCGACCCCACCACCAACGCGCAGGACATGCCCAACAAGGGCGACTTCGGCAACGGCTTCCTCAAGGTCTCGCCGACGCCGACCCTGCACGTCGCGGATTACTTCGAGCCCTCGGATACGGTCGCGCAGTCGAACGCCGACCTCGATCTCGGCTCGGGCGGCGTGCTGGTCTTGCCGGATCTCACCGACATCAACGGCAACGTGCGGCATCTCGCGGTGGGTGGCGGCAAGACGCGCGCGCTGTTCATCGTCAACCGCGATTCGATGGGCAACTTCGACTCCAACGGCGACCACATTTACCAGGAGCTGTTCTCGACCATCTTCGGCCCGATGTTCAGTGCCCCCGCGTTCTACAACAACACGGTGTACGTGGGACCGGCCGGCGATCACCTGAAGGCGATCCCGGTGGTCAACGCGGTGTTCGCGACCACGGCGTCGAGCCAGAGCGCGCAGACCTGGAGTTTCCCGGGTCTCGCGCCGGTGATCTCGGCGAGCGGCAATACGAACGGCATCGTGTGGGGCGTGGAGAACGGCACGGCCATCGGCATCCTGCATGCCTATGACGCGGGCAACCTTGCCACGGAGCTGTACAACAGCAATCAGTCGGGTACGCGCGATCAGTTCGGCAGCAACAAGTTCATCTCGCCGATGATCGCGAACGGCAAGGTCTATGTCGGCACCAAGACGGGCGTGGCCGTGTTCGGTCCGCGTTGATGACGGGGCGATGAACACAGGTGGGCGCTGCATCGATATAAGATCGCAGTTTCCTCACCTGTGGAGCGCTTCATGCAATTGACCCGTCTTCTGGTCCCGACCTTCGTGCAGACGCTGAACAATTTGTCCGCATGGCTGGACAAGGCCGCCGGGCCCGACAAGGACAAGAGCGGCGAAGCGGCCGCCGGCCTCGACATGCTGATGACGCTGCGTCTCGCCCCCGACATGTTCCCGCTCGCGGCGCAGGTTCGTTTCGCGTGTTTTCAGGCGCAGGAGCCGGTGTATCGCTTGCGCGGCGAGGACGTGCCGCAAGCGTTGCGGCAGGTGCGGGAAGAAGGCGTGAAGTCGAACGAGGCGCCGGGCACCTTCGCCGACGCGCACGCGCGCATCAGCGAAGCGGTGTCGTTTCTGTCGCTGCTCACTCCGGATGCGCTCGATGCCGCCGCGAACAGCCCGATCGCGCTGGATCTGCCAAACGGCGTCATCTTCGACATGACCGGCGAGGAATACGCCCGCGACTGGTCGTTGCCACAGTTCTATTTCCATGCGGTGACCGCTTATTCGATCCTGCGCAGTCATGGCGTGGCGCTCGGCAAGCCGGACTACGTCGCGCACATGTTCCCGTATATCCGCCCGGGCACGCTGCCGCAGTCCTGACGCCTCGGGCGTTCCGATACACGCGGTCGTCGAAGATTGGGCACAATGCTTGCCTCCGAGCCTGTGCCTTGATCGAGCCTGATCCCTCCGCATGAAACCCGCCGACCCCGACGTCTCTCCCGCCCTTGAATGCCGCCGCCTGACCAAGACCTACGAAGGCGGGCGCGTAGTGCTCGACGCGCTCGACTTCGCGCTCGGCGCGGGCGAGTTCGTCGCGGTGATGGGCGATTCGGGCGTGGGCAAGTCGACCTTGCTGAATCTGATCGCGGGACTGGATCACGCGGACAGCGGCGAGGTGCTGATCGACGGCTCGGTGATCTCCAGTCTTCCCGACGACGCCGCCACGCGCCTGCGGCGGCAGAAGCTGGGCTTCGTGTTCCAGGCGTTCCACGTGCTGCCGCATCTGACGCTGTTCCAGAATGTCGCGGTGCCGCTGCTGCTGAACGGCGCATCGCCCGATGCCGCGCATGCGATGCTCGCGGCGGTCGGTCTGGCAGGCCGCGACGGCGACATGCCGCGCCAACTGTCCGGCGGCGAATTGCAGCGGGTGGCGATTGCGCGGGCGCTGGTGCATCGGCCGCGCCTGTTGCTCGCCGACGAACCCACCGGCAACCTCGACCCGCAAACCGCGCATGAAGTGCTCGGACTGCTGCGGGCGGAGACGCAATCGACCGGCGCGGCCATCGTGATGGTCACGCATTCGGAAGCGGCGGCCGCGTTCGCGGACCGCGTGGTGATCCTGAGCGACGGCGCCTTGCACGCCGCGACGCTGCAACGATGAACCACGCCGGGATGAATCACCGCTTTGACACGCTCGCGCGCTGGCTGCTCGCCGCGCAATGGCGCAGTCATCGCGGCCGCGCGCTGGTCGCGGTGCTGACGATCGCGCTGGGCGTCGGCCTGGGCTACGCGGTGCAGCTGATCAACGGCGCGGCGTTCAACGAGTTCTCGGCCGCCGCGCGCAGTCTGTCGGGCCAGGCGGACTTGCAGGTGCGCGGCGCACAGCCTTTTATCGACGAGCAGGTTTATCCGCGGCTGGCGACGCTCGCGGGCGTGGCGGTCGCGAGCCCGGTGCTCGAAGTCGATGCCGCCGTGCCGGGCAAGAGCGCGCCGCTCAAGCTGCTGGGCGTGGACGTGTTTCGCGCGCGGCGCATCGCGCCTGACCTGACCGGCGTGCCCTCGCCGCAAGCGCCGCTCGATATGCTCGCCGGCGACGCCATCTTCCTGTCTTCCGCCGCGCAGACCTGGCTCGGGGCACGCGAGGGCGCGTCCGTCGAATTGCAGAACGGCACGGCGCCCGTGAGCTTGCGCGTGGCGGGCGGCAT
The DNA here is from genome assembly GCF_031451175.1 of Caballeronia sp. LZ035. Lineage (NCBI taxonomy): Bacteria > Pseudomonadati > Pseudomonadota > Betaproteobacteria > Burkholderiales > Burkholderiaceae > Caballeronia > Caballeronia sp. LZ035. Next base: position 281,747 of record NZ_JARUXS010000003.1, read on the forward strand.
CGCGCGGACGCGGCCCGGCCAGCGCCTCGCCGTGATGGACATCGCCGCCGTGCAGACGCATTTCGCGCTCGAAGGCAAGCTCTCGCGCGTGGACCTGCAACTGACGCGCGGCGTGGATCGCGAGGCGTTCCGACAGACCTTGCAACGCGAACTCGGCGCGCGCTTCGTCGTGACGGAGACAAGTGATGTCGAAAGCCGCACGGACCGGCTTTCGCGCGCGTATCGCATCAACATGAACGTGCTCGCTCTGGTCGCGCTGTTCACCGGTGCGTTTCTCGTCTTCTCGACCCAGGCGGCGGGCGTCGTGCGCCGCCGCGCGCAATTCGCGTTGCTGCGCGTGCTCGGCATGACGCGCGCCGCGCTCGTGCGGCAGATCATGGTCGAAGGCGCGTTGCTCGGCGTCGCGGGCGGCGTGCTCGGCATTGCGCTCGGCTTTAGCGTCGCGGCGCTCGCGCTGCGTTTCTTCGGCAGCGATCTCGGCGGCGGCTACTTCCCGGGCGTCGAGCCGCGCGTCGCGTTCGAACCGGTCGCGAGCGGGATCTTCCTGGCGCTCGGCATCGCTGTCGCGCTGGCGGGCACGCTCGCGCCCGCGCTCGAAGCGGCCCGCACGCGGCCCGCGCCCGCGCTCAAGGCCGGCAGCGAGGAAGCCGCGCTGACGCCGCTCGGCACGCCCTGGCCCGCGCTCGCCTGCCTCGTGTTCGGCGCGGCGCTCACGCAGGCGCCGCCGCTGTTTGAGACGCCGATCGCCGGGTATGTGGCGGTCGCGTTGCTGCTCGTCGGCGGGATTGCGCTGATGCCGCGTCTCACTGCGAGCGCCTTCCGTCGCGCGCCGCGTTCGCGCAGCGCTGTCGCGACGCTCGCGCTCGCGCGCCTGGCGAATGCGCCGGGGCAAGCGTCCATCGCGATGGGCGGCGTGCTGTCGAGCTTCACGCTGATTGTTGCGATGGCAATCATGGTGACGAGTTTCCGCGTGTCGGTGGAAGACTGGCTCGCGCATCTGCTCTCCGCCGATCTCTACGTGCGCATGGCGGCCAGCGGCGACACCGGCGGCCTCGGTCCCGCGCAGCAGGCGCAGCTCGCGGCGGCGGACGGCGTCGCGCACGCGGCGTTCACGCGCACGTCGAAACTGACGCTCGATGCGGCGAACCCGCCCGTCGTCCTGATCGCGCGCGAACTCGATGCCGCCGATCCCGGCGCGACGCTCCAAATGACCGGCGCCGTGTTGCCGCCGTCCGCGTGGCGTGCCGACGAAACGCCGGTCTGGGCATCGGAGGCGATGGCCGATCTCTATGGTTATCGCGTGGGCGAGCGCGTGACGCTGCCGGTCGGCGGGACGGACGCGCGAGTGGTCGTCGCGGGAATCTGGCGCGATTACGTGCGCCAGACGGGCGCGTTGCAGATGCGCATCGGCGACTATCGCAGGCTTACCGGCGACCTGACCGCGACGGATATCGCCATCACGCTGCGCGCCGGTTCGAGCGCCGCGCAGGTGATTGGCGCGCTCAAGCGGCTGCCGTTCGGTGGCACGCTCGAGTTCTCCCAGCCCGGCGAGATTCGCGCGCGCACGCTCACCATCTTCGATCGCAGCTTCGCCGTGACGTATTTGCTCGAAGCGGTGGCGATCGTGATCGGCTTGTTCGGCGTCGGCGCGACCTTTTCGATGCAGACGCTCGCGCGGGCACGCGAGTTCGGCATGCTGCGGCATGTGGGCGTGACGCGCACGCAGATCCTGGCGCTGCTTGCATCCGAGGCCGGCTGGCTGACGCTGCTCGGCATCGCGCTGGGTTGCCTGCTGGGCTTCGCGATCAGCCTGATTCTCGTGTTCGTCGTGAATCCGCAGTCGTTCCACTGGAGCATGTCGCTGCATGTGCCGTGGACGCCGATCGCGGTCATCGCGTGCGTGATGCTGCTGTCGTCCTGCGCGACGGCGGTGCTGTCGGGCCGCCGGGCCGTGTCGGTCGATGCGGTCCGCGCCGTGCGGGAGGACTGGTGATGCGCGCATGGATCGCCGGAGGCTTGCTCGTCTTGTCGAGCGCATGCGCCGGGCAACCGGTGTTCGCGCCCGTCGTGCCGGGGCAAGGAATCGACTGGCCGCGCGACAGCGGCGCGCATCCGCCGTATCGCACGGAATGGTGGTACGCGACCGGCTGGCTCGACACGCCTGAACATCAGCCGCTCGGTTTCCAGATCACGTTCTTCCGCTCGAATACGGGCAAGGGCGGGACGGACAGCAAGAGCGCGTTCGATCCGGCGCAGTTGATCATCGCCCATGCAGCGCTGTCCGATCCCGCGTATGGACGGCTCGTGCATGACCAGAACATCGCGCGGCAGGGCTTCGGTCTGGCGTATGCGCGGGAGGGCAACACCGACGTCAAGCTCGACGGCTGGCGCATGACGCGCGCGGCGGACGGCAGCTACGCGGTCGTCGCCGATGCCGCGAATTTCGCGCTCAATCTCACCTTCACGCCGACACAGCCGCCCATGCTTCAGGGCGAGCGCGGCTATTCGCAGAAGGGGCCGTTGCCGGAGCAGGCGAGCGACTACTACAGCGAGCCGCAATTGAAGGTGTCGGGCAGCGTGGTGCGGCCGTCCGCCGATGGCCGGGCGCGCGCGGCGACCGCCGTGACGGGGCGCGCATGGCTGGATCACGAGTGGTCCAGCACGCTGCTGTCGCCGGATGCCGCCGGCTGGGACTGGCTCGGCGCGAATCTCGACGATGGCGCCGCGTTGATGGCGTTCAAGGTCCGCGCGCGGGACGGCCACGCGGTCTGGGCGCATGCCGCGTTGCGCGACCGCGACGGCCGCACGACGCAGTACGGCCCCGGCGAGGTGGAGTTCACGCCGCAGCGGCAGTGGCGTTCTCCGCGCACCAACACCGTGTATCCGGTCGCGATGAACGTGCGGGTCGGCGCGCTGCACTGGCGGCTGAATCCGCTGATCGACGATCAGGAACTGGACTCGCGCGAATCGACCGGCGCGCTGTATTGGGAAGGCGCGGTGACGCTCGATGGCAACCCGCGCGGGCGCGGCTATCTGGAGCTGACGGGCTATGCGGGGGCGATCGGGATGGAGAAACGTTGAGGCCGGTGCGCTCGGCTACAGATAGGGCGCAAGCACGTCCGCGCTTTTGCTTCCGAGTCGCTCGCTGAAGGCGGAGACATCGACGGGCTCGCCCGTGCGCATGTCGAAGACGTTGCGGGGGAAGGCGATATCGGAGCCTAATAATTCTTTTGCAAGTTGTAGCCTGGGATTCAGCGCGGGCGGAAGTTCGTCGAGCGAGACGTAGGCGTACGGTTGAAACCCGTCGCCGCTTTGCGCGACTTCGCGTGAAAGGCTTCTGATCACGAACGCGAGTCCTGGCCGGGCCAGTGACTCCGCTTCGTAGAACGGGTCCTTGCTGCGCATCGAGAATGGCGCGAGCGCCTTGATGGACCGATGCCGGCCAACTTCGAACACCACCGAGGTTTCATCGATTTCCGGCCCGGCGAAATTCCGAACAATATGCGGATTCTCGGTGAAGGACGTGAAGTCGGTGTTGACCAGAATATCCCCTTCCCGAATGAGCCCAAGCCTGAGGGCTCGCCAGATCGGATAGCTCTCGCCCCTGCTGCCGCGATACAGTGCGATGTCCCCCGTGGACGGCAACGCGTCGATCAGGTCGATCATGGCTTCGACGCGCTGCGGACTATCTGTTGACACTTGCGCTTCGGCCGGGAAGTAATGCGCGGAATAGCGCTTGTTCTCGCCGTGCCGCAGATACAGGTTGACGAAGTTCCACGACTCGTACGAGTAGGCCAGGAGATGCGTTTGCGCGCGGGCATCGAGGTGGATGCCAATTGCATCGGCGATGGCCTGTTGCCGCTTCAGAGCGGCCATGCCGCCATGCTTCTTGTTCGCCAGATAGTCTTCGATCCGGACTTCCATACTCAGAATCTCCGCCGCCGGACTTCGATCCGCATGGCGCAACGCGAGGTCTTCGTCCGTGGGCGCTTCATCCGCTTCGGGCACGCTTTCAAGGTAACGAAGAAGCGGCAGAACGCGGCGCTTCGTCCGCGGGGCGGGAATGCTGCTTCGGGTTGCAAGTACCTTCAGCATGACGCTCCTTCTTGCTTCTTTTGCCAGGCAAGCATGCAGCACAGTTCGATGAAACTCGCACAGTGTAAGCCGCACGGGTCCGCTGCCGATGCCGTTCGCAAAATGTGACAAGCCGCGTCGTGCGGCCGTCGTTCAGACGCCCGGAGGTTTGTCCGGACGTACGTCGAGCAGATGCATGGTCTGCGTGGCGATATCGACGAACGGCGGCCCCGCCACCGCGCCGCCGAAGTGCGAGCCGCGCTGCGGCCGGTCGATCGACACCGCAATGACCACGCGCGGCGCCTTCGCCGGGACGATCCCGACGAACGACGCGCGATACTGATGCCGGTCATAGCCCTTCGACGTCCACCGGTACGCGGTGCCGGTCTTGCCGGCGACCGTGTAGCCCGGCACGGCCGCCTGCGGCGCGGTGCCGTCCTTGCTGACGACGCTTTCCATCATCGTGCGCACTTCGCGCGCAACGCGCGCCGTGAACACGCGCCGGCCTTGCGGCGGTTCCTGATGCGGGTCGCGGCGGTGAATCGACGCCCGCACCAGCCGGCCGTCGTTGGCGAAACTGGTATAGGCCTGTGCCAGTTGCAGCAGCGACGCCGACAGCCCGTAGCCATAGGACATCGTCGCCTGCTCGATGCGCCGCCAGTTGCGATACGGCCGCACGCGGCCCGTCGAAACGCCTGGTAAGCCCGCGCTCGGCGCGTGCCCGAGTCCGAGCGCGCGGAAGTTGCGGTACATGTCGCGCGCCGGAATCAGCAGCGCGATCTTGGTCGTGCCGACGTTGCTCGACTTCTGGATGACGCCCGCCGTCGTCAGCGTGCCGAAGTTCTTGTCGTCGTGGATCGTGCGGCCGTCCAGGCGCAGGTGGCCGCCGTCGGTCGGCACGATGGTATCGGGCGTGATGCGGTGCTGTTGCAGCGCGAGCGCGATGGTGAGCGGTTTCATCACCGAGCCCGGCTCGAAGATGTCGGCGACCGCGCGATTGCGGACCGCCATGCCGGTGCGGCGTGTGTGCTGGTTCGGGTCGTAACTTGGCCAGTTGGCCATCGCGAGGATTTCGCCGGTGTGGGCGTCCAGCACGATGGCCGAGCCCGAGCGCGCATGGCTGCGCTCGACCGCGCTTTGCAGCGCCTTGAACGCGGCGTACTGGATCGGCCGGTCGATGGACAGCGTCAGGTCCTGGCCGTTCCGTGGCGGCGTGGTGTCGAGCGTATCGATGACCTGGCCGCGCGCATTGCGCAGCACGCGGCGGTGGCCGTCGGCGCCGCGCAGCGTGGTTTCGGCGAAGCGTTCGAGGCCTTCCTGACCGTTGCCTTCAGCGCCGGTGAAGCCGGTGATCTGCGCGGCAATCTCGCCTTCCGGGTAGTAACGCCGGTAATCCTCCTGCATCGACAAACCGGGCACGTCAAGACGCATCGCGCGTTCAGCGACATCGACGGGAACCTCGTGCTTCAGATATGCGAAGCCGCGATGCGCTGCGTAGATATTCTCGATGTCAGCCGGCGCGATGTCGAGCAGACGGGAAAGCGCATCGATCTTCTGCTGCGACACGCGCTCATCCAGGTTCGATGCATCCACGAACACCGTGCGGGTCGGCAGGCTGACGGCGAGCGGGCGGCCGTCGCGATCCAGGATGCGTCCACGGGAGGCGTGCATCGGCCAGTCGCGCACTTGGCGGATGTCGCCCTGATGACGGTAGAAAGCGTCGTCCACGCCCTGCACCCAGAAGGCACGCACCGTCAGCGCGACGAACAGGGCGGCAAATGCACCGCTCAGCGCCCGCGAGCGCCAGCGCGGTGGCTGCGTCAATGTCGTGGTCTGGACGTTGTGACGTGCGATCCCAAGGTACTTCCGTTCTTGTGATTTCATCCCGCAATTATGCGGGAACGGGTTTTCGGGCGGCGAATTGAAAAGTCTGCATCCGGCGTCATTCACCAGCAATTCCGTGCAAACTTCGTGCAAAAGGTTTATTGAGGGGCAGCTTAAGTTTCGTTTAAGAAAGTTCTCTTAGTCTCGGCCGACCTGAACGTGCCGCGCATCGTGGCCGAACCCATCGCCCCTGACTTCATGTCCGCTTGCCGTTTCGCTTCGTTTTCCCCGACGATCCGCCTGTTTTCGCGGCAGATCGAGTAGCGCGCAAGCGTTTCACGCCGCCCGCGGTCAAGACCGCGCCTTTTCGTTCCGGGTGATGCCGCGTTGGGTCGCCCGTCCAGTTTTCCGCCGATGCCCTTCTCACCCGCAACCGCCTTGCCCGGCAAGGCAGGACGAGTCTTTCTTGCTTGCGCGGTCGGTTCGATCTGTTCCGTCGTGATCTGCAATTCGCTTGAACATGCGCGTTCGTCCTCTTCAACCGTTCGCGAGGATGTCCCGCCAGTTTCGCTGCGGCAAAGCGCCGCTCCGGCGCCTGTCGAGCCGCCGGCACCCGTCCGCATTACCGAAAGCGCCACAGTCGACCAGACCTTCTCGGAAGCCGCGCAAAGCCTCGGCATCGATTCGGCAACCATTGCGACACTTACGGATGCGTTCGCGGGCAAGGTCGACATGCGCCGCGATATCCGCAAGGGCGACACGCTGAGCGTCATCTATGACCGCAAGTCGGCCGACGAGCCGGCACCGGACGCGCCGCTGGCCGTTCGGCTGACCACCGGTTCGTCGTCGCACGATGTGTTTCTCTACCGCGACCCCGAAGGCGAAGCGCGCTATTACTCGAAGGACGGCAACAGCACGACGCCAGGCTTCTCGCGTTATCCGGTCGACTTCACGCGCGTATCGTCGGACTTCTCGATCCGGCGGCTCGATCCCGTCACGCATCGCTGGCAGAGTCACGATGGCGTCGATCTAGCCGCGCCCATCGGCACGCCGGTGCATGCGTCGGCGCAGGGCAGGGTGACCTTCGTCGGCAGGCAGACGGGTTATGGCAAGGTCATCATGCTCGACAACCCGGCGCCGTATTCGACCGTGTACGCGCACCTGTCGCGCTTCGCGAAGGGCATCCGCAATGGCGGAACGGTGAAGCGCGGGCAGGTGATCGGCTATGTCGGCGAGACCGGCTGGGCGACGGGTCCGCATCTGCACTATGAAGTCCGCATCGACGACGTCGCGATGAATCCGCTGACCGTGGACCTGCCGAGCGATGACCGTTTGCACGGCCAGGAGCGTCGGCGTTTTGCGAAGGACGCGGAAAACCTGAGCGCGGAACTGAGCGGCTGAATCGCGGGGGTCCCGTTCAGGCAACCAGTCCGACCGAGCGGGTCACCGGCTTCGGCTCGCGTCGGCCCGCCGCGACCCAGCGGTTCTTGCCCGCGCGCTTGGCTTCGTAGAGGGCGTTGTCGGCGTCGCGGAGGACGCCGTCGAGTTCATCGTGATGATGATCGAACATCGCAATGCCGATGCTCACGCCGATGCGCAAGGCCAGATCGCCGTCCGTGTGGAACGGCTTCGACAGTTCGCGTACGACGATGTCGGCAAGCGCGAGCAGATCGTCGTGCGGCGGCGTGACGATCACGAACTCGTCGCCGCCGAGTCGCGCCACCAGCGCGCCTTCCCCCGACAAATGCCGTAACCGGCGCGCGACCAGCGCGAGCAGCGTGTCGCCGACTTCATGACCGTGAGCATCGTTGACGGCCTTGAAGCCATCGAGATCGAGATAGAGCAGGGCAGTCGGCGCGCCATTGCGCGCCCGAACCGACTCGCGCGAACGCGCCGCCTGGAACAGGCCCGCGCGGTTCAGCAGGCCGGTCAACTCGTCGTGACGCGCGCGGCGGTCGTTCTCCTGCTCGGCTTTCATCGTCGAGACGAGCATGCCGTTCAGGCGCCACGCGGCCGCGCTCATCGCGAACAGGTAGAAGGGAATCTGCAACAGCGTGAGCCAGAGCGTCGGCTCGCCAGCCAGCACTGCGCCGAGACAGCACGGCCCCAGCGACAGGAAGATCATCACTGCCACTAGTCGCGGCGCGGCGAAATTGCGGAAGCAGATGCCGCCGACCATCGCGGCGGCCGAGAGGAACGAGAGCGTCGCGGCCACCCAGTCGCCGGACAGCACCGAGACCAGCGCGCCGTAGCCGACCGTCGCGCCCCACAGCGGCGCGAGCAGGACGTACGTGTCGGTCAGCGTGGACTTGCCTTCGCGTGCGCGTCGGCGCGCGATCACCAGCACGACCAGCCGGATCAGGCAGACGGCGATTTCGAGTGCGAGCCAGATGTGGAAGGCGGTGGTCGGATGGCGGCGGTCGAGCACCCAGGCCACCGCGACCGTGTTGAGCACGCCGCCCGCGAAAATCGGCAAGGTGCCGAACAGGCTGCCGACAAGCGCGACACGGATCGCGCGGGGAATGTCGGCTCCCGCGTGCAGCAACCACGTGGCCGCACGTCCGCGCGGCAATGTGAACACCTCGGTCTGATGGTCCATGTTGGATTCCGGCGTGGTCCGGCGAGGGCGGGACACTCGCGGAAAATCGGACCACATCGCAGATATCGGACGTCAGGCTCCCAAACTTTAGCGGGGAACGCCCGCACGCAAGGACTTTTATACTGACGGCTCCGAACGACAACCTCCCTCACTCCACATGGCCCTCATCAACTACATCACGCAGATCCAGTTCGATTTCGGCGCGGTCCGCCTGCTTGCTGGCGAGTGCGAGCGCATCGGCATGCGCCGCCCGCTGATCGTGACCGATCGGGGCATTCGTGCCGCCGGTCTCGTCGATACGGTGCTCGCCGCGCTCGGCTCGCCACAGCCCGCGCCGGTGTTCGACGCCACGCCGCCGAATCCGAACGAGGCCGCGGTGCGCGCCGCGGTCGCGATGTACAAGGAGCATGCTTGCGATGGCGTAGTCGCGGTGGGTGGCGGTTCGTCGATCGATCTGGCCAAGGGCGTGGCCGTCTGCGCGACACACGAAGGTCCGTTGCAGAGCTTTGCGGTGATCGAAGGCGGGTTGGCGCGCATCACGGCGAAGACGGCGCCCGTCATCGCGATTCCGACGACGGCGGGCACCGGCAGCGAAGTGGGCCGCGGCGCGATCCTGATTCTCGACGACGGCCGCAAGGTCGGCGTGATTTCTCCGTATGTGGTGCCGCGCGTCGCGATCTGCGATCCCGAACTGACGCTCGGTCTGCCGCCGATGATGACGGCCGCGACCGGCATGGACGCCATTGCGCACTGCCTCGAAACCTTCATGGCGCCGGCCTTTAATCCGCCCGCCGACGGCATTGCGCTCGACGGACTCTGGCGCGCGTGGCGGCACATCGAACGGGCAACGCGCGACGGCTCGGACCGTGTGGCGCGCTGGAACATGATGAGCGCGTCGATGCAGGGCGCGCTGGCGTTCCAGAAGGGTTTGGGCTGCGTACACAGCCTGAGTCACTCGCTGGGCGGCATCAATCCGACTCTGCACCATGGCACGCTCAACGCCATCTTCCTGCCGGCGGTGATCGCGTTCAATCGCAGCGCGCCGACGATGCAGGACGAAGGCAAGCTCGCGCGTCTTGCGCAGGCGATGGGTCAGTCTTCCGGCGATGCCGTCGGTGAAGCCGTGCGCGAGATGACCGCAAGGCTCGGCCTGCCGCGCGGCCTGGCCGAACTCGGCGTGACGCGCGACCTGTATCCGCGAATCATCGCAGGAGCGCTGAAGGATCACAGCCACAAGACGAATCCGCGTGAGGCGTCCAAAGCGGACTACGTAGCAATTCTGGACGCCTCGATGTAGGGACAGGGCGCAAGCCCTTGCACGACGGCGCTGATGCGGCATTGCAACAAACACTTAAGGGAAAACCCTTAACTCTGTTACAATGTCGCAAAGTTTGAGGAACAGATCATGCGCCGCCATCACCAAGTCATCGAAAAAGTCGCCTTTACCTTGCTCACGCTGTCTGCTGTCGTCGACGCAAGCTATATCACCTGGGAAAAGCATCCCAACTTCCGCGAAAACGTCACCGAAATCGTCAAGCTGAGCGCAGATCTCTCGCTGGCGAATCCGGGTGTCGGCGAGCCCACGCCGCTCGTGCCGCTGGCATTCAACTAAGCTGCTGCCCTTCGGCGCGACCTTTCTCGTCGCGCCCGCTACTTCAAATCCATACCGGTTATTCGGCCCGCCGTCGCACGGCGCGCGCCGGCTGCCTTATGCTGGCGGCTTCTTGTGCCGTCGCTGCCCAGCATGTCCTCCGCTCTCCATTCCGACATCGCTTTCGCCGACCCGCTGCGCCGCTTTGCACGCGCGATCGGGCAGATCGTCCTTCAGCGCAACGCCGCGACCGGCGCGCTCCTCTTCCTCGCGGTGCTCAGCGCGAGTCCGCGTCTTGCGTGCGGCCTCCTGATCGGCACGCTGACCGGCCATGTGATCAGCGCGATCATCGATAGCGACGACGCGCCCGTATTCCGCAACGACCTCCATGGCTTCAACGGCGCCCTCGCGGCGCTGGCGGCGTTCGCGTTCATCGGCGATGTCTCGCAGGCGGGCGCTGTCGCGATCGTCGCGGCGATGGGCGCCACGTTGCTCGCGCACAAGCTGTCGCGCGTCCTGGCGCGCTTCGACTGGCCATTTCTGTCGAGCCCGGCGATCCTGGTGACCTGGTGCTGGCTGCCGCTGTTCAGCGGGCGCGGCGACACGGGCGCGATCCCGCAAGTCGCGGCAGGCGTCGTGCCGATGCTCGAAGCGGCCTTCGCGGGACTCGCGCCGATCACCTTCGCGACCGGCGCCATTGCGGGCGGACTGATCGCGGCAGGCCTGTTCGCGGCGCGGCCGTCGCAGGCCGGCTGGGCGCTCGCCGGCAGCGCGCTCGGCGCCATGCTGCACGGACTGGGCGGCGCGGGCGATGCGGTCGTGCTGTCGGGCGCGTGCGGTTTCAACGCCGCGCTGGCCGCGCTGGCGGCGGCGCCGCTCGGCAGGCGCTATGCGCTGTTCGCGATCGTCGCGGCGGTGTTGATCGAACGTCTGATCGACTGCGTCGGCATCGCCGCGCTGACGGCGCCCTTCGTGCTGGCGTCGTGGCTGACGATCGCGCTGCAACGCCGCTGGGTCCGTACCACTCAAGCAGGAGACGCGCATGTCATTCACCCACACGCCTGATCGCAGGATCGCGCAAGACGGCCCGCGCAGTGCCGCCGAAACGGCCACGCGCGTCGATCTGGCGGCGGCCTACCGGCTCGTTGCGCTCAATGGCTGGGACGACGTCGTCTACACGCACATCTCGGCGAGCGTGCCGGGCGAGCCAGGACGCTTCCTGATCAATCCGTTCGGTTTGTCGTTCGATGAAGTCACGGCGTCGAATCTCGTGAAGATCGATATCGACGGCAATGTGATCGGCGAGAGCGTGCATCCGGTGAACGCGACGGGCTTCGCGTTGCACGGCGCCGTACACGCGGCGCGCGACGATGCCGTGTGCGTGATGCACCTGCACGTGCGCGAGGCGATCGCCGTTTCGGCCCAGCCGCATGGCTTGCTGCCGGGCTCGCAGCATGCGATGCGCTTCCACGGCCACCTCGCGTATCACGACTACGAAGGCCTGGCCTTCTCGCCGGCCGAAGGCGAGCGGCTGGTGGCGAGTCTCGGCGCACATCGCGCGATGCTGCTGCGCAATCACGGTCCGCTCACGCTTGGGCGGACGGTTGCCGAGGCTTATGTGCTGATGGATATGCTCGTCAAGGCATGCGATATTCAGCTGCGCGCGCTGGCGGGCGTGAACAAGATGATCGTGCCGACGCCGGATGTCGTCACGCGCACCGCCGCGCAACTGCATGATGACGATGCGATCGAAGGCGTGCTCGAGTGGCCTGCGTTGTTGCGCAGGCTGGAGCGCATCGACGCGTCATATCGCGAGTAAAATCCAAGGAGAGCAACGCAATGCCGACATTCAACATCCAGCTATTCGAAGGCCGCACGGCGGACGAAAAGCGCAAGTTCGTCGAGGCGATCACGCGCACTACGTGCGAGACGCTCGGCTGCGAGCCGGGCTCGGTGGATATCATCCTGACCGACGTGAAACGCGAGAACTGGGCGACCGCGGGCAAGCTCTGGTCGGAGCAATGAACGCGGCGCGCATACGGCGCGATGCCGCATGCGCGCGCGGGTTGATTACATCGATGCCTTCACGGCGAGACGGAACTTGTGCAGCAGCGGTTCCGTATAGCCGCTCGGCTGCGTGCGGCCTTCGAACACGAGCGCGCAGGCGGCCTTGAACGCGAAGGAACTGTCGAACGCGGGGGCCATCGGCCGGTACACCGGATCGGCCTCGTTCTGCTGATCGACGACCGCGGCCATGCGTTCCAGCGTCGCCTTCACCTGCTCTTCGCTGACGATGCCGTGACGCAGCCAGTTCGCAAGGTGCTGGCTCGAGATGCGCAGCGTCGCGCGGTCTTCCATCAGGCCGACATCGTGAATGTCCGGCACCTTCGAACAGCCGACGCCCTGATCCACCCAGCGCACCACATAACCGAGAATGCCCTGCGCGTTGTTCTCGATTTCGTTCGTGATGTCCTGTTCCGACCAGGTTGGCTTGTCGACGACGGGAATCGTCAGCAGGCCGTCGAGCAGTTCGTTCTTCTGCCCTTCGTAGTCGTGGCTTTCGAGGTCCTGCTGAACCTGCTGCACATCGACCATGTGATAGTGCAGCGCGTGCAGCGTGGCGGCCGTGGGCGAGGGCACCCACGCGGTGTTCGCGCCTGCCCGCGGATGCGCGATCTTCTGTTCGAGCATCGCGTGCATGAGATCGGGCATCGCCCACATGCCCTTGCCGATCTGCGCGCGCCCGCGCAAGCCGGTGTTCAGGCCGACGAGCACGTTGTTGCGCTCATACGCGTTGATCCACTTCGACGACTTCATGTCGCCCTTGCGCATCATCGGGCCCGCTTCCATCGACGAATGCATCTCGTCGCCAGTGCGGTCCAAAAAGCCCGTGTTGATGAACGCGACGCGTGCGCCGGCCGCCGCGATGCAGGCCTTCAGGTTGACGCTGGTGCGGCGCTCCTCGTCCATGATGCCCATCTTGATCGTGTGACGCGGCAGGCCGAGCAGATCTTCGATGCGCGAGAAGAGTTCGTCGGCGAAGGCCACTTCGGCGGGGCCGTGCATCTTCGGCTTCACGATATAGATGGAACCCGTGCGCGAGTTCATCTTGATCTTGAGGTCGTGCATGGCGCCGAGCGTGGTCATCACGCCGTCGAGGATGCCTTCCGGAATCTCCTTGCCGTCGCGGTCGAGCACGGCGGGATTCGTCATCAGATGGCCGACGTTGCGCACGAACAGCAACGAACGTCCGTGCAGGCTCAGCGTCGAGCCATTCGGCGCGGTGTATTCGCGATCCGGATTCATGCTGCGCGTGAAGCTCTTGCCGTTCTTCGTGACCTGCTCGGCAAGATGGCCCTGCATCAGGCCGAGCCAGTTGCGATAGAGCTGGGTCTTGTCGGCGGCATCGACGGCCGCAACCGAATCCTCGCAGTCGATGATCGTGCTCACCGCCGCTTCCATCAGCACGTCCTTGACGTGCGCGGCATCGGTCTTGCCGATCGGATGGTCCGCGTCGACCTGGATCTCGAAGTGCAGGTCATTGTGCTTGAGCAGGACGGCGTGCGGCGCCTTCGCATCGCCCTGATGGCCCGCGAACTGTTCGGCGTTGGCGAGGCCGCTCTTGCTGCCGTCCTTCAGCGTGACGACGAGCGCGCCCTGTTCGACGCTGTACTTCGTCGCATCGGCATGCGAGCCGTGCGCGAGGGGCGCGTTGTCGTCGAGGAAGCGGCGTGCGTAGGCGATGACCTTCGCGCCGCGCTTCGGGTTGAACTGAGCGGTGCGCCCGGCGCCGTCGGTGTCGTCGATGGCATCGGTGCCGTAGAGCGCGTCGTACAGGCTGCCCCAGCGCGCGTTGGCGGCGTTCAGTGCATAGCGCAGGTTCGAGAGCGGCACGACGAGTTGCGGACCGGCCTGCTCGCCGATCTCGCGATCCACGTTGGCGGTGCTGGCCTGCACGTGCGCGGGCGCGGGGACGATGTAGCCGACGTCTTCGAGAAACTTGCGATAGCCGCGCAGGTCCTGCACGGGGCCGGGATGGCTGCGATGCCAGTTGTCGAGTTCGGTCTGAAGGCGGTCGCGCTCGGCGAGCAGCGCGCGGTTCTTCGGGGCGAGGTCGTGAACGAGCGCATCGAAACCTTTCCAGAAGGCGGCGCTGTCGACACCCGTGCCGGGGATGGCTTCTTCATCGACGAACTTCGCCAGGCTTGCGTCGACCTGCAGACCGTGTTGTTGGATCATGTCGTTCATGGGCACTCCGGCTGAGTTGCTGTGACTCTGGGGTTTGGGGTGGGCTGGTTGTGTATGGTAGCGCGTCTTGGGGGAGGATCGAAGCGGGGTGGTGGGGGAGGGGGTGTGCCTGGCGGCATGCCCTTTTGATGATTCGACGCGAGGAGCGTGCCCGACGCGTATCGCGCTAGAGCTTGAGTTCGGTGGCGAGCAACTCGAATTGCTTGCCGAGCGCGGGAAGGTCCTCGCGGGCAGTCACCCAGACGATTCCAAGGTCGACCTTATGGTATCCGTGCGAAAGTGCATTGCGCATCTCTTACGCGGGTTGGAACGGAACTTCGGGATGCTGTGTGACGAAGGCCGGGAAGTATTTGCGAATATTCCTGCAGGCTTCACCAACGACCTCGATGTTGCGTATGACGCCATCCTGAACGAGTTCGTCCGCGAGAAAGTCCGCTTCGTCCAGACCGTCGATGTATCGACTGATCTTTCCAATGGCCGTGAGCACATGACCCACGTATTCCGCAAGCGTCGAGGCGTCCCGGCTCATACCGGAATGGCTCCCGCAATGATTGCGTCGCGCGTCCGGTCCGGCAGTGCGCCGGGTGTTAAAACGTCGACCTTCACGCCAAGAAGCTGGCGCAACTCATGGCGGATCGCGCCGATATCGAGCAACGATGTCTTCGGTGTGGGATCGATCAGCAGGTCCAGGTCGCTTCCTTCCGTGTCCTCGCCGCGCGCGACGGAGCCGAAGATGCGCGCGTTCTTCGCGCGATGCGCCTCGACGACGCGCCGAATGTCATCGTGATGTCCTTGAATGGCGAGCGAAGGTTTCATAAGCGGTCTTGTCCGGGGAGCGAGCCGGCGTGAATGAAACGAAGCGCCACGGGATCGGGCGCCTGTGTATTCGAGCGCAGTCTAGCATAGCGCCTTTGCCGCCAGCGGCCCTTGCCGGGCGCCTGACACGGCGCCCGGCAACGCCTCCCGACCTATCCCCCCAACAAATCCTCGATCATCACCGGCAGCTTCCTCACGCGCACCCCGGTCGCGTGATACACCGCGCCGGTGATCGCCGCCGCGATCCCCGCCAGCCCGATCTCCGCAATCCCTCTCGCGCCGAGTTCGTTGAACACGGTATCGGGGTAATCGAGAAAGGTGACGTCCATCTTCGGCGTGTCGGCATGAGTTGCGACCACGTAATCAGCGAGACTGCTGTTGACCGGCGCGCCGCTGCGCTCGTCGTACACCGTGTGCTCGAACAGCGCCATGCCGACGCCCATCACCACCGCGCCCTCGATCTGATTGCGGCCCGCGCGCGGATTGAGAATCTTGCCGCCATCGATCACGGTCACGACGCGGCTCACGCGCAGGCGTGCCGTCGAAGGATCCCACGTCACTTCGGCGAAGTGCGCGCCATAGGAATGGATCGACCACTTCTTCTTGAGCGGATCGTTGAAGCCGCCTTTCGCGCTGCCGCTGCCCGACGCCGCATGGAGCTTTGCCGTGTCGAGAATCTGCGCATAGGGCACGCCGCTGCCCGGCGGCTGATCCTTGCGATGCACGCGCCCGCCGCTCATCGCGAGTTCCTCGGGCTTCGCATCTTTGAACGGCGAACCTTCGGTCTTCGTGGCATGCGTGAGCAGCGTCTTGATGGCGCCGCGCACCGCATCCGATACCGCAGGAATCACCGAAGCCGTCGCCGCCGATCCACCCGATACCGGCCCGAGCGGCAGCGCCGTATCGCCGAGACCGACTTCGATCTTGCCGAGCGCAATGCCCGTATGCTCCGCGACCAGTTGCGCGAGGATCGTATACGTGCCGGTGCCGATGTCCTGCGTGCCGCACGCAATGCGCGCGGTGCCGTCGGCGCGCAGGTCGACGGTCGCGTCCGCCGAGAAGCGCAGGCCCGGCCAGCTGCATGCGCCCAGGCCCCAGCCGAGCGTGAGGCCGTCACGCTTCATCGAGCCGACTTCCGGCGTGCGCCGGCTCCAGCCGAATTTCTCCGCGCCGGTGGTCAGGCATTCGACGAAGTGCCGCGATGAAAACGGCAGGCCGCTGCTTTCATCGACCTTGGGCTCGTTGCGCAGACGCAGTTCGACCGGATCGATCTTCAAGGCGACAGCGAGTTCGTCCATTGCGCTTTCAAGCGCATACAAACCGGGCACCGCGCCGGGTCCGCGCATCGACGTGGGCGAGCCGACGTTGCGCTTCACCGTGCCGCCCGTGACGCGCAGGTTCGGCACGCTGTACATCGACGGCGTGGCTTCGCCGCAATCTTCCGCGTACTCGTCGCCGAGCGCCGCGTGATTCACGAAGTCGTGCTGCAAGGACACGAGCTTGCCGTCCTGCGTCGCGCCGAGCCGGACGCGCTGCTGCGTGGTCGGCCGGTGGCCGACGTTCTGGAACATCATCTTGCGCGACAGCACGAGCTTGACGGGCCGTTCGAGCTGCCGCGTCGCGGCCGCCGCGAGCAGCGAATGCGGCCACATCCACAGCTTGCCGCCGAAGCCCGAGCCGAGATAGCGCGAGATCACCCGCACCTTCTCCTCCGGCAGGCCGAGCATCTGCATCAGCGCGCCCTGATGATTCGAAACGGCCTGGCTCGTCTCGTAGAACGTATAGCTGTCGCCGTCCCAGTGCGCGACGGTGGCGTGCAGCTCGATGGGGTTGTGCGTCTCGACCGGCGTGACATAGGTCTCGTCGATCTTCACCGGCGCGCTATCGAACGCCATGTCCGGGTCGCCGCGTTCGCTGTGGGTGTCGAGCTTGCCGCCGTCATCGAGCGCGGCGCTGACGTCATGCGGCGTCTTGTCGTAGCCGACCTTGACCGCCGCTGCGGCAGCGCTCGCAGTCTCGAAGGTATCGGCCACGACGAGCGCCACATATTGCCCGTAATAGCGAACGATGTCGTCCTCGAACGGCGGACGGTTTTCATCGACCATGCCGGTCTCGATCGAACCGCCCGCGAGCCGATAGAAGCGGCCGATATTACCGCGATGAAGAATCAGCTTCACACCGGGCATGGCCTGCGCGGCGGCGAATTCGAGCGACGTGATCCTGCCGCTCGCAATGGTGGCGCCGACCGGCACGGCAACCAGCATGCCGGGCAGATCGACGTCCGAGGTATAAGTCGCGCGGCCGCAGACCTTCAGCGGTCCGTCGATGCGCGACTGGGGCCGTCCGATGACGGACGGCGTGGTGTCGGGCGCGGTGGACATAGTCAGGTTTCCTTGGTCGGGTTCAGGACGCTTGTGTGACGAGCTTGAGCGTATGCACGATGCAGCGCTTCGAGAGCTCGACCTTGAAGCCGTTTTCGCTTTGCGGCTTCGCATCGGCGAGCGCGGCATCGGCGGCGCGGCGGAAGGTCGCCTCGTCGGGGGCCGCGCCCTGCAACACCTGCTCCGCCTCGCGCGAGCGCCACGGCTTCGTACCGACGCCACCCAGACCTACACGCGCATGCTCGATACGCCCGTCCTTCACTGCGACCACAATCCCCGCCGACGCCAGCGCGAACTCGTACGACGCGCGATCGCGCAGCTTCAGATACGCCGAGCGCGCCCCTTTCGGCAGCGCCGGCACGGTGACGTGCGTGATGAGATCGCCGGCGTCGAGCACGTTCTCGCGATCGGGCGTCGTGCCCGGCGTCAGGAAAAATTCATCGACCGGAATCGCGCGCTTGCCGCCCGTGCCTTCTACGTGAATGGTCGCTTCGACCGCCTGCAACGCGACGCACATGTCCGACGGATTGCTCGCGATGCACGCTTCGCTCGTGCCGAGTATGGCCATCATGCGATTGAAGCCCTGAATGGCCGAGCAGCCGCTGCCCGGTTCGCGCTTGTTGCAGGGCGAGGCCGTATCGCGGAAATACACGCAGCGCGTGCGCTGCATGATGTTGCCGCCGGTCGTCGCCATGTTGCGCAACTGCACCGACGCGCCCGCGAGCACCGCCTGCGACAGCACCGCATAGCGTTCGCGAATCAGCGCGTGATGCGCGAGGTCCGAATTGCGCGCGGTAGCGCCGATGCGCACGCCGCCGTCTTCGGTTGCCTCGATGGCATCGAGCGGCAGGCGGCTGATGTCGATGACGCGCATCGGCCGCTCGACATTGAGCTTCATCAGGTCGAGCAGCGTGGTGCCGCCCGCGAGAAAGCGCACTTCGGCGCCTTGCTGGGCGGTATGCGCGAGCGCGCCGCCATTGATCGCGTCGCGCATGTCACGCGCGCGGGAGAGCTGGAACGTTTCCATGGTGCTCTCCTTATTTGGCCGGCGTCTTGTCGGCGCGCACCGACTGGATCGCCGTGACGATGTTCTGATAGGCGCCGCAGCGGCACAGGTTGCCGCTCATCGCTTCACGCACGTCGTCGTCGTTTGGGCCGATGGGTTCGTCGAGCAGCGCCACCGCCGACATCAACTGGCCCGCCGTACAGTAGCCGCACTGATAGCCGTCGCATTCGACGAACGCGGCCTGCAGCGGATGCATCGCCTCCACTTCGCCGATGCCTTCGATGGTCGTGACCGTGTCGCCATCGCAGGCGGCGGCGAAGCACAGGCATGAGTTCACGCGGCGTCCGTTGACATGAACGGTGCATGCGCCGCATTGGCCGTGATCGCAGCCTTTCTTCGTGCCGGTCAGATGCAGATGTTCACGCAGGGCGTCGAGCAAGGTCGTGCGCGGGTCGAGCGAGAGCGTGTGACTGCGGCCGTTCACGGTGAAGGTGACGCTCGCAGGCGCGGCCGGCGTCCGGACCGGGGCCAGCACTTCAGCGCGGGCAGAACTGGGGGTATCTGCGTGAATTGTTTTGGATTGGGGGACAGGGCGTTGTGGCATCGAGCATTCTCCAGGGGTAGCGCATGGAAGCTGCACTGCATGGCAAACACGGCCCGGGCAGGCAACACGGCGTGAGAAGGCGAAGATGGAGCGAGAGCGTGACGGCGCGCGTCAGGCCGAAGACGGGCAGCCAGGGAGGAGTCTGCGCAGGGCGCGCAGGACTTCATGTGCCGCGGGGACGCGTGTGAAGACGCTCAAGCCAGTATAGGCAGCGGACGCGAAACTTTCTTGACTGCAAGCTTGCGTGCGCCGCCGGTCTTGCGCAGGCGCACGAAGCATGCCCGGCGTTGAGCTTCAGTGAGGGAATACGACGCGGACGAACAGGTAGAACAAGTAGACGCCGACCGTCGTGAACGCGACGAGCGCCACGAGGACGAGGAACAGGCGCACAGTCATCTGCATGGCGTCAGTCCAAAAAAATGGCCGCTTGCGCGGCCAGAAGGAGGGGTGGATCGGTCAGACTTCAGGCTAAAGGCGCATTCTTAAATCAGACTTAAGTGCGCTGCTCTTTCGGGCTGGCCGGGCCATTCTCCTTCCTTTGCGAACTCGATGCAGCAAACTTGCCGAACGAACTCAGCGCAATGCTTCGCTATAACGGTCGCGCAGCGGAATGATCGTCACCAGTGCCACCGCGCTGCCGAAGATCACGTAGTAGCAAATTGAAAGCGGATCGCCCGTGCTCATCGTGAGCCATTGCACGATGGCCGGTGCAAAGCCGCCGAAGATCATCACCGCGACGTTGTAGCTCACCGAGATGCCGGTCGAGCGCACGCTGGAGGGCAGCAACTCCGAGATGAACGCCGGATAGCAGCCCTGGAAGATGCCGAGGTAGGTCATCAGCAGCGCCTGGCAGACGATCAGCATCGGCAGGCTCGGGTGCGCGGTCAGCACCGCGAAAATCGGATACGCGGTGAGCAGCGACAGCGCCAGCGCGGTCAGCATCAGCTTCTTGCGGCCGATACGGTCCGACAGGCGCCCGAAGAACGGGCAGCAGACGAGATACACGAGTGCGCCGATGGTCGAGCTGATGAGGCCGTCGGTGAGCGCCATGTGCAGCACGCGGGTGGCGTGGGTCGGCAGATACAGCAGGAAGATATACGTGCCGATGGTGCCGAACACCGTCAGGCCAAAGCCCGCGAGCACGGACGTCCAGTGCTTCGTGGCCGTGTCGCGAATCGGGCTTGCGCTCAGTTCGTTCTTTTGCGCCTTCTCGACGAACACCGGCGATTCATCGAGCTTCGAACGCAGATACAGTCCCACCGGCACGATCAGCAGGCCGACCACAAACGGTATGCGCCAGCCCCAGCTATTGAGATGCTCGGGACTCAGCGTGCGGGTCAGCACCGCGCCGAAGAAAGAGCCTGTGAGACTCGCCGCCGCCTGCGCGACCATCTGGAAGCTGCCGAAATAGCCGCGTTTATCAGCGGGCGCGTATTCGACGAGAAAGGCCGTCGCGCAGCCCACTTCGCCGCCCGCCGAGAAGCCTTGAATCAGCCGGCCCAGCAACATCAGCAAGGGCGCGGCAATGCCGATGGCCGCATAGGTCGGCGCGAATGCGATGATCGCAATGCCGACCGCCATCAACGAAATGGTGAGCGTGAGCGCCGACTTGCGTCCGACCCGGTCCGCCACGGCGCCGAGCACGATGCCGCCGAGCGGCCGCGTCAGGAAGCCCACGCCGAAGGTGGCCCAGGTGGCGAGCAGCGAGATGGTGGGATTGGTGGCTGGGAAGTAGAGCTTCGAGATGATGACGGCGAAGAAGCCGTAGACCATGAAGTCGAACCATTCGAGCGCGTTGCCGATGGTCGATACGACGATTGCTCGTCGGCCGGACAGGTTGACCGCGGCGTTCTGTTCGGCCGCGTGGGCTGCAGGAAGTACGGTGCTCATCGAATGCACTCCGTGGGCGTGGGGCGATTGATCAAATGCCAGACTGGTTGGCCGACGACAGCCGTGTATCCGGCCTGCACCGGGTAGGCGAGCAGGCCGCTGCAACCCTCAAACACTACGCCATGCTGAAATAAGAAAATATAGAATTTCTGAACTGACACTCAAGGAAACCTGATTGAACGATCGGGTTTGCCCCTAGCCACGATGAGCAACATCCGCTTTCTGCGTACCTTCATTGCCGTTGCGCGTTACGGTTCCTTCGCTGCTGCCGCCGAGAAGGTCGCTTTGACACAAGCCGCCGTGAGCATGCAGATGCAGTCGCTCGAAGACGATCTCAAACGTCCGCTGTTCGACCGTGTCGGACGGACCAATCGGCTGACGAGCATCGGCAAGCAGGTGTTGCCGCAGGCGGAGCGCATCGTCGCGCTGTACGACAGCATGCGGCACACGGGTCTCGATGACGAGATCGCCGGCTCGGTGTCCATCGGCGCGGTTGACTCGGCGATGGGCGCGCTGGCATCGGTTGTCACCGAATTGAAAGGTCAGTACCCGAAGCTCGACGTGCGTCTCTTCACGGGCAAGGCACTCGCGCTCGCGCCGCAGGTGGAAGCAGGCGAGATCGATGCGGCGGTGATCGTCGAGATGGCGGGCAAGACGCCGGCCAGTCTCAACTGGACGCCGCTTTATTCGGAGCCGCTGGTCGTGATCGGCTCGCCGGGCGGCGCGGCCCTGAGCGCCGCCGAGATGCTGGCCAGCCGCCCGTTCCTGCGCTTCGACCGCGCGCAGCGTACCGGCGCGTTGATCGAGCGCGCGCTCAGGCACAACCGGCTCGTGGTGAACGAATTTCTCGAACTGAATTCGCTGGAAGTGATCGTGGAACTCGTGCGGCAGGACGCGGGCGTGTCCGTGGTGCCGCTGCTCGAACACGGCTCGTGGGCAAGCGACCCGGCGTTGCGCGTGATGCCGCTTGCCCGGCACACGCCGCGCCGCGTCGTCGGCATGCTGGAGCGCAAGATCCACGACCGGCATGCGGTGATGAGCGTCGTGCAGGAACGCATTCGGCTGCGTTCGCATGGCGTCATGCCGCTTGAGAACGCCACCTGACACGCAAGCTTTGCTTAAGTGACGGACAAGAAATATCAGCTTTCCCTGTGAATTGCGGCCGCTGACAATGCTTCGGCAAGATCGCACGTCCAACCATCACTGAAGAGGAAAGCATGTCGATCATTCCCGAGATCGCCGCAAGCCGCGCCACGATTCAATCCATTCGCCGCGATATTCACGCGCATCCCGAACTCTGCTACGAAGAAGCTCGCACCGCCGAGCTCGTTGCGCGCACGCTTGAAAGCTGGGATATCGAAGTGACGCGCGGACTCGGCAAGACGGGCGTGGTCGGCGTGTTGAGGAAGGGCAGCGGCAAACGCGCCATCGGCTTGCGCGCCGACATGGACGCGTTGCCCATTCCCGAGCTCAACACCTTCGCGCATGCATCGCGGCACGAGAACAAGATGCATGCGTGCGGCCACGACGGTCATACCGCCATGCTGCTTGGCGCCGCGCAATATCTCGCGAAGCATCGGGATTTCGATGGCACCGTCGTTTTCATCTTCCAGCCTGCGGAAGAAGGCGGCGGCGGCGCGAAAGCGATGATCGAGGATGGTCTGTTCGAGCGCTTTCCAGTCGATGCCGTGTTCGCGTTGCACAACTGGCCCGGCATGCCCGCTGGTGAATTCGGCGCACGCGTGGGCGCGACCCAGGCGTCGAGCAACGAGTTCGAGATCCGCATCGAGGGTGTCGGCGCGCATGCCGCAATACCGCACGACGGCGTCGATCCGGTGTTCACGGCCTTGCAGATCGGCACGGGTTTGCAGAGCATCGTGACACGCAACAAGCGCCCGGTCGATGCCGCCGTGCTGTCGATCACGCGCATGCAGGCGGGCCATGCGATCAACGCGATACCGACCACCGCGACACTCGCCGGCACGGTGCGCACGTTCTCGACCGAGGTGCTCGATCTGATCGAGACGCGCATGAAAGAGATTGTCAGCGCGACGGCTGCGGCGTATCGCTGCAAGGCGGAAGTTAGTTTCCTGCGCAACTATCCGCCGACCGTCAACACCGAAGCGGAAACGCAGTTTGCGCTGGGCGTGATGCGCGACATCGTCGGTGCGGAGAAGGTGAATCCGAACGTCGATCCCACCATGGGCGCCGAGGATTTCTCGTACATGTTGCTGGAACGGCCCGGCTGCTATGCGTATATCGGCAATGGCGTCGGTGCGCATCGCGAACATGGGCACGGCATCGGTCCGTGCATGCTGCACAACAGCAGCTACGACTTCAACGACGAACTGCTGCCGCTCGGCGCCACCTATTGGGTGCGGCTCGTGCAGGCGTTTCTTTCGCGTGCCTGAACGGGAGAGCGCACATGTTTTCATCGACCTATCGCGAGGCGCGCCAGCGTTTCCTCGACACTGCCGCCGAACGTCGGCTGAGCGTGGATACGCGCGTGCTCGAGGGCGTTGCCGGACTCGAAGGCGAACTGCTGGCTACGGATGTCGTGCGCATCGGGCCGCGTGCGGCGCGGCGCATGCTGGTGCTGACCTCGGCGACGCATGGCGTGGAAGGCTTCTGCGGCTCGGGCGCGCAGATCGCATTGATGCGCGACGACGGACTGGCCGCGCTGATGAAGCAACTCGACGTTGCGCTGCTGCTCGTGCATGCGATCAATCCCTATGGCTTTTCCTGTCTGAGCCGCACGACGGAAGGCAATGTCGATCTGAACCGCAACAGCATCGACTTCGCTGCGCCCTTGCCGCAGAATCCGGGCTATGCGGAACTGCACGAACTTTTGATCCCGGCTACCTGGCCGCCCGACGAAGCCAACGTTCAGGCCATTCGCGGCTATATCGAAGAGCGCGGTGAATGGGCGTATCAGCAGGCCGTGACGACGGGCCAGTACACGCATCCGCAAGGCATGTTCTATGGCGGCGCAGAAACCGCATGGAGCACGCGGACGATGCGCGAATTGCTGACGGAGTATGGCGAGGCTTGCGCATCGATTGGCTGGATCGACTTTCATACGGGACTCGGGCCGAGCGGCTTTGGCGCGAAGATCTGCGTGGGCGACGTGCAGCGCGCGCGCCGCTGGTGGGGCGCGGATGTGACGAGTCCTGCGGACGGCACCTCGATTGCGGCGGACATTGCCGGGCCGCTGCTCGATACCTTGCGGCAGACGTGTCCACGTTCGGCCAATGCGGGAATCGCGGTGGAGTATGGCACGGTGCCGCTCACCGAGATGCTCGACATGCTGCGCGCGGATCAATGGGTGAGGCAGCACGCCGACGCACCCGATGCCGTGAAGAACGCGATCCGCCAGCAGATTCGCGCGGCCTTCGTGATCGATGACGATGTCTGGCGTGGCCAGATTCTCGGTCAGGCCCGCGCGGCCGTGTTGCAGGGGCTCTACGGCCTGTCGCGCGAGAGCTGATTGACCCGGGCCGCACACGCCGCTGCGGCCCGGCGCATCACACCGACATGCAACCCGCCAGGATGACGCGCCAGCCGGGCTGTTCCGGCTCATGCTCGGCACGCTGTCCGTAGATTTGCAGGATCAGCTGGCCGTCCTTGGCGAATACTTCGAGGCTCGTGACATACCCGCAATCGGACGGCTTGCTCACGACCCAGCAGCGATCGATCCGCTCGTGCTCCACGTGCAGACGATATTGCTTGTTCAGCACGTTGAGATACTGCGCGTCTCGGGCCAGCTTCTCGACCTTGCCGGTCGATATCTGCACGCAGCCCGCATTGCTGACGAAGATCGCGAGGCTCACGTCCCTGATCTTCGACTCGGTGAGCACGTCCATCAGCGAATCCGCTGCGACCTCGCGCGCCAGGTCAGGCTCCACGCAGCGATACAGCTCCTGCCGGCTCTTGCCGTGCTTGCGCATCAGCAGATAGAAGTCATGCGGATCGCTCATGGAGCGCCATTCTTCGCTGATGGATTGCTCGAGCGCGCTGTGGCGGTCCGCACCGGGATGGCTATGCGGCATGCCGCGAGGAGCGGCCGATTCGATGTGGGCCTTGGCGGTCTCGTCCGTGCATCGATAGCTTTCCACGAGTGCCTTGAAGGCCGGCATGTTCGTATGCTGCGTCGCATAGATCTTGTGGACCGCTCGGCCGGCGTCGTCGAAGATCTGGATGGATTCGAGCGTGCGATTCGGCTTTTCGTCGCGCAGAAAGAAAAAGTTTTTCCAATGACGGAAGAAGATCCGCAGATCAAGACCACCGGGATTGAGAATCAGGCCCGCTTCGGCTGACACGCTCATCTGGCGATAGCCGTTCAGGTATTGATTCGTGAACACGCCAGTCTGAACGCTGATGGCATATTCGTTTCTCGTGATGCCGCGCACTTCGCCGCAGCCTTCGAGCGCCGCGATAAACGCCTTCACGTCAGGCACGCTCAGCGCGACGGCATCCGTGCCGACGCGTGCACGCATCATCGTCAATTCGTCGATCTGAAGATCCCGGGCGATATCGTACGCATATTCATTGGGGATCCTGTCTTTCACCGCATCGATGATTTCGTTCACTGCCTCTCCTTGGTCATGAGGAATGGCAACGAGATTACGCTTGTGCACGTGCCTAAGGGTTCGCCTTTAGCGCTTTGCTTGACGGAAGCCAAGCGGTTCACGCTGGGTTGCTGAAGGACAAGAAAAGATATTTTTTCGAAATATCTCAAACCTGCTTAATTGCTAAGCAATTTGCACTTGATCGTGATTGCGATGGGCATAAGAATGCTTGGCTGAAAGGAAGTTGATAGAGCTAACTTTCTTGTGCGGCCGCCAAGGTCTTCTCATTCCGTTTGGAGCAACTCATGCAGCTTATTTCCCGTCTGGTTCGAATCCTTTACATGACCGCTACGGCCGGCTCGGCGCTGATGGTCCTGTCCACCGCGCATGCCAATACGCCGGCTGCTTCCGAAGTTGCCGCACAAGCGGCACCGCAGGTCCATACGCTCGACATGAAGGCAACCGTCGTGAAGGTCCATGCCGACAGCAGCAGTGTCGAAGTGAAGGGACCGAAAGGAAACGTCGTGGTCATCGACGTGGATCCCGCGGTCGCGGACGTGAAAAAGCTCAAGGCCGGCGACGAGGTCCACGTGTCCTATCGCGGCGCCCTGTTGATTTCGGCCGATCCGGTGGATCCGAAGGGCACCGAGTCGCGCGTGATCGCCGACGAAACCTCGCCGGCTTCAGGCGGTGTCGTCGTGAAGAAGCACGGCGTGCAGGTGGTGGCGGTGATCCAGAAGATCGATGCGGTCGCGCGTGAAGTCACACTGGCCGGTCCGAAGCATACGGTCACGGTGCAGGTGGCGCCTGACATGCCGCTCGACAAGATCAAGGTCGGCGACCGCGTCACGGCCACTTACGTGGCAGCCACCGCCATGAACGTCACGCGCAACGGGCACGTCGTCAAGTAAGCGTGTGAGGGCCAGTTGTTGCCGGCGTCACATGTTGGTCCAGGACGAGCACCAGCCGCGTCCGGCCACGAGCTTGTCGCCAAACAGCGTGCAGCCGCCCCATGCATCCGTGGATTTGCCCTGGAACAGCGAGCAGTTGGCGCAGGTCTGGTCCGTCGCGTAGTTCGGGTACTTCTTCTTGTCGACCTTCGCGGCGTTCTCCGTGTAGCCAACGGCCACGGCGGCCGGATCGGATTCGCTCAAATGGGCGGCGTCGGCCCGGACGCGCGTCAGCCACAACGCGGGCAACGCACCTGCGCCGGCAATCATGAAACTACGGCGGCTAATGAATGTCATGGCGAACCTTTAATTGTGCGGGGATGTGCTGCGCGCCCGTTTTTCCTGTCTTTTCCGGCACTTGGCGGCAAGCGTTTGCGAATCATACGGCCGGTCGCTTTTTTTCGCGGAGGCCGTGAGGCCATTCTCGTGCAACGCGCAGGCTACGTCGCTTAATCCGCGCTGCTAAACCTTTGCGCGCCGCTGCCGTAATCAGGCCAGAACGCGTTTGCAACTGCGTGAATCATGCCCGCGGCGCCCCGGCCGCGGATCAATTCGAAGGAGAAGAACCGTGAGTGGAATGGACTGGATGATGGCAAGCGTGTATCTGACGGGACTCGTCGGCAGCACGCTGTTCATGAGCGCGCTGGCGCGGCGCAGCCTGAATCGGGTGGAGGAGCACGGCCACTGATCGTTACAGTTCGCTTCAAACGACCTTTCTTTGTCTTGTGAATACCGCCTTTCCGCGGGCGGCGCAAGAAGGGTTGCAGGGATAGTCCAGCACGATCCGTAAAAACAAACGCGCCGGGCAATCGGCTTGAAAGCCCATTGCCTGGCGCGTCATTCAAATGCTTCCAGCGTCTTAGTGAAACAGCTTGACGGCCTGCGTCAGCGTATTCGTCACGCCCCATGCTAGCGGTATCAGCACATAGGCCCAGAACACCACCAGCAGTCCCTTGTTCGACGAACTGCCTTGCTGGCCATCATTACCCGAGTGACGCGAATTCATTGCGAATCTCCTTTCTTCAGTCTCAGTTCGCGGTCTGCGCCGACAGGTTCATGTGATGCTTCTCGTGTACGCGCGTCACGAGCAGGTTGCAGACGAAACCGATCACGAGCAGGACGGCCATGATGTGCAGCGTCATCGTGTAGGCATCCGCGCCGGTGACGCCGTGGGCGACCTGATAGGCGCGCACATAGTTGACGAGCACCGGACCCGCGATGCCCGCCGCCGCCCAGGCCGTGAGCAGGCGCCCATGAATGCCGCCGACGAACGCCGTGCCGAACATGTCCGCGAGATAGGCGGGGATGGTCGCGAAGCCGCCGCCGTACATCGACAGGATGATGCCGTAGGCCAGCACGAACAGCGCGATGTTGCCCGCGGTCGCGAACTGCGGTACGAGGAAGTACAGCACCGCGCCCAGCACGAAGAACACGAAGTAAGTGTTCTTGCGGCCGATCCAGTCCGACGCCGACGCCCACACGAAACGCCCGCCCATGTTGAACAGCGACAGCAGTCCGACGAAGC
The DNA here is from genome assembly GCF_031451175.1 of Caballeronia sp. LZ035. Taxonomy (NCBI): domain Bacteria; kingdom Pseudomonadati; phylum Pseudomonadota; class Betaproteobacteria; order Burkholderiales; family Burkholderiaceae; genus Caballeronia; species Caballeronia sp. LZ035. The sequence continues at coordinate 309,823 of NZ_JARUXS010000003.1, forward strand.
CGGCCGCCGCGCCCGCGGTGATCGAGGTCTTGAAGCTTTCCTGGATCATCACGGAAGCCTGGCCGAGCACGCCGATACCCGCCGTGACGTTCAGGAACAGCACGAGCCACAGCAGATAGAACTGCGGCGTCTTGAGCGCCTGATCGATATGCACGTGGTTCTTCGTGATCATCTTGCTCGCGGTGACGGGCGGCGTCCAGCCGGCCGGCTTCCAGTCCGCCGGCGGAATCCGGATGGCGAGCGCGCCGATCGTCATCGAGATGAAATAGAGCACGCCGAGCACGAGGAACGTCTCCGCCACGCCCGCGCTGGTCGCGCTCTTGAAGTAGTTCATCAGCGCGACGGAGCCGGGCGCGGCGATCATCGCGCCGCCGCCGAAGCCCATGATCGCCATGCCGGTGGCCATGCCGCGGCGGTCCGGGAACCAGCGGATCAAGGTGGAGACCGGCGAAACATAACCGAGCCCCAGCCCGATCCCGCCAATCACGCCATAGCCGAGATACAGCAGCACGATCTGATGCAGATAGACGCCGAGCGCCGCGACGAGGAAGCCGCCGCCGAAGCAGCAGGCCGCCGTGAACATGGTACGGCGCGGGCCGACCTTTTCGAGCCACTTGCCGGCAAAGGCCGCCGAGAGGCCGAGGAACACGATGGCAAGCGAGAAAATCCAGCCGAGCGTCGTCAGCGTCCAGTCATCCGGGGCCGACTTGGTAATGCCGATGATCTTCGTGAGCGGCGCGTTGAACACCGAGAATGCATACGCCTGGCCGATGCACAAGTGAACAGCGAGGGCGGCGGGCGGCACCATCCAGCGCGAGAATCCGGGCCGGGCGATGGTCGCCTCCTTGGAGAAGAAGGGTGTCGGGCCGTGGGCGGCCCCTTGATTGATTGTGCTGTTCATGGTGGTCTCCGTGGCGCGTCATGCAAGCACGTGCGCGCGCATCGTTACTGAGGTGCATGCGCCGGGGTCGCCGGTGCCGCAGCCTGCCGTGGTTCATGCGTGCGCGCGATGCGGTTCGCATCTCACGCCAGCAAGGCCATTTCGCGCCGCAAACATGCTGCAAAAGCACATATGCATGCGGCGCTTTGCCACGGCTGGGCATGAACATAGACAACTGTGAAAGGCTTTGCAATATGAACACTCGTGCCATAAGCGTTTGCCCTCAGCGCCGGGCGTCGGCCGGTGTGGCGCATCGCTACAGCGGGGCGCAGGTGTTCTGAATCTGAACAGCGCGGATTCTCCCCGTACAAACCCTGAGCACATCGCGCTGAGCCGCATGCCGACGCGGTCGGCGAACGCGTCATGCGCCCGGCCGCCTCATGGCATGGAACTCGCAAACAAGAGCGACCGGCGCCGGCCATCGGCTGTGCCGGCCCGTTCACGTCGACATGCGAGGAGCACACAGAATGAATCACGCGGAGATGCAGTTCCTGAGCACGGAGTACCCGTACAAGAAGCAATACGGCAACTTCATCGGCGGCAAGTGGGTTGCGCCCGCGGGTGGCGAGTACTTCGACAACATCTCGCCGATCACGGGCGAGCCTTTCACGTCGATTCCGCGCTCGCGCGAGGCCGACATCGAAGCCGCGCTGGACGCGGCGCACGCCGCCAAGGTGGCTTGGGGCAGGACCTCGGTCACGGACCGCTCGAACGTGCTGTTGAAGATCGCGGAGCGCATGGAGCAGAACCTGCAGCGGCTCGCGGTGGCGGAATCCATCGACAACGGCAAGCCGCTGCGCGAAACCATGGCCGCCGACATTCCCCTGGCCATCGATCATCTACGCTATTTCGCGGCCGCAGCGCGCGCGCAGGAAGGCGGCATTTCGGAGATCGATCATGATACCGTTGCGTATCACTTTCATGAGCCGCTGGGTGTCGTCGGGCAGATCATTCCGTGGAACTTCCCGATCCTGATGGCGATCTGGAAGCTCGCGCCCGCACTGGCCGCGGGCAACTGCGTGGTGCTCAAGCCCGCCGAGCAGACGCCGGCATCCATCCTCGTGCTGATGGAAACCATCCAGGACCTGCTGCCGCCGGGCGTTCTCAATGTGGTCAACGGCTTCGGTCTGGAGGCCGGCAAGCCGCTCGCATCGAACAAGCGCATTGCGAAGATCGCCTTCACCGGCGAAACCACGACGGGCCGTCTCATCATGCAGTACGCGAGCCAGAACCTGATTCCCGTCACACTGGAACTGGGCGGCAAGAGCCCGAATATCTTCTTCGAAGACGTGCTCAACGCCGACGACAGTTTCTTCGACAAGGCGCTCGAAGGCTTCACGATGTTCGCGCTGAATCAGGGCGAGGTGTGTACGTGTCCGTCGCGCGCGCTGATTCAGGAGTCGGTCTATGAGCGCTTCATGGAACGCGCGCTGAAGCGGGTCGCGGCGATCTCGCAAGGCCATCCGCTCGACACGAAGACGATGATCGGTGCGCAGGCTTCGCAGGAGCAACTGGAGAAGATTCTTTCGTATATCGATCTCGGCAAGCAGGAAGGCGCCGAGTGCCTCTCCGGCGGCGAGCGTCGGACCTTCGACGGCGAGCTGAAGAACGGCTATTACATCAAGCCGACCGTCTTCAAAGGCCACAACAAGATGCGTATCTTCCAGGAAGAGATCTTCGGACCGGTGCTGTCCGTGACGACCTTCAAGACCGAGGAAGAGGCGCTCGAAATCGCCAACGACACGCTCTATGGTCTGGGCGCCGGTGTATGGACGCGCGACGGTACGCGAGCCTATCGCTTCGGCCGCGCGATTCAGGCGGGACGCGTGTGGACCAATTGCTATCACGCCTATCCGGCGCATGCGGCGTTTGGCGGCTATAAGCAGTCGGGCATCGGACGGGAGAATCACAAGATGATGCTCGATCACTATCAACAGACGAAGAACATGCTCGTCAGTTATAGCGACAAGCCGCTCGGCTTCTTCTAAAGCCTTTCCGGAAGTCTGTCAGGCCGCCGTGGATGCCAGCGGCGGCCGCTTCGAACGACGGGGACATCATGAGCGAACAGGACGTGCTGCGCGTGACTGCAACACCAGCCGCGATCGAGCTGATCGGGAAGCTCAAGGCTGAACATGGCGATGTATTGTTTCATCAATCCGGCGGCTGCTGCGACGGCAGTGCGCCGATGTGCTTTCCGGTGAACGAGTTCATGGTCGGCGGGTCGGACGTGAAGCTCGGTACGATCGGCGGCGTGCCGTTCTACATGACGGAATCGCAATACGAGTACTGGCAGCATACGCAGCTCATCATCGATGCGGTGCCGGGAAATGGCGGGATGTTCTCGCTGGAGCGTCCTTCTGGATTGCGGTTTCTCACGCGCTCGCGCTTGTATGGCGATGACGAGAATGCATGGCTCGAAAAGCATCCGGTGGAACGGGTGAGGTAGCTATCTTGCAGCGGATGCTCTGCCATTGAATCCCGCGTATCCAGAGCGCGGGATCCTTCCGGTTGTCCGACACTTCATCTCTCCTCGCGACGTTGGATTTCTTGTGCAACGCAATGCGCAATGCATAAGCGTGTTTGCTCGAGAATGTCTTCGTGGAATTGTCAAATTGATATGAGGCGGGGTTTTAAACCCCGACTTCAGTCAATATTGGCGACGGTGGCGAACGCTCAACGAATGAATCTCGAAGCCAGTGGAAACGAAGCAATGGTGAGCATTGTGCTTCTGTTGTTCAACAGAGGAACGTCGCCCGGCATCGATGATGCGCGTAACGACTGACTTCTGGAGAATGCGAGATGAATGAATCGATAACTTATCCCGGCACTTATATCCATGAGAGTGCGTCATCGACAGTCAGCGTAACCCACCTCTCAACCACCATACCTTTGTTCTGCATGGGAGACGATTTCTCGAATGAACCGGTTCGATTCGACAACTGGTTCGATGTCGTCAACTACCATGGCGGAAATATCAGGACGGACGATCAGAAATCATGGGCGCTTCGTGGCTATTTCGAATGTGGCGGCGGCCCATGCTATGCGATCAACTTCAACCATGTGCTGGACGGTATAAAGACGCTGGAGACGAGAATCAGCCTGGTCGTTGCAATGGCCAATGACCTGACGGCGAAGATTCAAAGCATTCTCGATATCGATCCCACGCTGTTCATCATTCTGGATGGGCCCTACGAGGAGATTACCGCGGCCGGGTTCGACGCCGGCTATGCGGCAACGCCTCATGCCGCGCTCTACTACCCTTATCTGCGCGCAAGCTGGACGTCGAATGACATTCCAGCGAGCGCGCTTGTGGCTGGTCTGTATTGCCGCAACGACGCTACCCGCGGGGTCTGGAAGGCGCCGTCCAATCTTCCGCTGCCTCGGGGCTATACGCCGAAGTTCAAGGTGTCGGACGACATCCAGGGGATCTACAACCGGGGCAAGGCCATCAACATGATTCGTTCGTTCGGCAACGAGACGCCCGTCGTCTGGGGCGCACGTACGCTGGACGATACGGACGCATGGCGCTACGTGGCGGTTCGCAGGCTGTTCAGCAGCGTCGAGCGCGACATGCAGGCTGCAATGGAACAGATGATGTTCGAGCCGAACATCCCGGTGACGTGGGAGAAGGTCCGCTCGGCGGCCGTCACTTATCTGCACGAGTTATGGAAGCAAGGCGCGTTGGCCGGCGCGTCGGAGGAACAGGCTTATATCGCGCAGATAGGCAAGAACGTCACGATGTCGGACGCCGATATCGCGCAAGGCAAGATGATCTTGAAGATCGGCCTGGCCGCCGTGCGGCCCGCCGAGTTCATCATCCTCGAGTTCAGTCAAAGCATGCCGGGAGGCTGATACTCACTCCCAGCGCGGCGGCCGCTTTTCAATGAACGCCTGCGTGCCTTCGAGCGTGACGTCTTCCATCATCTTGCATGCCGTCGTTTCTGTTGCAATCGGAGCTTTGAACCATGACCGCGCCAACGGCCTATCCCGGTGTACATGTTGAAGAAAAAGACTCGGACAACATCGCGGTCAACGCGAGTTCCACGATGGTACCGATCCTTTGCATGGGCAGTACTTGGGGAAATAAAACTTGGTACTATAAAAATTGGATGGAGGTAGTGAAAAGTTATGGAAGTGGTTCGCCGGACCTGAATTTCATGCATGTCGCTTCGCTTCGCGCCTACTTTGAAGCTGGCGGTGGGCCTTGCTATGCAGTTCAGTTGAGCAACGTTCACACGGCAGTGAACGATCCCTCGATATCCGCTAACCACGTTGTCGCGTGCGGTCAAGGCATTGCGGGCGTCTCAGCGGAAGTGAATAAATTTGAGCGACGAATATTCACTATCTTTGATATGCCGGCGACCGAAATCACGAACGCCGACGCGGCGAAAGACCTTCCTGCGTCGCCTGACGCTGCGGCGTACTATCCGCGGCTGAAAGTGAAATGGACAAACACGGATATCCCGGCAAGCGCAGTCGTGGCGGCGCTCTACTGCGAAAATGACCGCACCCGAGGCGTCTGGAAGGCGCCTGCGAATATCGCCGTGCCCGCAGGCTTTACCCCAAAGTACAAGGTGACTGACGATATCGAGGGGACCTACACGACTGGCAAGGCAATCAACATGATACGGTCGTTGGGCGACGCAGTCCCCAGGATCTGGGGCGCGCGTACCCTGGACGATTCCGACGACTGGCGCTACGTTTCCGTCCGTCGCTTGTTCAACAGCGTCGAGGACGACATGCGGCACATGATGGAAGCGCTCATGTTCGAGCCGAACATGCCGCTGACTTGGGAGAAGGCTCGCTCGGCAGCCATCAGTCATCTGCACGGTTTATGGAAAAAAGGCGCGCTAGCCGGCGCGTCGGACGAAGAAGCCTATTTCGCGCAGATAGGCAAGAACGTCACGATGTCGGACGCCGATATCGCCCAAGGCAAGATGATCTTGAAGATCGGCTTGGCCGCCGTGCGGCCCGCCGAGTTCATCATCCTCGAGTTCAGTCAAAGCATGCCGGGAGGCTGACACTCACTCCCAGCGCGGCGGCCGCTTTTCAATGAACGCCTGCGTGCCTTCCAGCGTGACGTCTTCCATCATGTTGCACGCCATCGTTTCCGACGCAAGCGCATACGCGTCCTCGATGCCGCTTTCAAGCTGCCGATAGAACAAGCCCTTGCCGGCCGCGACGGCTTCACGCGGTTTTGCAGCAATGCTCGCGGCAAGCTTGCGGACGGCATCATCGAGATCGCCCGGCGGGGCAACCCGGTTCACCAGCCCGCGTTCCCGCGCCGTGGCGGCATCGATGAATTCGCCTGTTACCAGCATCTCGAACGCCGCCTTGCGCGACAGGTTGCGTGACAGCGGCACGCTCGGCGTCGCGCAGAATAGCCCAAGATTCACGCCCGATACGGCAAAGCGCGCGTCGCTCGACGCCACTGCCAGATCGCACATCGCGACCAGCTGGCAGCCCGCCGCCGTCGCAATGCCATGCACGCGCGCGATCACCGGCTGCGGCATCTGCTGGATCGTGAGCATCATCCGCGAGCAGCGCGCAAAGAGGGCGCGGTAATACTCGCGCGAAGGCTCGGCGCGCATCTCCTTCAGGTCGTGCCCCGCGCAGAACGCGCGGCCTTCGCCGGCCAGCACGAGCACGCGCGCCTGCGACGACGCCACGTCCTGCAACGCGTGTTCGAGCGCGTCGAGCATGGCTTCGGACAGCGCATTGAAGGCTTCCGGCCGGTTCATCGTCAGCTTGACGACGCCCTTGACGTCATACGCATCGTGTTCGACCCGCACCAGTTCGCTCATTGATCCGCTCCTTCAGACGTTGAGTGCCGCAACTGATCCCGCGCGCTTGCGCAATTCGAACTTCTGGATCTTGCCGGTCGACGTCTTCGGCAGCTCGCAGAATTCGATGGCGCGCGGCACCTTGAAGCCCGCGAGCTTCGACTTGCAAAACGCGAACAATTCCTCGGCGCTGACCTGCGCGCCCGCCTTGAGTTCCACGAACGCGCAGGGCGTTTCGCCCCAGCGTGCATCCGGCTTCGCGACGACCGCGACGGCCAGCACCGCCGGATGGTCGTACATCACGTCCTCGACTTCGATGCTCGATATGTTCTCGCCGCCCGAGATGATGATGTCCTTGCTGCGGTCCTTGATGCGCACATAGCCGTCGGGATAGGCGACGGCGAGATCGCCGGTATGGAACCAGCCGCCCCGGAACGCTTCTTCGGTGGCGGCCGGGTTCTTCAGATAACCCTTCATCGCGATGTTGCCGCGGAACATGATCTCGCCGATGGTCTCGCCGTCAGCGGGCACCTGTTCCATCGTGTGCGGATCGCGCACGGTCACGGCGTCCTGCAAGTGATAGCGCACGCCTTGCCGGGCATTGAGATGCGCGCGCTCGTGAACATCGAGCGCGCTCCATTCCGCCTGCTGCGCGCAGACCGTGGCGGGGCCATAGACTTCGGTCAGCCCGTACACATGGGTCAGTTCGAAGCCCATCCGCTCCATGCCTTCGATCATCGCGGCAGGCGGCGCGGCCCCCGCGACCATCGCGTGCACTGTCTGGCTGATGCCGGTTTTCCATTCGTCCGGCGCGTTGACGAGCAGGTTCTGCACGATCGGCGCGCCGCAGTAATGCGTGACGCCTTCGCTGCGGATCAGGTCGAGGACGCCTTTCGCATCGATGCGCCGCAGGCAGACGTTCACGCCCGCGCGCGCGGCGACCGTCCACGGAAAGCACCAGCCGTTGCAATGGAACATCGGCAGGGTCCACAGATACACGGCGTGCTTCGGCATGTCCCATTCGAGGATATTGCTGACCGCATTCGTGTACGCACCGCGATGGTGATACACGACGCCTTTCGGATGGCCCGTCGTGCCCGACGTGTAGTTCAGGCAGATCGCGTTCCACTCGTCCGAAGGCGGCGACCATTCATATTCGGGATCGCCGCTCGCGAGCAGGGCCTCGTATTCGATCTCGCCGATGCGCTCGCCCGGACCGGTGTATTGCGGATCGTCGATATCGATGACCAGCACGCTCTGCGGCACATCTTCCAGCGCGCGGCGCATCACGTCCGAGAACTCGCGATCCACCAGCACTGCCTTCGCTTCGCCATGCGTCAGCATGTAGCCGAGCGTGGCTGCGTCGAGGCGCGTGTTGAGCGTGTTGAGCACGGCGCCCGACATCGGCACGCCGAAATGCGCTTCGACCATCTCGGGCGTGTTCGGCAGCAGCGCCGCCACGGTATCCCCACGGCCGATGCCGCGCGCCACGAGCGCCGATGCGAGCCTGCGCGTGCGCGCGTAGGTCTCGGCCCAGGTGCGCCTGAGCGTGCCATGCACGACAGCGGGGCGCGCCGGATAGACCGACGCGGCGCGCTCGATGAACGAGAGCGGTGTCAGCACCGCGTAGTTGGCGGCGGTTTTGGGCAGGCCTTCTTCGTACATGCCGGTGGACATCGTGATCTCCGTGTGCGCAAGGGTGCGGATGACGGCAGTGTCACCCGGTTGTATTAGGTGATGGTTATGATGCCCGCGACCGGCGTCCGCCTGACGCCCGGCTCGCTCATGGTTTGCCCTGATCAGGCGAGATCGTCGAGCTTCACCTCGAAGCCGCGCTGCACGCCCGGGCGGGCAAACAGCGACTCGTACCAGCGCTTCACGTTGGGAAAATCGTCGAGGGAAACCTGATGGCGCTCATGACGCCAGGCCCAGCCGAGGATCGCGAAGTCGGCGACGGACAGGGCGCCGGCGACGAACTCCACCTGCCCCAGACGGGTATCGAGCACGCGGTACAGGCGGCGGGTTTCGTCGGAATAGCGCTTGAGCCCGTAACGACGGTCGCTCTCCGGCTCGACGGCGCGAAAATGGTGCACCTGTCCCGGCATGGGTCCGAAGCCGCCCATCTGCCACATCAGCCATTCGAGCACCGGCACGCGGTCGCGGAGGCTGGCCGGCAGAAACTTGCCGGTCTTCTCGCCGAGATAGAGCAGGATGGCGCCGGATTCGAAGACGCTGATCGGCTGATTGCCGGGGCCTTCGTGATCGATGATCGCCGGAATGCGGTTGTTCGGACTGATGCGCAGGAACTCGGGCGCATGTTGTTCGCCCTTGCCGATGTTCACCGTCCTGACCGCATAGGGCAGTTCCATTTCTTCCAGCGCGACGCTGATCTTGCGTCCATTCGGTGTATTCCAGGTATGCAGTTCGATACTCATGGGGGCAGTCCTTGCTTTATGTTCAGCTCAGAGCGGGGGCGAGATGACGTTGAAATCCGGCGCGCTGCGTAACGCCGATATACCAGCGTTCGAGGTCGGGCAGCGCGGGACGGACGAGTTCCGTGATGCCGAACCAACGCCGCGCATAGGCGCCGATGACGATATCCGCAAGCGTGAACGTGTTGCCTTCCAGATAGTCGCGATCGTTCAGATGCGTGTCGATCACGCGCCAGAGCTTCTCTACTTCGCTTGCGGCGGCAGCGAGCTGCGCTGCGTTGCGTTCGGCGGCAGGGGTGCGGATGTAGCCCCAGAAGACCGGGCGTTCCGTGGGCTGCAACGTCGACAGTGACCAGTCGAGCCAGCGGTCGGCACTTGCGCGGGTCTTCGGATCAGCGGGATAGAGGGCATGGTGCGGCGCATATTGCATCGCGAGATAGCGCAGGATCGAGTTGGATTCCCACAGCACGAAATCGCCATCGACCAGGGTGGGCACGCGGCCCGTCGGATTCATGGCGAGATAGCCTGACTCGTTGTTGCGGCCGTATTGCATGCCGGCGTCGATGCGGTCGAAGGGAAGATTCAGTTCCTCGCAACACCACAAGACTTTCTGCACATTGACGGAGTTGGCGCGGCCCCAGATTGTGATCATCGGGTGGATCTCGTTGAGTGGAGAAGTAGCGCTATCTTAGCCGCGTTCGGATCCTCCGGGTTTCGGCCGGTTTTTCGATCCGTTTCTGCCGGTACAAAAAGCGCGCCTTGACGTCCCGTCCATCGCTTCAGCCAAAGTCATCCTGTTGCACCGCACACGAGCGGCTTCAATCCGCGAAGTATCGCCCGTCTCCGCCATTCTTTCGATTCGAATTGCGTCTTCATTACTCTGCATTCAATGCTTGATTGGCCACACTGATGCGCTTCGTTTCCAATAACTTTCCATAAGAAAACGGCGCCTCTCTCTGTTGGTTTATATCTATCCGAATGTTCGATTTTTCCGATCGAAGAACGCTTGAAATTCAATCAGCTACCGCTCACAGGTGACATTGTAATGAGCGTTAAGCGCCTGCTTCGAGCGGACTCATGATTGCCTTGTTCCAACGATCACTCAGCAGAGTGTGAGGCGCGTCACGAAAACAGGAGCTCCAGCAAATGGCGACAACTTCGGCACAAATGGCTTCGTCTTATCCCATCCCGACTTATCGATTCATCGTGTCGGTCGGAAGCGAGGATACCCGCCGCGCCGCAAACGCCCGAGCTCTGGCAATTGGCGCCGGTATCGCCGGGTCTCTATGCCACGCTGGACTGGAGCCGGTATCTTCGTGTTGGAGGCAGACTCCATCCGTGCAAGAGAGTGAATCTGGATCCGACGGCATTCGCGGATCGGATTCCCGAGACGGTGATGCAGGTCGAGGGCTTTTATGCAGGCTATCTGTCGGGTCGGGGCTGGGCGCTTTTCAGCACGGGAGCCAGCGGCGAACTGGAACTCGTTGAGGACAAGGAAGACCTTGCTTCAGGCTTCGGCGCGCTTCCTTCGGTCAGCGGCGAACTGACGCGGATGATCGACACGTTCGATACGGCGCATGCGCTCCGTCACGATGGCGCCGGCATGGGGCGTGAAGGCGTCATCTACGCGGAGGCGGGACAGCTTTGTATCAGCCTGAATGGTCGCTACTGGCCATTCAAGTTGCTGTCGCCACACATGGGGATCGTCTTCGGCGACTCATCGGGCCGCACGTCCTGTGTCGCGATCATCTCGAACGGTCAATGGCAGCTCTACGGCGGCAGTGCAACATCCCTGGGCTTGCAGGATGTACTCGAAGTCGGCACGTTCCATGGATTCGGTGCATCGCTGGAAGCCGCCGTCGGCGGCAGTGAGCCGCATACCTGGTCCGAGGCAATCGAACTGCTCGATAACGCGGCGGATCATGCGTTCCACGGAAGCTACCTGAAGCCGGCGAGCAGCGAATTCCGTCAGGCACTCGGTTTGAAATTTCAGGTGGCCTATCTCAAGTCGATCTCGGACGGCTCCGGCAGCTTGAGAAAGACATCGCCTGCGCCCGACACGAGCAAACGCGACCAGACGTGGGATGCCGAGACCATCAAGCGCTACTGGCCGCTGTTACTGCCGGATCAGGATGCGCTTAACGATCTCGATTTCACCGAGTGCTGCGCTGTGCGCGGGCTGACGAGCAAAACAATCGGAGAGCAAGCAGAGAGGTTGAACATCATGAGGGCGGATGTGGCCGTGCAGAAGAAGACGGTGGATGCGCGAGTCAAGGCTGCCGACTGGGAGGAGACGTTGGCCGGCCTCGCGGGGCACGTGGCCTTAGGGGGCGTGTTGAGAGGGACGACGACCAACAACTGGAACAACGCGAAACTCACGCTGACCTACTGGCAGGGGGAAGAAGCACGTCTCAAGGCGCTTCAAGATGAGATCGACAACCTTCTGCGCAGCCAGCATGCACTGATCGATCTGTATGTCGAAAACCCGTTCGTCGAAGGCGTCGCGCTTGGTTTTGAAAGAGAGAGGGTCGCGCTCGAAGCGCTGAAACGTCAGCCGCCGACAGGCGGTCACTGGCGGCATGGGCTCATGTACAGCGATCTGCTGGCGGAACTCACGTACGAGATGATCCGTGAGTTCTCGCACAACAGCGCGAGCGAACAGTTGGAAGTCATCGACGCTGCGCGCCTCTATCTCCAACAGCAGTTCGCGAGTATGGACGAATATGCGGCCTTGATCGGCAAGCTGTCTGCGGTGGCGCCCGGGAAGCGCTCCTTTACGTGGCGCGGGGACTATCGCGACATCGTCGCCGCGCAAAAGCTGGCCGGCACACTGGTCGATTCCTGCATGAAGCCGGGCAATGACGAAGAGCGCGCGGAAGGCGCACACGTTCTTGCGGCGACGCTTTACCATCTTGTGAAGACGGGAGGCGAGCCTGCTTCCATCGATGTCATTCTGGTGGAAACGATTCTCCACGATTTCGAAGCGGCATCGAGGAAGTTCAATCCGCTGGTCGTTCCCGAGCGTCCGAAAGCGTTCTTTTCGCTGTCGCAGATCAAGCCGAGTACCTTGACAGACGGAGATGCCGCCTATTACCAGCAGTTCGTCGAATACGAGAAGAGTGGGTCAATCGACTACGAGGCCGCCTGGCTCGCGAATTTTACGCTGCTGAAAGTGCCATTGCAGATCGACGATTTTTATTCGATCAGGCAATCCTATTTCGTCGATAACGCCATCGATGGTACAAGCGACATTCTGATCAAGCTGAGCAGCGGCAAGTGGATTCTGGTGCGTTACTACCGCGGCGGGGTGGGCGATCCGCGTAACACCTGTGAGCTTCATCGCTACGCGGAGATGGCGAAGCTGCTTCCATACTGGTACAAACTTCCGTATATCGGCGACGGGTACACCTGTTCAGCAAGCTGGGCGGTATGGGACGTCGGTGTCGACATACCCGAGATTCACCTGGACGCCGAGAGCGCTGTGGCTTTGCGTGCAGGAAGGGGGCTGGCGCCGGAACTGGTACGGCTTACCCGCCAACATCTCGTTACCCTCAAACTGGATTTGAAAGCTTCGCTTTACGCACAGGAGTGGTGGGAACTGTATGCCAGTCTCGTGCCTTTCTGGGACATGGCTCATGGCTTGGCGGCCGATCCGGAATACAGCATCAGGCTTGAGCAAGTGCTGTCAGACGTCATGGCAGTCGCCACTGCGGTTATTCCCGGGGGAGCAGGAATGGCGCACGCGGGAGCGAAAATCGGCGTTCAAGAGATCGTCATGCAAGGCATGCGATACGGGTTGAGAGGCCGAGGGCTTTTCAACTATGTCGCCCTCAAGGTATCCAGCGCGCTCCCCGAATTCATCAGGACCTCGTTTCTCCTGATGACCCAAATGTTGGTTGACGCCATCTGCCCCATTCCGCTTCCCTCATTCTCTCCGGCCTTCCGGGTCAAGCCCGTGAAGCTTGGCAACGTCGCTGGATCAGGGAATCTCGCTTTTGTTCGCAATCCACATGCGCTGATGCCTACGGCGGCAAACAGGATCGCTTTCACGCCATTGAGTGACGCTTTCCAGCTGCAGCGAAAGCAGTATCCAGCAGGCGAGTATTTGCGAGCGGATCTGCGTGGCAACCGGTTGCGGACGGACCTTGACGCGGGTCCCTCCAGCGGTCAGCTTGCTCCAGGTGCGGATATGGGCCTTTCTATCGTCAGGGAGCAATTCGATCAGGCTGCGCCGTGGAAGTACGTTGTGGAATCCGATGGGAAGCGCTATGGACTTGTCTTCGATCAAAAGCTGAACCAGTTTCGATTGGTCTATCCAGACGACTGGACCCGGCCAGGGCCGCTCGTTCACTACACCCCTGACGGATGGCGGCAGTCACCGATGCTTGGCGCGGAGCGCGCCGCCGCCGACAGCAAGGCGATCCTGCAGAAGGATCCAGACTTGAGCGAGATGCGTGCGCGCGTGCTCAGAGGCAACGTGCGCGCCGGACGAAAGTCGGCACGGGAATCGCTGACTGTGGCCCTGAAGGTCCTCCAGAACCCGGAAGACGGCGCTTCGGTGGACAGACTCCTGGACATGTTCATGGGACAGCATTCGCCTGCATTGAAAATCGAACTGCAACAAAGAATGCAGAATTCCCTTGCTGCGTTCAGGCGCTTGAGAAGCTCGAAGGATGTTTATTACAGGGCCACTGATGTCACTGATGGAGGAGAAAGCAGCTCGGTGATGTCGGTCCCTACGGGCAAAAGGCACGAAGCGCCGAGAGTGGTCAAAACCTCGTGGTACGGCAAGAGAACGGTAAGTCCGGCGGACAATCCCGGAGGACGTGAGCCTTACTTGATGAATGTCTATTCCGACGGAGTTCAGACGTTACAAGACTATACTCACCAGGCTTATCAACATGCGTTTTCACGAAGCATGATTCATGAGAGCTTTCATATGGTGAACGATACCCACATTGACATGTATGTTCAGATCGGCAGTCAAGGTTATCGTCTGGAGCGACTCGTCAGCAACGCAGCGGGCTTTCTGAAAACCACCGATGCCGCCGGGAACGTGGTCAACCTGCCGCTCGATCAGTTGGCGCATCTTCCGAAGTACGACGGAAGGGTAAGGTTCATGCTTCCCTATGCAGCCGAAAGCTTTACTCCCGCTGAAGTCAAGTACAAGTTCAAGGATCCTGACGGGCGCCTGAAAATGCAGGACGTGCAAGAGACCTTTGCCAATAAGTCTGAACTGCAAGATATCCTGCGGCACGTGAGAGACAACATTTCGCCCGCGATGAAGGACAATCCCGATAGCTACAGCTTTGTCGTGCTCGCGCTTGAAAAGCTCCGCAAGCGGCCCATGGACATCAAGAAGTTGCTGGACGACCTGGCTTTCATTCTGGAACATGGGCCAAGCCGGGAAAACCCGCTTGTATGGCCCTGGTGACAGGGGGCGACTCCCGCCTTTGCTGCATCGCAAAACCGGACGACACGCCTCGCGCGGCTTCTGCGCGTGCCTCCGGCCTTCCTCGTTATCACTGATTCATTCGCTGCACTTCACGGTGTTACTGTTCCACGGCAAATCCTTAATTGCTGCATGTGTCCGGCTTGCGTCGCTCCACCCATCGAAAACAACGCGCTTCGCGCGGCAACCGGAATCGCTCGCGATGCCGGTCGACAGGAGGCTGATGATGTCCAGGATCAAGACGTGGCGAGGGTCCCGTACCGTGGTCGCCATGAGCGCACTGATTGGAGCGGGGCTGGGTGTGTCACCCGGCGCGCAGGCGGCCGGGGAGCCCATCAAGATCGGCGTCATCAGCGAGGAGTCCGCGGTTGCGGGCGCTTCCATCAGCAAGGCCGCGCAGCTCGCGGCCGAAGAAATCAACGCCCATGGCGGCGTGGACGGCAGGCAGATCCAGATCATTGCCTACGATGACCACTCGTCGGCCTCGGACGGTGTGCGGGCCTTTCAGCGCGCGGCCAGTCAGGACAAGGTGGTGGCGATCATCGGCAGCTATATCAGCGAAGTGGCGCTCGCCATGGAGCCGTGGTCCGCACGCCTGAAGATGCCCTTCATCACGCCGGGCGCCGCGAGCAACGAGATCTCCAAGCGCGTCCACGACGACTACACCAACTACAAGTACACCTTCCACGGCTGGATGACCTCGGCGTTCATCGCGCAGTCCATCTGCGATTTCTCGCATGACGTGCTGGTGGGCGAGTTCAAGATGAAGACGACGGTCGTGATGAGCGAAGACGCCGCCTGGACCAAGCCGCTCGACGAACGTTACCTCGAATGCCTGCCGAAAGCCGGCCTCAAGGTGCTGGACCATATCCGCTTCAATCCGGATACCTCGGACTTCACGCCGATCTTCAATCAGATCGAGGCGAAACATCCCGATACGATCACCACCGGCATCAGTCACGTGGGCGTTCAGCCTACGGTGCAATGGCATGACCAGCAGGTGCCGATTCCGATGACCGGACAAAGCTCGCAAGCCACCACGACGAGCTTCTGGAAGGACACCAATGGCGCCACGGAAGGCGTCATCACGGCGTCGGCGGCGGCGCCGGGTGTTGCGGTGACGCCGAAGACCGTTCCCTTCGTGGACGCGTATCAGAAGCACTTCGGCGGCGTGTCGCCGGCTTACGATGGTTTCACGAGCTATGACCTCGTGTACATCATTGCCGATGCGATCCATCGCAATCAAGGCTCCACTGATCCGGACAAGATGGTCGATGCACTCGAAAAGACCGACTACGTGGGCACCATCGGACGCTGGCAGTTCTACGGCAAGAACGATCAGTTCACGCACGCGCTCAAGTACGGCGAAGGGTACATCACGGGCATCAACCTGCAATGGCAGAACGGCAAGCAGGTGGCGATCTGGCCAAAGGCGGTGGCGAATGCCAAGGTCAAGTTCCCGGCCTTCGTCAAGGTGCAGGCAGCGGCGAACTGACGTCCTCTCTTCCAAAAGCGGGCGAGCATGCGCGTCCGCTTTTTTTGAGCTTCCCGCGGGGACCGGTTCCACCTGAACATCGATCCGACAAGGACCGCCTATGCTTGCGCTGCAGATCCTCATCGATGGTTTCGCGATCAGTTCGCTCTATGCCCTCGGCGCGCTCGGCTTCACGCTGATCTTCGGCGTCTCCGGCGTGCTGAATCTGGCGCACGGCGGCGTGATGCTCATCTCCGCGCTGCTCGGCTGGGCGCTGGCGGGCGAGGCCGGTCTGGGCACCTATCTCGGCACGCCGCTCGGCGTCGTCTGCGGCATGATTGCCGCCTATCTCACGTACTTCATGGTGGTGCGGCCCATCCAGCGTTCCAGCGCGATCCCGCGCGAGGAGAAGGAGATCTTCGTGCTCACCGGTACGCTGCTATGGGGCATCATGATCCAGCAGGGCATGGCCTGGCTGTTCTCCGACAACCCCGTCACGATGCGTCCGCTGATCCCCGGCGTCGCCAACCTCGCGGGCGTGCGCGTGCCCTATAACGAGATCATGATCGCCGTGGTGTGCTGGGTCGTAATCGGTTTGCTGTGGCTCTTCGTGAACCGCACGAAGGCGGGCAAGGCGCTGCTCGCGGCGTCGATGAACCCACGCGGGCTCACGCTGCTCGGCTTCGAACTGTCGCGCATCTATCTGCTCGCCTGGACGCTGTATGGCGTGCTCGCGGGCGTGGCCGGGGTACTGCTGGCGTCGTTCCTCGGCGTTAGTACAAACAACGCGGGCCAACTCACGGCGAGCGCGTTTTCCATTGTCGTGCTGGGCGGACTCGGCAGTGTCTCCGGCTCGTTGCTGGCGGCTTATGTCGTGGGCTATCTGGAGACCGTGACCGCGTATCTGATCGCGCCGACGCTGCGACCCTTGCCGGCTCTGCTGCTGCTCGTGCTGGTCGTGTATGTGCGGCCGCAAGGCTTTCTTGGACGGCGCTGATCATGAAGGATATTGGAAGCTCCCGTTTGATCGTCGCTTCCGTGGTGCTCGCGGTGATCGCCGCGACGCTGCCGTGGTGGCTCACCGGCTATATCCTGGGCGTGCTGACGGTGGCCTACTACTTCGGCGTCTTCGCGATGTCGTGGGACCTGTTGTTCGGTTTCGCGGGCGAAGTCAATTTCGGGCCGACCTTCCTCATCGGCCTCGGCGCCTATTCGGCGGCGATCCTCAACGCGCATGCCGCCGCGCCCATTGCCATATGCGTGATCGCCGGCGGGCTCGTCGCGCTGGTGGGCGGGCTTCTCCTCGCGGTGCCCGCGCTGCGTTTGCGCGGCCCGTACTTCGGTCTCGTCACGCTCGTGGCGGTGCTGCTGCTGCAGAATGCCATCGTAATCTTCGCGGGCGTCACGGGCGGCGAGATCGGCATGATGGTGCCGGACGTGATGTCCGTCGATGCCGGCATCAACTACTGGATCGCACTCGCGTTCCTGATCGTCTGCGCGATCATCCTGTTCGGGCTGTCGCGCTCGGCCATCGGGTTGATCCTGCAAGCTAGCGGTCAGGACACGGTCGGCGCGCAGGCGCTCGGCTTCAACGTGGTCAAGCACAAGCTCGCGGCCTTCTGCATCAGCGCGGTGTTCTCGGGAGTCGCGGGCGCGATGCTCGTGTTCTATCAAGGCACGGCTTCGGTCAGTACCGTGGTCGATATCGGCATTGGCGTGCAGATCATCATCGCGGCCGTGCTGGGCGGCAGGCGCACCATCCTCGGCGCGGTGCTCGGCTCGATCTTCCTGATCGTCGCGGGCGAGTTCCTGCGGCCGCTCGGCCAGATCAATACCTTCGTGGTCGCAGCCGTGGCGCTCGCGGTCATCCTGTTCTTTCCCGATGGCCTGCTCGGCAACCTCCTGCGCGTGAGGGAACGCGAATGAACGACCACGAGAACCCCGCGCCCCTGCTTGCCGTGCACGGGCTGACCAAGCGCTTCGGCGGCCTGGTCGCGGTGAAGGACATTGGCTTCGAGATCCGGCCGGGCGAAATCCTGGGCCTCATCGGACCGAACGGCTCCGGCAAGTCGACGGTCATGAAGCTCATCATGGGCATCGAGCGGCCCAATGCGGGGTCCATCAAGGTCGATGGCGTGGAGATGGCCGGCTGGCTGCCGCATCGCATTGCGCGCGCGGGCGTGGGCATCGTGTTCCAGCATTCGCGGCCGCTGCATCGGCAGACCGTGCTCGAACACATCAAGCTGGCGCTGTTGCCCGATTCGCTCGTGAAGCTTGCGGCCGACCCGCATGTCAATCGGCGGGCGCGCGAGATTGCGGAACGCGTGGGCCTCGGCGGCGTGATGCACCGGCATCCGGCTACCTTGCCGTTCGCGGATCTGCGGCGCATGGAAATGGCGAAGGCGATTGCGCGCGATCCGCGTGTCGTGCTTGTCGATGAACCTTTCGCGGGTCTCACGGCTGCCGAGTCCGAAACCTTCTCCGAACTGATTCGCGGCTTTCGCGCGGAGGGACGGGCGGTGCTGCTCGTCGATCACAACGTGAAGAGTCTCGCGGCGCTCGCGGACCGGGTGCTCGCGATGTATCTCGGCGAATACGTGGCCGAAGGCACCGCCGACGAGGTGATGCGCAACGAGACCGTCCGGCGCGTCTATCTCGGCGGCAAGATCGAGGCACGGGAACGCGGCGCTGAAGTGGTGAACAGCAGGCCCGCGATCCTTCAGGTGGAGAATATGGGCGTGCTGTACGGCAAGGCGCGCGCGCTCGACGGCGTGAATCTGCATGTGCGCGAAGGCGAGTTCGTCTCAGTAGTCGGGTTGAACGGTGCGGGCAAGACGACCTTGTTCAACGCCATCTCAGGACTGGTGCCGTATCAAGGGACGATTCGTTTCGGCACGCAGGACCTGAAGGGCATGAGCGGCGCGGCGATTGCGCGATCGGGCATCGTGCAGTGCCCTGAAACGCGCGAGTTGTTCGCCGACATGACGGTGCGCGAAAACCTCGATCTCGGTGGTTATCATCTCGCCGACAGGATTCGCGCTGAGCAACTCGAATGGCTCTTCGATCTGTTTCCCATCTTGCGAGCGCGCCAGGCGCAAACCGCGCGCACGTTGTCGGGCGGTGAACAGCAGATGCTCGCCATTGCGCGTGCGCTGATGATGCAGCCGAAACTCCTCATTCTCGATGAACCGACACTCGGCCTCGCGCCGGTGATTCTGGAGCAGTTGTCGAAGGCGATGGAGCTCTTGCAGAAGACCACGCCGATCACAGTGCTGCTCGGCGAGCAGAACGTCACTTTTGCCTTGCCGCATGCGGATCGCGTGTATGTGCTCGAACACGCGCGCATTGTGTGGGAAGGCAGCCCGGCACGTTTCGAGAAAGAGATGGGGCACGGCTTTCTCGAAGCCATGCCGTCCGGCACAGCGCCTGATGTGCAGGCGAACGTTTGATGCGTCGAGCATCGTCCCCGCATGACTGAACTATCTCCTTCCTCAGTTTAAATCTTTCTCGCGACGCTCCCCCGTTTCTTTCGGAATAGAAGGCTATCAGATGCTTAAGTCTGAATCGTCGCATTGTTATGCGCGTTAAGTCTGGGTGAAGATCCCCTGCATCATGCACGATGCGCGTCCTGTGCCGAGGTTATCCGAAACCGGATTCGAAGCACTCGACTGAGCGCGTTTCATTGCACGTGTAGGAGCATGGGTGGATCTGTATTTCGAAGACAGTGGATTGAGAAACCGCTCGGCGTCGTCATTCGCCCGGCAAGTGCAACGTACGGAGTGGCGTGTCGAGCACGCCGTGCCAGGTGGGACCGAAGCGCCCGATCATGTTTCGCGAGGCGGACAAGACGGCCTTCAGCAGATGTTCGAGCAGGTTCTGGTCCGGGCCGTATTGCAGGTTGCCGGGGGCGCATTCCATCATGCGTTTGCTGCCAAGCTTGCCTTCAACGATCTGGAAACGATCTGGTCAAGCGCCGCGCCATGGGATGAACAATTGCTCCAGTTGGCTGATATCCTGCCGCGCTATTCGCAGTGGCTTCCCGGGTCCATGCAGCCGCGCATCACCGCAATGGCCGATAACCTCAAAGATGCGATCGGCATCTGGCAGAGCGCGAAGGATATCGGCGAGATCTTGTGCCGCGTTGACGAGCGCGGCGGGTCGTGGATGGAGAAGCTCGAGAGCTCTCTACGCGCGCTGACGCGCTTCGAACGTCGGCTGCCGTCGCGGCTTCAGCCCGCACTGGCCAGGCTCAAGAGGATCATGCGCCATGCGGATGCGGTGCGCGAGTTGTACCAGCGACTGCGCTCCGAAGAAGCGGGTTCGGGACGTGGCTGGGTCAGGCGGCTCGCATACAGGCTTCCATCAACACTCTCACGCATGCTTCTGGAAGACGCGGATTCGCCGGCGCTGCTGCGCGAAGCCGCTCGGGCCTATACGGCATTTGAGGCAGCGCGTCGTGGCGCGTCGGTACAAGAGGTCATGGAAGCGCTGAACGATTGGGCCGGCGCTGAACGTGGCGAGACGAAGGACTTCCTCGATACCATCAGGCATCACATCGGTGCATACCTTCACGCGTATGAAACGATGAGCGCAATCATGAGCCGTCCCAGAAGTTTGGGCGCGCGTCTGGAAGAGTGCGCGGCCTATATCGGCAGTGAATGTTCGCCGGAGTTGAAGCATTTACTGCCCGAGCGCGCATCTCCCGCCATCGATCTATTGGTTGGTTTGACTCGGGGCTACGCCGCGGCGCGCGGCTTCTATGCATCGGCGATGACCATTGTCGAAGCAGACCGGCCCTCGCATGAAAAGCTCAATGGCTTGATTCAGGCAATCGATCGATTCAACTCCGCCGGTCCAAGGCTATTGCCTCAAAGCGCACAAGACCTGATTGTGCGGGTGTCGCAGGTGTTGCGCGTGACGGCGGCGGGTTTCGCGCTCGGCCAGGCGGCGAGCGCGCAGGAGACGCTTCCGCGTGTGCGCGCGGTCGTCGAGGAACTCAGGGCCACGCTGCCGCACTTGCTCGACGTGCTTCCCGACGGCGCCGGAGATTCGGCGGAGTCGGTCGTGCGTGCGCTGGACTTGTGGATACGACAGTTCGAAGCGCTCTCGTGCCTGCCCGCGCGCCCGGGGTTCGAAGATGTCATGCAGGCGTTTCTTCAGGATCAGGGCGCGTTGTCCTGGCTGCCCGGGTTCATGCAACCGCTGCTGCACGTGGCGCGACAGTTGAGCGGACTCATGCCGGCATGGAGAAGTTATCCCGAATCCAAATCTCTGGCTGACCAATTGAGCTGGACGCTGGAGACGCTCCAGAGCGAGCAGCTCACGGACGAGACCATTGGACTGCTTCCCGCCAGAGTCGCCGAAATTGTGCGTCCGGCTCGCATCGTGTTCCTTCGCTTGAAAGGCTTTCCGGCTTCGGCGCCTCCCGTTGAGCAAGCACAGTGGCTGATGAGGCAGTTATCGGAACCGGAGCTGGGTGAGCTTCTGGCGGCCGGCGGCCTGCCGGTGGCGGAGTGGCGAAGCGCGTTCATCAGCGACGAGAATGTGGGCGTCTGGTTCGACGCACTCATGGAACTGACGCAATGCAAGTCGTGGGCGGCCGCCGCGAACACCGTGTTCAATCTTGCGACGCTGAGTCATGTGCGCGCGACAGCGCTCTCGACCCTGGAGGCTGCGCTGGACCATGTTCCATTCGGCGCTCAGGCGAAACAAATCCTGCGCTGGGTGAGAGGCACTCAGATCGCGACGACGTGGCAGCAAACGGCGCGTAACTTCTTCAGCACCGTCAAGGAGGATGTCACGCAGGACCCGGCGGCGGCCTTCCGCTGTCTTCCCGGTGCGACGCCCGCTGACCTCGCGAGAACCATGACGCTGGTGCAGCGCCTGTCGATCTATACCGATCGCTGGGACTGGGCGGGTGTGCTGTGTGATCTTCGCGAGTCCTCGGAGTCGAAAGCGCTGTGCGATGCCTTGCTTGCCATGCGGATCGCGTGGTCATTCCGGGCGCTGGCCCGCGCGGACGCACACGAACGGACAGAGCGACTGGAGCAGCTCGAGGCCGACGTGCGCAAGTTGAACATGCTGGGTTGGAGCGGCATGAACACGCTCGTTCATCTGTTGCCGTTGTTGCCCGCTCTCTGGGAATTGCGCGGGCAGGTCAGGATGGAGGCTTCCGGCGCGCGCAACTGGCTCGATTGGGCCGCTGCGATGATGCGCGCGCTCGCGGAGAGCAACGCGCCCGCCGCTCAGCAACTGAGGACGAGAATCGAAGAGCAGACGCAGGCCTGGGTTGCCGGTGCGCTTCAGGACACCATCACGTCGGTATTGGGCAAGGCATGCGCCGCGACCCTGAGCGGTGGACCCGGCGAGGCCGTGCTGGAGCCTCTTGCGGCGCGCTTCGCGCGTGACGTCTCTCTCGCTGGCGTGAGAGACGACAGCGAAGGCATCTTCCGAGTGAACGGGCGCTGCTACGTTCAATCCGACGGACGCGCGTTCCTGGTGAAGTGGGATTCGGAAGAGCGCGCGTTCTGCCTGCTTGCGAACGAGCGCGCAGTGGAGGGTCATGGACGGCGGCCGCTCGTGCGGATGATGGATCGATGGTGGACCCGGCCTCGTGCCCGAGGGGGCCTGGGCGGCGGCCTCATTCCGACTCCGCAGCCAACAGGAACGGATGTTGTCACGCCGCAACCGGCTACGAACTCCGGAAACATCCTCGAGGCACGCGGGATCGAATACTGGAACGACCAGAACCAGGTCCGGCTGCATGACTTCGTCCTGGCGTCGGATGAACAGGACGTGTCCGCGCGCTGGATATCCATCGTGGTGGGCGTGGCGGGTGGCCTGGGCCTGTTGGGTGTGATCGGCTACTTCTGTTATATGGCGGCTGGCCGAAAGCGATCCACGGTGCCGGCCGATCATGACAAGGAGGGCAGGCAAGCATTGGCCAAAGCGAGTGTGCCGCTTCAGGATCCGACGGAAAAACGTTCAAGCGAGTTGTCGCGCGAAGCGGCCGAATTGCTCAACAAGCCGGCGCCAACGCAAGACGTCCCCGGCTGCGATGAAAGGGGTTCTACCGACGGACAACTTCTGCCATGGCGCCCCACGAGAACCGAGCTGATCGTGGGCGGGCTGATAGGAAAGCTGTCGCTGGCTGGTGTGATATGGGCCTCGCGTGAGGCGTGGCTCAGATATAACCGGTCCGTTGGCGTTTTGAACGATGGGGTTCTGAGTGTCGCCTATGACGCTGCTGCGCGCCAGTCCGACATCGTCATCGACGTGCCGTTCGATACCAGCGTCTTCCAGTCGGGTCATGACGTTTCCAGGCGGCAGATAGGCCCTCCCGCATCAACCGTTCAGAATGATTCGGTCGAATTCTGGCCTTTGCCCCGCTACGCGGAGGTCAGTGATCAACTGACGGTGTTGGCGCTGGAGCGGTTCGATCAGTCGGCCAGCTACAAGCCGAAGGAGGGTGACTTCGTGTACACGGTGGTCAAAGGCATCTACTGGAACGCAGAGCGGAGCCTTTCATACATCTGCATTGCGGGTCGCTTCTGGAGCATTGCCGTATTTTCGACCGAGTTAGCCCAATCACGTGGCTTACCTGTCGGTGAGCCCGTCTGTAAAGTTACCTCTTCAAATGCCGGCGACCGAGCAATATGGATCAGGAAAGAGGGTTTGAATTGGAGACCTTACAAGAATTTCAGCACGCCATTGCCCGCTAGCAACGCTGCAGCGAAGAATTATCTGGATCCTTCGGTTGCGAGAGCAGTCAAGCGATGGTCCGTCGAAGAGGTATTTCACTATTCAGATGAGGTTCCCGGCGTTGAAGGGCGGCTGTACACCCACTGGGGCGGCACCTACTACATCGTGATAGACGGCAAATACCGTTCCGCCACGCTGTTCCATCCCAATCTGCTGTGCATCATGGGCAGCCTCGGAAGCGCTTCGGGCGCTTCCATTGAACGGCTGTATCTCATACGGAATCCGCTCAGCAAGATCTGGACGATCGCAACGGTCGTCAGGCCCTTGCCAATGCCGAAAAAGTTCTCCGACGATCTCATAGCACGGGCAAACGCTTTTCTGATCGGCAAGCCTTCGGTGCCGAATCTGGAAAAGGATGAAGTACCGGACGTGTATCACAGCAAGGACAATCCGTATCGGAGGTATGTGTTGCTTGACGGTCTCTACTACGAGTGCAATAACATCGATAGGGACCCGACCAGAAGCCATGAGGCCGGTTATCGCGAGATGTGGGAGATTGGTAACGTCAACCCAGCGCCGTACCGAGAGCCGATCAAGGCGGATGTGGATGCTAAAAGGAACTGGAGATCCTTGATCCAGAACAGGAAGAATCAAATGTGGGTGGAAGACTTCGACTACGCGTCCATCGCGCTTGAAGATCGTGTGACGGCCAACGTCCAGCCTGCGTTTATCAACTATCCCGCAGCGGTGGAACCTCTTCTTCCAGCGAAATTCGAGACGTTCGATACCACCCCGTTCCTGCGGATCAGAGGCAAGCTCTATCGCTGCGAGACCGTGACGATTCCAGCGAGCGAATTCGCGGACGGGGTGTTTCATGAAACGGTCCGGTTTGGTGATATCCACGCGGCTTTCTTGCTTCCTTCATGGGTGCTGCTGCAGAAAAATGCACAAGGAAAATGGGCGGTGGAAGAAAGCAGCGCAGCGGCAGCCGGGGCGACCCATGGTGGTTCATTCTCGGTCAGCGCCGATGTGCTCCGCATCACGGAGCAGTTCGATCCCGCCTATGCATTTGCGGACGAGAACACAGGCGTGGGTGAGAACGGACATGTGTACCGCCGCGCCGATCAACTGTATTTGTGCATTGGCGGAAAGTATTGGCCGTTTTCCCTTCTGGCGCCTCACATGGGCATCGTGTTCGGGAATGCGGCACGAACCCGGATGGTCACCCTGGTCAATTCCGGCGGAGCGTGGACGGCCGATTCCGTCGCCCCGCTGTTCGCAGCATTGAGCGAACTGCTCGAGACGAGATCATTTCATGGCTTGCGGGATTCCTTGGGTACGCTGTTGGGAAAGAGCGGTTTTTCGATCTGGTCCCAGGTGCTCGATGCGCTTGATTACGCGGCGGACTATGAGATCTACTCAAGCTATCTGGAACCGGGAAACGAGAGCTTCAGAAAGGCGTTGAAACTGAAATTCCAGACGGCATACTTGAAGAGCATCACGGAACAGAACAACGTCGGATTAAAGCCATCGAAACCCGCGGCCAGGGTCGACCCGGATCGCGTTTGGGACGCGAAGAAAATAAGCCAATACTGGACCCTCATCGCGCAAGAGCGGGAGGCATTCGACGACATCGATTTTCGTGAGGCGTATTTCGTGCGCGGTTCGTCGACCGAAAAACAGGCAGAGCTCAAGAAAGCGCGAGAAGAATATAATGCGGCGGCGCTTGGAGAGGAGGCTGCCGAAAAGAAAAGAAATGATCTGCTGTTCGCAATGCCATCTGATGGTGTAGGCGAAATTTTTGAAAGGCAAAAAAAAGAACTCGCCTACTGGGAGGGTGAAATCACCCGGCTCCAGGCGCAGTGCGAAGCTTTCGACCTCACCATCGAGGATCTCGAGCAATGGCTGAGCGGATTCAAGGACAATGTCTTCGCAGCCGGTGTCGTGATGGGGGAGGCGCGCGAGAATGCCGAACTGAAAGCGCTGGCGGGTACGGGCGCGAGTTCCAGTCATTTCCTATACGGGTTGATGTACAGCGGCCTGGTGGCCGACCTGTCATGGGAAATCATCACTCAGAGCAGCGCTAATCCAAAGGCGCCGCAATTGGCGGTTCTGGAAGGTGCGCGTCTTTTCATCGAAACACAGTGGAGTATTCATCACAAGTTCTCGGAGCTGACCGCGGGGTTGGCCAGGCTGCCCAAGCAAAAATATTGGTTCACAGTGAAGGGGGATTATCGAGATATCCTGTCCGCTCAAGATTCAGTCAAGGTTTTGGCTGCCGAGCTCCTTCCCGTCAAGGATGGCGTGGAGCAGGTTGCCAGCGGCCAGGTTCTAGCGGCTTTGGTCTATCACCTCGTCATATCGGACAAGCGCGCATCTTCAGTCGGTGCGGGCGAGATGGACGAGATTCTTCAGCAGTTCGAGCAAGCGAAGCGGAATCTCAATCCGTGGCAAGCCATTGGCGCGCCGCCCAGGAACTTCTTCTCCATGTCGCAATTCAAGCCGAGTTCGCTGGCCGAGAGCGATAAGGCATATTACGACCAGTTCGTAGACTATGAACACCTGGGTTTCATGAACTACGAAGCCGCGTGGATCACCTTGGCGAAGCTCATTCAGGGCAAACTGACCGTCAATGAGCTATACGATGTGAAGCAGGTCTATCTGATAGATGACAGAGACAATAAATGTCGTGAATCCTACATCAAGCTGAGCAGTTCGGAATGGCTTTTGGTCAGGATATATGTACCGCTCGGTTCGAGCGGCGAAGTCGATGTCTGCGAAAAGATTCCGGAAGCGCAACTAGGGACAAGAAGCCTTAGCTGGTCCTACGTTCACAAGTTAGAAGATGGACATTTTTTTTATGCAAACAGGTTGCATGATAATTTTAATTGGCAGTTCGGAAATGTGCATTTCAATGGAATCTTAATCGGCCATATGAAAGAGAGAGCGACAGTTTTCTCAGAGTTGTTCCCGCTGGTTCACGACTCGCTCTCTGATACGGTCGCGGGATTGAAGACAACCCTGTACTCCGATTCCTTCGCGAAGTCGTTGCTATCCAACCTGCCGTTTTATGAAGAACTCTACATGTGGTTTGTGGATAGCAACTACAAGCCGTCGGCCTGGAAGATCGGCATGGACGTGGGGATCACTATTTTGATGCTCATACCTGGGTTCGGCGAGTTGTACGAAGCGGGAGCCGCTGTGGCCACGCGAATTCTGGCGCAGGGCGTTCGAAACGGTTTGACCGGAGCGGGGCTTCTCAGATATGCGGTGTTCGAAGCAGGCGCCGCAGCAACAGACGGCGTCGCATATACGGCAAAGGCACTCGCCATGATGGTCTTCGACGTTCACAGTCCGGTCTCCTGGCGTATGTTGCACCCTGGGCCCGGTTTCAAGGCGGCCAATTTCGGCCGGGCGATGGTTTCGAAAGATCGGGATCCGTTCTTCGGCGCGCGGGTCTACATGCCCGCGGATACGATCGATATCGCCTTCAAGAAGATATCCGACGAATTCAAGCTCCTGGAGGGTCAAATTCCCGAAGGTAGCCTCATACCGGTTCATGCCGTGTACAACGGCTCTCAAGAGATGTCCGCCGCGGAGGCCTCAACAAGCGCCGAGGCAAGCACGGCCGCGAAACTTTGGAAGATCGTCGGCAATGACCGCTTCAGGAATTACTATCTGCTTGAACAGAAAGGCAACCGGTATTTGCTGACATTCGACGGCGCGCGCAATCAGTACCGTCTGATGATGCCTGGCGCCCCGACGGAACCGGGCGACTACGTCTATCACACGAGTCGTGGATGGAGACAGTCTCCGCCCAAGGCGCTCAAGGGTTTTCCGTCCGACAACAAGCTGATTTTGAATAGCGGCGGCAAACTGAGCGAGGCGCGCGGCATCGAGATGCGCGCCGTGATCCGCGCAGGCCGCAATGATGGCGGCAAGGTGCTCAAGGACGGGCTGAATGCATTGCAGACGAACACGCCAGAGGTCGACAAGCTACTTGATATCTTCATTGGCGGGCACTCACCTGCGATGAAGGAGGTCCTCGCGACGAAAGCCAACGCGTCGGTCATCGCGCTTGAACAGTTGAGGCCGTCTATCGACGTCGCCTACGACCTCAAGCATGAGAAGGTCGAGAACGCGATCATGGGAACGGTCTCCGGACCCAGAGGGGCGCCTCCACGAGACATCAAGATGACGGCCGGGCCTTCGTCAGTGAGACTCACGCAGGCGCAGCACTTCGGTGGCGATTCCACGATCCTCATGACGGCATACTCCAGCGGCATGAATACCTTCGAGAACTACCTGGCGGGTAACTTCTCGGATGGCATGGCGCTGACCATGGTTCATGAGAGTTTCCACGTGCACAGCGGTTGCCCATTCGACTGGTATGCGAAACTGGAGCACGGCGGGATGAATGTCAATAACCTGATTGCTTATGCAGGCGCCCATCTGAAGGAGGTTGGAGCGGATGGGCAGTTGAGGGACATCAGCATCAATACCTTGTTGTCGGACAGCCGGTACGACAGCCGCGTCAAATTCACGCTTGCATACGCACGCAATCCGGCGAACGCCAAAGGCTCGATTTATCGCTTCAAGACGCCTCAGGAAGTGGAAGCGGCGTTTCAGAACAAGGGCTTGGTTCGGGAAGTTCTCGAGAACACGTTGACGGAACTGTCGCCGAAGATGACCAAGAATCCGGATAGCTTTGCATTTTTGATATCTGCGCTGCAAAAACTGCGTTCGGATCCGGTCAGGATGCGTGCATTCATTGCAAAGTACGAGAGCTTGTTCAACACGGTCGAGGCGGTATTCGAGCCTTTGAACTGGCCTTTCGTCTAGCGTCTCTGGTCAGCGCGCGCGCAGTGTATAGCGCGTGCGCTGGCGGTAGGATTCGCCGGGCCGGAGCACGGCGTTGCTTCCGGCCAGTCCGTCCATATTGATTCCATTGGGAAAACCGCCGGCTTCGAGGCACAATCCCGCGTGCTTGCGGTATCGCGCTCCGCCGCGTGCCGTTTCTCCTTCAAGGTGATTGCCCGTATAGAACTGCAATCCGGGCGCGTCCGTCGCGACCTGCAACTCGCGGCCGCTCGATGGGTCGTACACCATGGCTACAGTGCGGAGTTCCTGCGTGTTGCCGTCGTGCAGCACATAACAATGATCGAAACCTCCTGCAAGCTTCAGTTGCTCGTTTGACTCGTCGAGACGTGCGCGAATCGATTGCGGCTGGCGCAGATCGAATGCCGTCCCGCTGACGTCTTGGCGTGCCACGGGTATCGAGCCTGCGTCGATCGCGAAGATCGCATCCGAAGCAATCGTGATTTCGTGATCGCGAATGTCCGCCGCCGGCGCAATGCTGCCGCTCAAATTGAAGTAGGCGTGGTTCGTCAGGTTGACTGCGGTGGGCGCATCGGTGTGCGCTTCGTAGTCGATGGACAGCGTGCCGTGCGCATCGAGCGCATAGCGCACGCTCACCTCGAGATTGCCCGGAAAACCCGCTGCCCCGGCTTCCGAACGCAAGCTCAGAATCAGCGTGGCGCCGTCGATGCGCGCCTGCCACATCTGCCGATGAAATCCGGCCGAGCCGCCATGCAGATGATTCGCGCCCTCGTTGCACTCGACCTGATAGTCAATACCGTCGATAACAAACTGCCCGTCGCGAATACGATTCGCCCAGCGCCCGATGATCGCGCCCATGAAAGCCGTGCTGTTCAGATAGTCGTCGGGCGCATCGTGGCCGAGCAGCACGTCGGCGAACCGGCCGTCGCGGTCGGGCGCGCGCCACGAGAGCAGGGTCGCGCCGAGATCGCTGATGTCGATCTGCATGCCGCTTTCATTGTGCAGCGTAAAGAGCTGCACATTGCCCCAGCGGTGCACCGTGATGGAAGTCGAGTGTGTCATAGGTCGGATATTCAGGGACGCGCCGCGACTTCGTCGAGATGCAGCAGCAGATCAGCGGGATCTTCATAAACACGCAAAGCGCCCGAGCGCTCCAGTTCGTCGCTGCCATATCCGCCCGACAGCAAGCCCACGCCCAGCGAGCGGCAGCGGCGCGCGGCGAGCATGTCCCAGATGCTGTCGCCGACCACGACCGTATTCTCGATCGGCACATTCAGGCGCGCGGCGGCGGCGAGAAACAGATCGGGGTCCGGTTTCGCGTACTTCACCTGGTCGCGCGTGACGACCACCTGCTTCGAAGGATCCACGCCCAGCGCTTCGAGGTTGAGCTGGGCGGTTTCCATGCGCCCACTGGTAGCGATGGCCCAGCGCGTGCCGGCCTGCGTCAGCGCATCGAGCAGTTCGCGCGCGCCCGGCAGCGGGCAGACCTGCGCGCGCAGCCGCTGGTAAGCCGCTGCATGCAGCTGACGCAGCCGCTCGACGCGATCCGGACTGATCTGGCCATGCGTCTCGCGCAACAGCTGGTTCGTGAACAGCCCGCCGCTCATGCCGATCTTGCGATGAATGCGCCACACCGACAACTCGATGCCTTCCGCATCGAGCGCTTCCTTCCACGCCAGCACATGCTGATAGACGCTGTCGACCAGTGTGCCGTCCAGATCGAAGAGGAATGAGGTTTCGATACGCATGGTCTGCTCCTTTGGAATGATCCCGCTCTCGTCATCATACGCATTGTTGCAAGCGAGGCCCGGTAGCCGGCTCGTCGTGAATGCCATAATGGATGTTTGCGCCGCAAGGCCGCTCACGCGCGGATTCTTCGCGTGAAATACCGGAATTTTGCATCGATAACGCATGACGGAGCCCATCTTGACCCGCATCGACAACCCCTCCCGCGATCAGGAGGCAGGCGTGGCCGACTCCACGCAAGACACGACCCGCATCGACGACACGCGCATCGGCGCGGTGCGTCCGCTGATTTCCCCCGCGTTGCTGCTCGACGAACTGCCCGTGACGCCGGGCGTGCAGACGCTGGTGGAAGCGTCTCGCGCGGCCATCGCCCGCATTCTGCATGGCCAGGACGACCGGCTCGTGGTGGTCGTCGGACCGTGTTCCATTCACGATCACGATCAGGCCATGGAATACGCGCAGCGCCTGAAGACGGTCGCGGAAAAGCTGCGCGACGATCTGCTCATCGTGATGCGGGTGTACTTCGAGAAGCCGCGCACTACGGTGGGCTGGAAAGGCTATATCAACGATCCGCGCCTCGACGGCAGCTTCCGCATCAACGAAGGCCTGCGCCGCGCGCGTGAGCTTCTGCTCGACATCAGCGAGCTCGGCTTGCCGACCGCCACCGAGTTCCTCGACCTGCTGAGTCCGCAGTACATCGCGGATCTGATCGCGTGGGGCGCCATCGGCGCACGCACGACCGAGTCGCAGAGTCATCGTCAACTGGCGTCCGGCCTGAGCTGTCCCATCGGCTTCAAGAACGGCACCGACGGCGGCGTGCAGGTGGCGGCGGACGCCATCGTCGCGGCGCGCGCCAGTCACGCGTTCATGGGCATGACCAAGATGGGCATGGCCGCGATCTTCGAAACGCGCGGCAACGACGATTGCCACGTGATCCTGCGCGGCGGCAAGAACGGACCGAACTACGACGCACAAGGCGTCGGCGAGGCGTGCGCGTCGCTGGCGAAGCTGGGTCAGCGCGAGCAGGTCATGATCGATTGCTCGCACGCCAACTCGAACAAGTCGCATCTGCGCCAGGTGGACGTTGCGCAGGACATCGCGCGGCAACTCGAAGCCGGCGAGCGCCGCATCACCGGCGTGATGATCGAGAGCCATCTGGAAGAAGGCCGTCAGGACCTGAAGCCGGGCGTGCCGCTCAAGCATGGCGTGTCGATCACCGATGCCTGCCTCGGCTGGACGCAAAGCGAGCCGGTGCTCGACCTGCTCGCGGAGGCGGTGCGCAAGCGGCGCGTACGAAGCACTTGACGCTGCACGCGTGATATTCCGCTAGCACCCGAAGGAAGGCGGAAGGCGGCACGATGGCCTTGCATCGCAATGGCCGGACGACGCAGGGTGAAGGGAACCGCCTGCGGCTTGCGCCGCCAGGCTGGGCGACGCAAACGTGATCACCCGCCTTCATCCGGAGCACTCCCCATGCTCGTTTCCAGCGCCCCATCGAGCCGCGCCGCCGTCACGGCAGACGACGATGATTCGCTGAACCCCGTATCGGCGGATCGTGCGCAACCGTCTGAAGGCGCTTTGCCGGCAGCTTCCAGCGAGGCTGAACTTCCGCGTTCGGAAAGGTCGACCCAGTCGCAGCTCGTGCCCGCCGAATCTGCCCCGACGCGCGTCAAACGGGAAGACTCCGACGAGCCGTCCGCCGCCGCCGATGCCTATGCGGATCATGTCGTGCAGCTCGGTCAGGCACAACCGCTGAGCGCGGCGGAACTGAACGAAGCGCGCTGGAGCGCCGTGCGTTCCGTGCAGGCCAGTCACAGCATGCTGGCCGATTCGCAGACCGCCGATGCCGTCGGCAATACGATCCTGGATGCGCTGAACCGGTCGCCGACCTTCCGGCACATGGTGAGCTATGGCGAGCGTCATGGAGGCGAGCGGCTAGGCGACCTCAGCTACCACAACGAGTACGACTACCGGTCCGGATTCTACGGCGAAGAACGCGATATCGCGGCAATGACGGCTGACTACCTGCGAGCCCAATCCGCCAGCGACATGCCGCTGCAAGTCGACGTCAGCGCCCATTCGAGGGACACCTACCAGCCGCCGTGGGTCAATGTCGGCGTGGTGCCGGATGCGGGTACTGCCTACATGGATGCCTGGCGCGTAGGGCTGATTCATGAACTCGTGCATCAGCTGACCGACTCGGAAGATCCTTCCATTGATTCGTCGGAAGACCGCATGGGTCCGACCGAGACGCTCGCCTACCGCGTGGCGGACGAGATGGGCTGGCGGCTTCCGCGGTTCGAGAGCTATGGTTCGGAGGATCGGACGCGTTACTACATGGAGCTTGAACGCGCTGCGCTGATCGACGCGGCGGAGCGCAATGCGCGTCACGCCCGGGCGTTCTTCGGACGTCTTGCCATACTGAGCGGACACGACCATGCCAGTCCCGACTTCCATGAACTCGAAGAGCCAGCGGCAGGGGCAGCGGCGTCCGATCACACCTATTTCCAGCCGGCGCCCGCGGACGGTGCCGCCGCCAGCTCGAGCTCCGCAGGGAGGATTCCGGATGCAGCGGCGCCGCACAACGTGACGCAGCCGTTGCCGGAGCAGCCGCCGAATCAGGATATGTCCCGTGTGCAGTTCCAGCATGGCGAGCCGTTTCTTTTCCGCTTCGCCGAGAGCACGCCGCTGGGGCCGCCGGCGGGTTACACCAGCGCATGGACGGCATCGGGCGCCAGCTGGGACACGCAGGGCCGGTTCTTCCACTATGGCAAGCCGGTGGACGGCAATCCGCACGTGCGTCAATTCGACTTCGACGACGGCAGCAAGGTCGTCATCCATGCGCACGCGCCTGAACTGGCCAACAGCGACGCCACGAACTTCGAGAAGGGCGCGATAGGCGTCGGTGCGACCCTCGTGGGCGCCGTGGCCGGCAGCATGGCGGGCGGCCCGGCGGGGGCGTTGCTGGGCGGGTCGATCGGTGCGGTCGTGGGCGCCGCGGGGGCGGCCATGCTGCCGTATGACCGCATCTGGCAGCCTTACTCGCTCGATTACTACACCAAAGGCGCGGCCAGCCCTTTCTACAGCCAGTCCATGTACGCCTGGGACAAGGATCCGGAGCGCGTGAACTTGCTGGCGCAGCAGGCCAACGCGAACCTCTGGCCCGACTATTCAGACAGCGATCCCGACGATCACTGGAACTTCTGGCCATGGCGCTCGGGCGACACGCCGCTGCGCACCTGAAGCTTCTATCTCACCGCCGCCGCATTGAGCGCATTGAGCAAGGCCAGCGGATCGAACGGCTTGCGCAGCTGGAGGGCGCCGGGCAACGCGCGCCGTTCCGTGTCGCTGAGCGCGAGGTCGAAGCCCGTCACGAACACCACGCCAAGCGCCGGCGTCTCGCGCGCCGCGGCGATGGCAAGCGCCACGCCCGATTCGCCCGCGAGATCGACATCTGTCAGCAGCACGTCGAAGCGCTGCGCGCGCAGCAGCGTCATCGCTTCGTCGACGTTGCCGGCTTCCGTCAGATCGAGACCGAGCGTGCGCAGCAACTCCGCGCTGCTTGCGCGCACCAGTTCGTTGTCTTCGACGTACAGCACGCGCAGGTGCGCGAGCGCGTCGACCGTCGTCGGTGCCTCCGGCACGGCGTGGCCGGCTGCATCGGCGGGCGCCGCCTCTTCCGGCCGCTGCCCGAGCACATGGCGGACCTTGCGTGCCAGCGCCTCGTGCGTGTAGGGCTTGCTCAACAGATCGATGCCTTCGTCGAGCCGTCCGGCGTGCACGATTGCATTGTCCGTATAGCCCGACGTGAACAGCACCACGATGCCCGGCACGCGTTCACGCGCCTTGCGGGCGAGCTCGGTGCTGCGCAGCGGGCCGGGCATCACGACATCGGTGAACAGCAAGTCCACCGGCACGCCGCTCTCGACAATCGCCAGCGCACTCTGCGCATCCTTCGCGCGCAGCACGCGATAGCCGAGATCCGCCAGCAACTCGACGACCGTCGCGCGCACTTCCTCGTCATCCTCGACGACCAGAATCGTCTCGCTGCCGCCCTTCGCCGGGCCCGCGTCGATGGCGATTTCGAGATCCTCTTCCTCGCGCGCGCGCGGCAGATAGAGGCGCACCGTCGTGCCGTGTCCTTGCTCGCTGTACACCTTCACGTGGCCGCCCGACTGCTTGACGAAGCCATACACCATCGACAGGCCGAGGCCCGTGCCCTGGCCTTCGCGCTTGGTCGTGAAGAACGGCTCGAACGCGCGCTCCTGCACTTCGGGCGACATGCCCGAACCCGTATCCGTCACGGCGACCATCACATACTGGCCCGGCGTGACATCGGCGTTGCGCAGCGCATAGGCTTCGTCGATCGACGCGTTGCCCGCCTCGATCGTCAGCCTGCCGTGGGCGTTCATGGCGTCGCGCGCGTTGATCGCGAGATTGAGCAGCGCATTCTCGACCTGGAACGGATCCACGAGCGTGTTCCACAAGCCGCCCGACACGATGGTCTCGATCTCGATGCCGTCGCCCAGCGCGCGGCGGAACATGTCGTCGAGGCCGCGCACGAAGCGGCCGAGGTTCACGACCTTCGGCGCGAGCGGCTGGCGGCGGCCGAAGGCGAGCAGCTGCGAAGCCAGGTTCGCGCCGCGCGCGACGCCCGCCAGCGCATTGCGCACGCGCTGTTCGGCCTTGTCGCGTCCCGCCACGTCCTTGGTCAGCAATTGCAGATTGCCGCCGATCACCTGCAGCAGATTATTGAAATCATGCGCGATGCCGCCCGTCAGCTTGCCGATGGCCTCCATCTTCTGCGCCATGCGCAGCGCTTCTTCGGCGTGGCGCAGCGCGTCGGCGTTGTCGCGGTCCGCGGTGACGTCGCGCCCCACGCCATGAATGCGCCGCGTGCGCGGGTCCAGCGCGACGTTCCAGGCAATCCAGCGCCAGCCGCCATCGGCACGCATCAGGCGGCAGTCGTAGCGCGCCGACAGGCCGGTCGAGCGCAGCCGGTCGAGCTGCACGGCGGCGGCGGGCGCATCGTCGGGATGCACGAGATCCATCACCGTGTGCGAATGCAGGCGCTGCGAGTCGAAGCCGAGCAGATGCGTCCACGACGGACTCACGCGCAACAACGCACCTTCGAAACTCGCGACATAGAACAGGTCTTCGCTCAGTTCCCAGAGGCGGTCGCGGTCGGCCACCGCATCGGCGACGCGGCGTTCGAGCGTTTCGTTGAGATCGCGCAGCGCATCCTGTGCCTTCGTGCGTTCGCTGATCTCGTCCTGCGCGGCCTGGAAGAGGCGCGCATTGTCGATGGCGATCGCCGCCTGCGACGCGATGCCCGCGAGGATCCGCTCCGCGCGTTCGTCGAACACGCCCACTTCCGGATGGCCGAAGAACAGGCCGCCGAGCACTTCGCCCGTGCGCGAGAGCACCGGCGCGGCCAGATAGCTGCATACGGCGAGATGGCCCTTCGGCATGCCGTGATGCGGCGCGTTGCGGCCGTAGCGCGGGTCTTTCGTGATGTCGTCCGAGCGCACGATGCCTTCGCCCCCGAAGGTCGGCCCGAAGACAGCGGTGTTGCGCGGCATCGGAAAGCGGTCGAAGGTGTCCTTCGGCACGCCCGACAGCGTGTAGAGCGTATAGCGCCCGCCCTGTTCGTCGATCACGTTGTAGAAGAACGAGCCGAACGCGGCGCCGGTCAGTTCCGTCGCGGCGTCGACGACGACCTGCACCGCGCGGCTCAGTTCGAGTTCGCCTGCCACCGTGTTGCCCACGCGGTTCAGGATCTCCAGCATGTGCGATTCGTCGCGCAGCTTCTGCTCGGTTTCATGGCGCAGCCGCGCCAGCCGCAGATTGCTCGCCACGCGCGCCCGCAGCTCGCGCGCGGAGAAAGGCTTGGTCAGGTAATCGTCGGCGCCGGCTTCGAGGCCGCTCACGCGCGCTTCCTCGCCGGCGCGCGCCGAGAGCAGCACCACCGGCGTCTCGCGCAGGCGTGCGTCCGCGCGCACGGCGCGCAGCAGGCCGAAGCCGTCGAGGCCGGCCATCATCACATCCGAGACGATGACTTCCGGCGGCGCCGCGCGGGCCATCGCGAGCGCCGCAGCGCCGTCCTGCGCGACGCTCACCTCGTGACCCGCGGCGCTCAGCATGCGGCGCATGTAGTCGCGCAGGTCCGCGTTGTCGTCGACGACCAGCACGCGGCCCGGCACCGCATCCTGTGGCGCGGGCTCGGCGGCGCCTTCCGCTCCGAGCGACGCGTCTTCCTCGCGCGGCACGGTATCCGCGGCCGTGTGCGCTTCGGCGTCCGGCATCCAGCGCAGCGCGGCATCCACGTAGGAGCGCGCGCGGGCGCTGGCTTCGGCGGGCGGGGCGAGGTGCGGGCTGGAGTCCGCCGGGTCCGCGTGGGTTGCGCCCAGCCGCACCGTGAAGCGTGCGCCGTCGCCGAGCGTGCTCGCGGCCTCGATGGTTCCGCCATGCAGCTTGACGAGCTCATGCACCATCGCGAGCCCGATGCCGCTGCCTTCCACCGAACGTCCTGTCGCGCCCGTGACGCGATGGAAGCGCTCGAACACGCGTCCGAGTTCGTGCTCCGGAATGCCGATGCCGGTGTCGGCTACCGTCATCTCGATGCCATGCTGCGCGTGGTTGCGCAGCGCGATGCGGATGACGCCGTCGAACGTGAACTTGAGCGCGTTCGACAGCAGGTTCATCACGATCTTTTCCCACATGTCGCGGTCGATGTTCGCGAGCAGCGGCGCCGCCGGCATCTCGATCTCGAGGCGCAGGCCGGCGGTTTCGATCGCCGAGCGGAACAGCGACGCCAGTTCCGCCGTGAAGCGGGCGAGGTCGGTGGGCTGCCGGTGAATCTCGATGCGCCCGGCCTCGATGCGGGAGAAGTCGAGCAGCGCGTTGACGAGCTTCAGCAGCCGCAGGCCGTTGCGGTACATGATCTCGACGAGCCGCCGATCCTCCACGCCGATGCGCGCCGGGCTCGCCAGCAGCTCTTCGAGCGGACCGAGCATCAGCGTGAGCGGCGTCCTGAACTCGTGGCTGATGTTGGAGAAGAAGGTGGTCTTGGCGCGGTCGATCTCCGCGAGCGCTTCGGCGCGGCGGCGTTCTTCGTCGTAGGCGTGCGCATAGCCGATCGCCGCGCCGATCTGCCCGCCCACCAGGTTCAGGAACGCGCGATAGCCTTCGTCGAACAGACGATAGGGATTCAGCGCGACGATCAGCACGCCCGCCCGGCCCGTCTCGCCCGAAGGCGCGATCGGCACGAGCACGGCGCGGTCGGGCGCGACGTGCCAATCACCCATCGGCAGCGCCGCGCCGAAGCGCTGCGGCAGGTCCGTGACCACGCACGGCTGGTTGTCGCGCAGCACGCCGGCCAGCGGCCAGGCTTCCGCACGGGCTGCCTGGTGATCCGCGTCGATGCCGCACGCGCCGACCCGTTCAGCCGTCTCGCTGCCCGGTTCGGCCGCGAACAGCAGCGCGAAGGGCATGTCGCGCGACGCGCCTTGCAGCGCGGCCACCGACAGGCTGCACGCGTCGCGCCAGGTGCGGGCGTCGGCGGCGGACGCGGCGAGCTGGCGCAGCACGTGGAGCTGGCGCTCGCCGAGCACGCGCTGGGTGTCGTCGCTGTTCGCGCAGATGATGCCGCCGGTGCCGCCGCGGTCGTCGGGAATCGGGCTGTAGGAGAAGGTGTAATACGTCTCCTCCGGGAAGCCGTTGCGCTCCATGATGAGCAGCTTCTGTTCGACGAAGGTGCCTTCGACGCCCGAGCGCGCCGTATCCAGCAGCGGGCCGATGTCGCTCCAGATCTCGCGCCATACCACCGAGGTCGGTTGACCGAGCGCGTGCGGATGCTTGCCGCCGATGATCGACTTGTAGGCGTCGTTGTAGAAGAACAGCAGGTCTGGTCCCCAGCCGACCCAGATGGGCTGGCGCGACGTCAGCATGATGCGGATGGCGGTCTTGAGGCTTTGCGGCCAGTGTGCGGGCGCGCCGAGGACGGTCTGCGTCCAGTCCGCCTGGCGGATGAGGGCACCCATTTCGCCGCCGCCCAGCAGGAAGCTCGGGTCGAGCCCGTCGCGCCTCGAATCCGCGATCAGAGTGTCAGCTTTCATCGACGGTTGGTCTCCTCGCCCTGTTTCGATGTGGCGACGTGAAAGAGTCAGTGCCGGCAGCGCGCGCGGACGGCCCGCGCCGTCGCGCGCGAGCACGTTCGGATTCTCGCATGGAACGCCTTTTCAATTCCGCCGTGCGCGCGCGTCAGGCGCGTCCACAAAGGCGCTCAGGGCATTCGGGGCATTCAGGGCGCCGCGACCGGATCGAGACCGGTCGCGCGCACCGTGTCCTGCACCTGCGGCGAGGCCAGATAACGCAGCAGCGCGCGCGCCTCGTCGGGATGTTTTGCGCCCACCGGAATACCGGCGGCGAAGCGCGTGACGGACTGCACCTCCTCGGGAATCCGGCCGACGAACTGCGCGCCCGGCACCGGCAGCAACTCGCTCACCTGCTGCAGGCCGATCTCGTACTCGCCATTCGCGACGACCGAGGCCACCGGGATCTTCGGCACCATCTTCGCCTTCTGCTTGACCTGATCCTCGATGCCGAGTTTCCCGAACATCTGATTCTGGATATAGACACCGCTTGCGCTGTCCGAATAGGCGATGGACTTCGCATGCAGCAGCGTCTGCCTGAAGGCCTCCACGCTGCCGATGTCGGGCTTCGGCGCGCCGGCACGCACCGAGACGCCGATGCGGGAATCGGCCAGTTCGACGCGCGAATCCGGCATCACCTTGCCTTGCTTGATGAGGTCGTCGAGCGCATAGCCGACCATGATGACCACGTCCGCCTGCTCGCCCCGCGCCAGACGGTTCGGGATGGCTTCGGGCGCCTTGCCCATCGAGGGGCCGAGAGCGGTATCGAGGGTATTGCCCGTCGACGCCGCGAACTTCGGGCCGAGGATCTTGTAGGCGGCAGTGAAGCCGCCGGAACTCATCACGTGCAGTTCAGCCGCGTGAAGGGCGGTTGCGGCCGTGGCGACGAACGTACAGACAGCGAACTTCCTGAAGAGCGATTTCATGGGCATCGATGTGGGGAAGGGGAAGCACGCGCATTTGAACCCAAAGCGGCGCATGGGCGCAAGCGTCAGCGTGCATCGGCGTCGAAACGTATTGTGCTGGACCCGTTTTTGCTGAACGTGTGGTGCAGCAAAAACGATCAACAGACCCGCCGAACTTCTCGTCGAACCATGTCAAGACCGATGCCCAGGACTCAACCCTTATCAGAAGCAGGCGCGCACGAAGGCTTCGACATCTATGCGTCGTATGTCGTGAACGCGACGGGCATGCATATCGGCACGCTGAAGGTCGTGAGAAAGCGCGACAAGCGCGTGCTCTATCCGTTCGACGGTTGCGAGACCATCGGCCCGTTCGAGTCGAGCGAGGATGCGCGGCGCGCGGCGGAAGCGCTGGGCGTGCGTATCGTCGAGGCGGATATCGCCAATCCGGAGCCTTGAGGGCGGTGCGCGTCTCCCGAGACACGGCGACGCCGTGCACGCGGTAAAAAGCGCCGCGTTGCGCTCAATGTCTTGCCCGCCAGGCGGCAAGTTTGGGACGGCGCTGTCGGGCGCCGGGCGTGTTGAACCGTCGCGCCGACCGATGCGACGCACGGCAAGACGACCCGATGAAACGTGCGGCATGGGCACGCTCGATGTTCAACCCGCCGTGCTGCTACGGCGGCTCATGAGCCGCCGTGCGATTCTTGCCGTGATACGTTGACTACAGGCTCAGGAAAGCGCTGATTCTTTGCATTTGCTGGCTGGTCAGCTCCGGACCCTGGCCAGTGAGATAGGTGCGCACCATGTCCGGTGTGATGTCGGTGAATCCTCGCTGGTTGAGTTCGCCTTGCAGACTTGAAGGTGGCGCGCCATGTCCATCGAGCCACGCGTCGATTGAATCAGATACGGGTCCGCCCAGCTTCGTATGGTCCTGGTGGAACTGTTTGATCTGCGCGCTTCCCCACGAGGGGGGTGCGGCAGGCGCAGCGACAGGGGGTTGAGCGGTGCCGCTGGCGGCCTCGTCGGAACCCGCGTCCGTGCGTGATCGCTTGGGCGCCTGTTGCCCATCGGCCCCGCTGGTTCCTGGTTGAGCCACGGTCTGGTCAGGGTTCGTGGCCGGGCGCTTGACGCCGCTGGGCCCCGGCTGAGCCACGGTTTGGTCAGGCTTCGTGGCGGGGCGGCTGACGCCGCTGGGTCCCGCTTGCGGCGCGTCTGCCGGGCCGGGCGGCAGGTTCGCGCCTGAGCGCGGAAAGCCCGGTCCATACTCGGGCGGGCCGTCGAGCGCGACCCATCCCTGGCGCTGGGCTGACCAATACCCGGGGCGCTGCCGGATCTGGTCGATCTGTGCCGGCGGCATGCCGGTTTCCCGCGAAAGCTGCGCGGTCGGTATATTCGCTTGATCCCCCTCCAGGATCGAGGTGTAGTTTTGAAAGCTGATGGGATGGGTCTCCGTTGGCGGAACGCCCGCACGCTGCGGCTGGACTCTCCATGGCAAGTTTTGCGGTAAGTTTTCGGCTCGGAGATGTTCCCTGCGTGCGTACCGATATGCGGCGCGCAGGGCCTCAAACTGATTACCGCCAGTCAAATCGTTCGCTACGGTTTGCAGGGGTTCACCGGTGGTCAATCGACCGTAGATTTCACCGCTCTTTCTAGAGGTGGGGATATCGTCGACGGTTACCTGCGCGGGTACTACCTCTCCGCTCTGCCGCACGTACCGGTTCAAGGCATCGTCGACTGCAGGACGCCTCACCGAGAAAAACTTGTCGGCGATTTCCTGCCGGTAGTATCCCTGTTCATACAGGTCGAAAGCGGCTCGTCCGGCGGCAAGAGAATTCGTATTCACTCCCGCTCCTCCTGGCAGGCCCTTATCCAGATCGACCTTCCAGTTTCCCTGTTCGTCGATGGACATGTTGCGCGTATTGGGCCAGCCCT
The DNA here is from genome assembly GCF_031451175.1 of Caballeronia sp. LZ035. Lineage (NCBI taxonomy): Bacteria > Pseudomonadati > Pseudomonadota > Betaproteobacteria > Burkholderiales > Burkholderiaceae > Caballeronia > Caballeronia sp. LZ035. The sequence continues at coordinate 351,177 of NZ_JARUXS010000003.1, forward strand.
CGCGTGGTTGCAACTGCCAATGCCGGGCGTCCTCGTTATAGCTCACCGGATAAGTCTGGCCGCCTTGCTGGATGAACTGCTGGCCGGTTTCATCGCGATACACGCCGCGAGCGTTCGGGTCGGGCGCGAGCTTGCCGGAGGGGGCGCGCGCATATTCCTTGGGCACCAGCGGGATGCCCGAGGTCGAATCGGGCGCGGGGGTTGAGGTTGCCGGTGCTTCGGCAGGTGTGATCTCGGCGACGGGTTTGATCTCAGCGGCGGGTTTGAACTCCGTGGAGGGCTTGAACTCGCCGACAGGCTTCATCTCGCCGGCGCTGCCGAATTTCGGTAGCTTGGCTGCGGGCACGAAGCTGCCGACCACGCCCGATGCGAAGTCGATCCCCTGTCTGGCCCACTCGGGCAGCGACTTCGCCGGCACGATGTAGTCAGTCATCAGATTCACGCCGGGGACCATGCCCACGAAAAAGCGGCCCAGACCATCCTTGAGTTGCTGCTGCCAGAGCGGCAGCGGCGGGGTGTGGTCATCGACATACGTGTATTTGATGGGGCCGCCCTGGGAAGCGGCGTGATACATCTCCTCGGCATCGAGGATGCGGCGGTTTGCCGTTTGATAGCGATACAGCATGTCACCGCCGAAGTTGCCCATGCGCGCGTTTTCGGTGGTGGTCTTAGTGAGATCGGGCGGCAGCGGCGGGAGCTCGGGCGTGCGGCGCAAGGGATCGCTCTGTATGGCCGACGTCGCCCATGTGGCTTTCCGGGTGGCATCGGCGGACCAGTCGCGCAGCGCCTTGAAGTCGTCGGGCGTCTGGGTCAGGCGGTACTGGAACTCCTGCGCGTTGCGCTCGGAGTTCAGGCCGTGGGTGATGAACGAGCTCAGGCGCTGGAAGGAGCTGGCGTTGTCGAAGCCGCTGTTCGCGTCGGCGACGCGAAGCGCCGTGGCGTCGCGCAGGGCCTGATTGATTTCCTGATCGGCCTGTTGCCACTGGCCCTGCACGCGTGAGCGTTCCTGGTCGGTGAAGGTGCCGATCTGCGACTGCATGGCATGGCGCAGGTCAACGGCCTGCCCGAAGATGCGGGCGCGCTCTTCCGGCGTGGCGGCCTGGTTGAACTGCTGGCCCATCCGGGTGAGCCGGTCGGTTTGCTGCTGGCCGCCGGCGCCGAGATAGACGGAGCCGAAGGGTTTGTTGAAAGTCATCTGCACGCGGGCGTTCGGATCGCGCATGGCTTGCTGATAGGCCGTGTGGATCGGATCGATGACTTGGGTGTTCACTTGACTCGCGATCTGTGCACGCTGATCGCTGGTGGTGGCGGCATTGTAGTAAGTAGAGCCCGCGGCGAGCGCGCCGCGATAGTAGTCGCGCTGATCGGCGCGCAAGGCGTCGACCTCCTGACTCGCCTGCGTGGTGCGCTGCTCGAAGCCGATGGCCTCGGGATCCGCACCGCGCAGCGAGTCACGCTGAAGTGCGGCCATGCTGTTGGCGTTGGCGGCGTCGTTGGGGATGGAGGGGTCCTTGTCCAGGCGTGAGAGCAATTGCGTCGCTTCAGCGTTGGAGAGTGGCGGCGAGTTAGAGGTCGTCGTGTTCGCAGGCTGCGTGTGCGACAACGTTGGTTCCCCCTGCGTGGATGCGTTATCGGCTCCGTTGTCAGACGAAGGAGAAAGCGATTGCGTCGCTTCAGGGGCGGGACGCTTCGGCGAGTTGGAGGTTGCCGTATGGGTCGTCGCTGGGTTCGCACGCAGGGGTTGCGGCAGCGGTAACGCCCTTGTGGGCGCATTGGTCTGCGTGGAGGACGCGTTATTGGCCTGGTTGCCAGCTGATGGAGAAAGCGGATGCGTCGTTTCGTTGCTGGAGAGCTGCGGCGAGCCGGAGTCCGTCGTGTTCGTGGTCATTGCGTTCGGAGCAGGCGTCTGCGGTGACGTGGACTGCCCCGCAGCCGCATTGGTCTGCGTCGATGATGCGTTATCGGTCTCGTTGCCCGATGAAGCCGAAGGCGACTGTGTCGCTTCGTCGCTGGAAGTGGCCGTGTTCATGGCTGTCGTGTCCGCCGCAGGAATCTGCGACAACGTGGACTGCCCTGCGGGCGCATCGGTTTGCGGGGAGGACGTCTTGTCGGCGTCGTTGCCATCGGTCCGCGTGGAGGACGCGCTATCGGCGTCGTTGCCCGTTGAAGAGGCGGGCGGTTCGTTCTCCGGGTTAGCGTTGGCGGAAGTGGTGTCGTCGTCGTTGCCGCCGTATGGCTGGGTGGAAGCGGACGATGATGTGCTGACGCTCGATACAGCCATTTTCAGTTGCTCCTGACAAGAAGAAAGGCGTCGCCCGATCCTGGTCATCTTGCTGAAGCGCTGGGGGCGATGCGTGCTTTGAGTATTCCTGTCAGCTGGCCCGTGCGGGTGATGCAGCGATATCGTGGACGCGTTGCACGTTACGCGTCCGGGATGGACTTCGTGCCCGTTATCCTGCTGGTGCCAGCGCATGACGCACACGGACGCATGCGCGATCGGCGCCGTGGCGTCGCTGTTCGTAGGGCATCCTGGCCAGCGCGGAGCGTGATTCGACGGGATGAGAAAACCCGGCGAGCGAGAGCGCCGTGCGTTCGTGCGTTCGTGCCGCTCACGTTTGCGCGCCCAGGGCCGTCACATTCATGTCCAGTGCGCGCGCTTCGACTTCGAGCAGTTCGCTATGAGCCAAAAAATTGCATGATTCTTTGCATCTCAGCCTCCGTCAGACTCGGACCTCCGCCGACGAGATAGGTGCGTAGCATGTCCGGCGTGATCTCTGAATAACCTTGGGCAGCCAATTCTGTTTTCAGGCTGAGCGGTGCGGGAGCGTCACCATCAAGCCACGCATCGATTGAGTCGGAATCCGCCTGGCTGACTTTCGAATGCTCCTCGTAGTACTGTGTGAGCTCCCGGCGTCCCCAGGACAGCTCGGATTCCGGGTGAGCCGCGTGTTCCGGTTGCGTCGTCGCGCCGGTTTGCGGCGGGGATTGACCGGTGGCGCCGGACTCGACACCCGTGCGTTGCCGCTTCGCCGGCGGCTCGACCGGATCACGCACTTCGTCGTCTGGAATCCATGCTTGTGCCGAACGCGAATACTCCCCGCGCCCGCTTTGAATCCGGTCGACCCAGTCTGTCGGCACGCCGGCTTCCTGGCCAATCTGCCAGGCCGGTTTGCGTTGATCGAGCCCATCGACAATATCGGCGTGCTGCTGAACTGTCATTGAGTAACGAGGCCGACCAGCCGACGCCTGTACCTCGTGATACCGTATCGGATCGACATACTCCACCCACCTCTGTTGCGCGGGCGACCAGTAACCATCGAGCGACTGGATTCGCTCGACCCACGCTTCCGGTATGCCGGTTGCCTTGCTGATGTGCGCATTCGGTATGTTGTGCGTCCGCCAGGCAAGGATTTTCCTGTACTGGACCTCGGAAATGGGAAAGCTGTGCGAGGTGGAAACGTCAGGAAACGCCGACGACGGACCTGCCCGGCCTTGCTCCGAAACCAGTCCTGATGTGCCCGTCGCAGAGCGTGCCGCGGCCTGACGTGCAGCGGAAGCATCGGTTGAAGCCGCTTTGTCGGCGAGCATATGCCGCAGCGCGTCGTTCGCGCGTATCCGAAGCGGGCGGGGTATGGGGAATCCTCTTTCAGACGCATAGGTTCGAATCCAGTCCGAGAGCAATTCCGGACTGATGCCTGACACCCGGCTTATTTCGCTGATTTCCCTTCCCGCTGTGTAAGCCTGATAGACGGCTTTGCCCCACACCCGATATTTCTCGTCGCCTGGCGCGCCGCCCTTCAGGCCCGTGTCCAGATTGACTTCCCAGTTGCCCTTCTCGTTGAGACGCATGTTGGGGGAGTTGGGTGAGCCGTCACGCGGCTTCATCCGCCAGCTATCGGCGGCTTCGTTCCAGTCCACCGGGTAACGCTTGCCGCCTTGCTGGATGTATTGCTGGCCAGTTTCATCGCGATACAGGCCGCGAGCGTCTGCATCGGGCACCAGCTTGCCGGCAGGTGGACGCGCATATTCCTTGGGCACCAGCGGGATGCCCGAGGTCGATTTTGACGCAGGGGTTGAGGTTGCCGGTGCTTCGGCAGGCTTGAACTCGTTCGTGGGTTTGAACTCCGTGGAGGGCTTGAACTCGCCGACAGGCTTCATCTCGCCGGCGCTGCCGAATCTCGGGAGCTTCGCTGCGGGCACGAAGCTGCCGACCACGCCCGATGCGAAGTCGATGCCCTGTCTGGCCCACTCGGGCAGCGACTTCGCCGGCACGATGTAGTCAGTCATCAGATTCACGCCGGGGACCATGCCCACGAAAAAGCGGCCCAGGCCATCCTTGAGTTGCTGCTGCCAGAGCGGCAGCGGCGGGGTGTGGTCATCGACATATGTGTATTTGATGGGGCCTTTCTGCGAGGCTGCGTGATACATGTCCATCGCATCGAGGATGCGGTGGTTGGCCGTTTGATAGCGATACAGCATGTCACCGCCGAAGTTGCCCATGCGCGCGTTTTCGGTGGTGGTCTTAGTGAGATCGGGCGGCAGCGGCGGGAGCTCGGGCGTGCGGCGCAAGGGATCGCTCTGTATGGCCGACGTCGCCCATGTGGCTTTCCGGGTGGCATCGGCGGACCAGTCGCGCAGCGCCTTGAAGTCGTCGGGCGTCTGGGTCAGGCGGTACTGGAACTCCTGCGCGTTGCGCTCGGAGTTCAGGCCGTGGGTGATGAACGAGCTCAGGCGCTGGAAGGAGCTGGCGTTGTCGAAGCCGCTGTTCGCGTCGGCGACGCGAAGCGCCGTGGCGTCGCGCAGGGCCTGATTGATTTCCTGATCGGCCTGTTGCCACTGGCCCTGCACGCGTGAGCGTTCCTGGTCGGTGAAGGTGCCGATCTGCGACTGCATGGCATGGCGCAGGTCAACGGCCTGCCCGAAGATGCGGGCGCGCTCTTCCGGCGTGGCGGCCTGGTTGAACTGCTGGCCCATCCGGGTGAGCCGATCGGTTTGTTGCTGGCCGCCGGCGCCGAGATAGACGGAGCCGAAGGGTTTGTTGAAAGTCATCTGCACGCGGGCGTTTGGATCGCGCATGGCTTGCTGATAGGCCGTGTGGATCGGATCGATGATTCGGGTGTTCACTTGACTCGCGATCTGTCCACGCTGATCGCTGGTGGTGGCATTGTAGTAAGTGGAGCCCGCGGCGAGCGCGCCGCGATAGTAGTCGCGCTGATCGGCGCGCAAGGCATCGACCTCCTGACTCGCCTGCGTGGTGCGCTGCTCGAAGCCGATGGCCTCGGGATCCGCGCCGCGCAGCGAGTCACGCTGAAGTGCGGCCATGCTGTTGGCGTTGGCGGCGTCGTTGGTGATGGAGGGGTCCTTGTCCAGGCGTGAGAGCAATTGCGTCGCTTCAGCGTTGGCGAGTGGCGGCGTGGTGAAGGTTGTCGTGTTGGTGGTCGTTGTATTCGCAGACATCGGTTGCGGCAGCGTCAGCTCTCCTGCGGGCGCATTGGCCTGGTTTCCAGAAGAAAGCGATTGCGTCGCGTCGCCGCTCGAGCCCTCCGGCGCGCTGGAAGGAATCTGCGATGACGTCGACTGCCCCGCAGGCGCATTGCCCTGAGTAGACGATGCGTCATCAGCGTCGTCGCCATCGGTCCGGCCGGACGATGCATGTCCGGCCGGGTTGTCGCCCGAAGCGGAGGCTGAGCCGTTCGCCGGGTCATGGCTGGCGAAAGCGGTGTCGTCGTCGCTGCCGCCATACGGCTGAGTGGACGCCGACGATGTTGAACTGACGGTCGATACAGCCATTTCGCTTGCTCCTGACAAGAAGATGAACGTCGCCCGCTACGCGTCCTCTTCATGCGCATCAGGGCAATCCGTGCATTGAGTGTCCCTGTCAGTCGGCCTACGCGGGTGGTGCAGCGATATCGCGCGTGCGCCGGCGGCTGCGCTTCAGTCTTTCCCGCGTGCCTTTGCCCGGGCATCCCGAACGCGCGTGTGGGCATCGTCCTGGGCGTGCATCTCGCGCCGCAACGCCGCGCGAATCGTATGCGCTTCGCCAAGCGCCGCAGCCAGAACCTCTCGCGCCGCGGCTGCTTCGCGCGCCAGCACGGCCTCCCGCTGGCGATGCCGCTCACGCGCATGACGCCACATCTCTGGGCCATGTGGTCCGCTCGCGCGCCAGTCCTTGAGCCCCGCGAGCCGCCCGGCGTGCAGTTCGCATTGCCTGACGGCGTGATCGACCGCCGCCTGTGCGCTCTGGACACCGCGCTGCGCACGCGCAAGCTCGCCCAGCCGGCACTGCACGCGCACGTCGCGGACGCGGCTCAGTACCGTCCAGAGTCGTATGCCGCGCGACACAGCAGACGAAGCACCCATCCCGGTCAACCTTGACCCGCGCACAGCGCATGCAGTGCCGCGAGCGTTTCGTCGATCGGAACATGCGCTCTCGGGGGCTGTCGCAGGAAATCCATGATGGCCGGATGCCGGGCGATGGCAAGATCGCCTGCCGGATCGCTGCCGGCCTTGTATTCGCCGATTTGCAGCAGCAGTTCGAGATCCTGATAACGCGCGAGCCATTCGCGCACGCGTTGCGCGTCAGCCTGATGCCGTTCCCGCGTGACGCGCGGCATGAGACGGCTCTTGCTTTGCAAGATATCGATGGCCGGATAATGCCCGGCCGCAGCGAGCCGCGACGCCAGCTGAATATGACCATCCAGCAGCGAGCGCGCTTCCTCGACGATCGGATCCGTCGCGTCCTCGTCCTCGGCCAGCACCGTGAAAAACGCGGTCACGCTGCCGCTCGCGGTGAGCCCGCTCATCTCGATGATGCGCGGCAGTTCGGCGAACACGCGCGGCGGGTAGCCGCGGCGCACCGGCGGCTCGCCCACCGCGAGTCCCACTTCGCGCAGCGCGCGCGCATAGCGCGTCAGCGAATCGAACAGCAGCACGACACGCTGGCCCTGCGCACGCAAGCCGCTCGCGATCTCGCAGGCGAGCTGCGACGCGCGGATGCGCTCGGCGGCGGGGCGATCGGACGTCGATACCACCACAACCGACCGCTCGCGCGCGCTGCCCAGATGATCGTGCACGAACTCGGCCACCTCGCGGCCGCGTTCGCCGATCAGCGCGACCACGACGGCATCCGCGTGCGCACCGCTCGCGATCATGCCCATCAGCGTGCTCTTGCCGCCGCCCGCCGTCGCGAAGATGCCGACGCGCTGGCCGACGCCGCAGGTCAGCAAGCCGTCGATGGCGCGCACGCCGGTCACGAACGGTTCCGCGATCAGCGGACGTTCGAGCGGATTGATGGCCGCCAGCGCCTCGTTGCGTCCGGCGGGGCGCGCGGCGGCGGGCGGCATGCCGTCGAGCGGCTGACCGAGGCCGTCGATCACCCGGCCGAGCACGCTGCGCACATCGAGCCGATGCCAGTCAAGCCCGCAACCTTCGACGCGCGTGATGTCGGACAGCCCGGTGAGTCCCGCATAGGGCATCACCAGCGCGCCGTCCGGCGTGAAGCCGACGACTTCGCCACTGTGCTGTTCAAACGTATCCGGCCGCACGAGGCGGACTTTTTCGCCGATGCGCAACGACGCGCCCACCACCCGCACGACCACCCCGCGCGCTTCCACCACGCGGCCGGACAGGGTCGGCGAATCGAGCAGGGAGGGCAACGCCTGCGCGGGGTTAGCAATGTCCTCGGCCATCATGACCTCGAGAAAGTGAAGATGTTGCGGACCTGATAGACGTCGCGCGGAATCTCTTCGATCGCGACCACATCCATGCGAATGCCGAGCGTCTGGAGCACGCGGGCGATGTGCGGGCGCAAGGTCGCCGACGTGACCAGCACACGCACGCTGCGCGCATGCTGGCCGAGCACGCGCCGCACGGTGTCGAGTTGCGTGAAGTCGAGCGGGCAGTACGGCTCGCCGTCCCGCGCGCGCTGGATGCTGGCTTCGAGTTCGGCTTCCCATTCCGGCTCGAACACGCCGCCCTGGATCTCCCAGGTGTCGAGGTTGGCGTGGCCGCGCACGATCTGCGGCCCGAGCTCGATACGGACTTCGCGCACCATGCGGTCGAGCGTGTGCTCATGCGCGGGGGCACGCAGGACCGCTTCGAGGATGCCGCGCAGATTGCGGATCGACACGTGCTGCTGCAACAGTTGCCGGAGCACGGCGGCGAGCTGGACCGTCGTCACGCGTTGCTCGATCTGCGCCACCAGCTCGCGGAACTCCCCGCCGATGCGATCGAGCAGGAAGCGCGCTTCCTGCGTGCCCATCAGGCGCGGTGCGCAGCGCTCGAACACTTCGACCAGATGCGCGCTGAGCGCCGCCTCCGGCGTGCTGGTCGTGAACACGGCCGGGTCGAGCCGGCTCGCCGCGGCGGTGGCCACCCAGACCGCTTTTTCCGCGCCCAGCCGGTAGCCCGCGACGCCGTCCATCGTCACATCGGCGGCGCGGCCGCTCACCAGCAGATGATCAGGCAGGAGCGAGCCGCTCGCGAACGCCACGTCGTCCACGTCGACGATATAGCGTTCGGGTGCGAGGCGCGTATCGAGTGCGCAGGACAGGCCCGGAAACGGCAGGCCGAGCCGCGCGTTGAGGTCATGACGCAGCCCCGCGAGCACCCGGTTGAGCGCCTCCGGATGCAGCGCGTCGAAGGCGCGCGCGCCCACCCGCAGGCGCAGCGCGGCGCTCGTGCCGGTCTCGGCGTCATCGAGCAGACTGGGCACCCGCCGGCTGCCGTCACGCGCGAGCGCGGGCATCGGTGCGACAGCGTTGCCGTGCGCGCGTTGCGACTTGCTCATCAGCAGCCCGCCCAGGCCGCCGAACAGCGCGGCGAGCAGCGCGAACTGGAGATGCGGAAAGCCGGGGATCAACGCGAGCGCCAGGCAGCACGCGCCGGCCATCAGCAGCGCATGGGGCTGAAGCGTCAGCTGGCGGTAGAGATCCGTGCCGAGATTGGTCGCGCCGCCCGCAGGCGACACGCGCGTCACGAGCAGGCCCGCCGCTACCGACACGATCAGCGAAGGAATCTGCGACACCAGGCCGTCGCCGATGGTGAGAATCGTGTAGACCTGCAAGGCCTCGCCGAACGGCAGATTGCGCTGGAGCATGCCGACCGCGAGTCCGCCCACGATGTTCACCAGCGCCACCACGAAGCTCGCAATGGCGTCGCCCTTGACGAACTTCATGGCGCCGTCCAGCGAGCCGTAGAAGTAGGTTTCGCGTTCGAGTCCGGCGCGCAGTTGCGCGGCCTGCTCGGCGGTGATCTGGTTGCTGCGCAGGTCGGCGTCGATGCTCATCTGGCGGCCGGGAATGCCATCCAGCGTGAAGCGGGCGGCGACTTCCGCGATGCGGTCGCCGCCCTTCACCACGACGATGAACTGAATGGCGCACAGCACGACGAACACGACTACGCCAACGGCCACGTTGTTGCCCGCGACGAGTTCGCCGAACGCGGAGATGACGTTGCCCGCGTGCGCGTGGACCAGGATCATCTTGGTCGAGGCGATGGCGAGCGCCAGCCGCAGCAGCGTGGTCATCAGCAGCAGCGCCGGGAAGCCCGGCAGGTCCGCCGCGCGCGACACGTAGATACTGGAGAACAGCATCACGAAGCTGGCGCAGAAGCTCAAGCCGATGAACAGGTCGAGCAGGAACGGCGGCACCGGCAGGATCAGCAGGGCGATCACGCAGATGAAGCCGGCGGCCAGCGCCACGTGGGCATAGCGCGCGAGCAGGCCGGGAAGCGCGTGAAGACGGGAGGAAGTAGAAGCAGACATGTTATTGGTTCAGTTCTCGGTGGAAGGCGCGGCGGCGGTTCTTGAAGTGGTGGTCGCCGTTGTCGTCGCGGTTTTCGCGCTTGACCTCGTCCTTGTCCATGCGCAGACGGCGGACGTGCAGGATGCGCTGCAAGGCGTAGTCGGCGGCGGCGGGCGCGATCTGCAACAGCGCCGCGAGCAGCAGCAGGCGGCCATACTCGCCTGCCGCCAGACTGATCTGCGCGCGCGGGGCGAGCGCATGGGACGCGGTGAGCATCGCCATCCACCCGGACAGCGCCTGCCAGGCCAGAAAGCCGAGCAGCACGAGCTGCACCAGCATGATTCCGGTCTCGACCAGCAACCTCAGGCCAAACAGGTTCTTGAATCCCTCGATGGGATTGAGGCGCTTGAAATCGGGCGCGACGCGCTTGAAGGCAATCAGGCCGCGGGTCTGCGCCAGCTCGGGAACGATGACGGTCATCATTCCCATGCCGGCCAGCGCGAGCGCGGCGCGGCCCGGCTCGACGAGCGCGCCGAGCACTTCGTGGACGGTCGATTCGAACGGGCGGCTCAGGTCGATGGCGGTCACGGTCACGAGCATGTTGACGAACGCCACGAACACGTTGGGCGCCTGCACCGCCAGCAACAGCCACCACAGCAGACCGCTCGCGGTCGTGGTCAGCTGCACGCTCTTGGGAATGTCGCCGTCCTTGCGCGCGCGTTGCAGGCGCCGCGGGCTGGGCTTGATGGTCTTGTCGCTCATCGCGTGTTACCTCAGGACCAGGGAATGCACGAACAGGTCGGCAAGACGGCTCAGGAGAGCCGGGACGCATGACGCCGCGGCGAACGAGAGCACCATCGCCTTGATGGAACGCGCGGTGGAGAAGGGATTGAGGCGCTTTGCCTGACGCGCCGCCAGCCCCAGCGACAGGTCGGTCAGCACCATCAGGCCGAGCAGCGGCGCCGCCAGTTGCAGGCCCTGCACGAACAGCGCGGGCAGCCGGGTTAGCGCGAGGCTCTGGTAGAGGCGCGCGACGCCATCGCCATACGGGCCGCCGGGCGGCCAGAGCGACCAGGCGTCGGCGAAGAAGCCGCACAGCATGACGAGCCCCGTGCCCGTGAAGAACGTCAGCGCGGCGAACTGCGTGAAGAGCGTTTCGAACAGCGCGCTTTCCTGCTGGAAGTTGGGGTCGTACACGGCGGCCACGGTGTAGCCGCCTTGCTGGTCGAGGATGCCGCCCGCCGCGCCCGCCACGAAGAAGACCGAGCTCATGGCGAGTCCCTGCGCGAGGCCGATGAGCGCTTCCATCAGGCTCGCGCCCAGCAGGTCGACGGGCAGGCCCGCGTGCGCGGGCAGCATCGCGAACATCAGCACGAGCGGCACGCGCAGCGTGACGCCCAGCCCGCCGTCGTTGCCGAACGGAACGATGCTCAGCGCCACGGCCGGGCGGATCATGCAGAACGCGAAGCCCATGAACAGGTCGAGTGTGTTCATGGTCAGCGCGTGCGTCCGGCGGCGATCATGGAGAAGACATGCCCGAGCAGCCGCGCGATCTCGTGATGCGCCCACGGCGCCGCGACGATCAGCACGAGCCCGACACAGATGATCTTCGCGCCGTACGGCAAGCTCTGATCCTGGATCTGCGTGACCGACTGCACGAGCCCGAGCAGCAGGCCCACGGCCGTGGCGACGGCGAGCATCGGCAGGGAGAGCCAGAACACGAGCAGCAGTGCGTCGCCGGACAGCGAGGCAAGAGAAGGAAGAGGGTTCACTTGGCGTAGCTGAGAATGAGTGCATGCATGAGCTTCGGCACGCCGGACGCGGCCACCAGCACGAAGAGCTTGAGCGGGATCGAGACGGTGCTCGGCGAGAGCATCATCATCCCCATGGCGGTCAGCACGTTCGCCACGATCAGGTCGATCACCAGGAACGCGACGTACAGCAGAAAGCCCGCTTCGAAGCCGCTGGAGATCTCGCTGATCAGAAAGGCCGGGACCAGCAGCGAGAAGTCGGTTTCGCTGGCTTCGCGCGACGGATCGATGCGCTTCGCCGCATTGACGAGGAACGCCCGCTCGGCCGGCCGCGAGTGCGTCAGCATGAAGTCGCCGAGCGGGCCGCGCACCGCGTCGACGAGTTGCGGCAGCGGCGGCAGCCCCTGCGGCTGCGAACTCGAGCCGCGCTCGTCCATGCCGAGCGCCGCGCCGATCTGATGCATGGTCGGCGCCATGACGGTCAGCGTGGCGGCCAGCGCGAGCCCGGAGATGGCGAGGTTGCCCGGCGCCTGCTGCACGCCGAGCGCCGAGCGCAGCAGCGTCAGGACGATGCTGAACTTGGTGAACGACGTCGTCATCACCACGACGAGCGGCGCCACGCTCATCAGGAAGAAGATGCCGATCAGCTGCAACTGTCCGGTCTGGCCGTCGATCATGATGTCGCGTCACCGTTCGTCGGTTGGAGCATGCTCGTGATGCGCACGGCAAGCACGTCGTCGATATCCACCAGTTCGGCATGCGCGAACGGCAGGCCCTGGCACAGCAGCGTCACGGCGCGCTCGCGCACGGAGATCTGCAACGAGACGAGCGAGCCGCTGCGCAAGCGGCTCAGTTCCTCGAGCGAGATGCGCAATGAACCGATCATCGCGTCGAAGGTGAAGGTGAGGGCATCGATCGGAATGAACTCGCTCGTGAGTTCGGTAACGGGTTCGCGATCGTTTTCAAGCGGACGGTCCAGCACGATTTGATCTCCAATGGTTTTCAGGCAGATGCGTTGCGTGCCACTGCGCAGCGGCACGCGAAGGTAATAGAGGTTCTTGTCGATGACGAGGGCGTCGCCGGTGCGGATGCGGCGCATGCGCGCTACCGAGAGCGTCGGACCCGCAAGGCAGACCGGCAGCGGCACGACGATGCGCCGCGCCAGCGCGCGCAGGTCGGCCGGAGGGTGTGGCCGGCGCCGCAGCCAGCGGTCGACTGCCTCGCAATGGAACGAGACACTCGCCATGCGCCCGCTCTGTACGTGCGTGACGGCGATGCCATAAGCGCCGGGGTCGGGCACCGCGTCGTAGGAGACGCGGGTCACGTCGAGCGCGAAGCCGAACAGGCCTTCGAGCGCGCAGAACCAGTCCTCGCAGGCGTCCAGGATCAGCTTGCAGGCATGCGCGCCGCTCGCCTCCAGACTGCGGCGCGCGAGTTCGGGAAGCAGCGCCTGCGCGTCCAGATCCAGTTGCAGCGGCTGCCCGGATGCGTGACCGTGCAGGCGCACCGGATAGCGCGAGCGGCGCGGCTCGAAGGCGATGGTGAAGCGCCGCTGCCCGACGCTGACCGGCAGCGGCGCACCGAACAGCAGCGCGGCAATGTTGTGACGCTCCGCATGATCGCGGGTGAGCCTTTCGAGACCTTTGAACGGATTCATGCCGATGGTCCTCCGTGCGACAGGGCGTCGAGCGCTTCGCGCAGGTCGCAGCCGATGTCGTCGAGCTGGGCCACGATGCGTTCGTCGAGCCGGGTGTATTCGTCGAGCACCGCGCCGATCGCCTGACGCATGCCGCGTTCGAGCGCTTCGAGCTGCCGGTGCAATCCGCCGTCGATCACGCCGCCTTCGGTTTCCACCACGCACGAACGCGGCGGCAGGTCGGCATCGGCGAGCACGGTCACGAAGGCGAGCCCCAGTTCCTGCTCCAGCCGATCGACGGCATGCCGGGCCTCGGCGAAATCGCACACGGCGACGCGCACCGAGAGCAGGCGCTGTTCCGGCGCGGCCAGCAGGCTGCTGCGCAACTGGTTCGGCAGCGTGGCGCCCGAGGGCAGGTCGCCGACGAGATCGGTGACGGCCTGCATCACGAGTTGCAACAGCCGGTCTTGCAGGCGTCCGAGCGCATAGGCGGTCGCGGCGGCCGGCACGACCAGGCCGCGCAGCGCCGCGGCCTGACCGGCGCGCAGGCCGCGCACGAAGGCGCGGCGGCGGGTGCGGCGCGCGCGTTCGGCGAGACGGCTGGTTTCCTGCAGCACGTACTGGTGGATCTCGCGGCGCAGCGCGCCGAGTTCCTGCAAGTGCACGAGGTCATCGCCGGATACATAGCCGTCGGACTCGACGCGCCAGCCGGCGCTACGCCAGATCAGCATGGCCGCCTCCCCGCATTCAGCACCTGGAGCGCATCGCCCATCAGTTCGAGCGCGGTTTGCTGCGACACGCGCGCAAGACGCCATTGCGCTGCCGCCTCGGCGTGCGCAAGCGGCAGGCGCAGACGCGTCCAGGTTCGCTGCGCGTCGCCGTGCGTGGCGCGCAGTGCGAGCGCCAGACCGGCGACGCTCAGACTGCGCCGCGCAAACCAGTCGACCGGTGCATCGAGCGCTAAGTCGCGATGGTCGCCGCGCGGATGACATTGCAGCAGCGCGAGCGGCGGCAGGCCTGTCGCGACTTGAAAGCGTGCGTGCGCCTCCGCGCTCACCACCAGACGCAGCGAACGCGCGCACGCAAGCGCCGCGCACAGGCGCATGAGGCGCGCGCAGGCGCTGCGGTCGAGCGGCCCGACGAACCAGGGCAGCTGCGTGACGCCGGCGCGCGCCAGCATCGGGAAGCGGGTGAACAGATGCGCGGCGGCGCGGGCGCGCGCCCGTTCGCCGCGCGCGGGCCGTTGCTGCGGCAGCCAGCTGTGATGCGCCCAGCCGGAGATATCGAGGAGGGGGCGGGAGGTCATCGACGGTCTCGTGTCGTGGTCGTGGAGGAAGCAGCGTCAGTGGACGTGGTGGGCTCCGTCTTCGCGCGCTCGCTATCGCGTCCGCGACGCCGGAAGAAGGTGACGCCCGGCACGCGCAGCCTCGGGAACGCGCGGATGCCCTTGTCCCAGATCCACGCCGCGACGATCAGCAGCAAGGCCAGCACGCTCAGCGTGATGAGCACCCGCGTGGTGGATCCGTGGGTGGCGCGCGCAGGGGCGCAGGCGCCGGTTTGCGCGCAGACTTCCGCGGGCGTGGCGACCGGCATGACCGGCACCATCGTCACGTAGACGCGTTCGGGCGTGAGCCCCGTCACCGCGCCCGCGACGAGCGAGCGGATCTTGTTGCGCATCGCTTCGAGGTTGGCGTCGCTGCGATAGCGCAGCATCACGGAGGCGCTCGGCAGCGGCGCGGGTCCGAGCAGCGCATCGCGCGGCGGATCGACGACATGCACGCGGGCCACCAGGACGCCGTCCATCTTCTCCAGCGTCTCGGCGAGTTCCTGCGTGAGGCCGTACACATAGCGGACCTGGTCTTCCTCCGGGCTGGAGATCAACCCTTGACGGCTGAACAGCTCGCCGAGATTCGCGTGGGTTCCGCGCGGCAGCGCGTAGGCGCCGGCGAGTTCGGTCGCGTAGACGACTTCGTCTTCCTCGACCGAGATGCTCCAGGTCTTGTCGTTGTTGCGCAGTTTCGAACTGTCGATGCCGTGACGGCTCAGCACCGCGACGATCCGGTTCGCCTGATCTTCGTCGAGACCTTCGAGCAGCGAGGTCTTGCACGCAACGAGCAGCACGAGCGGCAGGAGAATGATGGCGCGGCGAATCATGTTCTTTGCGTGAGGGATTGGATGGCGCTGCCGGTGGCCTGTGCCAGATGAGAGACCGTTTGCAGCGTGATCGAGTAGTCGGAGACGGCGGCTTGCAGCATCAGCATTTCGCCGGTCGTGGGGCCCTGCCGGCGTGCGGGATCCAGCATCCCGGCGATGGCCGCTGACGGGCGATGCACGAGGTTCTGGACGTGTTCGGCGATGTGAGTCAGCTCGTGGTTGGCCAGGCCAACGGGCCCCGGTTCGTGGGTGGGCGGCGGCGGGAGGACCGTCGCGTCGGGCTGATACAGCGTCAGGTCGACAATGGGTGATGACATGGACGTATCGTGAGTGGATTGAGGGTGCGCTTGTCTGTGCCCTTCGAGCGTGCCCCGCGCGGCGGCGGCGGCGGCGAGCCGCGGCGCGGCGCGGGGGAGCTTCGTGGCCGTGTTGGGTTATTTCGTGTTCTGCGCCACCGCCTTGTGCGTGTCGCCCAGTCCGCTCATCATCGACGTGGCTTGCTGAAGCATCGTCGTGTACTCGCTGGTGAGCTTTTGCATCTGGATCATGATGGCGCTGCCTACGCCGCCGCCTTGGGCGCCGATCTTGTCAAGCGGCTGGTGACCGGCTGTACCGCCTGCGCCGCCCGTACCGCCCGCGCCGCCCGCACCACCCCCGTCCTCCTGCGCCTGTTGCTGGTAGACCTGGTTGATTTCCTGGGCCTTCTTTTGAAGTACCTTCGTGACGGCGGCCGCCAGGTCGCCCAGCGAAAGCGTGCCGTCGCCGGCAAGCACGTTGGGGATGTTGCGGGGGTAATAGCCTTGATACGAGGGGGTATATGCGAAATCTGAAAAATCGGACATTTAAGATACCTTTCGAAAGTACTGGCGTGCTCAACGGAAGCAACTTCACTCCCGACGCCTCGCGCGGCACGCCGACGCGCGAAGCGGTAATGCATGGATGGTCTGTGCCGCGAGATTGATCGCGAGCCCTTCAACAAGGCTTCCCGGAAGCGGTGCGCTGGGCAGTCAGGTCGTAGAGGCTGCCGTCTTCACGCACGACGCTCGCCCCGCATTCGCGAATCCGTTCGATCCTGCCCATCGCGATGCGACCGCCCGCGAAGTAGCGCGTGCCGCCGGCATCCGCGAGCCACGCCGAATGCGGCGATGTGACGAGATTGAGGCCGAAGCTTTCGAGCGGAATGCGCACGGGCCCGCTTGCGTTCTCATGACCGGCGAAGCTCAGCGTTTTCAGGCCTTCGATCTGCGCCTGCGCCGTCCGGGCGACCAGCGCGTAGTCCCAGGAATCGGCCTTGAGGTGCGCGCCCGCTCCTGGCAGGGTCACCACGAAAGCGCCCGGCTTCTCCACCCGCGCTTGCGCGCCGCGGTAGTACTGGTCGAGCAGATCGCTCAACTGCTCCTCGATGTTCTGCATCACGAAGACACGCACGCTTACGGACCGGTCGCGTGCCCGCGCGGCAAGCGACAGCGCCGCGAGATCCGCAGGCGTCTGAACGTAGCCTTCATAGATGCGCGTGCCCGAGGTCTTGTCGGTGTCCACATGCACGTGACTGAACGCGGGCCGCTCGAGCAGCGGTGCCTGCGGGGGCGCGGCGTCGGTCGCAAAAGGATTCAGGCTAAGCACGGCGGCGAGCGCGAGCGGCGTCACCGCCAGCGCGAACCACGCAAGGCTCGGGACGCGCGCGCAACGCATGCGCAGCCAAGCGAGCGGTGCATGCCGCAGCAGCCAGTCGGCCTCGGCCTGTTGTGTACTCTGTCCGTCCGGATACTCGCCGTGACTGAACAGCAAGGAGGTGTCGCCCAGGCAGAACGTGGCGCCGTGATCCAGCAGCGTGCGCGACCCGGCCTTCAGCGGGCGGCCGAATACCGTGACGCCGTCGGCCAGCGCGAACAGCGCGAGCTGCGGACCGTGCAATTGCGCACGCGCATGACGCGGGGCGATGCGGTCGTCGGCGAGAATCAGATCGGCCTCGCTGTCGTTGCCGATCTCGATGTCATGGTCCACCTTGAGCGGAAGGCTCGCGCCCGCGTGCAATCCGCTCGTAACGAAGATGCGTGGCAAGCCGTTCATCGTGCGTCCTTAACTTGAACTGCGCGATCCGCGCTTGCGGGAAGCAGGGGTAGCGCTTGAGACGGCGCGTCAGCCACGGCCGGCGTGGCGGAGGCCATCGGGGCCTCCGCTGGGGCCGGTCGGTCCGTCGCTCGCTTCAACTGCGGCGTAATGAGGATGAGGCGCTCGGTACGGCCGCTCGACGTGGTTTCATTGCTGAACAACTGACCGATGAACGGAATGTCGCCGAGCAAGGGCACTTTCGAGCCGCCGGACTGGCTGTGTTCGTATTCGTATCCGCCGATCAGCAGGCTCTCGCCATCCGGCACCACGGCCTGCGTGATGATGGAGTTGCTTCGGACGCGCGGAATGCCGTCGACGGCTTCGTCGTTGTCGAAGGTGCCGTCTTCAATCTGGACGCTCAGCAGGATGCGGCCGTTCTCGGCGCCGCTCTGTTCGACGGTCGGCGTCACCTTGAGGACCAGTCCGGTATCGACGTTGAAAAGATTGGCATCCTGATTACCCGCGACGCGCACATACATCGAATTGCGCGACGACAGCGTGGCCTCGATGTTGTTCAGCGTGAGCACGCGCGGACGCGAGAGGATGCGCGCCTGCCCGTGCTGTTCGAGCGCGTGGATCTGCTGATAGAGGTAATGGGCCGAATTGCCGATGAGCGTGGTGAGCGTCAAGCCGCCGTCCACGGTGGCGGTGACGCCGGGCTGCACGGTGCGCGGCCCGACCGAATCGGTGCCGAACCAGGGCGCTGCCCGCCCGCCTGTGCCGCCGCCCGCGCCCCAACGCACGCCGAGTTCGCGCGCGGCGTCGCTCGAGACATCCATCACCACGGCGGCAATTTCGACGAGATCCTGCGGCCGGTCGAGCAGGGCGATGGCACGCTGATAGGCCGGCATCATGTCGGGGATGTCGTACACCACGACCGCATTGGTGCGCGCGTCCGCGACGATGTTGCGCTGAGCCGGGCTGACCGCCGACTGCGGCAACTCATCCGGGCCGTCGTTCGCGGATGCGCTCTGCGGAGTTTCGTTGAGACCCGGCAGGCTCGGCAGCGGCGGGATGCCGCGCGAGCCGCCCTTGCTGCGCGCCGGGTTGCGCTGGGCCGCCACCGGCAGTGAACCCGCGTTCTCCATCAAGCGGCGCAGCAAGGTCGCGACGCCCGGGATCGTCTGCTTCTGAGTGCCGGATTGATAAGTGATGTCCTGCGCCTGTGCATAGCGCAGCGGAAACACGCGGATCTGGGTCTTTTCGTAGATCTGCTGCGGCGTCGTCTGCTCGCGCGCCTGGGCGATCGCGTCCGACACCGCTTCCACGAATCGCGAAGGTCCGACCACCCTCACGCTGTCCTTTGAATAGCGCAGCGGCAAATGCGGATCATCCAGTTCGAGACTGCGCAGACGGGCGGCGACTTCATCGCGGCTCAGCGGTCCGAATGGAACGGTGCGGCTGCGCACGTCGTCGGCGGTTGAAACATGGAGCGTCTGGCCGTCGAAATACCAGATCAGCCCCCACGCTTCAGTGAGTGCGCGGAACACGGCGGCCGGCGGCTGATTGAATTCGCCATTGACGCTGCCGTTGACGCCGCGCGCGATGTCGATACGCAAGGCACTCGCGGAAGCCACATCTTTAAGCACGTCCGAAAGACGTGAGTTTCGGGCGACGTAGTGCATGGAAGCACCCTGCCATGCGGGTTCTGCCGAATGGGCCGCGTGGCTTTGCCACGCCAGAAGCAGCCATGCCGCACCGTGCGCGGCACGGCGCGTTCTGTTTCTGCCAATCAAGGGATGTTTTTGCATTCTGCGCCAGTTCATGATCTTTAAGATTTTCATGCGTCGAATGCTTAGGTTTCTGTGACACGAACCTTCTCCACCTCATTTAGTGAAGATCTGATTCGCATAGCCGGGATCCCCGTGTACTGCATGCGCCGCGTCTTAGTGATCGAACTTTATCGCGCCTCTATTTTTCAGTGGTCGTAATGGCGTACTACATATTGGAGTCCGGAAGATTCAGAATCATCGTGCGGGTGCGTACAAAAAGTATGCGCCAGAGGCAAAGCTTATTAGACGGTGTATCCGCATGAAAAAACATTGGAATAAGAATCTGGATATTTCAGGTAGGTGTTTTCCCGGCGCTTCAATTCTTATGCCGGAGCCTGGTGAGTTGGGTGAACGTTATCGGGCTCCGGGATCGTGAAAAAGCAAGCTTGCGAGATCAGTTCGACCTGGATCGTGCCGAGACAGCGCTCAATGAGAATCAATGGCTTTGCGACCTGTGTCCGGCTTGAAGAAGTCTACTGGCGAATCATCGAGACACTCGCGGAACGCGAGGCGGTCACGGTGGGAAAGCTGGTGTCGAAGTGGGCGCTGGAGATGGATCTGAGCGCGCACGAAGTAAAGAACTTCACAGGCTATCTGAGGGTGGTGTGTGTGGTCGAGATGATCAAGAGAATCCAGCCCTCTTCATCGGGTGAGCCCGATGATTTCCGAAAGATTCTGGGAGCCGGGGCGGGCTTGTGAAGTTGTGCGCAGCCTATGCCGCGCAAAGGAGAGATAAGCGACAGAAATTGTTGAATTGAAAGACGGAAGTGTGACTTTGCAAGACATCGCATGTGTATTCAAGTGTTGTTATTTCAATAGGAGCTTTCTTTATGTCAGTGAGAAATGTAGGTTCGGCAGGAATGGGGATGGTGCCTTCGAGCGCGGACGACGGCGGTGGCTTGCTGAGTCTTCCCTCTGTGCGGTCCCAACTTGATCCGATGCTCAAGCATCAGATCCAACAGGCCGTGAAGGATTCGGTGGACGACTACACAGCCAGGAATAGCGGACCCACTGCAATTCCAACGCAGCTCGCGGCAGGGGCGGGGACAGGCAGCCTTCCGCCTGAAGCAGAGGACGCAATCAATAAATTCGTGAAGGACACGGTCCAGCAGGTGCTGCAGGGCGGTGGCGGAGCGCCGCAGCAGGCGCCCGCGACAACGGGGCAGGATGCTACGGGAATGGGCGGCTCGGACGTAGCACCTGCTGGTGCGATGCCCACGGCCGCACAGCAACCCGCGCCGACGGCCGCGCCGAAGGCTGCACCGATGTCGGCACAGCAACCCGCACCGATGGTCATGCCGAAGCCCGCACCGCAGCCTGCGCCGGCTACAGCAGGTCAAGCGGTCAAGCAGCCCGGGAACGGCCCAGCTGGACTTGCAGAGGCGATTGGCTCCCAAGTGAAAAAGGTCATCGACTCATTGATGCACGGAGGGGGCGCAGGCGCAGGCGCAGGTGCCGGAGCCGGAGCCGCCAAGGCCGGTGGCGGCGGTGCGGGAGGCACGGCGCCGAAGGCCACTGGAGGCGGCGGCACGGGTGGCGGCGGCGGTGGCTTGGGTGCCTTGGGCGGCGGAGGCGGTGCGTTGGGTGCAATTGGGAATGCTGTGGGAGGCGCGATGCCGAAGATCGGCGGCGGCGGCGGCGGCGGCGGCGGCGGTGGCGGAGGCGGTAACACGCATGCAAGCCAGTCTGGTCAGCAAACCATGAACGGCCCACAGGAACGCGATCCGACAGAAGACAACAATCTGCAAGTAGAGGCGCCCCCGAATACCTCGGACACGGCTCCGGGCGAGGGAGGGGCGCCCGGCGCAGTCGGCGCTGATGCAGGCGGCGCTGACGCAGGTGCGGTCGGCGATGGCGGTGGCGGCGATGGAGGCGGCGGCGACTGATCTCGCTTGTGGTTGATGCGCCGTGACACGATACGGCGTCGAAGCGCACTGCAAGTCTCTTGCAGTGCGCTTCTTGTTTTCAGATTCGCGACATGAGTCGACGATGGCGCGACGGACGCGTGCCAGAGGTGACTGCCGATGTGTAACGGGGATCTAGCTGCGCGCCGCGCGGCCGCATGAATCGGCCGGCGGGCCTTGAGAAATAAGAAAAGAGACGACGGCGTCGAGCGCCGTCGTCTCCGGGCGGGTCCGTTCAGGAGGATCGAATGGACACTCAGGCGTTGAAGTCGGACGCCTTCGCCATCTGATGCGTCTGTTCGTTGACCCAGCCCGTACCCGAGTTGGTTGCCATCAGGTGCGGTCCGTCCTGCGGCTGGTTCTGCCACGCAGCGAAGCCGTTGTTGCTCCGTTCCACGCTGAGCGGAGCGGGGTTCTGTTCGCTCAGGCCCGTGACGTTGTACGCCTGGTTGCCTCGCGTGATCGTCAGACTGTCCGCCAGCGAAACGCCGCCGTCGATCGGCTGCGTGTGCACGCCGATGGTGGTGTTGTCCGGCAGATCGAACGTCAGGGAGCCGTTGAACATGCCGCTCGTCTGGTTGCCCGAACCCGAATTGAAGTCAATGTGCGGGTCTCCCCATACCTTCGTGGCGATGTTGTTGGTCTTGTCGGTGAGCATCATCGACGAGTGCGCCTTGTCCAAATCGAGCTTGTACTGTCCGAGATCGATCGACGACTGGTTGTTGTTCACGCCCGTGTCGGACCAGGCGCTTTGCGTCGGCGGTGCGGGCGGCGTCGGCGGACATTGATAGCTGTTCATCGACGTGCTGCGCTGAAAGTCGGAATAGCTGAAGTTGCTGCCTCCGTTCGATCCTTGCGGGGCCTGATTCGCAAACATCGAATTGAACGACTGGAATGAGGACATGCTGCCCATCGGTGAATTCAGCGAATAGTAATTCGACGAAGACATCGATTGGTAGTAACTGGACGGATCGCTGTAGGTCTGTTGCGAGAAATTGTTATAGCTCGACGTCTGATAACCGCCGCCCGAGAAGGGCGACATCGGTGCTGGCATGGGCATCGGCATCGGCACCGGCGCGGGCCGGTACGCGGACGACATGGAAGGCCCGTTGCAGAAGCCACCGCCGCCGAATTGGCTTGGCAGCCGCGGTGGAAGCGGCGGCAGCGATGCCTGCATGTTGAAGCCCGAGTTGGCCATAAGTGAGAAAGTCATAAGAACGTCCTGTTTTAGCGAAGGTTATGGTGATCTTTCCATGCGGCTGAACAGATTCGATAGGGGTTCGCGTTCTGTTCAAAGCTGCAAGGAAAGTTTAGTTTTCGATAACCCTCTTCGGGTGCTACATGGTTATCGCAATAACCTCGGGCATAGGAAGCGGGTGGGGAATGCGCCGCGTCTTATTGGTCATTACCGGGTACCACCTTTGCAAAGCTTGCGTGACTATCCTCTGAACTTCCTGGTATCAGCCGAGCGGCGCACGGTGCGCTCCTCGAGAAAAAGCAATGTTATCCAAGTGAGGAAAGGACAGTGACAATCAGCGTCGAAGGAAGGGACCCGTGCCCGATGCAGGCGTATGACAGCGAATCGGCCGGTATGGAAGGGTCGGGCACGGCGATGATGCGTCATGCGCTGACGGGCACGGTCAGGGCATTGACGCTGATCGGCCTGGCGGGCGCGAGTTCGATTGCCGTCGCACAGAGCGATGTGATGAATGGGTTCCCGGCTTCAGGCGCACACAGCGTGCAGGCGTCCGGAGCCGCGGAGACGATACCCGTGCAGAAAGTCGAGCCCACTCGTGCGCCGCGCAAGGGACGCGTCAGCATGCGCTTTTCAGGCGATGCAACTCCGTCTGCTGTTTCGAAAGTGACGACCGGCAAAGCCGCGAAGCCTTCGAAGCGGTCCACGCCGGGCAAGAGCGCGGTGCGGCATCAGCGCAAGCTCAAGCCACTTCCAGGCGCCGTGCGCACCTATGCCGCCGCGCCGGGGCAGCGCAGCGGCAAGCGTCCGCCGGCGCGTCCGGCCAGCGTCAACCGCACGCAGCCTCGGGCCGATGCGGCGCGGCCGGTGGCCATCGAGAAAGTGTTTCGCGCGGTCTCGTTTGCGGAGATCCAAGGAAATGACGAGAACGTACTCGCAGCCGCGCCGGCGGACGCTTCAGGGTCGGACAATCCCGAAAGCAACAATGGAGCGCAGACCGCCGCGAACGCGTCGCTGCCCGCGACGCTGAACGGCATCACGGCGCACGTGAGCGCCTCACAGGCGGCTCAGGCCACGGCCCCGAACAGCCTTGCCATCGGTAGCGACGCACTGGCGAGCGGCGCCCGTTCGAGCGCCCTCGGCAACGGTGCGGTGGCTAGCGCAGTCAATTCAGTGGCGCTGGGCGCGGACTCGCTCGCGGATCGCGAGAACACGGTGTCGGTCGGCAGCGCGAATCACGAGCGGCAGATCACTCATGTTGCGCCAGGCACGGCGCCGACGGACGGCGTCAATCTCGGCCAGCTGAACAATGCGATAGGCGGCGTGAACAGCCGCATCGACGACGTGGACCGGGTGGCGCGGCGCGGCATCGCGTCGGCGGCGGCACTCAACATCGTGACGCCGTATCTGCCGGGGCGCACCACGGTCAACGCGGGGATGGCGAGCTATCGCGGCCAGTCGGCGCTTGGCATCGGCGTGTCGCGCTGGAACCAGAAGGGCACGGTCAATTACAACCTGGGCGTGTCCAGCGCGGGCGGCAACAGCACGATTGTGCGCGTCGGGATCGGTATCGTCCTGCGAGCCTGAGCGCCGACGGGTTCATCGTGCGACCGGCGCTTCCGTCGCGACGCCGCGCTTCAGAACCCGCGCCTGCAACACGATGACGAGCAACAGGAACATCCCGCGAATCACCGACTGCCAGTACGCGGACAATGAGATGTAGCCGAGTCCGTTCTCGAAGTTGAGCAGGTTGAACACGAGCCCGAGCAGCGCCACGCCGGCGATGGTCATCGCAATGGAACCTTCGCCGCCGGTCAGCCGCGTGCCGCCGAGCACCACGGCCGAGATGGCGAACAGTTCCCAGCCGACGCCTTCGTTCGGCTGGCCCGCACCGAACTGCGCGGCGAGGATCGCGCCCGCGATGCCTGCAAGCAGGCCGCTCACGGCATACACGCAGACCAGCGTGCGATCCACGTTCAAGCCCATCAGACGCGAAGCTTCCTCGCTGCCGCCGATGGCCAGCGCATGCCGTCCAAAGCGCGAACTGCGCAGCGCCACCCAGCCGATCACCGCGACCACCGCGCAGACGATGCCGGGAATCGGCAGCCCGAGAAAGTCGCCTTGACCGAACGCGGCGAAGGCGGTGTCGGACGAGATGGCGACGGCATCGTTATGACCGAGCAGTAGCGCGAGACCATGCGCGCCGAGGCTCGTCGCCAGCGTGACGATGAACGGCAGGATGCGCATGTGCGTGATGACGAGTCCGTTCAGCACGCCGACCGCGAGTCCCGCGAGCGAACCCGCGAGCACGCCCGCCACGACGCCGTGACCGCTGGCCAGCGCCGCGACGACGCTCGCCAGCGCGGCCACCGCGCCGACCGAGAGATCGATGCCGCCGGTGATGATGACGAAGGCCATGCCGATGGAGATCAGCAGGAACATCGAGTTGTAGCGCCAGAACGACGTGATGTTGTAGGCGTCGGCAAAATGCTCGTAGCGCGTGACGCCGAGCACGAGCAGCGCAGCGAGCGCGATCAGGATGGGCAGGTTCTTTTTCATGAGCGGCTCAGCCTCGCTTGCGTTGCACGTACACGGCGGCGATGATGATCGCGGCCTTCAGCACGAGCGCGGCGGCGTCCGGAATGCCGTGCGCGAGCAGCGTGTAGCGCAGCAGCTGGATGATCAGCGCGCCGATCAGCGTGCCGGTGATATAAGCCTTGCCGCCCGTGAGCGCCGTGCCGCCCACGGCGACGGCCGCGATCGCATCGAGTTCGACGCCCAGGCCCACGACGTTCGCGTCCGACGACGAATTCACCGAGATCGAGATCAAACCGGCGAGCCCGGCCAGCGCCGCGCACGCGGTGTAGGCGAGCATCTTCACGCGCGTGGTCGGAATGCCCGAGAGATAGGCGGCGGCTTCGTTGCCGCCCGTCACGAGCAGGTACTTGCCGAACAGGGTCTTGCGCACGATCCACGTGAACACCGCGACCAGCACCAGCATCAGCAGGATCTGGAACGGCACGCCCGCGACCTTGCCGAGCGCGATCCACTGGAACGCCGGGTTGTTGAAAGCTTGCAGGCTGCCGTCGGTGACCACTTGCGCGATGCCGCGTCCAGCAATGAACAGCACGAGCGTCGCGACGATGGGCTGCACGTTCAGGCGCGTGACGAGAAAGCCGTTGAAGACGCCGCACACGGCGGCGGCAAGCACCGGCAGCGTGAACGCGAGCACGATACCGAGCGGGCCCGCGATGTTCGTGAAGAGCATCGGCGCGAGCGCGCCGGCAATCGCCATCGAGGCACCCACCGAGAGGTCGATGCCGCCCGTCGCCACGACCAGCGTCATGCCGATGCCGACGATCACGATCGTCACCACCTGCGTGAGATTCACGTTGAAGGTTTGCAGCGACACGAAATGCTGCGTGAAGATCAGGTTGAACACGATCATCGCGAGCAGCACGACGATCTCGCGCTGGATCGCGACGCCGCGTCGTTTCTTCGCCGGCGCGGCGGACGCCAGGGCGCTCGCCGGTTGGGTCTTGTCGATCATCATTCGCTTCCTCGCGCAGTCGTTTCCGCCGCTTCCGCCAGCGTCGATTGCTCGCCCGCGCCATAGGCGATGGCGTCCATGATCGCGGCCTCGTTCATCTCTGCGCCGTCCAGTTGCGCGACGGTCTCGCCGTCGCGGATCACCACCGCGCGGTCGGCCACCGCGGTCAGCTCTTCGAGTTCGGAGGCCGACAGCAGCACCGCAAGCCCCGCATCGCGCAGCTCGCGCACGATCTTCGCGACATCTGCTTTCGCGCCGACATCGATACCGCGCGTCGGTTCGTCGAGCAGCAAGAGACGCGGCTGCGTGGCGAGCCAGCGCGCCAGCAACACTTTCTGCTGATTGCCGCCGGAGAGTTCGCGAATCGGCTGGTCGGGGGAACGCAGCTTGATGCCGAGCGATTCGATGAAACCATCGACGATCTCGCGCTGCTTCGCCACATCGACGACGCCGCGTTTCGTCAGCGCGGGCAGGCAGACCAGCGTGAGGTTGTCGCGCACCGAAAGCTCCGGCACGATGCCTTCGGCCTTGCGGTCTTCCGTCAGATAAGCGACGCCGCGCGCGATGGCATCCTTCGGCGACCTGAACGCGGCGTGTTCGCCGTTCACGGCCAGCGTGCCCTTCGCGGGACGGTCCGCGCCGAACAGCAGACGCATGGTCTCGGTGCGGCCCGAGCCGAGCAGGCCCGCGAGTCCCACTGCCTCGCCCGCGTGAACATCGAGCGATACGTCGGTCACTTTCGCGCCTGCCGCAAGACCTTGCGCCGCGAGCGCCACCGGCCCGCGCTTGGCGAGATTCGCTTCCTTCACCGCGCTGTCTTCATGCACGACGGCGGCGAGCGTGCGGCCGAGCATCGTCGTGACGAGCTTGAGCTTGTCCATCTCCTGCATCGTGCTTTCGGCGACGGTCTGGCCGTCGCGCATCACCGTGACGCGGTCGCACAGCGCATATAGTTCATCGAGGCGGTGCGAGACGAAGATCACCGCACGGCCGTCGTCGCGCAGACGGCGCACCACGCTGAACAGCAGCTCGACTTCGCGCTCGTCGAGCGAGGACGTGGATTCGTCCATGATGACCATCTTCGCGTCCGACGACACGGCGCGCGCCAGCGCGACCATCTGCTGGATCGCGGTGGAATAATCGATCACCGGCTTCTTCACGTCGATATGCAAGCCGAACGATTCGAGCAGCTCCGACGCGCGCCGCTGCACGCTCTTCCAGTCGATCAAGCCGAAGCGGCGCGGTTCGCGGCCGAGAAAGATGTTCTCGGCAACGGAGCGGAACGGCACCAGGTTGATCTCCTGATAGATCGTGCTGATGCCCGCTTCACGCGCTTCCTTGGGCGTGCGGAAATCGACCTCGCGGCCGTCGTAGCGCACCGTGCCCGCGCTCTTGCGATAGGCGCCGGTCAGGATCTTGATGAGCGTGGACTTGCCCGCGCCGTTCTGGCCGATCAGCGCATGCACTTCGCCGGCGGCGACCGTGAGGCGCGCGTGCTTCAGCGCGGCGACGCCGCCGAAGGCGATGTCGATGTCCTGCATGTCGAGAAGGGGAGTCTGAGCCATGCCGTGAGTCCGTCGAAATGAAAAAGCGAGCGCCCGCTTTCAGGCGCCCGCAAGACACACACACTTCGCTTCAGTACCCGTACTGCATGCTCTCGTCGACGTTGCTCTTGTCGTAGAAGCGGTCGGACACCTTGACCCACGGCGGGATGGTTTCACCCTTCGCATACTTCTGCGCGACGTCGCAGGCCAGCGGGCCGAAGAACGGGCTCGACTGCACGCTCGCGCCGAGTTCGCCGGCCTTGATGGCTTCGAGACCGCCCTTGGTGCCGTCGATGGTCACGATCTGGATGTCCTTGCCAGGCTGCTTGCCGGCGGCCTTGATCGCGGCGATCGCGCCGAGCGCCATTTCATCGTTGTGCGCGTAGACGGCGGTCACGTCCGGATGCGCCTGCAGCAGCGTCTCCATGACCTGACGGCCCTTGTCGCGCGCGAAGTCGCCGCTCTGCGACGCCACGATCTTCATGCCCGGGTTCTTCGCGATGACATCGTCGAAACCCTTCTTGCGGTCGTTCGCGGCGGACGCGCCCGTCGAGCCTTCCAGCTCGATGATGGTCGCCTTGCCGTTGGTGGCCTTCACGAGCCAGTCGGCGGCGCGGTGACCCTGATCGATGAAGTCGGAACCGATGAAGGTGATGTAGTCCTTGCCCGCCTTCGCCATCGACTGGTCGATGTTGCGGTCCACCAGAATCACCGGAATGCCCGCCTTCTTGGCCTGCATGACCACCGGCACGAGCGGCTTCTCTTCACGCGGCGGGAACACCAGCAGATCCACGTGCTGCGCGATCATGCTCTGGATGTCCGACACCTGTTTCGCCGCCGAACTGTTGGCGTCGGTCATGACCATCTGCCAGCCGCACTTCGCGGCGATGTCCTTGAAGCTCTTGGTTTCGGCCAGACGCCACGGGTTGTTGCTCTCCGTCTGCGCGAAGCCGACCTTCAATGGTTTCTTGTTCGCGATCTTCGGCAGGCCGTCGTCGGCCGCGTGAGCGGCGCTGAAGCCGGCGGCAAGCGTCAGGGTGGCGAATACGGCGGCGAGCGGGCGCAGGCCCAAGCGTGATTTCTTTTCTAGCGACAGCATGTCTTCCTCCATAGGATGGTTTGCCTTTTTCTAGTGATGCCGATGCTTGTGTTGCCCGGTCTGCTTGCTGCGAGAGTGTTCTGCGTGTCTTGTTCTACGGTTTATTGACCGTCAATCGCTAATATTATTAATTGCGAGTTGCCTTGCTTCGCTGATGACCTTGACCGAGCCGCGTTCGATCAGCGGTCCGTCGATCTTCACGGTACGGCGCCGCACCGGCGCGCCCGCGGCGCGGTTTTCTTCTTCCTGCAGCAGCGTGTCCACTGCCCAGCGGCCCAGTTCGTAATTCGGCAGCACCACCGTGGACAGCGGCGGATGCGTATGCCGCGCGATTTCCTGATCGTCGTAGCCGAGCACGGAGACATCGTCGGGCACGCGCAGGCCGAGTTGCTTGAGCGCCTCGATCGCGCCGAGCGCCATCAGGTCGTTCGCGCAGAAGATGGCGGTGGGCGGATTCGGCTCGCGCATCAGCGCAAGCGTCTGTTCGAAACCGGTGTCCGGGCTCCAGTCGCCCTCGCGCACGAGTTCGGGCGCGAACGGCAGGTCCGCTGTGGCAAGCGCCGTGCGATAGCCCTTCAGGCGGTCGCGCGCGGCGTCCTGCCAGGGCTCGCCGTTGATATAGCCGATGCGCCGGTGGCCCGCGCTCAACAGGTGATCGGTTGCACTGTGGCCGCCCGCGACTTCGGCGGGCACCACCGAGGACACGTTCGCCTCGTTCGCATAGCAGTTGAGCAGCACGGTGGGCACGCGGGCGAGCGCGGCCGGCAGCGTGACGCGGCGGGTATAGACGGTGGCGTAGATGACGCCGAGCACGTCCGGATTGCCGAGCGTTGCATCGAGCACGCGCGCCTCGATCTCCGCATTGCCGTGCGTTGAATAGACCGCAAGCATGCGGCCATGCGCGAAGGCCGCGTCGCGCGCGCCGTCAATGCTCACGACCGGATGCGGACTCGTCGAGATTTCATCCGCGAGATAGACGATCAGGTTGCGTTCGCTTGCGTTGCCCAGCGGCTCGGCCGGCTCGCGCTGCGTCATGCGGTAGCCGAGATCCTGGGCGGCGCGCAGTACCTTGTCGCGCGTTGCGTCCGAGAACTTCGCGCCGCTCGCATTGTTCAGCACGAGCGATACCGTGGACTGCGAGACTCCAGTGAGTTTCGCGATGTCGGTCATCGTCGGGCGGCGTTGCGTCGTCTTTTTCATCGTGCATGCCGCGTCGGGCGGCTGGATCCTTTTCTGTTGCTTGACACGCCACGGAGGGCAAAACTTGTCACTAATATTAGTGATGAATGCCGCGGAAAGCACGTACTTATTGGTCATATTGACTCGGGGTTTTCACCAGTTATTACTAATAATATTGACGAATCGATTACGCGCGTGCGATTCTGCTTCCATCCCGTTACGAGGAGAGCGCGCATGGGCAAGTACGACGAAGGCACGCGGGACACGCTCGCTGCATCGTTCGAGCAGGACGGTTTCGTCGTGCTGCGCAATCACTTTTCGCGCGCGACCATCGAAGCGTGGCGCGACGCCTTTGGACCGCTCTTGCAGCCGCATCTGGAGCAGGCGCGCGAGGCGTCGACCAGCGGCAATCGCGGGCCGGGCCGCTATTACGTGACGCTGCCGTTCGAAGGCGGCTTCGCGGATCCGGCCATCTTTTGCGATGAAGACATCGTGGGTATCGCGGAGCGCGTTGCCGGGCCGGATCCGGTGATGTGCCAGCTCGCCACGGACACGCCGGTGCTTGGCTCGGTGCATCAGGAGTGGCATCGCGACACGCCGCCGCTCTTCGACGATGCGCCCGAGACGCCTTCCTTCCAGCTTGCGGTGAATTTCCCGCTCGTCGATGTCGACGACAGCAACGGTCCGCTGGAAACCACGCGTGGCACGCATCGCCTGTCTCGCGACGAAGCGCTGGCAGGCCTCGAAGCAGGGCGGTTCCCGGCGGAGCGCGTGCCGATGCAAATCGGCGACGTGATGATTCGCGACGTGCGCGGCTTGCATCGCGGCACGCCGAACCTGACTGGCGAGCCGCGCCCGATGGTCGTGATCGGCTATAGCCGGGCGTGGTATTTCCGGCCCGAAGTGCATATCGACGTGCCGCGCGACGTGTTCGCTGCGTTGCCCGCGCGTGCGCGGCGCCTGCTGCGCTTCAATCCGCAAGTGGATGAGACCGCGCGGACCTTCGACGAAAACTACCGGCAGTTCGCATATTGAGCACACCTGCTTCCGCAAGCCTCGTCGAGTTGCGCCACGACGCGCGGCGCGTGCTGCTTGCGCCGGACATTGGCGGCGCAATTGCCGCTTTCGACGAATCCCGCGATGGCCGGACCATTCACTGGCTGCGCCCCGCCACGTCCGAGGCGCTGGCCGCGCGCGATCCGCTGGGCATGGCCAGCTTTCCGCTGCTGCCGTACTGCAACCGGATTCGCGATGCGCGTTTCGCCTTTCATGGCGCACTCGTGGATCTGTCCGGAGATGGCAACAAGTTTCCGCACGCGCTGCATGGCAACGCATGGCGCTTGCCGTGGCGGGTGGACGAGATGTCCGACGCGCGGGCGCGGCTGGTTTTGCGGCATGAGCCTTCGCGGGAGGCGGGTCATCACTGGCCGTTCGCCTATGAAGCGGCGCAGGACTTCTTGCTCGACACGGATAGCCTGAGCGTGACGCTATTCGTGCGCAATCTGTCCGATCGGGCTATGCCGTTTGGCATGGGGCATCATCCGTATTACCCGCGTACGCGCAACACGCGCGTTCATGCACGCGTTGCGGCGATGTGGCACAGCACGCCGGACTTGCTGCCGACGCATGCCGGTGCGCATGCGAGCGTGGATGCGATGGCATCGCAAGAGGGCATGTCCGCCGATGCCTTCGATCTCGACAACAACTATGCGTGCTGGTCGCGCAGTGCGACTATCTCGTGGCCCGGCGAGCGTCGGTCGATCACGCTTTCCGCTGACCCTGATTTCGCGCACATGGTCGTGTATGCGCCCGCCGTGCACCCGGATTTGCTGTGCGTCGAACCGGTGAGTAATGTGGCCGACTGGATCAATCTCGATTCTGTCGATCACGCGATGAAGGGCGGCGCAGTGCTGATGCCTGGCAAGTCGGCCAGCGCGACGTTTAAGTGGACCCCTCGTCTCGATTGAGCGCTGCGTAGCAGGAGTGTTGCGCTTCAGAACCTTAAAACAAGGCACGACTCCAATTCGCGGCGCGGCCGAGTCTTCGATGGACTTCCCGTTTTCGCGCCGGTTCATGAGCACTGCCCCTTCCCGGGGCGGGATTAACGCTCTTCGCGGCCGTATAAAAAACCGTTCCCGATGGCCTGCGGCCAGCACGCTACGCCAGTTCGCGCGCTTCGCTAAGAAGGTCGTCGGCGATAAAGTCGACAAACGCACGGATGCGATTTGACATCTGATGCCGTTGTGAATAAACGGCGAAAATGTCGGCGTTCGGCGTATCGTGATCGGGCAGTACGACAATCAGAGACCCGTCAGCCAAATACTGTTTGATGTCCCACTCGGCCCGCATCAGGATGCCGTGTCCTTCAAGCGCCCATTTCACGGCGATCTCTCCGTCGTTCGTCGTCAGCGTGCCTTCGATGCGCACGGCCTCCGTTTTGCGCGACGTGCCTCTCCCCGAAGTCAGACGCCACACGCCGTAGGCTTCGTCGCCCTGACGAATGCCGATGCAGTTGTGTCGCGTCAGGTCATGCGCGGTTGCCGGCATCCCGTGAGCCGTGATGTACGAAGGTGCGGCACAGAGCAGCCGTCTATTCTCCGCGAGACGGCGTGCAACGACCCGCGAATCAGGGGGTTCGCCAAACCGGATACAGACATCGAACGTGTCGTCCGTCAGCGGCGGCGGGGTGACCGACAATTGAAGCTGAACCGACACCTGCGGATATTTCGCAACGAAGCGTGAAATGATGGGTGCGACGTGGCTGCGCCCGAAGCCGAGCGTGGCATTCACCCGCAGCAATCCCTTCGGACTCTTTTTGGCCGTGCCCAGAAGTTCGGCCAGCTCGTCGATCTCGTCAAGGATTCGACGCGCGTGCTGAAGGTACAGCTCGCCCTCTGGCGTGAGCATCATCCGGCGCGTCGTGCGATTGACGAGGGCAACGCCCGCACGACTCTCCATCTGAGTCAGACGCTTGCTGATGGCCGCTGGCGTAAGGCCAAGCTCTCGAGCCGCCGCGCTCAGGCTGCCTGACGCGGCAAGGGTCGAAAAGAAGCTGAGATCGGATGGCTGGACAATGTCGGTCATGACCTCCACCTGTGAATCAAAGTTAAAGATGCTTTGAGTATAGCGCCGGTTTTTACGTCTCAAGATGGGTAAAGTTCATTCACACCCACAACACATGAAGGACGGAGACATGAAAACCTATCGCATCGCAACTATTCCTGGCGACGGTATCGGCAAGGAGGTCGTTCCCGCCGGCGCACAGGTGCTGGAGGCACTCGCCAGGACGACGAAGGCGTTCGCATTCGAATTCGAAAACTTTGATTGGGGCGGCGACTATTACCGCGAACATGGCGTCATGATGCCCGCGGACGGCCTCGACGCCATCCGCAACAAGGACGCAATCCTGTTCGGCTCAGCAGGCGATCCGGACATCCCGGACCACATCACGCTTTGGGGTCTGCGCCTGAAAATTTGTCAGGGGCTTGATCAATACGCCAATGTGCGACCGACCCGGATTTTGCCCGGTATCGACGCCCCGCTTAAGCGCTGCAAGCCCGAAGACCTGAACTGGGTGATCGTCCGTGAAAATTCGGAAGGCGAATATTCGGGTGTAGGCGGTCGGGTCCATCAGGGCCATCCGATCGAAGCGGCAACGGACGTATCGATCCTGACCCGTGCCGGTGTCGAGCGGATCATGCGTTTTGCGTTCCGCCTTGCGCAATCCCGTCCCCGCAAGTTGCTGACGGTCATCACCAAGAGCAACGCTCAACGGCATGCCATGGTGATGTGGGACGAGATCGCTCTGGAAATCTCAAAAGAATTCCCGGACGTCAAGTGGGACAAGGAATTGGTGGACGCTTCGACGGCCCGCATGATTAACCGTCCGGCAACACTGGACACGATTGTCGCGACAAACCTGCACGCCGACATCCTCAGTGATCTGGCCGCCGCGCTCGCCGGCAGCCTCGGCATCGCGCCGACGGGCAACATCGATCCGGAACGCCGCTTTCCGTCCATGTTCGAGCCGATCCACGGCTCGGCTTTCGACATCATGGGCAAGGGTTTGGCCAATCCGGTCGGCACTTTCTGGTCCGTCGTCATGCTGCTCGAGCACCTTGGCGAAGCCGAGGCCGCCACGCGCGTGATGCAAGCCGTCGAAACAGTCACTGCCGACACCTCCCTGCATACGCGTGATCTCGGCGGTACGGCGACGACGGCACAAGTAACGGCCGCCGTCTGCGCGCTGATCGAAAAATCAGCCATCCCGAGCAGTCACGCAGCGTAAGCACCAAGACATCCGCGCGCTGTTGCTTCGCGCATCGCGAGCCCACCTGAGAGTGGGCCCGGTCGAAACTCGCTGACATTCACCGGTTCCTGAGACGACGAGCGCGCCGCCGCGCTCGTGCGGCCGGTCGCGCTCGTCCGTACGCGCCCAATATAAAGCAGGAGACAAGATGTTCACCTCGCTCCATTTCGCCCCTTTCGCCCCTTTCGCTTCTGCCCCAGCCAACGCGACAGCGACGCGAGAGCAGAAATGAAAACCTCGTCTCGCCTTGCGCCGTCAGCGAGTGATGGCACGCCAGGACAACTGGACATCGACCGTCTGCTGCAAGACATGTTCAAGGCCGCCATCGCGACCGCACAACCGGCGTTGCGCGTACCCGACTTCCTCCCGTCTCCGCCCCGTGGGCGAACCATCGTCATCGGTGCCGGCAAAGCCTCGGCCGCGATGGCAAAAGCCGTTGAAGATCACTGGAACGGCGAGATCGAGGGTCTCGTCGTCACCCGGTACGGATACGCCGTTTCCTGCGAGCGTATCGACATCGTCGAGGCGGCTCATCCCGTGCCCGACGAGAACGGACTGAAAGCGGCCAAGCGCATGTTGGACCTTGTCTCGGGATTGACTGCCGACGACCTGGTTCTCTGTCTTGTCTCAGGCGGCGGATCTTCGCTGTTGCCGCTGCCTGCTGAAGGGCTGACGCTCAAAGACAAACAAGAAATCAATCAGGCATTGCTCGCCAGCGGCGCGACCATCTCTGAAATGAACTGCGTCCGCCGACACCTCTCGGCCATCAAGGGCGGCCGCCTTGCTGCTGCCTGTTATCCCGCTCGCGTCGTCAACCTGATCATCTCCGACGTGCCCGCGGACGCCGTGAGCGACATCGCATCGGGCCCGACCGTACCAGACGCGACCACGTGCGCGGATGCGCTGGCGATCCTTCGACGTTACGAAATAGACGCGGCCCCAACGATCATCGAGTTGCTGGAGAGCAGTCGCACGGAGACATTGAAACCCAACGATAGCCGCTTGCCGGCCATCGAGACCCATCTGATCGCAACCCCGCAGCTCGCTCTCGAAGCGGCCGCAATGCACTCACAGGCCGCAGGCATCAACGCCTACATCCTCGGTGACGCGATCGAGGGCGAGGCGCGCGATGTGGGCGCAGTGATGGCCGGTATTGCAAAGCAGGTAAGCCGACGCGGTCAGCCCTTCGTCACCCCCTGCATCCTGCTGTCCGGCGGAGAGACGACCGTCACCGTTCGTGGGAGCGGTCGCGGTGGTCGCAACGTCGAATTCCTGCTTTCTCTTGGCGTCGCGCTGAACGGCGAACCCGGCGTTTTCGCCATCGCAGGTGATACGGACGGCGTCGATGGTCAGGAAGAAATCGCCGGCGCGCTTCTCAGGCCAGACACGTTGGCGCGTGCCCGGGATCGCGGCATCCGTCCGACCGAGCGTCTCGAAGACAACGATGCGCACAGCTTCTTTCAGGCGCTTGGCGATTCGGTCATCACCGGACCGACGCTGACCAACGTCAATGATTTTCGAGCCATTTTCATTGCCGCTCAGCACGGCGATCTTTCAGGGAGCAGATAAGATGCGCCGCAATCGGAATGCCAAAATTGTCGCCACGCTGGGCCCCGCCAGCACCAGCCGCGAAACCATTGAAGCGCTGTTCACGGCGGGCGCGGATGTTTTTCGGCTGAACTTCAGCCACGGAACGCACGAGGATCATCAACGCCGCCTGGAAGTCATCCGGTCTGTTGAACAGGACGTCGGCCGCCCTATAGGCGTGCTTCTCGACTTGCAAGGTCCGAAACTGCGGATCGGTACGTTCGTCGATGGCCCGATCAAGCTTGAAAAAGGCTCACCGTTTCGCCTTGATCTCGACGCAAAGACCCCAGGCGACATCAATCGAGTTGCCTTGCCGCACCCGGAGATCTTCGCGGCACTCAAGCCCGAAACACATCTTCTGCTCGACGACGGCCGTGTGCAACTTCGCGTCGAACGCTGCGGGCCGGACTTTGCCGAGACATTGGTCGTGGTCGGCGGCGCGCTTTCAGAGAGAAAAGGCGTCAACGTCCCCGACGTCGTGCTGCCGCTTTCGGCGATGACCGACAAGGATCGGCGCGATCTCGAATTCGGCCTGACGCTCGGCATCGACTGGCTGGCGCTGTCGTTCGTGCAGCGCGTGGAGGACATCCGGGAGGTGCGGGAGATCGTCGGCGATCGCATCGGCATCGTCGCGAAACTGGAAAAGCCAGCGGCAATCGGCAGCCTCGATGCGATTGTCGACGAAGCCGACGCCGTGATGGTGGCGCGCGGAGACCTCGGTGTCGAAATGCCCGCCGAGCAGGTTCCCGCGATTCAGAAGCGCATCGTGCGTGCGTGCCGAAAAGCGGGCAAGCCGGTGATCGTTGCCACGCAGATGCTGGAATCGATGGTCACGGCGCCCGTCCCGACGCGCGCCGAAGCCTCCGACGTGGCAACCGCCATTTACGACGGCGCTGACGCCGTCATGCTCTCAGCGGAATCGGCGAGCGGCGCGTATCCGGTGGATGCCGTTCGGACGATGGACCTCATCATCGCGCAGACCGAGAGCGATCCCTATTACCGCGAAGTCATCGCTGCATCGCACGCGGCGCCGCGCGCGAACACGGCGGACGCGATCGGCTACGCGATGCGTCACGTCACCAACCTGCTCAATGCAGTCGCAACGGTTGCCTACACGAGCTCCGGCTATTCGGCATTGCGCATGGCGCGCGAGCGGCCGGCCGCGCCGATCATCGGCATGACACCCCGTGAAGCCACCGCCCGGCGACTCGCGCTTGCCTGGGGCGTCCACCCCGTCCTGTGCGACGAAGTAATCGATCTTCTCGAAGTCAGCGAACTGGCTTGCACGACGGTACGCGATGAAGGCTTCGGCGAGTCGGGACAGACCGTCGTCATTTCCGCAGGCATGCCGTTCGGCACGTCCGGCACCACCAACTTGCTGCGCATCGCGCACATCCAGTGAGGGACGACATGACACGCATTCAAGACGTCAAGGGGATCGAGCTGCTCGATTCCCGAGGCAATCCGGCCGTCGCGGCGCAGGTGACACTCGACGATGGATCGAAAGGGTTCGCGGTAGCGCCGTCCGGCGCATCGACCGGCGCGCGTGAAGCGCTTGAACTACGCGACGGTGACCCATCGCGATACGGCGGCAAGGGTGTACGGCGTGCAGTAAGCCATATCAATGGCGAGTTGCGCCACGCGTTGCTCGGCCGGGACGCCGCCGATCAGCAGGGCATCGACTGCCGCATGATCGAGCTCGACGGCACGCCCACGAAGGCACGCATCGGCGCCAACGCGATCCTCGCCGTCTCACTGGCATCGGCGAAGGCGGCCGCGATATCGGCGGGCGTGCCGCTGTACCGTCACGTCGCGACGACGCCGAACGCCCGCCTGCCTTTGCCGATGATGAACATCATCAACGGCGGCGCGCACGCGGACAACAACGTCGACCTGCAGGAATTCATGATCCTGCCGCTCGGCGCGCCGAGCTTCTCAGAAGCGTTGCGCTGGGGCGTCGAGGTGTTTCATGCATTGAAGAGTGTGCTGAAGGAGCGGGGGCTCTCGACATCGGTCGGCGATGAAGGCGGGTTCGCGCCCGATCTGTCGTCGAATGAGGCTGCGCTCGACACGATCATGCTCGCGATCGAAACCGTTGGATTCGCTCCGGGCAAGGATATCGGCCTCGGACTGGATACCGCGAGTTCCGAGTTCTTCCATGACGGCGAGTACGTGCTGGCGTCGGAGAACCGCAGTTTCGATTCCCGGGCGTTCGTGGACTATCTGGCGAAGCTCGCCGATGGCTATCCGATCGTGTCGATCGAGGACGGCATGTCGGAAGGCGACTGGGAGGGCTGGAAGCTGCTGACGGATCGTCTGGGCGGCCGCGTGCAACTCGTGGGCGACGATCTGTTCGTGACGAACACAGCGATCCTGAAAGAAGGCATCGAAAGGAAGGTCGCGAACGCGATCCTGATCAAGCCCAACCAGATCGGCACGCTGACCGAGACGCTCGCCGCGATCGAGCTGGCGGATCGCGCGGGCTACTCGTCGGTGATCTCGCACCGCTCGGGCGAAACCGAGGACACCACGATCGCGGACCTCAGCGTCTGCACCGCTGCTACCCAGATCAAGACCGGCTCGCTCTGTCGTTCCGACCGCGTCGCGAAGTACAACCGGTTGCTGTTGATCGAGGCGGAAGTCGGCGCTGAGGCGCTTTATTCAGGGTCGCAGGCGATTGCGTCCATTCGAAAGGCGCGCGACGCAACCGTGGTTTAGAAAAACCCGTTTGCAGAGCGAACCCAAACTTGAGGCCGCATAAGACGGCTGCTCATCAATCAGACATCTGAGGCAGGAGACATATCATGGATCAAGATCTCGAAACACGTACCTTGCGCAAAGTCACTTGGCGCATCGTGCCTTTCATCATGCTGCTGTACTTCATTGCCTATATCGACCGGGTCAACATAGGCTTTGCATCCCTGACGATGAGGACGGACCTCGGATTCACTGCCTCTATCCTCGGTCTCGGTGCCGGGATCTTTTTCTGGGGCTACTTCCTGTTCGAGGTGCCTTCGAACATTGCTCTGCACAAGGTGGGCGCCCGTTTGTGGATTGCCCGGGTCATGCTCACGTGGGGCGTCATTTCCGCGTGCATGGCCTTCGTGAAAGGGCCCACAAGCTTTTACATTGTTCGGTTCCTTTTGGGCGCAGCCGAGGCAGGCTTCTTTCCGGGCATCATTCTGTACCTCAGCTATTGGTTCCCGGCACGTCGTCGCGCAGGCGTGGTCGCTTTTTTCATGGCCGCAGCGCCGATCTCTACCGCCCTCGGGTCACCACTCTCCGCCGCGTTGCTCGAAATGCACGGTGTCATGGGTCTGCACGGCTGGCAGTGGATGTTCATTCTGGAAGCGATACCCGCGGTGATCTTAGGTGTCGTCGTCTTCTTCTACATGACGGACAGGCCCGAAAAGGCGAAATGGCTCAAGGACGACGAGCGCGCCTGGCTGGTCGGTGTAATGAACGACGAAACTGCAAGGAGAAGTTCAAGCGGCGCGAAGCACGGAATTATCAGTGGCTTGGCAAATCCGCGTGTGCTCGCCTTGTCCCTCATCTACTTCGGCACATCCGCAGGCTTGTACACGCTCGGAATCTGGGCGCCTCAGATCATCAAGCAACTCGGCGTTTCATCGATGACTGTGGGTTTGCTCAATGCGATTCCTCCCACTGTATCCGTGGTCGCCATGGTCTTGTGGTCGCGTCACTCCGACCGTACCAACGAACGCACGTGGCATGTGGTGATTGCATGTGTAGCAGCGGCAATCGGGCTTGCGGTTGCGGCGGTTTCCAGTAGTGTTGTCGGACTAATCGCTTCGCTGACGCTGGTGAATATCGGGATCAGTTGCGCCAAGCCTCCTTTGTGGACCATGCCGACCATGTTTCTGTCCGGTGCTGCGGCCGCCACGGGTATCGCCACGATCAATTCCATCGGCAATCTCGGCGGGTTTGCCGGGCCTGTGATGATTGGGTGGGTCAAGGACCAAACAGGCAGCTATGCCGGCGGTCTCTACTTCGTTGCCGGCCTCCTCGTGTTGTCTGCTGTGATGACGCTGCTGCTGGCGCGCTCGCAGAAGGCGTCCGTTACGCCGGGTAGTGCCGCTGTGCATTGATCTTCAGATGCCGGCCTTGAAGCGGAATCCGTTGTCGTCGCAGTCTCAAGCGAAACCAGCGAGAGGTCTATGCAGTGCCTAAGAAAAGATCAGGCGGACGCCCGGGCACATCCGGCCCGGGCAGAATCATGCTGTTTGAGATGGCTCAATAAGATTTGGCCGCGCCGCCGCTCGACGAGCCGGAATCCATGCCGCTCTTCTTGTTTTTTTGCATCTTGCTCGAGCCATGTTGCGAACCCATGGTGTTGGCGCCCGATGCACCCGACGTCGTGCCGGTCACGCCTTCGCCGTTCGGCGTGCTCATGCCTGTGCCGCCCTGGCCGGCACCGTTACCGCCCGCCGAGCCGCCTCCGGCACCAC
This sequence comes from Caballeronia sp. LZ035, assembly GCF_031451175.1. Lineage (NCBI taxonomy): Bacteria > Pseudomonadati > Pseudomonadota > Betaproteobacteria > Burkholderiales > Burkholderiaceae > Caballeronia > Caballeronia sp. LZ035. The sequence continues at coordinate 391,181 of NZ_JARUXS010000003.1, forward strand.
CACCACCACCCGCTCCGCCGCCCGCGCCCTGCGCGAACGCCGCGCCGGACAAGCCCAGAAGCATGACGGAAACCAGCAAGCCTTTCTTGGCGTTCTTCATGATGTGTCCTCCCATTTATGGATGATTTCGCATAGGTCGTCAGATCCGACGCCGCCGCTATGCGCCTTACATCGCGCAAGGCTCGTGCCTTGCAAACGGGAGCGTCTGAACGCGTCAGGCCAACGCCTCGTCACACCATTCGATCGCCCAGGCGCGCGCGCAGTGCAGCGCATCCGATTCGTTCGCGAAGGTGTCGAGATCACCGGAGTCGAAGATTTCCAGTTGCGCAGCTGGTTCTCCGTGCGCACGGGTGATCCGCGCGTGGGCGTAGAAGCTGCCGTCTTCGTCATGACGCGCGGTGCAGTCGATGTGGAAGGTCTTGTAGTCGAATCGCATCAATCTCTCCGGTTTTGCTGCTTCGGCCAGGCAGGGTCGCAAGAGTCAAACCCACGGTCAGTAAATCGACCGGAATGGCGCTGTCTCTTAGCATAGCGGGCGCGGTCTGCCGCACTACCGCGCCGTTCACAGCGCCCCCGATTCAGCAGTGACGCGCTTTCTCCGAACGCGTTGCGGCAATTGCTCGTTCATCAGCACGAGACCGATCTCGTCCGAGGCTGTGTCCAGCAGGCTGTGGATCTTGTCGAGTTCGCCTAGAACCATGAATGCCCGCGCAATCAGCCCGACAGGAATGCGTGCGTCGCCATGCTCCAGGCGCCGCAAGGTTGCCACTGAAGTCTGGATACGTGCGGCCATCGACTGTTGCGTGAGGCGCCGGCGCCGACGCGCCAGCGCAAGGTCAGCCCCCAGCTTCGTCAATGCGCGCGCGACGGGCAAAGGCAAAACCAGGTTCGCGGCCGTACCGCTCAGCGCTGAGCGATCAAAAGGCTTAAGTGCACACATCTGAGCGATTGAAGAAGAGTGCCCCTCCGGGTCCACAACATGCGCTCCTGTTTCCGACATCGGTTCTACGACCTCCTTCTCAACCCGCACCCAACATGAGATACTGTATATAAATACAGTATTGCCCTCAAGATGGAACTCTCCGAAAAGCTCGAAATCCTCGCCGACGCCGCCAAGTACGACGCGTCGTGCGCGAGCGGCGGGGCGCCCAAGCGCGAGTCGCGCGGCATCGACGGTTTGGGCGCCAGCACCGGCTCCGGTATCTGCCACAGCTTCACGCCGGACGGCCGCTGCGTCTCGCTGCTCAAGATTCTGTTGACCAACTTCTGTCTGTACGACTGCCAATACTGCATCAACCGCCGTTCCAGCAACGTGCCGCGCGCGCGCTTCACCCCGGACGAAGTCGTGAACCTCACGCTGGACTTCTACCGCCGCAATTACATCGACGGCTTGTTTCTCAGTTCCGGCGTGATCCGCTCGTCGAATTACACGATGGACCAGCTCGTCCAAGTCGCGAGATCGCTGCGCGAGAAACATCACTTCCGCGGCTATATCCATCTGAAAACCATCCCCGACGCCGATCCCGAAATCATCACCCTGGCCGGCCGCTATGCCGATCGCCTGAGCGTGAACATCGAATTGCCGACGGAGATCAGCCTCGAACGCCTCGCGCCCGAAAAAAGCGGTCGCACGATCAAGCTGGCAATGGGCAACATTCGCATGGCCCGCGAGGAGTCGGAAGCGGAGCCGCGCGCGCCGCGTTTCGCGCCGGCGGGGCAGAGCACGCAGATGATCGTCGGCGCCGACGAAACCGATGACCGCACCATCCTCGGCACCGCGGAAACGCTCTACGGTTCCTATCAGCTGAAACGCGTGTACTACTCGGCGTTCAGCCCGATTCCCGACAGTCCGTCGGGCGTACCGGCGAAGGCGCCGCCGCTGCTGCGCGAGCACCGGCTCTATCAGGCGGACTTCCTGATGCGCGGCTATGGCTTCGGCGCAGCGGAACTGCTCGGCGATGCCGGCAACCTGCCGCTCGACGTCGATCCGAAACTGGCCTGGGCGCTGGCCCATCGCGAACGCTTTCCAATCGATCTGAACGCGGCGCCCGCGCGGATGATCGCGCGCGTGCCGGGCATCGGCATGCGCAATGCGAAGCGCATCGTCGAATTGCGGCGTACGCGGCGGGTGCGCTATGACGACCTCGTCCGGCTGCGCTGCGCGATGGACAAGGTGAAGCCGTTCGTCGTGACGGCGGACTACAAGCCGCCGCTGGCGGACACGCCCTCGGAAAACTTGCGGCGGGCGCTCGCGACCGGACCGGTGCAGCTGTCGCTGATCTGACGTCAATCCGATGCGCATCATCTCCATCGACGACGATTTCGATGCCTGGCGCACCGCCGCACTCGAAGCCCTCGCACAGGGCCTCGCGCCGGAGTCGATCGACTGGCGCACGGCGCAGGCCGAACCAGCGTTGTTCAACGAACCCGTTCCTCAACATGAAGCGCCGGATGCGCCACGGATTCGCGTGTCGCGCGAGCTGTCGGCGCTGCTGAAGGACGCCGCGCATTTTCGCGACGAGCGTCGCTGGAGTTTCCTATACCGGGTGCTATGGCGCTGGGCACAGGGCGACCGTTCGGTGGCATCGGCTGCCGATGAAGACGGCGCGCGCCTCTACAAGATGGCCAAGGCGGTGCGGCGCGCCCAGCACGACATGATCGCGTACGTGCGGTTCCGCCAGCGCGATGCGGCGCTTGGCGCACCGGAATACGTCGCGTGGTACGAGCCGGATCACGATGTCCTCGCCTGGGGCGCCGAGCATTTCGCCGCGCGCATGGGCCGCTCGACCTGGCTGATCGCAACGCCCGACGGCGCCGCGATGTTCGACGGCACACGCCTGCAACTCGAACGCCGCCGCGCGCTGGCGTCGGAGCATACAGTCGACACGCCCGACGCTGCCGAAGGGCTCTGGATGACCTATTACCGCAGCATCTTCAACCCTGCGCGGCTGAACGAGTCGGCGCTCGAACAGCATATGCCGGTGCGTTTCTGGAAAGGGCTGCCCGAGGGCGCGCTGATTCCGCAGATGGTCAGCGCGGCGCGGGGCGGCGCGCGCCGCGTCGCGCAGGCATCAAGTGTCGGCGCACTCGGCGGCAAGGCCGTGCAGGTCGACGCGCACGAAGCCCAGCCCGAACGCGACGCGCCCACGTCGCTCGATACCTGCCGCCGCTGCGATCTCTGGCGGCACGCAACGCAGGCGGTGCCGGGCGCGGGATCATCGGCGGCGCGCATCATGCTGCTCGGCGAACAGCCCGGCGATCAGGAAGACCTGAAGGGCGAGCCGTTCGTTGGCCCGGCCGGACAGTTGCTCGACGAAGCCATGCGGCGCGCCGGCGTGCCACGCGAACAGGTGTACCTGACCAACGCGGTGAAACACTTCAAATGGGAGCCGCGCGGCAAGCGGCGTCTGCACAAGACGCCCGCGCAGCAGGAAGTCGACGCGTGTTCGTACTGGCTCGAACAGGAACTGCACGAGGTGGGCGCGCCGGTCATCGTCACGCTCGGGGCGACGGCACTGGCGGCGCTGTTCGGCCGCCGTGCCACGCTTTCCGCGCATATCGGCCGCATGGTGAAGTACCAGGACAGACACGTCGTCGCGACGTATCACCCTTCGTACGCGCTGCGCCAGAACGACGAGGCCGCGCGCGAGCGCACCGTCGCGGCCATCGTCGAAGCACTCGAACAGGCGCGCCGCCTCAGTGGCGGCTAGCCGTCAGAACGCCGAGCGGATCACGCCGCCATCGGCACGCAAGGCTGCGCCATTGGTCGCCGCCGACAATTCCGAACACACATAGGCCACCATATTGGCGATCTCCTCCGGCGTGATGAAACGCTTGAGGATCGACGTCGGCCGGGCTTCCTCGAAGAACTGCGTTTCGAACTCGTGGAAGCTCTTCCCGCCCGACAGCTTCTCGACGAATTCCGTCACGCCTTCCGAACTCGTCGGCCCCGGCAGCACCGAATTCACCGTGACGCCGGTTCCCGCGCAGGTTTCCGCCAGCCCGCGCGCGAGCGCGATCTGCGCGGTTTTGGTCACGCCGTAATGAATCATCTCGACGGGAATCTGCACGCCGCTCTCGCTGCTGATGAACACCACGCGGCCCCAGTTCTTCTGCTTCATCTTCGGCAGATAGGCGCGTGACAGGCGCACGCCGGACATCACGTTGGCATTGAGGAAGCGCAGCCATTCGTCGTCGCTGATGTCCTCGAAGGGCTTCGGATCGAAGATGCCCATGTTGTTCACGAGGATGTCGACGTGCGGAAAGCGCGCCACCAGTGCATCGACCTGGGCCGCGTCGGAGACATCGCCGGCGAAGCCTTCCGCCTGGGCATCCGGAACCTGCTCGCGCAGCTTCGCGAGCGCGGCATCGACGGAAGCTTGCGAGCGGCCGTTCACGATCACGCGGGCGCCCTCGCGTGCGAGCGCCACCGTGATGGCGTGGCCGATCCCTTTCGTCGATCCGGATACGAGCGCGAGCTTGTCGGCGATCTTGAGATCCATCTTTCTTCTCCTTGAACAGGTAGGACGGAATGCATCGCGCGGCGCGCGATGCGATGACTTGACCGGCAGTTAACCAGAAGCCCGCCGAATCTGCATGAGCCCTGTCCTGCGGGCATCTTTCGAATAGGCTGAAAGCCTTGCCCCGCGTGCCTTTGCACCCGATGACACAGCACGACATAAATGCTCGATGGCGGCACGGAAAGGCATCGTCCATAGTTGCGCCTGCGTGACCGGGACGTACAACAGCGCGGAACCCAACGCCGTATCACGCACAGATGAGATCACGGATCAGGAGGGCAGCAAGACCGCCGCATCCTCGTCGCGCGATACGAACCCGTCAACGATTCCACTCTTCCGGAGCACCATCATGTTCAACCCGATCAACGCCTTCTTCAGCAAAACTCTCGCCGCACTGGTCGTCGGCACGGCGCTGCTGGCGGGCTGCGCGGACAACCCGGCGCATGCCGCCGACGCGTCCGGCGCGTACGCCCAGACAACGAGCGCGGCCGTGCAGACGCTGCGTCCCGATACGATTTACGTCTATCCGTTCGCCAGCGATGCCAGCGATGTCAAGCTCGACAATCACGGCATGCTGTCGAAGCTCGGCTCGGCGATGTCCGGCGATTCCCAGGCCGACAAGCAAGCACAGGACGCCGTCGCCGCGCGCGAGGAAGTGGCGAACGAGATCGTCGCGAAGCTCCAGTCGATGGGCCTGCGCGCCATACGCGCCGACGTCCCGCCGCCCGACGGCCAGAACGTGCTGATGATCGAAGGCAGTATCAATACGATCGATGCAGGCAATCGCCGCCGCCGCATGGTGATCGGCCTGGGGGCGGGCGAGAGCCGCGTCGGCGCGACGGTGCAGCTGGTCTTCAAGCCGGCCTACGGTGTGCCGCAAGTGCTGGAACAGTTCGACGCCAAAGCCGACAGCGGCCACGCGCCGGGCATGGCGGAAATGGCGGGCGTCGGCGCGGCGGCGGGTCATGTGGCCAGTTCGCTTGCCGTGTCGGCGGGCTTGCACACGGTATCGGAGAAGAAGCACGCGGATGTCTCGTCGGACGAAAAGCGTCTCGCGGACACCATCGCGAAGCAGATTCAAAAGCTTGGGCAGACTCAAGGCTGGATCGCTGCGAAAAGCTGAACAGGTAAAAACACCCGCACGCGGCCCGAAAACTGCTTCCATCGACATTCCGGACGCATGTTCGTTTCACGAGGCCCGCGTATGCCGACGCTTGTCCTGATTGTTTTGACCGTCGTAGTGACGCTGATCGTCGTGCTGGTCGTCGCCAATTTGTCGAGCGGCGAGAAGAAGATCGAACACAAGATAGAACGCGAGTACGCCAGCGACGACCCCCAGTTCCTCCGCTCGATGGGCCTGCTGCTCGGGCCGCCCGTCATCGGCGGGAACCGTTTCGAGGTGCTGCTGAACGGCGACCAGATCTTCCCGAAGATGCTGGACGCCATCCGCGCCGCCCGCGAGACGATCACCTTCGAGACCTTCATCTACTGGTCGGGCGGAATCGGCGAGGAATTCGCGCAGACGCTCTCGGACAAGGCGCGCGCGGGCGTGTCGGTACACGTGCTGCTCGACTGGGTGGGTTCGTCGAAGATGGACAAGCGCTATCTGCACATGCTGCGCGACGCCGGCGCCGAGGTGATCCAGTATCACAAGCCGCACTGGACCGGCCTCGGCCGCATGAACGACCGTACGCATCGCAAGCTGCTGGTGATCGACGGGCGCATCGGTTTTACCGGCGGCGTGGGCATCGCCGACGAGTGGACGGGGCGCGCGCAGGACGAAAAGCACTGGCGCGACACGCACTTCTGGGTCGAGGGTCCGGCGGTCGGCCAGATGCAGGCGGTCTTCATGGACAACTGGATCAAGGCGACCGGCAACGTCCTGCACGGACCGCGCTATTTCCCGGAGATCGACGCAGCAGGCGACGGCCTCGCGCACATGTTCAGCAGTTCGCCCTCCGGCGGCAGCGACGACATGCAGCTCATGTATCTGATGGCGATCACCGCCGCGACGCATTCCATCCATTTGTCCAGCGCGTATTTCGTGCCGGACAAGCTGACGATCAACGCCATCGTCGAGGCGGCGAAGCGCGGCGTGCGGGTGCGCATCATCACGCCGGGCAAGCGCATCGACACGCATACAGTGCGGGAGGCGTCGCGCGCCTGCTGGGGCGACCTGCTGGCGGCGGGCGTGGAGATGTTCGAATATCAGCCGACCATGTTTCATTGCAAGCTGATCGTCGTCGATGAATTTCTGGTGTCGGTCGGCTCGACCAACTTCGACAATCGCTCCTTCAAGCTCAACGACGAAGCCAACCTCAATATCTACGACCGCGATTTCGCGCGCCATCAGACCGCGATTTTCGACGACGACGTGACGCGCGCCAAACGCATCACGCTCGACGACTGGCGCCGCCGCCCGCTGACCGAAAAGCTGCTGGAACGCGTCGTCGCCGTGCTCGATCCGCAACTCTGACCTTTGTTTAAAGTGCCTCGCTAAAAATTCCGTTGGCGACCCTAAAGGTCGGATTTCGGAAGCCGATAAGACGCTCACGCAAACGAGTCCCCGGCTATCGGCAATCATGCACGGCACCTACAACCTCTGGCTGGTCGCGGCATCGCTGGTGGTCGCGACGCTCGCCTCCTTCACCGCACTCGACATTTCGGCACGCATTGCCACGCTCGCGCAATCGCGCAGCCGGCAGGTCTGGCTGGCCGGCGGCGCCGCTTCCATGGGCATCGGCATCTGGTCGATGCATTTCATCGGCGTGCTGGCCTTTCAGCTGCCCATTCCTCTCGGCTATGACCTCCAGATCACCGCCGGATCGCTCGGCATCGCGGTGCTGGTATCGTTTTTCGCGCTGCATGTGATCACGGGCAAGCGGCTCACGGCCCGACGGCTCGTCGCGAGCAGCCTGCTGATGGGCGCCGGCATCGCCGCCATGCACTACACCGGCGACGCCGCCATGCGCATGCAGCCCGCCATCACCTACGATCCCGTGTTGTATACAGCGTCGGTCGTCATCGCGGTCGTGGCGTCGGGCGCGGCGCTGTGGATCGCGCACACGCTCTCGGCTGCGAACCTGCGCAACGTGATGGCGAAGCGCGTCGTGTCGGCGGTCGTGATGGGCATCGCCATCTGCGGCATGCATTACACCGGCAACGCGGCGGCGGAGTTCGTGCCGGGCTCCATCTGCGGCGCGGCGAACGATGTCGATGCGCACTGGCTCGCCACCACCGTCGCGCTGTTCACGTTTGCGATCCTCATCATCACGCTGGTGCTGTCGCGCTTCGACGCGCGCACCGCCTTGCTGGCCGGCTCGGTGTCGCGGCTGAACGGCCAGATCGTCCGCATGGCCACTTTCGACACGCTCACGGACCTGCCCAACCGTCGCACGATGAACGAGCGCATCGAACGGGCGATCCGCCACGCCGCGCAACAGCGCAGCGGCTTCGCGATCCTCTTCATGGACCTCGACGGCTTCAAGACCATCAACGATTCGCTCGGCCATACGATCGGCGACGAAGTGCTGAAAGCGTTCGCGCGCCGTCTGCAGGAATGCGTGCGCGGCGGCGATACGGTCGCGCGGCTGGGCGGCGACGAGTTCGTCGTGATGCTGGAAAACCTGAACGCGCCCACCGACGCCGAAAAAATGTCCGAGCGCATTCTCGACACGATGAAACAAGGGCTGGTGGTCGCGAGCCATCCGTTGCAGGTGATGCCGAGCATCGGCATTGCGCTGTATCCGCAGGACGGCGACAGCGTGGAAGCGCTGCTCAAGCACGCGGACGTCGCGATGTACGAGGCGAAGCGCGGCGGCCGCAGCACCTATCGCTTCTTCGAGGCGAGCATGAACGAGGCGGCCGTGCGCACCTTGCAAATCCAGCAGGCGTTGCACGAGGCGTTGAGCGGCGGACATTTCTACCTGCTGTTCCAGCCGAAATTTCATGGCAAGAGCGGCGAACTGGCGGGCGCGGAAGCGTTGATCCGGCTCGATCATCCGCAGATCGGCACGCTGACGCCGCTCGAATTCATCCCGATCGCCGAACGTTCGGGGCAGATCGTGCAGATCGGTTACTGGGTGGTGCGCGAAACCTGCCGGCACCTGGCGAACTGGCGCGCCGAAGGCCGTCCGCCGGTGAAGGTGGCGATCAACCTGTCGCCGCGCCAGATGCACGAGGCGGATCTGGTCGAAAACGTCATGCGGATCGTGCGCGAGGAAGGCGTGCCGAGCGACCAGATCATGTTCGAGATCACCGAAACGGTCGCGATGCAGGACGCGCCGCGCACCATCGAGATGATCCGCGCGTTTCAGGAGAACGGCATCGAGATCGCCATCGACGATTTCGGCACCGGTTATTCGAGTCTCGCCTATCTGCAACGCTTCCGCGCGAAGCAGTTGAAGATCGACCGCTTCTTCACCAACGGGCTCGATGAGAATGGCCAGGAAGGCCGCGCGATCGTCTCGGCGATCATCGCGCTCGCGCATTCGCTGGACATGGATGTGGTGGCGGAGGGCGTCGAGACGGGCTCGCAGCTGAACCGGCTGCAGGACATGGCGTGCGACGAGATGCAGGGCTTCCTGCTTGCCGTGCCTTTGTCCGCCGAGGCCTTCAGCGGGATGCTCGAAAAGCGCACGGTCAGCGCCTGAGGCGTGGCTGACCGTGGACACGGTCAATCCATCGCCGCGTGCGCGATGCTGTCGTCCGCCGTGCCCTTTTTCGCGGGCCGGATCAGCAATAAAAGCGGCACGACCAGCAGCGTCGCGACGAACATCAGCTTGAAATCGTTGATATAGGCGATCATCGTCGCCTGCTGGGTGATGCTCTGATTGAGCATCGCCATGTCCTGCATCGAGCCGGACAGGATGGATTGCATCGCCGGATTGAACGGCGTCACGTGCGCGGCCAGGTCCGCATGGGCGATCTGCGTGTTGCGCGTCATCAGCGTCTGTATGCCGATACTGCTGCCGATATTGCGCGCCAGGCTGTACGTGGCGGTGCCGTCGGCGCGCAGGTCGGGCGCGAGTGTCGAGAAGGTCAGCGCCGACAGCGGCACGAACACCAGCCCCAGCCCGAAACCCTGGATCACGCCGGGCCACACGATGTCCGACGCCGACAGCACGATCGTGTAGTGCATCATCTGCCACAGCGCGAGCGCCGACACCAGGAAGCCCGAAAGCAGCAGCAGTCGCGCATCGACATGTTTCAGCAGCCGTCCCGCCATCAGCATCGCCAGCATGGTGCCCGCGCCGCTCGGCGCCGTGACGAGGCCGGTCGTCGCGACCGGATAGTTCATCAGGTTTTGCAGCATCGGCGGCAGCAGCGCGCGAGTCGCGTACATCACCGCGCCGATCACGAAAATGAACAGCGTGCCGGTCGCGAAGTTGGCGTCCTTCAACAGCTTGTATTTGAAGAACGAGCGCTGGCCGGCTGTCGCCGTGTGCGCGACGAAGAACACGAAGCTCAACGCGGCGAGGATCGCCTCGATGCGGATCTCCATGGAGCCGAACCAGTCGAGCTGCTCGCCGCGATCCAGCATCGCCTGGAATGCGCCGATCGCCAGGCCCAGCGTCGCGAAGCCGAAGGCGTCGAACTTCACCGCGCGGCGCGCAACCTGCGCCGGCAGGAAGTTCGTCACGCCGAACAGCGCGAACGCGCCGATCGGCACGTTGATGAAGAACACCCAGCGCCAGTTGTAGCTGTCGGTGAGCCAGCCGCCGAGCGTCGGGCCGAGAATCGGGCCGACCATCACGCCCATGCCCCACACGGCCATCGCCTGGCCTTGCTTCTCGCGCGGATTGATGTCGAGCAGGATGGATTGCGACAGCGGTACCAGCGACGCCCCGAACACGCCCTGCAACAGCCGCGACGCGACGATCTGCGAGAGCGTCTCAGAGAGTCCGCACAAGGCCGACGCCACTGTGAAGCCGGCAATGGAGATGCACAGCAGCTTCTTCACGCTCAATTGATCGGAGAGCCAGCCCGTCAACGGCGTGGCGATGGCCGCCGCGACGATGTACGAGGTCAGCACCCACGTAATTTCATCCTGCGACGCCGAGAGCGCGCCCTGCATGTGCGGCAGCGCCACGTTGGCGATGGTGCTGTCGAGCGTCTGGATCAGCGTGGCAAGCATGATCGAGACGGTCAGCATGCCGCGGTTGAGGGGCGCCGCGGCGCTTGCTGTTGAAGCTTCGGAGGACATGGAGGCGGCCGCGCATGACGGCAGATTGTAATCAGGGTGATGATAAGCACGCTTATTATAAGACGACGGCTGCCGCGCGCCAATGCGAACATGAATCCGCTCATGCACGCGTGGCCGTCTGTTCCCTATAATCGCGCGATGGAAACCCAACTCGACAAACGCTTCGGCTTCCTGGTCGCGGACGTGGACCGCCTGTGCGGCAACCGTTTCGACGAACTCGCGAAGTCGTCGCTCAATCTCACGCGCGCGCAATGCCGCGTGCTCGCGTATCTCTCGCATTACGGCGAGGTCAATCAGGCGCGTCTGGCCGGCCTGCTCGAAGTCGCGCCGATCTCCGCCGGGCGGCTGCTCGATCGCATGGAAGAGGGCGGCTGGATCGAACGTCTGCTCAATCCCGAGGATCGCCGCGAACGTCAGGTGCGCATGACGGCAAAGGCGGAGAAGGCGCTCGACAGTGCGCGGCGCGTCGGCGACGAAATCACCGCCGAGGCGCTCGCGGGATTCACCCGCAAGGAAAGCGAGCAGCTGGTCATGCTGCTCCAGCGCGTGCGCGGGAATCTCAGCCGGATCGTCGATCGCTGAAGCGGAACGAAGCGCGGCGGGGATGTGGCCCGCTTATTGCTGTCGCGATGCCTGCAAGTCCAACCGTCGCCATCCTTCCGGAGAAGATCGATCATGAACAAACGCACCGCACCGTTGGCTGTCCTCGCTTTGTCCGTCGCCGCGCTCGTGACCTTGCCCGTCACGCCCGCGCTGGCGCAGGATTCGGCTGCGTCCACGCCGAAGCAGGTCAGGAAAGCCGAGCGCAAGCAGGCGCGCGCGAAGAAGAACGCCGAGTTGAAGCAACTGGAGCAGAACGGCTACAACCCGTCCGGCGAGCAGACGAACTATCCGCAGAACCTGCAGAACGCGCAGGCGAAGATCAACGCGAAGAAGGCCGGCCAGCCCGCACCGGCTTCGGCGCCGTAAGCGCAGTCCTGGACGCGCGGGCTCGCCCCGCGCGTCAATCCAGCTGATACGACAAGGTCGCGTTCACGCGCGGGCTGCGCGACGTGTTCTCGACAGGCGCATCGCCGACCGCCTTCGCCACCGACAAATCGATGCTGTAGTGCTTCGCATCGGACACACGAAAGCCGATCCCCACCGAAGACAATCTGCGCGGATTCGCCGTGCCGCCATGCAGGTAGACGCGCGCGGCATCGAATGCCACGTAGGGCGTGAAGCTTTTCAGATAGGTCATGCCGACCTCGAGCGGCCGGTTCACTTCGAACGACGCGCCCCAGCCCGAATCCCCCGATACTTCTCCCGGCTGATAGCCCAGCGCGAACCGCTGCGCGCCGAATGACACCTGTTCCGAGGTCGGCAGGAAGTCCGGCGAATATTGCCCGGTCGCGGACAACACCGTGCCGATCTTCCACGGCCATTCGTTGCTTTGCGAGACGCTCGCGCCGGTGCGCACGAAGGTCAGCGAAACCGGATTGACGGGCGCGTAGCCGGCGATGTTCGTGTCCGCGCTCTTCGACGCCCCCAGCACGTCGAAGGCCTTCGCGACATTGAAGCTCGCGCGGCGCACGACGCCCGTGCCGATGCCGGTGTAATCGAGCTGCAACTGCGCGACGCGGACCTGCGAGCGATTGTCGAGATACGGGTTGCCGGGCGCGATCGTGTTCTTGAGGCGGTCCTCGTCGTGCGACGCGTACACGGTCGCCGTGCCGATCAGACTGCGCGCGTTGCTCAGCATGAACGGATAGACGCCGGAGAACGCGAGCTTGTCGTTGACCACCGTGCGTTCGATATACGACGGCAAGCCCGGGTTGTCGACCGGATGGCCGTGATAGTGCGAGGCATCGACCTTGGCGGTGAAGCCGTCGGTGCCCACCGGCAGCGTGCCGTTCAGCGCGTAGTAGGTCTGGTCGTCGCGGCCCTTCGGCAACAGCGCCGATGCACTCAGCGATTCGCCGAGCCCGAGCATGCCGTTCTCGGTCGCGCTCAGGATGCCCTGCACGCCCGGATGATTGAAGTCGATGCCCGTGCTGACGTTGAACGGCTTGCGTTCGACGTCGAGTTCGAGCGCCGTCGCGCCGTCGGTGTTCTGCGGCGGCGCGACGTTCACCTTCGCCTTCACGCCCGGAATCATCCCGAGCACGTTGACGTAACGTTCGAACTTCGCCTGGGTGAGCGGCCGGTCCGCCTGCAGGCGTTCGGCCACGGCGCGGATGCGTTTCTCGGCGGCGCCCGGATTGCCCTTCACGATGACCTTCGCGATATAGCCCTCGACCACGGTCACGCGCACGACGCCGTCCTGGAACGTCTGCGCCGGGATGAACGCGAAGGAGAGCGCGTAGCCGTGTTCCTTGTACATCGCGGTGATGCCGTTGGCGGCCTCGATCAACTGGCCGACGGTCACGTCCTTGCCGACGAAGGTCGTGAAGCGCGCGGCGATCGGCTCGAACGGCAGCGACTTGACGCCTTCGATCTCGACTTTGGAAGGCGTCAGGTGATGAGCGAGAAGCGCTTCGAGCGCGGGCGCGGGCGGCGCGACCGTCACCGCGACGGGCGCCTTGGGCGGCGTGTTGACTTGCGGCAGGGCATCGAGCGGATTGCCGCCGATGCTGGCTCGGGGTGCGGGCGCGGTTTGCGCGTGCGCGGGGTGTGCCATGGGCGCCGTCAATGCGGCGAGCATGAGCGCCCGTGTCCAGTCACGGATCTTCATTGTGCTGCCCTCGGTTGGTTGCGAGAACGTCGTGCGTTCGGATGACGCCGCGTTCTTCGTCGTGTGTCGTTATGGGTGTTGCGTGTCCTGCGATTTCAGGCGGAGAGCAGGGAAGCGACGGTTTCGTGGACCTCGCTTCCCTGCCGCGCGCCGACTAGCGCCGCGTGCCTCCCAGCACGCCGCCTACCACCGCGCCCACGGTGCCGAGCAGGCCGCCGTTGTTGGCCGCGCCGCCGCTGGTGTTGCCAGTGGTCGTCGCGATTCCTGCACCCGCGCCTGCGCCCGCCGCGGTCGAGGTTTGCGTGCTCGCGACGGTCACGCCGACTGCGCCGGTGATCGTCGTCACCGAGCCGAGGACGCCTGCGTTGCCGGGCGATCCGGTGGTGCTGGCCGGTGCGCCGGTCAAGGCGCCGACCAGTCCGGTGACGGGCGCGAGCAGACCTGCGCTGCCCGTGCCGCCGCTGCCGGTCGATCCCGCGCCGCTGCCGGCTGCGCCGGTCAAACCGCCGACCAGGCCGGTCACGGGTGCAAGCACGCCGCCCGCGCCCGAACCGGTGCCGCCGGCTGCGCCGGTCAAACCGCCGACCAGTCCGGTGACGGGTGCAAGCACGCCGCCCGCGCCCGAACCGGTGCCGCCGGTTGCGCCCGTTAAACCGCCGACCAGTCCGGTGACCGGTGCAAGCACGCCGCCTGCGCCCGAACCGGTGCCGCCGGTTGCGCCCGTCAGGCCGCCGAGCAGGCCGGTGACGGGTGCAAGCACGCCGCCCGTGCCCGAACCCGTGCCGCCCGCCGCGCCCGACAGGCCGCCGAGCAGACCGGTGACCGGCGCGAGCGGATTGGCCGCCGAGCCGCCGTTCACGAGGCCGCCTACCGACGACACCGTCTGTCCCGTCGCCGACACCAGGGTGCCGACGCCGGCCGTCACCGGATTCGCGCCGGTGCCCGTGATGTTCTTGCCGGCGTTGTCGAGCGTCCCGCCGAGGGTGGTCAGGAGATTGTTGACGGGCGCGCCGAGGCCGGTCGCCGAGCCGACCGTCTGCGTCGTCGTGCCGACGACCGACGTGATCGGCGTAATGGCCTGGCTGACCGTCTGCGTGAGCTGCGTGACTGGCGCGCTGGTGAGCGTGGTATCGAGGACGCCGCCGGTCTGAGTAACTGCATTGCCGACGATGCCGACGATGCTGCCCACCGGCGTCGTCACTGGCGCGAGCGGGGCGAGCGTGCCGGTGCCGAGGCTCGACACCAGCGTGCCCGCGCTCGACACCGCATCGCCCGTCTTTTCGACGACGCCGCCCAGGCTCGCGACGGTGGTGCCGACAGGATTCGTGCTGGTGCCGAGGGTGCCGAGGCCAGCCGACACGCCGTCGCCCAGCGTGGAGACAGCGCCGCCCACGTTCGACACGACATCGCCCGCGGCTTTCGTGGTGCCCGGGCTGACGCCCGGTGCGGTGGTCGAGCCGATTGCCGTCCCGATGCCCGTGACCGTGTCGCCTGCCGCGGACACCACGTTGCCTGTTTTATCGACGACAGCCGCGACCGGCTGGACCGGCGTACTGCCCGTGCCACCGCCTGTTCCACCGCCGCCTGTGCCGCCGCCGCTCCCCCCGCCGCTTCCACCGCCGCCATTGCTGCCGGTGGTGGTCCCCGACCCTCCGCCCGAGCCCGTTCCGGTTCCGCCGCCCGAACCGCTGCCGGTGCCACCCGTGCCGCCGCCGGTGCCGCCGGCGTTGCCCGTGGAGATGCTCCCCGCGCCGCCGGGCGCCTTGCTCACGGATCCCGATCCGCCGCAAGCCGCGAGCGACAGCACGCCGGCAACCGCCGCCGCGATGATGGTGGTCCGCAGCGTTTCGCGTGCGATATGTCTCGTATTCATGTTGGCCCTCGATATGTTGTTTGAACGAACCGCGGGCGAATAACTGCATTAGGTGTGCCATCGCACGGACAGCGAGGGTTGCCGGTGCCGGGTCGAATCGCGCAGTGCCAGTCGTTTCAAGCACTTGCGGGTGTGTCGCGAAGAAACCTCGCGTGATGACGCGCTGCACCAATGCGCGAATTGCAAGCAAACGTAACGTTACGAGAAACGGCTTGCGTAACGGAGCGGAGGGTTACGCGGGACAAGCTTGTCAACCCGGACGGGACATTTATCAGCCCCGTGATTCATGCAGCAGGAATTTAATTCCTCATTTCCAATACACATCGTGGTCGCGCTTACTTAATTGAGGTTCATATAGCATGCTATTCAGCAACGGTTACATCGAAAAATAGACAAAGTTGGGTCAGACGATTATTGATTTTGGGATGGCCATGCGTTATAAATCCTCCCAGCGACACGTCACACGAAATACACGCCGCGAGGCGCCGGACGGGTAGACGCGATCGCCATATAAAACAGAGTTGGATTGCCTTTCGGCGTGCTGCCCCTTGCGGGTGCTGCGCGACCGGATCGACTGTCCGACCAGAGAGAAGCAAACCCATCCGAGGGCCATTAACAATGAAAGTAACCTTCCTGCAGTTTCTTCGCGACAGTCGGGGAATAACCGCCATCGAATACGGATTGATTGCCGGCGTGCTTGCGCTGGGCATCATGACGGCGGTCGGTGATGTCGCCACCCAGTTGTCGAGTACCTTCGAGTCCATCAAGGCAGAACTGTCGAAAACCGGAACCTGAGAGAAACCGGCATTTTCGCCGTTATACGGCAAGACTGCATGTGCGTTTAATGTTCTTCTCGCGCTGGCTCACGCCAGCGCGAGGATATTTATCGCCTTGCAGTTTTGGAATATAAAAACATCCGGATTAATCCGGGTGACGGTATTCGTTTGCCGGCGGATTTGTTTTCGACATGTTCTCGATCGAATCAGCATTATTCACGGGGTGGGCGTGCGCCGTTGCCATGTGCGACTGGCGACGCCGTTCGATTCCCAACGCGCTCGTCCTGGCGGGCGCCGCGTGCGCGCTGGCGCTCGCGGCGGCCCGCCTGTCGCCGTTCGAAACGCTGCCTGGCGCGGGGCTGATCGGACTCGCCGCAGGCTTCGCCGCGCTGCTGCCGTTCTATTTGCTCGGCATGATGGGCGCCGCCGACGTCAAGACCTTCGCGGTGCTCGGCGCCTGGTGCGGGCCGCGCGCGCTGCTCGGCATCTGGGTTGCGGCGAGCCTGTGTGCCGCGCTCCATGCGCTTCTGCTGCTCGCGCGCCGTCGCACGGTGGTCGCACTGGACGAGTTGTCCACCGGCATGACGCTCGCTGAACGCCGGCGCAACAGCACGCCGTACGGCGCGCTGCTTGCCGTTGCCGCGTTCTGTCATCTCGCGCTGCACATGCTGCACACCGCCGGAGCGCGCCCATGACGCCCGCACGTCAAACCGGCCGACCCAGCCGACCCAGCCGACCAAGCCGACCCAGCCGCCGCGCCGAACGCGGCAACATGGCGATCGAATTCGCGATCGTGTTTCCGCTCTTCTTCGTGGTGTTCTACGCGATCGTTACCTACAGCCTGATTTTCGTCGCGCAACAGTCGCTGACGCTCGCGGCCGAGGAGGGCGCGCGCGCCGCGCTGCGTTTCCAGGACGGCGCGACAACCGTCGACGACGCGCTCACGCTGCGCAGCACCGCCGCCTGCACCGCCGCGAAGGGCCTGACGAACTGGCTCGCCGGACTGGCCGACTGCACCGCGACACCGGCCCCGTGCACCTATGACGCCACGATGCGCTGCATCCAGGTGACGCTTGACTATCACTACACGCAGCGTCCGCTGGTGCCGACGCTGCCGCTCTTCGGCCTTGCGCTGCCCGACTCGCTCGTGGCGCGCGCGATGGTTCAACTCGATCCGGACAACGTGCTATGAGCGCACGCCCGTCGCTCACCTTGCCCTGACACCATGGCCAATCTCACTCGCACGCTCGCCATCCTGCTGTTTTCCGTCGCGGTCATTCTCGGCATTTTCGCCGTGATGCTCGCGCGCAATCCGGCGCCGTCGCCCGAACGCGACCGGACGCCGGCACAGCCCGCCGCGCTGGCCACGCCGCAGCGGCTCGCGCCAGTGGTGATCGCCACGCGCGACCTGGCCGCGGGCAAGCCGCTCGATGCCGACGCCCTGACGGTGCGCATGCAGGCCGAACCCGCGCCGGGCACCTTCGGCGATGCCGCCGCGCTCGTCGGCCGCGTGCCGCTCGTCGCCGTGCCGAAGGGCGCGCCGCTTACCGCCGAGACGCTGTCGAGCGGCCTCGCCGATGTCGTTGCACCGGGCGAGCGCGCGGTGGCCGTGCGTATCGACGAGACCAATGCAGTGGGCAATTTCGTGCGGCCGGGCGATTACGTCGACGTGTTCTTCACGCTTAAGCGCGAAGGCGCATCCGGCGATGTGGAAATCGGCTCGACGCAGGCGCGCCTGCTTCTGTCGAAGGTGCGCGTGCTGAGCATGGGCGACGCGTCGATCGGCCGGGCAGGCGGCAAGGAAGCGAAGGATTCCACCTTGCATTCGGGCAGTCCGCGCACTGCGGTGCTCTCGGTCCGCACTGCCGACGTCGATGCGCTGACGCTCGCGGAGAACGCGGGCCGCCTGGTGCTCGCGCTGCGCAATTCCGCCGATCCCGAAGCGCCGCCGCCGCACGCGTTCGCCCCGCTGTTCGCCGCCGCGAAGCCCGACGACGGCGCCGCGCGCGCCGCCGCCGGCCTTTCGCTCGGCACGCTGGCGGGCGCGCGCACGGCGAGCCGCGCGGCGGAACCGGCGCGCGTCGCCCGCACGCCGCGCGCCGCCACGGGCGAAGGCATCGAAGTGATACGCGGTGGCCGGGCGGAGCAGGTCGCGTACTGATGATGATCAGGAAAAAGAACGGACCGCCGACAGCGCGGCGAATCACGATGACAAGCAATCGGCAAGACAAGGGCATGACGAAATCGACGGGATGGAAACAGGCAGCGCTCCTCGCCTGGGTGGTCGTTGCATGCGGCGCCACTGTGCAGGAGGCGGCGGGGGAAGCGGCGACTACGACGGCAGCGCCGTCGCGCGGACAGGTCATCGCGCTGTCGGCGGGCGCGCAGATGTCGCTTGCGCCCGGCAAGGCGGTCACGCGGGTGGCGATCGGCGATCCGGCCGTCGCCGATGTGAACGTGCTGAAGGGCGGCGGCGTGCTGCTGGTCGGCAAGGCGGCGGGCTCGACCAGTCTCATGCTGTGGCAGCGCGGCAGCGAGACGCCGCTCTCCTACACCGTGGACGTGGCCTCGGGCGCCGGCGCCGCGCTCGCCGAAAGCGACGCGCCGCAAGTCCGCGTGCTCGGCAAGACGGCGGTGCTGACCGGCAGCACGCCGAGCGTCGGCAAGCATCAGCGCGCGGTGGCGGCGGCGCGCGCGTCGGTGGGCAAGGACGGTGCAATCGTCGATGCCTCGACCATCGCCGCGCGCAGCGTCGTGCAAGTCGATGTCAAGGTGGTCGAGTTCAGCAAGTCGGTGCTCAAGGAAGCCGGCTTCAACCTGTTCTCGCAGAATCACGCGGGCTTCGCGTTCGGCACCTTCGCGCCGACCGCGCTCAGCAGCGTGTCGGGCGGCGCGACCAGTCCGCTCGCTGTCACGGCCACTTCGCCGATCGGTTCCGCATTCAACCTGCTGCTCAATTCGACGTCGCGCGGACTGTTCGCGAACCTGAGCTTGCTGGAAGGCAACAATCTGGCGCGCGTGCTGGCGCAGCCGACGCTGGTGGCGCTGTCGGGGCAGAGCGCGAGCTTCCTCGCGGGCGGCGAGATTCCGGTGCCGGTGCCGCAGTCGCTCGGCACGACGACGATCGTCTACAAGCCGTACGGCATTGGCCTTTCGCTGACGCCGACCGTGCTCGGTCCGGAGCGCATCGCGCTCAAGGTGGCGCCCGAGGCGAGCCAGCTCGACTTCGCGCATGCGATCACCATCGACGGCGTCTCGGTGCCCGCGCTCACCACGCGTCGCGCAGAAACGGCGGTCGAACTCGGCGACGGCGAGAGCTTCGTGATCGGCGGCCTCGTGGATCGTGAGACGGCCTCGAACGTCAACAAGGTGCCGCTGCTTGGCGACCTGCCGATCATCGGCGCGTTCTTCAAGACCTTGCAGTATTCGCAGCAGGACCGCGAACTGGTGATCATCGTGACGCCGCATCTGGTCGCGCCGATCGCCCGCAATGCGCCGCTGCCCGCGACGCCCGGCGAACAGTCGGAGCAGCGCAACGGTCCGGTGTGGCGCTCGTTCATCGGCGGCGCCATTTCCGCCGATGCCGCACCAGGATTTTCGCGATGACGCCCGCCGACGCTTCCGCGCTGCCGGCGCGCTTCCTGTGCGCGAGCCCCGATGGCGCGCGGCTCGACTGGCTGCAACGCGCGCTCGCGGGCGCGGGCCCGGTGGAAGCCGCGCCGTGGGACGTGGCCGGCCTGACTGCGCGCATCGGCGAACGGACGCCGGGCGTGGTGTTCATCGACTTCGGCGCGAGCGGCGACGCCACGCACGCGAGTCTCCTGGCGCAGGCGGCGCGCGACGCCTATCCGGCGGTGCCGATCGTCGCGCTGGGCACGCTGGCGACGCCGGCTCCGGCGCTCGCGGCGCTGCGCGCGGGCGTGCGCGATTTCGCCGATGTGAGCGGCGCGCCCGCCGACGTCCTCGCGATCGCCCGGCGTCTGCTGGCCGAACGGCCGGCGCCGCGCAGCGAGCCGGTGAGCCGCCACGGCAAGCTCACGGTGCTGCTGGGCGCGCGTATCGGCGTGGGTGTGAGCACGCTCGCGGCGAACCTGGCGGTGTGTCTGCAAAAGCGCGCGGCGGCGGCGCAGCGCACCACGGCGCTGCTCGACCTCGGTCTGCCCGCGGCAGACAGCGCGTTGCTGCTCGACACCCGCAGTGAACTGCATTTCGTCGATGCCGTGCGCAATCTGCGCCGCTTCGACGAGACCTTCGTGAACACCGCCTTCGCGCGTCATCCGAGCGGGCTGGCGCTGACCGCGCTGCCCGCCGATCTCGGCGAGATGCGCGCGATTTCCTTCGCGTCCGCGACCAGCACGCTGACCCGCCTGCGCGCGTATTTCGATCAGCAGATCGTCGATCTGGGCGGTTTCTCGAACCTCGAATTCGTCGCGCAGGCCGTGCGCGCCGCCGACGAAGTCTGGCTCGTGTGCGATCCGAACGTCGCCTCGGCGGTGTCGGCGGTCGCCTTGCTCGACGCTCTGCGCGCCGGCGATGAAAGCGAGCCGGACGAAGCAAAGCCGCTCGGCCTCGTCGTCAACAAGTTCGACGGCGCGCTCAACTTCGGCGCCGACCAGCTGGCCGAGCGTCTGGACCTGCCGCTCGTCGCGGTGCTGCCGGAGCGGGCGCAGGCGCTCGGACGCGCGGTGAACCAGGGCCGGCTGCTGGCCGAGTGCGCCGAACGCGATCCGTATGTCCGCGCGCTCGCGCCACTCGTGGCGCGCCTGCACGGTGAAGCACCGGGCGAGGCCGCCGCGCGCGACGCGCAGTCGGCAGGCGGCCGTGCGTCCCTCCGCTCGGCGCTGAGCGCCGGGCAATTCCTTCCCAACTTTCTCAGACGGTCATAGACGATGGTTCAGGACTTCAGCAAGGACATCGCGTTCGCGAACGATCTGGCCGAAGACGCCGTCGCGTTCGCCCAGTCGCAGCAGTTTCAGGACGTGGCGACGGCCGCGCACGAACATCTGCTGTCGCGCATCGAGGAACTCGGCGCGGAATTCGGCCGCTGGTCGCGCCAGGCGATCCAGCAGTTCGTCGATCTGGAAATGGACAGCTTCGTGCGTCTGCGCCGCATTCCGCTCAACGAGAGCGAAGTGCGGCTCGTGGCGGCGGCGCTGACCAAGGAACTCGCGGGCTTCGGCCCGATCGAGGACCTGCTCGCGGACGCCGCCGTGGAGGACATCCTCATCAACGGCTATAGCGACGTGTATGTGTCGCGGCACGGCATTCTCGAAAAGATTCCGGTGCGCTTCGCCGACAACGCGCACCTGCTGCGCATCGTGCGGCGCATTCTCGCGCCGATCGGCCGGCGTCTCGACGAATCCAACCCGATGGTCGATGCGCGCCTGCCCGACGGCGGCCGCGTCAACGTGGTGATCGAGCCGCTGTCGATCGACGGGCCGGTGGTGTCGATCCGCAAGTTCCGCCGCGATCCGCTGCGTCCTGACGATCTGCTCGCCAACGGCACCTTCAACCAGGACATCGCGACGCTGTTGCAGGCGGCGGTAGACGCCCGCTGCAACGTGCTGGTCTCGGGTGGTACGAGTTCGGGCAAGACCTCGCTGCTCAACGCGCTGGCCTTCTTCATTCCGAAGCACGAACGCGTGGTGACGATCGAGGACACGGCGGAGCTGTCGCTCAACCATCCGCATGTGGTGCGGCTCGAAAGCCGGCCCGGCGGCTTCGACGGCGCGGGCGTCGTGTCGATCCGCGACCTGTTGCGCAATACGCTGCGGATGCGTCCGGACCGGATCATCGTGGGCGAAGTGCGCGGCGGCGAAGTGCTCGAAATGCTCCAGGCAATGAACACCGGTCACGACGGCTCGATGGGCACCGTGCACGCCAGTTCGCCGCGCGAGTGCCTGTACCGGCTGGAGATGCTGGCGGGCTTCGCGGGTTTCCAGGGCACGGAGGCGAGTCTCAGAAGGCAGATTGCCAACGCGATCGACTTCATCGTGCAGATCGGGCGGCTCTCGAACGGGCGGCGCCGGATTCTCTCGGTCACCGAAGTCACGGGCCTGTCCGACAACATCATCGCGATGCAGGAGTTGTATCGCTATGAGCCGTCCGTCGACATGAACGGCGACGAGCAGGACCGCTGGAACTGGCTCGGCATTCATCCGAGTTCGCCGAAGCTCGCGAAATTCCGCCAGGCGCAGGGCGTCGCGATGTCGGAAGGCTTCGGGCAGACGGGCCGCTTTGGCGGCGGCTTCGGCGGGGGCTTCAGTGGCTAGGGGCGTCGCGCTCGTCGCGATGGTCGCGCTGCTGTGCGCGGCGGCGGCGCTCATGCTGTGGCGGCGTAGCGCCGTGCGGCGCGAACGGGCGCTGGCCGAACGCTTCGTCGAGCGGCAGGTGCAGAGCGCGAGCGCGGCGCATGGACTGCATACGCCGCACGCTCCGCAACCGCCCCGGCCCGCAACGGGCGCGTCGGCCACCGAGACGAGAGCGGGCGTCCGGGCGCGCATCGCGCAGGTTCGCGCGTTCGTCGGCAATCTGCTGAATCGCGCGGGCATCGAACGGCCGGGCGCGCTCGTCACGACGACGCTCGCCGTCGCCGCTTTCGGCGCGCTGTGGGCCAGCTTGCGAGCGGGACCGGCGATCGGCGCGGGCGTCGCGGCGTTCGTGCTGGTCGCTGTGTATGCGTGGCTCTCGTGGCGCGCGCAGAAACGCTATCAGCGGATCGTGCGGCAACTGCCGCCGTTCCTCGACGGCATCGTCCGGATGATCGTCATCGGCCACAGCGTGCCGGCCGCGTTCCAGAGCGCGCTCGGCAGCGCCGAAGCGCCGCTCTCCGAATGCCTGAACCGCGCGCTGCCGATGCTGCGCACCGGCATGGAAATCGATCACGCGCTCGGCGCGGTGGCGCGCATCTATCGCGTGCGCGAACTGGAACTGGTGGGCTCGGTGCTGCGCGTGTCGGTGAAATACGGCGGCCGCTCCGACGTGATGCTCGACCGCATGGCCGCGCTGATGCGCGACCTGGAACAGGCCGACCGCGAACTCATCGCGCTGTCCACTGAAACGCGGCTCTCGTCGTGGGTGCTCGGACTGCTGCCCATTCTGCTCGGCACGATGGTGATCCTGACCAATCCCGCCTATTTCGACGCCATGTGGACCGACACGCTCGGCAAGCGCCTCGTCTACATGGCGGTGGCGTTGCAGGCGCTCGGCGCGTGGATGCTGTACCGGCTGGCGAGGATGCGCACATGACGATCACGCCTGCCTTGCTCGGCGCGCTCGCGCTCGTTGCCGCCGCACTGGCCGTGAGCCTGTGCGGCATGCTGGTGTTGGGCCGCCATCTGCGCATGCAGCGTTCGGCGCGCACGCTCGACCACGCGTTGCAGGACCGTGCCGCCGCGTCGCTGTCGGCCGCTTCTGCCGCATCTGCTGCGCCCGCCACACGCCTCACGCCGGCGCCGACGCGCGGTCTGTTCGCAGCGCTGGGGCGCGCGAGCGTCGCGTGGCTCGACACGCCGTTCGGGCGCATCGCGGTGGCGCCGGAAGACCGGCGTCTGCTCGAGCGCTGCGGCTATCTCGATGTCCAGGCGCGCGCCCGTTTTCTCGCGGCGCGCATCGCGGGTGCGCTCGGCGCGCCGCTCGTCGTGTTTGCTGTCGCGCATGGCGGCATGAGCAGTGCGCGCTTCATGCTGCTGATGTTCATGGCGCTCTCGGCGGGTTTCATGGCGCCGAAGTGGCTCGTGCGGCGGCGCGCGCAGGCGCGTCAACGCGCGGTGGAAAACGAACTGCCGATGTTCGTCGATCTGTTGCGGCTGCTGCAGGGCGTCGGGCTGTCGCTCGATCAGAGCCTGCAGGTGATGATTCACGACTTCGGCACCGTGCTGCCCGTGCTCGGCCGCGAACTGGCGCTGGCGCAGGCGCAGTTCGTCACCGGCCGCACCCGCGAGCAGTCAATGAAACGTCTCGCCACGAGCTACGAAAACGACGACCTCGCCGCCATCGTGCGGCTGATCATCCAGGTCGAGCAGCACGGCGGCGCGGTGCAGGATCCGCTCAAGCAGTTCGGCGACCGGCTGCGCGAGGCGCGCCGCGCGTCGCTGCGGGCGCGCATCGGCAAAGTCACCGTGAAGATGACCGGCGTGATGGTGCTCACGCTGTTGCCCGCGCTGCTGATCATCACGGCCGGGCCGGGTTTCATCGCGGTGGTGCACGCGCTGGCAGGACTTCATCGATAACGGAACGCTCATGACGCTCTCCACGAAACTCTTGCGCCCGCTGCTCGCGGCGCTGATCTGCGCGACGCTCGGTGCGTGCGCGACCAGGCAGGAGAACGGCTACGGCCTGGGCATCCAGGCCGAACGCCAGGCCGCGCTCGATCAGGCGCAGCAAAAAGACGCACCGCCCGATACGCCCGGCATGTATCTCGCGCTGATCGACCGGATGCAGACGCAAGGCTTGTGGTACGCGTCGCTGGCGCACATCGATGCCTACGAGCAGCAATACGGCGAAGCGCCCGACACCCTTCTGTTGCGCGCCGATGCGCTGCGTCAGACCGGGCAGCCCGAGGCCAGCGCGGCGGCCTACGCGCGTCTCGCCGATACCCCGCTCGCTGCGCGCGGCCTGCGCGGTCTGGGCTTGCTGGCGGGCGCGAAGGGCGATTTCACGCACGCCGCCGAACGTTTCGAGGCAGCCTCGAAGCGTGCCCCGACCGATGCCACGATGCTCTCCGACCTCGGTTATGCGCGCTTGCGCATGGGCGATGTGGAAGGTGCGCGCGTGCCGCTGATGAAGGCCGCCGAGCTTGCACCGGGCAACCCGAAGATCCTGAGCAACGTCGCGCTGTATCTGCTCGCCAACGGACAGGCGGCGAATGCGCAAGGACTGATGGACCAGCAGAAATTCACGGCGGACGTGCAGCAGGCGATCCGCGGCGATGCGAAACGCGTGGCCGATGCGGCGCGGCCGCGCGTCGCGGCGCGTTGATGTCGCACGCAGTTTTTGAACTAAGAGGCAACGATGAAACGATTCCCCCTGACGATGCTGGCCGCCATGCTGGGCGTGGCGCCCGTGCTCACTTTCGCGCAGGACGCGAACCCGCCGGCGGCGAGCGAGATCGGCCACGCAACGCAGGCCTGGCTCACGCTCCAGTCCAGCAACGCCGCCGCCGCGCCCGCTCAGCCGATGCTGGGCGCAGAGGCCAGCGCGGCCTACGACCGCTATCTGAAGTCGTTCGAGACGGGCATTCCGGCGCGTTTCGGATCGTCGCTCGAAGATGCCGGGCGGCCGGCGCTCGACGTCAACTATCACAACGCGAACTGATGTCCATCCGCTGCTCACGCTCACGCCATGAAAGCGCACCGCACCTTCCGACCGCCCCTTGAGCGCCAGCGCGGCGCGGCGGCGACGCTCGCGGCGATCTGGCTGGTCGTGGCGGTCGCGGCGCTGGGCGCGCTCGACATCGGCAATCTGTTCTTCGCGCGGCGCGCGTTGCAGAGCGTCGTCGATCTCGCCGCCAGCGCGGGCACGCAGTCGCTGTCCAGCTCGTGCGCGCGCGCCACGTCGGCGGCGACCGGCAGCGCGCTCGTCAACGGCTTCGACGGCAGCGCCGCCGGCAACAGCCTGAGCGTCACGTGCGGGCGCTGGGATACGCAGGCGAACGCCGCGCCCGACTACTTCTCGACCAGCGGCTCGCCGGCCAACGCCGTGAAGGTGAGCGCGGCGCGCAGGGTGCCGTACTTCTTCGTCGGGCCGTCGCGACAGGTGACGGCGACGGCCATCGCCCGGGCAACGGACATCGGCTCGTTCTCGATCGGCACGACGCTCGTCAGCCTCGGCGCGGGCCAGTTGAACAGCCTGCTGAACGCGCTGCTCGGCACGAATCTCAATCTGAACCTCGTGTCGTACCAGGGACTCGCGAATGCCCAGGTGCGCGTGGGCGATCTCGTCACGGCGGCGGGCGTCGGCACGGTGGATCAATTGCTGGGCCTGCAACTCAGCGCGGGCGATATCGCCAGGCTCATGCTGAAGGCGCTGCAAACCACGTCCGTTGCGAACGCGAATCTCTCGACCGCGATCGGCGCGATGGGCGCCATCGTCAATGCGAATATTCCCGGCAACCAGACCATCGCGCTCGGCAGCAAGAACGGCTCGCCTGGCCTGCTGTCGATTGCGCTGGCGAACACGCAAAGCGCGCTCGACGCCACCATCAACCCGCTGGAAGCGCTGCTCGTCACGGCCGAGATTGCGCAGGCGGGCAAGGCGGCTGTCATTCTGAAGCCGAGCGTCGATCTGGGCCTGCTCGGTTCGGTGACGCTTTCCGTGCAGATCATCGAGCCGCCGGCGCTGGCCATCGGCGAGGCGGGGCAGGACGGCCAGGGCAACTGGCGCACGCAGGCCAGCACGGCGCAAGTGCGCGCGGCCGTCGACGTGAGCCTCGTGAAGCTGCCCACCATCCCGCTCATCCCGTTGCTGAGCGGCCAGCTCATTCATCTGCCGCTGTATGTGGATGTGGCGTCCGGCACGGCATGGCTCGCGTCGACGCAATGCGCCGGTCCGCCATTGGCCCGGCGCTCGGTGATCGGCGTGCAGAGCCGCATTGCCAATGTCTGCGTCGGCGACTTGGCGGCCAATGCGGCATTCGGCAGTTGCACCGTCCCCGCGACCATCCTCAACGTGCCCGGCGTGGCCAGCGTAAGCCTTGCCGCCGCGCTTCCCGCGGCGATGCCCGCATCATCCGCGCCGAACATCACGTTCGACGGCGTCAGCGGCAACGCCGACGACTACCAGACCGTGCCGTCCGCGCCGGGCGCATCGCTTGCGAATGCACTGAGCGGGCTGAACACGAGCCTCTCGCGCACGCTGAAGATTTCATCGCCCATCCTGCCGACCGTGCTGACCGATCTGTTGAGCGGCATCGTCACGGGCTTGCTGGGCGGCGTCGTGGCCACGCTGCCGCAACTGCTCACCAGCCTCGACACCGTGCTGCTGCCGGTGCTCCAGGCGCTCGGCGCGCAAGTGGGCGCGAGCACGATCCACGACCTGTCGCTGACCTGCGGCGAGTCGCAACTGGCCTACTGATTGAACGACATGAGACAGAACACCAGAATCGATGGCCTCGACATTCACGTATGGGAGGGCAAGGCCGACATCGTCGAGCGCGTGGTGCGCGCGATGTCCGGCCAGGACGTCGACGTGCTGCGCGCCGACGGCACCGCCATCAGCGCGCCCCGCGACGCCGAGCGTCCGGCCCTCGCGATCATCAGCGTGAGCGTGATCGACCATGGCGCGTTCGTTTTGCGCGACTGGGAGGCGCGGCATACGATGCCGGTCGTGTGGGTCGGCGCGGCGCCGCGCGAGCGCGATCCGTCGATGTTCCCCGCCGACTACTCGCACATCCTGCCGCTCGACTTCACGGGCGCGGAACTGCGCGCGATGGTCTGCAAGCTCGCGCGGCAACTGCGCGCGCATGGCGAGGATACGCAGGCGTCGGATGATCTGATCGCGCACGCGGAGTGCATGAAAGCGCTGCTGCATGAAGTCGATACTTTCGCCGATTGCGACACCAGCGTGCTGGTGCATGGCGAGACCGGCGTCGGCAAGGAACGCATCGCGCAACTGCTGCACGAGAAGCACTCGCGCTATGGCGAAGGGCCGTTCGTGGCCGTGAATTGCGGCGCCATTCCGGATGGGCTGTTCGAGTCGCTGTTCTTCGGTCATGCGAAGGGTTCCTTCACGGGCGCCGTGATGGCGCACAAGGGCTATTTCGAACAGGCCAACGGCGGCACGCTGTTCCTCGACGAGATCGGCGATTTGCCGCTTTATCAGCAGGTCAAACTGTTGCGCGTGCTGGAGGACCAGGCGGTGACGCGTC
The DNA here is from genome assembly GCF_031451175.1 of Caballeronia sp. LZ035. Classification (NCBI taxonomy): domain Bacteria; kingdom Pseudomonadati; phylum Pseudomonadota; class Betaproteobacteria; order Burkholderiales; family Burkholderiaceae; genus Caballeronia; species Caballeronia sp. LZ035. The sequence continues at coordinate 419,134 of NZ_JARUXS010000003.1, forward strand.
TCGGTTCGGCGACGCCGGTGCGCCTCGAATTCAGGCTGATCGCGGCGAGCAACAAGTGCCTGCCGCAACTCGTGAAGGACGGCGTCTTTCGCGCCGACCTGTATTACCGGCTGGCGGTGATCGAACTCAAGATTCCGTCGCTGGAGGAACGCGGCGCGCCCGACAAGATCGCGCTGTTCAAGGCGTTCATCAGCGAGGTGATCGGCAAGGACAAGCTCGACGCGCTGCCGGACCTGCCGTACTGGCTCGCGGACGCCGTCGCCGATATTTATTTCCCCGGCAATGTGCGCGAACTGCGCAACCTGGCGGAACGGGTCGGCGTGACGGTGCGGCAGCTCGGCGGCTGGGACGAGTCGCGCGTGAAACGCCTGCTGGTGCTGGCGCGCAACCAGCAGCAACCGGCAGCGGCAGAAGGTGCAACCGATCTGCTCGTCGATCGCAGCAAGTGGGACATGAACGAGCGCAACCGCGTGATCGCCGCGCTCGATGCGAACGGCTGGCGCCGGCAGGATACCGCGCAGCATCTCGGCATCAGCCGCAAGGTGCTGTGGGAGAAGATGCGCAAGTTCCAGATCTTCGACGAGGAGCCCGAAACCCGGCCGATGTAGCGCCGCGGAAGGGTGCCGGGGCAGAGGAGGCGGCGGGCAAATGGCGGACGCAGGCAGGTGCAGCGGGAAGGCAGCCAGCCAGAACGAGGCACGCTACGCCGGAGGCAGGCAGCCCAGGCAGTCCCGCGCTAGCAGACGCCGCCAGGAAATCCCGTCCAGCCATCGCGCAGCCAAAAAAACGCCGGCGCACGCATGCGCCGGCGAAGTTCTGGCTTTACGAGGGCTGCCAGAAGCTCTTGGGAAACCGGGTCTAACTGCTCGACTTCACCTTTAAGCCGCGTTTGCGATGCGCATGGCGTGATGCGCGTCGCGCCTTTTCGCGGCGGCTTTCGCCATGCGCACGCCGGGCACCTGGTCGATGCCGAACGCCGGCCGCGCCAGGAAGAAGCCTTGCGCGAGCACATGCGGCCATTGCGCCAGCCACTGCGCCTGCGCGGCGGTTTCCACCCCTTCGACCACGATCGACACTTTGAGCCGTGTCAGCAACGCGACCACCGCCGAGAACACCGTGCAGGCGTTCGGGCAGCTCGGCGCTTCCGACAGCAGTTCCTTCGCGATCTTCACCGTGCCGAATTCGATCGGGCCGAGCGCGGCGAGGCAGGCATAGCCGGTGCCGAAATCGTCCATCGAAATGTTGACGCCTTTGTTCCGGAAGCGGCGCACGAGCTTTTGCATGCCAGGAAAGCGCGCCAGATCCTCGCTCTCCGACAGCTCCAGTTCGAGGCATTCCGGCGCAATGCCATGCGCACGGCAGATGCTGTCCATGCGCTCGGCGAAACCGGGCAGGGCCGCAATGGACGGCGGCACGTTCACCGCCACCGGGTAGTGCGCGCCGCCTGTGGCGCGCCATGCGGCCATATCGGCGGCCACCCGGTCCATCACGAACCAGGTGAGTTCGAGCATCACATCGGCGTCCTTGAACACCGCGCTGAATGCGCCTGGCAGCTGCAGGCCGAACTCCGGATGACGCCAGCGAATCAGCGCTTCCATCTGCGCGAGTTCGCCGCTGTCCACCCGATAGATTCCCTGATAGGCGATGCAGAACTCACCGGCCCGCAGGCCCTGGAGTACGCGATGCCTCAATGCATGATCTGAGTTCGGCGCGGCGATCGCTGCGGGCGAGCCGTCTGTCGTTCTTTTCATGCTGCTTCCTATCTCCTCCGGTTGGTTCGACAGAAGATTGCAGGAGTCATGCCAGATGCGCTCCACGGCGGCTATTCAACGCTCAAGCCCCGCGTGTCACGGCTGGATAACGTTTGCGGGGGTGTTTCGTCGTACCGAAGGCCGTGTCCAGTATGAAACAGGTGCTTCAGTTACGTTACGTCCGGCGCGTGTTACGCCGAATGAGGCGGAATGCGGGGCGGATCGGGAGCGCGGGCTTTTGTAGGCTGTTTTGCAGTTTGTACGAACAGGTGGCCGAACTTTTGTAATCCGGACGAGTGTGCGCCGGTCAGTACGTGATCGTCGCGACGATCGTATCGGTGTAGGTGCCGGCGCTCGGCGTCGTCTGCGGCGGTACGCGGCCGTATACCGTGATGCCCTGATTCGAGCCGGTGCCGAAGGCGCTGATGACCGACGTGCCATTGGTGCCGTCGCCCCAAGGGGTGGAGAACGAGGCGTTGGTGTACAGCTGATACTTGACCTGCTCGGTGCCCCCGTTTTTCGTCATGCGCCGGTCGGCCACGCTCGCGCCGGTGCCGCTGCCCGCCGACAGCGCGATCGAATAAGAGTCGTTGTTGGTGCATGCAACGCTCAGCGTGCCGGTCGCGGTGAGCGCGCCGTTCAGCACGCCCGAGGCGCCGAAGTTGATGTTGGTGGCGGACAGCGAGCAGTCGTTGATGACCGGCGCCACGACGAGGAACGACAGCGCGGTGGCATTCGAAGTGACCGTGGAGCAGTCGGGGGCGAGCAGGACATACGCCGTGTAATCCATCTCCGCCGAGCCCGTGCCGAAGAACACGGAGGAGTAGTTGCCGGCGACGAGCGCTGTCTGGCCGGGCGCCGTGCGGGCGTAGATCGTCACGGAGCGGCTTACCGAGGACACGCCGAGCGGAAACGTCAGGTCCACCGCGACGGGCGCAAAGGTACCGGACGCGCGTGATCCCCAGATCGTGGAGTAGCCGGCATCGGAGTAGAGGTTGTACTGGATCGTGCCGGTGCCCGTCGTGGCCAGGCGCGGTGAGTACGAGGTGCCGCCGCCGCCGGTGCCGAAGTTGAGGCATACGCGCACCGGCGGGTTCAGCGCAGCAGGGGTGCAGGTGATGTTGACCGTCCCCGTGATGCTCGCGACGGAAGTGGTCGCGGGCGCGATCGGGCCAAAGGTGATGCCCGACACCGTCGCGCTGCAACTCTGCGCCTGCGCCGCGGCGCCGAACAGCAGGAACACGAGGAACAGCACGATGCGCTTCATGGCGACGCAGCCCCGCACGTGAAGGGGCCGAGCGTCGGCAGGCCGTGACCCTGAGCCTTGTAAGGCACCTGCACTTCGCAGGGCTTGCCCGCCGGCGCGGCATCGAGCGTATTCGACTGGGAAAGATCGTCCACGAAAGCGAGACCGTCGTAGCCCACCACGTACTGCTTCCCGGTTTCGCGATGCGTGATCTGGGTTCCGACCGGCAAGGGCTGGCCGTTCGCAGACAGCAGTTGCAGCTGCGCGCCGTGGAAGTCCTGCAGCGGGAAGCGTGCGAGCACGCCGGCGTGCGCCTGCGGAGCGAGATTCAGCTGGGTCGTGGCGATGGACGTATCGGCGGGAAGGCCGAGCGGATCGATGGAGAGATGGTTCGGCTGATACGAGACCAGGTCCGGCACCAGCAGATGCCCCGCCGAATTGGTCTTGCCGATCTCGCGGTTCTCGTGCAGCACCGGAATGCCCGCTACGCCGTCCGTCGAGACGAGGGCGAAGGCGTCGTCGATACGCCGGCCGGCGAGCACGTCGCCCGCCATCACGACGATCGAACCGGAGGCGTCCAGTTCGCCGTAGGTGCGCGAATCGACGTTCGCGACCGACGCCAGCAAGTCGCCGTAGCGGCCGCGATAGGTGCCCTGCGCGAGCGACTGCTGGATGCCGTTCTGGCGCGAGCTCTGGACCTGCCAGCCGAAGCCGCCGCCGTAGTCGGCCGTCTTCGACAGCGCCGCGCCGAAGATCGGCTTGCCGTGATCCGAGCCGGCGTTGACGCTCGCGTTCAGCGCGCCGCCGATCACGAAGCTCAGCGCGACGAAGACACCGGTCGTGCGGCTGTCGCCGAAGTCGTGATAAACGCTCGCGGACAGCGACGCGCCGCGCGGCAGGCTGGTCGTGTACGCGAGCGAGCCGATGCGCGAATCGCCGTAGTAGGGATCGTCCACGCCGACGAAGCTCGCGCTTGCCGTGCTCGACGAACCGAGCGCGCGCAGCGGCGCGGCGAGGGTCGCGCGATAGGTCGCGCGCGGCACCGGCGTGCCTTCGGCGGCGGCGAGGTCGCTGTAGTGCGGCGTGGCCTTCGTCGCCTGCAAGTCGACGGAAATGGCCGGCGTGCGCCATTGCCAGCCCGCCGCGATCTGCACGCCGCCACCGCCCGTCGACGGTTGCCGGGGAATGGCCGTGGCCTGCGGTGCAATCGACCCGAAGCCATCGTAGTAGCCCGCCGGATAGACATAGAGCGGCGCCGGGTGGGCGCCGCCGTTGCCCGCGCTGCCCGCCACCGCCATGTTGAACACGCCCCACTGGCCAATGCCGAACAGCATGCCGACGCCCGCGTTATAGACACCGCGGGTGATTTCGCTGTGCGCTTCGAGCGTGAACTCGTCGGTGATCCCGCGCCTCAGCGACGCCGACAGCGACGGGTCGCCGGCGTAGTCGAACGAATCCAGCGAATAGGCGCGCCGCACGAAGCCCGCTTCCACCGAAAAATCCGTGAGACCGCGCGCGAGCAGACGGGCATCGATATACAGCGGCACCGTGGTCATCACGCTGCGCCCGAGCGTATCGCGGCTCACGATGACCGCTTCGCCCGCGCCGTTGATCGCGGGCACCGCGTTGATGACGAACGGTCCCGAAGGCGCGTTGCCGCTGAACTGGCGCACGTTGTTCACATACAGGTCGACCGCGCTCGGCACGGCCGCCGAGCCGGCCAGCGCGGGCACCGGATAGGTGATCAGGTCCGGCCGCAGGCTGAAGTCGCGCGACAACTGCGCGCCGCCCATGCGCACCGGCCGCGTCCAGGTGAGCGAGGACGAAATCGTGTCGCCGAGACGCGTGGTCATGAGCGTGTCGGTGTCGGAATGGCTCCATGACGTATCGAGCCGCACGTAGCGATGACGGTCCGAATACCAGTACGCGGTGCCCGTGTTGTCGAACACGCCGCCCGGATAGAAGAAGCGCTCCTCGCTGAAAAGACCGTATTGCGTCGGCGAGTTGGTCTGCACCGTCGCGTCGTAGTTGATGACGAGGCCCGTGCCGGTGACGGCCACCGGCGGACGCGCGGGCGTGTTGGCGAGCGCGGACGGCAGACGGCGGGAATCGGTGGTTTCGAGGTTGATGCGCTGCCGCTCCGGCTGGTATGTGTAGCGCAAGCCCGGCACGAAGCCAAGCCCGACGCGGCCCTGGGCGTCGGGCTTGAGGTCGTCGGTGCGCAGGCCGAGGTCGCGGAGCTCGCTGGGCGTCGTGTAGATCATCGTGTCGGTGATGAAGAACTTCGCGATCTTCTGCGTCGACACGCCGTTGATGGCCACTTCGAGATACAGGTCGCCCGTCCCGCCGGCGATGCCGTCCGCGACGGGGAAGCCGCCGCGCAAGGCGGCCAGCGTGGCGGCGGGAAGGTCACCGGCGGCCAGCGTCGCCGGAACGTCATCGGCGCGCGCCGGCACGCATGTCGAAGTCAATATGCAAACCGCGCAAACCGGCAGCACCCAGCGCACGCGCCTCAAGGCATGGCCGCGGGTGTGGCACGAATGCCGGTGGGGCGAGTGCATCCACGGGTCACCGATCGGGTTGCGGTTCGACGACGCTCACGCGCATCGTCACCGGTTCGCCGTTCACGAGCGCCTTGAGCGTCGCCGAGGTCACGCCCGAGGGTGCGCCCTGCACCGGCCAGCGGCGGGCCATGTGCGGCAGGGCGTATCCAAGGAGGCCGGCGGACACCTGGGTCGAATGGCCATTGGGCCAGTCGAGGTGCACGCGGCTCAGTTGCGCGTGGAGATCCGTGTTGTTCGCCGCGCGCAGCATCAGGGTGTCGTGGCCGTCCGGCGCTTCAGTGCGTTCGAGCGACAGCGCAAGTGCAGGCACCTGGTCCTCCCTGGCGCCGACGAACACCGGCACCGAATAACGCAACTGCATGCGGATGCCGGTCGAGGAGGCGGCCTGGCCGTTCGGCAATTCGTCGATCAGCAGCCGGTAGGCTTCCTCGCGGACCAGCGGGGTCGTGCTGACGCGCAGGATGCGAACGGTCTGATCGCCACCCGGCGCGACGTTGACGATAGGCGGACTCGCAACGATGGCCGAGGTGCGGTCCAGATGATCTTCATCGACCGTTTGCGTCCATGCGAACACACGCACCTGCGCATAGAGCGGCACGGTGCCGTCGTTATGCAGCGTGAGGGCGGCGGCGGGTTTCTCGGCGGACAGGTCGAGCCGGATCGGCGAAACCTGAAGCGCAGCGCCCCACGCGCTGCCCAGCGGCGAGAGCGTGAGCAGCACGAACGTGTACAGCCACCCCCGCCTCACCCGGCGGAGGGCTTGACCCACCTTCGGATCGCGCATACCTAGAACGTGATGGTCGCGGTGACCGTCGACGTATAGGTGCCCGCTGCCGGGGTGGTCTGCGGCGCGACGCGGCCATATACCGTCAGCGTCTGTGCCGCACCGTTGCCGGTGCCCGCCACAGTGTCGGTGGCGACCGTCTGCCCCCAGATCAGGGTGCGGGCGGCGTCGCGGTAGAGCTGATAGGCGACGGTGGGAACAGGCGTGCCGGTTCCGCCCAGCAAACGGGCGGGGATGGTCGAGCCGGCGACCGAGCCTGCGTCGAGCCCGACGTTATAGGCCGCGCCATTCGAACACGTGACCGCCAGCGTGGTCGTCTGGTCGATGTTCGCGGCAATGACGCCTGACGTACCGAAGTTCAGCGGGTTGGCTGTGATGTTGCAGTCGTTCTGCAACGTCAGGGACACCACGAAAGTCGTGGTCTTGGTAGCGGCTCGCGCTCCGAAGGGAATGAGGGGCCCCGTGGCTAACGCGAGTGAAATGAATGAAACCGCAATCGAATGACGACGCATTCTTCACCTCAGATATTTTTTTATTGATGTGTCCGTGTTCGACAACGTTTGCGCAATGAACGCAAATGGCGTCTACACCTCGGTGGACGTTTCCATTCTTGTTCAATCCTCACACCGAAGACGTAACCGTTTGTAACGAAAGCAACGGATTAACGGAATGCTGCAACGCACTCTTTTAAAAGGCGATTTCGACGACGGGTTTGTTGCGCGTTGGGGTTTTGTCAGACTCGGCAACCTTGAAATCGGCGAAATACTGTCCGGTAAGGATGCGATATTGACCCGATGCCGTGCAGGCGACGGCGGGCCGACGGGCGTCGGTATCGAGGGTGCAGACCTCGTAGATGGTCAGCGAGACGGCGAGCTCGGCGCTGGTCGCGGCGAGCGTGGAGGGCGCTGCTCCGATCGCGAGCAACAGGGTGAGCACCGCGGCCGACGCCGCGAGCGAGCGAATTCGAGATGCCATGGAGGTCACGAGACACGAGGTGAAGGCGGCCGCGAAGCGCATCGGCCGACTGCGCCAGTTGGCGCGTGTTCTCGTTTACGGCACGTCCTCCATTAACTTGACGAAACCTCGTCAGACCCGCCCGGCGTCGATCACGCCGTGGCCGTCTGGGCCACCGGCCGCATGCGTTCGAGCGCGCTGCCGTCTTCAAGAAACAGATGAACGTGACGAATGCTGAAGCCCGCGTTGAGACGCTGGCCTTCCACCGCGCTCGATTCGCCCGAGCCTTTCACCTGGATCACGAGATCGTTGGCCAGACGCAGATGCAGCAGCGTCTCGCCGCCGAGATGCTCGATCACCATGACCTCGCCGCTCAGGCCGCTGTCGATGTCGCCGCCGCATGACTCGATGAAGTGTTCCGGCCGGATGCCGAGTGTCAGCGTCTCGCCCGCCTTGAGCGCGCCGGCGGCGAAGGGCAGCGTGAGCGCTTCGCCGCCCGGCAGCTCGATGGTCACGCCCAGGTGATCCGTGCGCATGACGCGCACGTCCATAAAGTTCATCTTCGGAGAACCGATGAAGCCCGCGACGAAGCGGTTGTGCGGCGCGCGATACAGCTCGAGCGGCGAACCGATCTGCTCCACGCGCCCGTGATTCAGCACGACGATGCGATCCGCCATCGTCATGGCTTCGGTCTGATCGTGCGTGACGTAGATCATCGTGGCGTTCAGTTGCTTGTGCAACTTGATGAGTTCGAGGCGCATCTGCACGCGCAGCGCGGCATCGAGATTCGAGAGTGGTTCGTCGAACAGGAAGACCTTCGGCTCGCGCACGATGGAACGCCCGATGGCCACGCGCTGCCGCTGTCCGCCGGACAGCGCGCGCGGCCGCCGTTCGAGCAGCTGGCCGATCTGCAGGATCTCCGCCGCGCGCTGCACGCGTTCCCTAATCTGCGCTTCGGGCAGCTTCAGCATGCGCAGCCCGAAGGCGATGTTCTCGTACACCGACATGTGCGGATAGAGCGCGTACGACTGGAACACCATGGCGACGCCGCGCTGCGACGGTTCGAGTTCGGTGACGTCCTCGCCGCCTATCAGGACTTGCCCGGAGTCGCAGCGTTCGAGTCCGGCGATGGTGCGCAGCAAGGTGGACTTGCCGCAGCCCGAAGGCCCGACGAAGACCATGAACTCCCGGTCCGTCACTTCGATCTCCACGCCCTTCAGCACGTCCACGCCGCCGAAGGTCTTGCGGATCTGCTGCAAATGAACTGCGCTCATGCGTTTGTCTCCTGTGTGCTGCTGCGGCAGCGCAGCATCGGATGCATCGGCGATTTTTGTTCTTGACAACCTGTTCGGGCCAAAATATACAATTGTAAAACCGAAATTACAAGTGAAACGACGCGTATGATCCGGAGCGTGGAAGAGGCTTCGCGACAGGCTCGTTGCACGTACTGGAGCGCAGGAAAAGAAGCACGAACGAACTGAACCCGACCGCAATTCCGCTCGATAAAAACCAAGGAGACAGGCATGAAGAAGCGCTTCATCCCGGCCACGCAACTCGGCCCGATCAAACACCTCGCGGCAGTGGCGCTACTGGCGGCAAGCGCGGCGTTCGCGGCATCGAATGCGCAGGCCTGGACGCTCAAGGAAGCCGCGCAGCCTTACTCGGGCACGACGATCAAGGCCATCTTTCTCGACCGCCCCGGCTACAAGGCCGCGCAACAGCTCATTCCGCAGTTCGAGAAGGAGACGGGCATCAAGGTGCGCTGGGAAGTCATTCCCTACGAGAACACGCGTGAGAAGGAAGTGCTGAACTTCGTCGGCGGCGGGGACCAGGACATCGTGCTGGTGGACGTCGTGTGGATCGGTGAATTCGCGAGCAACAAATGGCTCGTGCCCATCAAGAAGTTCACCGACGACCCCAAGCTCGCGGACCCGAGCCTGAACCTGAAGGGCTTCTTCCCCATCCTGCTCGATTCGTTCGGGTCATGGGACAAGGTCACCTACGGCCTGCCGTTCGATAACTACTCCGGCCTGATGTTCTACAACAAATGCATGTTGAAGGACGCGGGTTTCGACGAACCGCCCAAGACCTGGGAGGAGCTCCTCAACGTCTATGCGCCGAAGCTCACGAAGGGCGACAAGTTCGCCTTCGCGCTGCAATCGCGGCGCGGCGAAACGCAATCGGCGGACAGTTTCATGCGCGTGCTGTGGCCCAATGGCGGCTCGCTGCTCGATGCGAAATTCAAGTCGAACCTGATGTCGCCGCAATCGCAGGCGGGCCTCGAATACCGGCAGAAGCTGATGAAGTACATGCCGCCGGGCATCGTCGACTTCGATCACGCGGAAGCGGTGAACGCGCTTGCGCAAGGGCAGGTCGCGATGATCACCGAATGGTCCGCCTTCTATCCCACGCTGACCGATCCGAGCAAGTCGAAGCTCGGCAACTGTCTCGCCATCACGACCGAGCCGAAGGGCCCGGCAGGCCTGAAGCCTGCGCTCGGCGGCTTCTCGCTCGCAGTGAATGCGAAGTCGAACGCGAAGAAGCAGGCGGCGTCCTGGCTCTTCATTCAATGGATCACGTCGGAAGCCATGGCGAAGCCGTATCTCGAAGCGGGCGGCGTGCCGGCGCGCATGGCGGTGTACGAGGACAAGGCCGTGCAGGACAAGTACCCGTTCGTGAAACCGATGGTCGAGTCGTGGCAGGGCGGCGTGCCCGATTACCGGCCGCGTTTCCCGGAATGGCCGGCGGTGTCGGAAGTGATCGGCGAATGGGGCAGCAAGATGATGCTGGGCCAGGTGACGGTGAAGGAGGGCGCCCAGACCATCGGTCAGAAGACCGAGGACATCCTCAAGAAAGCGGGCTATTACGACGGCAAGAAGCCCTTGCTGAAGTAACTCGTTCACAGGAACCGGAGGCGATCGAATGGCATCACCCGCACTGCACGCGAGAGGACCGCGCAAACCCGCGCGCTATTTCGGCATCCTGCCGCGTTCGCCCGCCTTCTGGTTCCTGATACCCGCCATTGCCGCGCTGGCGATCATCGGCATCTATCCGTTGCTGCTTGCGCTGTACAACTCGTTTCATCAGTACAAGCTCGCGGATCTGGGCTCGGGCACGCCGTTCATCGGGCTCGACAACTACATCGCCACGCTGACCGATCCGTCCTTCTGGGGCGCGCTCGGTCGCACCGCGCTGTTCCTGTGCGTGACCTTGCCGATCGAGGTCGCGCTCGGCTTGTTCGCGGCGCTCATGCTGCATCGCACGGAACTGCCGTGGATGCGTGCGGCGGCCCGCGTGAGTCTCGTGATTCCCATGGCAACCACGTATGCCGTGGTCGGGTTGATCGGGCGGCTGATCTTCAATCGGCAGTTCGGCGTGGCGAACTACCTGACCGGTTTGATCGGCATTCCGCCGCAGGACTGGCTCGCCGACCCGACGCTCGCCTTCGTCTCCGTGATGATCATGGATATCTGGCAATGGACGCCGTTCTGCGCGCTGATCCTGCTCGCCGGGCTCTCCATGGTGCCGAAGGAAGCGGAAGAGGCGGCGCGTCTGGAGACGCCGAAGTGGAGCATGATCCTGTGGCATCTGCAGCGGCCGTATCTGCTGCCGGGACTCACGGCCATTCTCATCCTGCGTTCCGCCGACATGCTGAAGATGTTCGACGCCGTCTTCACGATGACGCGCGGCGGACCGGGCGCCGCGACCGAGTTCATCAGCGTCTATATCCAGCGGGTGGGCTTCCGTCTGTTCGATCAAGGCATGGCGTCCGCGCAGGCCATCATCCTGCTGATCCTGACCATCGTGCTGTCGCGTCTTTACATTCGTTTCGTGTATCGGGAGGCTGCGTGAGTTCATCTGTCCCGCAGGCGTCGAACGGCGCCCTGTCGTCACGCGCGAAACGCGCGCGCGCTGCGCGCAAGCGCGTCACCGCATGGCATTTTCTGGGCCTTCTGGTGGTGTTTCTGTCGTCGGTCTTTCCGTTCTACTGGATGGTCACGACGAGCCTGAAGAGCCAGGCCGATGCACTCGCCTATCCTCCGAAGTGGCTGTTCTCGCCTACGTTGCATCACTACTCGGCGGCGCTGTTCGAGCATGATGTCGCGGGCAGCCTGCTGAACTCGCTGATCATCGCGAGCAGCACCACCGTGCTCGCCATCCTGCTCGGCGCGCCCGCGGCCTACGCGCTCGCGCGCTATGAATTTCGCGGCAAGGAAGACCTGTGGTTCTGGTTCATCTCGAACCGCATGGTGAGTCCCGTGGTGCTCGCCGTGCCGTTCTTCCTGATCGCGACAAAGCTTGAACTCGTCGATACGCATATCGTGCTGATCCTGCTTTACCTGACGTTCTCGTTGCCTATCGTCGTCTGGATCTGCACCGACCAGTTCCGCAATATTCCAATCGAACTCGACGAAGCCGCGCGCCTCGACGGCGCTTCACCCTGGCGCGTGTTCTGGCGCATCAACCTGCCGCTCGCGATGCCGGGCATCGTCGTGTCGGCGATCTTCGCGTTCATCTTCTCGTGGAACGACCTGCTGTATGCGCTCGTGCTGACGCGCAGCGACGCCATCACCTCGCCGGTGGCGGCCACGAGCTACATGAGCGGCTACGAATTGCCGTGGGGCGAGATCATGGCGACCGGCACGCTGATCGTCCTGCCGATGGTGGTGTTCGCGCTGGCCGTGTCCGGCCGGCTGGTGCAAGGGCTCACGATGGGCGCGGTCAAATAGAATCACGGCGACCATCACTGAAGACTGGAGCAACATGAGCAAGAGCGCACCGAGCATCGCCTTGGCGGAAACGGACGAGGCCATCGACTCCGAAGAGGAATTGCAGGCGCGCGTCGCGTGGCATTACTACGTCGGCAATCTGACGCAGCAGGAGATCGCGCAGCGCATCGGCAGCAACCGCGTGCGCGTGAACCGGTTGCTCGCCGCGAGCCGCGAGTCCGGTCTCGTGCAGATCACGATCAACAGCAAGATCGCGCCGTGTGTCGCGCTGGAAGAGGCGCTCGCCAAGCGCTTCGGCCTGGAGTGCGCGGTCGTCGTGCCGACCGGCGCGGACACCGAGGCCAACAACGCGGCGCTCGGCATCGGCGCGGCGAACTATTTTTCGCGGCAGATCAGCGCGGGACAGACCATCGGGCTCGGCTGGGGCCGCACCATTCGCGCGGTGCTGCGCGCCATGCCGCAGCGCTCCTATGGCGCCATTTCGGCGGTGTCGCTGCAAGGCGGGTTGTCGCATTGCCCGAGCATCAATACCTTCGACATCGTCTCCGATTTCGCCAACATCTGCCGCGCGGACAGTTATCTGTTCGCCGCGCCGATCTACGTGAGCAGCCAGAAGGCGCGCGACGTGATCCTGCAGGAAGAGACCGTGCGCGAAACCTATGAGCTTGCGCGCAACGCCAGCCTTGCTTTGCTCACCGCTGGCGACCTCACCGAGTCGCTGGTCGTGACCTATGGCATCGATAACCCCGAGCAACTGCGCACGCTGCAGAAGGCCGGTGCGGTCGGCGACATGCTCGGGCATTTCATGGATGAAGACGGCGAACTGATCGATCATCCGCTGAACCGTCGCACCGTCGCCATCACGCTGGAAGATTTGCGCAAGATCCGGCGCGTGGTGCTCGTGAGCGGCGGCAAGAAGAAATTCCATGTGACGCGCGCGGCGTTGCGCGGACGCTATCCGTCCGTGCTCGTGACCGATGAAGAAACCGCGCAGCGTCTTTGCGAGACACCTTGATACCCAACTGATGAACCCGACCATCGACAGGAATCGCGACTTTGCCGGCAAGACTGTGCTCGTTACGGGCGCGGGCAAAGGCATTGGCCATGCCACCGTGCATCTGCTGACGGAGCGCGGCGCGCGCGTGATCGCGCTGAGCCGCAGCCCCGCCGATCTCGATGCGCTGCGCGACAAGACCGGCTGCGAAACCATCGCCGTGGACCTCGCCGATGCAAACGCCACGCGTGAAGCCGCACGCAATGCGCAGCCCGTGGACCTGCTCGTCAACAACGCGGGTCTCGCGGTGCTGCAACCGTTCCTCGAAACCAGCGTCGAGGCCTTCGATCTGACGATGAACGTGAACCTGCGAGCCGCGATGATCGTCGCGCAGGAATGCGCGAAGAACATGATCGAGCGCGGCGTGGGCGGGTCCATCGTCAACGTGTCGAGTCTCTCGGCGAACGTGGGCTTTGCGTTGCATGCCGCGTATTGCGCGTCGAAGGGCGGCATGGACGCGCTGACCCGCGTGATGGCGACCGAACTCGGGCCGCACAACATCCGCGTGAACGCGGTGCTGCCCACGGTCACGATGACGCCCATGGGCGAACGCGCATGGAGCGATCCCGCCAAGTCCGGCCCGATGCTGGCGCGCATCCCGATGAATCGCTTCGTGCAGCCGCTCGAAGTGGCTCGCACGATCGCTTACCTGCTCGGCGAGGATTCGAGCATGGTGAGCGGCGTGAGTCTGCTTGTCGATGGCGGATTCCAGGCCTGCTGATCCCGCTTGTTCAACATCAAAGGAAAGATGATGGAAGCACTGGTTCTCGAGGAAGCAAGGCGCATCAGTCTGCGTCCGTTCAGCCTGCCGCAAGTGGTGGGACCGCGCGATGTGCGCATCAAGATTCATACCGTGGGCATTTGCGGCAGCGACATTCATTACTATCAGCATGGGCGCATTGGACCGTTCGTCGTCAACGAGCCGATGGTGCTCGGGCACGAGGCGTCGGGCACGATCGTCGAAGTGGGCGAAGAGGTCACGCACCTTAAACCGGGCGATCGTGTGTGCATGGAACCGGGCGTGCCCGACATGGAATCGCGTGCTTCGCGCGAGGGGCTTTATAACCTCGATCCGAAAGTGCGCTTCTGGGCCACGCCGCCGGTGCATGGCTGTCTCGCGCCCTATGTCGTGCATTCGGCCGCGTTCACCTACAAGCTGCCGGATAACGTGAGCTTTGCGGAAGGCGCGATCGTCGAGCCGCTGTCCATCGGGCTACAGGCTGCGAAGAAGGCCGCGATCAAGCCGGGCGATGTGGCCGTGGTGCTAGGCGCGGGCACGATCGGCATGATGTGCGCGCTGGCCGCGCTCGCGGGCGGGTGCAGCCGTGCGATCGTCTGCGATCTGGTGCAGGAGAAGCTGGATCTGATCGGCGGCGTGCAGGGCGTCACGCCGGTGAACATTCGCGAACGCCGGGCGCTCGACGTGGTGAAGGAACTCACCGATGGCTGGGGCGCCGACATCGTGTTCGAGGCGAGCGGTAACGAAAAGGCCTTCGACGGCATCGTGGACCTGCTGTGTCCGGGCGGCTGTCTCGTGCTGGTGGGCATGCCGCAGCATGCCATTCCGCTCGATGTGGTCGCGGTGCAGATCAAGGAAGCGCGGATCGAATCCGTGTTCCGCTACGCCAATATTTTTCCGCGCGCCATTCAGTTGATTGCATCGGGCAAGCTCGATGTCAAACCGTTCATCTCACGCACCTTCCCGTTTGCAGAAGGCATCAAGGCATTCGAGGAAGCGGCGAGCGGCGTGCCGACCGACGTGAAGGTGCAGATCGTTCTGGAAGAGTGAATCTCGAATCGCCTGGTTCAGAACAGCGCCTCCGCGACGTGCCACAGCACGCCGGAGGGATCGAACACGAAGCCGACCTTCATGCCCCAGCTCTGCACCGCAGGCGCACGCGCGGGATTGACCGGAAAGCTTCCGCTCAGCGCGGCCGCGTTATTGTCGCGCCACCAGGCATCGAGGTCGCGCACGAGCATCTGCATCATGAAGTTCTCGGCCAGTTCCTTCACATAAAAGTTCTGCAGGATGAAGCTGAAGCCTTCGGACTTCAGCATCGCGATGTTCTCGTCCTGATGCGTGATGCGAAAGCCGAGTGCTTCGTAGAAGCGCTTGGACAACTCGAAGTCTTTGGCGGGGACGAAAGGGCGCAGCGAAAGGAGTTGGCTCATTCGGAAGGTCGGCGAGGGTAAAAACGGCAGTGTACCGTGCGCGTAGCCCGGTACTATCATGTAACGGTCACCGTGGATCTTCGCCGAGGCCGAACGTGAAACGAAAGGATCTGCTCTACCTACTTGGTCTGTCGATTCTTCTGTTTTTTGCGCCGGCTTTCTGCATAGCCTTCATCGCATGCGGATTCGCGGACTTCCAGCGTAGCCGTCAATTCAATCTCGCCAGCTGGCGCCGCTACTTCTTCGGCAATGGCCTGCTCACGTGGGTGCTGTCGCCATTCAATCTGCTGGTGGATTTGTTATGCAAGCGCAATCGCGGCATCTATGCGCTTGCGGACCTGCCCGACGGTCATCAGGAAGAAATTCGTCACGTGATCGACGCGTTCCGGAAAAACCTGCCTTATGTTCAGGCGCATCTCGCCGCGCAGATGCCCGACAAGCGGCGGGGCATGTGCTTCGCGCGCTGGTATGGCGTGCCGGTGGAAAGCTCGATCGACTTGCCCGAGTTCGGCCGCGACTTCAAGTATGTGCAGACCATCGGCATATCGGTGTTCAATGAGCGGCAAAGCACCTCGGTCCACTACGGACCTTTGCGGCTCACGTTACGTTGTCTGTATAACCTGCAGCCGGTGCAGGACGAGAACGTGTATATCAATGTGGCAGGGCATCGGCATTACTGGCATGACGAGCCGCTCTTTATCTTCGACGACACACTCGTGCATCAATCCATCAACGATTCGGACCGCTTGCGCTATTGCATCTTTCTGGACATCTTGCGGCCCACGCACTTCGGCCGCGTATTGCATGCGCTCGTGACGGGTGTGCGCCTGAGCGTGGTGTCGGTGCGCCGCGTGTTCTATGCGAACTGGGAGATGATTCGCTGAGTCGGTCATTACAGCGATACGCCGAGCAGCTTGCCGAGTCCATAAGTGCAGCCCGCTGCCGCCAGTCCGATCAGCACTTGCCTTGCCGCTGAAAAGAGCGCACTGCGTCCGTTGAACAGTGAAGTGAAGACACCGATGCCGGCCAGCCCGAACGCGCTCAAGGCCATGCACTGCGCAATGCCGTTCGCGTTGCTCGACCAGAGAAAGGGCGCCGCCGGAAACATCGCGCCAATCGCGAACAAGGCGAACGACGCAAGCGCGGCCGTCCACGGATTGCCGCCGAGTTCGCGTGGATCGAGTCCCAACTCTTCGCGCGTGAGGGTATCGAGTGCCTTGTCCTTGTCGAGCATGATCTGTGCGGCCACACGGCGCGCTTCCGCCGGCTCGACGCCCTTCGCCTGATAGATGAGCGCGAGTTCGTGGCGTTCGGCGTCGGGCATGTGATCGAGCTCGTCTTTCTCTTTCGCGATCTGTGTGCGCGCCAGTTCGCGCGCGTTGGTGACGGAGAGCCATTCGCCGAGCGCCATCGACGCCGCGCCCGCGATCAGTCCAGCGAACGCGGTGAGCAGGACGGCCCTGCTTCCGGCACCGGCGCCCGCGACGCCCATGATGAGACAGAAGTTCGATACGAGCCCGTCGTTCGCGCCGAGCACGGCAGCGCGCAAGTTGTTGCCGGAGGCCACGCCGCGATGCCAGGCTTCGGCTGCCGCGATCGCGTGACCCTTGTCGAGTCCCTGGTTGCGGCTCACCACGTCCTGCACGATGTCCGCGTGATGGCGTTCTTCCATCGACATCTGCGCGGCATCGGGTTGCCCGGCGTACTTGTCGCGATCGGCCCGCTCGTTCGCCGCGACCGAGCGGAGCACGAAGTCCGGCCCGAAGGCGCGAGCCAGCGTGCGCATGATGCGCGTCTTCACACTCAGGTGATGCTCGCGAATGGGCACGCCATTCGCCTTGAGTTTCGCGGCCCAGATGCCGGCATGGCGGCGCTCGGCATCGGCTAGTTCGGCATAGACGCGTCGTTTGTCTTCCTGCGGTTCGGCTCGCGCCAGCGTGTCGTAGAGCGCGGCGCTGTCGAGTTCATCGGCGAGATTGGCGGTGAAGCGCCTGAGTTCAGCATGCGAGGCCATGACATCACCCTGAGTGGTTCGTCCGGTTCTTCTCAGGGTAATGACAAAGCCGGGCAAGGTTGCCAATAGCCCCACACGCCACGATAAGTGCGAATGTCTTCGCGTCTCAACTCAGTTGGGCGTCGATATCCACCACGATCTTTCCCTGTGCCATACCGCTCGTCAACGCTTCATAAGCGGCTTCAGCGTCATGAAGGTCGAAGCGACGCGGATCCACGCGCGGCATGAGCCTGCCCGCTTCAACGAGTCGCGCGGCCACACGCAGCATCTCGCCGTGATGAGCGCGATGTTCTCCCGTCAATAGCGGATACAGCGTGAACACGCCCGAATAGCTTGCTTCACGGAACGACAGTGGAGCCAGCGCATGGTTGCCCCATCCCAGTGCGCTGACGACATGGCCGAAGTGCCGGACCGCTGCAAACGAAGCATCGAGCGAAGCGCCGCCGGCCGTGTCCACCACGACGTCGAAGCCGGACCCTTGCGTATGTTCAGCGACGTAGTGCTCGACGCTCGTTGTCTTGTAGTCGATCGGTGTGGCGCCGAGGCTCTCGATATAGGCATGATCTTTCCGGCTGGCCGTGGCGAATACCTGCGCACCGAGCGAGCGTGCCAGTTGCACGGCGATGTGTCCGACGCCACCGGCGCCGCCCTGGACCAGCACGGTCTGGCCGGCCTGCACGCGCGCACGGTCCACGATGCCCGCATGAGCCGTGATGAAAGCGAGCGGCAGGGCGGCCGCATCGTGCAAGGAGAGATTCGCCGGCTTGTGGGCGAGCAGCGTGGCATCGACCGAAGCGTATTGCGCGAGCGAACCCTGTATGCCGCCCACGCCGCCGGTCATGCCATACACGGCATCGCCGGGTTTGAAGGCATCGACGCCGTGTCCGACTGCTTCGACGATGCCCGCCATGTCGATACCCAGCACGAGCGGCAGCGGATGCCGTGCGTGCGCCGCAGCGCCGGCGCGAATCTTCGTATCCAGCGGATTGAGGCCGCTGGCGGCGATGCGCACGAGAACCTGCCCCGCGCCGGGTTCGGGACGAAGCCTGTCGACGAGTTCGAGCGGACCGTCGTGACGATTCAGAACGAGTGCATGCATGGTGGACATCTCGGGCTCCTTGATGACTTGAATGCTGGTTTCGATGCGCTCATACTCGGCCATGCACGCAAGCATGTAAATCCACAGATTCGCACGGCGATCATACAAAAATGAATGGACCCGATCTCGACTGGAGCGACGTGCGGGTGTTCCTCGCCATCGCACGAACCGGCACGCTGGGCGCTGCGGCGCGGGCAACAGGCCAGACGCAGCCCACGATGGGACGCCGCCTGCGCGCGCTGGAGGAAACGCTCGGTCATGTGCTGTTCCAGCGCACGAGCGATGGCTTCGTGCTGACCGACGAAGGCGCGGCCGTGCTGTCCCACGCCGAGCGCATGGAAGAAGAGGCGCTCGGCTTCACGCGCGCGCTGGCCGGACAGGAAGCGTCGCTGACCGGCTTGCTGCGCGTTTCGTCGTCGGACTGGTTCGGCGTTCATGTGCTGACGCCGGTATTCGCGCGCTTTCTCGCCAGGCATCCCGATGTACAGCTCGAACTCGTGACGGATGCGCGCCGCTATAACCTGGCGCGTCGCGAGGCGGATCTCGTGTTCCGCATCACGCCCTTCGACGAGCCGGACGTTGTGCAGCGCAAGCTCATGCATATCGACTACGCACTCTATGGCCGCCGCGATTGCGCACCTCCTTCGCCAGGCGATGGAACAGGACAGACGCTCATCAGCATGGACAGCGCATTCGATCAGTTGCCGGACGTGCTGTGGGTCAAGCGCGCGTTGCCCAACGCGAGGATCGTGTTCGGCAGCAACAATCGCGATGTTCAGGCGCGGATGTGCGCGTTGGGAGCGGGCTTCGCGGTGTTGCCCTGTCCGCTCGGCGACGCCGATGCGCGCCTGAAACGCTTCGATCTCGGCGAGACACCGCCGGGTCGCGACGTATGGATGGGTTATCACCGCGACCTCAAGCGAGTTGCGCGATTGCGCGCCCTGCTTGAGGAAACGCTGTCGGCTTTAGGCAAAGCTTAGTCATTTGCAAGTCATCGACGCGGACTAATTTGCACTGCAACTAACCCTCTTTTTTGCTTGAAACCTTTGAATTTGTTCAAAGCCAACGCTTACACAAGCCTTAAAGGAATATCGAAGAAAATAGGGCTGCGGAGATTAAGGCAAGTCGATAACTTCTAGAGCACGTGCACGCGTGCCGCCTGTCGCGCTTGTTTTTAAAAGCGAGGCTACAATCCGCTTGCTATTTCTGCTCGATCTCACGCCGGCTGTCTCCCCGCAGCCGGCCATTTGCGCTATCCGCCTACTCCTACTCTTAAGCCGGAGCCGCTCATGACCACGCTTGATATCAACGGCCAGACTCATACGGTCGATGCCCCGCCCGACATGCCCGTGCTATGGGTCTTGCGCGATCTCGTCGGACTCACCGGCACCAAGTTCGGCTGCGGCATTGCGCAATGCGGCGCCTGCACGGTTCATCTCGACGGCGTGGCCGTCCGTTCCTGCGTGTTGCCGGTTGCGGCCGTGGGCGATCGCAAGATTACGACGATCGAAGCAGTCGGCGACACGCCCGCAGGCAAGAAGGTGCAGGCAGCCTGGCGCAAGCTCGACGTCGTGCAATGCGGCTACTGTCAGTCGGGCCAGGTGATGTCCGCCACGGCCTTGCTCGCGACCGTGCCCGATCCGGGCGACGCCGACATCGATGCCGCCATGGCCGGCAACATCTGCCGCTGCGGCACCTATCACCGCATCCGCGCCGCCATCAAGCAGGCCGCGAAGGAGGCGTGACATGTCGCAAGGACTGATCGAAGCGGGACGACATGCGGCTCGCGCGGGCTTTTCGCGCCGGGCATTCCTCAAGTGGGGCGTGACCGCGAGCGTGGCCGCGGGCGGTGGACTGCTGGTCGGCTTCAGCCTGCCCGCCGCGAGCCAGGACCAAGGCAAGGGCAAGTCGGTGATCGGCGGCGATGGCATTGAGACGCCGCAGGACGGCGTGTTCGCGCCGAATGCCTTCGTGCAGATCGACAAGAGCGGCAAGGTCGTGCTCATCATGCCGAAGGTCGAGATGGGACAGGGCGTCTATACGTCGCTGCCCATGCTGATCGCCGAGGAACTCGAGGTGCCGCTCGATCAGGTCACGATCGATCACGCACCGCCGAACGAAAAGCTCTTCACCGATCCGCTGCTGGGCGGTCAGCTGACGGGCGGCTCCACGTCCATACGTTATGCCTGGGAGCCCATGCGCCGAGCCGGTGCGGCTGCGCGCATGATGCTCGTCGCAGCGGCGGCGCAGCAGTGGCAGTGCGATGCGTCGTCGTGTCAGGCGCAAGGCGGCAAGGTGATTCATGCATCGGGCGACCGCAGCGCAAGCTATGGCGATCTCGCCGAAGCCGCCGCAAAAATGCCCGTGCCCACGGACATCAAGCTCAAGGATCCGAAGGACTTCAAGATCATCGGCACGCCGGTGAAGCGGCTCGACTCGCCCGAGAAGGTGGATGGCACCGCGATGTTCGGTCTCGACGTGCGGCTTCCCGACATGGTGTATGCCGCCATCGTCAACTGCCCGGTATTCGGCGGGACGGTCGTGTCCTTCGACGACAGCGCCGCGAAGAAAGTGCCGGGCGTGCGCCAGGTCGTCAAGTTCGACAACGGTGTCGCGGTCATCGGCGATCACACATGGGCCGCGAAGCGCGGTGCGGCTGCACTGAAGGTCGAATGGAACGAAGGCGCGGGTGCGAAGCTGTCGACGCGGCAACTCGTCGATGACATGGCGCAGGCCTCGCAGCGCACCGGCGCCGTCGCGCGCAAGGAAGGCGATGCGGGCAATGCGTTGTCGAGCGCGAAGACGCGCGTGGATGCCGTGTACGTTCAGCCCTTGCTTGCGCATGCAACCATGGAGCCGATCAATTGCACCGTGCACGTGCGTCCGGACGGCTGTGACATCTGGCTCGGCACGCAGGTGCCCACGCGCGTTCGCGATGCCGGCATGCAGGCCACGGGTCTGCCCGCGGACAAGATCGTCGTGCACAACCATTTGCTTGGCGGCGGCTTTGGCAGACGGCTCGAATTCGACATGGCGACGCAGGCGCTCAAGATTGGCAAGGCGCTGGGCGTGCCCGTCAAGGTGACGTGGTCGCGCGAAGAAGACATTCAGCACGACATGTACCGTCCGTGCTATTACGACCAGCTTTCCGCAGGACTCGATGCAAACGGCAAGCCGGTTGCGTGGACGCATCGCATTGTCGGGTCGTCGGTGCTGGCGCGTTTCGCGCCGCCCGCCGTGAAGAACGGCGTCGATCCGGACGCCGTGGAAGTCGCAGCCGATCTTCCCTACGACCTGCCGAATCAATTGATCGATTACGTACGGCTCGAACCGCATGATGTCCCCACCGCGTTCTGGCGCGGCGTGGGGCCGACGCGCGGCACCTTCGTGGTGGAGAGTTTCATCGACGAACTCGCGGCGCAGGCCAAGGCCGATCCGGTCCAGTACCGGCGCGACCTGCTGGGCAAGACGCCGCGCGCGCGCAACGTGCTCGATGTCGCCACGCAGGCGGCCGGCTGGGGACAACATGCGCTGCCGCAAGGCCAAGGACGCGGCGTCTCGGTGATGCACGCGTTCGGCAGCTTCTTCTCGATCGTCGCCGATGTGAGCGTCGACAAGGAAGGCGAGGTCAAGGTGGAGCGCATTGTGTGCGCGGTGGATTGCGGCATGGCCGTGAACCCGAACACCATCGAAGCGCAGGTGCAGGGCGGCATCATCTTCGGCATCACGGCGGCACTCTATAGCGAGATCACGATCAAGGACGGCAGGGTCGAGCAAAGCAATTTCACGGACTATCGCATCTTGCGGATTCATGAAACGCCGCCGGTGGAAGTGCATATCGTCAAGAGCACGGAAGCGCCCGGCGGAATCGGCGAACCCGGGACGGCCGCGCTCGCGCCGGCCATCACCAACGCGATCTACGCGGCAACCGGCAAGCGACTGAGGCAGTTACCGGTCGGCAGCCAGTTGCGCAGCGCCTGAGGGAGCCCGTCATGAAGAACGCATTCAAGCCTCTTTGCGCGGCGCTGTCTGCGGCAGGCATGGTCTTCTGCCTGTCGACTGCCGCTGCACGCGCCGCCGATACCGCGAACGACGCGCTCGTCGCCCGTGGCGCCTATCTCGCGAAAGCCGGCGATTGTGTCGCGTGCCACTCGATACCCAAGGGCAAGCCGCTCACGGGCGGCCTGAAGATGATGACGCCCGTCGGCGCCATCTATTCGACCAACATCACGCCGGACCCTGAAACCGGGATCGGCCGTTACACAGAAGAGGACTTTGCGCGCGCCCTGCGCAAGGGCGTGGCGAAGGACGGCCATAACCTTTATCCGGCCATGCCGTATCCGTCGTACGCGAAGATCAACGACGACGACATGCACGCGCTCTATGCCTACTTCATGCATGGCGTCACGCCGGTGAACCAGGCGAATCGCGAAGCGGACATCAAGTGGCCCATGAACATGCGCTGGCCGCTCAAGTTATGGAACATGGTGTTCCTCGAGAACGGCGCCTATCAGAACAAGCAGGGCAAGGATGTCGCGTGGAATCGCGGCGCTTACCTGATTCAGGGGCTGGGACATTGCGGCTCGTGTCATACGCCGCGCGGCATCGCGTTCCAGGAAAAAGGCCTCGATGAAAGCAGCAGCGCGTTCCTGACGGGCAGTCCGCTCGATAACTGGTTCGCCTCGAACCTGAGCGGCGAACACAACACGGGCCTCGGACGCTGGTCGGAGCAGGATGTCGCGACCTTTCTGAAGACGGGCGCGAATGCGCATGCTTCGGCATTCGGCTCGATGACGAGCGTCATCAACAACAGCACGCAACATCTCGACGATGCCGACATCGCGGCTATGGCGCAGTATCTGAAAACCTTGCCGGCAGCGGGCGGCACGGGAGCGCCGGCGTATTCGTATGATCCCAGGGCGACGCGCGTTTCGCTTGCGCGGCCCGCGGCTTCGGACGCGGGGGCACGCGTTTATACGGCGTACTGCATGCACTGCCACGGCGTGGACGGACGTGGCTTCGCGCCGATGCTGGCGCCGCTCGCGGGCAATCCGAATGTGCTGGAAAAGGATGCGTCGTCGCTCATCAACGTCACGCTCAACGGGACGGAAGATATCGTCCTGCAAGGCGTGCCCGCGCCTTACCCGATGCCGCGCTATGCACCGGTTCTGAATGACCGGCAGATCGCCGACGTCCTCACTTTCGTTCGCGGCGCGTGGAACAACAATACGCCGGCGGTCGCGCCGGAAGACGTGGCGAAGATGCGCAAGGCAACCCAGGCGGCACGCTAGGCGAACGCATGGCGCGCGCGTAGGTGATTCGCTTCACGAAGCAAAGTCGATGACGTCGAGGTGAATGGAACTGGCCGGGTGAGCCAAAAACTTCCGGTGGGCGCGCGCGCTGATGCGTTCATAACCGTCGCTCAAGGCCTTCAGCAGACGCTCGTCGCTTGCGCCGACGGGCGCCCAGAAACATTGCTCGAGCGCCTTGCGGGTGATATTGCATTGAATGGCCTGCTCGCGCGAGAACGCGACGAAACTGACGGACGCACGGTCCGCAGCGATGCTTGCATGGATCGGGGGCTTGCTTGTCATGATCCGACAGGGATGTCGAGGGCGCCGGTTTTATTGTGTCAGAAATCGACGCATGCGCGCACGCCGGAACGAAAGCGAAAGCTGTCTGCATTGCCTCAGGGTCCTTACTTCATTCAAGTGAAGAATTCCGCCTTGAGGAGCCCATGCCGGCGAACGTCCGTTCGTTCAAACGAATGTGCTTGAGATGCCTTGGCTTGCGATCGCTTGAATGCGTCGCCACTGGGCAAGCGATGGCGTTGGCGAACATGGATTTCAGGAAAAATGGAAACAAAACACGGTCCATGTGTACTACTCTAGGAACGATAATCCGAAGCGGCAGTGTCGCCCGGTTCTTTGGGCGGATTCACTAGCGCGACAATCCGGCTCGGCAAGCGGAACGTGTCTCGCATTCCCGTCATCACATCGGCAACGTTCACCCGGTCGCTGTTGCGGTGCGCGTCGTCGCGAACAGGAGCGGAACATGAAGAGTCCATCGATGATGGATCCCTGGAGCCGTACCCTGGCCATGCTCGACAAGTCGGGCCGCCTGTCCGAAGCTGTCGACCATCCCGCGTCCCTGACTCGAGCGCTGGTGCGCAAAGTGCCGGTCAGAGGCAGTTTCGCGCCGGACAACGAGACGGGCCGCGTGAACATTCGCGTGCTCGAACGCCTGAGCGCTTCAACCCTTGCGCTGTCCTGGCACGATCCCACCTCCTTCAACTATTCCGAGCAGGTCTGGTCGCTCTGCACGGCGCGCAAGCGCGGCACGTGCGCATTGAGCGGACAGGCAATCCGGCGCGGCCAGCCGGTGTACCGGCCAAGACGTGTCGGCAGGTCGATACCCCTCAACAGCGGCGCGATGATCCTCGCCCGGGCAGTCGTGGTCACGCCGCTGGAGCCCGAAGCGGCACTCGCCGTCGAATGACAAAAGGATGCCAGCGAGAGGCGTGCGTCCCAACTATCGAGAATATTTTCACGCCGGGATTGCCCGTCCCGTTCTTTTGTCTGATGGGCCATTCGAAATCGAGCGCGCCATAAGAGGGAGTGGAGCAAGAACCATAGCGTGAGCCCTGCTTCGTCCTGTGCAAGATCAGAGGGCGATAAAGGTAATCTTTTGAGCATGAGCGCTTCGCCACGGCGCGCGCCGGATAAGATTTCCTGCGACACAACTTCGCAGGTTTGCAAGGTTATGCCGAAGTTATGGCGAAGCCCTAAACGCGCCACGGACTGTTGGCTGCTTGACCCGGTCACGTTGTCGATCCAGGCATCGCTGCACGTCTCGCCTTAAGTGTCGCTCTAGGTGTCGTTCCACGGCCGCTTCATGTTTCAGGAGGAACAATGGCTACTCTGGCGCAGCTGGAAAACCAGATTCAGGAATTGCAGCGTCGCGCGGATGCCTTGCGCGAGGAAAAGTCACTGGAGGCTATCGCCAGTATCCGCGTGCTCATGCAAGAGTACGGTCTGACCATGGCGGATCTCGTCAAGGCGGGACTGGGGAAGATGCGCGGCCGTCCCGCCGGTTCGCGGAATACGTCAGCCGGGGCCGGAAGAGGGCAGGGAACGAAGCTGCCGCCGAAGTATCGCGATCCGGAGTCGGGCGCCACGTGGAGTGGTCATGCGCGAGCGCCCGCGTGGATCAAGGAGGCGTCGGATCGAAGTGTCTATCTGATCGAACCTGCGGCGGAGAAGCCTGCTTCGAACAGAGCGGCATCGGCTTCGCGCGCCGCCGGTGCGAAGCGCGCGCGCAAGACCGGAGCCAAGAAGGCGGCGAAGCTGTCCGACCGCGCGGAGCCCGGTAATAGTCAGCGATCCGTGCAACGCGCCGCCGCTTGATCTACGCTTGATCTAGTCAAGCAATGGGCTGCGTCGTGTGGAACAGTCGCTTGCCCGTTCATACGCAAGCCCGAGCCGAAGGACTTCGAGATCGTTCTGCACCGGCCCCATGATCTGCAAGCCCGCTGGCAAACCGGCCGCATTGAAGCCGGCGGGTGCGCTGAGTGCAGGCAGTGAAGCCATCGTGGCGGGCACCACCGTCTCCATCCAGCGGTGGTACGTATCCATGTCATGCCCGGCAATCGCATGAGGCCAGTCGAGTGACGCATCGAACGGAAAGACCTGGGCTGAAGGCATCACCAGGAAGTCGAAGCGTTCGAATAGCGCATGGATCGCCTGATACCATGCAGTTCGCTCGCGCACTGCGCGCGAGATCTCTTCGCTTGAGAGCTTCAAGCCGCGCTCTATCTCCCATACCGCCTCGGGCTTGAGCAACGCGCGTTTCGCAGGATCGCGCCAGAGCGCGCCGTTGGTCCCTGAAAACGTCAGGCTGCGCAGATCGATCCAGGCACGCCAGAGACGTTCCGGATCGAAGTCCACACGTGCGGCTTCCACCACGCAGCCGATGGTGTCGAAATGGCGCAAGGCCGCTTCGCAGGTCGCCATCAAGCCGGGTTCGATCGGCAAGTGTCCGTTCAGGTCGCCAAGCCAGCCAATGCGCTTGCCTCGCATGTCGCCTTCGAGCGCGTGTGCGAAGTCCGCAGGTTGCTCACTTCTGCGCGAAAGCGGCGCGCGGGTGTCGAAACCGGCTTGCACGGATAACAGCAGGCCAAGGTCCGGGACTGAACGCGCTATCGGGCCCGCCACGCTGAATTGCTGGAAGAACACGTCGTCGCTTGGCGCATAGGGTACGCATCCCGGCGTCGTGCGAAAGCCGAAGACGTTATTGAACGCGGCCGGCGTGCGCAGCGATCCCATCATGTCCGATCCGTCCGCGCAGGGCAGCATGCCCAACGCAACGGCGACGGCCGCGCCGCCGCTGCTGCCGCCAGCGGAGCGCGTCGGGTCGAAGGCATTGCGCGTGGTGCCATACACCGGGTTATAGGTATGGCCGCCCAGACCGAATTCCGGCGAATTCGTGCGGCCCACGAAGAGCGCGCCGCCCTGGCGCATGCGCTCGAATATCACCGCATCGGTCTGGCTGACTTGACCGGCGTAGATAGGCGAACCCTTGGTCGTGACCATGCCTGCAACGGGCAGGATATCTTTCGGCGCTTGAGGAAAGCCATGCAGCGGCCCCAGGCTTTTCCCCGCGGCCAGTTGCGCGTCACGCTCGCCGGCGTGCTTGAGCAAGGCGTCCCTGTCCTCCAATGCAACGATGGCATTGACCACAGGATTCAGCCTGTCGATCTGCGCGAGATGAGCCTGCATGACCTCGACGCATGAAACCGCGCGTGAATGAATCGCGCGGGACAGCGCGACGGCGCCGAGGGACACGATATCGTCGCTCGGTGGAAGATCGGGAGTGGCGTCGGGTGCGGTCATGGTCTCGTTGAAGATAAGCCGTGAATTCAGTGATGAAACTGTGGAAGCACGCTGGCGGCGAGTTCTTCGATGATGTCGCGCGCAGGGCGCCGCTCGGACGTCACGTTGAGCGTGACATGATGCGTGCCGTTCTCGCGCATCCGTTGCAGTATGTCGATCAGCGCGCGATGCCCGGTGCGATAACCCAGCGCAAGCTCGCTCGCGGGTTCAGCGGGATCGTCGGCGAGATCGAGCCGCATCGCGACGCCGAAGCCGCGAAACGCGCCGTCCGCCACGCGCTCCACTGCCGCGCGCCACATGCTATAGCGTCCGCGCTGTGCTTGCGGTTCGCGGTGATAGGTCATCCACCCAAGCGAATGGCGCGCAATCCAGTCGACGCTCTGGCCGCCCGATCCGACGGCAAGCAATGGAATGGGCGCGGCTTGCCGTGGCAACAAATAAAACTCGGGCGCGGCGTCGCTCGCGTGATCGGGGATGACGGTCGACGGTATCGCGACCGCTGCGGCGAGCGTGTCCCAATGCCGTCGATACAACTCGCGCCGTTCCTCCGGATCACGGCCGAATGCGGCATATTCCGGCGGCCGGTCTCCCGAACCCAGTCCGAGCACGAAGCGTCCGCGCGACAGATCATTGACCGAGAACGCAGCCTTGGCGACATGCAACGGATGCCGCAGCGTCAGCACGATCGCGCCGCTGATCAGCGCCGCACGCCGCGTGTTCGATGCGAGCGCGCCCAACAGCACCCACGGGTCGAGATGTCCGACGGGGTCCGGGTAATCGGCGCTATTCAGCGGCACGTCGCGCACCCAGAGCGCGCGAAAGCCCAGCTGGTCCGCCAGCCGCGCAAGTTCGATCTGCTCGTTGAAGTCGACGACACTTTGCTGGTCGCCGGTGATCGGCAAGGTCAGGCCGATGGACAGTGCGTTGGGGGCGAACACCTGGTTCGCGATGGAGGACATGACACGCGGGGCATCGGAATGGATTCGACGTCGATGTTATCACCGCGAACCGTTTCGGCGCGTGAATGAAAAAGAGCCCGGCGCCTGCATGGGGCCGGGCTCCTTCATGCCGCTGATGTCGTATCAGGCGGCGGCGACGGGACTGCGTCGCGTGACCAGCGACACCGCGAACGTCACGATCACATTCACCACGAGCGCGATGATGCCGATGTACAGCGGCCAGCTGGCATCGCCGGCGTGCAGCACATAGACCGGCTTGAGTCCTTGCGAGATCGCGAGTCCGGTGCCGAGCACGATGCCGCACAGCCAGCCGAGGAACAGCCCCGGCGTGGTCAGGCGGCGCGTGAAGAGCGTGAACACGATGGCCGGGAAGATCTGCAGGATCCACACGCCGCCCAGCAATTGCAGGTCGATGGCATATTGCGTCGGCAGGAACACAATGAACAGCAGCGCGCCGAACTTCACGACCAGCGACACGACCTTGGCCGTCGATGCTTCCGAAGCCGACGTCATGTCGGGCGATACCAGCGGACGCCACAGATTGCGGGTGAAGAGGTTCGCCGCGCCGATGGACATGATGGCGGCGGGCACGAGCGCGCTGATCGCAATGGCGGCTGCCGCGAAACCGACGAACCACGACGGAAACAGCGTGCCGAACAGCGTCGGCACGACATCGGAGGCCGACTTCACGTGGATGCCGGCCGCAATCGCCATATAGCCGAGCAGGGCGATCAGGCCGAGCAGCAGCGTGTAGGCGGGCAGGAAGATCGCGTTCTTGCGCACCGTCGCGGCGGACGACGACGACAGCACCGCGGTCATCGTATGCGGATACATGAACGCGGCCAGCGCCGAACCCAGCGCGAGCGATGCATAGGCGGTGAACTGGCCGGGCTTGAGCAGGATGCCGGTCGCGCCGCCCTTCGCCTTGAAGTATTGATCGGCGGCGTCGAAGACGTGGCCATAACCGCCCAGCTTGGCCGGAATCAGCCACACGGCGGCGATCACCACGATATAGATCATGATGTCCTTCACGAACGCGATCATCGCCGGCGCGCGCAGGCCGCTCGTGTAGGTATAGAGCGCGAGAATCACGAACGCGACGATGAGCGGCAGTTCACCGGTCACGCCGAGCCCCTTGATGACGACCTGCATGCCGACGAGTTGCAGCGCGATGTAAGGCATCGTGGCAACGATGCCGGTCACTGCCACGGCTGCCGGAAACCATTTGCCGCCGTATTCGCCCTGCACGTAATCGGCACCGGTGATGTGGTTCTTCGCATGCGCGATTTTCCACAGCTTGGGCATCACGGCGAACACGAACGGATACACGATGATCGTATAGGGCAGCGCGAAGAAACCGTACGCGCCCACGGAATAAACGAGCGCGGGCACGGCAATGACGGTGTATGCGGTGTAGAAATCGCCGCCGACCAGGAACCACGAGATCACCACGCCGAACTGACGGCCGCCGAGACCCCATTCGTGCAACTGGGTGAGATCGCCGCGTTTCCAGCGCGCGGCAAAGAAGCCGACGATGGTCACGAGCGCAAAGAACGCGATGAAGATGCTCATCGCAAGCGGATCGACTGGAGTGAGATCGTTCATTTGAGGCCCCTGTGTACGACATAAAGCAGGAGCGACGTGAGCGGCACCCACAGGAATTGATACCAGTAGAAGAATGGGAATCCGCCGATTGAAGGACGGGTGTCGTTATAGAACGGCAGCCATAGCAAGGCTACGTACGGGATAAGTAGCGCAATCCACAGCCAGGGGCTGCGTGGCGCATCGTGATTGGGTTCCAAGACCTTTCTCCTCGTGAATCGGCGCTGACATGAGCGTGCCGGCACGCCCGCGCCATTCGATTCGCCGATCGAAACGAGGGTCGCACCGCCAACGGGTGCGCATTATCCGGGATATTCCGGATTATTGCCGGGCGCTTTGGAGAAGGCGTGCAAGAAGCAAAGCGCTGTATTACTGATAGCTTTCTGCGTTAAGTGATAACCGAAAGATTACAAATTAATTTCATTGCTGACGGACGCACGCTTGCCGACAAGCATTGCGCGCTTGCCGCCAAAGCCGCACACCTTGCGATATTCGAAGCCGCTCTGAAGCAGCGCGCGCTTGACCTGGCCCGCGCTCGTATAAGTGGCGAAGCTGGCGTCGTCGCTTGCGATTCCGGCTAGCGAAGCGAACAGCGCCGGCGTCCACATGTCCGGATTCCGGGCAGGTGCGAAGCCGTCGAGATAGATGGCGTCCGCGGTCATGCCGTCCTGCTTCAGACGCGGCACGACATCCATGACATCACCGAAAGCGAGCGTGAGCGTCAACGCGCGGTGTTCCAGTTCAATCCGGTGCATGCCCGTCACGAGCACAGGCCACGCGGCCGCAAGCGACGCGGCAAGCGGCATGACGGAGGCATCGTCGATGATCGCCGCGTGCGCGCGGCGCAGGTCGGAGGCAGTGAACGGATACTTCTCCACGGAGATGAAGTGGAGGGAAGCGGGGCGTTGCAGATCGTCGCGCCACGCCGCCCAGGTGGCGAGAAAGTTGATGCCCATGCCGAAGCCCGTCTCCAGCACGTTGAAGCGCGGCTTGCCACGCCATCGTTCGGGCAGGCCATTGCCCTTCAGGAACACATGGCGCGCTTGCGACAGCGCCCCGGCGGCGCTGTGATAGATGTCGTCATGACGGGGCGACCACGGCGTGCCGTCGTCGCGAAACACGAGCGGTGCCGGGACAAGCGGTTCGTGCATGGGCGCCTCCCGATGGATCAGGCATCCGGCGACGGTTGATCGAGCGACATGCCCAGTTCGCCGGCCATGCGCACGACCATCGCACGCAGTTGCGCGACTTCGTGAGCCAGCCGCTTCTGCTCCGACTTGAGCGCTTCGAATTCCGACGCCGAAAAATCTTCGCCGCCTTGCGCGTCGCGCGCGAGCGGTTCGCCTGCGCTCACGCTCACGCTGACTTCGCCGCACAGCAAGTGCATCCAGCGGCTTTCGCGCTCGCCGGGCACGCGCGGCAACCTGACGACACGCGGCGGCTCGTTGCCGGCCAGTTCATCGAGAAAGCTCTCCACCGACGATATGTCCGCGAACGCGTGCAGCCTCGCGCTATTCGCGCGCAGTTCGGCCGCCGTCTGCGGTCCGCGCAGAAACAGCGTGGCGAGCAGCGCGACCGACTGGCTCGGTACGCCAAGCACGCGATTGACGTTGTGTTCGAAGCGCGGCACACGGCTGCTGCTACCCTCGATCACGATGCTCAGGCGCTTGAGACCGTCGATGGTCGTCAGCACTTCGTCTTCGCTGACGTTCATCACGGGAGAACGAGCGGTCTTCTGATTGCAACCGGAGGTCAGGGAATTCAGCGACAGCGGATACGTGTCCGGCACCGTATGCTGTTTCTCGACGAGCACGCCAAGCACGCGCGCTTCGAGCGGGGTGAGTTCGCGCAAGGCGGGACGGGGAGCGGCTTCGGAAGGAATGTTCATGGCGTCGTTCGGCTTGCTGGAAGACGCCTATCATACCGGTGGCCGCGCACCGTCTTGCAGCATGAATCCGTTATGAGGCTTTGAGCAGGAAGATGGCGCGTCGTTTTGGTGCATGAAGCGGCATCGAGCTTATCCAGTCGCATGTTTTCACGAGGATTAGAATAGTTTCATCGATTGGCATTGAAGTTGCTTTTTTGTATTCGGCACTGGGCTGCCCGCGCAAACGATGCGAGGTACGATCGAACAACGGATTCGACGTATCCGCGCATCGCGCTTCGAGGTTGCCTAACGGTGTGACCGGCATGACCGGCGCGCCGCGTCTTTCAGGCTCTTCAGGCATTGCGGGAGTGCAACCAGAAATATGAACGCAGGGGCACCGCCACCCCGGCATGCACTTCATATGGAAGACCGGTTATGACGCAAGCATTCTTCAACGAGATGTTCGACCGCAACGATCTCGAAGCGCGAGGCATGCCGCCCGAAGCGTTTCGCGCGGCGGGCGATCCTCGCACGCATTACCGCGATTTCATGAACTGGCTGACCGTGCAAAGCGAGCAGCAGATCGATATCAAGCGCGCGGAAGCGGATCTCAACTTCAGGCGCGTGGGCATTACCTTCGCGGTCTACGGCACCAGCGACGTGCCGGGCATCATTCCCGAGCGCACCATTCCCTTCGACGTGATTCCGCGCATCTTTCCCGCCGATGAATGGCGCGCACTCGAACGCGGCCTGCGGCAGCGCGTGAATACGCTCAACCGCTTCATTCACGACATCTATCACGAGCAGAACATCATCCGCGCGGGCATCATTCCCGAGGCGCAGATTCTCGGCAACGCGCAGTATCGGCCGCAGATGCGCGGCGTGAACGTGGCGCGGGACATCTATGCGCATATCGCCGGCATCGATATCGTGCGTGCGGGACAGGGCGAGTTCTACGTGCTGGAGGATAACCTGCGCGTGCCGTCGGGCGTGTCGTACATGCTTGAAAACCGCAAGATGATGATGCGGCTCTTTCCGGATCTGTTCGCGCGCAATCGCGTGGCGCCGGTGGCGCATTATCCGGATCTCTTGCTCGATACCTTGCGCGCCGCCGCGCCCGCCGGTGCAGAGAATCCGACCATCGTCGTGATGACGCCCGGCATGTACAACTCGGCCTATTTCGAGCATGCGTTCCTGGCTCAGCAGATGGGCGTGGAACTGGTCGAGGGCCAGGATCTGTTCGTCGATGATCATCAGGTCTTCATGCGCACGACGCAGGGGCCGCAGCGGGTCGATGTCATCTATCGTCGCGTGGACGACGACTTCCTCGACCCGCTCGTGTTCCGTGCGGATTCGGCGCTCGGCGTGCCGGGTCTGATCGACGCGTACCGGATGGGCAATGTCTCGCTGTGCAATGCGGTGGGCACCGGCATCGCCGATGACAAGTCCATCTATCCGTATGTGCCGGACATGGTGCGTTTTTATCTGGGCGAAGAACCCATCCTGAACAACGTGCCGACGTGGATGTGCCGCAAGCCCGACGATCTCAAGTATGTGCTCGATCATCTGCCCGAACTCGTCGTAAAGGAAACGCACGGCGCGGGCGGCTACGGGATGCTGGTGGGACCGGCGTCCACAACGGCGCAGATCGCGGAGTTTCGTACGGTGCTGGAGGCGCATCCGGAGAAGTACATCGCGCAGCCGACGCTCGCGTTGTCCACCTGTCCGACTTACGTGGAGGCGGGCATTGCGCCGCGTCATATCGACCTGCGTCCGTTCGTGCTCTCGGGCACTGAAGTGCGCATGGTGCCGGGCGGGCTGACGCGAGTGGCCTTGCGTGAGGGATCGCTGGTGGTCAATTCATCGCAGGGCGGCGGGACCAAGGATACGTGGGTGCTGGAGCGCTAGAGACATTCACTGGCGTACCTTTGAGCGTGGCACGCCATGCGGTATTGAAGACAACGATAAATCACCGGGAACACCCATGCTGAGCCGTACCGCGGATCATCTCTTCTGGATGGCGCGCTATACCGAACGCGCCGAAAACACCGCCCGGATGCTCGACGCGAACTATCAGCTCTCGCTCCTGCCACAGTCCGACGAATACGCGGAGCTTGGCTGGCGCGCGATGTTGTCGATTTCGGAGTTGAGCGGGATCTATTCAGCGGCGCACCATGGCATGAAAAGCCGTGACGTGATCGATTTCATGGCGGCCGACCTGTCCAATCCATCGTCGATCATCAGTTGCCTGCGGGCCGCGCGCGAGAATGCGCGCGCCGTGCGCAGTTCCACCAACAGCGAACTGTGGGAGTCGCTCAATACGACCTGGCTCGACGGTCAGCGCATGCTCGCCGACGGCATTCTCGAACGCGAACCTTATACCTTCTTCGAATGGGTGAAGTTTCGCTCGCATCTGTCGCGCGGCGTGCAGCTCGGCACGCTGGTGAAGGACGATGCGTTTTATTTCATGCGTCTCGGGACGTTCATCGAACGCGCGGACAATACGGCGCGGATTCTCGATGTGAAGTTCGAGATGATGGAGCAACGCGACGATACCGCCGCGCAACCGTTCGACTATCACCACTGGGTGGCGGTGCTGGGCTCGGTGTCGGGCTTCGAGGTGTATCGGCGGGTGTATCGCGATGTCATCACGCCGGAGCGGGTTGCCGGGCTGTTGATCCTGTATGGCGACTGGCCGCGTTCGCTTGCCGCGAGCATTGCCGAAGTCGAGCAACTGATTGCACATGTAACGAAAGGACGCGATACGGATGCCGGGCGGCTGGCGGCGGAATTGAGCGCGGAACTGAAGAACGGCCGCATCGGCACCATCCTGCAAGGCGGACTGCATGCCTATCTCGTCAGTTTTCTTGCGCGCGTCAATGATCTGGCGGGCCGGGTGAGCCGCGAATTCCTGCTGCCGATTGCGCCGGAGCCGGAGCCGGAGCCGGAGCCTGAGCCGACCCCGACGCAGTCCCAGACTCAAACGCAATCGCAGAGCAAGGGCTGAACACGTGCTGTCAGCGTTTGGCCGCCGCCGCGACGACGCGATGCACGAAGCGCAGCTTGTCGACGACCTGCGGCGCAAGCGTGAACGGATAGCCGTCCGGCATGCCGAGGCTGCGGTTCAGGCTGTTGAGCACGTAGGTCAGCGGATACCAGCGTTTCATCAGGTCATCGAAGGTAGCGTCCTCGACCGGCGTCTGGTCGGTGAGCGTCGGCTCGTTCGGCGTGTCCGGCACGAGTGCGAGGCCGCACGATACCGCCGTGTCGAGCGTATCGACGATATGCAGGTAATGCGCCCAGGTTTCCGCCCAGTCTTCCCATGGATGCATCGTTGCGTAAGCGCTGATGAAGTTGTCCTCCCACTGCGCGGGCGGGCCTTCGTGATAGTGACGATCGAGCGCGGCGGCGTAGTCGGCCTGTTCATCGCCGAAGGCCGTGCGGAACGGACCGATGCGCCCGGTGTCGGCGATCAGCCGGTCGAAGAAGTAGTGCCCGGATTCGTGGCGGAAATGCCCGAGCAGCGTGCGATACGGCTCGTGCAGCGACGTGCGGGTTTTCTCGCGATGGGCGTCGTCGGCTTCGGCGACGTTGAGCGTGATGATGCCGTTGTTATGCCCCGTCATCACGCCGTGGCCTTGGGCATCGGCTTCGAGAAACTGGAATTCGAGGCCGCGCTCGGGGTCGGCCTGACGCGAGCTGACGTCGAGGCCGAGCTCGGCGAAGGTATAGAGCAGCCGGCGTTTCGCAGCTTCGATGCGGTACCAGAAGACGCGGTTATCCGGATTCGAGAGGTTGGGAATCACGCTCGTGAGCTGGCAGGAACAGCACAGGGCATCCGCCGTGGTGTTTTCATCAGTGGCGGGGACAACCCAGTTGCAGACGTTCTCGACGGCGTAGTTGTGGCACGGCCGATACAGCTGATCATTGGCGAGCGGATGCAGACTGCGCCAGCGTCCGTCCTCGGTCTCGTCGAATGCGCTTATCTGTTTGATCTCGGGAATGTAACCGAGTCGCGCGCCACACTTTTCGCAATGCGTGTTTTCGAAAAACACGAGCTGATTGCAACGGTTGCAGTGGAAGGTTTTCATCGTGTGGCCGGTTTGGGTGAAGCCGCGCGGAGTGGAGGGGTGCGGGCTTTGACGGCGGAGCATGCGCAAGCTTCGTGCCGCGCGCGCGGGAACGCCTTCCGTGCACGTCCGGCGCGCGGCGTCATTCGTTTTGAACAAAGGAGTGCGGTGTGTCCATTCGTGTCGCGTTGAACCATGTCACGCATTATCGTTATGACCGGCTCGTCGGTCTCTCGCCGCAAGTGGTGCGCTTGCGGCCGGCGCCGCATTGCCGTACGCCGGTCGTCTCGTATTCGATGCGCGTGGAACCCGAAGAACATTTCATCAACTGGCAGCAGGACGCGTTCGCCAATTATCAGGCGCGGCTCGTATTTCCCGAGAAGACGCGCGAGTTCAAGGTGACGGTCGATCTCGTCGCCGAGATGGCGGTCTACAATCCGTTCGACTTTTTTCTGGAACCGGCAGCCGAAAAATTTCCGTTCGCCTATGCGCCCGAGTTGCGGCACGACCTCGCGCCCTACATGGTCAAGCGCGAGCCGACGCCGCGCTTTGCGGCCTTCGTTGAAAGCATCGATCGCACGCCTCAGGCGACGATGGATTTCCTCGTCGCGCTGAACCAGCGTCTGGCAAATGAGATCCGCTATCTGATCCGCATGGAACCCGGCGTGCAGACGCCGGAAGAAACGCTCGAAACGGCGGCCGGTTCGTGTCGTGATTCCGGCTGGCTGCTGGTCGAGGCGCTCCGGCATCTCGGCTTGGCCGCGCGCTTCGTATCGGGTTATCTGCTGCAACTGGCGCCGGATACGAAATCGCTGGATGGTCTGAGCGGCACCGAAGTCGATTTCACCGATCTCCATGCCTGGTGCGAGGTGTACTTGCCGGGTGCGGGCTGGATCGGCTTCGATCCGACCTCGGGCCTGCTGGCGGGCGAAGGTCACATTCCCGTCGCCTGCACGCCCGAGCCCGACAGCGCCGCTCCCGTGTCCGGTGCGGTGGAAAAGTGCGAAGTGGCGTTCGATCACACGATGTCCATCGCACGCGTGCTGGAAACGCCGCGCGTGACCAAGCCGTACACCGAAGAGGACTGGCAAGCGGTGTTGCGCATGGGCGAACAGGTGGATGCGAAGCTGCACGAAGGCGATGTGCGCCTGACGATGGGCGGTGAACCGACCTATGTTTCGGTGCGCGACCGGGACGCACCGGAGTGGAACACAGATGCGCTGGGTCCGACGAAGCGCGCCTACGCCGTCTCGCTGATGGACAAGCTGCGCGCGCAGTATGGCGCGCGGGGATTTCTGCATATCGGGCAGGGCAAGTGGTACCCCGGCGAACAGTTGCCGCGCTGGGCGCTTTCCCTGTTCTGGCGCGCGGACGGCGAGCCGTGCTGGCACGATCCCGCGCTGTTCGCGGACGAGCGTCATCCGGCTTCATTCACCTCGGACGATGCCGGGCGTTTCATCCGGCATCTTGCATGCAAGCTGTCGCTGGATGCGAAATACGTTCAGCCGGCCTACGAGGACACGTGGTACTACCTGTGGCGCGAGCGTCGGCTGCCGGTGAACGTCGATCCATTCGACTCGCGTCTCGACGACGAACTGGAACGCGCGCGCCTGCGCCGGGTCTTCGACGCCGGTCTGCCTTCCGTGACGGGCTACGTCCTGCCGATTTCCCGCGACGAAGGCCCCGCGTTGCAGCCCGGCATATGGACGAGCGGTCCGTGGTTTTTCCGCGATGACCGCATGTACCTGATCCCCGGCGATTCGCCGATGGGGTATCGCCTGCCGCTGGAGTCACTGCCCTGGGTTTCGAAGGCCGACTATCCGTGGCAGCACCAGCACGATCCGTTCGCTCCGCCGACGCCGCTGCGTACGGCAACGGCATTACGCATGCAATATGCCGATCTGGATGTTGCATCAGGCATGCAAAATACCGGCTCGGCGGAAGCGGTTGCTGGCGGCGAAGGTGGCTCAACCGGCGGCTCAACCGGCGGCGCAAGTGAAGGTGTGCCCCGGCGCGGCCAATCCTCCGGCGACACCCTCCGCACGGCGCTCTGCGTGGAGGCTCGCGATCCGGCGCGCGCCGCCGGCCCCAAAGCGGAAGCCGAGGCCTTCGAGAAACTCGGCAACGCCAACAAGCTGATCCACGTGTTCATGCCGCCGCTCACCGCGCTCGACGACTATCTGGACCTGCTGGCCGCCGTCGAATCGACCGCCGCCGATCTCGCCATGCCGGTGATCGTCGAGGGCTATCCGCCGCCGCGCGATCCGCGTCTGAAGATGCTGCAGGTCACGCCGGACCCGGGCGTGATCGAAGTGAATATTCATCCGGCGGCGAACTGGCAAGAACTCGTCGAGCACACCGAGTTCCTGTATGGCGCGGCTCACGAGACCTACCTGAGCCCCGAGAAGTTCATGCTCGATGGCCG
Source organism: Caballeronia sp. LZ035 (assembly GCF_031451175.1). Taxonomy (NCBI): domain Bacteria; kingdom Pseudomonadati; phylum Pseudomonadota; class Betaproteobacteria; order Burkholderiales; family Burkholderiaceae; genus Caballeronia; species Caballeronia sp. LZ035. The sequence goes on from NZ_JARUXS010000003.1 coordinate 457,316, forward strand.
CCACACCGGCACCGGCGGCGGCAATCACTTCGTGCTCGGCGGGGCCACGCCCGCGGACAGCCCGTTCCTCCGGCGTCCCGACGTGCTCGCCAGTCTCATCGCGTACTGGCTCAATCATCCTTCGCTGTCGATGCTGTTCTCGGGCCTCTTCATCGGGCCGACCAGCCAGGCGCCGCGCGTGGACCAGGCGCGCAACGACCAGGTATTCGAACTCGAGCTCGCATTCGCCGAGTTGCAGCATCAGCTCGACCGGCTCGGCGGACGCGACAGTGCGACGGTGCCGCCGTGGCTCATCGACCGCATCCTGCGCAATATCCTGATCGACGTGACGGGCAACACGCATCGCGCGGAATTCTGCATCGACAAGCTGTATTCGCCGGAGGGCGCCACGGGCAGGCTCGGGCTGCTCGAACTGCGCGGCTTCGAAATGCCGCCGCATGCGCGCATGAGTCTCGCGCAGCAACTGTTGCTGCGCGCGCTGGTGGCGCACTTCTGGGAGAAGCCCTACACCACGCGCCTCACGAGGTGGGGCACCGAACTGCATGACCGCTTCATGCTCGGCACCTTCGTGCAAATGGATTTCGACGACGTGCTCGCCGAGTTGCGTGAGGCCGGCTTCGCCTTCGAGCGCAGCTGGTTCGAACCGCATTTTGAATTCCGTTTCCCGCTGGTGGGCTCATACGACACCAACGGCATCTCGCTGACAATCCGCAATGCGCTGGAACCGTGGCATGTGATGGGTGAAGAGGGTTCCGCCGGCGGCACGGTGCGTTACGTGGATTCGTCCGTCGAACGGCTGGAGGTGCGCGCGCTGGGGCTGAACGGCAATCGACACGTCGTGACCGTGAACGGCGTGCAGCTGCCATTGCAACCAACCGGCCGCGTCGGCGAACACGTCGCGGGCGTGCGTTTTCGGGCGTGGGCGCAGGCGGCGTCGCTGCATCCGACCATCGACGTCCACGCGCCACTCACCTTCGATATCGTCGATACCTGGACGGGACGCGCCATCGGCGGTTGCCAGTACCACGTCGCGCATCCAGGCGGACGCAACTACGAGACTTTCCCGGTCAACGCCTATGAAGCAGAAAGCCGCCGCCGCGCACGCTTCTTCACCACCGGACACACGCCCGGCGCGATGTCCGTCGAAGCGCGCGAGCGCAGTCTCGAATTTCCGTTCACGCTCGACCTGCGTTATCGTTGAAATGCATTCATCATTCAAAAGATAAACAGGAAGACTTTGGCCTATCAATCGACCTTGCCCTTCGACATCGCCGCCGCCCGCGCCGATGCGCTCGCACTGCTGCGCACGCTGCCGGGGCGGCCAGGGCACTGGGACGAGTTGCGCGATGCCTCGGGCGCATTGCGCGAGCCATGGCGGCAGTTCTTCGATCTGCTGGGCGAGCAGGGCATCGCACGCCTCGACGACGGCGTCGCTGCGGTCGCCCAGCAGGTGCGCGACAACGACATCACCTACAACGTCTACGCCGACAACGGCAAGCCGCGCGCGTGGTCGCTCGACCTGCTGCCGCTCATCATCGACGAAGCGGAATGGGCGGGCATCGAGCGCGGCGTCGCGCAGCGCGCGCGGCTGATGGAAGCCATCGTCGCCGATGTCTACGGTCCGCAGACCTTGCTCCAGCGCGGTTTGCTGCCCGCTGCGCTCGTGTTCGGCAATCCGGGTTATCTGCGTGCGGTGAAGGGCTTCGTGCCGCCGCTCGGGCGCTTCCTGCAGATCGTCGCGGTCGATCTCGCACGCGCGCCTTCGGGCGAGTGGACCGTGATCGCGCATCGCACCGAAGTGCCGTCGGGTCTGGGCTATGTGCTGGAGAACCGGCTGATCGTTGCAAGCCTGTTCGCCGATCCGTTCCGCGCGATGCGCGTGAGCCGGCTCGCGGCGGCGTATGCGCAGCTGATCGCGACCATTGCGCAGGCCGCGCGCGCCACGATGCGCGACGACGAAGGCGGCCGCAGCAGCGCGGACGACGTGCCGCACATCGCGCTGCTGAGTCCCGGCCCGTTCAGCGAAACCTATTTCGAGCATGTGTTCCTGGCGCGCTATTTCGGCGTGACGCTCGTGGAAGGCAAGGACCTCACGGTGCGGCATGACAAGCTCTATCTGAAGACGCTGGCCGGCCTGTCGCGCGTGCATGCCGTACTGCGCCGTCTCGACGATGCCTTCTGCGATCCCGTCGAACTGCGCGCCGATTCGAGCATCGGCGTGCCCGGTCTGCTGCAGGTCATGCGTGCGGGCAACGTGATGGTGTCGAACGTGCCCGGCGCGGGCTTCACGGAATCGCCCGCGTTGAATGCGTTCCTGCCGGGCATCGCGGAGGCTTTGCTCGGTGAGACGCTCGACCTGCCCACCGTGCCCACATGGTGGTGCGGCGAAGAGGCGGCCCGTCGCGAGGCCTTCGAACAGCTCGACAGTGCGCTCATCGCGCCGACCTGGCCGGGTGCTCAGGCGGACCGGGCGCCGGGCATCGACGCGGGCGTGCAGGTGCTCGCGGACTGGCGCGAGCGCATAGAACGCGCGCCGGATGTCTTCACCATTCAGGCGCATCTGCCGTTCTCGAGCGCACCGCGCTTTCACGATGGCGCGCTCGGTTCGCGCCCCTGCGTGCTGCGCGCCTATGCGGTCGCGAACCCCGAGGGCGGCTGGAGCGTCGTGCCGGGCGGCTTCACGCGGCTGGCGGCTGATCATCGCGCGACGGTGTCGATGCAGTCCGGCGGCAGCAGCGTCGATACCTGGGTGATGTCGAGCCAGGCGGGCGGTTCGGTATCGCTGCGTCCCACGCCGATCCGGCCCGGTGATCTTCGCAAGCATCGGACCGTGTCGAGCCGGGCCGCCGAGAATCTTTTCTGGGCCGGCCGCTACGGCGAACGCGCCGAGAACAACGTGCGCCTGTGCCGTCTGCTGCTCGGCATGCTCGAAGGAAGCGATGCCGAGGAACTGTTTCCGACCCTGGCCGAGCTGGCTGCGCAGAGCGGCCTGATCCCGTCAACCGATACGCTCGCGCGCGCCACGCCGCAAGCATTCGAACGCGTGTTGATCGCGGGCTTGCCGGAGACGCGCATCGGCACCAGCATCGGCGCCAATCTCGCGGATCAGGCGCGCGTGGGCGGCGAGATTCGCGACCGGCTTTCAACCGATCACTGGCGCGTCATCCTCGCGTCGCGCAACGACTTTCGCGACGCGCTCGTCCGGCTCGATCTCGACGAGTCCAGCACGGAAGGCATCCCGCGTCTCGGCCGCGGCTACGATCGCGTGTTGTTGATGAACGCCCTCGAACATCTCGCGACCCAGCTTTGCGCGATCAGCGGCGCACAGGGCGACCGCATGACGCGCGACGAAGCGTGGCGCCTGTTGTTCATCGGCCGGCATATTGAACGCGTCTCGACGATGGCGACCATCCTGCGCGTGGTCGCAGAGTGCGGCACGCTGGCTTCGCCGGCAGGCTTCGACCTGCTGCTGCAATTGTTCGACAGCACGCTGACCTATCGTTCGCTGTATCCGGGAAGGCTCGAAGTGCCGGCGTTGATCGATCTTATCGTCGTCGATCAGACGAACCCGCGCGGCCTGTATGGCGTCCATGCGCGATTGCGCGTGAAGCTCGAGGAAATCGCGGCGGCAGCGGGCGGCGCACGGCGCCTGCAGGCCACGCGTTTCGCCGATCTGCTCGCGCATGCCGACGCCTTGCCGCCGCTCGCCACGCTGTGCGAGACGCGCGGCAACGGCCGTCATGATGCGCTGGTGGCGTTGTGCGACAGGCTCGTTGCATCGGTGAGCGCCGCGTCCAACGAAGTGAGCGCGCGCTATTTCAGCCACGCGAACACGCCGGCCGCGCAGGTGTCGTCATGAACATCGGCATTCACGATACCGTGCTCGCGGTGACGCACCGCACGACCTATCGCTATTCGACGCCGGTGGAGATCGCGCAGCATCTGGCGACCATCCGGCCGTTGCATTGTCCGTGGCAACAAGTCATTTCGCATACAGAACGCATTGAACCCGTGCCGTCGTATGTGCATAGCCGCGTCGATGCATTCGGGAACGACGTGCTGTACTTTTCGCTGGACGCGCCGCATGAGCGTCTTTCGATGACGAGCGAAACCACCGTGCGCCTGACGCCGCGCTGGACCGCACTGGATCCGGATGCAACCCCGCCTTGGGAAAGCGTCGCGGAACGGCTGCGCTATCACGCGGGCGAGGCGTTCCTCGCGCAGGGCGAGTTCTGTTATGCGTCACCCAATATTCCGCTTGCGCACGCGTTTCGCGAGTACGCGCAGACGAGCTTTCCGGCGGGCAGGCCGCTCGTCGCGGGGGCAATCGACCTGATGCACCGCATTCACGCGGATTTTGAATACAAACCTTCTTCCACATCGGTCGATACGCCGGCTTCGCGCGCATTCGAATTGCGGCATGGCGTGTGTCAGGACTTCTCGCAGGTGATGATTGGCTGTTTGCGCGCGCTGGGGCTGCCCGCGCGCTATGTGAGCGGGTACTTGCGCAACGATCCGCCGCCGGGACAGCCGCGTCTCATCGGCGCGGATGCCTCGCATGCCTGGGTGTCGGTGCATTGTCCGCAGAGCGGCTGGATCGATCTCGATCCGACCAATGACGTGCTGGCCGATCTCGATCACGTGACGCTCGCCACCGGCCGCGACTACAGCGATGTGTCGCTGTTGCGCGGCATGATACTGGGCGGCGGCGCGCATCACATGGATGTCGCGGTGAACGTGCTGGCCTTGTAACGGCTCTTTGCGTCACTCGCCTTCAGGAAAGTCCGCGCCGACGGAAACCGCTTCCCAGCCGTCGAAGTCCTTGCGCAAGGCGTCGATCTTCACGCGCGCATTCGTCACCGCGGCCTTGCCGAGCAGCAGGCGCAACGGCGGGTCCTTGCTTTCCACGGCCTGGATGATGGCTTCGGCGGCGCGCACCGGGTCGCCCGGCTGCTTGCCGCTGTAGCCGCGCATCGTATCCGTGCGCGCCTGTGCGGTGCCGGCGTAATCGGCAATTGTGCGCGGCGCTTCGTTCGCCGAGCGTCCCGCCCAGTCAGTGCGGAACGGACCCGGCTCGACGATCAGCACCTTGATGCCGAGCGGCGCCAGTTCATGCGACATCGATTCCGACATGCCTTCCACCGCGAACTTCGTCGCGTGATAGAAGCTCACGCCGGGGAACGCGATGATGCCGCCGATCGACGAGACGTTCACGATGGTGCCGTGCTTCTGCTTGCGCATCTGCGGCAGGACCGCGCGCGTCATGTCCACCAGGCCCCACACGTTGATGTCCACCATCTTGCGCACTTCATTCAGGTCGCTCTCTTCGAACGAACCGAAATAACCGATGCCCGCATTGTTCACGAGCACGTCGATGCGCCCGAACTTGTCTGTCGCCGCCTTCACGGCGGCCTGCACCTGTTCGGGCTGCGTGACGTCGAGCGGCAGCACGAGCGCGAGGTCGCCGTATTGTTCGGTGAAGGCTTCGAGCGTCTTCGGATTGCGCGCAGTCACGACCGTCGGATAGCCGAGCGCGAGGGTCTTCCCGGCCAGATCGCGACCGAAGCCGGTCGAGCAGCCGGTAATGAACCAGATGGGGTGCGTGGTGGATGTCGTCATGGAGGGCCTCTTCAGTTCAGTCAAGGGAATGAAAGCGTTCGGCGGGGTGATGCGACGCTGGGCATGTTAGCAGGGGCTATGCATTCCAGTGCAAATGGCCCGGATGGTTCACCCGCATCTCAACCATGCCGGACAGCGGGATTCGCTGCATTGATATAAGGTGCGAAGTTTCGCGGCATGCGCAAGAGCATGCGCGCTCGCCGTTCCTTTCGCTTCGCAAGGAGATTCGCACGATGGATTACGTGAAACTGGGTACGACCGGCCTCGACGTATCGCGGCTCTGTCTCGGCTGCATGACCTATGGCGTATCGGAACGCGGTACGCATCCGTGGTCGCTCGACGAGGAGAAGAGCCGTCCGCTCATCAAGGAAGCGCTGGACGCCGGCATCAACTTCTTCGATACGGCCAATGTCTATTCCGATGGTACGTCTGAGGAAATCGTCGGACGCGCGCTGCGCGACTTCACGAAGCGGGACGACATTGTGATTGCGTCGAAGGTGTTCAATCGCATGCGGCCCGGCCCGAACGGCGCGGGCCTGTCGCGCAAGGCGATCTTCAACGAAATCGACAACAGCCTGCGGCGCCTGGGCACGGATTATCTCGATCTGTACCAGATCCATCGCTGGGACTACGCGACGCCGATCGAGGAAACGCTCGAAGCACTGCATGATGTCGTGAAGGCGGGCAAGGTGCGCTATATCGGCGCGTCGTCCATGTATGCGTGGCAGTTCAGCAAGGCGCTCTATACCTCGCGCGCCAATGGCTGGACCGAATTCAGGACCATGCAGAATCACCTGAACCTGCTTTACCGCGAGGAAGAGCGCGAGATGCTTCCGCTGTGCAAGGACCAGGGCATCGGTGTCCTGCCTTGGAGTCCGCTCGCGCGCGGCCGTCTCACGCGTGACTGGGACACGACGAGCGCACGTCAGGAAACGGACAAGTTCGGCAGCACGCTATACAAGACCGATGGAGCCGATCGCGCAGTCGTGGAAGCGGTCGCCGCTCTGGCTCAAAAGCGCAACGTGCCGCGCGCGCAGGTTGCGCTCGCCTGGGTCGCGCAGAAGGCGCCGGTGAGTGCGCCGATCATCGGCGCCTCGAAGCCCGGTCATATCGGCGATGCAGTGGCGGCCTTGTCGCTGAACCTGACAGCGGACGAGATCGCAGCGCTTGAAGCGCCGTATGTGCCGCACGCCGTGTCGGGATTCAAATGACCCATGCGGGTTGAGACGAGGCCGCGGGGCTCATAACTGCGATTCGATCGGCAGCAGCCCGAGCATCCAGATACCCGCGCGCTTCAGCGTGGACACCTCGGGTTCGGTGTCGAGCACGGTGGTCGTGCCATCGGCGGTGGTGTCGATCCAGACCATGCGCCGATGGCCGGCGCCGTCGTCGCGCAGTTCGACGCGCCAGGCAATACGGTCGATCTGCTTGTCGATGCCATCCGCCACTTCCGTCGCGGCCTGCGCGCTTTCGCAATACACGCCGATTTCCGTGTTCAGCTGCACCGAGCGTGGATCGAGATTCATCGAGCCGATGAAGATGCGCGTCCGGTCGAACACATAGGTCTTCGCATGGAGCGAAGCCTTGGACGATCCGAATGTGCTGGTCTTTTGCATTTTGTCTTCATTATTCGATGTGACGGGTTTCAGTTCATAAAGCGTCACACCGGCTTCGAGCATGTCGCGGCGATAGCGCTGATAACCCGCATGCACCGCCGCAACGTCCGTGGCCGCCAGCGAATTGGTGAGCACGGTGACGCGCACGCCGCGCGCGGTCATCGAACGCAGCCATTGCACGCCTTGGCTGCCCGGCACGAAATACGGCGACACGATCAGCATGTCCTTGCGAGACTCGAAGTTCAGCGCCTTCAATTGCGACATCAAATGCCCTTCGCTGTCGCCGGGCGCGCGGGTGATCTTCGCGGGATCGTCGTAGAGGAGCGTGGCCTTGCCCCACGAGAAAGCGCCGTCGTGCGACTGAAGCACGTCGGCCATGCGTTCGCGAACCTGCGCGACATAAGGCGAATGACGTTCCGCCAGCAGATAGGCATCCAGCTTGTCGCGATAGCTTCGCAGCGCGTCGGGATCGGCGGGACGGCCCACGAGCGATTCGATCGGATAGGCCGCAGCCGAATTCCAGTAGAGGTCGAACGCGTCGGACACGTCACGCACCACCGGTCCATGCACGAGCACATCGAGATCGCCGAAGGCCACCGTGCTGGACGCGCCGAAGTATTCATCGCCGATATTGCGGCCGCCGAGAATGGCCGCCTGGTTGTCGGCAATGAGCGCCTTGTTGTGCATGCGGCGATTCACGCGAAAGAATTCCATCGCCGAGCCGAGCTTCTTGAAGCTGCGGTTCGCCACCGGATTGAAGAGCCGCACCTGGATGTTCGGATGTGACGCGAGCGCGAGCAGGAAGCGGTCGTCGGCGTTGGTGCCGAGGTCGTCGAGCAGGAGACGCACGCGCACGCCGCGATCCGCCGCCCGCATGATCGATGCCGCCATTTCGCGGCCCGTCAGGTCGTCGTGCCAGATGTAGTACTGCAGGTCGAGCGAGCGTTCGGCGCGCTCGCTCAGGATCACGCGCGCAATGAGCGCGTCCATGCCGTTCGGAAGCAGATGAAAGCCGTTGTCGCCCGGATGTGCTTGTTCGCTCGTCGGGAACGCCCGGCCCAGCGACGTGTTGGTGGTGTCCGTGACGGCCTGGGTCTGCACGCGTCCCGTCTGCGGCGGCAGGCTGGCGCAGGCGCCCAGCAGGAGCAGCGCCAGCGCGGCCAGCCATGTGCGCAGAGTCATCGCGGACTCTCCGCTGCGCGATCATGCAGCGGCGTCGTCCCGGCACGCCGCCTGCCTTCGCTCAGACGCGCGCGCACGAAACCGATGTGTTCGCGCAGCACATAAAGTGCATCGACATGGGCGAGCGGCATCTTGAGCGTGTTGAGCGACTCTTCGATGTAATCGAGTTCCACGAGCAGCGCACGGCGTTCGGTTTCATCGACGATCTTCATCGCGCCGCGTTCCACCGCAATCAGCGCGCCGTAGTAGCGATAGATGCGCGAACGCACGCGCCAGCGGTACAGCCAGGGCACGATGCGCAGCGCGGGAAGGATCAGCACCGCGACCGGCAGCAACAACACGAGCGCGCGGTCCGCGATGTTGGCGAGCCAGAACGGCAGCGTGCGATACAGGAAGCTCTTGCCCGAGCGATAGTAGCGGCTGGCATCCTCGCTGATCGGAAACTCGTGCGCGACCGCACGCGGAAACTGCCCGGCGGGTTGCAGCAGGCTGGCCGTGCCGTGTACTTCCTGCGCAGCTTCGATGAGCAGATCGGACAGCGCGGGATGCAGGCTCGGCCGCGCGACCAGTTCGAGCATCGGGCTCACCAGATGCACGGTCTCGGGCGGAATCAGGCGGCCCAGGTCGAGTATGCCGGGCGGCAGTTCGATGTCGTCCAGATAAGGAAAGAGGCGGGTATAGGCGCGCGCTTCCTTGAAGTTCATCACGGAGATGCCGGGCACGCGCAACAGACGCAGCATGAGGTCGCGCGTCGCGGAGTCGCCGGAGAGCAGCACCGCGTCCGCTTCGTTGCTGACGAGTTGCGTGGCGGCCTGCAGGCCGTCCGTCGGCAGAAGCTGCGTGTCGGCGCCCGGATAAACGCCGTTTGCTGCGAGCAGCTTGAGCGACAACGTGCGCGTGCCGCTGCCTTCGCGGCCGATGGCAATCCGCTTGCCCTCGAGCTGCGACAAAAGTTCAAGCCCCTTGCCGCGATAGAACACCACCAGCGGCACATAAGACACGCTGCCGAGCGAGACCAGCTTCGACGCCTGTTCCTTGGTCGCGATGCCGCCTTGCACGAGCGCGAGATCGACATGCTGTTGTGGATCGAGCAGGCGGTCGAGGTTTTGCACGGAGCCGTCCGAAGGCAGCACTTTCAGCGTGATGCCGTTGCGCGCGAGGATGGCCGCGTATTGCTTCGAGATGACGTAGAAGGAGCTGTCGGGCTGGCCCGCGCTCATGGTGATGGTGCGGGGCGGCGCGGGATCGACGAGCCAGTAGACCAGCGCCGAGATGATCGCGATGATGAGCACGACGGGGCCCGCGGTCCAGATGACGTCGTGCAGGACCCCTTTCGCGTGATCGTCGGGCAGATGAGGACGCTTCATGCGATGTCTCGTCATGAGCGCATGCTCGTGGTTGCCTGTGCGTCGGGGAAGACATCGGGCATGGCGTGCCTCTGTCGGAAGCGGCGTTGATCCGCAGTGTAACGCCTCGTGCCGGCAAAGCGACAGGGCCGGCACGCAGGCGGCCGACCTTCGGGTTCGCCACTACCGGTCATGCCCAGTGCGCGGGCACCCACACCGCGCCGGCATAGTGGCCCGGAATCCAGATCGCGCGGCGCGGCGCGACATAGATGACCTTGATCGGCGGCGGGGGCGGGGCCACATACACCGCCTTGACAGGCGGCGGAGGCGGAGCCACGTACACGGTCTTGACGGGCGGCGGCGGAGGCATCACGACGACTGCCGGGGGCGGCGGAGGCGTTGTCACGACCACGGTCGCCGGCGGCGGAGGAGGCGGCGTCACGATCAAGGGCGCGGCGACCACAGTAGCCGAGCCCGTGACGACTGCCGTGCTCGTGGTGGTGACCGCGCCGCCGCCGGAGACCGTCGTGACATGCGTACCGTTCGTGGCCGTCGCGCTGCCCGACGTGACGACCACGCCCGGCGCCACGCTCGTCGCGCTGCCCGAATGCGTGACCGTGCCGCCGCTTGCCGTATTGACCGTTCCGGAACGGTTGCACGTATAGCCCGCGCATTGGGTCGATGCCGTATGCGTCGAGGTGTTGCCGTTCGGACCCGTCACCGAGCCGGACGAGTTGTATTGACCCGGCGAAGTGCGCGTGACGGTGTCGGTACCGGTCGCGGTCTTGCCGTTCGGGCCGGTCGCGCTGCCGTTGTGCGTGCAGCTGCCGCCTGCGCAGCTCGTGTCGCCGGCGTGCTGCACCGAGCGGCCGTTCGGGCCGTATGCGGTGCCGCTGTTGCTGAACTGCCCCGGCGAGGTCCGTGTCACGGTGCCCGAGTTGGTGGCCGTGCGGCCCCAGGGGTTCTCGACAGCGCCCGCATGCGAGCAACTGCCGCCGCCGCAGGAGCCGACATGCGCGCCCTGATACTCACCACGCCCGGTATAGGCCGTGCCGCCGCGCGCCCAGCCCGCGAAGGCGGAACCGCTGCACAGCGTGAGCGCCGCGGCCGTGGCGGCGATGAGCAGGGTATGCATGCCGCGCTTCTGAAGACTTCTGTCTGATGCGAAAGTCGAACGGGTATTCACGGGATGTTCCTCTCGGTTGCCTTGGGCCACATCGTGTTTCGGGTGGCGACGGAACGGACTATAGAGGCAGCCTCATCCAAAGTCCCGCGAGGACTTGTTTCACGCGATGTCACATGTCCCGGCGCCCCGTCCCAAGCCGTTCCGACATGATTTCGCGGCTTGCGTCACACTAGCGGCTGCTGCGGATCCGCGCATTCGTCACAACAAAATCGAAGGCTTCATCATGCCCACTGCTTCACGCATCAAGGTCGCGGTACTCGACGATTACCAGAACCTCGCCCGTTCCATGGCCGACTGGTCCGCGCTCGATGCACGCGCCGACATCACCGTCTTCAACGATCACATTGCCGAGCGCGAGGCGCTGCTCGAACGACTGCAACCGTTCGATGTGATCTGTGCCATGCGCGAACGCACGCCGTTGCCGCGCGACATCATCGAGCATCTGCCCAACCTCAAGCTGATCGCATCCACCGGCTCGGCCAATGCATCGATCGATCTCGACGCGGCAGCGGAGCGCGGCGTTGACGTGCGGCATACGGGCTATTCGTCCACGCCGACGATCGAGTTCACCTGGGCGCTGATCCTCGCGATGGTGCGCGACATTTCCGGCGAGAACCGTTCGCTGAAAGAGGGCGGCTGGCAGACTGGTCTCGGTAGCGAGCTTGCCGGCAAGACGCTCGGGCTGCTCGGACTGGGGCGCGTGGGATCTGCAGTCGGTGTGATCGGCCGCGCATTCCGCATGAACGTGATCGCGTGGAGCCAGAATCTCACCGCCGAGCGCGCAGCGGAGAAGGGTATCGAACGCGTCGACAAGGACACGCTGTTCAAGACCTCCGACGTGCTCTCGGTCCATGTGCGCCTGAGCGAACGGACGCATCATCTTGTCGGCGCGACGGAGCTCGGCCAGATGAAGCCGACCAGCCGGATCGTCAATACATCGCGCGGACCGATCATCGACAATGCGGCGCTGATCGACGCACTGAAGTCGAAGCGTCTGGCAGGCGCGGCCATCGACGTGTACGACCAGGAGCCGCTCGCCGCGAACGACCCGCTGCGCTCGCTGCCCAACCTGCTCGCGACGCCGCATATCGGTTATGTGTCGGAGGAGCTGTATCGCACGTTCTATGGCGATACGGTGCGCAATATCGTCGAATGGCTCGATGCCCGCGAGGGCTGAATGCAACGCTATTGGCCCTGTGAAGGCGGTTGCGGATTGTTCGCGGGGTTTGTATCGTACTTGCGGATCTCCGTAATCGCGTCGCTTGCCAACGCGTGGAGATCCGCTTCCAATGCATCGGCCAAGGGCTTTTCATAGACTTCGTCGCCGTTCACATGGAACGTGAACGCTTCGAGGTACTTCGCCTTCTTCGCGGGATTCTCGATGGTGTCGCGCGTCCATCGATACAACGGATAGCCTTCGATACCCTCCCGCTCCGCTTGTGCCACATAGCCCGCGAAGGCGTCGTACTGGCAGATCAGGACAGCGTCATGTTTCGCGAGCAAGGCGCCGAGCGGCGCAAGCTTGTCGTCGAACTCATCCTGACGCGCCCGCGCCGCGCACTCAGGCGCGAGCCTGATACGAACCTGATACAGCAAGACTGGGTTCATGACGTCCTTTCAGTATTGAAAGCGATGGAAGCGCTCGCGTGCGCGCGCCGCAACTCTTGCACTACACTCCCGAATCATCGCGAAGCACGCCAGCCATCACCGTCTCTTCATTGCAGTTCTTCATTGCAGGCGACGACCAGGAGGAGGGTAACAATGAGTCTTCGGCATTCGATGTCCTGTCCATGTTGCGATACTCAATCGGCTGGCGCAAGCCGCCGCCGCTTTCTTGCGCTGGCGGGTCAGGGTGCCGCGGCGCTCGCGCTGTTCCCGCATCTCGCGTACGCCGATAACGACGTGCCGTCGATTCCCTACGACTCCGTGCCCGATCCCGTGCGTTTGCCGCGCGACATGTACTTCGGCGAATGCTCGGGCGTCGCGGTCAATTCGGCGGGCCATGTGTTCGTGCTGTCGCGCGGCAACAGCACCGGGCCGGCCTATGGCGCGGCGGCGGCGCAGTTGCTGGAGTTCGACCGCAATGGACGCTTCGTGCGCGAGATCGGTCATCGGCTCTATGCGTGGTCGTTCGCGCACACCGTGAAGGTGGACCGGCAGGACAACGTCTGGGTCACGGACAAAGGCTCGGACATGATCATCAAGTTCACGCCGGAAGGGCGTGTCGCAATGGTCTTCGGCCGCAAGCAGGAAGCCGCGGATGAAGACACCGCGCCGCTCAAGCATCCGAATCCGCCCTTGCCATCGGAGCCGGGACGCTTCCGGCAAGTCACGGACGTCGCGTGGGATACCTCGGGCAATACCTACATCAGCGATGGCTATATCAACTCGCGCGTAGCGAAGGTGGATCGCGACGGCAACTGGCTCAAGTCATGGGGCGATCGCGGCACGGGACCGGGGCAGTTTCATACGCCGCACAGCATTGCCGTCGATGCGAACAACATGGTCTATGTCGCGGATCGCAGCAACCGCCGCATCCAGGTCTTCGACGGCGAGGGCAACTTCCAGCGGCAGTTCACCATCGACGTGCCGGTGCCGCCGGATGCGCGGCCGGCCATCGGCAACATGCCCGATGAGGCAGCGCTCGCGGCAGGCACCTTCGCGCCGGGATCGCCGTGGGCCATCTGCATCTCGCCGGGTCCGAACCAGGTGCTCTATTCCGCCGATGCTTTCCCGGGCCGCATCTACAAGCTGTCGCTCGATGGCAAGCTACTCGGCGTGCTCGGCCGCTCCGGCAAGCAGCTGAAACAGTTCGGCTGGATTCACGAGATGGCGTGTCCCTCGGAGAACACCTTGTTCGTCGCCGAGTTGCTCAACTGGCGTGTGCAGAAGCTGGTGCTGCATGCGTGATCATTGATCGGCGCGCCGCCTTGAACCCATCGACATGATGGGCCTGGGCTGCGCGTCGCGCCGTTCTTCGCGCCACGCTCGCAACGTGTCGAGGGCCACCGAGTTGCGCACGTAGCGATGCCAGACGAAGGCGAGATCGAAGATCAGGATGGCAAGCCACCACGCGTAGAGAAAGAACAGTCCGCCGAGCACGACGGGCCACAGTGGCTTGCCCGCCAGATCGCCCCATAGCCTCACGCCGACGATGAGCACCATCATCAGTGTGCCCAGCGCGACGAGTACGCGCCGTCCCCAATGCGGTTTGCGCGGCGCTATCCATCCGCTGATCGCGCAGACGAGTCCGGCCAGCACGAAGACCGCTTTGCCGACGAGCGGGTCCGCGACATCGCGATGCAGGATGCCGGCGAACGGGCTGGCGAGGAACGCGGCGACGCCGCTCACGAGGACGAACCAGAAGAGAAGCGCGCCGGCTGCGAATGCGGCGAGCGCGACGATGCGCCATCGCAGCCATGCGCCCGTGCGATGCGTGCCGCGTGCCTTTACCAGTCGTGGAATGCGCGCGGCGATCGTGGTGCCCATCAGCAGGCAGGCGAGGGCGAACACCGAGCGCGTGAGATAGATGAACTCCGGCGCCGTGCTGTCGGAACCCGCGCCCGAATCCGATGAGGCCGTGACGGCCTTGTAGATGAAGAACACCGCCAGAAGATGCAGGGCGAAGCTGAGCAGATAGGGCACTGCCGTGCTGACGAAGCCGCGCGCGCGCCGGTTTCCTGGAGGGCGTGTCGTCGTCTCGCCGAGCACGACGTTGTCGATGAAGTGGCCGAAGACTTCTGAGTCGGTCCAGTAATCGGTGTGCGCCTTGCCGGGCAGCCAGTAACGCGAGAAGCCGATGTCGTCGGCGTGTTCGTCGAACTCGAATGCGCGGCAGCCGTGGTGATCCAGGAATGCGCGCGCGGTGTCCAGAGCGAAGCCGACGGGATCGCCGTAATCGTAGTAGTTGCGCCATTTGATCGGCGCGCGCAGCGTGAGCGGTCCGCCCGGACGGTCGACTTGCGTGACCGTATCGCCGTGCGTTTCGCTCCTCAGTTGCATGCCTTCCCATAGCTTGGGCCAGAGCAGGATGTGCTTGTCGATGGGCGAGCCGATCGTCATGAAGCCGCGCAGGCTCTGCACCCAGTCGGTGCTGATGATCTGCTTGCTGTCCTTGGGATCCGCCACGGTGGGCATGGACAGCGCCTGCAGGATGCCAAGGAAGCTGATCACGGTGCCTTCGCTATGGGCGACGACGTAGACCTCGGGCGCGCACTGGCAACGCTCTGTGGCGAGTGCCACGAGTCGTTCCATCACGCGATGAAAGCGGAAGACGATGGTGTCGCGATGCTGCTTGAAATCCGCGACGAGCTGCACGTCGCCGACGTAGTCGCGCAGCATCGGCGCGAGATCGAACTTGAAGATGCCCGCTTTCTCCGCGACGGCAAGCAGGCTCTGCATGACGGCCACGGTCTCGACGATTTCTTCCACCACGCCTGCGGCCAGCGAGAAATCGGCGGGCTCGAGCTTGCGTTCGTCGACGTTCAGCATGTAGGCCGCTTGCGCGCGGCTGACGATGGACAGGCCCCAGGCCTTGCTCTCCTCGAGCGTGTCGTCCTGCTTGACGACCTCGCGCGGGATGTCGGCCCAGTAGACCTCGGCGAAGCCCAGCGCCGAGTAGAAGTCGCGTTGCGCCGGCGTATAGGGGCCGACTGGGGGAAGGTCGAGCTGGCGTACGTCCACTTCGCCGACGCCGGCGATATCGAAGTAGCCGAGCGGCATGACCGGCAGCGGCGGGTCGTAGCGCGCGCCGAACTGGCTGGCGACCGAACGCACCGTGTCGCTGTGCAACTGGTTGCCGATGCCGTGAATCGCGACGACGATTTTCTGCACGCGTGGCGAATCAGTGGTGGGTGAGGCGGACCATGCGTTGCCCGAGCCGGCTTGTGCGTCGAGGGATGAGGCGTTCATGTGCGTCTCCCGATGGCGTTGCGTCAGCGCTTCTTGGTGTCCCTGCGTGTGCCTGCATGGCATGGCGTGTTCGGGCCAGTAAAGCGGACCGCCTGCATGCCCCGGCCGCGTTCGCGATGCTCGAAGCAGGTTAGTTCATTTTTAAGACAAAGGGGCGACTTTGGGCGTGTACTGCATTTGCATGCCGATGCCGCGCAATCGGCATTTTGCGTGCGTGATGCTGCATGCAAAATTCAACCGCCGCGCGACTGTCCCGTCGCGATGGCCACGCCGTTCCACAGATGCATCGCCGCGTAGGCCCGCCACGGCCGCCAGCGTTCCGTGCGAGCGCGTTGCTGCGCGGGTTTGACGAGCGACGGATCCCGCTTCGCGATGGCCTGCATGAGCACGAGGTCGGCATCGGGCCAGGCGTCGGGATCACGCAGCGCACGCATGGCGACATAGCCGACCGTCCAGGGTCCGATACCGGGCATCGCGAGGAGATCGCGCTGCAGTTGGGCGGTATCGGCGCCGGGCGTGTCGAGCGGCAGTGCGCCGGAAGCGACGGCCTGAGCGAAGTTCTGCACGGCCTGGACGCGCTTCGTCGGCATGCCGATCTTGTCGAGATCCGCGTCGGCGAGTTCGGCCGGCGTCGGAAAGCGCCACGCGGTGCCCTCGTGCGGATGCCCTTCGATACGCCTGCCCGCGCGCTGGACGATGCGGTTCATGATGGTCGAAGCGCCTTTCACGCTCACCTGCTGTCCAACGATGGTGCGCACCACCAGTTCGAAGCCCGACCATGCGCCTGGCACGCGCAGACCCGGCGCGGCTTCGACGAGGGGAGCCAGGATCGGATCGGCGGACAGGCAGCGAGCGATTTCGCGCGGGTCGGCGTGCAGGTCGAACATGCGGGACAGCGGCGCGGCGAGTTCCTGCGCGTGGCGGGCCGCGGCGCCTTCGACTGTCACGACGAGACGATGTTTGCGTGCATGGGGCAGGACTTCGATCGTACCGTCGTCGCCGCGCCATTCGATCGCCCGCCTGTAGACGCCGTCATTGACCGATTCCACGCCCGCCGACGCGCGCCCTCCGATGAAGCCCAGCATGCGGGTCCAGTCGAACGGGCGCCTGAAGGGCAGTTCGAGCGAGGCGGATGGTGGGTCGATGGTCGAATGCATTCTGAATGCAGGATGCCGGATGGTCGAATGAACGCCGATCTTAACCCGGCCGGCCAGGGTAGCCGGGCGCCCCATGGCAAGCGGATGAAGCAGTGGCGCACTCATTTCCTGCTAAGTCTCGACGACGACAATGCGTCTCACAGGCAGCGCAAGCCGCAGCCTGATTCCGACAACGCAAGACAAAGGAGCCTGTCATGAACGCCTTCTCGATCAGCATCGCCGCCATCCTCCTGACCGCTGCCCTGGCCGGTGTGGCGCCCGTCTCGCACTACGCCCAACATGAAATCGCCACGCTGCGCGCGCACGAAGCCAATACCCGCGCACTGGTGCAACCGGGTGCGGGAAGCGGTCTTCAAGCCTGAGAGGGCCGGTGATTCAGCGGCGGTGTGTTACGGGCGGCGCGCGAGTTCCAGGGTGTGCGCGCTCACGAACTGCCTGAACTCCGCATCCTGGGACAGCAATTGGCGCGCGCTCGTGACCAGTTGCGGGCGGCGGTCCCACTGATCTGAACGCACGATGCAGCGCGACAGCACCTCGGTATAGATGGGACGCATGCCTTCCCGATCATGGCCGGCGGTGAGATGGGCGAGGCGGATTTTTTCGTCGCGCGTGAGACCCCGGACGAGGCAGTCGACGGTCTGCCGGTCCATCGCGGCCTGCGCCGCTTCGAAATCCGGCGAACGGTAGGTAGCGAAAGCTGTGATGGCAAGCACCGCGCCGAGCGCAATGCACGCACCTCGAAATTTGGTCAAGTTGTTCCCCGATGGATGGCTCTGACGGCCAATCGGGGCGTATCGTACCTTACCTCTGACGTTATGGTGCAGGCGCTACATTACCTGGTGTGGTCTGCCGCGCGTTAGTCTTTATCCGCCTTCCTTTTCCTCGCTGCCGGGGCTTTCACCGTCGTCAGCGTCCTCTCGGCCAGCACCGCATCTCGCTTTGAGAGCAAGTGTCTGCGCAGGATCTCGCCCATGCGCTTGCCGTCGCGCGCCTCGAGCGCCTCGATCATGTCTTCGTGATCGTGAATGGCGCTGTCCCACTTCGGCGTCTGGAAATTCGAACGGAACCGCAGCGCCATCAGGCGACGGTTGATCGACACGTAGGTCTGGCGCAAAGCCGTATTGCGCGCGGCTTCGTTGATCTTGTCATGGATGGCCTGATTGCGGCTGTAATAGCCGGAGAGGTCGTTCTGCGCGCGGCAGGCGAGCATCGCATAGTGCAGCGCCTTGATTTCCGCGATTTCGAGCGGCGTGATGCGCTCGCACGCCAGCTCGCCTGAGAAGGCTTCGAGCCCGCTCATCAGTTCGAACATCTCGCGGACTTCCAGCTCGCTCATTTGCGAGACCGACGCACCGCGATTCGGCGAGATATCGATCAGGCCTTCGGCGGCCAGTACCTTGAGCGCTTCGCGCAGGGGTGTGCGTGAAATCCCGAGCGTCTCGCAAAGCTTGCGTTCATTGAGCTTCACGCCAGGCGCGAGCAAACCTTCGACGATAAAGCCGCGCAGGTGATCGACCACGGTGTCGTGCAGGCGCAGACGCTCGACCCTGGGCAGAGACTGGGCGAGATGGGCTGATGGTAAATCGGGATTTTGCATTCAATACCTCGAATTTCATTTGCGGCAATTTTAACCCAGCCCTACTGGAAAAAACCGCCAACGGGTTATCCCTAGGCCGTTCGGCCGATGTTTTCCTTTACCCCGGCAAGTCACCGCGTTATTGTATTTTGCATGCAAAATCACATTTGAGGACGCGATTTCATGCTCAAGCTCGACTTCCATCCCGCCGGCCGCCACTTCCTGCAGATTCCCGGACCCAGCCCGGTGCCCGACCGGATCCTGCGGGCGATGAGTTATCCGACCATCGATCATCGCGGTCCGGAGTTCGGCGCGCTCGGGCTGAAGGTGCTGGAGGGCATCCGGAAGATCTTCAAGACGGACCAGCCCGTGGTGATCTATCCGGCCTCGGGGACGGGAGCGTGGGAAGCAGCGCTCTGCAACACGCTGAGCCCGGGCGACACGGTCCTCATGGTTGAGACCGGTCATTTCGCGACGCTCTGGAAGAAGATGGCCGAGAAGCTCGGCCTCAAGCCGGAGTTTCTTGGTTTGCCAGGTATCGAAGGCTGGCGGCGTGGCGTGCAGGCAGACCAGATCGAGAAGCGTCTGCGCGAGGACACGCAGCATGCGATCAAGGCGGTCTGTGTCGTCCATAACGAAACCTCGACCGGGGTGACCTCCGACATTGCCGCCGTACGGCGTGCCATCGATGCCGCTTCGCATCCTGCATTATTCATGGTGGATACCATCTCCGGGCTGGCCTCGGCGGATTACCGGCATGACGAATGGGGCGTCGACGTGACCGTCTCCGGATCGCAGAAAGGGCTCATGCTGCCGCCGGGAATCAGCTTCAATGCGGTGTCGCAGAAGGCGCGCGAGGCGTCGAAGCGAGCGACGCTGCCGCGCGCGTTCTGGGACTGGACCGAGATCATCGAGATGAACCAGCAGGGCTATTGGCCCTACACGCCGAATACAAACCTGCTCTATGGGTTGTCCGAGGCGCTCGACATGATCCTCGACGAAGGGCTGGACGCTGTCTTTGCCCGGCATCAGCGGCTGGCGGCCGCCTGTCGCGCGGCGGTCACGGCATGGGGGCTCGAGATTCAGTGCGCGGATCCCGCTGTTTATTCGCCGGTGCTGACCGGCGTGATGACGCCAGAGGGCGTCGATGCCGATGCCGTGCGCAAGCTCATCTACGAGCACTTCGATCTTTCGCTGGGGACGGGCCTCGGCAAGGTGAAGGGCCGCATGTTCCGCATCGGGCATCTGGGCGACTGCAACGATCTCACGCTGATGGCCGCGCTCACCGGGTGCGAAATGGGCCTCAGGCTGGCGGGCGTCGGGCTGAAGAGCAGCGGCGTGACGGCGGCGATGGACTATCTGACAAGCCACGTCGCGAAGCCGGCGTTCAAGGCGGCTGCATGAGCGCCGCATTCGACGCCGACGCGCTCGCGCAGCTTTTCGTGGAGGCGCGCGCGCATCACGCGCGGCTGGATTCGCTTCCGCCGGCCCTGCGTCCGGGTCATTCCGATGACGCCTGCGCCGCGCAGGATGCCACGTTGCGCGCACTGGATGCGGCCATCGGCGGATGGAAGGTGGGCGCGAAATCGGTGGATGGACCGATTCAGGGCGCGCCGCTTCCTGCCGGCGGCGTGCAACATTCCGGCGCGCGCCTCGCAATGTCCGCGTTCGGCCAGGCGGGTCTCGAACTCGAAGTCGCGTTCAAGTTCAATCGGCGCTTCGAACCCGGCAGCGGGCCGTATGGAGAGGAGGACATCCTCGCGTCGATCGAGTCGGTGCATGCCGCGATCGAGGTCGTCGCGAGCCGCTTCGCTCTGTACCCCAACGTGGACAAGCTTTGGCAACTCGCCGATCTGCAGAACCACGGCGCGCTGATCGTGGGCGACGGCGTGCCGTACGACGCCTCGTACCCATTCGTCGCGCCCGCCATGACTTTTGAATACAACGGCGCGCCGCTGTTCGACGGCACGCCCGCCAACCCCGCTGGCGATCCACGCAGATTGCTGGCGTGGACGGTGAATCACTGCGTGTCGCGCGGACATGCACTGGAACGCGGCACGGTGCTGACGGCGGGCTCGTACACCGGCATGGCCTTCCCGAAGGCGCCCGGCACGGCGCTGGGCAGGATTGAAGGTCTGCCGCCCGTCGAATTGCATTTCGCATAACGCATTCAGCATTCAAACAGCGACAATGCTCAACTCTCCCACCGACCGGCTCGTCAAGCCCATTCATCTGATGCCCGCCTCGGCGCGCGCTCGTCCGGGGTCGTCGCCGACACCGTTGCAGGCGCGCCTTCAGCGCGAATTGAAGGGCGACGTGCTGTTCGATTCGGCGTCGCGCGGGCGCTATGCGACCGATGCCTCGATCTACCAGATCATGCCGCTCGGCGTCGCCGTGCCGAGAGATCAGGCGGACTTGCGCCTGGCGCTGCAGATTGCCGCGGAGCAGGGCGCGAGCGTTCTTGCGCGTGGCGCAGGCACCAGCCAGTGCGGGCAGACGGTGGGCGAGGCGCTCGTCATCGATACGACTAAGTGGCTCAACAACATCATTCACTTCGACAAGGACGCGCGCACCGTCACGGTCGAGCCGGGCGTCGTGCTGGATCATCTGAATGCGTGGTTGAAGCCGCACGGATTGTGGTTTCCGGTGGATGTCTCGACGAGTGCGCAATGCACGATCGGCGGGATGGCGGGCAACAACTCGTGCGGGTCCCGGTCGATGGAATACGGGATCATGGTGCACAACGTCGACGCCATCGACGCGATCCTCGCCGACGGCCATGAAACGCGCTTCGGCAAGCTGGCGGACATGCCGCAGGATGCGCGTAGCCGGGATCTCGTCGAGGCCGTGCGCGGCATTGCGCTGCGCGAGCGTGCGGAACTGCGTGAACGCATCCCGAAGGTCCTGCGGCGCGTGGCCGGCTACAACCTCGATCTGTTCGATTGTCAGAGCCCGCTGCCCTTCAACGATGACGGTCAGCCCAATCTCGCCAATCTGCTCGTCGGTTCGGAAGGCACGCTCGCGTTCAGCCGGCAGCTGACGTTGAAGCTTGCGCCGTTGCCTGAGCACAAGACGCTGGGCGTGGTGAACTTCCCGACCTTCTGGGCGGCGATGGACATGACGCAGCACATCGTCAAGCTCGGCCCGGTTGCAGTGGAACTGGTGGACCGCACGATGATCGACCTTGCGATGTCCAATCCCGCGTTCCGGCCGGTGATCGGCAAGGCACTGACAGGCAATCCCGAGGCGATATTGCTCGTTGAATTCGCGGGCGCCGACCGTGATGAACAAGTGACGAAGCTGGCCCGGCTCGTCGAACTGATGAACGATCTCGGCCTGCCGGGTTCCGTCGTCGAAATGCCCGATGCAGGCCCGCAAAAGGCGCTGTGGGAAGTGCGCAAGGCCGGGCTCAACATCATGATGAGCATGAAGGGCGACGGCAAGCCGGTGTCCTTCATCGAAGACTGCGCAGTTCCGCTCGACCATCTCGCGGACTATACGGCGCGTCTGACGGAAGTGTTCCGCAAGCACGGCACGGAGGGTACGTGGTATGCGCATGCGAGCGTCGGCACGCTGCATGTACGGCCGATCCTCGACATGCGCCGCGACGGGGCAGGCAAGATGCGCGCGATCGCAGAGGAAGCCGCGGCGATGGTGCGCGAATACAAAGGTGCGTATTCGGGCGAGCACGGCGACGGGCTGTGTCGCGGCGAATGGGTGGCCTGGCAATACGGTCCGCGCATCAACGAGGCGTTTCGCGACATCAAGCAGTTGTTTGATCCAGAGAACCGGCTGAGTCCGGACCGGATCGTAGCGCCGCCGAAGATGGATGATGTCGCGAACTTCCGCTTTCCGCCTTCGTATCGCGAGCACGCGGTCGAACCGTTGCTCGACTGGTCGGCGTGGAATGTCACGCGCGATCCGTTGACGGGCGACGAAGGGGCACCGGGCTCCGGCGGCGATCGTTCCGGCGGTCTCGCGAAAGCGCTCGAAATGTGCAACAACAACGGCCATTGCCGCAAGTTCGATGCAGGCACGATGTGTCCGAGCTATCGCATCACGAAGGACGAGCAGCATGTCACGCGCGGTCGCGCCAATACGCTGCGTCTGGCGCTATCGGGACAACTCGGCGAGGACGGCCTGGCCAGCCAGGATGTCAAGGATGTACTCGACCTGTGCGTCTCGTGCAAGGGCTGCAAGCGTGACTGCCCGACGGGCGTCGACATGGCGCGCATCAAGATCGAGGCGCGCGCGGCCTGGACGAAGCGTCATGGCTTGCGATTGCGTGAAAGACTGATCGCGTTCCTGCCGCGTTATGCGCCGCTTGCGAGCCGCATGCCGGCGCTCGCAAACGGGCTCGAAGCCAACATGCCGGGCGCGGCGCGCTGGCTCAAGGCGAAGCTCGGTCTTGCGCCGCAGCGTGGCCTGCCACGCTTCAAGAAGCCGTTTCTCGGTGGCTCCGCGAGACAACAAGTTGCATCCGCAACCAAAGAAGTCCTGCTGTTCGTCGATACGTTCAACAACTATATCGAGCCTGAAAACGCCCGCGCTGCGCAGCAGGTGCTCGAAGCGGCGGGCTACGCCGTGCATCTGAACGTGAAGGCCGGTGAGCGGCCGCTGTGTTGCGGGCGCACGTTCCTGTCGGCGGGACTCGTCGACGAGGCGAAGGCCGAGGCGCGCCGTACGCTCGACATCCTGCTGCCGTTCGTCGAGCGCGGCGTGGCCATCGTCGGACTCGAGCCGTCGTGCCTACTTTCGTTACGCGACGAATTCCTCGGCTATGGCTATGGCGAAGCGGCGCGCAAGCTCTCGGAGGCCTCGTTCCTGTTCGAGGAGTTCCTGGTGCGCGAAAAGGCCCAGGGGCGATTGCATCTTGAATTCAATACGCTAAATGCAAAGAAGGCGCTGCTGCACGGACATTGCCATCAGAAGGCCTTCGACGCCGTGCGTCCGGTCGAGCAAGTGCTGGGCTGGATTCCGGGCCTCAGCGTGAAGACGATCGAATCGTCGTGCTGCGGCATGGCCGGAAGCTTTGGCTACGAGGCGGAACATCATGCGGCGTCGCAAGCCATGGCCGAGCTGTCGCTGTTGCCGGCGGTGCGCGAGGCAGGCGACGCACTCATCGTGGCGGACGGGACCAGTTGCCGGCATCAGATCGCGGAGGGCGCACAACGAGACGCCCTGCACGTGGCGCGCGTCCTTGCCATGGCACTGGATATACGAGCACTCGATTCAAAAGACTGACGACATCATCCATCGACGCACACAAGCGGGCCGTAACGAGCCGCGAAGGAGACGAGACATGACATCACCGCGCAAGCCCCGCATTCGCAAGCTGCGTCGCCGCATGCAGTAGGTGCATGCAAGAGCCGCTTTTCAGACGACTGCCAGAAAGCTCATCCGACGTACCCAAAGAAAGTCCCGCATGACGTGATGACCGGAGCCCGGCCTGCGCAGGGCATCGTGTTCACGCACGCGGCTACACAAGGAGACGATGATGTTCCGTCGAGCCACGACGCGCGTTCTGCTGCTGCTATGCGCGATGTATTTCATCACCTATATCGACCGCGTGAATGTCAGCACGGCGGCGAGCCAGTTCGGAGCTGAACTGGGTCTTTCGCATACGCAAGTGGGCTTTGTGTTCTCGGCCTTCGCGTACCCGTATCTGGTGTTCCAGATCATTGGCGGCTGGGTAGGCGATCGCTTCGGACCGCGGCGTACCCTGACGCTGTGCGCGATTATCTGGGCCGGCGCGACCATCCTGACCGGCCTTGCAGGCGGCTTCGTGTCGCTCATCGTGGCGCGGGTGCTGCTGGGCCTTGGCGAAGGCGCGACCTTCCCGACGGCGACGCGCGCCATGTCCAACTGGATGCCGGCCGATCAGCGCGGCTTCGCGCAAGGCATCACGCATGCCGCATCGCGCATCGGCAATGCGGTTGCGCCGCCGCTCATCGTATGGCTGATGGTCGCGACGAGCTGGCGTGGCGCTTTTCTGATCACCGGTGTCATCAGTTTCGCGTGGGCCATCGCCTGGGTGTTCTATTTTCGCGACAACCCGCGCGACCATCCGCGCATCACGGAAACCGAATGCGCCACCCTCGCCACCTATTCCGGCGTGAAGGAGCGCGCGCCTGTGCCATGGCGTACGCTGCTGGGCCGCATGGCCCCGGTGACGGCCGTGTACTTCTGCTACGGCTGGGTGCTCTGGCTCTTCCTTGGCTGGATTCCGCAATACTTCCTGCACAGCTATCACATGCAGCTCGGCAAGTCAGCGCTCTTCGCGTCGGGTGTGTTCTTCGCGGGCGTCCTCGGCGACTGGCTCGGCGGTTCGTTCACCGACCGCATCCTGCGCAAGAGCGGCAACGTGCGCCTCGCCCGCAACGTGATGGTCGGCGTGTGCATGTTCCTCACGCTGCTGTCGCTTGCTCCGATCATGTTCGTTTCCAACATATCGATCACGCTTGCCGCCGTCTGTCTGTCCGCCGGCTTCTTCTTCAACGAGATGACGATTGGTCCGATGTGGTCCGTGCCGATGGATATCGCCCCCAGGCATTCCGGGACCGCGGCCGGCATCATGAATTCGGGTTCGGCGCTGGCGGCGATCATCAGTCCGGTGGTGGGTGGCTGGCTGATCGATCGTACCGGCAACTGGAACCTGCCGTTCACGGTCTCGATGATCCTGATGGCGGCGGGCATCATCCTGTCGTTCATGATGCGGCCCGACCGGGTGCTGGAGGAGGAAGCGGAAGCGCAGGACGCGGCGCACGCGCGCAAGTTCGTCTAGCTCGGTGAATGCCGCGGTTCAATGCATTTTGCATGCATAGGACCGCGGCGAATGAAGCCTTCTTGCCACGGTCAGACCAGGGCGTCGAAACCCATCAACACCCGCAACGGCAGAGCCGGAATTTCGCATAATGCATTCATCATGCCGCATGCAACGATATGATCGGAACCTGACCTGACAAAGACGCCCGCCATCGCCATGACGCTTTTGCCCCCACCCGCCGCCCGCACCGGCGATCCGCTCACCGCGGTTGCCACGCCGTCGCTCTTGCTCGACCTCGAAGCCTTCGAGGCCAACCTCGCCGCGATGGCAACATTCGCCGCTCATCATGGCGTCGCGCTACGCCCGCATGCGAAGGCGCACAAGGCGAGCGAGATCGCGAAACGGCAGATCGAGGCCGGCGCCGTGGGGGTGTGCTGTCAGAAGCTCTCGGAAGCGTATCCGTTCGCGGCAGCGGGTATTCGCAGCATCCACGTCAGCAACGAGTTCGTCGGTGCCGACAAGCTGGCGATGGCCGTCGAACTTGCGTCGCACGTCCAACTCTCCGTGTGCGTGGATGCGTTGCCGCAGGTGCGCGCCCTCGGGCGTGCGGCATCCGAGGCCGGCGTCACGATCGACGTGCTGCCCGAAGTCGATGCTGGACAGCAGCGCTGCGGCGTCACCGGCGAGGACGCCTTGCTCGAACTCGTCGACGCCATCGCGGCGCAGCGTGCCTTGCGCTTTGCCGGCATCCAGGCGTATCACGGCGGCATACAGCATGTCGCCGACTGGAATGCCCGCAAGACTGCCGCCAATCGCGCGGCCGATATCGCCGCACGCTACGTTCGTGCGCTGGACGCGCGCGGCGTTCGCTGCGACGTCGTGACGGGCGGGGGCACTGGCACGGTCGAATTCGATGCCGCGAGCGGCGTGTTCACCGAATTGCAGCCTGGCTCATACCTTTTCATGGACGGCGATTACGGCAGCATCGGCTGGGAAGGGGCGCTGCACTGGCGACATAGTCTGTACGTGCTTTCCACCGTGATGAGCGCGACACGTCCAGGCATGGCCGTTTGCGATGTCGGATTGAAAGGGCTCGCGGTGGATTCGGGCCTGCCGCGCAGTGCGCACTGGCTCGACGGCCGTAGTGCGCCCGTGTTGAACTACATCGCCGCGAACGATGAACACGGCATGCTGCATGCAAAAAACCATCTCAACGAAGACTTCGAACCGCTCGTCGGCGCACGTCTGCTGTTGCCGCCAGGTCATTGCGACCCGAGCGTCAATCTCTACGACGAGTACGTCTGCTATCGCGGCGGGCGCGTCGTCGACATCTGGCCCATCGACGCCCGCGGCCTCTCACGCTAGGCGCGCGTCACTTCGCCGGATAGAGCGTGCTGATCAGCGCATCGAGATCGGCGACGATCAGGCCGATGACGAATTGCGCCGCTTCCTGCGCGCCATGCGTCGGCGTCTGCGCGGCGAGCGCCGTCTTCAGCGCGCTGACTGACGCCCGTGCCTGCTCCAGCTTGCCGCCATCCTGCTGCGGCGATGCGAGCACGCTCGCCAGCAACTCGAACAGCGTCTGCAACGTTCGGCCCATATCGCCGAGACGCGCCGCGCAGGATTGCCGGTCCAGACCCGACACCGCTTTCGCGAGAAACGTTGCGTCGCTGTGGAGACGTTGCAGAAAGGGCGCCGCCTTGTCGATGCCATCCGAGCGGCTGTTGTGTACGAGCACGATGATGTGCTCGCGTTCGGCTTCCTTCAGGGCGTCGTCGAGCGCCTTCTGCGCAGCCACGCTTTGCGCTTCGAGTTGCGTCTCGCGGGCCGCGTCCTGATTGCCGGTCAGATAGAGACCGATGAGCTGGCCGAGACTTCTCAGCGTGTCAGCGACGCTATGATGCGCGGCCCGCAACGCGCGATTCGGCCAGAGCGCGGTCACTACAAACGCTGATATGGCGCCAATCAGGATTTCCAGCACGCGATGCAGCGGCCGCTCGAACGGTGAACCCGGCCCTGCCGGAATCAGCACGACGATCACCAGCGTCACGCAGGCCAGCCGGAAGGCGGGACGTTTCGCGCTGACGGCAGCCAGCGGAATCAGGGCCACGCTGAAGACCGCGAGCGGCGGTGCGCCATACTGCATCGCGACGATGCCGAGCACGCCGACCAGCGCACCGATACACGCGCCGATGATCTGATCCCGCGCGGTGTCCACGGCTTGCGTGAGGCTGGGTTGCGTGACGACGACGAGGGTCGTGATGAGCGCCCAGTAACCTTCGGGAAGCGCGGCGAGACGCGCGGCGCTATAGCTGATGGCGCAGCTCATCAGCGTGCGCAGCAGACGGCGCGCTTCGGGTGCGCCGAAGAACGCATGCAGGCGGCGTCGGGTGCGGGTGATCGCAATCATGCGTGGCAGGGTGTCGACGAACAGGTCGGTGCTGCATTATGCCAAGGTGCCACGCATGATGTGCGCATGCTTCTGTTTTATGTCACGGCATGCCCTATTACGAAACGGCCGACGTCGCTGTTGCGCCGGCCGCTCAACGCACCGGCCCCGCATTCAGCGGCAGCTTCGAGGAACGCGCGCTGTCGGCCGTCATCTTTGCTCCGCTGGCCTTGTAGCCGTTCGATTGCAGCAGGAAGGCCATGATGTCCGCATAATCCTGATCCTTCAGCTTGCCGGGACGATCGGCGGGCATGTTGGTCGCCATGTAAGTGAAGATGCCGCCCACCGTCAAATGCGAGTTCGCTGCCGGGGCGAATGCCGGCCCCTGCAATGCCGGCGCCGTGATGCCCTGCAATTGCGCTCCATGGCACTTGGCGCAGGAACTCGCATAGAGCGTCTTGCCGTGCGCGGTCTGCGCCGGCTCGAACGAAGGCAGGTCGATGCCACCTTCGTTCGCCACCTTGATGAAGCGACCGGCCCGCGACGCGTTGGTGTCGGCGAGCATGATTCCCGGGCGCAGGGCCGTCGCGACTTCGGCAGGCATCGTCCAGTGCCGCGTGAGCGCCTGCAATGCGCCGTCGTTGCTCATCGCGGTGAGCGCCGTATCGATCCGCGTGCGTAGTGCTTCGCTTCTCGGACTGAATGCAAAAGTCAATTTCCAGTTTGCATACGGCGACTGCGTGAGCGCCACCTTGAAGCTGCGGTCCGGATGCGCGAGTCGATAGGCCACGACTGCGGGATACCAGACGATCGCCCGTCGTGCGCGGCCCGACGCGACGGCTTCGACAGTCGATGCCGAGGTGTTCTCCAGATCGAGCGTCACGTCGGCCTGCTGGACCGCGATCAGTTGCGCGGGGCTTGCATAGGTCGCGGCGGTCGTGCGCATGGCCGTGGCGTCGAGGTCGGCTCCGGGCGTCTCGATGCTGACATAGCCGGCACGCAGATAGCCACGCGAGAAGTGCATCTTGCCGCCGGAGTCATCGGCAACGGCTGAGCGTGGAAAGCCCGCGATCACATCGCAGCCGCGCGCGAGTGTCCTGTCGAGTTCCTTGAGCGATACGCCGTCGTCGTCGCCGTCTCCGATGCCTTTCTCGATGACGGTCGCCGCGATGCCCGCGCGCGCGAACACGGCCTGTGCGATGGAGCGGTCGAGTGCCGCCGAAGGGCTGCCGGGAAAGGTGCAGACCTTGACGGCCGCATCCGAGGGCGACGGCGCGAGTGCGACGCATGCCGTCAGCATGCTCACGGCGCGAAGGCGGTTGAGTGAGGGATTCATGTGTATGCGTCCGGTGGTTCGGTGGGAGCCGCGAGCGCGGGATAGGATGCGCTCGCGTGCAGTCGATCAGGTGCGATTGAGCGCGAACACGTAGAGCGTGCCGCCGCGCGGCACCTTGTCCGCGGCCTTGGCCATCGGGCCGCCCCAGATCGGATTGGCGCCGCCATAGCCGGCCAGCACCGCGACGTATTCCTTGCCGTCGATCTCGTACACCGAAGGCTGCGCGATGATGCCGCTCGCAAGCTTCGGGCTTTGCCACAAGACCTTGCCGGTCTTCTCGTCGAAGGCATAGAGGTGGCCATCGAGCGAGCCGCTGAAGGCGAGGCCGCCCGCGGTCGTCGCGACGCCGCCGTTCCATGGCAGCTTGGTCCAGTGACTCCAGACCTTCTTGCCGGTATCCACGTCGATGGCCTGCAGTTCGCCATAGCCCCGGCTATTGGGTTCCGGCTTGATCTCGAAGCTTTCGCCGAGATAGGGAAGACCTTCCATGTAGTTCACGGACTTGCCCGACAAGGACATGCACGCATGCAGTGCGGGGACGATTGCAAGATGCGTCTGCGGATCGTAGGACACCGACCACCAGTTCTTGCCGCCCAGGAAGCTCGGACAGGTTTCGATGGTCGTACCGGCCTTTGGATACTTCGATGCATCCTGCACCGGCTTCCCTTCGCTCGAATAGCCCGTCACGGAAGTGGCGGTGACGAAGGGACGCGCATAGATCAGCTTGCCGCTGGAGCGGTCGATGGCATGGAAAAAGCCGTTGCGATCCGCGTGAATGATCGCGTCGTAATCTCGGCCTTCGTACTTGATGCTGGCGAGCACGGGCGTGTTCACGCCGTCATAGTCCCAAGTGTCGTGCGTCGTGTATTGATAATGCCATTTGAGGTCGCCGGACTTCGGATCGAGTGCGAGCAGCGAGTCGGAGTAAAGGTTATCGCCAGGACGAAGATCCGCGAGCCACGGACCGGGATTGCCCACACCCCAGTAGAGCGTCTTGCTTGCGGGATCGTAGGTGCCCGTGAGCCATGCGGGCGCGCCGCCGTGTTCCTGCGTGCCGTCCGGCCATGTATTGCCGCCCGGTTCCTTCGCGCCGGGAACGGTGAAGCGCTTCCACAGGACCTTGCCATCGCCGGGATCAAGGGCGGCGATGAAGCCTCGCGCCCCGTACTCACCGCCCGAGCTGCCGACGATGAGCGCACCGTCGAGCGCCAGCGGCGCAAGCGAGAATGCATAGCCGGTGCCCGGATCGAACATCGCTTTCTTCCACACGAGTGCGCCGCTCTGCGCGTCGAGCGCGGCGACCTCGCCGTTCAGCATCGCGACATAGACATTCTTGCCGTAGAGCGCAACGCCTCGGTTCACCACATCGCAACAGGCGGTCTTGAACGATTCAGCGCCGAGTCCCGGTTCGTACTTCCACAGCTGCTTGCCGGTCGCGGCATCGAAGGCATAGACGTTATCCTTCGGCGTGGTCACGAAGAGATAGTGGCCATTCACGATGGGTGTCGCTTCGAAGCCTTGCTGAAGATCCGCGGGAAACTTGTAGCTCCATGCCTGCTTCAGTCCCTTTACATTGCCGGTGTCGATCTGCTTGAGCGGCGAATGGCCGTGACCGTTATAGGTGCGGTAATAAGTGAGCCAGCCGGGATCGTCCTGCGCATTCGTCAGGCGGTCGTACGTGACGTCCGGATACTGTGCGGGGGACGTGGCAGCTACGGCCATCGCGGCGCTCGCGGCCAAGGTTGCGAGCGCCGCCATGCGCATGGCGAGGACTGGGCGTGTCTTCATCGTTGTCTCCTGGGGATTCGGGTGCGACGTGTCGTTGGAATCTGTATAGGCATGCCAATCGGTTGCCGGATCATCAAGGCAAGTCATATGCCATTCGTGACCGATGTGTTCGTCCGCCTTGCTGCATGGGCATGTCGCGTGACGCTTCACGCCTTGGCGATGAACGCGCTGCAAGTTCGTGTGTGTTGCAAGCTGAAGCAGTGGAGCGGTGGCTTGTTGACCGATGTGACACTGCGGCTTCGAAGACAGATCAATCGAGCCAGCCGAGCCTGCGCGCCTCATCGATGAAGCGATAGATGTCGGGCGCGAGGCCGTACGCGCCGAAGTGCGCTTCGAGTTCAGTGATGATGTCGTCGAGTTCGCGCGTGCCGTTGCAACGCGCGAGGATTTCGCCTGCGCTGCGATTCAGTTCCATGCCGCCAGGAAGATGCAACAGTTCGCAGGTGCGCCGGTCAGCGCGCCAACGCAACTCGAGCGGCGCGCGCAGGCGTGGACGCTTGCTTACGTTCGTCTCGTTCATGGGAGCGTGCGGGAAGAAGAAGGGATGGCCCGGGTCTGACTGGAATCAGATCC
This sequence comes from Caballeronia sp. LZ035, assembly GCF_031451175.1. NCBI lineage: Bacteria > Pseudomonadati > Pseudomonadota > Betaproteobacteria > Burkholderiales > Burkholderiaceae > Caballeronia > Caballeronia sp. LZ035. Next base: position 488,761 of record NZ_JARUXS010000003.1, read on the forward strand.
GGGCCGTCATCAGCGATGCATCAGCGCGTTGCGATGTACATCGTGATTTCGAAGCCGAAGCGCAGGTCAGTGAAGGCAGGCGTGGTCCATTCCATGATCATCTCCTTGAATGTTTCGATTGGCGATCGCGAGCCAGTTCGCAATCGGGCGTCGAAAATGCAAGCTCCATGCCTTCGTTGAAGCGAGCGCGTAATAAAGCGCTCTTTCTTTCAATTTAATTTCAGTGAAGAGAGCCGGTGCTTCGCGGATGTGTCGAAGTGAAACACCGGGCGCAACAGTTCACTGCTCCATCGTTGAACACTGCGGCATCTTTCGGTAGATCGTGTTGCGCGACACGCCGAGCGTGCGGGCCGTCGCGGACACATTGCCGCGGTGCCGCCTGAGCGTCGCCGCGATCACGGATGCCGTGACCTCCTGCAATCCGCCCGCACCGAGCGGAAGCGAAGTGCATGCTTCGGACATGTCGGCCGGACCGCCGTGCGGCTCGTCGAAGAAGTCCTCCGGCAGGTGTTCGAGCCGGATGCAGCCGTCTTCGTCGACCATGGCGGCCGCGGTGCGCAACAGATTGCCGAGCTGCCGGCAGTTGCCCGGCCAGGCGTAACGCTCGAAGAGCGTCATGACTTCGCGATCGATGGACAAATGCGGGCCATGCGGATCTTCCGCGCTCAGCGCATCGAGCAGCGTGGCAATCACGGCGGCGAGGTCAGTGCGTTCGCGCAAGGGCGGCAGCTTCACGACGAGGCCGTTCAGTCGATAGTAAAGGTCCTCGCGGAAGCGGTTCTGCGCGATCATGTCGCGCAAGTTGCGATGGGTCGCGCAGATGATCGCGACATCGACAGGGATCGGCTTGCTCGATCCCAACGGGTCCACGACGCGTTCCTGCAGCACGCGCAGCAGCCGCACTTGCAGCGGGTAGGGCATGTCGCCGATCTCGTCGAGGAACAGCGTGCCGCCGTTCGCCTGCATCAGCTTGCCGGCCGCGCCTTTGCGCCGGGCGCCGGTGAAGGCGCCTTCCTCATAGCCGAAGAGTTCGGATTCGATCAGGTTCTCGGGAATCGATGCGCAGTTGACTGCGATGAACGGCCCGTGATGGCGAGGCGAATCGCCGTGAATGGCCTGTGCCAGCAATTCCTTGCCCGTGCCGGTTTCGCCGGTGATGAGAATCGGTATGCCTTTGCCGATGACCTTGCGCACCTTGGCAATCACCGCGGACATCTTCGCGTCGCCGGTATCGAGCGCGTTGAGGCTTGCCGGAGATTCACGCCGCGAAGGCAGGCGCGGGGCCGGTTTCGCCGATGCGAAGGCCGGTGGCGCCTCGGCGAGCGGCGCGCGATTCAGCCGCACGCGCGCACACACGACCGTGCCGTTGTTGAGGTCGAGCGTGAGATGCGGCGCACGGCTCGCGTGCGAACGGTCGATCAGCTGTGCGCTGGTCAAGCCGAATAGCGATGAGAGCGTGTGTGCCCGCAAGGCCGCGAGCGACAAGCCGAACTGGAATTGCGCGCTGCGGTTCGCGGAGAGGAAGCGGCCGTCGCCGGTGAAAGCCATGATGCCTTCCATCAGCGTGCCGAGGAACTCGTGGCGGCCGTGGAAGGAGATCTGCAGCATGCCCTGGAATGTGCTGGAAAACAGATGGTTCTCGATCATCTGCACCGACATGCGGGCAAGCGCCATCGTGTGGCGATGATAGCTGCGATGGTCGCCGGTAACGTCGAGTACGCCGATCAGGTCGCCATAGGGATCGAGAATCGGCACACTGGAACACGTCAGGAAACGGTTGGCGACGAGATAGTGCTGATCGCCGTGAACGACCGTTGGCGTTCGATCGGCGATGGCCGTGCCGATGGCGTTCGTGCCCTGCCGCTCTTCGGCCCAGTTCGCGCCCGCCCGAAGCGCGACCTTCTCGGCGCGGGCCAGGAAGTCGTCGTCGCCGGTGGAGTGGAGGATGAGCCCTTGGGCGTCGGTCAGCACGATCATGCTCTGCGTGTTGACGATCTGCTCTCGCAGGGTTTCCATGACCGGCGTCGCATGCGCGCACAGCACGCGGTTCTGTTCCAGCTTGAGCAGCAACTCGCCTTCCGTGAGGACGTCGTAGTCGGGACGCGTCGAAGCGTTGAGGCCGAAAATCTCCGACCGTTCGTGCGCCTTGCGGATCGACGGGATCAGCCAGCCGCTCTCCCGCTCACCCTGGGAAGCCGCACTCTCGCAGATGGGGTTCTGCATTGTCTCCTCCTTGTACACATGCCGGTCGAAGCGCCGGATGAAGCGCGGATACGAGCAAGGTCCGCGCCATACTCAAAGGAGCGAAGAGAGTCAGCAAAACGAAAGGAAGACTGGCGCCTGCCTTTGGTCTTTTGCATTCAAGATGCCGGATGGCGTTTTGTGTTCTGCATGCGATATCACAGACCGGCTTTGCCCGCGGTCAATATGAGGCGCAGCCCGAGCGCCGCGATGACGCCTGCCGCCACGCGGTCGATCCACTTCTTCGCCCGCAGATAGAGCTCGCGCGGCCGCTTGCTGGAGAAGCCCAGGGCGACGATGGTGTACCAGCCGGTCTCGATGGCGAAGACCATCGGCGGGAGGACGAAGTAGCACCACAGCGGCGGGTGCTGCGGCAGCAGCGCCGCGAAAATGCTGCCGTACCAGATGGCGGTCTTCGGGTTGCTCAGTTGCGTCGAGAGCCCGAGCCAGAACGATCTTCTGGCGCTCTGTTTGCGCGGCGTGGCTTCGGACGGAATCGGCACTTGCATTGGGCGGGCGGCGCCGCGCCAGATGTTCCAGGCGATGTAGACGAGATACAGGCCGCCGGCCGCCTTCAGCGCCACATACAGCCATTCGACGGCGACCAGCAGCGTGTACAGCCCGGCGAGCGCGATGCCGCCGAAGAAGATGCCGCCGACACCCATGCCGAGCGCCGTCGCCAGTCCGTCGGCGCGCGAAACGCCGATCGAGTTGCGCGCCACGACCACGAAGCTAGGACCGGGAATCATCGCGCCCAGCAGCAGCGAGAACAGAATCGCGAGTACGGCGTTCGAAGCTGACATCGTATCGACTCCTTGTATGAGGCATGCAAAACGCATGATGCAAAGCGCACGAATGCATGCGGCATGCATGCTACGCGCGGGCCGCATGCGCACCTCGGGCATGAAGCGTCGCGTACGGCGTCCCGGCTATTTGACGAGCCGCAGCCGCCGCGTCACGATCGACCCGTCCTTGCGGTCGACGAGCCATGCCGCCGCGACGCTGCCGTTCAGGGTCGAGGTTCTGCGCGTGACATCGGTGGGTTCTTCCTCGGAGGGGGCGCTGTGCTCGACGTCGTCCGTCAGGTAAGGCGGCTCCAGCGCGCATACCAGGACGATCGCGAAATCGCCCTCGCTGTGTTCATGCGCGAAGCTCGGCAGCAGCGCCCGGCCCGTCACCGTGGTGCGGGCGCCGCCGTCCGGTTGCAACTGAATGACGTCGAAGGTCTGCACGAAGCCCTTCGCTTTGGCTTCGGCCGCGACGACGAGCTTGCGGCCGCTTTGCCCCTTCACCGTCTGCTTCAACAAAATGGCATTCGGATTCCCGGGCGCCGCGAGCGAGACATTGACCGTCAGCACTTTCTTCTTCGATTGATAGCGCACGCCGTATGACACCGGAATGACGAACACGAACGTGCGGTCTGCCTGCGTGGCACTCGCGCCCTGCGGCTGACTGGCGCCGTGCGCGCCCGACGCGCCGCGCTCCCATTTGCGGAACGGTTGGGCCAGGAACGTCCGCACCCGGCTCGTGATCGACGGCGCCTGTCCGGGCGCGGAGCGGCCGGCGAGCGCGTCACGTACGTGCTCGGGATCGTCGCCGGCGAAACCGGGCGGCAACGATTCCACCGCAAGAATGTTTTCGCCCGTGACGCCGCTCGCGGCGCCGATCGTCCGTTCCGCATGGGTGCCGTGCGTTTCCGCGGCACGCGCGGAGGCACCGCAGCACAACAAGGCCCAGGCGGCGCAGAGGGCAACGCTTCGTTGTTTCGACAAAAGCACGTACTTCTCCTGGCGCAGGACGCCGAATCCACGATATAGGCCGTATCTTAAATGGAAGCCTCTGCTTCGGCAGCCTGGCTCGCCACGTACGCAGGCACTGGTTACGCGACCGACGTGCCGGCATTTTGCACGCGGAATGATGCATTCAAAATGCCATTCCCCGGGCCGTCCCGGAGGCACTGGACCACGGCGCTATACTGAGGATCCATTCACCGCACACTGGTCCGCGATCCCAAGCAGCGGCGCACGTTCGAAAATTGGCTGAACACGACCTCGAAAAATTAAAGATCGACCGGGGACCCTCCGCCGCCGCTGTGCCGCGGCGCCGGCGCCACTGGCTCCGCTGGGCAATCGCCGCGCTCATTGTGCTCGCGTTGATCGCCGTCGCATTCAGGCTCACCGGGCCGCAGGCGGTGGAGACGGCGACTGTCACGTCCGCCTATCCATCGCAAAGCTATACGATGCTGAATGCAACCGGCTATGTCGTGCCGCAGCGCAAGGCCGCGGTGGCGTCGAAGGGGCAGGGCCGCGTCGAATGGCTCGGTGTCCTCGAAGGCTCCGTGGTCAAGCAAGGCGAGGTGATCGCCCGTCTCGAAAGTGACGACGTCGCGGCGTCGCTCGCACAGGCTCAGGCGCAAGTGAAGGTCGCACAGGCCAACTTGCAACTCCAGCGCGCCGAACTCAAGAACGCCGAAGTCGATCTCAAGCGCTATCGCATTCTCGTGCCGCAAGGCGCCATTCCCGCGACGCAGTACGATGCCGCGCTCGCCCGTTTCGACAAGGCGCAGGCGTCCATCAACAGCGACGAAGCCGCCATCGTTTCCGCGCGCGCGAATGCGCAGGCGGCGCAAGTGGCCGTCGATCAGACCGTGATCCGCGCGCCGTTCGACGGCGTCGTGCTCGAAAAGCACGCCAACGTGGGCGACAACATCACGCCGTTCTCATCGGCGTCCGACAGCAAGGGCGCGGTCGTCACCATCGCCGACATGAAGACGCTCGAAGTCGAGGCCGATGTCGCCGAGTCGAACATCGCCCGCATTGCCGTCGACCAGCCGTGCGAGATCCAGCTCGATGCACTGCCGGACGTGCGCTTCGCGGGCCGCGTGTCGCGCATGGTGCCCACCGTCGACCGCTCCAAGGCCACCGTGCTCGTCAAGGTGCGCTTCGTCGATCGCGACCCGCGCGTGCTGCCGGACATGTCCGCGAAGGTCGCGTTCCTGTCGAAGCCGGTGCCGCCCGATGAGAAGCAGGCGGTTATCGCGGTGCAGCCTTCGGCGGTCGTGACGCGCGGCGGCAAGCAAGTGGTGTACGTCATCAGCCAGGACACCGCGCACGAAGTGCCGGTAACACCCGGCGCACGCATCGGCGACCTGCTCGCCGTACAGGGCGTCAAGCTTGGCGACGTGGTCGTGCTGTCGCCGGGCGAGACGCTCAAGGACGGCGCCCGGGTCACCGTGGCGAAGAAATAGCGTGAGCACGCCGCCGCTCGTCCAGATCAGCCATGTCGCGAAGTCGTATCGGCGCGGCGTGCAGACCGTGCCGGTGCTGACCGACATCACGCTGTCGATCGCGGAAGGCAACTTCGTCGCGCTGATGGGGCCGTCCGGGTCCGGCAAGAGCACGCTGCTGAACCTGATCGCGGGCATCGACCGGCCCGACAGCGGCGAGCTGCTCGTCGGCGGACTCGACATCACGCGCCTGCCCGAAGCCGCGCTCGCGGACTGGCGCGCGGCGAACGTCGGCTTCATCTTCCAGTTCTACAACCTGATGCCGGTGCTGTCCGCCTTCGAGAACGTCGAGCTGCCGCTGATGCTGACGCGCCTCACGCGTCACGAACGGCGCGAGCGCGTCGCGATGGTGCTCGACATGGTCAACATGGCCGACCGCATGAGCCACTATCCGTCCGAGCTGTCGGGCGGGCAGCAGCAACGCGTGGCGATTGCGCGGGCGCTGATCACGGACCCGAAGCTGATCGTCGCCGACGAACCCACCGGCGACCTCGACCGCAACTCGGCCAGCGATGTCCTCGCGATGCTGCAACGCCTGAACAGCCGGCTCGGCAAGACCATCATCATGGTCACGCACGACGCGCACGCCGCCGGCGCGGCGAAGGCGCTCGTGCATCTGGAAAAGGGAGAGCTGACCGATGGCGCCCGGCCCTGAATCGTCATGTATCTCGCCAAGCTGATCCTGCGCAACGCGCTGCGCCACCGCTTGCGCACCGCGCTGACCGTGCTCGGGCTGACCATCGCGGTGCTCGCGTACGGCCTGCTGCATACGGTCGTGGACGCGTGGTATGCGGGCGCATCGGCGGCCTCGAATGCGCGGCTCGTCACGCGCAATGCCATCTCCCTCGTGTTCCCGTTGCCGCTCGCCTACGAGAACCGCATACGCGGCGTGGAAGGCGTCACGCTGGTCGCGCGCTCGAACTGGTTCGGCGGCGTCTATCGCGATCCGAAGAACTTCTTCGCGCAGTTCGCCGTGTCGGACAACTATCTCGATCTCTATCCGGAGTTCATCGTCAGCGATGAGGCACGCGCCGCGTTCCAGCGCGATCGCAAGGGCGTGCTGATCGGCAGCAGCTCGCCGATCAGTTCGGCTTCAAGGTCGGCGACGTGATTCCGCTCAAGGGCACGATCTATCCGGGCACGTGGGACTTTGTCGTGCGCGGCATCATGGAAGGACGCGACGAATCCACCATCACGCGTCAACTGCTGATGCACTGGGACTATCTCAACGAGACCATCCGCAAGACGACGAAACGCAATGTCGATCAGGTCGGCGTGTATGTGGTCGGCGTGAAGGATCCGGATCAGGCCGCGGCCGTCTCGCGCAATATCGACAGCGTCTTCAAGAACTCGCTCGCCGAGACGCTCACCGAAACCGAACAGGCTTTCCAGCTGGGCTTCGTCGCGATGTCGAACCAGATCATCGCGGCCATCCGCGTGGTGTCATACGTGGTGATCCTCATCATCATGGCCGTGATGGCCAATGCCATGGCAATGAGCGCGCGCGAGCGCATCACCGAGTACGCGACGCTGAAGGCGCTCGGCTTCGGTGCGGGCTTTCTTTCGGTGCTGGTGTTCGGCGAATCGATTGCGATCTGCGCGATCGGCGGCGGCATCGGCATTCTCGCGACGCCACCGCTCGCGGAAGTCTTCAAGCACGCGACCGGCGGCGTGTTCCCGGTCTTCCGCGTCTCGCACGAGACCATGTTGTTGCAGGCCGCGTGCGCGTTCGTGGTCGCGCTGGCTGCGGCGATCGTGCCGGCGGTGCAAGCCAGCCGGGTGCGCATCGTCGAAGGCCTGCGGGCCATCGGCTGAGGGCGCGCGATGGCCATTCCCATCTCCTATGTCGCGCGCAATCTGTGGGCGCGCCGCCTTACGACGGCGCTTACCGCAGGCGGTCTCGCGCTCGTCGTATTCGTGTTTTCAACGGTGCTGATGCTCGATGCCGGCCTCAAGAAAACCCTCGTCTCGACAGGCGAGGCGGACAACGTCGTCGTGATCCGCAAGGGCGCGGAGACCGAGATACAGAGTGCGATCGACCGCGGGCAGGCGAACGTGATGGAGATGCACCCGTCGGTTGCGATGAACGGTGATGGCCAGCCGCTTGCATCGAAGGAAACGGTGGTGCTGATCTCGCTCACCAAGCTCGGCAGCAGCACGCCCGCCAATGTCGTGATTCGCGGCGTCTCGCCGATGGGCCTGCAACTGCGGCCGCAAGTAAAACTCACGGCGGGCCGCATGTTCCGCAACGGTTCGTCGGAGATCATCGTGGGCAGCAGCATCGCGAAGGGCTTCGGCGGCACGCGCATCGGCGATCATCTGCGTTTCGCGCAACGCGACTGGACCGTGGTCGGCCATTTCGATGCAGGCGGCAGCGGCTTCGATTCGGAAATCTGGGGCGACGTCGATCAACTGATGCAGTCCTTCCGCCGCACGAGCTTTTCGTCGATGGTCATGCGGCTCGCGCGCAGCGACGCGTTCGAGCGCTTCAAGGCGGATATCGATGTCGATCCGCGCCTCGCCCACGAAGCCAAGCGCGAAAGGGTGTTCTACGGCGACCAGTCTAAAGCGCTCTCGACCTTCATCAATATCCTGGGCTTCACGCTGTCCATCATCTTCTCGATCGCGGCGATGATCGGCGCCATGATCACGATGTACGCGTCGGTGGCGAATCGCGTCGCTGAGATTGGCACGTTGCGCGCGCTTGGCTTCAGGCGTCTCGACGTGCTCGGTGCGTTCATGCTGGAGGCCTTGCTGCTGGGTCTGACGGGCGGCATCGCAGGACTGTGCTGCGCGGCGCTGATGCAGTTCGCCTCGTTCTCCACGACCAACTTCCAGACCTTCGCGGACCTGTCGTTCCGCTTCATCCTGACGCCTTCGGTCATCGTGCGGACGCTTCTGTTTTCGCTCGCGATGGGCTTCGTCGGCGGCTTTCTTCCCGCGCTGCGCGCCTCGCGCATGAATATCGTCGATGCCTTGCGCACGCGTTGACCGCGCCTTCTCGATCATTCGATTTTTCTGCATCGTCGCTTCCAAATTTTGCCATGTTCGGGGCCGAAAGGGCGGCGTAGAGTGGCCTCATCGGGCGATGCCCGCATCGCTCTACGTATTCACCGCGAAGGAGATTTCATCATGCCGCTCGTTCAGATTTCGCTTCTGAAAGGTAAGCCGCGCAAGCACATTCGCGCCATCGCCGACGGTGTTCACGAGGCGCTCGTTGAAACGTTCAAAGTGCCTGCCGATGACCGCTTCCAGTTGATCCAGCAATTCGAGCGCGACGATTTCATTTACGACGACGGTTATCTCGGCGTGGACCGAAGCGACGATGTCGTGTTCATCCACATCACCGCGAGCGACTGGCGCGACACGGCGACCAAGCAGGCGTTCTACCGGGCACTGGTCGCGAAGCTCGTTGCGTCTCCTGGCCTCAGGCCCGAGGATGTGATGATCGTGCTCGGGCCGAATCGCCGCGACGACTGGTCGTTTGGACGCGGCATTGCGCAGTACGTCGAAAACGCCGCATGAACCTCAGGCACTTCATGTGAGTGTGGGCGCCGGGAATACGCCTTGCTACTTTCCGGCACCCACAAGCTGTTCGCCTTCGATGTGACGAAGCGCAACCGCGCCCCGGCACGAACATGAAGGCGTGCGAGAAAAGCACTCACACGGAGCGCCATCATGACCGACAAGCCGTCCAAGCCCGTCCCCAGCGAACCCGATGCAGTACGCCGCCGCCTGCTCGCGGCGCTCGCGAGTTCGGCCATGCTGTCCGCCTGCGGTGGCGGCGGCAGCGACGACAACTCCGGCACGGTCACGCCGACGAGTCCCATCGGCACGATTCCGGCAGATCGCGCGAATCTTCCGCGTCCCGCCTTGCCGTCGCCTGCAACCTCGGGCATCGATCACATCGTGCTGGTCACGATGGAAAACCGTTCTTTCGATCACATGATGGGCTGGGTTCCCGGCGTCGAAGGCACGCAGGCGGGCAGGCAGTTCACCGACGCCTTTGGCACGGTGCAAACGAGCTTCTCGCTTGCGGCCAATGCGGCGTTCGGCTTCCAGGGCTGTCAGTACGCGGACCCCGATCATCAATACGACGCGGGCCGCACGCATCTCGCGAATGGCGCGATGAACGGCTTCCTGCTGACGCCCGACACGAACAAGACGCGCGGCGACCTGTTGCCCATTGGGTATTTCACCGGCGCCGATCTCGACTTCTATCGCCAGGCCGTTGCGCAATACACGGTCTGCGACTACTACATGAGCGGGATTCTCGCGGATACGTTCCCGAACCGCGTCTACCTGCACAGCGGCGAGACAGACCGGCTCAGCGATACGCTCGATACGTCATCGCTCTCGACCATCTGGGACCGCCTCGACGCGAAGAACGTCTCGTCGAAGTACTACTTCCACGACGTGCCCTTCACCGCGCTCTACGGCACGCGCTATGTGGGACGTTCGAAGCTGTTCTCCGACTTCCTCTCGGATGCGGCGGGCGGCAACCTGCCGTCGTTCTGCATGGTCGATCCAAGCTTCGCCGGCGAGGCGAACGGTACCTCGAACGACGATCATCCTCACGCCGACGTCCGCAACGGCCAGGCCTTGCTCGGCCAGATCTACGAAGCATTGCGTGCAAGCCCCAACTGGAGCTCGACGCTGATGATCGTCGTGTATGACGAGTGGGGCGGCTTCCTCGAGCACGTGGCGCCGCCGGTCAAGTCGCTCTCGGCAGCAGAGCAGAAGCTCGGCAACGATGGCCGGCTCGGCTTTCGCGTGCCTTGCATGCTGCTGGGTCCGCGTGTGCGCGCGGGCAGCGTGTCGCGCTATCCGTTCGATCCGAGTTCGATCCATCAGCTGCTCGCATGGCGCTTCGGGCTCGATCCACTGGGCGTGCGCGCAAGCGATCCGACCACCTTCAACATGGCCTACGCGCTTGACCTGAGTGATGCGCCGCGCACCGACGCCCCAGCGTTCGTCGTTCCTGCGGGCCCGTTCGGCCTCGAATGCTCGAATACGCCGTCGAGCGGAACGGGACTCGACACGGTGGACAAGCGCGCGGGCGAGGGCGCGTCGCAAACGCCCACGCCCGGCGGCCGCTTCGCCGATCTGCGTACGAAGGCTACGACATTGGGCTTCCCTTCGAGGTGATGCAACAGCCAGTCTGAACCACGGGTTCGACGCGAGGCGCATATGCGTGCATCATGTGCGTTCGCGTCGCGAGCGCCGTCTTGCAGGGTCCGCGGCCTGATGAAGCATGAGGCAGCTGTTCCGATCATCGACACAAGGACTCCATGACCATGACTCGTCTGTTGCAGAAGCTCACCTGGTTCATCGCGCTCGCCTGCCTCTCCACCTCGCTCGCACTGTCCTGCACACGCGTGCTCTTTACGGGCGACAAGGGGCTCGTGGTCACGGGACGCTCGATGGACTGGTCCGAGGACATGCGCTCGAACCTGTGGGTCATGCCAGCGGGCATCGAACGCGACGGCAACGCGGGGCCGCGCTCCATCAAGTGGAAGTCCAAGTACGGCAGCGTGGTGGTATCGGGCTACGAGATCGGCAGCGTGGACGGCATGAACGAGCGCGGGCTCGTCGCCAATGCGCTGTACCTGGCCGAGACCGATTTCGGCAAGCCCGACCCGAAGCGCGACCCGATGTCGATCAGCCTGTGGGCGCAATACGCGCTCGACAACTTCGCGACCGTGGCGCAGGCGGTCTATGTGCTGAGCCGCGAGCCGTTCCAGATCATCGCGCCGCCCTTGCCCAACGGCAAGCCGCTGACCATCCATCTGTCGCTTTCGGATGCGCGCGGCGACTCGGCCATCCTCGAATACATCAACGGCAAGCTCGTGATCCATCAGGGCAAGAAGTACAAGGTAATGACCAATTCGCCCATCTACGACGAGCAGCTTGCCATCGATACCTACTGGAAGAGCGTCGGCGGTCTCGGCTTCCTGCCGGGCACGAATCGCGCGGCGGACCGCTATGTGCGCGCCTCCTTCCTGCTCGACGCCATTCCGAAGCAGGCCGACCCGAACTACCTCGCGGGCGTGCCGCAGCAGTCGTATGCGTATCAGGCGGTGGCGAGCGTGATGAGCGTGGTGCGCTCGGTCAGCGTGCCGCTCGGCATCAGCACGCCGGAGCAGCCGAACCTGTCATCGACCATCTGGCGCACGGTGGCGGATCAGCAGAACCTCGTCTATTACTTCGATTCGGCCACGCGCCCCGACACTTTCTGGGTGTCGCTCAAGAAGCTCAACCTGAGCCCCGGCGCGCCGGTGATGAAGCTGACCATCGACGGCGGGCAGGTGTTCTCCGGCGAAACGGCGGGCAGTTTCGTGGCGACGCCGGCCTTTGCCTTCATGCCGGCGAAGGCGCCCTGACAGGCGCGCGAGGGCTGCGTGACGGGCAAAACGGGACGAGCCGGCCGCGCGGGCAGGTAAAATACCGTCCTTTTGCCTCTGGTGATCTCGTGCAAGGCCTTAAGCGCACGGCATTCAGCGGCCCGGCGCTCGTGCGCCTGCTGGCGCAATGTGCCGATCTCGATGTCCACGAACCCGCGCAATCGCTGTCGGACCGCCTGAGCCAATGGCTCGGCTGGACCGACGCGATCGCGCTGTCCACCGCGCTCGGAGCCGATCCGCAGCCTGTCGCCAGTCCGCGATCCGCTTCCGGCGACGATGCCTCAGCGGCCGCACAGACCCGCGCGCGGCTCGTGAGCGCCATCACGCGCGATGAACGCGACGAGCCGGGCCTGCATGGCCGGCGGCGTACGGCGGTGCAGACGCCGCCCGACGCGATGCAGATCGACTTCGCGATCTTCCGCCAGCACACCCTGTCGTTGCAGCAGACGATGGAGTCCGACATCGGCGAGTTGCGCAGCCGTCTGCGTGCGTCCGTGGCGGCGCGTGCGGGCGGCATGACGCGTCTCGCGGTCGTCGATGCCGTCATGGAGCAGACCTTCGCGGCGCGCGAACGCACGCTGCTGGCGCAGGTGCCCGTGATCCTCGGCCGCCACTTCGAGCGGCTCAAGCGTGGCCAGGTGCAGGCCGAAGCCGATACGGGCACTGCCTCCGGCGCGTGGCTCGCGACGTTCCGCACGGACATGCGCCACGTTCTGCTCGCCGAACTCGAAGTTCGTTTTCAACCGGTCGAAGGCCTGCTTGCGGCGCTTCGCACTCAGTCTCAGTAACTGGCACGCTATGCCCCGAAATTTCGTCAAAGTCGCAGTCTTTCTGGTGGGCCTTGCCGCGGTGTGCGGCATCGGCATCGGCTATATCGTGTCGAATCCGCTCGCGTTCGCCGTGACCGTGCTGATCGGCGCCTGCTATGTCGTCGGCGCGCTGGAGTTGCGCCGCTTCCAGCAGGCCACCGAGGCCTTCGTGCAGGCGCTGGACGCGCTGCTCAACGCGCCGAAGAGTCTGGCCGTCTGGATCGATACCGTGCCGCCAGGCCTGCGCAATGCCGTGCGCGCGCGCGTGGAGGGCGAACGCGCCGGGCTGCCCGGGCCCGCGCTCACGCCGTATCTCGTCGGCCTGCTGGTGCTGCTGGGCATGCTCGGCACGCTGCTCGGCATGGTGGTCACGCTGCATGGCACCGGCGCCGCACTGGAGAGCGCAACGGACCTGTCCGCGATCCGCGCCTCGCTCGCCGCGCCGGTCACGGGTCTGGGCTTTGCGTTCGGTACGTCCATTGCCGGCGTTGCGACATCGGCAATGCTGGGTCTGTTGTCGGCGCTGTGTAGGCGCGAACGATTGCACGCGGCGCACGCGCTCGACACGAAGATCGCCACGACGCTGCGCGCGTTCACGCAGACGCATCAGCGCGAGGCAGCATTCAAGCTGATGCAGAAGCAGGCCGACCTGATGCCCGCGCTCGCCGACCATCTGCACGCGATGATGCAGTCCATCGAGCAGCACAGCCTCGCCGCGCACGAGCGGCAGATCGCAAGTCAGGGCGAGTTTCACGCGAAGACGGAAACGGCGTACCGCAGGCTGGCGACATCGGTGGAACTGTCGTTGAAGCAAAGCGTTGCCGACAGCGCCCGCGCTGCCAGCGCCGCGCTCCAGCCGGTCATGCAGGCGACGATGGACGGCATCGCGCGTGAAACGACCGCACTGCATGGCACGGTCGAACAGGCGGTGACGCGTCAGCTCGACAGCCTGAACACCGGCTTCGAGGCATCGGCGACGAAGGTCGCGGATATCTGGAATCAATCGCTCGATGCGCAGCGTCATGCCAACGAAGCGCTCACGGAGAAGTTCGAAGCGCGCTCGACCGTACTGATGGACGGCATCGCCGTGCAGATGAGCGGCGTCAGGGAAGGGCTGGACAGTCTCGTTATCAAGCAGCGTGAAGCCAGCGATGCACAGACCGACCGCATGGCCGCTTCGCTCCACCGTTTCGCCGACACCTTCGAGCAGCGCTCGACGCTTCTGGTCGCGGATGTATCGACGGAAATGGCCGGCGTGAAGCAGGGCCTCGATACGCATGTCGGGCACATGTCCGCTTCGATGGAGCGCTTTGCCACGGCGTTCGAACAACGCTCGTCGAGTCTCGTCGACGGCATCGCGGCACGCATGGAACACGCCACGTCCGGCATGTCCGACGCGTGGCAGGCGGCGCTCGCGCAGCAGACGAGCAGCGGCGTACAACTCGCCGCGCAGCACGAACAGGCGCTTGCCAATGCCGCCATGACCTTCGAAGGGCACGCGGCCTCGTTGCTGGAATCGATGAATCAGGCGCATGCGGCATTGCGTACCGAGATCGGCACGCATCACGATGCGCGTCTCGGTGCATGGACCGACGCGCTCGGTGCGCTCGCCACGACCTTGCGCGAGGAATGGCAGAGCACCAGCGCGTTCGCCGCCGGCCGTCAGCAGGACATCTGCGACACGCTCGCGCGCACCGCGAACGAGATCTCGGAGCAGAGCAAGCTGCACGCGAACGAAACCATCGCGCAGATCGGGCAACTCGTGCAAGCCGCTTCCGAGGCGCCGAAGGCCGCAGCCGAAGTCATTGCCGAATTGCGCCAGAAGCTCTCCGATTCGATGGTCCGCGACACCGCGATGCTCGACGAACGCGCACGTCTGCTGGCCACGCTCGAAACGCTGCTCGATGCGGTGAATCATGCATCGACCGAACAGCGCGCGGCAGTCGATGCGCTCGTGACCGGCTCGGCCGATCTGCTCGAACGCGTGGGCGCACAGTTCACCGGCAAGGTGGATGCGGAGGCGGCGAAGCTGAGCGATGCGGCCGCGCATGTGACGAGCGGCGTCGTCGAAGTGGCGAGTCTTGCCGATGCGTTCGGCGCGGCAGTGCAGGCCTTCGGTGAATCGAACGAGACGCTGGTCGCGCAGCTGCAACGCATCGAGGGGGCGCTGGACAAATCGCTCACGCGCAGCGACGAGCAACTCGCGTATTACGTTGCGCAGGCACGCGAGGTCATCGATCTCTCGATGATGTCGCAGAAGCAGATCGTCGAGAACCTGCAACATCTGGCGGGCGAGCGCGGCGCACACGGAGCGAAGGCCGCATGAACGAGGAGATCGACGGCGGCGTCGAGACCGCAGCGCCCGTATGGGCAGCATTCGCCGATCTGATGTCGGTGCTGCTGGGCGCGTTCGTGCTGATACTCGTCGCCGTGCTCGGCGTGCAGTTGCAACTGTCGACGCGGCTCGAACAGGCCATCAAGCAGCAGCAGAAAGAGACCGAGCGTCGCAAGACGCTCGAACAGGCGCTCGCGGGGCCGCTCGCTTCGGGACGCGTGACGCTGGTGAACGGCAAGATCGGCATCAGCGGCAACGTGCTGTTCGCTTTGAACTCGGATCAGCTGCAGCCGCAGGGACGCGACGTGCTGAAGAGCCTGGCGGGTCCGTTGACCGCCTATCTCGGTTCGCACGAACAGATCCTGATGGTGAGCGGTTTCGCCGACGACCAGCAGGTCCACGAAGGCAACCGGCGTTTCGCGGACAACTGGGAGTTGTCGGCGAAGCGCGCGCTGACCGTGATGCGCGCGCTGATCGATGCGGGCGTGCCGTCTTCGTCGGTGTTCGCGGCGGCCTTCGGCTCGCAGCAGCCGGTGAGTTCGAATGCCGACGACGCGGGCCGCGCGAAGAACCGGCGCGTGGAAATCTCGGCGGTGCCGCGTCCGGTCAATGCAGCGGTGCCCGCGCATGACTGACAGCGTGACGCGTGCGCGCGAGATGCTCGACGCATGGCGCGAGCGCGGCGATGTACGCGTGGACGGCATGTCGGGTCGCATCATCGAGGCGTTGACGCAGCGCGCTGCGTGTCATGAAGGCGATGCAAGGCGTGTGCTCGATGAACGTCTCGCCGCGCTGCTCGATGCGCAAGAGGCTGCGGACGAACCCGCCGCCGTCACGCACGACACGGCAAACACGCCGTTCGCCGCATTGCTCGACGAGTTGAATCAGCGCTCGCAAGGCCGTCCTGCGCCCGCCGAGTATCTCGACGCATTGCGCGCCGTGTGGACGTCGGTGAGCGCGGAGAAACGCCTGCGTGAATCGCTTGCACAGGTGCCGAAGAATGCGGGGCCGCTCAATTCGAGCAGCCTCGTGCATCGCTCATTGGCGCTGATGGGTGACGTGTCGCCGGATTATTTGCAGCACTTTCTCGGCTATGTCGATGCGCTCTCGTGGATGGACGCACTGACGCTTGTGGGCGCTCCGGTGAAGGATGCGCCGCGCGCCGCCTCACAAAAGAAGACCGCACGCGGCAAGGCGCGCTGAAGCTGCCGGCGGCTTTATGCGAGCCAGCCCTTGATCGAACGTGCCATGGCGTTAGTCGAGATGCCATAGCGTTCGTGCAGCGTCGGCAATGCGCCTGCGTCGAGGAAAGCATCGGGCAAGCCGATCTGCCGATACGCGCACGACACGCCCTCGGTCAGCAGCGTAGTGGCCACCGCTTCGCCCAGGCCGCCGATCACCGTATGATTCTCCGCCACCACCACGAGCCGGCCGGAACGACGCGCCTCGCGGATGATCGTTGCCGTGTCTAGCGGCTTGATGGTCGGCACGTGCAGCACCGCGACATCCACGCTGTCTTTCTGCAGCGCCTGCGCCGTTTCGAGCGCGCGCATCGTCATGATGCCCGACGAGATGATGAGCACGTCACGGCCATCGCGCAGCAGCTTCGCGCGGCCCAGTTCGAAGCTGTAGTCGTATTCGTCGAGCACGGCCGGCACGTTGCCGCGCAACAGGCGCGCATACACCGGCCCCTTGTGCGCGGCAATGGCCGGGACCATCTGTTCGATGTCGAGCGCATCGCACGGATCGATCACGGTCATGTTGGGCATCGCGCGCATCAACGCCAGATCCTCGGCAGCCTGATGGCTCGGGCCATAACCCGTCGTGAGACCAGGCAGCGCGCAGACGATCTTTACATCGAGATTGTCTTCCGCAATGGTTTGATGGATGAAGTCATAGGCGCGCCGCGTGCCGAACACGGCATAGGTCGTCACGAACGGCTGCGCGCCCTCGTGCGCGAAGCCCGCGGCCGCGCCCATCAGCAGCTGCTCGGCCATGCCCATCTGGTAATAGCGCTCCGGAAACGCCTTGGCGAAGATATGCAGGTCCGTGTACTTGCCGAGATCGGCCGTCATGCCGATGACGTTGGCCTTCGCGCGTGCGAGCTCGCACAGCGCATGACCGAAGGGCGCGGAACGCGTGACCTGTCCTTCACTTGCAATCGAGGCGATCATCGCGGATGTCTTCAAACGGGTGCTCATGCTTGTCTCCCTGCATCGAGTGCTTCCAGTGCCAGCTTCCATTCGTGCGCATCGACGCGGATGAAATGGTTCTTCTCGCGCTGTTCGAGGAAGGGCACGCCGCAGCCCATCTTCGTATCGCACACGATGATGCGCGGCTTCGCTTCCTTCAGGTTGCGCGCGTTGTCGAAGGCCTGCTTGACGGCGTCGATGTCGTTGCCGTTCACGCGCTGCACATACCAGCCGAAGGCGTCGAGTTTCTCGGCCAGCGGCTCGAAGGACATGATCTGCGTCGAGGGACCATCCGCTTGCTGGTTGTTGACGTCCACCATCGCGATCAGGTTGTCGAGCTTCCAGTGCGCCGCGGACATCAAGCCTTCCCAGATCGCGCCTTCATCGAGTTCGCCGTCCGAGAACAGCGTGTAGACGAAGGACGTCGAGCCCTTGCGCTTCAGGCCAAGACAACGGCCCACCGCAATCGTCAGCCCCTGGCCGAGCGATCCGCCCGACATCTCCATGCCGGGCGTGTAACTCGCCATGCCGGACATCGGCAGGCGGCTGTCGTCGCTGCCATAGGTTTCGAGTTCCTCGGGCGGCAGGATGCCCGCTTCGAACAGCGCGGCATACAGCGCGATGGCATAGTGACCGTTCGAGAGCAGGAAGCGGTCGCGGCCTTCCCACTCGGGATCGTCGGCACGGTATTGCATCGCGCCGAAATACGCGACCGCCAGCACGTCGGCGATATCCAGCGCCTGGCCGATGTAGCCCTGGCCCTGCACCTCGCCCATCAGAAGCGCGTTGCGGCGAATGCGCCAGGCACGTTCGGCGAGGGTCGTCTCCTCGATGACGGGACTGCTCATGGTTGTGTCTCCTTTGAAGAATGCGTTCAGCGATTGACGGTCCGGGCCGGCACGAAGAACACCAGCACCGCGCCCACCACGACGGCCGCCGAGATAAAGATCAGGCCGGCCGTCGACTTGCCTGTGAAGTCATTGAGCCAGCCGACGATGGCAGGCGAGAAGAAGCCGGCGAGATTGGCGAAGCAGTTCACCGCCGCGATGCCCGCCGCCGCCGACATGCCGCCCAGCACGGCAGTAGGCAACGACCAGAACTGCGACGACGACGCGAGAATGCCGGCCGCCGCGACGCTCACGCAGACGATCGAGGCGCCCACGCTGCCGAGCATCGGCAAGGTGGCGAAGCCGGCGGCGGAGATGAGCATCGGGATCGCCAGATGCAGGCGGCGTTCGCGGTGGCGGTCCGCACTCGCACCGATCAACGGCAGCGCGATGATGGCGCAGAGATACGGAATGGCGGTGAGGATGCCGACCCACAGCGGGTCCGCGACGCCGGTCCTGCGCACGATGGTGGGCAGCCAGAAGGTGAGCCCGTACTGACCGAGCACGACGCAGAAGTAGATGGACGCCATGAGCCACAGCCGGCGGTCCGCGATGAATGCTCGGATCGACACGTGCTTCACGGTCTGCGCGTTGTCCTTGTCGACATTGCGCTTGAGCAAGGCCTTCTCGTCGTCCGTGAGCCACTTCGCGCCGGCGATGCCGTCATCGAGATAGAACAGGATCGCGACGCCGAGGCACAGAGAGGGCAGCGCTTCGAGCATGAAGAGCCACTTCCATCCGGCCAGCCCGTGCGCGCCCTGGAATGCATGCATGATGTAACCGGAGAGTGGACCGCCGACCATGCCCGCAAGCGGAATCGCCATGAAGAACAACGAGAGCGCCTTGGCGCGGCGCGCGGCCGGGAACCAGTACGTGAGATAGAGAATCACGCCGGGTGCGAAGCCCGCTTCGGCCACGCCGAGCAGGAAGCGCAGCGCGTAGAACTGAGTGGGCGTCTGAACGAACACGAAGCTTGCCGAGATCACGGCCCAGGTGAGCATGATGCGCGCGAGCCACTTGCGCGCGCCCACCCTGTGCAGAATCAGGTTACTGGGCACTTCGAAGAGGAAGTAGCCGAGGAAGAAGATGCCCGCGCCGATGCCGTAGATGGTCTCCGAGAAGCGCAGGTCGTTCAGCATCTGCAGCTTCGCAAAGCCGACGTTGACGCGGTCGAGATACGCGCCGAGATAGCACAGCATCAGGAACGGGATGAGGCGGCGTCCCACCTTCGCATAGGTCTTCGTTTCGAAGCTGGCGGCATCGTCGGCGGAGGTGAAGTCAGCCGCGGCCGCCTGTGTGGCGAGTCTGGATTTCATGAATGTCTCCTGCCATGAAGCGCCCCGGTTGTTCCGGGTGCGCCGGTGGTGCGTCTGTAGTCGCGATCGATCAGTGAATCAGCATGCCGCCGTTCACGTCGAGCGTGACGCCGGTGAGATACGACGAGAGATCGCTCGCGAGAAAGAGGCAGGCGTTTGCGATGTCGGCGGCGTCGCCGAGACGGCCGAGCGGAATGCCCTTGATGATGTCGGTGCGCATCTCGGGCGTGAGCTTGTCGCCAGTGATGTCGGTCTGGATGAGGCCGGGCGTGATCGAGTTCACACGGATGCGGTCGGACCCGAACTCGCGCGCCATGGCTTTCGCGAGGCCCAGCACGCCGGCTTTGGCTGCGCTGTAATGCGGTCCGCCGAAGATGCCGCCGCCGCGTTGCGCCGATACCGACGACATGCACACGATGCTGCCGCGCTGCTGCTTCTTCATCTGTGGAATGACGGCCTGCGACATGTACAGCGTGCCGCGCAGGTTCACGCCGATGACGGCGTCGAAGTTGTCCGCGCCGATTTCGAGCGTCTTGATCGGCTGCGTGATGCCCGCATTGTTGATGAGCGCGTCGATGCGGCCGTAGCGTTCCGTTGCCGCTGTTGCAGCGGCGACGCAGGCGGCCTTGTCAGTGACGTCGCAGGCGAGGCCGAGATGGCCTTCGCCGAGGTCGGCGGCGGCGGACTGCGCATCGGCTTCCTTCAGATCGAGCACGACGATGCGTGCGCCCTGCGCGGCCAGTGCTCGCGCCGTGGCCTTGCCGATACCGCGCGGGGATGCCGCGCCCGTGACGATCACTACCTGGTTCTCGAGCAACATCGCTGTCTCCGTTGATGGTCTGGTGTAGGCGCAGTGTCTTCGCCTTCCGCCTGACGATCAACGCAGTTTGGTTCAACTATCGCTGAGAAATTTTCAGGTATCGGCGTGCAGCGCCATCTGTTGATCCATCCACGCGAGGAACTTGGCGACGCGCGGCAGGCCCGCGTTCTGGCTCGGGTAAACCAGATGATGCGCGCCGACTTCGATCGCATATTCACGGCCGAACACCGGCGCCAGCGTGCCGCGTGCGAGATGGCGCGAGGCCAGCATCGTGCTCTCCAGGGCGATGCCGTGACCCAGCGCCGCCGCTTCGAGCGACATGTACGAGCGGTCGAACGAGAAGTCGAACGCCTTGCGCCTGACCGCCACGCCGAACTTGCCGAACCACTGCTGCCATTGCACCAGCGGCGACTCGGAGAGGATCAGGCGGCGTTCCAGCAGATCATCGGGCGAGGCGACGGGGAAGCGTTCGAGGTACTCGGGCGAGGCCAGCGGCGCGACGGTCTCGTGCCGCAGGGTCCGGATCTCGACATCGGTCCAATGCGCATAGCCGTGCCGCACGGCGACGTCGTAGTAACCCGAGGTGAACGACACGTCCTCGTACGAGCACGCGAGGTTCATCTGGATGTCGCCGTTCGCCTCCTGGAAGGCGGCGAGACGCGGCAGCAGCCACATCAGACCGAAGCTCGGGCTCGAATGTATGCGCAGGATCTCGACGGAGGTTTCGCTCGATGCGCGTTCGGTGGCGCGGTTCAGCTCGGCGAGCGCGCCCGTCACGTCCGACAGATACTGCGTGCCGGTCGGCGTCAGCACGAGTCCGCGTCCGAGGCGCGTGAACAACGGCCGCCCGACGATGCTCTCCAGGTTCGCCAGTTGATGACTCACGGCGGAGGGCGTGAGGCCGAGTTCGTCGGCGGCGCGGTTGACGCTCTTCGTCCGCGCAACGCTTTCGAAGGCGATGATGGCTTTCAGCGGAGGCAGGCGCATGAGCTTACTGCTTCGGCTCGCGCGGCACGCGTCCCATCAGGAAGAACTCGTCGTTGGGCCGCATCGAGATCACGTTCGCCATGCGGTTCGACAGGCCGAAGAACGCGGTGATCGCCGCGATGTCCCAGATGTCTTCATCGTTGAACCCGTGTGCGCGCAGCGTGACGAAGTCGCTGTCGTCCACGCTGCCCGACGCGCGGCAGACCTTCAGCGCGAAATCGAGCATGGCGTGCTGGCGCGGCGTGATATCCGCCTTGCGATGATTCACCGCGACCTGATCCGCCACGAGCACGTTCTTCTCGTAGATGCGCAGGATCGCGCCATGCGCGACGACGCAGTACAGGCACTCGTTCACGGCGCTGGTCGCGACGACGATCATCTCGCGCTCGCCCTTGCTCAGGCCGCCTTCCTTGAGCATCAGCGCGTCGTGATAGGCGAAGAATGCACGGAACTCGGCGGGACGGTGTGCCAGCGTGAGAAAGACGTTCGGCACGAAGCCGGCCTTTTCCTGAACGTCGAGAATGCGGGTGCGGATATCGTCGGGCCAGTCTTGCGGTTGGGGAACGGGATAGCGGCTGATGGGCGGGGTCGTCATGGCGTCGTCGTGAATGAAGGCGTTGATCGAACGCTCATTCTAGATCGGCGGCGCGCCTCGTGTGGCAGTCAGCGAACCCAGCAGCTTGAGCAGGCTCTCCACGTTCACGGGCTTGACGAAGTGATAGTCGAAGCCCGCCGACTGCGCGCGCAGCCGGTCTTCGGCCTGACCGTAGCCGGTGATCGCGATCAGCAGCGGCATGGTCTCGCCCTTTCGGCGCAGCCGGCGCGCGAGTTCATAACCATCGATATCGGGCAAGCCGATGTCGAGCAGCGCGACGTCCGGTTCCAGCAGCGGCGCCGCTTCGAGCGCTTCCGACGACGAATACGCAACCTGCGCGACATGGCCTTCGGACTCGCACAGCATGGCGAGCGAATCGGCGGCGTCGCGGTTGTCATCCACCACGAGGATGCGCAAGGTCGTGCGCGCGGCGCGTGCGCCCTGATCAGCGAGGGCCAGTGCCGAGTGCCGTTCATGATGATGCAGGCGCGGCAGACGGATCGTCACCGTCGTGCCGAGTCCCGGCCCCGGACTCTGCACGCTGATGGTGCCCTTGTGCATCTCGACCAGCTTCTTCACCAGCGAGAGCCCGATGCCGAGCCCGCCGTTCGAACGGTCGAGCGTGCGCTCGCCCTGCGAAAACAGCTCGAAGACCTTCGGCAAGAGATCCGCCGAAATGCCGGTGCCCGTGTCGGCGATGACGATCGCCACTGACTCGTCGTCGGCCCGCACGCTCACCGTGATGCGGCCGTTTTCGGGCGTGTACTTGCTGGCATTGTTCAGCACATTGACGAGAATCTGCGAGAGACGCGTGACATCGCCACACACCCAGGTGGTCGCATCGGAGACATCGACGTGAATGGATTGCGCGCGGGCCTCGACCATGCCCGCGATCGCCTCGACCGAGTGATACACCGCCGTGCCGACGAGAATCGGTTCGAGCTGCAGCGCAATGCGTCCCTGCGTGATGCGGGACACTTCGAGCAGATCGTCGACGATGCGCGTCATGTGCTCGACCTGTCTGCGCATCAGGTCGATCAGGTCGCGCAGATGCGGCTCGCTGTCCTTGTCCTTCTGCAGCAGCGCGATGGCAGTGCGCAATGGCGCGAGCGGATTGCGCAGCTCGTGGGCGAGCATGGCGAGGAACTCGTCCTTGCGCCGGCCCGACTCGCGCAGCATCAATTCCATGTGCTTGCGCTCGGTGATGTCGATCACGCTGCCGATGATGCGCAACGGCTTGCCGTCCTTGCTGCGCTGGAGCAGCGCGCTGCCTTGCATCCATTGTTCGCCATGCAGGTTTCGCACGCGGAATTCAAAATGCCCGCCGGGGTTCTCGCCGGCGGCGAGGCTGCGCATATACCGGTCGAGCGACGCGCTGTCCTCGGGATGCACGCGCGCCAGCGCCGCGTCGTAGGTGAGCGTCTCGTGGATCTGACGCTCGCCGCCGGTTTCGAGGAAGAGCGTCCACGTGGCGAGTTCGAGCGAGGCGATGTGGATGTTTGCGGCCTGCATCGCCACTGTGAGGCGCAGGCTGCGCGCTTCGATGGCGGCCTGTGCCTCGTAGCGCGGCGTGACGTCGGTGGTCGTGCCGAACCATTCCTGCAGCTTGCCTTGATCGTCGTGAAGCGGCGCGGCGTGTGCCTGCACCATGCGATACACGCCGTCGCGCCGGTACATGCGGAAGGTGAACGTGCGCGCGGCGCCTTGCTCCAGCGCGTCGAGCCAGTCGCGCTGGGTGTGTTCGCGGTCCTCGGGATGAATGAATTCGAGCCAGCCCCAGCCGGACAACGTTTCAGGCGACACGCCGGTGAAGCGCTCCCATTCGCCCCCTGACGGACGGATCTCGCCGTTCGCGTCGGCGGACCAGACGAGCGCCCCGGTCGACTCCACCAGCGCCCGATAGCGCCGCTCAGAGAGACTCAGGCGGTCTTCGTCGGCGCGCTGCGTGCTGATGTCGAAGCTCACGCCATACACGCGCGTCAGCACGCCTTCGCGGTCGAACTCGGGATGGCCGCGCATGCGCAGCCAGCGGCGTGTGCCGGGATCGGGTTCCAGCACGAAGTCGAATTCGAACGGACCGCCGTCACGCAAAGCCTCGGTGAGATTGCGCTGGAAGGGCTCGCGATATTCCGGGGCAACCCGGTCCCATACTTCCGAGAGCAACACGGCCTCGGTGCCGGGCGGGAACGAATAGAGCGCCGCGAGCTGCGCGGTCATGCGCACCACGCGCGTCTTCATGTCCCATTCCCACGCGCCCATGCGCGCGCCGGCAAAGGCCGCCTGCAGGCGGCGCTCGCTGGCTTCGTACATGGCCCACGCATGGCGGCACTCGTGAATGTCGATGGCCACGCCCACGGTCTCGCCAATCAGCCCTGCCTCGTCGCGCCGCGCTTGCAGATGCAGCGTATGCCAGCGGAATGCGCCGTCCGCGCGGAGCAGGCGCACATCGACGTTGCGCAGCAGCGTGCCGTCGCGCATGAGCCGCAGCGCATCGAGCACCGGAGGGATGTCGTCGGGATGGATGAAGGCGTTCCAGTGACGGCCCGTCAGCTCCGCCAGCGCTACACCGAGATAACGGCACGCCCAGGGGTTGGCGTATTGGATCGTGCCGTCGCGGGCTGCGCGCCAGACGAACGACGGCAAGAAATGAGCAGGATCGTGCATGGGCGTCCTTGCTTCTGCTGACTCATTGTCGGCGATACGCGTCGCCGTACGCGGCATCGAACGCTGCGATAGCTTGAGGCTTACCATACAACAAAAGCGTCGCCCGGACGCTCATGGCAGGCGCTCTTGCCGCCTGTCGGGCGAGGCGGAAAAAATCAGGAGTAATTTCTACGTGGCATACGGCATGTGCGTTTGCCGAAACCCGCTCTCGCCCATTGCGAAAGAGCGGCGTTTGGCGTATCAGCCCGCCTCGCCCACTTCCTTCGGATCCGGTAGCTTGCCGCCCTTGTCGCCGCTTGGCTGCTCGGGTTCGTTCTTCAAGTCACGCTTTTGTTCTTCGGAAAGCCGCCGGTCCGCGACGTTCGGGTCGTCGGGTGTCTGCTTCGGCGGGGTCGGACGATCGTTCTCGCTGGTCATGATGTGCGCTCCCTGTCCTTTACGAGGTCGAATGCATGTTCACAGGGGCGCATGTCGCGTGCCAGCGCTGGCCTTAGGCCTTACGTCAGGACATTCCACAGCACGAGCGTGAGCACGAGCCCGACCACCGAGACGATGGTCTGCAACACCGACCACACGGCTACCGTGCGCTTGAGCGTGAGGCCGAAGTATTCGCGCACCATCCAGAAGCCCGCGTCATTGACGTGGCAGAAGAACACCGAGCCCGCGCCAATGGCGAGCGCCATCAGCGAGTTATGGGTCGCCGTGAGTCCGCTGACGACGGGCGCGACGATCCCCGCGGTGGTCGTCGTGGCGACGGTCGCCGAGCCGGTCGCCTGGCGCAGCGCGACGGCGATCAGCCACGCGAGCAAGATGAGCGGCAGGTGCGTGCCGACGGCAATCTTGCCGATGGTCACGCTGATGCCCGCGTTGACCAGCATCTGCTTGAGTCCGCCGCCGGCACCGATGGTCAGCAGCAGCGCAGCAATGGGCGGCAGGCTCTTGCGCAGAATGCCGCCGACGCGTTCGCGCGCCATGCCGCGCGACCAGCCCAGCATCACGATGGCGAACAGCACGGTCAGCGCAAGCGCGACGAGCGGCTCGCCGACGAAGTCGAGCATGTCGTACAGCAGCGTGTCCTTCGTGAGCGCAAGCTTGGCGATGGTGCGGCCGAGCATCATCACGACGGGCAGCAGAATGGTCACCAGCGAGATCGCGAAGCCTGGCGTCGCTGCGCCTTCCTCGCGGGCCGTGAAGAGCTGGCCGATTTCCTCGGGCGCCTCGATGTGGAGCCGCTTCGACAGCCAGATGCCGTAGACCGGGCCAGCAAGGACGACGGCAGGCAGCGCGACGATCAGGCCCAGGCCGAGCGTCAGTCCGAGGTCGGCATGCAGCGCGCTCACGGCGATCAGCGGGCCGGGGTGCGGCGGCAACAGCGCGTGCAGGGTGGTCATGCCGGCGAGCGCGGGAATCGCGATGCGCAGGATGGGTTGCCCGGAGCGGCGCGCCATGACGAAGATGATCGGCACCATCATCACGAGGCCGACTTCGAAGAACAGCGGCAGCCCGACGATGATCGCGACGAGCGCCATCATCCACGGCAGGCGGCGCGGCGTGGAATGGTCGAGCAGGGTGGTGACGAGCCTGTCGGCGGCGCCGGATTCCGCCATCAGCGCGCCGAGCATGGCGCCGAGCGCGATGATGATGCCGACGTCGCCAAGCAGCGCGCCCGCGCCCTTGCTGAACGCCTGCGCAATGGCCTCGAGCGGCTGATGCGCGGCGAAGCCTGCCGCGAACGTCCCGACCAGGATGGAGAGGAACGGCGCGAGCTTCAGGACGCTGATGGAAACGATGATGATCGCGAGGCCGAGCGCGCAGGCGATCAGGAGTTGGGTGTCGTGGGCGGACCAGGGGGCGAGGGTTGTCGTTGGGTTCACTGTGGTCTTGAGGTGGTTCTGGAGATGGCGCTTGAGATGACGCAGGCAGAGAGTACGTCGACGCCATTACGGTTTGCTTTCGCGGCGCAGGCCATGCCGCACTTCACGCCGGTCCCGGCCATGCCGGCGGACGGCGAAGTCGTGTCGTAATGGCGTTCTGTGCGGCATCGGTCAAAAAATCGGACCAATGACGCTGGCTTGCCGGTCAGTCAATACAGAGGTACACGCGTTGCCGTCCGGCATTTTGCACTTTGCGTTTTGCATGCGAGATGGCATTTTGCACTTTGTATTCGAGATGCCATTCGTTGGAGGAGGTCGGGCCAACGGGTCGTTCCGTTGCGCGTCCCGGCAGACAGCGCTTGCGCTACGATCCTGTATGGACATTTTTCAGAGGCTTGAACCCGCACGAACCCGGAGCCGACACCATGGATGACGCCACGCGCGAGTTCGATCGCCTGCGCCCGCGTTTGCAGGCCATCGCCTATCGCATGATGGGTTCGGTGGCGGAAGCCGAGGACATCGTCCAGGATGTCTGGCTGCGCTGGCACGCGGCTGCGCGCGAGGCCATCGAGAATGCGGAGGCGTGGCTGGTATCGGTCACGACGCGTCACTCGATCGACCGCCTGCGTGCCGCGAAGATCCAGCGCGAGCACTACACCGGTATCTGGCTTCCCGAGCCGCACATCACCGAGGCGCCTGCCACACCTGAAGAGATGACGGAACGGGCCGATGATGTCTCGGTCGCTTTCCTGATGCTGCTCGAACGCTTGACGCCGGAGGGGCGCGCCGCCTTTCTGCTGCGCGAGGTATTCGACGCCGACTATCCGGAGGTGGCGCGCGTCATCGGCAAGACGGAGGCCGCCTGCCGTCAGCTCGTGAGCCGCGCCAAGGTGCAATTGCGCGAGGAACGTCCGCCTCGTCCGGTGTCGCGCGAGCTGCATCGGCAAGTGCTGCTGGCCTTCGTGAGCGCGCTCGAACACGGCGACTTCGCGTCGATTCATGCAATGCTTGCCGACGAAGCCATGCTCATCGGCGACGGCGGCGGTCACGTACCGAGCTTCCCGGAGCCCATGCGAGGCGGTCGCCGCATCGCGCAGCTCTTCTATGCCACGGTTCTGCGCTACGGAAGCGATGTGCGCGTGGAACCCGTGATGCTCAACGGGCAATGGGCGTTGCTGCGGTTCATCGAAGGCAAACTCGAATCCGCGCAGTCGTTTGAAGTCGAGCAGGACCGCATCGTCGGCATTCTGGTGCAGCGCAACCCCGACAAGCTCGAACGGATCGTGGCCTGGCTGGACAGCCGTTGAGCCGCATCAGAGACGATTGATGCGCACCGGGCAACAGCGTGAGGCCTGGCGCAGGGCTACCGTCGCAAGCCGCGCAAACCTACGATGACCTCCATGCCGGTCCGCGCCCGCGACCGGCCGAACCCACCTGCATGGAGCCGTCATGTCGCAGCGCATCAACTATGTTCACCAGTCTCCCCAGCTCTTCAAGAAGTTTTATGAATTCAGCAATGCCGTCGCGGAATGCGCGATCGAGCAGACCGTCCGCGATCTCGTCTCGCTGCGCGCATCGCAGATGAACGGTTGCGGCTTTTGCGTCGACATGCATGTGAAGGAAGCCAAGATTCATGGCGAGCGCGAGCTGCGCACCCATCATGTGGCAATCTGGCGCGAGTCCCCCTTGTTCTCGCCGCGTGAACGCGCCGCACTGGCCTGGACCGAAGTCCTGACACGTGTCCCGGAGCACGGCGTGCCCGACGAGCTGTATCAGCGCGTGCGTGAGCAATTCAACGAAAAGGAATTGTCCGACCTGACCTACGCCATCATGGCGATCAACGGCTGGAACCGCGCCAACATCGCGTTTCAGACCGTGCCGGGCTCGTCGGACAAGGTGTTCGGCCTCGAGAAGGCAAACCTGTCCTGAACCCTCGGGCGCCGTCCTCTTACCCACGGAGAATCATCATGCAGAACATCAGACGCATGGGACTGGCGCTCGCACTCGGCAGCGCGGCGCTCGTTGCACAAGCAGCGCGGGCCGCGCCCGAAGCCGTCGTCACCGAGCTCATGACGAAGCCGCTGCCGGACTATCCCGGCAAGGAAGCGTTGATGATCAACGTGGAATATCCGCCGGGCGCGGTGGACCCGGTGCATCGTCACGATGCGCACGCGTTCGTCTATGTCGTCGAAGGGTCGATCGTGATGCAGGTCAAAGGCGGCAAGCAAGTGACGCTCAAGCCGGGCGATACCTTCTATGAAGGTCCGGACGATATTCACACGGTCGGCCGCAACGCCAGCAAGACGAAGCCCGCGAAGTTCATCGTGCTGTTGCTCAAGGACAAGGGCAAGCCGGTACTGACACCAGTGAAGTAATGCCGGAAACAGGCGCAAAAGCAGGCGCGAAAATATTTTCAACCGGCGATGTCACAAACCGGGCGGCGCAAACGTCTTGTGAGTCAGAGCCACTCCGTTTAGCGCCGCCATGCCACTGGACCTCGTTTCCCATTCCGACGATTCGCTCGCCTATAGCTTCAGCACGAGTTATGCGGGCGTCGTTTCGTTTCTGGCCGTCGCCAATGAAGGCAGCTTCGCGAAAGCGAGCGATCGCCTGGGCATCGGCCGTTCCGCCGTCAGCCGCAACGTGCAGAAACTCGAAGCGCAACTCGACGCGCGCCTGTTCCTGCGCACCACGCGCAGCACGTCGCTGACGCGCGAAGGCGAACTCTTCTACAAGAACTGCCAGCCGGGCGTCGAGCGTATCGTGCAGGCGCTCGAAGACATGCGCGAATTGCGCCACGGACCGCCGCGCGGACACCTGCGCATCGCCTCGACATCGGGCTTCGGCCGCAAGGTCGTCGCGCCGTTGCTGCCGGGCTTCAATGCGCGCTATCCGGACATCGCGCTGGAACTGCTGCTGAACGACGCGCCATGCGACTTCACCGCGGACCGTGTGGATGTCGCGTTCCGCGACGGCCATATCGACGATTGCGAGGTCGTCGCGAAGCAGCTCATACCGATGCAGATGATTGTCTGCACGTCACCCGGCTATGCACGCGAGCATGGGCTGCCGCGCGGCGTCGAGCAACTGGAGCGGCATCGCTGCATCAGCTTGCGTACGTCGTCCGGACGCATCGCCGAATGGGAATTCAAGGTCAATGGCGTGCCGCACAAGATGTTGCCCCATGCGCGGCAGATTTTCAACGATATCGATCTGATGCTCCAGGCCGTGATGGACGGACAAGGCATCGCGCAACTGCCGGCCTATCTTGTGTGCGATGCGTTGAAGACCGGCCGGTTGCTCATGTGTCTCGCCCAGTACGCGCCGGAAGATGGCGGCCACTACCTGTGCTATCTCAGCCGCAAGCAACTTCCCACGCGTGTGCGCGTGTTCGTCGACTATATGACGGAGCACACGCGCGCACTCGACCTGCATTGCCTGACGACCACGATCAGCAACGCATTGCAACCGTTGAGCCGCGCGGATTGATGCATCGAGGGCAACACCGTGCTTCTACGGACGCGACTACCGGACGCACGACGGCATGCATACGATGCATGCTGGACCGACGTCGCGCATGCGCATCGAAGAGACCATCATGGCATCACTCACTCCGCCTTCCGCGACTCTGCTCGACAAGTATCAGGGCCAGGATACGCACACCCTCTACTCGACGACCGTGACCATTACCGGCGGCGACGCGGGCCATGGCCGTGCTTCAGGCAAGGCCCGCTCCGAGGACGGCAATCTCGATCTCGATCTGCGGCTCCCCGAGTCGCTGGGCGGGGCCGGCGGCGGCACGAACCCGGAGCAGTTGTTCGCAGCCGCGTATGCCGCGTGCTTCCATGGTGCGCTCACGCTGCTCGCGAACCGTGCGGGCATCGATGCCGCGCATGCAGCCGTGTCCGTCACGGTGAACTTCGCGCGCGATCCGGTGGATGGCCTCTTCGTGCTCACCGCGCACACCCAGGTACAGCTTCCCGGCGTGGAGCGGCCGGTCGCCGAGGAACTCGTGCGCAATACGGAGCGCTTCTGCCCGTACACGAAGATGGCCCGCAAGGGCATCGTCAATGTCGTTGCGCTTGCGGGAAGTGCGGACCAAGCGTAACGAGGGTTGCCACCCGCGATCAGGCGTTCTATGCTTCGCCGTGCTGCCGAACGAACCCATAATCAGAACGCGCTGCCCGAGCGAGACCAGTCCGGTTCAATATCCTTCGAGGGAGGGAGCATGATCGCACTGTCATCGCATCGCGCGGTTCCTGACGTGTCATTGCGTGAACCCGTGAAGACACGGCGAGCCGGCACAGGGCGAATGCTCGGCGTCTGGCTGTTCCTGAGCATCGCCGCGAGTGCGGCCCATGCCGACGCCACCAGCGGCTATGTGTTGCCCCCGCCGCCGAGCGAGCTTTATGGCGACCTCTTCGTCGCGGTGCAGACGCAAGGCGTCTATCCAGACCAGAAGACCTTCGTCGACGCGATCCCGAAGATGGACCCCGCGCAGATCCTGCAGGCCTATCACACGCAGATGTCCGCACCAGGATTCGACCTGAAGGCGTTCGTCGCGCAATACTTCACGCCGCCCACGGACCAGAGCATTACGCCGCCAGCGGGGCAGTCGCTGCGCGATCATATCGACTGGCTCTGGCCGCAACTCACGCGCCTGACAACGACAGCGAACGTCCCGCCGAACAGTTCGCTGATCCCGCTGCCCAAGTCGTATGTCGTGCCGGGCGGGCGTTTCCGCGAGGGTTACTACTGGGACACCTATTTCACGATGCTGGGCTTGCAGGAAGCGGGCCGCGAAGATCTGGTCGACGACATGCTGGATAACTTCGCGTATCTGATCGACACGATCGGTCATATTCCCAACGGCAATCGCACTTATTACGTGAGCCGTTCGCAGCCGCCGTTCTTCTCGTACATGGTGGAGCTCGCCGCGCAGAAGGAGGGCGGGCGCGTGTATCAGAAGTATTTGCCGCAGTTGCGCCGCGAGCATGAGTACTGGATGAAAGGCGCGCGTTCGCTGCAACCCGGCGAAGCGAAACGCAATGTCGTGATGCTGCCCGACCGCACGGTGCTTAACCGCTACTGGGACGAACGCGACACGCCGCGCGACGAGTCCTACCTGGAGGACGTGACCACCGCCAAGCAGGCGAGCAGTCGTCCGCCCAATGAAGTCTATCGGGACCTGCGGGCGGCGGCCGAGAGCGGCTGGGACTTCAGCTCGCGCTGGTTCGGCGACAACATGACGCTTGCAACCATCCGCACGACCTCCATCCTTCCCGTCGATCTCAACAGCCTGATGTTCCACCTCGAAACGACGATTGCCACTGGCTGCGGCGAGGTGCGCGATTTTGGATGCGTCGGCGAATACATCGGCCGCGCGGCGAAGCGGGCGATCGCCATCAACAAATATTTGTGGAACGACAACGGCTATTACGGCGATTATGACTGGAGGCTCGGACAGCCACGCAACAATCCGTCGGCGGCCATGCTCTATCCATTGTTCGCGGGCGCCGCATGGCCGGATCGCGCGCAGAAGACAGCGCATACCGTCGCCACGACCCTGCTCAAGCCGGGCGGCCTCACGACCACGACCTTCAATACGTCACAGCAATGGGATGCGCCGAACGGCTGGGCGCCCTTGCACTGGATAGCCGTGCAAGGGCTCAAGCGCTATGGGCGCGGTGATCTGGCGCGGCCTATCGGCACGCGCTTCCTCGCGGACGTGAACAACGTCTACTCGATGCAGCAGAAGCTCGTCGAGAAGTATGTCGTCGAAGGTGAGGGCACGGGCGGCGGTGGAGGCGGCGAATATCCGTTGCAGGACGGCTTCGGCTGGACCAACGGCGTGACCCTCAAGTTCCTCGACCTCTACGCGCCAGGGCAATGACGCGATCGACGGGACCCGTCAGCCCGGCCCGGCCTGCTTTTGCCGGCGATACGCCTGCACCGGCAGGCCGCCCACGCCCCAGTTGTCCATGTCCACTTCCTCGATCACGACAAAGGTGGCGTCCAGCGGCTTGTTCAACACGTCGAGCAGCAACTGGCTCACGCCTTGAATGAGCCGCGCTTTTTCATCGGCGGTGACGGCGGTCGTCCCCGGCGTATTGCCTTCGCGCGTCACTTGAATGGTTACGATCGGCATGGGTGGCTCCTTTTGAACAACGGTGGCATGCGTGGTTGTTAATGTCCCGCGCTCTGGCCGCCATCGACGTGGAGAATCTCTCCGGTCACGAACGGCGCGTTGTCGAGATAAAGCACCGCCCCAGCGATGTCGCTCATTTCGCCCATGTGTCCCATCGGATGCAGCTTGCCGAGCGCTTCGTGCGTCTCGGGTGCGTGCATGGGCGACTTGATGATGCCGGGCGACACCGCGTTCGCACGAATGCCGGCCTTCGCATATTCAATGGCAAGCGACTTGGTCGCGGCATTCAGGCCGCCCTTGGTCAGCGAGGCGAGCACCGAGGGCACGCCGTTCACCGCGTGATCGACGAGGCTGGTCGTGATGTTGAGTACATGCCCGCTATGGTTCTTCTCCATCTGTTCGATGGCAAGCTGCGTGATATGGAAGAAGCCATTGAGATTCACGTTCAGCATCGCCGCGTAATCTTCCAGCGTGTATTGCGTGAAGGGCTTGGCGATGAAGATGCCGGCGTTGTTGATCAGCGTATCGACGCGGCCGAAGTTCTCGATCGCCGCATCCACTACGCGCCGAGCGGTGGCGCGTTCGCCGATGTCGCCCGCCACGGCAATGATGTTGGGATCGTCGGCTTGCTGGATGGAACGTGCTGTGGCGACCACGGCATGACCTTGCGCTCGGAATGCCTTGACGATTTCTGCGCCGATGCCTTGCGACGCACCCGTGACGATAACGACTTTTTGCGTATTGCTCATAATGAACCTCGATAAGAGAACTGGGGCCTGTTGCGGATCGGACCGTTGGCTCCGATGGCTTGTAATTTAGGCGCTTCGAGGTTCGTTGCGTACACACGCGATGGACTTTCAGTCTTGCGTGGCAGGAACAAATGGTCCGGCATGACCGTTCTTTCAAACTCTCAAAAGGGAGCATTCCGGTGAGCTTGTCCCAGGTGAAGGCTTTCGTTTTCGATGTATTCGGTACCGTGGTGGACTGGCGCGGCGGCGTGACGCGCGAGGCCGATGCATTCCTTCAGCGCTACGGGCCGCCAGGCACGCGGCCTGAAGTCTTCGCCGATGCCTGGCGCAGCCGCTACGTGCCCGCCATGCGCCGGGTGATCGGCGGGGAGCGGCCGTTCGTCCGGCTGGACGTGCTGCATCGCGAGAATCTGGTGGACTTGCTGCCTGAGTTTGGCATCGATGCGAACGCGGTCCCGGCCGACGCGCTGGATGATCTCAATCTCGCGTGGCATCGTCTCGATCCATGGCCGGATTCGGTGCCGGGTTTGCAGCGCCTGAAGGCGCGCCATATCATCGCGCCGCTTTCAAACGGCAATATCAGGTTGATGGTGGACATGGCGAAGCGCGCCGGCCTGCCGTGGGATGCGATCCTCGGTGCTGAAATCGCGCGGATCTACAAACCGGCGCCCGAGGCTTATTTGCGTACGGCTGAAGTGTTGATGCTGCCGCCCGACGAGGTCTGTCTTGTCGCGGCGCACAACAACGATCTTGCGGCAGCGAGACAATGTGGGCTGAAGACGGCGTTCATCGCCCGGCCGCTGGAGCATGGTCCCGGTCAGACAAGCGACCTGAAAGCCGAAAGCGACTGGGATGCTGTCGTAAAGGACATGAACGAACTGGCCGATGCCGTCGGCGCATGAGCGCGGCAGACATCGGCCAGATAGCGAGGCTCAACGATGAATCAGGCTGCGCCTTCGACGATGCGGAAATCACGCACCACGGCGTCGCCGAGCACGCGCAGCGCTTCCTTGTAGGTATCGCTGTTGTAGGCGGCCATGGCGGCTTCAAGCGAATCGTACTCGACGACGACCGTGCGTTCGAGCGCGCCTTCGCCTTGCGCCAGGGCCGCAACGCCGCGAACCAGCGGACGGCCGCCGCCTTCCTTGATGGCCTGCGTGGCGAGCTTCGCGTATTCCGCAGCCTGCTCGGGCTTCATGATCGTCTTGTACACGCTGACCCAATAACCTTTTGCCATCTGTATCTCCGTGGTTTGAACGGCGCGCGGGCGCCGCGAGGCGGACGCCATGCGTCAAGCGCGCGGGCGTCCGGTTGCGGCGGCCAGCATAGCAAATAATCGCGGGTGGTCAATCAGCGGCGTACTTGCGGTCGAGTTCGTCGAAGAGCGGTTTGTTCACGAGCCTTTGACGCTCCGCAAACGGGGCGACGACGGCGGGATCTTCGTCGAGACGGCCTTGCGACTTCAATGCGCCCAGCGCGCTCTGCATGCCGCGCACCGCACCTTGCAATGCCGCATTCGCATACAGCACGAGGCTGAAGCCGAGTTGCTGCAGATCTGCGCGGTCCGTCACCGGCGTCTTGCCGCCGATCACGATGTTGATCAACTGCGGTGCGTCGAGCAGCTTGGGCAGCGACGCGATCTGCTCCGGCGTTTCGATCGCCTCGACGAAGAGAATGTCGGCGCCCGCTTCAACGAAGGCGCGCGCACGCTCGATTGCCGCATCGAAACCTTCGACGGCGCAGGCATCGGTGCGGGCAATGATCTGGAAGTTTTCGTCCTCGCGCGCATCCACCGCAGCGTGGATCTTGCCGACCATTTCGCTCGTCGACACGACGGCCTTGCCCGCGAAATGCCCGCATTTCTTCGGCATCACCTGATCTTCGAGCTGGATGGCATCGGCGCCCGCGCGTTCGAGCGTGCGCACCGTATGGCGCACGTTGAGGGCGTTGCCGAAACCGGTGTCGGCATCGACGAGGAGCGGCAGATCGACGGCATCGCGAATGCGCGCCGTGTGTTCAGCAATTTCCGCGAGACCGACAAAGCCGAGATCCGGCATGCCGAGCGACATGTTCGTGACGCCCGCGCCCGTGATGTAGATCGCTTCGAATCCCAGGTCCGCCACGACGCGCGCGCTCATTGCGTTGAAGGCGCCGGGCAGCAGCAGCCCGCGCCGTGCCGCGACCAGTTCGCGGAAGGCGGCGCGGCGGCGGGAAGAAGATAGTGTCATGGCCAGGTTCCGAAAAAAAGTGGAATGGGGCGTCTCGATGCGCCCGGCGTTTGCCATGCTAACGCGGGCGTCGCCTCCGTGCTCGACGTCGCTCGTATTAATCGAAACGAAACAGCGTGCGCGCCGAGTCGCGCATGACCGCCGTGCGCTGCGCAGTGTCCGGAATCCAGTGTTCCAGCGCGGCGCGCGCGTCATCGTAATCGATCAGGCTGCGATGCTGCGTATGCGGCCAGTCGCTGCCCCACACGAGCCGCTCGGGCCCGAAGGCATCGAGCAAGGCGGCGGCAAGCGTCTGGCCGAGCGCCATGCCGTTCTCACCCATGACATTGCGATAGGCGGCCGATAACTTCACCCATACCTTGCCGCTCGATGCTGTCGTCAGGAGATAGCGGAAGCCCGGATCGGCGGCGCCATGCGCGGGGTCGGGACGGCCGAAATGATCGATCACCACGGTGCAGTGCTGGTCGAGCAGCGGCGTGATGAGTCGCTGTAGATCGATCGCATTGCGATGGATCTCGACATGCCAGCCCAGTGCGTTGACGCGTTCGAACAGGCCGCGCCAGTGCGCCGCCCGCACATCCGGCAATGGCAGTCCGATCAGATTCAAGCGCATGCCCACGACGCCCTGTTCGGCAAGGCGATGCAACGCAGCGTCGCTGATCGCGGGATCGATGACGGCCACGCCGCGAAAACGCTGCGGATAGCGTTGCAGCACATCGAGAAAAAAGGAATTGTCCGTGCCGAGAAAACTGGGCTGAACGAGCACGCCATGTGAGACGCCGTGGGCGCGCAAGTGCGTCGCGTAGGCATCGAGGGTCGCGTCATAGTCGGGTGCATGACGGCGATGCGGGGCGAGCGGCAGGCCGCGCACGAAGACGTGCGCATGACTATCGATGGCTTCGATGGGAGCGCGCATTGCTTCGAGCCATTGCTCGTTTCTGATGTCGAGTAATTGCGTCATGGCGTGTCAGACATGGTTGGGCGAACGTTCGCGCGACGCGCCTTGTGCAGCCTCCGTGGCGATGCGGCGGCCTCGGGTCTCTGGCAGCAGCAACGCGGCAATGACCACGAGTCCATAGGCGATGCCCGCATCGATGCCGAGTGCCTGCCCGATCGGCATCGAGTTGCCCATGTGTCCGACGAGCACCGGAAACACGGCGGAGACCACGCGTCCGAAGTTGTAGCAGAAGCCCACGCCCGTGCCGCGCACGCCTTGCGGATACAGCTCGTTGAACAGAGCACCCAGCGTGGCTGGAATGCCGGCGGAGAACAGCCCGAGCGGAAAGCTCAGGATCAGCATCGCGAGATCGCCGATGGGCAGGAACACATAGACGTTGACCGTGATGGCGCAGCAGATCGCGAAAAAGATCACATTCCTGCGGCGGCCGATCTTGTCCTGCAGCCACGCGCTGACGAAGCAGCCGACGATGAACGCCGAGATCACCACGGCGAGATAGCCTCCCGTGCCGAGCACGGACAGATGGCGTTCCGTTTTCAGATAGGTGGGCAGCCATGTGGTGATCGCGTGATAGCCGCCATGCGCGCCCAGGCCGATCAACCCTCCGACGATCGTCGTGCGCAGCACCGATGGATGAAAGATGCCGGCGAGGATCTCGAGGATGCCTTGCGGGCGAACCTCGCCCGTGTCGACAGACGGCGCGGCGCGGGGCGGCTCGACGATGTTGCGCCGCATGTAGATCACGAGCAGCGCGGGGATCAGGCCGATCGCGAACAAGACGCGCCAGGCCCATTCCGGCGAGACCCACGAGAACACGATCATGTAGAGCAGGACCGCGCCCGCCCAGCCGAAGCCCCAGGCGCTCTGCACGATGCCCATTGCCTTGCCGCGATGTTCCGCGCGAATCGTTTCGCCGAGCAATACCGCGCCGGCCGTCCATTCGCCGCCGAAGCCGAGTCCTTGAAGGGACTTGAGGACGAGCAACTGCTCGAAGTTTTGCGCGAAGGCGCTCAGGAAAGTGAATACAGAAAACCACAGCACCGTGACTTGCAGCGCCTTGACGCGGCCGATGCGGTCCGACAGCACGCCCGCCATCAGGCCGCCGAGCGCGCCCGCGACGAGCGTCGCCCCGCCGATCAGGCCCGCATGGCCCTTGCCGATCCCCCAGGTCGCGATGAGTGTCGGAATGACGAGGCTGAAGACCTGCGTGTCGACGCCGTCCAGCGCCCAGCCGGCGAAGCATCCCCACAGCGTGCGCTTTTCGGCTGTGGACACCTCTTGGTACCAGTTCATGTCTCGTCTCCTGCGCGGATTCGCGTCCGCCTTTTGTATCAATGAATGCAGTGTGCCCGTGCATTCTAAAAACCAATGTCCGCCTCGCATACTATGGATCTGTTCGTTTTTCATATCATTTTGATATGCTTGCACCATGGAGACTCGCAACCTCAAATACTTTCTTGCCATCGCCGATGCGGGCAGCGTGACGCGTGCGGCCGAAGTGCTCGACATTGCGCAGCCCGCGTTGAGTCAGGCCCTGTCGCGTATGGAGCGGGATCTGGGCGTCAAGCTGTTTTCACGCACGCGGCGCGGCGCGCAGTTGACGCCGGCAGGGGAAGCCATCGTCGAAGATGTGCGTCTGAGCGTGGCGCGCATCGCGGCCGCGTCGCATCGCGCCAGGGAGATCGGCGCGCAGCGCGGCGGCCGCCTGGCCATCGGCTTTGCCTCCGCCGCGCTGTTCAGTCTTCTGCCGCGCGCCATTGCCGCGCTGCGCGCCGAAGTGCCCCATGTCGAGTTGATGCTCAAGGAGATGAGCAACGCGGAACAGGCCAGCGCACTGGAGAAAGGGTCGATTGATATTGGTCTTTTGCATACACCGGTTGCGGTCGGCGGGCGGATGCGCGAAAAGTTGATCGTCCGCGAGCGGCTGCTCGCCGTGCTGCCGCAATCTTTCCGTACCGGCGAGGACGGCAAGGTCGGCCTCAAGGACCTTTCTGACGCCGGTCTCGTGTGGTTTCCAGGCGATCAATTGCCCGTCGTGCGCGCTGGTATTTTGAGTGCATTTCGCCAGGCTGGCTGCGAGGCGAATGTCGTGCAGGACGCGAACCGCTCGTTGACCGTGCTCGCTTGCGTCGCGGCGGGATGCGGTGCATCGTTGCTGCCGCAGTCGGTGACGGCGCTGCAATTCGCGGGCGTGCGCTTTTGCGACGTGCGCGACGGAGACAATCTGCCGCCTTTCGAGCTGAGTGCAATCTGGCCGATGCGTTCGCGCCCCACGCTGGCCGACCGCTTCGCCGCGCTGCTCGAAGGATGAATTCAATTCAAAGCGACAATGAAATGAGCCACCCGTTGAACGATCTACCTCTACCCGAAGGCATTCGCGCACGCCATGTCGACAACGGCAATGGCCTGTCGATGCATGTTCTCGAAGCCGGTTTCGATGCGCCCGACCGGCCATGTATCGTCCTCTTGCATGGCTTTCCCGAGCTGGCGTATAGCTGGCGCAAAGTGATGCTGCCGCTGGCCGCGGCGGGTTATCACGTCATTGCGCCCGACCAGCGAGGTTATGGCAGGACCACGGGCGCGGACACTTCCTTCGATGCCGATCTCACTCGCTTCGGCTTTCCCAACCTCGTGAGCGATGTGCTCGGGCTGATCTCGGCGCTGGGCTATCGCCGGGTCGCGGCGGTGGTCGGCCATGATTTCGGCTCGCCCGTGGCAGCATGGTGCGGCGTGATACGGCCGGACGTGTTCGCCTCGGTCGTCATGATGAGCGCGCCATTTGCCGGACCGTCCGCGTTCGCTTTCGATACCGCGCAGGACGATCCGACGCGCGCGCGCATCGACGTGACGGCCGCATTGTTGAAGGACGCGGTCGACGGGCTCGCGTTGCTCGACCCGCCACGCAAGCACTATCAATGGTATTACTCGGGTCCGCAGGCGGACCACGACATGCGGCATGCGCCGCACGGACTCGCCGCGTTCCTGCGCGCCTACTTCCATGTCAAGAGCGCGGACTGGGCGGGCAACCGGCCGCATGCGCTCGATGGCGTCACGGCAGACCAGCTTGCCTTGCTGCCGACCTACTACGTGATGAACGCCGACGCCACCATGCCCGCGACGGTCGCCGAACATGAGCCGGGCGAAGTGCAGGCCGCGTCATGCGCGTGGCTCACGAACAGCGATCTGGACATCTATGCGAGCGAATACGCGCGCACCGGCTTTCAAGGCGGATTGAACTGGTATCGCTGCGGTACGGATGCGCATCAGGCAGCCGCGTTGCGGACATGGTCGGGCGCGACCATCGACGTCCCTGCGTGTTTCATCGCGGGGAGCAGCGACTGGGGCGTGTATCAGCGTCCCGGCGACTTCGATGCGATGCGCCTGCTGGCCTGCCGGAATTTTCGCGCCGCGCATCTGATTGAAGGGGCGGGACATTGGGTGCAGCAGGAACAGCCGGCCACCGTGGCCAGCCGTATCCTGCGTTTCCTGAGACAGGACGCGCCGGCGTTCTAGCCGGCTTGTCCTGCTGCATCACTTCGCCGGCGTGCGTCCCTTCTTGATGAGACGCGCGACGCGATGTGCACCGAGCCGCCACTCGTACGGATTGGTGTAGTCGAACTCTTTGACCTTGCGATACAGGTAAGGCCAGAAGGAGCCTTGGGCGCGCCGTGATTCATGTACGCGCTGGTCGCGCGACAGTTTCCGGTTGTCGTTCCAAGGGAACGTACGCACTTCGCTCGATGCCCGCCTCGGCAAGCCGAATACCATTGAATAGGCATAGCGCGGCGCATCGGACGGATTGGGGCCGGCAAAGTGCAGCGTGCGCCCGCCATGAATCGTGCAATCGCCGAGCTGCAACGGACAGATCACCGCGTCCTTGCTTTCGAAACCCGATGTGCATTCGAGGCCGTGCGTGGTGGGGTCCCCGCCAATCGGCCCATGCGGCAGGACCGGGCCCAGGTGCGATCCGGGAATGAACTGCATGCAGCCATTCTGGAGCGACACCGGTTGCAGCGGGAACCAGAAGTTCACTTCACGATGTTCGATGCGCGGATCCGTGAAGGCCTCGTCCTGATGCCAGGGCGTGACAGCCTCGGTATGCGACGGCTTGTGGAAAAAGCTGTCGCTGACGAAGCGTGCCTTGGGTCCGAGCAACTGCATCGCCACGCGCTGCGCGCGCCGTGCCAGATCCATTTCAAGCAGGCTGCGCTCGAAATGCGAAGGGTGATGCAACTGGGCGAGCTTCGGCTTTTCCGGCCCTTCGCCTTCAGGGTAGAAGTCGAAGAGCAAGCCTTCGTTGAATCCCGCCTTTTCGCGCAGCAGGCGGTCACCCACACTGCGCAAGGTCTTGAGTTCCGCGTGCGTCGCGACGTTTTCCAGACGGAGAAAGCCGTCTTTCCAGAAGTTCCCGCACTGCGATTGGGATAGTGTTGTCATCTCCCTTGTCGCCCCGCTCAAAAGATTCCTCTGCCGGTTTATAAAATCCGGTCAGTGGAACAGCACACAAATTAACGCACTGTTCGGTATCGCACAGTACGCCGCCCTGGCCCCCTAAAACTCGGCATAAAAACTGCCGCTTTATTCTTCAACTTTTTCGACGCGACGAAGGACGAAAAGCTGCAAACGACAGCTTTCAGCGGTGTCGGTAGGTATTGCCTGTAGCGTAAGAAAGATGAACAACAATTTCCGGTTTGCATCCGTTTCGTCAGGAAATCGGAATGCTTTGAGCGCGATTGCACTAACTTCAGCAACAGTCTAACGAGACAAGCATACGATAAGCTTTCAAAACAACGTTCGCTGAAATGTCGTTTGGTTGGCTAATGCACGAAACAAACCTACTTTGTCGGATATTGACGAACCACACGGCGGCATATAACTAAGGCCGTCATTACTTCGAGTCATTGCTGACTGCATCACTACGGAAATCCATAGCTTTCAGTTTATTAACCCATGGCGCGCCATTCGGCAAAGCCAGAAGTTGTATCCATACGTGTATCAAGTTTCATCGTGTAAAAATCTCGGGAATTGCGCTGATTTGTAGGAACTACGGCGTGCGCGCCCGTGTCCACGGGCCTCGCGGCCTGTCAGGTTTTGGAGGTCGGAACGAACCGCGAGGAGAGAATGGATGGAGAAGGGACGTGTTGCCGCGCTCGACGCTGGACGGGCGCTCGCGATCGTCGGGGTGGTCGGCGTACACCTGTCGTTTCAGTTTCCCAACTTGCCCGGCACCGTGACGTCGATCGCGCGCATGGGGCAGTACGGCGTGCAACTGTTTTTCGTGATCAGCGCGATCACGATCTTCATGACGCTCGAAGTGGATCACGCGCGCTGCGCCGATGCGCGTCACGTCACGCTGCGCTTCTACATCAAGCGCTTCTTTCGCATCGCGCCGCTGTATTACGCGGCCATCGCCGTCTATGGGCTCATCAGTTACGGTGCGACACAATCAGGCATCGAGCGCGCGTGGATACTCGGCGCGCACGGCCCGATGGACATCCTCCTCAACCTGGTGTTCCTGCATGCGCTCTCGCCGACGGCCATCAATAACGTCGTGCCGGGAGGCTGGTCGATCGGCGTCGAAATGCTGTTCTACCTGATTGCGCCGCTGCTGTTCTTCGTCGCAGTGGATCGCACGCGCCTGATGCTGGCCACGGTCGTCTTGCTGGCGACATCGCTCGGTGTGATGTCGATGAGCGAATGCCACGGCACGCTCGAATGCAATGTCGCCAACAATAGCTTCGGCTATTTCTGGCCGCCGGTGCAAGGGCCGTGCTTCATCGTCGGCATGTGGGCATGGTATGCGTTCCGCTCGCATCTATTAGGGGCATCCGCTGTCACCCGGCGCGTGTGCGTGATTTACTTTGCGCTTGCCATTGCCTTTGCGCTCGTGACGGGCGCGCTCGGCGTCTGGTTCGACAAGGCGCATGCGCTCGCGCCCCTCGCTGCGGCTTGCAGTGCGGTGGCGTTCCTGCTGTTCGTGTGTTCTCAGCAGGCGCGCAAGCAGCGCGGCATGCCGCGCAGCGCCTCTAGCGAGCGTTTTAAAGGAGTGCGGCGTTGCGCCTCCGCACTCGGACGCGAAAGCTATGGCATTTATCTGTGGCACTTCATCTGCGTCTACCTGACGTTTCATTTTTTCGATCGCGTCTTCGGGCAGAAGAACGGCGAGACATCCATTGCGCTGTTCGGCGCGACGCTGGTCGGCGTGCTGGCTGTCTCGTATGCGCTGTCGCGCGTGTCGGACCGGCTGATCCAGGGGCGCGCCACGCGACTGTCCCGACGCCTGCTGGCCAGCGTCGACCGGCGCTTTCACCTGACGCGTGAAGCCCGGGCATCGGCGTCGAAATAGCCCATGACAGAAACCCGGCGCCCCCTCAGCCGATACAACGCAATACTCGCCACGAGCGTGATGGCTTCAGTAAGCGCGACAGTCATCCAGATGCCGCGCGGACCGAGCCATGCGGTCAACAGC
This sequence comes from Caballeronia sp. LZ035, assembly GCF_031451175.1. Classification (NCBI taxonomy): domain Bacteria; kingdom Pseudomonadati; phylum Pseudomonadota; class Betaproteobacteria; order Burkholderiales; family Burkholderiaceae; genus Caballeronia; species Caballeronia sp. LZ035. The sequence goes on from NZ_JARUXS010000003.1 coordinate 531,723, forward strand.
CATAACATCGCGAGCAACAGCAGCCAGCTGCGCATGAGGGCAACGAGCATCGATGCGAGCGGCGCCTCGATGGCCGTCAGGTAGCCGCTGATCGCGACGTTGATCGCGGCGGGCACGAATGCCAGCGCGCACCATGGCAAGGCCTGATGCAACAGCGCTTGCGCAGCGGAGTCATTGGGCACGAAGAGGGCGCCGAGCGGTTGTGCAAGCGCCAGGCAGGCAAGCGCGGCAAGCAGCGCGAAGCCGGCAGTGGTGACGAGCCCGGTGCTGAACGCGCGTGTCACCGCATGTGGATTGCCCGCGCCGCGCTGGAAGCTCACGATCGGCTGCATGCTCTGCACCAGCGCAACCATCGTGACCGAGGCGATCATCGTGACGTACTCGACGACCGCGAACGCGACCAGCCCGGTGTCGCCAAGCGCACGCAACACCGCGTGATTGAAGGCGAAGATCGTGACGCTCGGCGCGATCTCGCCCAGGAATTCCGACACGCCGTTATACGCCATGCGCCACGCATGTCCCGGCGTTGCGAAAGCGCGCGCGACAGGGCGCACGCGGCGCGCGCGGACAAAGTGATAGGCGAACATCGGCACGCACGCCAGCGCCTGACTGAGCCCTGACGCCCATGCCGCGCCGCGCATGCCCCAGTGCAGATGACCGACCATCCACCAGGTCAGCGCGACATCGGCGATACCGCCCGCGATCAGACAGGCAAGACCGAACTTCGCCGCGCCCTCGATGCGCAGGAAGAGTTCGAGCGCATAGCATGCGGTGGGAAACAGCACGAAGGGTGCATAGGCTTGGAGGAACTGCGTCGCGAGCACGGCCAGATCGCCGCGTGCGCCGGTCAAGCGCACGAAGGTATCGGCGTGAAGGAGAATCGCCAGCGCGAATCCTGCGCTGCATGCGCCGAGCAGCCACAGCGCCTGGGTGAAGGCTTCGGCTGCCTCGCGTTCGCGCTGTTCGCCGAGCAGTCGTGCGACGAGCGTGGAGCCGCCCACGCCGATCATCACACTGAATGCATAAGGCAAATAGAGCAGGGGAACCAGCAGGTTCAGCGCGGCAAGGGCATCGGCGCCGATGTATCGTCCGATGAAAATTCCGCTGATGACCGAATGCATGCAATAAACCCATGCAGCGAGCACCGTGGGAACGGCAAGCTTCGTGAACTGCCGGAACAGCGAATCATTTGACGAATGCATGACGACACAACCAGACGTGACTCGCGGGGTGCGTCAGCCGCAGCACGCGACGCTTCGATCATGCGCGGCGAGGCAATGACATGGTACGGCGGGCGCAAGCCGAAGCCCTTCGGGCGACGGAACTGCGCCACGCGTTCTGGCGGCGCGAGATCACGCCAGCGGGCTCGACAACGAAGGACATGCGCGATTGCATCTTGCATGCCGAATAAAGAATTCACCTTGCATCGACGACGATGCAGGCATTCGAGCGCAGCGCGAAAGAAGAGGTTCCTGAAGACGTACCTGAAGACATGCGTAACCGAATCATGATTCGCATGCAGTATTCAAACGGCCAAAAATGTGAAAGTCAGCTTCCCGATGCTTCCATCGGCCGGTCGGGTTTGTCACGCAAGCCATACGCCGTCAGCATCCGATACAGCGTGACGCGCGAGATGCCGAGTTCGTCGGCGGCTTCACCGAGACGTCCCCGATGGCGCAGCAAGGCCACTTCGATCGCCTGCCGCTCGGCGGCTTCGCGCGCCTGTGCGAGCGTCATCGGCGCGGCCTCGGCATACTCGCCGAGTTCGAGGTCGCTGGCGAGAATCTGCCGTCCTTCCGACATCACGATGGCACGGCGCACACGATTGATCAGCTCGCGCACATTGCCGGGCCAGCCGTAGTTATGGAGCGCTGCGATCGCGCAGGGCGAAAAGCCGCGCAGGCGACGGCTCGCATCCTTGCGAAAGCGTTCGAGCATGTGGTTCGCCAGCAGTTCGATGTCCTTGCCGCGCACGCGCAACGGCGGCTCGTCGATCTGCAGCACGCACAGACGGTGATACAGGTCCGCGCGAAAACGTCCTTCGATCATCGCGGCCTGCATGTCGACGTGCGTGGCCGAGATGATGCGCACGTCAACGTCCGTCGAGTCTTGTCCGCCAAGACGTTCGATCTTGCGTTCCTGCAGAAAGCGCAGCAGGCTTGCCTGGCTTTCGAGCGGCAAGTCGCCGATTTCATCGAGGAAGAGCGTGCCGCCGTCAGCCGCTTCCACCCGGCCGATCTTGCGTTGATTTGCACCGGTGAACGCACCGCGTTCATAGCCGAAGAGTTCGGATTGCAGCAGGTGAGGCGGAATGGCGCCGCAGTTGATTGCCACGAAAGGCTGTTCGCGCCGCACGGAACGCTCGTGGATGGCCACGGCCGTGAGTTCCTTGCCGGTGCCGGATTCGCCGGAGATGAACACGGGCGCGTCGGTCATCGCGACTTTGCGGACCGAGCGGTACAACGCCATCATGGCGTCGCACGAGCCCACCATGCCGCCTTCCACGCAGTCGTCCTTGCCGGTGTCGCGCGACGCATTGTCGTGCAGCGACACCATGCCGTACGCATGCCCCACTGCATCGACCAGACGATCCGCGGCCGACGGCACGGTCACATAGTCGAAGCAGAAGTCGCGGATGAGGCGGCAGATCTCGGGGCTTTCGACGTAATCGGCATCGACCGTCGCCACCCAGCCCACCTGATAGGTGGCGAGCATTTCGCTCAGGAGCGCGGGTTCGTTGGCGAAGCCGCGACGGGTCAGATCGACGATGCCCGCCGCCGCGCGCTTGCCTTGCTTCGAGGATTTGGCCGGCTTGGCCGGATCGATGCGTTCGATGGTCCAGCCGCGTGCATGCAGCCGTTCGGAGAGATCTTCCGATACCGTGCGGCCTGCGTAATAGAGCGTTCTAGTTTCCCCGTGCATGGCTGTTGTTCCCGTTCTTATATATGCAGAAGCAAGTATGCATTGGAATGCATCGTGACGACACGTCTCGCAAACGATATGCAGAATTTGAATGTTTGCATTGGTCGGCGGATTTCGATTAATAAATGCAAGGCATTTATTGCTATACGTACTTTCGCAATGGGCAAGCCTTGCGGCCCATGCCTGCGGACACGACGAGCCTGCCGGAATGCCGGCGCCGGTTGCCGATTGCGGCGCCGCTCACTCATGAATAAAACTTGGCAGATCATGAAATATCAGATAATTATCCGGTTGCTGCAATTTGCGTTTGCGAACTGCACGATGCAAGCGTAAAGTTCATCAATGTTTATCGTCTGACGAATTTCCCGCGAAATATGGACACAGCCGAAAACTCCTCTTCCGTTTTTCAGCCGCGCTTGCTTCTCGTGGACGATGACCCGGCGATGATTCGCATCATCGGCGAGATGCTCGCGGAATGTCCCGACCAACGCTTCGCCACCACCGGCGAGGCCGCGCTGGCCCTGGCGCGCGAATCCACGCCCGACCTGATCCTGCTGGACGCCAACCTGCCGACCATGACCGGCTTCGACGTGTGCGAAATCCTGAAGCGTGACGCGAAGCTGTCGCGCGTGCCCGTGATCTTTGTCACGAGTCACGACGCGCCGGCGCTCGAAGTCGATGCCTTCAACATGGGCGCATCCGATTACGTCATCAAGCCGCTGGTCGCCTCGCGCTTGCAGGCACGCGTGCGCGCGCAACTGCGCTTGACGGACCGCGCGCTGCACATGCATGCCCGCGCGCACGAAGCAGACGCGCAGGCATCGGCTTCGGCAGGGCCGGGTGTACGCTTGCTCGGCATCCTTGGCAACGATACGGCGCTGGCGCAACGTGACGCGCTCGAAGCGCTCGGTGCGCTCGATGTCGTCACGGATCGCGAGGCCGCGCTGAATCTCATCGCGCGCGGCGAACCGGACGCCATCGTGCTCGATTCCCGCTGCAGCAACGCACCCGGCGAAATGGAAGCGCTCGAACAGACCGTCCGCGCCTTGCTTGCACCGAATCCGCTCGTGCCGCTCATCGTGCTCGCCGATGCCTGCGACGCCGACACCGAACGCCGCACGCTCGATGCGGGCGCGGCCGATGTCATCGCGAAACCCGCGAAGCCTGCGGTGCTGCAGGCGCGCGTGCGCGCGGCGCTCGCGTCCGCCCGTCGCGCGCGTGAAGCGCTGCGTGCGGCGCTGGAGGCATCGGCGGGTGCGAACGTTCATCCGTTCCCCGTGTACGTGCGCGAGCCACGCGGCAGTTGAGCCTCGTTTGTCGCTTGTATTGCTGCTATCGCGAAGCGCGCGCGTCCCGCGCGTTTCGCGTCATAGAGCGCATCGTCGGCGGCCTTGAGCAGCATGTCGGGCGTGCTGCCGCGCGCCGGCCGCATGCACGCCACGCCGACGGAAATCGTCACGCGCGTCTCCACGTCCGATGACACATGACCGATGTCGAGCGCGCGCACGCCATCGACGATGCGTTGCGCAATGCATTGCGCGCCCGCGAGATCGGTCTTCGGCAACAGGCAGGCGAACTCCTCGCCGCCATAACGCGCCAGCTTGTCGTAGGGGCGGCGCAGCGCATCCGCCAGCGCCTTCGCGATGGCCTTGAGACAGGCATCGCCGGCCAGATGACCGTAGTGGTCGTTGAAGCGCTTGAAGCAATCCACGTCCACCATCAGCAGGGCAAGCGAGGTCTCTTCGCGCACGCACTGGCGCCAGTCCGCGTGCAGGTCTTCATCGAACTTGCGACGGTTGGACACGCCCGTGAGTCCGTCGAGCAGGGCACTGGCGCGCAGCAGGTCGCCCTGGAACTTGATCGTCAGATGCGTGCGCACGCGCGCTCTCGTGACCACCGGGTTGATCGGCTTGCTGATGAAGTCGACGGCGCCCAGTTCGAGCGCCTTGACTTCATCGTCCGCGCGATCCTGCGACGTGATGAAGATCACGGGTACGTCGCGCGTGAGCGGATCGGCCTTGAGGCGGCGGCAGACTTCGTGTCCGTCGAGATCGTCCATCACGACATCGAGCAGGACCAGGTCCGGTACTTCGGCCTGGCATATCCGGAGTGCCTGCGCGCCGCTCGTCGCCATGAAGATGTCGCAGTGGTCGTGCAGCAGCTCGTAGAGCACGCGGATGTTGAGCGGCTGGTCGTCAGCGATCAGGAGCTTCGGACGGCGGTTCGCATGCAGCAACCAGGTTTGCAGAAGCGCTTCCATGTCAGACCTGCTCCAGCATGTCGCGCGCGATCTTCGACGCACGCGCGAAGTCGAGCGCCCTGACACGTGCGAGGAAGTGCTCGAAGTCCTCGCGCTGCACGCTGGGCGCATGCGCCGACAGGTCCTCCGAGAGCGCGATGGCCTGCAGGTTCGATGCATCGAGCAAGGTCACGATGGCCGTGAGGCGCGCGCGCCAGTCTTGCTCGTCGAGCGGCTGGGGCTGTGCGGGTTCCTGTGACGGCAGCGAAGCGTGCGCGAATGCCTGCGTCAGTTGATCGACACTCGATGCAAGCAGTTGCTGCATGCGTGGAAGTCCGGAGCGGATAGAGGCGAGCGCGCGGTCGTTGTCATCGCGATGCAGGAGATCGCTTTCGAACTGACTCGCAAGCTGGGCGAGCGCCATGGCGCCCACCGTGCCCGCGCTGCCCTTGATGGCGTGCAGCACCGAGGCGGCGCCGTTCGCGTCGTGATCGGCGAGCCGTCCCGCAAGGTGGGCCAGTTGCGCTCCGGCTTGCGCGCCGAAGTCGCCGACGACCTGTTGGATCAAATTCAGGTTGCCGCCGAAGCGCGCGATGATCGAACTGCGTGCTTCAATCGTTGTCCCTGCGCTCGTTTTACCCGGGGCCTCAGCGTGCGCCTGCTTGCGCAACACGGCCACCAGCCGCTCGACGTCGATCGGCTTGCCGACGTGATCGTTCATGCCCGCTTCCAGGCAACGCTCGCGATCCGCGCCGGATGCATTGGCGGTCATTGCGATGATCGGCAGCGCGGCGAAGCGGCTGTCGGTGCGAATCAGCCGCGTGGCTTCCAGGCCGTCGAGATCGGGCATCTGCACGTCCATCAACACGGCGTCGAAGTTCATCTCGCCCGCGCACACGCACTCCACGCCTTTGCGCCCGCCTTCTGCCAGCGTCACGTGCGCACCTTCGGCGAGCAAAAGGCCTTCCGCGACCTGGCGGTTGAGCGCGTTGTCTTCGACCACCAGCAGCTTCATGCCCGAGAGACGCTGCGCGCTTGCGGCATCACTACGCGCCGGCGCATGGGCCGGCCGCGTGCCGCCCGGTCCGGGCAATGCTGCACGAATCGCGTTGACGAGCTGCTTCGGCGTGACCGGTTTCGTGAGGAAGCCCGCAAAAGGCGCCGTGCCTTCTTCCTGCGATTCACGCAAGGTCTCGCGGCCGAACGCCGTGACTAGCAGCACCGGAGGCGGCGGAGCGCTGCCTGTCATCGTGCCGATGAGCCGGGCGGCGTTCAGGCCGTCGAGGCCTGGCATGCGCCAGTCGAGCAGGGCGATGTCATACGGCGTGGGGCCGCGCGCGGCCTCGCCGATGCGCTCGACTGCCTCGATGCCGCTCGTGACCACGTCGGCCTGCCAGCCCAGTGCGCGCACCGTGCGCGAGAGGATTTCGCGGGCGATTGCGTTGTCGTCGGCGATCAGGATGCGTGCGCCATGTTCGAGCACCGGGCTTTCATCCGGCAGCACGGCGGCCGCGCGTTCGACACCCAGCGTGACATCGAACCAGAAGCGGCTGCCCTCGCCAACACGGCTTTCGACTTCGAGCCGGCCACCCATCATGCTGATGAGGCGCTTGCAGATGACGAGCCCGAGTCCCGAGCCGCCGTAGCGTCGCGAGGTCGAAGCTTCGGCCTGCGTGAAGCCTTCGAAGATGCGTTCCAGTTGCTCCGCGCTGATGCCGATGCCGCTGTCGCTCACCGAGATGCGCACGCGCGCCATCTCGCCAGCCGCGTCGCGCGACCGGTCGAGGAGATGCATGCTGACGACGATCTCCCCACTCGACGTGAACTTGAGCGCATTGCCCGCCAGATTGATGAGCACCTGTTGCAGCCGGAAGCCGTCGCCGACCAGCATGTCGGGCACGGCGGGGTCGAGATCGAACAATACTTCGACATCTTTCGCGCCCTGATTCCCGGACAGTACGACGCCCAGTTCCTCCAGCAGTTTCTCCGGCTCGAACGGATGATTGTCCAGCTGCAGCTTGCCTGCTTCGATCTTCGAATAATCGAGGATGTCGTTGAGCAGATTCAGCAGCGACCGCGCCGCCATTTCGGCCTTGCCGATGTAGTCCTGCTGCCGAAGATTGAGCGCGGTGGACTGCACCAGATGCAGCATGCCAAGCACCGCATTCATCGGCGTGCGGATTTCGTGACTCATGTTCGCGAGGAACGAGGACTTCGCCGCGCTGGCGGCATCCGCCTGTTCCTTCGCGTTGCGCAGATGGAATTCGAGTTCGTACTGGTCTGTGATGTCGTAGTTCACGCCCGTCATGCTCAGGGGCGTGCCGTTTGCATCGCGTTGCGCGCGCAGCCCGCTCTGGATGCGGCGCGTGGTGCCGTCGGGCAGGACGATGCGGAACGGCGGCAGTGAATCGGCAGCGCCCGCGGCCACGGCGCGCAGGCCCGCGTCGATGCGCTCGACATCCTCGGCGTGGATGCGCCGGCGCCAGTGTTCGAAATGCAGGCCGTTGTCCTGCAGTTGCGGCGGGTATTGATAGATATCGAACATGCGGGCGTTCCAGTGCAGCTTGTCGGTGGCGAGATCCCACGACCAGATGCCCAGTTCGGCGATGTCGGCAGCAAGCAGCAACTGGTCGCGCGCATCGGCGAGTTCGCCACGCTCCTTCTTTTGCCGCGAGATATCGGTAATGACAGATACAAAATGCAAAGCACCATCGAGGCGCATCGCGCCAGTCGACACGTGCGCCGGGAACGAGGTGCCGTCCTTGCGCAATCCGGAGAGCTCGCATTCGGCCGTCGCGACGCCCGATGTGCCCTTGAATTGCATTATGTATTCGTTATACCCGTCGAGATGAGGCGGCGGCACGAGCATGCGGATGTTCTGCCCGATGATCTCGCTCGCCGCGTAGCCGAACACCCGCTCGCCGGCGGAATTGAAGGAGCGGATCGCGCCGCGCTCGTCCACGGTGATGATCGGGTTGATCGCCGTGTCGAGTACGGTGCGCGTGGTGGCGAGACTGCGCGCCAGTTCCTGTTCGACGCGCGTGCGTGCGTTGATCTGGCGCACGAGGGTCGAGCCGAAGAGGGCCAGCACCAGTGCCAGCATCCCGGTGACGGCGGCATGCCAGAGCGTGTCGCGCCACCATGGCGCGATGATCTCGTCGCGCGACAGCGCCGCCGCGACGAACAGCGGATAGTCCGGCAACTCGCGGAAGCTGTTGAGGCGCGTGATGTGGTCCTGCGACGAGCTGATCGTGAAGACACCCGAGCGGCCTTGTTCGAGGTGCGAGCGGAACAGCGTCGTATCGAGCACGTTCTTGCCGACGAAGCGGTCCTCGAACGGACGACGCACGACCATCGCGCCGGAGTTCAGCACGAGCACGGCCGCGCCGTCCTCGCCAAGATCCAGGCTTTCGTAGAAGGTCGAGAAGAAGGTCACGTTGATCGTCGCCAGCGCCACGCCCGCAAAGCTGCCATCGGGCGCATCGATGCGGCGGGACACCGGCACGATCCATTTGCCCGTCGAGCGGCTCTGCACCGGCACGCCGATATGGGTTCCCTGATCCGTGTGCGTGCGGTGGTATTCGAAGTACTCGCGGTCGGAGTTGTTGAAGCGTTGATCGAGCACCGGCTGGGAGTTGACGATCCAGGCGCCGGTCTTGTCGTAGATGAAGAGGCCGTTCAGCTGCGGCAGCTGCCCGACCCGCGCGACGAGCGAGCGGTGCAGGCGCGCCAGCGACTCGGGGCCGGTGCCGTCTTCCTCGACACGTTCCACCATGCCGAGCAGCGTGACATCGGCTTGCCTGAAGGTGTCGTTGGCGTGTTGCGCCATCGCGCGCGCGAGGTTGGACGTGGCGGTCGTCATCTCGTCGAGCTGGGCGCGACGTGCGGCGAGACTGCGCCAAACGTCGGTGCCGATCAGCAGCACGCAGACCGCGACGATGAACACCGTCATCCTGGATGTGAGCGAATGACGACCGGGACTGAGCAAGCCGTTTATCTCCGAGTGAGCGTGGCAAGGGGCACGGCGGGGCGCAAGGACCGAAGGCTGCCGTATCTTATCGCGCCCTTCGCAGATGGCCGGCTGGCGCGCCGGCCGGGGCGTTGCGCGGCTGTTCAGGCTGTTTACGGCACCCGCGCGGGCGAGCTTGATCCCTTATTTCGGGAATTTTCCGCGCGCATTCGCGGTTTGGATGGTTGGAAAGCAGATCACGGCCGGCCGTCGACGTGTTGTTCACGCACAGACTTTCAGGTTTGAAAGCGTTGGCCGACGTCCGACACGGCGCCGCGCTGTCGCGCTCTGAAGCCTTGCAGGACGGGCGTTTAACGAAACTGGCACGGCTGGTGCATTGCAATGCCGACACCCGCCGCCCAGCGACTTCCTGATCGAACGAAACATCAGTGAATCATTGAATCCATCGCTCTGCCGGCACTGAAACGCATGACCTGTTGCCGAAAGTGGAGTGAACCATGTTGGGAATCCTGATCGACGTGTCCAGAGAAATCCTGTTGCCCCATCTGATCTGCTGGATCCATGTGCTGCTCAACCGCGCCGAACACGGTCGGCGCGATGCCTGGCTGGATTCGTGCGCCGACATCGGCGAACTCGAACGGCGCATGCGCGCATGCGATCAGACGGACGCCTGACTTCATCATCCATCGACCCTTCACCATGTTGACGACTTCGAACAACGATAAAGCTGCCGTTTCCGTCATCGCCCTGCATTGCTCCGGCTCGGGCGCCAACCAGTGGCGACCCTTGCGCGAGACGCTTGCCTCGCTGAATCCGCCGCACGCGTTCTTCGCGCCCGAGCACTACGGCTGCGACGACGTCGGCCCGTGGAGCGGCGAGCGTGCCTTTACGCTGGCGGACGAAGCGGCTCGCACGGTCGAGATCATCGACCGTCATCCGGGCCAGGTCCATCTGGTCGGTCATTCGTATGGCGGCGGCGTGGCGTTGCGCGCGGCGCTCGAACGCCCGCGCGACGTGGCGAGCATCACGCTGTACGAGCCTTCGGCGTTCAATCTGCTGAAGGGCATGGGCGCGGACGGCGCGCGCGAGTTCGCCGAGATTGTCGCGATTGCGTCGCGCACGGCGGAGGGCGTCGTTGCAGGCGACCTGCGCGGCGCCGCGACGGCGTTCGTCGATTACTGGGGCGGAGAGGGCGCGTTCTCGGCGTTGCGGCCCTCGGTGCAGGCGATGCTCACGCGCTGGGTGCCGAAGGCCCCGCTCGACTTTCGCGCGCTGATCCACGAACCGACGCTGCCCAGCGCCTACGCGAAGCTGCGCATTCCCACACTCGTGATGCGTGGCGAACATGCGCCCCCGCCGACGCGGCTCATCGCGGAGATCCTCAGCACGCTGATGCCCGTCGCGCAACTCATGACCGTGCCGGAAGCCGGGCACATGGGTCCGCTCACGCATGCGGACGCGGTCAACGAGGCGATTGCCCGTCACATCGCGCAGTGTGGCGAAGCGCTTGAAAGCCTAGCCGAGTAAGCCGTCGCGCGACGGGCCGGTGTTGCCCTGGCGCTGGATGAGTCTCGCGCGAAACCAGAAGGTCCACGCGAGCAGGCCGCCGTACATCGCGTAGCTCACGACAGGCGACACGACCAGATAGCGTTCCACCGGCCAGGTCCACGCGAACCAGAAGCGCAATGCGGTTTCAGCGGTCAGCCCGATGCCCCAGACGAGCGTCATGAGCCGCAGCGAGCGGCGCAGCCCGGCGCTTTCATTCCAATAGGCTTCGAAGCGTTCGGCGCCGTTTTCCTGCTCGCGCGTGACGGTGGCGCGCGCCAGATAGAAGATCAACGGGCGCTCGAACAGGAGCGAGAAGAGGAAGACGATGCCCGTGGCTCCCGCGGCGAGCGATTCGCGCACGAGCAGGATGCGGGGACTGCCGCCCAGCGCGAGCAGCACGATGGACAGCGCGATGCCGAATAGCACCAATGCGGAGAGCGCGTCGACGCGCCTCGAGCGCGCGAACTCGGCGAGACTCCAGACGAGCGGCGGTGCAGCCGATGCATAGAGCGCCCCGACATCGCCCCAGTAGGGCAGTGCGAGCCGATAGGCGAGCCACGGCAGCAGAAGATTGGCGACGAGTTCGAGCAGGAGGCCGGGCTTGATTTTTTTCATGAGCTCGCGGAAGGAAATCGCGCAGTGCGCGAGAACATCTTGACCTTGAACTCAGTATAAAAGATCAGCTGTGCTGGAATGAGGGAGATTGGCCGCCCGGCGTGCGGGCGGCCTTATTCGAGCCTGAAACGAAGGCTTATTTCCTGCCCGCTGCAGCGGCGCCATTCGTGCCATTCACACCGTTGGCCGTGCCCGCATTGGCAGCGTTGGGGTTATAGGTCGAGTTGTTGTTATAGCCGGGATTCGTCGTATTGCTGTTGGCATTGTTCGAATACGCGTTGTTGTTCGAGCGCAGAGGCTTCGGCTGCAGCGTCTGATTGATGATGCCCATCTGCCCCATCTTCTTCGCGGCCTGGCTGTCGGCACTGGCCGTCGATGCAAAGCACAGCCCGGCCGCGCCGGCGATCAGCGCGATGTGCATGGCGCGTCGCGGTGCGCGTGTGGGATCTTTCTTCATGACCGCCTCCTGTTTGGCGCTTGTCGTGTGAGCAAGCATGTGAACGCGCAATGAGCGCGTGGCAAGCATATAGGGTCGTGCAAGCGGAATGCCCAGCATAGAAAGGGTTTTGCCTAGGTGATTCATCGGATGTGAGGCATGCGTCAAGCGTGTTGAGCGGCTTCTTTCAGCGCCTCGGCAAGCAGGCGTGCGTGTGGGGTCAGCGCGTCGAAGTCGCGTGCGCACAGATGCAGGCGGCGCGTGGCCCAGGGCTCCGACAGCGGCACGATGACGAGTTCCGGCCGTTCGAGCATTCGCGCCGAAGCCTCCGAGAGAATCACGAGCCCGATGCCCGCCGCCGCGAGCATGCCGATATTGTCGATGCTGCGCATGCGGATGCGATAGTTGATCTGCCGCCCGATACGCGAGGCGCGCTCGGCCAGATGCATTTCGAGCGCGGCATCGGAGAGGCCGACGAACGATTCCCCGACGATCTCCGCGAACGCCACCGCGCCTTCACCCGCGATCCGATGCGACCGATGCGCCACGACCACCAATTGATCCTGCGCGATCAGATGCGTCTGGAGCATGCCGAGATCCGTGGTATCGGAGACCACGCCGAGATCGGCGCGGCCCTCGGCGATGATCTGCACGATATCGACGCTCGGACGTTCATCGAGGTCGATGGAGAGATCCGGGTAATCGGCGAGGAAGCGCGCCAGCCGTGGCGGCAGCAAGGCCGCGAGTGCGGCGGTGTTCGAGAGCAGCTTGATGCGGCCTTTGAGGCCGGTGGCGAAGGAGCGCAACTCGCCGCGCATCTGTTCGACCTGACCGAGAATCGCTCGTGCGTGACGGGCGAATGCTTCGCCGGCAGCGGTCGCCTGCACCCCGCGCCGATTGCGCTCAAGGAGCGGCGCACCAAGCGCCGCTTCCATGCCCGCAATGCGTTCGCTCGCGGAAGCCAGCGCGAGATGCATGGCCTGCGCGCCCGCTGTGATGCTGCCGCGCTCGATGACGGTCAGGAACAGGCGCATGTCGGTGAGGTCGAAACGCATGACGCATGCTTCGGCGGAACCGAAGTCTCACATTGGAAATGCCAGATTGTAAGCGTGCGGTCCTGCCGATAGCATCTAGCGCATGCAATCCATTCTTCTCGTCAGCGGCGCGGGTTTTCTCGCGGGCGCCATGAACGCACTGGCCGGCGGGGGCTCCTTCGTCAGCCTGCCCGCGATGATCGCCGCCGGCTTGCCCCCGGTTCAGGCGAACGCTTCGAGCACCGTTGCGCTGTTTCCCGGCGGCGTCGTGAGTGCGTGGGCGTATCGCGACGGGCTAGGGCCCGTCGGCTCGGTATCCATCCGCAGGATGCTGGTGGTGACGCTGATCGGCGGCTTCGTCGGGGCGGCGCTGCTGCTCTCCACGTCGTCGAAGACCTTCTCCTTCGTGTTGCCCTGGTTGCTGCTGTGCGCGAGCATCACGCTCGCCTTCGGGCGCACGCTCGGCGAAACCTTGCGGCGCCGCTGGCATATCAGCGCGCCTGCCGTGCTGTCGATTCAATTCGTGCTTGGCGTTTATGGCGGCTACTTTGGCGGCGCGGTCGGCATCATGATGATGGCCGTCTGGGGACTGCTCGATGCACGCGATCTGAAGAGCCTCAATGCGCCGCGCACGCTGCTGGTGAGCGCGGCCAATTCGGTCGCGGTGCTGACCTTCGCGGCCGCGCAAGCCGTGCGCTGGCCCGAAACCCTGGCCATGCTGCTCGCGGCGATGCTCGGCGGCTATGGCGGCGCGCAGCTCGGCCGGCGTGCGCCGGCGCAACTGATCCGGGCGGGCACCTTGCTCGTCAGCGCAGGCATCACGATCGCGTTCTTCGTGAAGACCTATGCGCCGATGCTGTTCCACCGCTAAAGCCTGTTCCGATGCATGGAGGCGATCATGATTCCTGCGCTGCTTGAAACCATTGGTGCGCTGTCCTTGCTGGCAAGCGTGCTGGCAAAGATCGCCTGGCTTTACGCTGACCCTCGGCGTGAAGCGGAAGTCCCACATGGTGTGAGTTTGCGGCGCAGAGCACGCGAGGTTCGACGCTCAATGCGAGCCGGGAGCCAGGCCAGGAAGGCCGAGCGCGCTGCGCGCCGCCTCATAGTCGCGGATGAAGCGCGGATCGTCGTCCATTTCGCGCGTCATCCAGCGCGTGAGGTCATCGCGGCAGGCAGGGTCGGCGATATCCGTGAAGCATGGCGAATTCGCCGACATCATGCTCGCGGCCCAGTAGAAACCGAATAGCGCCTGTTTCTCGGCCGGATCCATCGTGATGGCGTGCGGATCCTTGCCGGAGAACCAGTGATCGAGCTTCGCGGCAAGCGATGCTTCGGTTTCATGGCTGTCGTAGGAGAACACATAGCCGCCGCCGGCTTGAGCCGTATGGAAGTCGTTGAGGACGACGGCGGAAGCAAAGCGTACGGCGCGGGGGTTCAGGGCGAATGACTGCGCTTGGGCATCGCAAGCGGCAAACCACAACGCGACGAGCAATGCATTTGTTTTTTGCCGAACGCGTGCGCGGCATTTTTTCCGATCGCTTGCCTGAATCACGGGAAATAGAAGAAAGAATTTCGCCTTGGCGCCGGGATGGCCAGGCTAAAAATCATATTAATTCTACGGATTTCCGCCGCTTGCCGTGCGAAACGGAAACCTGGCACGTTGCGGCACGTTGCATAAGGCAGGTTTGGCCAAGCTGCTAACGCCGCTCCGGCGTTTCATTTTCTGCTTGTCAATGCAAAACGGCCCTTGCGGGCCGTTTCGTGCCTGAAGGCTAAACCGCCTGACTTACAGCGGCTGAATCGTCGAAGCTTGCTTGCCCTTCGGGCCTTGCTTGACTTCGAAGCTCACCTTCTGGTTCTCCTGAAGCGACTTGAAACCCTTGGATTGGATTTCGGAGAAATGTGCAAACAGGTCTTCGCCACCGTCATCCGGCGTGATGAAGCCAAAACCCTTTGCATCGTTGAACCACTTAACAGTACCCGTTGCCATTTGTCCAAACCCTTTTGAGACGTATTCGGTTGAAGATGCGCCCTTAAATTTCGAGCGGCAGAGAGTTTTACCACGCCAGTACGCGAACTTCAAATAAGCGTTTCTGCTAAGAGACGTGACATTACATCGTCATACTCGCTGCAGCCAGTCTTGTCCGCCCGAATGTTTAGTTCGGATACGCTATGTTCGGACTTTAATCAGGGGCGCGCATTCGATTATCCATGACTTTCAACCGGCCAAAAACAAATAAGCGTCTTGTATGGCAGAAGCTATCCCGCATGGCGCGGCCGGCGGTCCCGTTCTGGAACCGGTTGCCAAGGCAAGCGCGTCATCCGCGCCCTGTGAAGCGTTTTAGCAGGCCGCGCTTGCCGATGTCGGTTTGCTGGAGGAAGACTGCAATCACGATGATCAGGCCTTTAAGCACCAGTTGCGTATTGCTGTCGATATCGTTGAGCAAAAGAATATTGCTCAAGAAGCCGAAAATCAGCACGCCCGCGACCGTGCCCGACACGCGCCCGACCCCACCCGCGAGACTCGTGCCGCCGATCACCACGGCCGCGATCGCATCCAGTTCCCAGCCCATGCCCGCATCCGCCTTGCCTTGTCGGTATTGCGCGGCGTAGAGCACGCCGACCAGCGCGGACAGCAGTCCCGACAGCGCATAAGCGGCGGTCTTGTGGCGCGCGACGGAAAGCCCCGAGATCAGCGCGCATTTCTCGTTTCCGCCGATGGCGTACAGGTACTTGCCGAACACCGTACGGTTCATCACGAAGCCGACCACGACCGCGATTGCCAGAAAGAACAGCGCGGGAACCGGCACCACGTTGAAGAGTAGTGCGCGCAAGGCCTCGATGTCCGTGGTGGCGTTGGTGCCGCTGTAAATCGAATAGACCGCCGTATCCTGGCCGGCAATCAGGCGCGCTGCGCCGAGCACGCCGACCATCGCGGCCAGCGTGACGATGAAGGGCTGCATGCGTCCCCGTGTGATGATCCAGCCATTGAGCGCGCCGACTGTAAAACCCGCGAGTGGCACGATGCCCATGACGGCGAGAAGCGGCATGCGATGCGCGCCATGCAGCGCGATGGCGGCGCAGGCCAGCAACGCCGCGACGAGTGCGATGCCTGCCTGCGGCAGCGCGCTCGCGGGCCGTCGTGCGGGCTCCGGGTTTCTTGTATTCAAAATGCCGCGCGCGACGCCGGACACGGTGAAGACGATGACGAACACCGCGATCGCCACCAGCACGATGGACGCATGGGTCGCGCGATTCCAGCCGTCGGTGGTGAGCAGCATCGCGGTGAGTACGCTGCCGAGACCCATGATCGCGCCCACGGAGAGATCGATGCCCGCCGTGATGATGACGAGCGTCATGCCGATGGAGATCACGCCGACGTTCGCCACCTGACGGAATACATCCGAGATGTTGGCGCTCGACAGAAAGATGTTGGCGCCGTCGGCGGCATGCGGCGACGTGAGCGCGCCGACCACCAGCAACACGATAAGCCCCAGGTAATACTTGAGCGTCGTGAGGAAGGTGCTCAGGTGTCGCTGGCGAGCGTTGGCCGCGGGCTCGGCGAGTTGGTCCTGCGCATGCAGCATGATGAATGTCTCCGTGTCTTCGCCCGGCCTGCCTTCAGGGCGATGCCATCCTGATGAGCACGTCGCCTGAAAACTGCTCGCGTGTCAGCACACCGCGCGCACGTCCTTCACACATCACGAGGATGCGGTCGCACAGCAACATCAGTTCGTCGATCTCCGAGCTCGCGACGATCACCGTCACGCCGCCGCGCGCGGCCGCCAGCACTTGCCGGTAGATCTCGGCCTTGGCGGCCACGTCTACGCCACGCGTGGGTTCATCGAGCAGGAGGATGCGCGGCTTCGTCATCAGCCACTTGCCGATGATGAGCTTCTGCTGGTTGCCGCCCGATAACGTGCTCGCGTCCTGCGCGAGACTGCGATGCTTGACGTTCGACGCGCGTGCCTGCGCCGCCGCCCATGCCTGCATGCGTGCGCGCCGGTACAGCGGAAAGCCGGGCGCGCGCGACAGCGAGGGCAACAGCAGATTCGCTTCGAGCGAGTGATCGAGCACGAGGCCGTCTTTTTTGCGGTCTTCAGTGACGAACGCGAGCCCGGCCGCCGCCGCGCGATCCGGCGAGTCGATCGTACGCGGCTGACCCGCGATGCGAATCTCGCCCGCGCGCCGATAGGGCGACACACCGAAGATCGCTTCGAGTATCTCGGTCTTGCCTGCACCGAGCAGTCCCGAGATGCCGAACACCTCGCCCTGCTGCACGGCAAACGAGACCTCGGTCACCGGCGCGCGTGCGGCACTGCCCAGCGTGAGATCGCGCACCTCGACCGCGAGCGGGCGCGCCTGGGGCGCTTCTGCTTCAGTGCGTTCGGGCGGCGCGAAGTCCTTCCCGATCATCATCGAAACGAGCGTTTCCGAGGACTCCACGTGCCGCATCGGCAGCGTCGCGATACGCCGGCCATCGCGCAACACGGTCACACGGTCTGCCACCGCGAAGACTTCGCTCAGGCGATGACTGATCAGCACGATGCCCATGCCGCGCTCGCGCAACGCGCGGGTCAGGCCGAGCAGCGCCCGCGTTTCGGTGTCCGAGAGGGCGGAGGTCGGCTCGTCCATGATGAGGACCCGCGCGTCGGCGAGCAGCGCCTTGGCGATCTCCACGAGTTGCTTCTCGCCGACGCGCAGTGTGCCGACCAGCGTCTCCGGCGCGAGCCGGAAGCCCAGTTGCGCGAGCACGTTCATGGCGGCGGCGCGCATCGCTCGGCGGTCGGGGAAACCCATGCGCGTGCGTATCTCCTTGCCGAGGAAGATGTTGTCGACGGCGGACAGCGTATCGACGAGATTCAATTCCTGGTGAATGGTCGCGATGCCGGCGCGCGCGGCGTCGTTCACGTTCGACATGCGCGTGGCCTCGCCGCGCACGCGGATGCTGCCCGCATCGGGCGCATACAGGCCGCCCAGTATCTTCATCAGGCTCGACTTGCCCGCGCCGTTCTCGCCGACGAGCGCATGAATTTCGCCCGCGACGATGTCGAAGTCGACGCCCGCGAGCGCGGGACTGCCGTTGAACGATATCGACAGGCCCGCAGCCTCGACGAGCGGCGCAGTGACGGTGGCCATGACGCGTGTGCGCTCGTTCAGTGGCTCGCGATGTATTGCTTTGCGTTGTCGGCGAAGATGCCCTGGGTCGGCAGCGTCACCTTCTTCGGCACCTTGTCGCCGTGCAGCACCTTGAGCGACTCGCGAATGCCTTCGGCGCCCGGCGTCGGATACATGAAGGTGCCGGCGAGCAGACCCTGTTCGACCCACGTCGCGCCTTCCTGCGGCAGGCCGTCGATGCCGACAAACTTGATGCTCTTCTCGCGGCCCGCATCCTTCGCCGCGAGATAGGCGCCGTAGGCCATCGGGTCGTTGTGCGCGTAGACCACGTCGATCTTCGGCTGCACGCGCAGGACGGTCTTCATGTAGTCGTAGGCCTTGTCCTGCTTCCAGTCGCAATCCACGCGTTCGCCCACGCGCTTGACGCCTTTCTCCCTGGCGAGCGCCTTGTCGGCGCCGTCGTGGCGGTCGTGCGCCGGCTGTGCGCCGAAGCCGCCCCAGATCTCCACGAGACTGCCTTGTGCCTTGCCCGGCCCGCCCATCAGCTTGACGATGAAGTTGCCCGCTTCCTCGCCGATCTGTACATTGTCGCCGCCGATGAACTGCGTGAACTGCTCGCCGTTCACTTCGCGATCGAGCACGAACACGGGAATGCCTGCCTTGAAGGCCTTTTCCACAACGCCGGTGAGCCCCGCCGATTCCTTCGGCGAGATGAAGATGGCATCCATCTTTTGCGTGATGAAGTTCTCCATGTCGGCGTTCTGCTTGTCGGTGCGATCGCCTGCGTCGGCGATGATCAACTCGATCTCCGGATGCTTCGCGGCCTCCGCCTTCATGTCCTTGTTGAACTGCACGCGCCATGGCTCGACGGTCGTGACCTGCGAGAACCCGAAGCGATATTTCTTCTGCTGTGCGAACGCGGGCTGCGAGATGAGCGCCGCGAGCGATCCCACCGTCCCGGCCAGCGGCACGGCGATGAGACTCGCGGTGATGATGCGTCGTTTGCTGTCCATTGCGTCTCTCCTGATGGGTTGGCCAGCTTGTGCGTGGTTTTATTAACGCTGAAAAATAAAACGTTATAGTGCGCCGCTAATGGTCGACGAACGTCGCCCGCTTGCGGCCGCGCCCGGCGTTCTGCTGCGCCGGCAGGGTCTCCGCGCTGTCTTCCTTCTCCGTCGATCTGCCAGGCGGCGCGGTGCTCTCGCGCACGCGCAAATCCGCCCTCATGCGCAAATGCACCGGTTCCGCGGCCTCGCCCCGCAACTGCTTGTGCAGCAATTGCCAGATCGCGCCGCCCACGGCTTCAACCGGCTGATGAATCGAACTGATGCGCGGATGCAGCACGGACATCCACGGTGCGTCGTCGAAGGAGAGCAGCGAGATATCTTCGGGCAGGCGCAGCTCGGCATCGCGGATCGCGCGCAGCGCGCCGAGCGTCGCCACGTTCGCGCCCGTGAACAGCGCGGTGGGGCGTTCGCGTTCCGCCAGCAGGCCGAGCGTGACCGTATGGCTCTCGGTGTCGGTCATGCCGCACACGACGATGCGCGCATGACGCGTGAGGCCCGCGCGCTTCATCGCCGCGAGATAGCCGTCCGCGCGCTCGCGGCTGTTGACCAGGTCCAGCGCGTTGACGATGAAGGCGATGCGCTGGTGACCGAGCGCGATCAGATGTTCGGTGCCGTCGCGGGCCGCGCGCCGGCTGTCGGTGGTGACGGTATTGGCGGGGAAGCTGTCGTCTACGCGGTCGGCCATCACGAGCGGGACATCGCATTCACGCAGTTCGTCGATCGCGTGGGCATAGCCGTGGCAGGGAATGATGATCATGCCGGCCACTTGCCGCGACAGCACGAAGCGGATGCGCTCGGCTTCGCGTTCGGGATCTTCCTGCGCATGCGCGAGCAGCAGGCGATAACCGCTTGCGAGCGCGTGGTCCTCGACGACGCACAGCAGTTCGATGAAGAACGAGTTCGTGAGATCCGGCACGACGAAGCCGATGGACGTCGAGCGGCTGCTGCGCAGTTCCGCCGCCAGGCTGTTGCGCCGGTAGCCAAGCTGGCGCGCCGCCTCCCAGACCTGCTGGCGGCGGGCGTCGCTGACGCCGTCGGCGCCCGCCATGACCTTCGACGCGGTGCCGAGCGAAACGCCGGCCGCGTTGGCGACATCCTTGAGCGTGCTGGCGATCTTTTTTCTTGAGTCCAAGGCGCGTTGACCGTTCGTATTCTGAAACGTTTCAGAATAGTAGAAAGGGTCGTGCAAAGGAGCCAATGAGTGTTTTTACCGAGCCAGCCGAACGGCCTACAGCGCGACGTCGTGCAGATCCCTGACGTCCGGCGGTCCTATCCTGAAGTCCGAGAAGCGGACCTCCAGACCGCCGCGCTCGGGCGTACAGCACATGGGCCCGACGTGCCAGCCGGAGCTCGAGCGTGCTGGAAACGGCGCGAGGCGCATCAGGATCCAGTCCTTCTGGTCAGCGCTGGATTGCACTTTCAGCACGCTCTCGAGCACCGTGATGCGCAGGCGGAAGCGGTGCGCATCGGCGCGTGCGCCGAGCGACCAATCGGATTGCCCGTCGGTCAGGACGGTGCTGAAGGTGAGGGCGCCGTCGTTGTACTCTGCGCCCGCCTTGACCCAGCGCTCGGCGCTTTCGCGCACCATGAGGCCCGCCTGGTCATAGAGCGCGGAGAACGCGCCTTCGACCGTCACTTCAGCGGTGAAGTCGCCTTCGACGGCCGCCGCGAACACATGGCCGTTGTCGCGCACGAACCCGTAGTGCGTCTTGCGCCAGAAGTCGGTGCTGGCGTCAGTGGTGACATGGAGCGTGTTGCCGTCGAGATTCCATTGCGCGGGCTCGTTGATCCATTGGCACTGGTCGAACATGGCGTCTCCGTCGCGTGGGTCGCGGCGCCAGTATGGCATGGCTCGTTGCGCGGCAGGCGCCGGATCATGACGCGGTGCAGCGCGCGATCTGCACTAACATGAACGATGAATGCGCATGTGGCGTCCTCGGTCAAAAGGAAGAACGATGGTCAAGCTGATGATGATCCTGCTGGGCGTGGACTATCTGCGCAAGCGCTGGCGCAGCCTGATGGCGATCGGCTGGCTGTTGCTGATCGTCGGCATTGGGGTGTTCATCGATGCGCTCGACGGCGCGCTGGGCTTTCCCATCGAGCTTGTGGGCTGGCTGTTGCTGATCGAAAGCGTGCTTGCGCTGGCGGTTGCCTGGGCCGGTGTGGGCGGACAGCGCAGGCTGCGTCATGCGAAGGGAATCGTCTTCCTGCTCACGGCCGCGCTGATTTTCGAAGGCAATCATCATGGCCATTTCATTCTGTCGGTCCTGATCGGACTGGCCTTTGTCTTCGATGGTCTGCTGCAGGCCAGCTCCGCGCTCGTCGTGCGCTACCGGCGCTTTCGCGTGGCCCTCGGGTTTGCGATCTTCGAGATCCTGCTCGGCGTGTTCATGCTTCAACCCTATCCGACGCACTACAAGGGGACCGTGCCGTATTGCGTCGGGGCATTCTTCATGTTCGCGGGTATCAATCTGATCCTGATCGCGACCCGCGTGCGCCGGTTGACCCGCAATCCCGCGATGCATGAGGTGGGGGACGCGCGTCCCGCGCAAGCTGCGCGTGAATGGGACGGCCCACCCGCCGATGACGAGCCCGCCCTCACCGTGCACGTGTGGACACCAGTGGGATCGTCGAAGGCGGAGACGCAGTGGCATCCGGTCGTGGACCGCTACATCGCGGCGGTGGACCGCAACGGCGTCATCTCGACGGGACATGCGGCGCTCGAGGCGCCTGGCGGGCTTTACGTGAGCCTGTATCCGGCGGTGGAGATCGATCGCTCGCCGGACGACTTCGCGCGCCTGTTACGCGCCACGCGCGAGAACGACGTGCCCGGCACGTTCCAGCCGAGCTATGACGTCGAATCGAAGGCGTGGTGTCCTTCGACCGTGCGCGTGCGCATCCGCAATTACGACCCCGCGCGGCTCGATAGTTTCTGGTGCAACTATCGACAGGACACGACGTATAACCTCACGCACCGAAATTGTTCGAGCAGCGTCGCGCGTGCATTGGAGGCCGCGCTCGAAGGCGCGACAGGGCGCCTGTACGGCGCGCATGCCGGCTGGGGTGCGCTGGTCCGGATGATCCTGACTCCAGAGTTGTGGGTTGCAGCGCAGATTCGCAAGCGCGCCGTGACGATGGCCTGGACGCCCGGTCTTGCGCTCGACTATGCGCGTGCGCTCAGCATGGTCGCCGATCCGCGGCCGTATGGCTGGCTCAAGGTGACGCGCATGGCACTGACGAAGATGCGCGACTCGCGGCGCGCGTGGCGTGGAGAAGGGACGCTCGCACGGCAGAACGAGCGGGACTAGCCGAGTGTTGGACGGTCAGAGGTCGAGTTCATCCTCTGCCTTGCGTGCCCGGCGCTCTTCGTTGGCGCGGCGTGCGCGCAGGCGTTGACGTGACAGCTGAGCGATGACTTCACCGGTGCTGGCGCCCGGCGGGATTTCGTTGCGAATGACCTTCGGCACCATGGGCAGACCCAGGCGTTGTCTGCGCAAAGCGCGTGCGATGTGAGTGCGGCACTCCTGCCCGTGACAATCCCATTCGTCACGGATTCGTTCACAGTAGGGACATTTTTCCATCCCGGCAGTTTATCGCGAATCGGCGACAGATCCGTAAGCCGGGCGGGTCAGGAGAAACTGCCGACAAGCGAGTCAGCGTGCGAGCGAGGGAAGCGCCGTGCTTGCCTCTCGTCCGCACGCTGGCGCGCTTATCCGCTGAACTGATTGGAGGCGCTGGAACGCCGCTCGCGTTGATGATGATCGAGACTGCGCCGCAATACCTTCTTCACGAGCCCCTTCAGGAAGTGAATCGATCGATCCGCGCGCACGTTCAGGTCGAAGGGCTTGAGCTCGACGACTTCGCGGCCGCTGCGTTCGGCAAGTGTCGTGCGCGTCTTGCGATGATCGACTGCCATCGCCGAAAGCGTCTCGGAGGCCTGCTTGAACGATGCACGGTCCACGCGCGCGCACACATGGCAGGCGCGATGGAACAGCTTGTCGAACACGGTGAGCCAGTAGTCGTCCATCTCGCCGCCGTTGCAGCGCGCGAGCGCTTCGCGACCATTGATATGCAGATCCTCGACATCGTTCAGCGACGCGCATTGCGTGATGCTGCCGAAGCGCCGGCGATAGCCGATGAGCGGCACCGGGACGCGGTACAGGCTTTTCGCACGCAGATACGTGGAAGGCACCACGGCCGCGTCCTCGTAA
The DNA here is from genome assembly GCF_031451175.1 of Caballeronia sp. LZ035. Taxonomy (NCBI): domain Bacteria; kingdom Pseudomonadati; phylum Pseudomonadota; class Betaproteobacteria; order Burkholderiales; family Burkholderiaceae; genus Caballeronia; species Caballeronia sp. LZ035. The sequence goes on from NZ_JARUXS010000003.1 coordinate 554,883, forward strand.
TGACGGCCGACAGGAAACGGCGCTTCATCGAACAGGGACGTGCGATAGACCCGCGCCCACACGAAGGTGTGGAAGTCGTCGGCGAAGTGCTGCAGCGCGGACCGGTCCATGGGCGCTCCGCCGCGCGTGTCGCCGTCCACGATATCGATCCCGTCGAGTTCGCGACCTTCGTCGTCGATGATCTTGACGTTGTATTCGACGATATCCCACTTGTTCTCGGCCAGCACCGGAATGACCGACTCGCCGAAGCCCTTGAGAAAGACGTCGTCGCCGTCGAGAAAGCCGACATAGGGCGTGCGCACCGACTTGAGGCCGGTGTTGCGTGCGGCGCTCAGACCACCGTTCTCCTGATGCACGAGTTCGATATGCACGCCGCGGTCACGCTCGACAATCGCGCGCGCCGCCGCATAGGTCTGGTCGCGAGAACCGTCATCCACGACGATGATCTTCATCGCATCGATGTACGGCTGGCTGAGGAGGGACTCGAGCGCTTCCTCGATGTAACCCTCGATGTTGTAAGCCGCGACGACGATGCTGAGCAGCGGGGTCGTGTCTCGCAAGGAGTCACTCTCAAACGGCATATATGACGCTCTCCGTCGATGATTGGGCACTTCTCCTTGCATCCTGTGCAAGGAGCCTCGTCTATACGCAACGTGTGACGAAACAGAGCCTTTCGCGTCAATGCGAAAGCGCTCCGCCCAACGCGCCACACGGCGAGTCATGCGATGGTCTGTCAGTAACGGCAGGCTCGTTCACCGTATAACGGCGGGGAGAGCCATTCGAAACGCCGATGCGGCGCAGCCAGTCATGCCGGACTTGCCAAAGCCAAGTCTCATGATCGGTCTGACGACGCTTATAGTTGGAGCATGTCGTGTCATTCAGCCGGCCCCGGACGCCCCGGCATGACGCGCATGTCAATCGAGCCAACGCCGCACAGCGCGTTGTATGGGGCGGGCTCCCCGGCGCCCTTGCACTTCATTGACGCCCATCCCGTGTTGTCACCGAATTACTGATGCCTGTTCTGTGCGGAACTCCCTGACAGATGAGGCTGATTGCGTGGCCTGCATGTTAGCGGTTCAAAAAAGACCCGGCTGCGCGACCGGTCAAGCCTTGACGGCACGCAACCCTGCCTCTTTGAAGACGACAAAAAGAAATCGTTCACGCAATACGCGTACTTATTGCATTGCGCGTGTAGCCGTTACCCTTCCTGATTCTTGCACCGCCACTTCAGTGATAACCCTTACTATGCTCCGGGCTCGAGTTTGCCTGCTCCGTGCGGTCCGCCACATGGGAGCGACATCGATCCCTCTGATTAGTGACAAACCGTTTCATTTTGCAAGCAGGTATAGCAGGAGCAGGCATATTTTTCGTGACAATGCCTATCACGATGAAAGGTACTGAAAAATATGCTGATCCGTTCGAAATGCGGTGTCGCCTGAATCGTCATGCTGCTCGTTACAGCGGAAGCAGTCGAGAGGCTTTAGCAAGCGTGATGCCACTGCGCGCTTGATTCGTGTCTCTCGCTCGCAGACCGTTGCAATGAAAGGAAATTGAATGCAAGCAAAGGCTCAACGGTGCTTATAGAGCGACTGTCCGAGCGCTTGCTCTGAAGGCTGAGTCAGCCATGCGTCCTGACGAGGGCTGCCACCGGCCCTTGGTTCTTGCATGTGCTGCGTATCAGCATAGATGACTTTTGATTGATGCCAAGCACCATCGTGCAGCAGGCGCGATGAGGCGGGCGTTTCGGCCTGCGCATGACTGAGCGCGGGCATGGCCATGGCGACGGCCAGCAGGGTGGCCAGAGGCATCTTCATGAGCGTCTCCTTGATCGTGTGAAAACTCACGAAGCAGAGTAGGCGCACAGAATGAGCGCAGGCTTAGCCGCCTTTCAGACGTTCTCCGGCGTGTAGAGTTGCGCGGGCAACGGATACTGACTTGCCAGTGCGGACTCGCCGGGAAGTGCCTGCAACGCGCGCAACATGGCCTGTACCGCAGTTTCGGCGATGCGTTGCAGCGGTGTGTCGATCACGAGATCGATGACGCCTTCGACGAGCGCTTCGTAGCGGTCCGGCATCAGGTCGCTGCACACGGTGACGATCCGTCTCTCCGAGGCCTCTTCACGCAGCGCGCGAATCACGCCGCCCACGCCGCCGCCGGGAATGTAGAGGCCGGCGAGATCGGCATGGCGTGCAAGCATCGCGAGCGTTGCTTCGTAGGCCAGTTGTTTGTCTTCGAGGTTGATCTGCGTGTCCAGCACGCGCAATCCTGGTGCATGTTCGCGAAGATAGGAACGAAAGCTGATCTCGCAGCTTTCCTGTCCCAGATAGCGCGGCGTGCCCACGAATACGCCCACCGTCCCTTGCTTGCGAAGTGCCAGACGGCTCACGGCCCATGCGGCGGTGCGGCCGCTCTTGCGCGGATCGACGCCGATGTAGCCGGCACGCAAGGGCGCGCTCAGGTCGGATAACAGCGTGACCGTAGGCTTGCCTTGCGCGTGCAGGGTTTCGATGGCCGCCGTCACGTGCGGATGATCGACAGCCACGACACCGAGCGCGTCGGCGCTATCGCCCAGTGCGAGCAGCGTACGGGCGATCGAGGCCGGGTCGAGTTCGTCCATGTATTCGATAACTGCCTTGCAGTCTTCGGGCTCGTGCCGCGCGGCGGCGTCGGTGAGGATGCGTGCGAAGCTTTGATAGAACGGGTCGGCGCGCTTTTGAAGGCAGAAGCCCAGCGTGTGGCGTTCGCGGCGCTCGCCGCGCTGCGCGCGTAGCCGCTCCCGCATCAATCCCGCACCGTGATAGCCGATGCGTTCGGCGGCTTCGATCACGCGCAGCGCGGTGCCGTCGCGGACGCTCAGACGCCCGTTGAACACGCGGTCGACGGTTGCCGGGCTCACGCCGGCCGCTTCGGCCACTGACTGAAGTGTGGGACGCTTGCTCATTGCTTGATGTAAATGATGGGTTTTCCACGCGCGTGATGATGCTTAAAGATAGCAAATGCGCGCGCATGTTGCGTGCAGGAAACGTCGCTTCTATCATCGATTCCAACAAGAGCGAATGATGTGAATTCAATCATAGATTGAGGTGACATGATGGAATCGCGGCAGCCCGAGGAGACGGGCGAGCATCAGCGGCATGACGCGTATCGGCTGATAGGCGGGGCTGGAGAGCAGGCGAAGCGGGCCGGTCTCGTGAATGCGGAGTGGTACAAATGCGCCGTTCCAAGGCCGGTGATGAAAGGCCTGATGCAGCGAAGCGATGCGCGCGCGATACGCGACACGTTGCTGTGGTATGCGGCCATCGTGGCGAGCGGTGTGCTTGCATGGTTCGCCTGGCGCGCGCATTCGCTGTGGGCGATTCCCGCGTTCTTCCTGTACGGCGCGCTGTATTGCGGTCCGGCGGACTCACGCTGGCACGAGAGCGGTCACGGGACGGCATTCAAGACGCCATGGATGAACCGGGCGCTGTATCAGATGGCGTCTTTCCAGGTGTTCCGGCGGCCCACCATCTGGCGCTGGAGTCATGCGCGCCACCACACGGACACGCTGGTGGTGGGCCGCGACCGCGAGATTGCCGTGCCTTTGCCCACTGACTGGCTGAGTCTCGCGCTCAACGTCTTCGCGCTGAAGCACGCGGCGGCCGAGGTGCCCAGGATGATCTCGGGTGCGTTCGGTGACATCGGCGCGGAGGAAAAGACCTTCGTACCTGAATCGGAATGGCCGAAGGTGATCCGCGAAGCGCGTATCCATCTGAGCATCCATGTCGCGGTGATTGCGTCGTGCTTCGTGTTCCGTTCGATCCTGCCGCTGCTTTACGTCGGTTTGCCGAGCCTGTATGGCGCGTGGCTCTATCTCTTCTTCGGTCTCACGCAGCATGCGGGCATGCCCGAGAACGTGCTCGATCATCGCAAGAACTGCCGCACCGTGATGATGAATCCTGTGTTCAGATTTCTTTACCTGAACATGAATTATCACGTCGAGCACCACATGTTTCCGATGGTCCCTTATCACGCACTGCCGCGTCTTCACGACACCGTCAAGCACGACATGCCGCCGCCATACCCAAGTTCGCTCGCGGCCTATGCCGAGATCATTCCCGCGCTGCTGCGGCAGACGCGCGACCCGTCATATCACGTCGAGCGGCCGGTGCCGGCCGCCACGCAGCCCTGAGCCCTGAGCCTTGAAGGAGACAAGAGCATGACGCAATGGATCGATGCAGCCGCGCTGGACGATATAGAAGACGAGGATGTCATGCGCTTCGACCATGGCACGCGCACGTTCGCGATCTATCGCCTGAACGACGCCGTCTATGCAAGCGACGGTCTGTGTACGCATGAGCAGGTTCATCTGAGCGATGGCTTCGTCATGGACCATGTGATCGAATGCCCGAAACACAACGGCCGCTTCGATATCCGCGACGGCCGGCCCTTGTGCGCGCCGGTCTGTGAAAAGCTCAGGACCTATCCGGCGAAGGTCGAGGGCGGCCGCATCTTCATCGAGATCTGATGCCATGACAGACCAGCACGATGCCCGCGCGATGGTGATCGTCGGTGCGGGGCATGCCGGGGGGCGCGCGGCCGCGGCGCTGCGCGAGTTCGGATGGCGCGGGCGCATCGTGATGATCGGCGCGGAGCCGCATCTGCCTTATGAGCGTCCGCCGCTGTCCAAGCAAGTGCTGACCGGTGAGCGCGAGGCGTTGCAATGCGCGCTGCGTACCCGCGATGCTTGGCAGGCGGACCAGATCGAGCACAAGGTGGCACGCGTCCGGAAGATCGTGCCTGGATCGCGCGAAGTGATACTCGCCGATGGCAGCCGCATCGCGTATGAAGCCTTGCTGCTGGCCACCGGAGGACATGTGCGCAGGCTGGACATTAACGGCGCGCAGCTCGAAGGCGTCATGACGCTGCGCACGCTCGACGATGCCCTGTGCATCGCGCCGCGTCTCGTCAGCGGCGCGCGCGTGCTGGTCGTGGGCGGCGGCTTCATCGGGCTGGAGGTGGCGGCGTCGGCGTGCACGCGAGGGTGTGAGGTCAGCGTGATCGAAGGCGCTGCGCGCCTGCTTGGACGTGCGGTGCCCGAGAGCATCGCGCATGCGGTGCAGGGTCTGCACGAGCGCAAGGGTGTCGCGATCCATGTGGGCGTTGCACCGCTCGAGATCGCTCGCACGTCACAGGGCGCGCTTCGCGTTCTGCTGTCCGATGCGCGTTCGCTTGACGCGGACATCGTGATCGTCGGCATCGGTATCGAACCGGCGGACGAACTGGCGCGCGACGCAGGTCTCGCCGTGAATCGCGGGGTCATCGTGAATGCGCAACTCGAGACGTCGGCGCCGGTCATCTTCGCGGCGGGAGATATCGCGATCCATCCGGGCCGCTTCACGGGCGCGCCCATTCGTCAGGAGACGTGGCACAACGCTGAAACCCAGGCGCGCACGGCTGCCAGGAACATGCTCGGCGCGCAGGCCGTTCATGACGACGTGCCCTGGTTCTGGTCCGATCAGTACGACCATCAGTTGCAGGTGGCGGGCGAGCCCTTGCTCGGCATGCGCACGGTGCGGCGCGTGCCTGGAGAGTCGGCTTCGATGGACTTTCATTTCGATGCGGCAAACCGGCTCGTCGGTGCGAGCGGATTCGGCCCGGTTCACGTCATTGCAAAAGACATGAAGCTTGCGCGCATGCTCGTGGAGCGCGGTCTGTCACCATCCGCAGATGTGCTCAGCGACGCACGCGTCCGGCTGAAGGCACTGCTTTGAAGCGGCGCGTCACACGCGGAACCGGCTGACGGCCTCTTCAAGTTGCCCCGCCTGATCCCGCAGTTCGGCGGCTGCGTGCTCGGCATTGCCGACGAGCGTCGCATTCTGCTGCGTCGCTTCGCCGATCAACACGACCGCGCTGTTGACCTGCTCGATGCCGCTCGCCTGCTCACGCGAGGCCACGTCGATCTCTCCGACGATGGCGTTGACGCGCGCCACGCGTTCCAGGATGCCGTTCATCGTGCTGCTCGCTTCCTCGGCAATGCGGTAGCCGTGCGAGACGCGCGCGGCCGACTCGGCGATGAGTGCTTCGATTTCCTTCACGGCGCCCGCGCTGCGTTGCGCGAGCACGCGCACTTCGGCGGCGACCACCGCGAAGCCCTTGCCGTGCTCGCCGGCGCGCGCGGCTTCGACCGCGGCGTTGAGCGCCAGGATGTTGGTCTGGAACGCGATGCCTTCGATGGTCGCGGTGATGTCGGCGATGCGGCGCGCGGATGCATCGATGTCGCCCATGGTCTGCACCACGCGCGTGACGGCGTCGCCCCCGGCGCGCGCCGCCTCCGATGCCGACACCACCAGCGCGCCGGCCTGCGCGGTATGGGCCGCGTTCTGCCGCACGGTGGACGTGAACTGCTCCATGCTCGCCGCCGTTTCTTCGACGCTTGCGGCCTGTGTGGCGATGCGCGTGGCAATGTCGCTGCTGTCCGATGCAATCCGCCCGGTCCCTTCGTTCATGCCGGCCGACGCATGGCGCACCTGCACGACGATGCCGGCGAGGCCGCGCGCGATGCCGTCGATGGCGCGCATCAGGCGGCCGATATCGTCTTCGCGCGCACTGTCGATGCGGACCGTGAGATCGCCTGCGGCGATGCGTTCGGAAGCGCGCGTGATCTGATCGATGGGACGCCCGACCAGCTTCGCGACGGCATAGAGCAGCACGCCGACCAGCAGCACGACGATGATGAGCCCGATGGCAAGAAACACGTTGCGGCTGTGGTCCACGTCCGCGAGCAGTTCGTCGCGATAGGCAATGCCGCCAATCATCCATTGCCATTGCGGCACGCTCATGTAGACGATCTCCTTGGTGCCGCCATGCACGCGCGGATCGGCGCCGGGAATGTCGACGCCGTCGAACACGAGCTTGCCTTCACGTGTATCGAGCATGTGCGCAAAGGGCGCGACGCGCTCGTCGACGCCCTGGCCTTGCGAGCCGGGATGCACCAGCAGCTTGCCGCGATTCGCGCCGTTCGATGCATCGACGACGAAGTGATAACCGCTCGCCCCTATTGCCAGCTTCGCGATGGTGTCCTGCAACGCGGCGAATTCCGCGGTGACATCGACGCCCACGAACAGCGCGCCGATCACGCGGCCGGACGTGTCCATGACCGGCTTGTACTCGGTGATGTATTGCTTGCCGAACAGCGCCGCAATGCCGATATAAGGCTTGCCGGAGAGGATCGGCGCATAGGCCGGGCCCTTGCGGTCGAGCAGCGTGCCGATGGCGCGCGTGCCGTCCTGCTTCTTCAGCGACGTGGTGACGCGAATGAAGTCGTCGCCGGTGCGGGCGAAGATCGTCGCGATGGCGCCGCTGTCCGCGAGGAACGCGTCGGGAATCGTGAAGTCGTTGTTGAGGGGCTTGTCGCCGGCCAGCATGGTCGGTGTCGGCGAGCCGGCGATCTCGACCGTATGCGCCGGATCGAGCGTGAATGAAGACGGCAGGCGATGCGCGAACAAGGTCATGAAGCGCGAGACCTCGGCACTCACGGCCTTGTCATAGAGGCCGATCATCGTGGCAATGGAGCGGTTCTCGCTCTCGACACGCGCCAGCGCATGCGTGTCCACCTGTTCTCCGGCGCGCTTCGTGACAGCGAGGGTAAAGAAAGCAATGGCGATGGCCGTGAGGGCGCAGGCGAGCACGGCAAACTGGGTCCCGACGTTCATGCGGGCCAGACGGGTTCGAAACATGGGCAGGGATTGAACGTAATGAGTAGGTGTGGTCCTTATCGGCAGCCGGTGCGTGCCTCTTTAATTTTTTGCCTGGAACAGGACACCGTAATGTGTTAGCGGCGCTGACGCATGGCGAGCGCGACGCCCGACAGCGTCAGCGCCATCGCAATTGCTTCGCGTGCGCCGAGCGGTTCGCCCAGCGTGAGCGCTGCGGCGACGATGCCCATGACCGGCACGAGCAGCATGCCGATGGAAGCGACCTCGGCGGGCAGTCGGCGCAGGGTTGCAAACCAGGCCAGATAGCATGCGCCCATCGGTACGAGGCTCATGTAGATCATGACGGCCCAGCCATCGAGCTTCAGTGCCGCGAACGAGGGATGCTCGAGCAGTGCGCCGAGCAGGACCATCGGCACGCAGCCGATGCCGACTTGCCAGGCCACCAGCGTGATCGGGGCGACGGGCATCGGTCCATGCGTGATGACAGTGCCGAGCGCGAACAACACGGCGGCCGCCAGCGCAAAAGCGATGCCGGCAAGTTTGCCGCCATCGAAGGAGAGGCCGTGCGCTGAAAGCAGGACGATCACGCCGGCCAGGCCTAGAGCGAGGGCGCAAAACCCGGCGAAGGAGGGCTTGCGCTTCGAGATGGGCCACGCGAGCAGCATGGCCCAGATTGGCATGGTGTAGACGAGCAAGGCGCCTTCGCTCACGGAAAGCCATTTCATCGACAGCGTGGCGAAACCCATCCAGGCAAAGACATTGATTGCGGATGCGAGGAGCAGGCGTGGAACGTGTGCACGCGGCACGCGAAGGTTCTCTCCGGCAAAGACGGCGATCAACCCCAACAGGACGGCCGCCGTCACGCCGGCGACGCCGCGCGAGAAGAGCGGCGGCCACTCGCGCAGCAGGATCTTCATGGCGGGCCAGTTCAGCGCCCAGCCGATGGCGGTGACGAAGAGATAGATGAACCCCGTGAGACGAGCAGGCATGGAACGCGGGTTGTGTTGCCAGAGATGAGTGGGGATCGATCATACAGGCATGGTTTGCATGCAAAACACCTAATGCAAAGAACCATTCGGCTCAGGGGAAAATTTTAGAAAACGATTAACTCTTTTGCCGAATTCGATGCGGATCCCGTTTTATGTCGTGTCAGGCCGTTCTATCGTGCGACCTAGGGCAAACACCAGGATGGTCAGCCAAGCTCGAAACGACTATTCTTGATAAAACGTTTTCCAAACGGCTGTATGGGTCATTGACCGGAGCTTCCGGATAAGCCGCCCACGGCGCTCGTCGCCGCATCCACGCAACAAAGAACGCGGCACGACGAGCGCCGCCGCGTCCGGAGACTTTCATGAACACTGTCGTTGCCGGCGTCGTACGAACCGCCAGCCGTTATCGCTGGACCGTGTGCGCGCTGCTTTTCTTCGCCACGGTTATCAACTACATGGACCGGCAGATCCTCGGCCTGCTGGCGCCGATGCTTCAGCACGACATCGGCTGGACACAGGTGCAGTACGGCCGCATCGTCATTGCGTTCTCGGCGTTTTATGCCATCGGTCTGCTGTGTTTCGGGCGGATCGTCGACTGGCTCGGCACACGCATCTCCTACGCGGCCGCGATGTTCATCTGGAGTATCGCGGCGATGCTGCATGCGGCCGTCGGTTCGGTCATGGGCTTCGCGATGGTTCGCGCGTTGCTCGGCATCGGCGAAGGCGGTAATTTCCCGGCTGCGATCAAGACCACGGCCGAGTGGTTCCCGCGTCGCGAGCGTGCACTTGCCACCGGCATTTTTAATTCTGGCGCAAACATCGGCGCGGTCTTTGCGCCTGCGCTCATTCCTGCGCTTGCGGTGGCCTTCGGCTGGCGCTCGGCGTTCGTGCTGGTGGGGGCCGTCGGCCTCGTGTGGCTGGTGGTGTGGTTCGTGATGTATCGCGAGCCGGACGGCAGTGCGCACGACGACGAACTCGCCGACGAAGGCGACGAGGCCAAGATCGCCGACGCCGCGAATGTGAAGGCCGGCGCACCGGGCTTCAAGGAACTCATCCGGAAGCGCGAAACGTGGGCGTTCATCGTCGGCAAGTTCCTGACGGACCCGGTGTGGTGGTTCTATCTGTTCTGGCTGCCGAAGTGGCTCAATGAATCGCGTGGCATGGACATGCAGCACATTGGCCTGCCGCTCGTCGTGATCTACGCGATCACCACAGTGGGCAGTATCGGCGGCGGCTGGATCTCGTCGGCGCTGCTGCGCTCGGGCTGGACCGTGAATGCGGCGCGCAAGACCGCGATGCTGATCTGCGCCTGCGCGGTACTGCCCATCGCGTTTGTCTCGCAAGCGGAGAACCTGTGGGTCGCGGTGGCGATCGTCGGTCTCGCGGCGGCGGCGCACCAGGGCTGGTCGGCGAATCTGTTCACGACGGCATCGGACCTGTTCCCGCGGCGCGCGGTGGGTGCGGTGGTCGGTATCGGCGGCATGGCGGGTTCGATCGGCGGCGTGCTGTTCTCGGAAGTGATCGGTCAGGTGTTGCAGCGCACGGGCCACTACTGGGTCCTGTTCGCGATCGGCGCGTCGGCTTATCTGATTGCGTTCGCAATCATGCACGTGCTGACGCCGAAGATGACGCCGGCGAGGCTTGCGGGTTGAGTCTGCGGGACGGCGCGCACGTCGCGCGTCGTGGATCAGGTCGCGGCAGCCGTGGATTCACGCACGATGAGCCGCGGCTCGAACATGGAATTGCCTGGATCGGGATGTCCCGCGAGGGCGTCGATGAGTTTTTGCATGGCCAGTTCGCCCATCTTCTCGCTCTGGATGTCTACGGTGGTGAGGCCGGGCGCGGCATAGGCGCCGTACGGAACGTTGTCGATGCCGGTAACGGAAACATCATGCGGCACCCGTATGCCGAGTGTCGCGGCTTCCTTCATGAAGCCGAGCGCGATCAGGTCGTTGTAGCAGATCACCGCCTGCGGCCGCTTCGGTCCGAGCATCACGCGCGAGCACGCCTGTTCGCCCGCGACGGAAGTCGGCGCATGCGCTTCGTAGACATCGAGTTCGAGGCCCGCTTCGGCGAGGCAATCGCGAGCTCCGCGGATGCGCTCATCGTTGATGCGCGCATGCTCGAAGCCCAGGTAGGCGATGCGCCGATGTCCCAGGTCGAGCAAATGGCGCGTGAGCATGTAGGTAGCAAGGCGGCTGTTGATGCCGACGCTCGGAATCGGCAACTCGGCGTTGCGCAGAAGTACGACGGGCTTGTCGAGTTCGAGCATCCAGTGCGCGTCTTCATCGGGCAGGCGCGAACTGACGAGCAGGCCGTCCACGCGTTGCGCGAGCGCTTCGATGAGGGGTCGTTCGCGCGCCTGGTTCTCGTCGATGTCGACGAGCAGCAGCGTGTAGTCGTGACGCAGCGCGATACGGTTGGCGCCCTTGACGACGTGGGTGAAGTGCGGATTGCTGATGTCGAGAATGGTCAGTCCGATGGTGCGGGTCTTGCCGGTGATCATCGAGCGTGCAAGCGGGTTGGAGCGATAGCCGAGCGTTTCGATCGCCTCCTTGAGCCGCGCTTCCACCGGCGCCGAGAATCGTTGCGCGCCATTGATGTATTTGGAAACCGTTGCGACGGACACGCCCGCTGCGGCAGCAACGTCGCGAATGGTCGAGGAATTTTTTTTCATTCGGAGGGTAACGTTTTCGCGGAATTCACGAATTGTCGCAGAAAATCGGGAAACAATGAGAACGCATTTTGCTTTTTGCATGCAGCGTTTTGCATGCAACCCGAACCTGACTGCGCTTCCTGGCGTATCCGTCGAACCGAAAACGTTTTCTTCCTTTTTGCTTTCAACGCAGTGCAACGTATTCCACAGGAGTTTCGATGAATCAGCCAACGGCAGCGGGCAAACCGTTCAAGCGTCTGCTTCTCACCGGCGCGGCCGGCAACCTGGGCCGGCAACTGCGCGGTGCACTCTCGCAGTGGGCCGACGTGGTGAGACTCTCGGACATTGCGCCTCTCGATGACGCCGCACGGCATGAAGAAACGAGCGCCGTCGATCTCGCTGATATCGGCAAGGTGATGCAACTTGTCGAAGGCGTGGACGCGATCGTGCACCTGGGCGGTATCTCCATCGACGCCCCGTTCGATGACCTGATCGAAGCCAACATTCGCGGTACCTACAACATCTATGAAGCAGCGCGTCGCCATGGTGTGAAGCGCGTGGTGTTCGCGAGTTCGAATCATGCGATCGGCTTTCATCCCGTCACGGAAGTGCTCGACGCCGATTCACAGCAGCGCCCGGACAGTCTCTATGGCGTGACGAAATGCTTCGGCGAATCGCTGTCGCGCTACTACTTCGATCGCTTCGGCATCGAAACCGTATGCCTGCGCATCGGCTCGTCGTTCGATGAACCGAAGAACCCGCGCATGCTGGTCACTTATCTGAGCTTTCGCGACTTCATCGAACTCGTACGGTGCTCGCTGTTCACGAATCGCGTGGGGCATACGGTCGTATATGGGGCATCGGACAATCCGGTTAAGTGGTGGGACAACTCGAAAGCGGGGTTCCTGGGATTCAATCCGCAAGATAGCTCGGCGCAGTTCAACGGCTTGTTCCCACCGAAGGCGCCGACCGCCGATCACGACGATCCCGCACAACGCTTCCAGGGTGGGCAGTTTGTCATCGGCGAGCCGATGGAGCGCAAGCGATGAGTGGCGCCGTGCGCGTGGAACGTCTCGATGCGGCGGGCGTCGCGACGGTCGGCGAATGTCCGGTCTGGCGCGCGAAAGAGGGCGCGCTGTACTGGGTCGACATTCCGGCACGACGCATTGTCCGACTCGCGCTCGAGAGCGGACAGCGCTCGGAATGGACGTTCAAGGAACAGGTCGCGTGTTTTGCATTCGATGCGGCCGGACAGGTCGTCGCCGGCATGGAGAGCGGCGTCTTTGCCGTAACGCTGCGCGACGGCGGCGATGTCTGCGCTGCGAAGCTTGCCGCGCCCTCGTTCGCCGCTACGGGCATGCGCTACAACGATGGCCGCTGTGACAGGCAGGGTCGTTTCTGGGCGGGAACGATGGTGCAGGACATGGCGCTCGCGAGCGCGGCGGGCGCGCTATACCGGTTCGATCAGCATGGCGTCCTGTCCGACCCGCTTGTCGAGGGTTTGATCACGCAGAACGGACTGGCCTGGTCGCCCGACGGCAGGACCATGTATCTGTCGGACTCTCATCCGCAACGCCGCCTCATCTGGGCGTTCGACTTCGACGTGGACAGCGGCACGCCCGCCGCACGGCGCGTGTTCGCCGACCTGCATCATCACGCGGGTCGTCCAGACGGCGCAGCGGTCGATGCGGACGGTTGTTACTGGACATGCGCGAACGATGCCGCGCGCCTGTTGCGTTTTACGCCGCAAGGCAAGCTGGACCGCGACATCGCGTTGCCGGCCAGCAAGCCTTCCATGTGCGCGTTCGGCGGCAGCGACTTCTCGACGCTGTTCGTCACGACCATTCGCCCGTCTGCAAACGCAACTGACGACGACGGTCATGTGTTCGCTCTGCATCCCGGCGTGCAAGGATTACCGGAACCGGAATATGCCGGAATGTTACCGGTCGCATGACAGCACGAATTGGAACGCTCCGTTCACATTTTCTTCGATACGAATCGTTGCAAATGCTGGGATGCGAGGCGGTTCGGCACCGGATTGGCGCATGACGTGTCGGTTGTCGGACGGGCTTCGGAACCGATACCAAGGCTAAACACCAATGCTGTAGTTCCTCCTTAAAGAGTAGGCTCCGCAGGTATCCAAAAGTACCCGCGATCTAGCGATTCTTCTATCCGGAGGAGACATAGATGGACCTTGAAGCCCGCACCATGAAGCGCGTGATGGTTCGCCTCGTGCCGTTCCTGATCTTGTGTTACTTCATAGCCTATCTGGACCGTGTCAACGTCGGCTTTGCCGCCTTGCAGATGAACAAGGCGCTCGGCTTCACGGCGAGCATGTTCGGCTTCGGCGCCGGTATTTTCTTCATCGCGTATTTCTTTTTCGAGGTTCCGTCGAACCTCTTGCTCGAACGATTCGGCGCGCGCCGCTGGATTGCGCGAATCATGTTCACCTGGGGCATTCTCGCCGCCGCGATGGCATACATACCCCACATCGCGCAGGCAACGGGTCTGTCCAACGCCTACGTGTTCTATGGCCTTCGGATCCTGCTCGGCATCGCCGAAGCGGGCTTCTTTCCCGGCATCATCTTCTTGCTGACGCTATGGTTTCCGGCCAAGTACCGGGGACGCGTCGTCGGCTATTTCATGGCGGCGATTCCACTCTCGACTGTGATCGGCGGTCCGATTTCCGGTGCGCTGCTGCAGATGGACGGGCTAGGCGGGATGCAAGGATGGCAGTGGCTTTATTTGATCGAAGCCATTCCGGCGCTGCTGCTTGCATTCGTCGTGTACTTCTACCTGACCGACAAGCCCAAGGATGCGCACTGGCTCGCGGATGACGAGCGCAACTGGCTGGTCGAGCGTCAGGCCCACGAGCGTGCGCATCGCGAATCGGTGCATGCGTTCAGCGTCAAGGAAGCGATCTTCAATCCCCGCGTGCTGGCGATCGCGCTGATCTACTTCGGCGCCAATGCCACCAACTACGGCCTGAGCTTCTTCCTGCCGCAGATCGTCAAGGCGTTTGGGCTCACCAATCTGCAAACGGGCTTTGTGACGTCGCTGCCGTATGCGGTGGGTGTCGTCAGCATGGTCTTGTGGGGACGTCATTCCGACCGCAAGCTCGAGCGCCGCTGGCATGTGGCGATCGCGTTGATGGTTGCAGCCGGCGGCATCGCTGTCTCGGCCGGACTCGACGATCCGGTCATGAAGATGATCGCGCTGTCGATCGCAGGCTTCGGCATCTTCGGCTGCTTGCCGGTGATCTGGACCTTGCCTGCATCGTTTCTGTCAGGCGCCGCCGCCGCCGGGGGTATCGCCGCAATCAATTCGCTCGGCAATCTTGCCGGCTTCTTCGGTCCCTACGCAATGGGCTGGATCAAGGACAGCACGGGCGGCTTCGGCGCGGGCTTGCTGTGCCTCTCAGGGGCCGGCATGGTTGGCGTAGCGGCGGTTCTGTTGCTGCACCATGATTCGGCACTGGAGAGTATCTCGGGCGCGCATGACGTCAACGATGCGGAGCCCAAGCTCGCGCGCTAAGCGAGTGTGAGTGCTGCTACGGACAAGGGACCGCGCAGAAAATGCGGTCCCTTTGCATTTTTAATTTTGCATCAGGAATTCAATCGCTCGATGTTTGCGCGCGGCGCAGGCGCTCCCGGCTGTTGATGAGATGAAGACGCATCGCCGTGCGGGCGGAATCGGCGTCGCCGCGCTCGATTGCATCGGCGATCTGCTCGTGCTCCCGATTCACCCGCGTCAGATATTCGGCGTGGCGCTCAGGCGGGATAGGCGTCGCGGTGAGGCGCGTGCGAGGAATCATTCGCGCGCCGAGATGCGCCATGATCTCCACAAAATAACGGTTGCCGGTGGCCTGCGCGATTTCCATGTGAAAGCGCAGATCCGGTGCGACGGTGTCGGCCTTCCGATCGACGTTCCGTGCAAAGTCGGCGAGAGCGGAGCGCATGGCTGTCAGGCGCGCCGCATTGCATCGCAGGGCCGCCAGTCCCGCGCTCTCGGTTTCCAGGCTGATACGCAACTCGAGTATGGCAAGGGCATCGAGGGAGCCGGGGACATCGGCGGGATCGATCTGCAGGAGCGGCGGTGCAGCGGTTTCGCAGATGAACGTGCCGATGCCATGGCGCGTTTCCACCCGTCCTTCCGCCTGCAGGCGCGACAGCGCCTCCCGTACCACGGTGCGGCTCACGCCGAAGTGCTGCACCATTTCTGCCTCGGTAGGGAGGCGGGCGCCCGGCTTCAGTTCGCTCGCATCGATCTGTGCGCGCACCGCATCCACCATGCGCAGCGTGAGGCTTCGGCGCGTGCCGGATGCGCTGTTCGACACACTCGATGATGCATGAGCCGAAGAGAAGGACTCCGCGTGATTGTGAGGATCGGGCGATTGCGTCACGGCGTTCTCGTTGGAATGGGTTTTACACACATTGACAAATCGGTTGACAAATGATGATATGCGTCATGAGGTGATATGACAACGTACAAGAAGATGCGTGCAGGGTAATCCCTAGCCGAATCTCGCAGGAGACATGATTCGATGGAACAACGAAACAACGCGTCGTCACGCGAGCATTCCGCTCGTTTGGAAAGACTGCTGCTCACCGGCGCCGCCGGCGGTATCGGTCAGGCCATCAGGCATCGGGTGGCCGACTTTGCGCGCCACGTACGCATTTCGGACCTCCCTGGCGTACTCGGCAGCGAGTCCGCGCCGCACGAAGAGATCGTGCCTTGCGACCTTGCGGATCGTGAGGCCGTCGACGCACTGGCAGCAGAGTGCGACGCGGTCATCCATCTCGGCGGCGTATCGGTTGAGCGCCCGTTCGAGGAAGTGCTCGAAGCCAACATCAAGGGCGTGTTCAATCTCTACGAGGCCGCGCGTCGCCAGGGCGTGAAGCGAATCGTGTTCGCCAGCTCGAATCACGTCACGGGTTTCTACCGCCAGGACGAAATCATCGATGCCACGGCACGCAAGCGTCCTGATGGCTACTACGGCCTGTCCAAGTCCTTCGGCGAGGACATGGCGCAGTTGTACTTCGACCGCTACGACATCGAGACCGTGAGCATCCGCATCGGCTCGGTTTTTCCGGAGCCCAAGGATCGTCGCATGATGGCGAGCTGGATGAGCCACGACGATTTCCACGACCTGTTGCGCCGCAGTCTGTTCACGCCCGACGTCGGCCACACGATTGTCTTCGGGATGTCCGCCAATGCGCACACATGGTGGGACAACCGGTGCGCTGCGCATCTCGGCTTCGTGCCGCATGACTCATCGGAACCGTTCCGCGAGAAAGTCGAAGGCACACCGCCGCCCCTGCCGACCGATCCGGTCGCTGTCCTGCAGGGCGGCGCCTTCACGACGATCGGGCCGTTCGACCCGGTTTAATGCATGCAACATTCATTATCACGAATCGTAGTATGTCGTCATACATCCAGCGCAGGATCGAATCAGCGGCGCATGAGCCGTCCTGGCGAATAGAGCGCCAAACCTGACAGGGACACCGCCCCATGTTTTCACTCGATTTTTCCCCCCTGTGGCCTTACTGGCCGACGTTCCTGCTAGGGGCGTGGCTCACGCTCAAGATGACGTGCGTCGCGGTCTTCTTCGGCCTGATCGTAGGGATGCTCGTTGCATTCGCGAAGCGCGCCCGCGTGCCGGTGCTGACGCGCCTCTGCATCATCTATATCGAGGTGGTGCGTAACACGCCGTTCCTCGTGCAGATCTTTCTTCTTTATTTCGGGCTGGCGAGTATCGGCTTGCGCATGCCGACCTTCGCGGCCGCCGCGCTTGCGATGACGATCAACATCGGCGCCTATGCGGCCGAGATCATTCGCGCGGGTCTGGAATCCGTGCCGCGTGGACAGATCGAGGCGGCGGAATGCCTGGGCTTGCCGAAATGGCGCATCGGCTGGCATGTGATGTTGCAGCCATCGATCGAGAAGGTCTATCCAGCGCTGACGAGCCAGTTCCTGCTGATGATGCAGGCGTCCGCCATTGCATCGCAGATCTCCGCGGAAGAACTCACGGCCGTCGCCAACACCGTGCAGTCCGATACCTTCCGTTCGCTTGAAACCTATATCGTGGTCGCGGGCCTGTATCTCGTGCTGTCGCTGATCATCAAGCTGATCGCGTGGCAGGTCGGCGAGCATCTCTTCAAGCGTCGCCGCGCGATCCGTCTGGCAGCGAAGCGGGCCGGCAAGGCGCCGCCCGATCCGCAACGGATCGATACGGTGATTCCCGGGGGTGCGGCATGAGCGGCGGATTCACGGCCGCGCACCTGGCCTATCTGGTGCAATCGATCGGCTGGACCGTGGTGTTGTCGCTGCTCGCGTTCGTGCTGGGCGGCATCGGCGGCTTCGTCGTGATGCTCGCGCGCATCTCGCCGCGTACATGGCTGTCGCGCGTGGCGCTTATTTATATCGAAGCCATTCAGGGCATCCCGCTGCTGATCCTGTTGTTCATCGTGTATTTCGGCCTGTCCGTGTATGGCTATCAGGTGCCCGCGCTGATCGCGGCGGGCCTGGCCCTGATGGTGTATTCGAGCGCCTATCTCGGCGACATCTGGCGCGGCTGTATCGAGGCGATGCCCAAGCCGCAATGGGAAGCCTCGGAGTGCCTGTCGCTGTCGCGCTGGCAGACCTTGCGGCTCGTGATCATTCCGCAAGCCATGCGCCTTGCGTTGCCGCCCACCGTCGGCTTCCTCGTGCAGTTGATCAAGATGACTTCGCTCGCTTCAGTGATCGGCTTCATCGAACTGACGCGCGCCGGCCAGATCATCAACAACTCGATCTTCCAGCCGTTCCTCATCTTCGGCCTGGTAGGCGTTTTTTATTTCGTTCTGTGCTATCCGCTTTCGCGCTGGAGCCAATCGATGGAGAACAAGCTCAATGTCAGCAATCGTTAAGGTCGACGATATTCACAAGAGCTTCGGCTCCAATCATGTGCTCAAGGGGGTGTCCTTCGAAGTCAACAAGGGCGAGATGATTGCTGTGATCGGCGCGAGTGGCTCGGGCAAGAGCACAGCGTTGCGATGCATTGACCGGCTGGAAACTGTCGATCAAGGTCAGATCGAGGTATGCGGCATACGTGTGGACGATCCGAAGGTGGATCTTCATCATCTGCGCCGCGAAGTGGGCATCGTATTCCAGAGCTATAACCTCTTCCCGCATCTGACGGTGGAAGAAAACATCATGCTCGCCTTGCGTCACGTGAAGAAGATGTCCCGCGACGAGGCACGGCGCATCGCGTTGAATGTACTGGAGCAGGTTGGGCTCGGGCAGAAGGCGGACGCCTATCCCGAACAGCTGTCCGGCGGGCAGCAGCAACGCGTTGCGATTGCGCGCTCTCTGGCGATGTCGCCGAAGGTGATGCTGTTCGACGAAGTGACATCGGCGCTCGATCCGCAACTTACAGGCGAAGTCCTTCGCGTCATGGAAGATCTGGCCGCGGACGGCATGACCATGTTGCTGGTCACGCATGAAATGGCCTTTGCCAAGCGCGTGGCGGACCGCATCATTTATATGCATCAGGGGAAAGTCTGGGAAGTCGGCGACGGCAGCATGCTTGATTCGCCGCAGACGCCGGAGCTGCGCGCCTTTCTCGATAACGGCTTGTGATGCCTGCTGCATGCACGCACACACGCATTCGATTCACGCATCAATCCACGCAACAACCATAACGACGGAGACGTAACTTGAAAGCCAAGACAATCTTTGCACGCGCGGCCCTTGCCACGCTGATGCTGGCAGGCGCGATGCACAGCGCCATGGCCGACCAGCTCGACGACATCAAGAAGGCCGGCGTCGTGCGCGTCGCCATTGCCATGGGCACGCCGCTCTTCAGCTATGCCGACGAGAACCTGAAGCCCGCGGGTTCGGACGTGGATACGGCAGCCGCGCTCGCGAAGGACCTCGGCGTGAAACTCGAACTGGTGCAGATCACCAATGCAGCGCGCATCCCGACGCTGCAAGCCAAGCGGGCGGACCTCGTGATCGCCGACTTGTCGATTACTCCGGAACGCGCGAAGGTGGTCGACTTCTCGACGCCTTATGCGGTGATCACGATCATCGTCGGCGGCTTGAAATCGATCAAGGTGAAGGACTACGCCGATCTCGACGGCAAGACCATCGGTCTCACGCGCGCAACCGTGAACGACACGCTCACGACACAACAGGCGAAGGGCGCGCAGATCCAGCGGTATGAAGACGACGCAACGCTCATCACCTCGATGGTGACGGGGCAGATCGACGTGTTCTCGAGCACGCCGTCGAACCTGCAGGAAATGCAGCATCGCGCGCCCCAGCGCAACATCGAGATGAAGTTCGAGCAGAAGAATTTCGATCTCGGCATCGCGATGAGCAAGGATCAGCCGCGTCTGAAGGAGTGGGTGAACAACTGGGTTGGCACGAACATGAAGAACGGCAACCTGAACACGATCTACAAGAAGTATCACGGCCGCGATCTGCCGGACAACGTTCGAAAGGGCGCCTGA
The DNA here is from genome assembly GCF_031451175.1 of Caballeronia sp. LZ035. Taxonomy (NCBI): domain Bacteria; kingdom Pseudomonadati; phylum Pseudomonadota; class Betaproteobacteria; order Burkholderiales; family Burkholderiaceae; genus Caballeronia; species Caballeronia sp. LZ035. Next base: position 574,717 of record NZ_JARUXS010000003.1, read on the forward strand.
CGCACAGCGTCGCGGTAGTCTGAAGGTCCGCTTGGGCCATGAAGAAGGGCGGATAGCGCGGGGCGATAAGTCTCGACGTTATTCGCCTTTTTTACATTTTGCATGCAGAAGGCAATCGGGCATTACGTATTCAAAATGCCGGATTCACGGTTCTTTTCGATCGTCGAGCAAGGTCCGCTCTCGCTTTGAAGTACGTTGGGCAAGGTACAAGACAGTATTCACAGACCGGGCATACACTTGCGTCTGCATTTTGCATCGTGCATTCAAAGAACCGTCGCTTGTGCCTGGTGCGCCATGCGCAACGCCTCGTGTCTTTCGCTCTCGGGCTGCACGACTGCGCCATCTCCCGGAATACTTTTGCACGCTAGGAGCTCAACATGGCCACCAAAACGATTGCCGATTACCTTGCAAGGACGCTTGCCGCAGCCGGCGTCGAGCGAATCTGGGGCGTCACGGGCGACAGCCTCAACGGACTGGCCTTCAGCCTGGATCGCGTCGGTTCGATCCGCTGGATGCATACGCGGCACGAGGAAGCCGCCGCGTTCGCAGCCGGGGCCGACGCCGCGACGACCGGCAAGCTGGCCGTCTGCGCGGGCAGTTGCGGGCCGGGTAATCTTCATTTGATCAACGGGCTCTACGACTGTCACCGCAACCATCAGCCGGTGCTCGCCATTGCCGCACACATCCCATCGACGGAAATCGGCCTCAACTACTTTCAGGAAACGCACCCGCAGGAGCTATTCAGAGAGTGCAGCCATTTCGTCGAACTCGTGTCAAACGCATCGCAGTTTCCGCGCGTGCTCGAACGAGCGATGCGCGCGGCACTGGACCAACGCGGCGTCGCGGTGATCGTGCTGCCCGGCGATGTCGCGTTGAGCGAGGGCCCGGATATCGAGCCTCGCTGGACGGCGAGCGCACCGGGCGCGATCGTTCCTTCCGACGTCGAACTCGACAAGCTGGCGGGCCTCCTGAACGGGTGCGAGGCGGTGACGATCATGTGCGGCAGCGGCGTCGCAGGATCGCACGATGAAGTGGTGACCCTGGCTGACACGCTCGGTGCGCCTGTCGTGCATGCGCTGCGCGGCAAGCAGTTCATCGAGTATGACAATCCATTCGATGTCGGCATGACGGGTCTCATCGGCTTCAGCTCCGGCTATCACGCGATGATGAACTGCGACACGCTGCTCCTGCTCGGCTGCGACTTTCCTTATCGTCCGTTCTATCCGCCGAACGCGAAGATCGTCCAGATCGACTGGCGCGGCTCGCAACTGGGGCGTCGGGCGCAGCTGGAGATGGGCATGGTCGGCACCGTCAAGGAAACGCTCACGGCGCTGCTGCCGAAACTCAGGCGCAAGGACGAACGACGCTTTCTCGACAACGCGCTCAAGCACTATGCAAGCGCCCGCAAGGGACTCGACGATCTCGCGACGCCTTCCGCGCCAGGGCGGCCGATTCATCCGCAGTATCTGACCAAGCTGATCGACGACCTCGCAGCCGATGACGCCATCTTCACCGCCGATGTCGGCACGCCGACGCTGTGGGCTGCGCGCTATCTGACGATGAATGGCAAGCGCCAGTTGCACGGCTCGTTCAACCACGGCTCCATGGCCAATGCAATGCCGCAGGCGCTCGGTGCGCAGGCGGCGCATCCGCAGCGTCAGGTCGTGTCCCTGTCGGGCGATGGCGGTCTGGCCATGCTGCTCGGCGATCTGCTGAGCGCCGTGCAACTCGAGTTGCCGATCAAGGTCGTCGTGTTCAACAACAGCCTGCTCGGATTCGTATCGCTGGAACTGAAAGCGGCGGGCTACGTCGATACGAACGTGGATCTCAGCAAGACCGATTTTTCGCAGATCGCCAAGGGCGCGGGGATCTGGTCAGTGCGCGTCGAGGAGTCGGAGCAACTCGAGGGTGCGTTGCGCGACGCGTTTGCGCATCAGGGGCCCGCGGTCGTGGATGTGGTGACGTCCAAGCACGAGCTTTCGCTTCCGCCCGCCATCGAGCTCTCGCAGGCGAAGGGTTTCAGCCTCTATATGCTGCGAGCCATCCTGAGCGGCCGCGGCGACGAGATCATCGAGCTGGCGCGCACCAATCTTCGTTGAACCCGGGCGACGAGCGTGCGCCCGGCTTGAGATATCCGCGTGAAAGCGAGCGTGACCCGTGGTCAGAAGCGATACGTGACGCCCACCTTCACGATCGGGAAGAAGCGCAGCTTGTCGGCCTTGTTCTGCAGATCCTGTTTCTCCGCATCGACGTTTGCCTGTCCTGCTTCAGCGACGATATCCGCGGGCACGTCGAAGTCGATGCGCGGGCGGCCGTACGCGACGCCTGCATCGAAGAATGCCGAGAAGCCCTTTTGCGCAACCGGCGTATGGCCGAAACCAATGCCGATATAAGGACGGACCGTCGGGAAGCGCGCCTTCGCATGAATGCTCTGCCCGAGTGTCGAGTACTGCACGCCATTGATCGTGTAGGTGCCGCTCATGCTGGTCGCAGTGGCATCGACGTTATCGCCGCCGACGAGCGCGCCGGCCGTAATACGAAAACCAACCGTGTCAGGCGCCGGAAAAAAATCGAAATACAAGCCGCCGTGATAGATGCTCGCCGTTCCGTCGTAGTGCAGGCCGCCGGCGTTGAAGCTATGCGAAAAACGGAATCCGTTGAACTCGGCGCGTACGTTGTCGCGGGTGCCGAGCGGCTCGGAGTAGCCAAGGCCAACACCTTCGGTGCCGATCTGGCCATAGATTTCACGAGCGTGCGCGAGCGGCGCGGCGAGGGCGGCGAGCGCGCCGGCGAGGGCCGCAAGCGCGGCCAACGATGTTTTCATTGCAAAAAAATTCCAGGGATGGATTGGACGGAAGGGCGTCCTGGCGAAAGCGGCGGGGGGTGCCGGCTGGTGCGAGAGGGCCATGCGCGATGAGCTTGCATCGCGGATAGTTCCGATAACGGAAACGTTTGGCGAATTCTTTAGACGAAAAAAAGCGGCTCTGAGGCCGCCTTTCTCGCAACCGGTATTTTCGACTTATTGCTTTTTCTTGGCGCTCTCGGCACGGAACGCGGCTTCGCCTGCGTCCGACACTTCGACCCATTTCCTGTCCGGCTGGGCATCCGCTACGTAGCTGTCATGCCAGTTCCACCATTTATAGGTGGGCGTCTGCGGATAACCTTCGGGCGAGTCTTCCCAGAGTTCCTGCCGGCCCAACGGCGTGATGTCGAGATAGTTCCACGTATTGCCCATCTGCTCATCGCCGCGATTGTTGATGAAGTAGGTTCGATACAGGCTATCGCCGTCACGGAAGAAGACATTCGTGCCGTGCCATTCATCCACGGCGAAGTCCTTGTCGAACTGATCCGTGATGGTGACCCATGGTATGTCCCAGCCCATGCGTTGCTTCAGTCCTGCAATGTCTTCCTGCGGCGCACGCGATGCGAACACCAGCGTCGTGTCGCGCGCATTCAGGTGTGCAGGGTGCGCGACCTGGTCCGCGACCATCGAACAGCCGCGACAGGCATGCTCGGGCCAGCCGAACACACCCGGCTCGAAGAACGCGCGATAGACGATCAATTGACGCCGTCCATCGAAGAGATCGAGCAGGCTCAGCGTGCCGCCTGGGCCTTCGAACCGGTAATCCCCTTCTACCGCCATCCAGGGCATGCGGCGACGCTCGGCGGCAAGCGCATCGCGTGCTCGAGTGTGTTCCTTTTCCTTCACGAGCAGTTGCGCGCGCGCAGCCTCCCATTCAGCCGGTGAGACAACCGCCGGCGTTTGCATGGCCGGTTGCGGGCCGTTCCCTGCTGTTTCGTCCGATGCAGTCATGACTTGCGTCTCCTCCTGAACAAGAACGTGAGCGTTGCGCCAGTGTGAGGCTGCCAAGCGCGCTTCGGGAGTAACAAGTGTGACGCCATTTGCATCGGACCGTCTGGAGCAACGCCGTGCGTACGTTCACGCAGCGGCTGGCCGGCATGCGCCGAGCCCGCGCCAGTAAGTGATGAAGCGCCCTCCGAACATACCCGCGACGAGTCCCGATATGGCCGCATCAAGCGACGCATAGTGGATGAGCGAGGTGGCAAGCATCGTCGTGGCCATTTCGAAGCCGATCCAGAACTTGGCGATGAAGATGGCGGAGATCAGCAGAAGCGGAACGAAGGACCCCGGCAACATCACGGTGCGCGCAATGGGATCGACGATGAAACGTGTGCGGCTCGCGGTGAACATGCCGCCCGCGATGCCGGCTCCGACACCGATGATCCACGCCAGGACGGCGCTCCAGCCGGCGAACGGGTCCGACATCAGATGCGCGATACCCAGGCCGGCGAAGATCAGCGGCACCACGGCCAGTTTCGAGAGCGGCGCGGTGTTGGTCTGCAAGGCCTTGATTCCGCGATACAGAAGAAATGCGAGCAGCACCCAGACCCAGGTCGGTGTGCCCTGAAGGATTGCGATTGGCGACATGACGATCTCCTTTTGTTGTGATCACCGGACGACTCATGGGGCTGGCATTCCCGCTATGAGTCTTCGTTCTTGCGCAGCATGAAGAAAATGAATTAGCGCGAAATTAAAAAGTGGAACGGCACGCATCCGACGCAAGCGGCGCCAGAGTTAAGCGAATTCAGAATAGAGCCGTGCTGACAGGTAAAATGCGACGCCTGATTGATTTTTTTCTTGCCGCACCGCGCGCGATCCGCGCCTGACGGCACGGCGATCGGGCGCTCAGGCGCTCAAGCAGCCGCCCCACGAGGGCCATCATGCTGCGCATGGCCCCTTTTTTTCGCGAGATCGCACGATCGTTCCTGCGCAGCCGGTACACCCGGCGCCGCGGCAGCCACCGCGCTATTGCCAGGAAGGCACGACACGCGACCCATACGACTTTCGAGGATTGTTTTCATGCTTGCCCGCATCACCCGCCTTTTTCCGCTTTGGGCCGTGCTGGTTTCCATCGCCGCCTATGCCGCGCCTTCGTCCGTGACGGGTATCGCACCGCACGTCACGACGCTTCTGACCATCATCATGTTGTCGATGGGCGTCACGCTGTCCATCGACGATTTCCGGCGCGTGTTCACGCGTCCCGCGCCCGTCATTGCCGGCATCGTTCTGCATTACCTCGTCATGCCGCTCGCCGCCTGGGTGATCGCCAAGGCGCTGCGCATGCCGCCCGACCTGACGGCCGGCATGGTGCTGGTGGGCAGTGTCGCGAGCGGTACCGCGTCGAACGTGATGATCTATCTGGCGCGCGGCGATGTGGCGCTGTCCGTCACGATCAGCGCACTGTCGACGCTGGTCGGCGTGTTCGCCACGCCGCTGCTCACGCGCCTTTACGTCGATGCGTCCATCGTGGTCGACGTTCACGGCATGCTGATGAGCATCGTCCAGATCGTGGCGCTGCCCATCGTCGTCGGTCTCGTCGTCAATCATCTGTTCGGCAAGTTCGTGCGCAAGATCGAATGGGTCTTGCCGCTCGTGTCGATGGTGTCGATCCTGCTGATCATCGCGGCGGTCGTCGGCGGTACGCAGAAGAGCATCGCCTCGGTCGGCATGGTGGTTGCGCTGGGCGTGGTGCTGCACAACGGCATCGGGCTGCTCGGCGGTTACTGGGGCGGACGTCTGCTGGGTTTCGACGAGGCTGTCTGCCGTACGCTTGCAATCGAAGTCGGCATGCAGAATTCGGGTCTTGCCGCGACGCTCGGCAAGCTGTACTTCACGCCGATCGCCGCGCTCCCGGGCGCCTTGTTCTCGGTGTGGCACAACCTGTCAGGTTCGGTGTTGGCCGGCTACTGGGCCGGCCGTCCCGCCAAGGGTGCAACGCGGGATGAGGATGCCGATGCCGCCGTCGCGCGACATGGCTAAGTAAAAGCGGAACCTCTTGTTCCAGATAGAAGGCGTGCCGCGGGCACGCCTTTTTTTTCGACCGCACCTGGCGATCACCCTCCCAGCAGTTCCTTGATCTTCGCATCAGTCTCCGCATAACGACCTTCCCCATAGTGCCGGTACACGATCCTGCCGTTCTGGTCGATCAGATACAGCGCGGGCCAGTACTGATTGCCGTAGGCGTTCCACGTCGCATAGGCGTTGTCCTGCGCAACGGGAAAGTCAATGCCGTAGCGTTGAACCGCCTTCTTCAGGTTCCCGGTGTCGCGCTCGAAGCCGAATTCGGGCGTATGCACGCCCACGACCACGAGTCCCTTGTCGCGATAACGCGCATACCAGTCCTTCACATGCGGCAGCGTATGCGCGCAGTTGATGCAGTCGAAGGTCCAGAAATCGACCAGCACCACTTTCCCGCGCATGTTTTTCAGATCGAGCGGCGGACTGTTGAGCCAGTTATCGATGCCGGTGAAGTCCGGCGCCTGAACCGCCAGCTGCCGCGCCGGGTCCGGTTCGGACGAGGCACCCGTCGATGCGAAGGCTGTCAGCGCGGCCACCGCTCCGAAGGCGGCGATCATGGCGGCAGCGAAGGCGGCGATCTTGAGGCGATCGAACATGAGGTTTCTCCTTTCCGGTTGGCGTGGAGCGTATTGAAGCGCGTGGATGTATCGCGCGCTTGTCCCGGCGGAGGGCCTTCGGCATCGTTGTGTATCGCAGGCCATTACAGATACATGGCGATACACGAAGCGGGTTCGTTCCGCTAATCCGAGAGCGTCGTTGCAATAAAAGACCGAACGTTTTAGACCGGTCTTTTCCTGAACGCGACGCGCGGATCTCTGGCGCGAAACCCGCTTCGTGCGCGATTTCCACGCCCTTTCACCGCACGAAAAGTCATGCAGAAGGGCCCGTCTAGGTGCATTCCCTAGCGCTGCCGCATCAGACCTTCATCAATTTCACCCCATCAGGCACCGTTCCGCCGCGCTCCAACGCCCGCAAAGCCGCATCCACACACGCTCCCAGCGATTCAACCGCGCCCGCACCGTTTTCCTGCATCGTCTGCACCACGGGAATCCATTACCAGAAGTATCGGAAAGGGCGCAGAAAATGTCGGTGGATGATCGAAATTGACACGTTACGCTTCATTCCAACGCAACGAACGCCGGGATGTGATCGGCGCTGTCGACCCGGATCGTACTCGAAGGACGCACATGGCAGACGTCCTCAACGTTTCGGTTTTTTCGAACTTGCCAGCTGGAATGAATCGATGATTCCGAACCTAACGCTCGCACCGGGCGACCTGTCAAAAGCGGTTTCCGCAGAGCCGGACAGCTTGTCGCCGGCCCGATCCGTCGCCGCTTCGCAGACCGAGATCCTCACGGTCAAGAATCTCTCGAAGATTTTCGGCGCCAAACCCGAGCGTGCGCAGGACCTCCTGAACCAGGGGCTCGGCCGCAACGAAATCTTCGCGCAGACCGGCAACATGGTCGCGGTCGACGACGTCAGCCTCGCTGTCAACGCAGGCGAAATCTTCGTCATCATGGGACTGTCCGGCTCGGGCAAATCCACCCTTGTCCGCTTGCTCAATCGCCTGATCGAGCCGACCTCGGGGCAGGTGATTCTCGAGGGCCGCGACATTGCGCCGATGAATGTGAACGAATTGCGCGCGGTGCGTCGCGAGAAAATGGCGATGGTGTTCCAGTCTTTTGCGCTGCTGCCGAACCGCTCGGTCATCGACAACATCGCGTACGGACTCGAAGTCGCCGGCAAGAAAAAATCGGAACGATACGACATTGCCCGCGCCGCGCTGACGCGCGTCGGTCTCGCTTCCTACGAAAAACTGCTGCCGAGCGAACTGTCGGGCGGCATGCAGCAGCGCGTCGGACTGGCGCGGGCGCTCGCGGTGAATCCCGCGGTGTTGCTGATGGACGAAGCGTTTTCCGCGCTCGACCCGCTGATCCGCTTCGAGATGCAGAACGAACTGCTGCGCTTGCAGAAGGAAGAACAGCGCACGATCGTCTTCATCTCGCATGACATCGAGGAAGCCGTGAAGATCGGCGGACGCATCGGCATCATGAAAGATGGCCGCCTGATACAGGTCGGCACGCCGGCGGAACTGATTCAGTCGCCCGCCGACGATTACGTGCGCGACTTCTTCCGCAACGTCGACGTGTCGCGCTTCCTGGCCGCATCGAGCCTGCTCACGAAGGTCGAGCGCGGCCTGATTGCCTGCGACGGCGGCGCGCCTTCCGAACGCTATCTGAACAGCCTGATCGACAGCGGCGCCGACTGCGGCTATGTCTGCGATGAAGCCGGACGCTATCAAGGATGTGTGACGCCTGCATCGCTGCACAAGAGCGGCGCGCGTCCGATTCGCGAAGCCTTGCTGCGCGACGTCGCCGCCGTGCCGCTCGACGCCGACCTGCACCGGCTCGCGGCCATCGCACTCAGTCAGGAACACGACGTGCCCGTCACCGACGCACAGGGCCGGCTGGCCGGTGTCGTCTCGTGCCGCACGATTCTCAAGCAGGTCATGGAGCGGAGGGCAGCATGAACGGTTCGAGCAGTTCGATTTTCGGCAAGTTCGCCGAGGACGCGGTCAATTTCTTGTTCTCGCATTTTCGCGGCGGTTTCGATGCATTTTCTGCCGCGCTCGGCGCGGTCATCAAGGTGCTCGAAGATGGCCTGGGTGCGGTGCCCTTCATCGCGATGCTGGTGATCCTGATGGCGCTCGCGCTGTGGCGCAAGGGTGTGGTGTTCTCGGCGTTCGTCGGCGTCGCGCTCTATGCGATCAGCTACATGGGACTCTGGGCGCAGACGGTTTCCACGCTTGCGCTGGTGATCGCGGCGACGTTCTTCAGTCTCGTGATCGGCGTGCCGCTCGGCATCTGGGGCGCGCGCAGCAATCGCGCTGAAGTTGTGCTGCGCTCGCTGCTCGACTTCATGCAGACGATGCCTGCATTCGTCTATCTGATTCCCGCCGTGATCCTGTTCGGCCTCGGACGCGTGCCCGCCGTGATCGCGACCATCGTGTTCGCCATGCCGCCCGTCGTGCGCCTGACCACGCTCGGCATCCGCCAGGTGCGTGAAGAACTGCTCGAAGCGGGCCGCGCGTTTGGCAGCACCGACACACAACTGCTGTGGAAGATCCAGTTGCCCAACGCATTGCCGTCGATCATGGCGGGTGTGAACCAGACCATCATGATGGCGCTGTCGATGGTGGTGGTCGCATCGATGATCGGTGCGGGCGGCCTCGGCGAATACGTGTTGAGCGGCATTCAGCGGCTCGACATCGGCATCGGTTTCGAAGGCGGTCTCGGCGTCGTGCTGCTCGCGATCATCCTCGACCGTCTGACGGAAAGCTTCGGCGTCAAGGCAAAGAAAGCGAAGAAGAAAGTTATCTCCACGCCGGTCACGCCGTCCAAGGCGGCGCGAACCTGAGCGAAGAAAGGCGTCGGCAACGACCGACGCAGAACCCACCAGACCACACACTGACACACCCCATCCGGAGTCGAAATGAAGAACCTGTCCATCAAGGCAATGCTCGCGAAGGTGCTGATGCCCGCTGTCGTCGCCTTCGGCGTGGCGTCCGCTCCGGCCCTGTCCGCCGAGCCGCTCAAGATCGCCGTCACCAACTGGGCCGACGTGCTCGCCGTCGCCAATGTCGCGAAGTACGTGCTCGAGACGCAACTGAAGCAGCCGGTGCAGTTCGTGCAGGCGGACATCGGCATCCAGTATCAGGGCGTGGCGCGCGGCGACCTGGACATCATGGTGGGCGGCTGGCTGCCGGTCACGCACGGTCAGTATGTGGCGCGCTACAAGAACGATCTCGATGACGTTGGCATCATCTATACAGGCGGCAAGAACGGCTGGGCCGTGCCGGCGTATGTGCCCGAGTCGCAGTTGTCGTCCATCGAGGACCTGAAGAAGCCCGACGTGCAGAAGCAGCTCAACGGCGTGGTCCAGGGCATCGAGCCGGGCGGTGGACTGATGCAGGCATCGGAGAAGACCATCAAGGCCTACGACCTCTCCGGCTATCACCTGCAATCCGCAAGCGAGGCCGGCATGCTCGCCTCCATTCAGCGCGCCTATCAGTCGAAGCAATGGATCGTCGCGACGGTGTGGAGCCCGCACTGGCTGTTCCAGAAATGGCAGATGCGCTATCTGAAGGATCCGAAGGGCACGCTCGGCGGTGAGGAACAGGTGCATGCATTCGCGTCCAAGCAGTTTGCAGGCAAGTTCCCGCGCGCCGATGTCTTCTTCAAGCATCTGAAGCTCGATCTCGCGGATGTGGAAGCAATCGAGTTCGAGGGCAACAGCACCAACGACTATGCGACGGCCGCGAAGAAGTTCGTCGATGCGCACCCCGACAAGCTGAAGGCATGGCTGGCGCAATAAACCCCTGCCATTCGCTGCACGATCCACGCGGAGTCTTCTTGTGAACGCACATGCGCGCTTCTTTGGCGAGAGCTTGCAGAGTCACGATCCCGTCATTGCTGCGGAGATCGCGCTCGAACTGCGTCGCCAGCAGAGCCAGATCGAACTGATCGCATCGGAGAACATCGTGTCGTCCGCCGTGCTCGAAGCGCAAGGCACGGTGTTGACGAACAAGATTGCGGAAGGCTATCCAGGCGAGCGCCATGACGGCGGCTGCGAGCATGTGGACCGGATCGAGGCGTTGGCCATTGATCGCGCGAAGGCGCTGTTCGACGCAGGCTTCGCCAACGTGCAGCCGCATTCCGGCGCGCAGGCGAACAGTGCGGTGATGCTTGCGCTGCTTGCACCGGGCGACACCGTGATGAGCATGTCGCACGATGCAGGCGCGCGTCCGACGCTTGCAGGGAAGTGGTTCAACGTCGTGCAGTACGGCGTGAGCCCGGAGACATTGCGCATCGATTACGACGCGGTCCGGCGTCTTGCAGAGACACATCGGCCGAGGCTGATCATTGCAGGCGCCTCCGCCTATCCGCGCGCGCTGGACTTCGCCGCGTTCCGCGACATAGCGGATCGCGTCGGCGCGATGCTGATGGTGGACATGACGCATGTCGCGGGCATCGTCGCGGCCGGCCGGCATGAGAACCCGGTGCCGTTCGCCGACGTGGTCACGTCGACGACCCACAAGACACTGCGCGGCCCGCGCGGCGGCTTCATCCTGACCAACCATGCCGACCTCGCGAAGAGGATCGACGCAGCGGTGTTTCCGGGCGTACAGGGCGGTCCGTTGATGCATGTGATCGCGGGCAAGGCCGTGGCCTTCGGCGAGGCACTGCGGCCTGAATTCGGCGCTTATATCGAGCGGATGCTGCGCAATGCACAGGCGCTCGGAAAGGTGCTGCAAGCAGGCGGCCTGAGTCTTGTCACGGGCGGCACCGACAACCATCTGCTGCTCGTGGACCTGCGCAGCAAAGGCCTCACCGGCATGCAGGCCGAGAAGGCGCTGGAGTGCGCCGGCATCACCTGCGACGAGAACGGCATCCCGTTCGATATCGCGAACCCGACCGCGACCTCCGGCATTCGCCTGGGGACACCGGCCGGCACCACGCGAGGCTTCGGGCCCGCGGAGTTCGAAGAGGTTGGAGACATGATCCTGCAAGTCATCGCGGCGCTCGCGCGCGATCCCGGCGGCGACGAGCAGGTGGAGCGTTCAGTGCGCGCGCGGGTGCGCGAACTGTGCGCGCGGTTCCCTATTTACACGCGTGCGGAAGCACTGGTCTGACGCATCGCAAACGACGACACACGATCCTACTTCAGAGAGACGATCATGAGCTTCGAAGGCGTACATACTCCGCTGGTTACCCCGTTCAAGGCTGACGGCGAAATCGATCACGACATGCTCGGCAAGCATGCCGCAAGTCTTGTCGGTCGCGTGACGGGACTTGGCGTGGGCGGCACCACGGGCGAATACTATGCGCTGAGTTTCGACGAGCGCGTGAAGACACTCGATACCGTGGCGCAAGCGGTGGGCGGCAAGACCTGGCTCACAGCGGGCATCAATGCAACCACCACGAGCGAGGTGCTGCGTCTTGGTCGCGAGGCGAAGCGCGCGGGCTATGACGCGCTGCTGGTGGCCGCGCCTTACTACGTGCAGCCGACGCAGGACGAATTGCTGACGCATCTGCTGAAGATCGACGATGCGCTCGATCTGCCGGTCATGCTCTATAACTTCCCTGCGCGCACCGGTACCGCAATTGGCGATGAAGTACTCACGAAGCTGCTGGAGCGTCCCAACTTCGCTGCGATGAAGGAAAGCACCGGCGATATCGCGCATCTCCATCATCTCGCGACGCAGCTTCCCGAGCGCTTTGTCCTGAGTTGCGGCATGGACGACCAGGCGCTGGAATTCTTCGCATGGGGCGTGCGAAGCTGGGTCGCGGGCGCATCCAACTTCTTGCCCGAAGCGCATACGGAATTGCTCGAAACCTGCGTGAAACACGGCGATTTCAACAAAGGGCGCAAACTCATGACGCAGCTCTTACCCGTGCTCGAACTGCTCGAACGCAGCGGCAAATTCATCCAATACGTGCGCTATGGCTGCGAGCTTGCGGGCACGCGTGTGGGTCATGCACGCGCGCCGCTCGGCACGCTCAACGACGAAGAGCGCAACGCTTTTGCGAAGCTCGTTCAACCTCTGCTGCGCAACGCTCAGTGAACCTGCATGGCCTCGAAACTGGATTTCGCGCATCTGCCTGCTCCGGATGGCGTCAACGGCTGGTGGGAAAGCCTGTCGACCGCCGCGCCCGCGAGGACCGTGACGGGTGAGCTCACCTTCGACTACGTCGTGGTGGGCGGCGGTATTACCGGGCTGTGTGCGGCGCGGCGCCTGGCCGAACTCGCGCCAGATGCGTCGGTTGCGTTGGTCGAGGCCGACCGCATCGGCCGCTCCACGGCGGGCCGCAACTCGGGCTTCTTCGTGGATCTGCCGCACGACATCAGCAGCGAGAGCTATTCGCGCAGTGTCGAGGCTGACAAGGCCGATGTCCGTCTGCAACGGCATGGCATCGACTATGTGCGTTCGATCGTGAAGCAGCACGGCATCGATTGCGACTGGCGGGACGACGGCAAGTATCACGCGTCGGTCAACAAGAAGGGGCATGCGGCGCTCACGCATTTCGCGGAGGGTCTTGCACGCATCGGCGAAGCGTGCGAATGGCTCGATCGAAGCGCCATCGAGAAGGTGACAGGCACGCCGTTCTATGAAAGCGCGCTCTTCACGCCGGGATGCAGCACGGTTCAACCGGCCGCGCTGATGCGTGGTCTCGCGGCGACGCAACCGGCGAACGTGACCGTGTTCGAATTGAGCGCGGTGAAGGGCATGGACTCGCGCGGCGCAACCAAGCTGCTCAAGTTCGCGGGCGGCAGCATCACGACACCGCGCGTCGTGCTCTGCACCAACGCCTATGCAGCCACCTTCGGCGGCCATCCAAATGGCCTCTTGCCGGTCTATACGTTCGCGTCGATGTCACGGCCGATGAACGCCGACGAAATCGCGCAGCTTGGCGGCATGCAGTCGTGGGCCCTGATTCCGGCCGACCCGATGGGCACGACCGTGCGCCGGCTCGCGAATCACCGCATCTGCATTCGCAATCACTTCGCGTTCCGGCCGAACCTGTCCGTCTCGGACAGCGATCTCGCGAAGTCGCGCCAACTGCATCAACGTTCGTTCGAACGCCGCTTTCCGATGTTGAAGGACGTCGAGCTGCAATACACCTGGGGCGGGGCGCTGTGCCTGTCGGCGAACAACGGCGCGCTGTTCGGGCAGCGCGAGCAGGGCGTGTTCGAAGCGATCGGCTGCAATGGTCTGGGACTGAGCCGCGGCTCGGCGTCGGGCAAGCTGATTGCCGAACATGCGCTCGGCGAATCCCATGCGTTGATCGATCAACTGCTGCGACAACCGCATCCGCGTTCGTTGCCGATGCGGCCCATCGCCGATGTCGCGGTAAGCGCCGCGATCTGGATGAAGGAATTCTCGGCGGGCGCCGAGCTTTGAATTGAGAGGATAGACACATGACGACGCATCAGGAATGGCAAGGAAAGGCACAAGGTCTCGCGCTCGATGGCCGGGCGCTGATTGCCGGGGTCCGCTGCAACGCAGCGTCGAACGAAACCTTCGACACGCTCAATCCATCGACCGGCAAGGCGCTCGCCGCGATTGCGAAGTGCGATGCGAAGGATGTGGATCGCGCGGTCACGGCGGCGCGCGAGGCCTTCGAGTCGGGCATATGGTCGAAGGCCGCGCCGTCGCATCGCAAGGCCGTGTTGCAGCGTCTGGCGCAACTCATCGACGATAACGCCGAAGAACTCGCGCTGCTTGAAGCGCTCGAAGCCGGCAAGCCGATCAGCGAATGCATGGGACTCGACATCCCCGAATCGGCCGCGTGCATCCGCTGGCATGCGGAAGCCACGGACAAGCGTTATGACGCGCTGTCGCCGTCGGGTGCAAGCGTCGTGAGCATGATCACGCGCGAGCCGATCGGTGTCGTCGGCGCGGTGTTGCCGTGGAATTTTCCCGCGCTGATGCTGGCCTGGAAGATCGGACCCGCGCTCTCGGTGGGCAACAGCGTGATCGTCAAGCCGGCCGAGCAGACGTCCCTGTCTACCTTGCGCATCGCCGACCTCGCGCTCGAGGCGGGCCTGCCGTCCGGCGTGCTGAGCGTGGTCACGGGGCCGGGCGAGGGCGCCGGGCAAGCCATCGGCTGTCATGCCGACATCGACCTTGTTGCCTTCACCGGTTCGACCGAAACGGGCAAGCGCTTCCTGCGCTATTCCGCCGACACCAACCTGAAGCGCGTCGTGCTCGAATGCGGCGGCAAGAATCCGCAGGTGGTCTTGCCGGACGTCGCCAATCTCGATGCAGTCGCGGAACAGGCCGTCGCCGCCGCGTTCTGGAACATGGGCGAGAACTGCAGCGCCGGGTCGCGCATCATCGTGCATGCAAGCCACAAGGAGGCTCTGCTGCACAAGATGCAGGCCGTGCTGGACGGCTGGAAGACCGGTGACCCGCTCGATCCCGACGTGAAGCTCGGCTCGCTCATCGAGGAAGCGCACTACCGCAAGGTGCTGGGGCACATCGAGAAGGCGCGGGCCGAGGGCGCGCGCATTGTGTGCGGCGGGCAGGCGACGCTGTCTGAGTCCGGCGGCTGGTTCGTCGAGCCGACCATCATCGACCAGGTCACGCCCGAGATGAGTATCGCGCGCGACGAGGTCTTTGGCCCGGTGGTGTGCTTTATCGAATATGCTGACGTCGACGAGGCCGTGCGCATCGCCAACGATACGTGTTATGGCCTCGCGGCATCGCTGTGGACCGACAATGTCAATCACGCTCACAAGGTGGCAGCGCGCATTCGTGCGGGCACCGTGACCGTGAACTGCTTCGGAGAAGGCGACCTGACGACGCCGTTCGGCGGCTTCGGACAGTCGGGCTTCGGGGGGCGCGACAAGTCGATCTACGCACACGATCAATACTGCGAGCTGAAGACCACGTGGCTTAAGCTCGACTGACTACAGACGAGGAAGTATGCGGATTGGATTCATCGGCACCGGCGCGATCACGCGGGCGGTCGTGACCGGGATGATCAGGTTCGAGGTTCCTTTCGAGCGTATCGCGTTGTCGCCGCGGAACGCGGACACGGCGGCAGAGCTTGCGCAACTGGACACGCGCGTCGAGGTATGCATCAGCAATCAGGCCGTGCTCGATTCCTCGGACGTGATCTGTCTCGCGGTGAGGCCGCAGATCGCCGCCGATGTGCTCCCTACGTTGAAGTTCGAGCCGCGCCATCATGTCATCAGCTTCATTGCCGGCAAGGCTCTTGTGCAAGTGCGCGAATGGGTGGGCGATGTGGCCGCGGTGATTCGGGCCATCCCGCTGCCGGCCGTGTCGGAAGGCAAGGGCAGCACCGCGCTGTGTCCGCCGAATGCGGTCTCGCGCACGCTGTTTGCGCCGCTCGGCGCGGCCGTGGAAGTCGAGGACGAGCATCAGTTCGATGCGCTGTCCGCCGCCACCGCGACCATGGCAAGCTACTTTGCGTTGCTGGAGGAGCAAGCCTCGTGGCTCGTCGCGCAAGGCCTGCCTTATGCGTCGGCGCGCTCGTTCCTGTCGGGGTTCCAGGTGGGCCTCGCGCATGAAACCACCAAGGACGCCCGGCCGTACTCGGAATTGATCGGCGAAATGTGTACGCCGGGCGGACTCAATGAACAGGTGACCAAGGAGCTTGCGCAGCGCGGCACGTACCAGCATTACATCGAAGCGCTCGAACGGATCTTGAAACGCGTGCAGGGACGTTGACGGGCGGGCAGCGGGTCGCCATCACCATCAAGACAGGCAATAAAATTAATAAAATGACTCATCAGCAGCGTCCGGTGCCGGGCGCTTGCAGATGCCCGCAGGCCCATCGAAGGTGATCCCGATGCAGAAGAAACAACAGTTCGCCGACCGGCTGCTCGCACAGATGCCCTCGCTGCGCGCGCTCCGGTGCTTCGTCACCGCCGCGCGCTACGAAAGCTTTACGCAAGCTGCGGAGGTGCTGTGCGTGACGCAGGCGGCCGTCAGCCGGCAGATCAAGGAACTCGAGGACACGCTCGAAGTGGCGCTGTTCGAGCGCGCCGGCCGTCATATCGCGCTGACCGATGCCGGGCGCATCCTGTACAACGCCTCGTATCTATCGATCATGAATATCGCGGAGGCGGCGCAGGCGGTACGGCGCGTGGATCGTCACGCGCTCACGCTGTGCATCTCGCATACATTTTCGGCGCTGTGGCTGTCGGGCCGGTTGCCTGACTTTCGCCGCCGCTTTCCGGAAATCCGCTTGCACGTGATGGTGACCGAACAGTTCATGGAACTCGACGATCTCATGGAGCCGGACGTCATCATCACGAAGAATCCGCCGCGCGAAGCGGAATACGAAGTCGAACCGCTTTTTCACGACATCGTTTATCCGGTATGCAGCGTTCCGTTTCATGAACGCCATTTCCATGGCCGCACGCTCAAGCCGCTCGATCTGCTCCAGCATCCCACCCTGAGTCTTTCGCTGCTGGGGCGGGCGCAAGTGTGCGAGCACGTGGACTGGCGCGTATGGAAGAACTGGTTTCAGCAGGGCGACGGCTCCGAGCGCCTGGATCAGAACGACAACTTCGAGAGCAATGACTACCGTCTGCTGGTGGCGCAGGCCGAGGCGGGCGAGGGCACGCTGCTCGGCTGGCATCATCTCGTGCACCGCCAGGTGGAACAGAAAAAACTGGTACGGCCCGTCGATGATGCGCTCGTGTTTCACGACCGACATCATTATTTGATCACGCATCGCAATGCGCGAGCGCGGCCGGAGTACATGCAGTTCCGTCAATGGCTCGACGATGAAATCGGCGCGATGATGCAGGGCTGGCCGTCCGAGCAGGCGAAGATCGCGCAGTGATCTGATTCAGCCGTGCGCGTGCCGGGCAAGAAACCGGTCGAGCTGCGCGGCGAACTGCTTGCCGTCGCGCGGGCTATAGGGCGGCGGTCCGCCTGTCGCGACGCCGCTGCTGCGCAACTGGTCCATCATCGAGCGGATCGAAAGACGCTCCTCGATATTTTCTTCACTGAACCATTCGCCACGCGGGTCCAGCGCGTGAGCTGCCTTGGCGAGCACGGCTGCGGCGAGCGGAATGTCGGCCGTGATGATGAGGTCGCCTGCTTGCGCCATCTCGACGATGCGCGCGTCCGCCACATCGAAACCCGCAGGCACCTGGATCGCCCGGATGAACGGCGAGGGCGGTGTGCGCAGGAACTGGTTGGCCACCAGCGTGACGGCGACCTTCACGCGCGGCCCCGCGCGGAACAGGATGTCCTTGACCACGCTCGGGCAGGCGTCTGCATCGACGAGGATTTGCATGCGTCAATGGTCCGTCAGGTAGTCGGGATGGCTCGCGCGGATTTCATCGAGCTGGCTGAGCGTGCCCGACAGATGCGCGCGCAGGGCGGCATCGGCGGCATCGGCATTGCCTTGCTCGATGGCGTCGACGATGGCGGTGTGGTCGCGCACCACGGCCAGCGTCTTGCCTTCCACAGGCAGATGCAAGCGCCGCAAGCGGTCGATGTGTCCGCTCAGCCGGCGCACCAGATCCCAGAGTTGCGGCACGCCCGCGGCTTCATACATCTGCCGGTGAAACGCATGATCCAGCAGCGCGAACTGCTCGACGTCCTGCGGCTCCAGATAATCCATTTGTTCCGCGATTGTCGCGCGCAGCCGCGCGACCAGTGACGCCTTGTGCGCTTGCGCGAGCGTCCGCACGATTTCGAGTTCAATCGAACGGCGCAGGAAATGCGCCTGCAACGCTGACGCGACGCTGATCTGGCTCACGACAGTGGCGTGCTGCGGAAAGATGTCGACTAGACCCTCCTCACCCAGCTTGATGAGCGCGTCGCGCACCGGGGTCTGGCTCAGGCCGTAGCGCGTCGCGAGTTCGCTGCGCGACAGTACCGTGCCCGGCGCCAGTTCGAGCGACAGGATCAGTTCCCGCAGGCGTTCGAAAACCTGCGGCGCTGCATGGCGCGAACGGTCCAGGCGATGAGCCGCGCGGGGGGCATCGATATTACTCATATGAATGAACAAGCAGTCTGAAACATTAGTACTATAGCCTGCCGTTGCGGCCATGCCAGCAGCGCGAGACCCTTGGGGCGCTTGGTGATTTCCCTACTGACACACTAATGTATTAGTGCTTTACCATGGGTTCACTCTCGCTTCCGTCCATTCGCAGGAAATATCGCCATGACCCGACAGATCGCCATTACTCACGTGCGCATCACCCCGATCGCCTTTCGCGACGGCCCGCTCCTCAATGCCGCGGGCATCCACGAGCCATGGGCACTGCGCGCGATCGTCGAGCTGGAGACGAACGATGGACGGGTCGGCATCTCTGAAACGTATGGCGACGAGCCCATGCTGCGGGTGCTGCAACAGGCGAAAGATCTCGTCATCGGCCTCTCGCCGTTCGAACTGAATCAGATGGAAGAGCGCGTGCGCGCGACCATCAGGGCCACGCCAGGCGCCGTGGAGTTCGAACTCGCGCCGGGCTCCCATGCCGCGAAGAATGCACCGAAGGTCATCAGCACGCTGGAAGTGGCGATGCTCGACCTGCAAGGGCAGATCGTCGGCGCGCCGGTGGTGGATCTTCTTGGCGGCAAGGTGCGCGACGCCGTGCCGTACAGCGCGTACTTGTTCTTCAAGTACGCGGAGCACATCGACAAGCCGTATGCGCCGGATGCGTGGGGCGAGGGCATCAGCCCGGAGCAGATCGTTGCACAGGCCCGCCGCATGATCGACCTGTACGGCTTCCAGAGCATCAAGCTGAAAGGCGGCGTGTTCGAGCCGGCGCATGAGATCGCCTGCATGCAGGCGCTTGCCGAGGCGTTTCCCGGCATGCCGCTGCGTCTCGACCCGAACGCGAACTGGACCCTCGAAACGAGTATCAAGGCTGCGCCTCAGCTCGACGAGATCCTCGAGTATTACGAAGACCCGTGCCCTGGTCTCGAAGGCATGGCCGAACTGCAAAAGCATACGAAGCTGCCGCTCGCGACCAACATGGTCATTACGACCATGGACGATTTCCGGAAAGGCTGCGAGATGGGTTCGATCAAGGTGCTGCTGTCGGATCATCACTACTGGGGTGGACTGCGTGCCACGCAGACGCTTGCGCGTATGTGCAGGCTGTGGGGTTTCGGCATGTCGATGCATTCGAACTCGCACCTCGGCATCAGCCTGATGGCGATGACCCACGTGGCAGCGAGCGTGCCGAACCTGACTTATGCGTGCGATACGCATTACCCGTGGCAGGAAGAAGAAGTGATCAAGGGCGGCCGCGTGAAGTTCGACAACGGAGCGGTGCGCGTGCCCGTCACGCCGGGGCTCGGCGTCGAGCTGGATCGGGAAAAACTGGCCGAACTGCATCAGCAATATTTGTCATGCGGCGTGCGCAATCGCGACGACCTTTCCCAGATGCGCAAATATCAGCCGGAATTCACCGGTAAAAATCCGCGCTTCTGATTCCAAAAAAAGGCGTTCGCAGCGCTACTCCAGGAGACATCTTCATGAGCACTTCCAGCGCGCTGTCGAGCGCCGTCCGCAAGATCAAGTGGCACGTGTTGCCGCTGTTCGTCGTGATGTTCATCGTCAATTACATCGACCGGGTGAACATCGGTTTCGTGCGTCAGCATCTGAGCGCGGACCTGGGCATCGGCGCTGCGGCCTATGGGCTCGGCGCGGGTTTGTTCTTCGTCAGCTATGCGGTGTTCGAAGTGCCCTCGAACATGCTGCTGCAACGCTTCGGCGCGAAGGCATGGCTCACGCGCATCATGGTCACGTGGGGACTGGCTGCGGTCGGCATGGCCTTCGTGAAGGGCGAGACGTCTTTCTATGCCATGCGCCTGCTGCTGGGCGCGGCCGAAGCGGGCTTCTTTCCGGGCGTCGTCTTCTACTTCACGCAATGGCTGCCGCGCGATCAACGCGGCCGCGCCATGGCGGTCTTCCTGAGCGGCTCGGCTCTTGCATCAGTCTTCTCCGGGCCGATCTCCGGCGGCCTGATGCTGATCGAAGGCGCAGGCATGCATGGCTGGCAGTGGATGTTCATCATCGAAGGCATGGCTTCCGTCGTGCTCGCGGGCTTCGTCTGGTTCTGGCTGGACTCGAGACCGCGTGACGCGAAGTGGCTCACGCGCGAGGAACAGGATGCGCTCATCGCGGAAGTGGAAGCGGAACAGCGTCAGCGCGATGCCGCGCATACCGTGCAGCCCTCGTCGTGGAGCCTGTTGCGCGATCCGCAGATCCTGATCTTCTGCCTGATCTACTTCTCCGTGTCGCTGACCATCTACGGCGCAACCTTCTGGCTGCCGAGCATCATCCGCAAGATGGGGCATCTGAACGACTTCCAGGTCGGGCTCTTCAATTCGATTCCCTGGCTGATCTCGATTGTCGCGATGTATCTCTTCGCCGCGCTGGCCGGACGCTTCAAGTTCCAGCAAGCATGGGTGGCATGCGTGCTGTTGATCGCAGCGGCGGGCATGTATGCCGCTGGTCTGGGCAGCCCGGCGTTCTCGTTCGTCGCCATCTGTTTCGCGGCGATCGGGTTCAAGGCGGCATCGTCGTTGTTCTGGCCCATTCCGCAAGGCTATCTCGATGCGCGCATCGCGGCGCCGGTACTCGCGCTGATCAACTCGATCGGCAATCTCGGCGGCTTCGTGGCGCCTGCTGCCTTTGGCTTCCTCGAGCAGAAGACCGGCTCGATTCAAGGTGGTCTGACAGGACTGGCGATCATGTCGGTCGTGGCCGCGGTGATCGTCTTCCTGGCGCGCATGGCGCCGCGCGAAGGCCGTGCCGCGCTTGGACTGCAATCTCGCCCCATGAAATAAGTCCTGAGGGCAGTGCGCATTAGCTAAGACCAAAGCCTTGGTTTGAAGGGCGCGGCACGCGTATTAGCATGAATCGCATCGGGCGCCTTTGCCCTCTGGACAGTCTTATGCGATACAAGGGATACGATGTCGCGCCCTCGGCGCATGCATTGCCGAGCGGCCTCTTCGCCGCCAACCTCACCATCGAAAGCGGCGGCTCGCCGCACGCCGCTTCGTTCACCTTCGACGCGCTCGACTACTTCTTCGAAGCTGATCATGCCGTGGCCTATGCTGCACGCTGGGCGCGGCTGTGGATCGATCAAAGAAGGCGCGGATAAGCAGAACAAACCCCTTCGCTCGTTTCCTCATAAGCTTTTCGCGCCGCTGTGCTTTTGCATATGCGGAACGCTTGGTTCTCTTGCATACGATGCCGTTCTATCGTGAGCGGCGCGGCAGCATCATGCCGCGTCATATCCGAACGACCACGGCACACAAGAGGAACGGCAGCACATGGCAGGTTTCAATCGGCGGGAATTTCTGGTTTCATCGGGCGCGGCGCTCGCGTCCGCAAGCCTGTCTTCACTGACTTTCGCACAGGGCGCGGCGCCGAAGCGGGGCGGCACGCTCAACATGCTGATCAATCCCGAACCGCCCGTGCTCGTCTCGATCTTCCAGACCACGGGACCGGCGCTCGTCGCAAGCTCGAAGGTGCTGGAAGGGCTGCTCGCCTATGACTTCGATCTCAAGCCGCAGCCGCAACTCGCCACCGCATGGAAGGTGAGCCCGGACGGCCTCAAATACACGTTCACGCTGCGCCAGAACGTCAAATGGCACGATGGACAGCCGTTCACATCAGCGGACGTCGCGTTCTCGATCGACCTGCTGAAGTCGATACATCCGCGCGGCCGCAGCACGTTCGCGAATGTCGTGCAGGTCTCGACACCGGACGCGCGCACCGCGGTCATCGAATTGTCGAAGCCCGCGCCTTATCTGCTGAAGGCACTTTCGGCAGGCGAGTCGCCGATGGTTCCCAAGCATCTCTATGCCACCGGCGACCCGTTGTCGAACCCGCATAACAACGCGCCTGTCGGCACCGGCCCGTTTCGCTTCAAGTCATGGACGCGCGGCGCGAACATCGTGTACGAACGCAATCCGGACTACTGGGACGCTGGCAAGCCGTATATCGATGCACTCGTCTTCAAGGTCGTGCCCGATGCGGCTGCGCGTTCAGCCGCCTTCGAAACCGGCGCGCTCGATCTCGGCGGAGAGAATCCGGTGCCGTTGTCGGACTTGCCGCGTCTCACGCAACTGCCGCAACTCGCGGTGGAGACGCGTGGCTATCGCTTCCTCGAGCCGCTCTCGGAGATCGACTTCAATCTCGATCATCCGATCCTGAAAGACCTGCGGGTGCGTCAGGCTATCGCGCACGCAGTGAATCCTCAGATCGTGCAGAAGACGATTGCGTACGGTTATGCCGATGTCTCGCCTACGCCCATCACGCCTGCTTCACCGTATCACGATACGAAGCTTGCACCTTATGCATTCGATATCGCGAATGCAGAGAAGCTACTGGACGCGGCCGGTTATCCGCGCAAGAACGGCGGTCCGCGCTTCCAGCTGACGCACGACTATCTTCCTTATGGCGACATGTACCGGCGTCAGGCCGACTATGTGAAGTCTGCGCTGGCGCGCGTGGGCATCGAGGTTACGGTGCGCGCGCAGGATCTGCCGTCGTTTCTCAAGCGCGTGTATGCGGACCGCCAGTTCGATTTCACGAGCATCGGTGTGAATACGCTATTCGATCCGAGTGTGGGCGTGCAGCGTCTGTACTGGTCGAAGAACATCCGTCCGGGCGTGCCGTTTTCCAATGCGCCGCATTACAACAACGCGCAGGTGGATAGCCTGCTCGAAGCCGCATCGATCGAGACGGACGAGAGCAAGCGCGTGGCGTTGTATCAGCAGTTCCAGCAGATCGTATATCGCGACCTGCCCATTCTCAATCTCGTTGCGCCGCGGATGGTCACGCTCGCGAATCGTCGGGTACGCAATCACACGGTGTCGGCGCAAGGTCTTGAAGGCAATCTCGCCGATGTGTGGCTGGCTGCATGAGGCGCGACGAAATGAACCGACGCAGCCGCTTCGCTGCCATAGCCAGACGCACGGCATGGCAGGCGCTGCCGACGCTGCTCGCCATCGTGATCGCCAACTTCTTCCTGCTGAAGCTGATGCCCGGCGACGCCGCCGACGTGCTGGCAGGCGAGTCCGGCTCGGCCACGCTGGAAACGGTGCAGGCCCTGCGGGCGAAGTTCGGCCTGGACCAGCCGGTGCTGCATCAACTCGGCGCGTACCTCGGACATCTCGCGCACGGCAGCCTTGGCTATTCGCCGCGCTATGACGCACCCGTCATGCAGCTGATTCTGTCGCGCCTTCCCAGCACGCTGATCCTGATGGGCACGGCGCTCGCGCTGGCGATCATTGCGGGGATCGTACTGGGCGCGGTCATGGCGCATTGGGCGGGCAAGTGGCCCGACCGCGTGCTCTCGGTGCTCGCGCTGCTGCTGTATTCGACACCGGGCTTCTGGATCGGGTTGCTGGCCATC
Organism: Caballeronia sp. LZ035; assembly: GCF_031451175.1. Classification (NCBI taxonomy): domain Bacteria; kingdom Pseudomonadati; phylum Pseudomonadota; class Betaproteobacteria; order Burkholderiales; family Burkholderiaceae; genus Caballeronia; species Caballeronia sp. LZ035. Next base: position 598,529 of record NZ_JARUXS010000003.1, read on the forward strand.
GTGCTGTTCTCGGTGCATCTGGGCTGGCTGCCGAGCGGCGGCGACGTGACGGTCGGCGCGAACCTGCATGGCTTCGCCCACCTCGCGGATCTCGCCCGGCACGTGCTGCTGCCGGCCGCGACGCTCGGCTCCTTCTTCGTCGCGATCTATGCACGGCTGACCCGCAGCGCGATGCTCGAAGTCACGCGTCAGGACTTCGTTCGCACCGCGCATGCGAAGGGCCTGCATCCTCTGCGCGTGACCGTGCGCCATGTGCTGCGCAACGCCCTCATGCCGCTCACGACGATGGTCGGCATTCACTTCGGCACGCTGCTGGGCGGCGCGGCCGTGACGGAGACGGTCTTCAGCTGGCCGGGCCTCGGCCGGCTCGCGCTCGATGCCGTCATGGCGCGCGATTTCAGTGTGCTGCTGGGCGTGCTGCTGCTGTCCTCGTTGCTGGTGATCGTCGCGAACGTCGTCGTCGATCTGCTTCAGGCGTGGCTCGATCCGCGCATCGCTTGACTCACTGACTCACTGAATCACTGACTATCACGCATGGCTACTCATTCCACTCATTCCGCCTGGCGACGCCAGCTCGCGGGCGCGTTGTTCGGCTCGCGCCGTGCGCCGCATGCTTCGTCTTCGCCGGGTTCGCGCGGCGCATGGCATGCGTTGCTGCGCAATCCCTCCGCGCTCGCGGGCCTTACGCTGCTGGCGGCCTTCATCGCACTCGCGCTCAGTGCGCCGCATTTTTTCCCGGGCGATCCACTCGACATGGTGGCAGCGCCGTTCGAATGGCCGGGTGCTGATCCGCTCTACCGCCTCGGGACCGATTCGCTCGGCCGCGACGTTGCTGCGGGCGTCGCGCATGGAGCGCGCGTGTCCTTGCTGATCGGCGCATCGGCGGCGGCGATCGGACTCGTGATCGGCACGCTGGTGGGCGCGATAGGCGGCTTCTTCGGCGGGCTGACCGACGATGTGCTCGTGCGCGTCACCGAATTGTTCCAGACGGTGCCTTCATTCCTGCTGGTGATCGTGATTGTCGCGATCGGCAATCCGGGTGTCACCGTCATTGCGCTGGCGATCGGTATTGCCTCGTGGCCCACAGTCGCTCGAATCGTGCGTGCCGAGTTCCGAACCTTGCGACAGAGCGATTTCGTACTGGCCGCGCGCAGTCAGGGCTTTAGTCATACGCGAATCATATTCGGAGAAATATTGCCTAACGCATTGCCTCCGGTGATCGTCACGGCATCGGTGATGGTGGCGAGCGCGATCCTGATCGAATCGTCGCTGTCGTTTCTCGGCATGGGCGATCCGAACGTGGTGACGTGGGGCGGCATGATCGGCGCGGGCCGCGATTCGCTGCGCACCGCGTGGTATCTCACCGCGATTCCCGGTGCGGCGATCGTGCTGGCCGTGCTCGCGCTGAACCTGCTCGGCGACGGTCTCAACGATGCACTCAACCCGCGCATGCGGCCGCTTTCCTGACGAGGTGCAGGCTTGACTCAACTTCTTGAAGTGCGCGGTTTGCAGGTGAATTTTGGCGCGCATCGCGCAGTGCGCGGCATCGATCTGGATATCGCCGCCGGGGAGACGCTGGCGCTCGTCGGTGAATCGGGCTGCGGCAAGTCAGCCACCGCGCTTTCGCTGATGCGGCTGTTGCCCGCTCCCGGGCGCGTGACGGGAAGCGTGCGCTTCGACGGACGCGACGTGCTCGCATTGAATCCGCGCGACATGCGCGCCTTGCGTGGGCGTGACATCTCGATGATCTTCCAGGAGCCGATGACATCGCTGAATCCGGTGCTGCCGGTCGGTGCGCAGATCGTCGAGACCTTGCGGCAGCATGAATCGCTGTCGAAGCAGGCGGCGCAGCGGCGCGCGGTGGAACTGCTCGATCTCGTGCACGTGCCCGAGCCGCAGCGGCGCGTGGCGGATTATCCGCACGAACTGTCGGGCGGTCAGCGGCAACGCGTGATGATCGCGATGGCGGTGGCATGCCGTCCGCGTCTCCTGATCGCCGATGAACCGACCACCGCGCTCGACGTCACGATCCAGGCACGCATCCTCGAATTGCTGGACGAATTGCGCCGCGAACTGTCGATGTCGCTTCTGCTCATCACTCATGATCTCGGCGTCGTCGCGCAGCATGCGGACCGCGTCGCCGTGATGCTCGCCGGCGAGAAAGTGGAAGAAGGGCCGGTGGAACAGCTGTTCACGCGGCCGCAGCATGCTTATACGCGCGGGTTGCTGGGCGCTTCGCTGAATCTGTCGAACGAAGTTCACTATCGCGAATGGAAGCTGCCGGAGATCCGGCATGCGGCATCCGCTGAGGGCAAGGCGGCCTTCAACGTGACGCCTTTGGTGCGCGTGAACACGCCGCCGGAAAAGCAGGGTGAAGGCGAACCCCTGCTGTCGATAAGCGGCCTGACCGTGGACTATGCGCATCGTCACGGCAAGGGCATGGCGCGTGCGGTGGACGACGTGTCGTTCGACATCGGACGCGGCGAGACCGTGGGGCTGGTGGGCGAATCGGGATGCGGGAAATCGACGCTCTCGAAGGCGATCATGCGCCTCGTGCCGGCTTCGGGCGGCGCGATCCGGCTTGGCGGCACCGACCTCGTGCCGCTTGGCGAACGCGCGCTGCGGCCGCATCGGCGCCATGTGCAGATGGTGTTCCAGGACCCGTATGCGTCGCTGAATCCGCGCCGCACGGTAGGCGCGATCCTGGAGACAGTGCTGGCGGTGAACGGCGTCGGCGATGCCCGTGCGCGCCGTGTGCGTGTCGCAGCGATGCTCGATCGCGTGGGGCTGCCGAGTACGGCGCTGACGCGTTATCCGCACGAGTTTTCGGGCGGTCAGCGGCAGCGCATCGGCATTGCGCGCGCGCTCATTCTCGAACCCGCGCTGCTGATCTGCGACGAACCGGTTTCCGCGCTCGATGTCTCGATCCAGGCGCAGATTCTCAATTTGCTGGTAGAGCTGAAGCGCGATCTGGGACTGGCGTATCTCTTCATTTCGCACGATCTTTCGGTGGTCCGCTATATCGCCGACCGCGTGCATGTGATGCATGGTGGACGCATCGTCGAAAGCGGCCATCACCGTGAAATCTGGCGCGCGCCCCGGCATGCCTATACGCGCACGCTGCTCGATGCCGTGCCGGCCCGACAATTCGACGCGCAGGCCGCCTGACGGCCGGCTGCGCGTCATTCGAAAAAAAACAGGAACGAACGATGTCACAAAATTCTCAAACCCGCGACGCACTCAATGACGCACTGGCCGCGTTGCCCGCGCTCGCGGAAGCCATCGGCGCAGACGCTGCCGCGCGGGAAGTGCGCCGCGATCTGCCGTTCGAGGCCTTCGCGCTGTTTCGCCGCTCCGGCCTCGGCAAGTTGCGCCTGCCGGTGGAGTGGGGCGGACTCGGCGGCTCGCTCGAAGATGTGTTCCATGTGATCTCGACGCTCGCCGCGCACGAGAGCAATGTGGCGCATGCGCTGCGCATCCATTTCGACCAGACCGAGGCGTTGTTGTTGTCGCCGCGCACACCGTTCAACGAAGTGCAGATCCGGCGCGTGGCCGAGGGCGCGATTTTCGGCGGCGCGTCAACTGAAGCTGGCACGTCGCGTCCCGGTGAGATCACGACGCAACTGCGTCGCGAGGGTAATCAATATCGCCTGAGCGGCCGGAAATATTACTCGACGGGCACGGCGTTCTCAGACTATGCGCGGCTCAACGTGCAGGACGAGCACGGCGAGTCGGTCAGCGCGATCGTGCCGGTGCAGCGCGAAGGCCTGCGCGTGATCGACGACTGGGACGGCATGGGGCAGCGCATGACCGCGAGCGGCAGCCTGGAGTTCGACAACCTCGTCGTGCATGAGGACGAAGTCGCACCGCGCGTGCAATCGACACTCGCCGGACGTCACGGCAGCGCGCTGCGGCAATTGCATCTGGTGTCGGTCGCGGCGGGCATCGTGCGCAATGTCGTTGCCGACGGAAAGCGCTACGTGCTGAAGCATGGGCGTCCCGTGCTGCATAGCGCGGCGCCGACTGCGCGCGAGGATGGGTTCATTCAACAGGTCATCGGCGAGCTATCGGCACACAGCCACGCGATCGATGCGCTGATCGCCGAGAACGCGCGTGTGCTGGACCGGACGGCACGCGCCATCCGCAATGGCGCCGCCGATGCCGAAGCGCACGTGCTGGAAGGCTCGCTCGCGACGGCGCGTACGCAGATCGTCGTCAGCAAGCTTGCGCTGCATGCCGCGGAACGCCTGTTCGAGGCGGGCGGTGCGTCGGCGACTTCGCGCGCGCACAACTTCGACCGGCACTGGCGCAATCTGCGCACGATCTTCAGTCATAACCCGCTGTTGCATAAATCGCGCGTGCTGGGCGACTACGAACTGAACGGCGTGATCACGCATCTGACTGAAGGCCGCGTTTTCTGAACCGGATGTTCCGAATTTTTCTGGAGTTTCATTCATGAGCGCCGTTGCTCCGCGCCAGTTACACCTGAACATCAACGCGCTGCATTCCGGTTTTGTGCCGTCGGCATGGCGGCTCGCCGATGCCGATCCCGCCGCGTTCATCGACGTGAACCACTATGTGCGGCTCGCGCAGATTGCGGAACGCGCATGCCTCGATGCGATCTTTCTCGCCGATAGCGCCGCCATCGCCGACCAGCTCGACATGCGGCCAATCACTGCGCTCGAACCTACGCTGTTGCTGACCAGCGTGGCTGCGGCGACCGAGCATCTGGGGCTCATCGCGACCGCATCGACGAGTTATAACGAGCCGTACAATCTCGCGCGCCGGTTCGCGACGCTCGATCTCATCAGCGGCGGACGCGCGGGCTGGAACATCGTGACGACGGCGGACTTGCCGTCCGCGCGCAACTTTGGCTTCGACGCCGTGCCGGATCATGCGCAACGTTACGCACGCGCCGACGAATTCGCGACGCTCGTCAAAACGCTATGGAACAGCTGGGAGGATGACGCGCTGATCGCGGACAAGGCCAGTGGCCGCTTCGTTGATCTCGCGCGCGTACATCCGGCGGCGCATCGTGGACGCTTCTTCGGTGTGCAGGGCGCGCTCAATCTGCCGCGCTCCGCGCAGGGCCATCCGGTGCTGGTGCAGGCGGGCGCATCGGGCGATGGACGCGAACTCGCGGCCCGTCATGCGGAAGCGGTCTTCTCGGCTTCGCAATCGTTCGATGAATCGCGGACGTATCGCGCGGATCTGAACCTGCGCGCGGCGCGTCATGGCCGTGGACCGGACGCCGTGAAGGTGCTCGCGGGCCTGACCACGATCATCGGCGGGACTGAAGCCGAGGCGCTGCGCCGGCGCGACGAACTCGTCGACCTGATTCCCTGGCGCTACAGCCTGAACCGTCTGGCGGGCACGCTGGGTGTTCCGGCCGATAGCCTGTCGCTCGACGAGCGTTTGCCCGACGATCTGCCGCCACCGAATAATGGCAACGGCAATCACACTTTCTTTAACGCGACGCTCGCCCAGGCGCGCACGCACGGCTATACGGTGCGCGAACTGGTGCGCGCGCTTGCGGGCGGCGGCGGACATCGCGTGATCGTCGGCACGCCGGAGCAGATCGCGGACGACATCGCCCACTGGTTCGAAAATGGTGCCGCCGATGGCTTCAACCTGATGCCCGATGCGTTGCCGGGCGGGTTGGAAGCATTCACGGAAGGCGTGGTGCCGATCCTGCAGAGGCGTGGGATCTTCCGCCGTGCGTACGAGGGCAAGACATTGCGCAGTCATCTGGGGCTGCGTGTGCCCGAGGGGCGCCATGCGGCGGAGAAGGCGGCCTGAATCGATCCGTGCGCCGAAATCGAGACGCTGGAATGCATTGCAGAAAAGTTTGTTTGCCGGAATTTTTGCAACGGTCTAGATTCGAGATATCGACGCCACGCGGGAGCGCAGCCATGCAGCACATCCTGACTCGTTATTGGCAAACTCTCTCGACTTCAGTGCGGGAGAGGCGCGATCGCAGCCAGATGCGCGCATTCCAGCGTGTGCGCCAGGACTGCGCATGCGGAACGCCGTCCGGCAAGACGCAGCACGATGATCCACCGAGCCGCACCGAGCGGCTGGAAACCATTGCGCTGTATGCGCGCGCGGGATACTTCAACATGGGCTACACAGTGGACGTGTTCCAGTCGCCCGCCGATCTTCCGCCGGAGTGATGCCGTTTTCCTGAATTGATTATGACGATTGCTCGCTTAGCGATGGCTCGACCCGTTGCTAAGATCGATGAACCCAGACGGCATCACCGATGTCATCGTTCATCGCCAGAGGAATCCTCATGTTCGTTCCGGAAAATGCGTCTCGCCGCCGCGCACTCGTCAGGCTCGCCGCACTCGGCGCGGGTATGACGGGGGCCTTTACCGTCGGCGGCGCGCTTGCCGCTGACGCGCCGAAGACCTTGCGTATCGGCTATCAGAAATACGGCAACTTCGTTGTCTTGAAGGCCCGCGGCACGCTCGACAAGCGTCTCGCGGCGCAGGGCGTGACCGTGCAATGGCTCGAGTTTCCAGCCGGTCCGCAATTGCTGGAAGGACTCAATGCCGGCGCGGTCGATATCGGCACGGTAGGCGAGACGCCGCCCATCTTCGCGCAGGCGGCGGGCGTGGACTTTGTCTACATCGCCAATGAACCGCCCGCGCCCCGAGCGGAGGCCATCGTCGTGCCACAGCAGTCACCGCTGCACTCGGTCGCGGACCTGCGCGGCAAGAAAGTGGCCTTGAACAAAGGGTCGAACGTTCATTATCTGCTGGTCGAGGCGCTGAAGAAGGCGGGCCTCGCCTATGCAGATATCCAGCCGGTCTATCTCGCCCCCGCGGATGCACGCGCGGCCTTCGTTCAGGGCAGCATCGACGCGTGGGTCATCTGGGATCCGTATCTGGCCGCGGTCGAAAAGCAGGCGCATGCGCGGCAACTCGTCGATGGCACGAACCTCGTCAGCAACGTGCAGTACTACCTCGCGACGCGCAAGATCGCGAGCACGCAAGCGCCACTCGTGCATGCGGTGCTCGATGAACTCGATCAGGTCGATCGCTGGGCCCGCGACAACGTGCCCACGGTCGCGGCGCAATTGTCGCCGCTCGTAGGTCTCGACACGGACATTCTGGAAACCGCGCTCAGGCGCACGTCATACGGCGTGCAGCCGGTCACGGCCGCCACGCTCGCGTATCAGCAGCGGATCGCGGATGTGTTCACGAATCTCAAGTTGATTCCGAAACAGCTCGATGTGAGCGCGGCGCGCTGGAACGTCGCCTGACGCGGTTGCATTGCATTTAAAAACGAGACGCTTACGCAAGGTTTATCGCAATGAATGTTTTCTGGTTCATTCCTACGCACGGCGACAGCCGCTATCTCGGCACCACGCAAGGCGCACGTGCAGCGGACTACGACTATTTCAGGCAGATCGCGACCGCCGCCGATACGCTCGGCTACGAAGGCGTGCTGCTGCCCACCGGACGTTCCTGTGAGGATGCGTGGGTGGTGGCGTCGAGCCTGATTCCGGCGACGAAGCGTCTCAAGTTTCTCGTCGCGATCCGTCCGGGCCTGAGTTCGCCGGGTCTGTCGGCGCGCATGGCTGCGACGTTCGACCGGCTCTCCAACGGCCGCCTGCTGATCAACGTGGTCACGGGCGGCGATCCGTCCGAGCTCGCGGGAGACGGCGTCTTCTACGACCACGATACGCGCTACGAACTCACCGACGAATTCCTGAGCATCTGGCGCGGCCTGCTGGAAAGCGCGCACGAGAACGGCAGCTTCGACTTCGAAGGCAAGCATCTGCGCTCGCAGGGCGGCAAGGTGCTGTATCCGCCGGTGCAGAAGGCGCATCCGCCGTTGTGGTTCGGCGGGTCGTCGCCGGCGGCGCACGAGATCGCCGCAAAGCATGTCAATACCTATCTGACCTGGGGCGAGCCGCCTGCCGAAGTCGAGAAAAAAATCAACGACATTCGCCGCCGCGCCGCCGCAGCCGGCCGCGACATCAAGTTCGGCATCCGACTGCATGTGATCGTCCGCGAGACGGAGCAGGAAGCGCGGGCAGACGCGGATCGCCTGATCAGCAAGCTCGACGATGAAACCATCCGCCGTGCACAGGCTTCGTTCGAGAAGATGGATTCGGAAGGCCAGCGGCGCATGGCCGCGCTGCACGGCGGCAACCGCGAAGCCCTCGAGGTGTATCCGCATCTCTGGGCCGGCGTGGGCCTGGTGCGAGGCGGCGCGGGCACGGCGCTCGTCGGAAATCCGGAACAAGTGGCCGGATTGATGAAGCAATATTCGGAACTCGGCATCGACACTTTTATTCTGTCCGGTTATCCGCATCTCGAAGAATCGTATCGCTTCGCCGAACTCGTGTTCCCGCTGCTGCCGCGCGGCCAGAAGGCCAAGTCCACGGGTCCGTTGTCGGGGCCCTTCGGCGAAGTGATCGGCACCTCGGAACTGCCGCGTGCGGCACAGGGCTGAACGGGCGATGAAAATCGAAAAGAACATCACCCGGCATCTGTTGCCATGGGCCGTGCCCGTGCTGATCCTGATTGCGTGGGAAGGCGCGGCACGCAGCGGCGGGCTGTCGGTCCGGGTGTTGCCCGAACCGCTTGCGGTCGTGAAGGCGGCATGGACCCTGATCCTGTCCGGCGATCTGTGGGCCAATGTCAAGGTCAGCGCATGGCGGGCACTCGCTGGTTTTGCGATGGGCGGCTCGGCGGGCTTCGTGCTCGGGCTGGCGACCGGTCTCAGCCGACCCGCGGAAATCGCGCTCGACTCGACCGTGCAGATGATCCGCAACATTCCCGCGCTCGCCTTGATACCGCTGCTGATCCTGTGGTTCGGCATCGGCGAGGAAGCCAAACTCGTGCTCGTTGCGCTGGGCGTGTTCTTTCCGGTCTACGTCAATACGTATCACGGCATCCGCTCGGTGGATCGTGATCTGATCGAAATGGCGAAGAGTTACGGACTCTCCGGCGGAGCGCTCTACTGGCATGTGATCCTGCCTGGCGCATTGCCTTCCATTCTCGTCGGCGTGCGCTTCGCGCTGGGGCTGATGTGGGTCATGTTGATCGTCGCGGAGACCATCTCGGCGCAATCGGGCATCGGCTACATGACAATGAACGCGCGCGAGTTCCTGCAAACCGATGTCGTGCTGGTCGGCATCCTGCTGTATGCGCTGCTCGGCAAGCTGGCGGACATGGCTGCTCGCGTCATCGAGCGCGCGACGCTGCGCTGGCATCCGTCCTGGCAAAGCGAGGTGCGATCATGAGTTCAGTGAAATCGGCCGCTGGTCGGCAAGCAGACCCGCTCGTGCAACCAGCGACGCGCACGTCGCCGGTTGCGCGGCTGCCTGTCGGGCGCGACATTGCGGTCGCCTTGCGCGGCGTAGGCAAGCACTTCGGCGAACGGCGCGTGCTGCATGATCTGGACTTGTCGATCGAACGAGGCAGTTTCGTGTCGATCGTCGGGCGCAGCGGTTGCGGCAAGTCCACTTTGCTGCGTCTGATCGCGGGACTGGAGGACAGCTCGACGGGCAACGTGCAACGTCATGCCGCGACGCCCGGCGACACGCTCGGCATCCGCATCATGTTTCAGGACGCGCGGCTCTTGCCGTGGAAAAGCGTGCTCGACAACGTGATGCTCGGGCTGCCGCGCAGCGCTCGCGAGGACGCACGCGCGACGCTCGCCGAAGTGGGTTTGAGCGGGCGCGAACGCGACTGGCCCTCGCGTCTCTCAGGCGGACAGAAGCAACGAGTGGCGCTTGCGCGGGCGCTGATGCATCGGCCGGACCTGCTGTTGCTCGACGAGCCGCTCGGCGCGCTCGACGCGTTGACGCGCATCGAGATGCAAGACCTGATCGAGCGGCTGTGGCGTGAACATCGCTTCACTGCTCTGCTGGTGACGCATGACGTGCAGGAGGCTGTGTCGCTGGGAGACCGGGTCGTGCTGATCGAGCACGGGCACATCACGCTGGATGCGGAGGTAGCTTTGCCGCGGCCGCGCAGTCGCAAGGCCGAACGGTTTGCGGAACTGGAGGAAGCGGTGCTGTCGCGGGTATTGCGCCGGACTTGATGTTGGGTCGAGACAGGAGGCTGTCTCGACTGGCCTGAAGTCAGCCTTGCACGATGCTCGCTTCGCGTTCCACCGCGTGATACGCATCGCTGTCATGCGCGCCGAAGGCCAGCGCGAAGTTCGCCGCTTGGCGGCCCACGGTCCGCAACTGCTCGACCACCTTCGGGTCCGAGCACGTGTCCACCGTATCGAAGCGCGTCTCCAGCGTATTGACGGTTGCACCGAAAGGCGTGGGCCAGCCACGCAGCGCATGGACGATGGAACGCAGGGAGGTCAGCACCGTGCCTGCGGCCTGCCACCCGTATGCCGTGACAATGCAGCCGACGGCACGACCGTCGAGATACGGACGTTCATCGCTGCGCAATTCCTCGAGCGTGTCGAGTGCGTTCTTCACCAGTCCCGAGACGCCGCCGTGATAGCCGGGCGTGGCGATGACGAGCGCGTCGGCGCTGCGGACAGCCTCGATCAGTTCATGCTGCTCGTCCGTGAGCTGGCGTGTTTCCGGCGCGTAATGCGGCAGGCCATGCAGGAATGCGCCGCCGAACAGTTGCACGCGCGCGCCGGCTTCCTGTGCGCCCTTCAATGACAAGGCGAGCGCGCGCTCCGTGGACGAAGCTGGCCGTGTCGTGCCGCCGATTCCGACCACGAACGGGCGGCGCGATGAAAGTTGTCGAGTCAAGATCGATGCTCCAGATGAACGGGCGGTCCGTCACAAAGCGCGTAACGGTCCCGCGAATCATTCATGATAACCAGTGGCTACTCGCACAGGAACGCATGATTTTCGCTAAGGTTATGCACCGAACGTTTCATTCCGGTTTTTTTCTCAACTTGAGACGCTTTGTTTGGGACAAGGAGATTTTCAAAGCAAGGCCCTCAAGCTTCTTCATCTCAACTCGCTTACGCCTACACCATGACGGATCGACTCGCACAAACCGACCTTCCCATCCACGCGCTGCTCGCCGAACGCTGGAGTCCGCGCGCGTATTCCGACAAGGCTGTCGCACACGAGCAGGTCCTCGCGCTCCTCGAAGCGGCTCGCTGGGCGCCCTCGGCGTTCAATGCACAGCCCTGGCGCTTCGTCGTGTTCGAGAAGGCGGTGGATCCGAATGCCTTTGCGCGCGCCTTCACCACGCTCATTCCGTTCAACCAGACGTGGAATGCGCCGGCTCAGGTGTTGATCGCCGTGCTGGCGGATACGCTGACTTCGAAGGGCACCGTCAATGCGACTGCGAGTTACGACGCCGGCGCCGCCGCCATGGCGCTGTTGCTGCAGGCGCATGCGCTGCGGCTCGCGGCGCATCCGATGAGCGGCTTCGATGCCCCGGCCTTTCAACAAGCCTTCGACATCCCCGAGCGCTTTGTGCCGCTCAGCATGATTTCAGTCGCGCATCACGGCGACGCTCAGACACTTCCCGCCCAACTGGCGGAGCGCGAAGTCGCACCGCGTGCACGTCTGCCGCTCGAAGGGATCGCGCATTTCGGCGGCTGGTCGGGCGGTGCGGACGCGTCCTGAGCCCGGCGGGCGCTAGGTCCATGGCAAGGTTTGCGGTACCTTAGCGTATCGAGACCCTTTCACGGCCAGGAGCGCCCGACGTATGACGAGAACCAACGAACATCATCAGGAAATCGGCGATGCGGTGAATGACTGGACACCGCGTGAGCGGCCCGCCCGCATCGCCATCGAAGGGAAGCATTGTCGCCTTGAGCCGCTCGACGTGGACCGCCACGGCGCGGACCTGTTCGACGCTTATGGCCGCGCGGCGGATGGACGTGACTGGACCTATCTGTTTGCCGGCCCCTTCACGGATGGCGACGCCTTTCGCGACTATCTGACGAAGGCCGCGGCCTCCACCGATCCGCTGCACTACAGCGTCATCGATCTTTCCAGCGGCAGGGCGGTCGGCACGCTCGCGCTGATGCGCATCGAGCCTGTGCATGGCGTCATCGAAGTGGGCAGCGTGACGTTTTCGCCGCTGCTGAAGCAGACGCGCATCTCGACCGAAGCGCAATATCTGCTGATGGGTTATGCGTTCGATGACCTCGGCTACCGGCGCTATGAATGGAAATGCGACAGCCTGAACGCGCCGTCGCGCAAGACCGCGTTGCGGCTCGGCTTCGAGTTCGAAGGCATCTTCAGGCAAGCGATTGTTTATCGCGGACGCAATCGTGATACCGCGTGGTACGCGATCATCGACCGGGACTGGCCGCGCGTGCGCCGTGGTTTCGAGCGCTGGCTGGCGGACGATAACTTCGACGCGGACGGCAAGCAACGCGCGTCGCTTGCGCAGTTGCGCGAGGAGTGATTCCTGCGCTGCGTGCAATGCATTTCATGCGCCGCGCGCTGAGCTATGCAGTTTTGCTTCGTTTGAAGGCCCTTCGCCGGGCTTGAGAATCGGGAGCGTGACGCGGCCTGTCGGCAGGGCCGCCGTTTCGCTCCCTCAGGCTCTCAAGAAGGACGACTCCGGCATGACTCGACGAAGCGGGCACCTGCATCTCGGCGCATTTCTCTATCCCACCGGTCATCACATTGCGGCGTGGCGCCACCCTCAGGCGGTAGCCGACGCAGGCAGCAACTTCGCGCATTACGCGCAACTTGCGCAGGCCGCCGAGGCGGCGAAATTTGATCTCGTGTTTCTCGCCGATGGCTCCGGCACACGCGGCGACGACGCGCCGTTCCTCAGTCGCACCGCGCACAGCTACGTGGCCCAGTTCGAGCCGCTCACCTTGCTTTCGGCACTGGCAGCGGTGACGCAGCGCATCGGTCTGGTCGGCACCGCGTCCACGTCGTTCAACGAGCCGTATCACATCGCACGCAAGTTTGCGTCGCTCGATCACATCAGCGGCGGGCGCGCAGGATGGAATCTCGTGACGTCGTCGAGCGAACATGAAGCGCGCAATTTTGGCCACGACGAACACTTGCAACACGCGCACCGTTACGAGCGCGCGGCGGAATTCGCGGACGTGGTCGCGGGGCTGTGGGACACCTGGGACGAGGATGCCTTCCCGCGCGACAAGGCCTCCGGAATCTTCTTCGATCCCGACAAGCGCCGCGTGCTCAATCATCGCGGCGCGTTCTTCAAGGTGCGTGGACCCCTGAACGTCGCACGTGCGCCGCAGGGACATCCGGTGCTCGTGCAGGCGGGATCGTCGGAGGCGGGCAGGACGCTGGCGGCGCGCACGGCCGAGGTCGTCTTCACGGCACAGCAGACACTCGAAGACGCGGTGGCGTTTTATGCGGACGTGAAGGGCCGCATGGCGCACTATGGCCGGCATCCGGATACGCTCAAGATCATGCCGGGCGTCATGCCGATCGTCGGCCGTACGCAAGCGGAAGCTCAAGAGAAGTTCGAGGAACTGCAGGCGCTCATCGATCCTGTCGTTGGCCTCGCAATGGTCTCCACGCTGACGGGCGGTGTCGATCTCTCATCGTTTCCCCTCGACGGACCGATCCCCGAACTGCCTGAAACCAACGCAAGCAAGAGCCGTCAGTCCTTGATGATCGAACTCGCGCGCCGCGAGAATCTGACGATTCGCGAACTCTATCGCCGCATTGCGGGAGCGCGCGGACATTGGCAACTCGTGGGCACCGCCGCGCAGATTGCCGACGAACTGGAACAGCGCTTTCAGCATTTCGGCGCCGATGGGTTCAACATCATGCCGGCATTGCTGCCCGGTTCCCTGCATGACTTCATCGAAGGGGTGCTCCCGGAAATGCGGCGGCGCGGATTGTTCCGCAGCGAGTACGAAGGTCGCACCCTGCGCGATCATCTGGGCCTGGCGAAACCGCGCGTTCCACAAAAAAGCGGAATCGCAGCCTGATTTTTTCTGCAACGGCTCCGTGACACGCCCGGCCGTAGGAAGCACCCCCGAACTTTCCCTATGTTACGATCGTAACAAAGTTGATATAAACTGAGATCAATCTATCAAAACTTGTTGTGCGTCGCACAAGACGCCGGCACATCGATCTCATGCTGGAAACTGCATCGAAGTCCATCGTCGCGTGGCCTGGGAAGGTTCAGGACCACGCTGGCACGCGCAACCCCGGCGTGCCGTTCGACCTTGCGTGGCTGGACGGGCTGCGCGTCAATCAGTCGGCCGTGGCGCGACGCGCGTCCACACTCGGCACGCGGCGCGCGGTCAAGAAAGACGCGCAGGCGGCCTGGCTGCTGAAGGCCATCACCTGCATCGACCTCACCACGCTCAACGGCGACGACACCCACGGTCGCGTAGAGCGCCTGTGCGCGAAGGCGCGCCGGCCGGTGCGCGACGACCTGCTCGACGCGCTCGGCATGCCGCCCGCCTCGATCACGACGGGCGCGGTCTGTGTCTATCACCGCTATGTGAAGACAGCCGTGGACGCGCTGCGAGGCAGCGGCATTCCGGTCGCCGCCGTGTCTACCGGCTTTCCCGCCGGCCTCAATCCGCATGAATTGAAGTTGCGCGAGATCGAGGCGTCGGTGGCCGACGGCGCGGCGGAGATCGACATCGTCGTCACGCGCGAGCACGTTCTGACAGGAAACTGGCAGGCGCTCTACGACGAGATGCGCGACTTTCGCGCGGCCTGCGGCCCGGCCCACGTCAAGGCGATTCTCGCGACGGGCGACATCCGCACGCTGTCGAACGTCGCCAAGGCCTCGATGATCTGCATGATGGCCGGCGCCGATTTCATCAAGACCTCGACGGGCAAGGAGGGCGTGAACGCGACGCTCGACGTCTCGCTCGTCATGGTGCGAATGATCCGCGAATATCTGGCCCGCACCGGCGTCCTGATCGGCTTCAAGCCGGCAGGCGGCGTCTCCACGGCCAAGTCGGTGCTCGAATACCAGATCCTGATGAAAGAAGAGCTCGGCCGTGAGTGGCTCGAACCCGAACTGTTCCGCGTCGGCGCATCGAGTCTGCTGGCGGATATCGAACGCCAGCTCGAACATCACGTGAGCGGACGCTATTCGGCGTTCAATCGTCATCCCGTCGCCTGATCCGCACGACTTCACATTCCAAGCCTCATGAGCGTTGCCGACTATTTCTCCTCGATGGACTACGGACCCGCACCGGAAGACGATCGCGCCGCGCGCGCCTGGCTCGATCAACATGAAGGGCGCTTCGGTCACTTCATCAACGGCGCCTGGCGCGACAGCGATGCCGCCGAGCGTTTCGATTCCAGCGAACCCGCCACGGGCCGCGTGCTCGCCTCGGTAGCACAGGGCGAACAAGCCGATATCGATGCCGCCGTGCAGGCCGCGCATGCGGCGCTCGAAGGCTGGCAGACCATCGGCGGCGCCGGGCGCGCGCGTCATCTGTATGCGCTTTCGCGCATGGTGCAGCGGCATGCGCGTCTGTTTGCCGTGCTCGAATCGCTCGATAACGGCAAGCCGATCCGCGAGTCCCGCGACATCGATATACCCCTTGTAGCAAGGCATTTTCTGCATCACGCGGGATGGGCCCAGTTGCAGGACAAGGAGTTCGCGGACTGGGCGCCGCTCGGCGTGGTCGGCCAGATCGTACCGTGGAATTTTCCGCTGCTGATGCTTGCATGGAAAATCGCGCCCGCGCTCGCGCTCGGTAACACGGTCGTCTTGAAGCCGGCCGAGTTCACCTCGCTCACGGCGTTGTTGTTCGCCGAACTCGCGCACCGCGCGGGCTTGCCGAAGGGCGTGCTCAATGTCGTGACCGGCGACGGCCGCACCGGCGCCGCGCTCGTCGAACATCAACGGGTCGCGAAGATCGCGTTCACCGGATCGACCGAAGTGGGCCGCCTGATTCGCGCAAGCACGGCGGGCTCGGGCAAGTCGCTGACGCTCGAACTCGGCGGCAAGTCGCCGTTCATCGTGTTCGACGACGCCGACCTCGACAGCGCCGTGGAAGGCGTCGTCGATGCCATCTGGTTCAACCAGGGACAAGTGTGCTGCGCCGGTTCGCGCCTGCTTGTGCAGGAAGGCATCGAGGCGCGCTTCGTCGAGAAGCTCAAGCGCCGCATGGACACGCTGCGCGTCGGGCCGTCGCTCGACAAGGGCATCGACATGGGCGCGGTCGTCGACGACATACAACTCGAACGTATCCGCGCGCTGGTCGCGAAGGGTGCGAGCGAAGGCTGCGAGATCCATCAGTCGCCGCGAGTCGGCGTGCCTGAAGGCGGCGCGTTTTTTCCGCCGACGCTGGTCACGAAGGTCTCGCCCGCCTCGACGCTCGCCCAGGAAGAAATCTTCGGCCCCGTGCTCGTGACGATGAGCTTCCGCACACCGGAAGAAGCCGTGGCGCTCGCGAACAACACGCGCTACGGGCTTGCCGCAAGCCTGTGGAGCGAGAACATCAGCCGCGCACTGGATGTCGCGCCGCGCCTGCAATGCGGCGTCGTGTGGATCAATGCGACGAACCTGTTCGACGCGGCCGTGGGCTTCGGCGGATATCGCGAGTCGGGCTTCGGGCGCGAAGGCGGACGCGAGGGCATTTACGAATACCTGAAGCCGCGCGCGTGGGCGAAGCTCCCGGTGCGCAGCGAAGGCAAGGCAGCGCCGGCCGAGCCGGATTCACTGACCGATGCGGGCAACGTCAGCGCGCTCGATCGCACGGCGAAACTGTTCATCGGCGGCAAGCAGGCGCGTCCGGACAGCGGCTATTCGCGACTCGTGCGCGCGCCTTCGGGCGAGATCGTCGGTGAAGTGGGCGAGGGCAATCGCAAGGACATTCGCAATGCGGTGGCCGCCGCGCGCGGCATGACGAAGTGGACGTCGGCGAGCGCGCATAACCGCGCGCAGGTGCTGTACTACCTCGCGGAGAACCTGAGCGCGCGTGCCGATGAATTTGCCCGGCAACTCGTGCAGCGCGCCGGCGCCAGCGAACGGGATGCGAAGCGCGAAGTGGAAGCATCGATCACGCGCTTCTTCACGTACGCCGCATGGACCGACAAGTTCGACGGCGCAGTGCACGCTCCTCCGCTGCACGGCGTGGCGCTGGCGATGCATGAAGCGCTGGGCGTGATCGGCGTGGTGTGCCCGGACGAGGCGCCGCTGCTGGGCTTCGTGTCGCTCGTTGCGCCTGCGTTGGCGCTCGGCAATCGCGTGGTGGTGGTGCCCAGCGAAACCTGTCCGCTGATGGCCACGGACTTCTATCAGGTCGTCGAGACCTCGGATGTGCCGGGCGGCGCGCTCAACATCGTCACTGGCGATGCGCGTTCGCTGACGCAGACGCTCGCTCAGCACGACGACGTCGATGCGCTCTGGTGCTTCCACGGCGCCGCGCTCTCGGCGCTTGCCGAGCGTGAATCGGTCGGCAATCTGAAGCGGACCTTCGTCGATCAGGGCCGCGTGTTCGACTGGCACGATGCCGCGAGCGAAGGACTGCCGTTCCTTCGTCAGGCCGTGCAAGTGAAGAACATCTGGGTGCCGTACGGAGACTGATCAAGGAATTGACCGGGCGTAGATCTCGATACGAGACGCGCCCATGCATGGAGGAGACGCTGTGCTGAAGAACATCGATCCGCTCTTGAACGCCGATATCCTGCACGCGCTCGCCGCGATGGGTCACGGCGACGAAGTGGTGATCTGCGACGCTCATTTTCCCGCCGATTCCGTGGCGCGCAAGACCGCGCTCGGACGCGTGCTGCGCATGGACGGCGCGAGCGCGCCGCGCGCGGTGCGTGCGGTGCTGTCGGTATTGCCGCTCGATACCTTCGTCGACGACCCTGCGGGCCGCATGGAAGTGGTCGGCGACGCCGCCAAGCTGCCGGCCGTACAGCGCGAGGCTCAACGCGAAGTGGATGACGCCGAGGGTCGCGCGTTGCATTTTTCTCCAGTCGAGCGTTTCGCTTTTTATGAGCGCGCCAGACAGGCTTTTTGCGTGATCGCGACGGGCGAAGCGCGCGGCTATGGCTGCTTCATCTTCAAGAAGGGCGTGCTGCTTGCGCCCGATCTACCTGAAGCTTCAGACGGAGGCGCGCGATGAAGAGCGTCGTCATTCTCGGCATCTATGTGACGGACCTCGCGTTTCGCGCGCAACGCATGCCCTTGCTCGGCGAGACCGTGGCGGGCTCCGCGTTCAAGATGGGGCCCGGCGGCAAGGGCTCGAATCAGGCGGTGGCGGCCGCGCGCGCGGGCGCGGATGTGATCTTCTGCACGCGCATTGGCGCGGATGCATTCGGTGATATCGCGCAGGCCACCTGGGCTGCGGAAGGCATTACGTCGCGGGCCACGGTCATGCCGGATGCCGCCACGGGCGCCGCGCATATCTACGTCGATGAAAACACCGGCGGCAACGCGATCATCGTTGCAGCGGGCGCGGCCGGCACGCTCGTGCCCGAGGACGTGGAAGCCATCGAAGAAGATATTGCACGTGCGGGCGTGTTTGTCACGCAACTGGAACAACCCATTCCGGCCGCGCGACGCGGGCTGGAACTCGCGCGCAAGCATGGCGCGATCACCGTGTTCAACCCGGCGCCTGCGCTGCCGCTCACCGACGACATCTATCCGCTGTGCGACTACATCACGCCGAACGAAACCGAAGCGGCGGCATTGACGGGCGTCGAGATCGCATCGGTCGATGACGCGCGGCGTGCCGCTGACGTGCTGCTCGACAAGGGCGCGCGTGCCGTCATCGTGACGCTCGGTGAGGCCGGTGCGCTGCTGCATACGGCGCAGGAATCGACGCTGGTGCCGGCGTTCGACTGTGGCCGCGTGGTGGAAACGGCGGGCGCGGGCGATGGCTTCACCGGCGGCTTCGCGGCGGCGCTCGCGCGCGGCGACAGTCCGCTCGATGCGGTGCGTTTCGGTTGCGCGCTCGCGAGCCTGTCGGTCACGCGGCCGGGCACGGCGCCTTCGATGCCGCGTCTCGACGAAATCACCGCGGTGCTCGAGCAGAGGAGCGTCACGCAATGAACGGAGCGAAGTGGCTCGCTGATCGCCAGTTCAATTTCCTGATCGGCGTGAATATTCTGGTGGTGCTGGTGGCCACAGCGTTGTCGCACGGCCAGTTCCTCGACATCGACAATCTCCAGTCGATGGGCGGACAACTGCCCGAGCTCGGCCTGCTTGCGCTCGGCATCATGCTCTCGATGGTCTCGGGCAACGGCGGTATCGACCTGTCGGGCGTGGGCCTGGCAAATCTCTCGGGCATGGTTGCGGCGCTGCTGCTGCCGCACATGGTCTCCGCCGATGATTCCCCCGCGCTCTATACCGGCGTGTTCGCATGCGTCGTCGTGATCGTGGGGCTGCTCGGCGGCCTGCTGAACGGTGTCGTGATTGCCAGGCTCAGGCTCACGCCGATTCTCTGCACGCTCGGCACGCAACTGCTGTTCACAGGCATTGCGGTGGTGCTGAGCAACGGGGCATCGGTGCGGGTCGAATACGTCGATCCGTTGTCGAACATCGGCAACGGCACCTTCCTGCAAGTGCCCATCTCGCTGTGGGTCTTCCTCGCCGCCGTGCTGGTGCTCGGCTGGGTCCTGAAGCGCACGCCGTTCGGCCTGCGTCTGTACCTGATGGGCACGAACCCGAAGGCCGCGTTCTATGCGGGCATTCCGCGCGCGCGCATGCTGATCGTCACGTATGGGCTGTGCGGCGTGCTTGCTTCGCTCGCGGGCCTGATCAGTGCGACGCATACGTCCAGCGCCAAATGGGATTACGGCAACTCGTATCTGCTGATTGCAATCCTGATCGCCGTGATGGGCGGCGTGAATCCGGCAGGCGGTTATGGGCGCATCGTCTGCGTGTTTCTTGCTGCGACCGTGCTGCAATTCCTGTCGAGTCTGTTCAACTTGCTCGGCGTATCGCAGTTCTTCGGCGATTGCGCATGGGGCTTTCTGCTGCTCGCCTCGCTCGCCTTCGCAGGCGGCGAACGGGTGCGTGCGATCTTCGGCATCGGCGGGGCTGCGCCCAAGCGCAATGTGCCGCCGCCGCCCGCTTCGACCGGACGCTAGTGTTGCGTGTGACATATCAAAGAAGCCAATTCAATCGATACCTGAAGGAGACAACGCAATGAAGCTCAACAAGCTCGCCACCGCGCTGACCGCGGTTGCACTCGCCGCCGGCGCCATCGCCGCGGCGCAGGCCGCGACCAACGAGACCATCGTGACGGTCGTCAAGGTGACCGGCATCAACTGGTTCAACCGCATGGACGAGGGCGTCAAGGAGTTCGGCAAGGAGAACCCGAACATCAACGCCTATCAGACGGGACCGGGCCGCGCCGATGCCGCGCAGCAGCTCAAGATCATCGAGGATCTGATCGCCAAGAAGGTCACGGCCATCGCCGTGGTGCCCTACGATCCGCCGACGCTCGAACCCGCACTCAAGAAAGCGATGGACCGCGGCATCAAGGTCGTCACGCATGAAGCGGACAACGCGAAGAACACGATGGTCGACATCGAAGCCTTCGACAACACCGCATACGGCGCGGGCCTGAACGAACGGCTCTCGAAGTGCATGGGGCAGCAGGGCAAGTGGGCGGTGCTGGTCGGCTCGCTCGGTAGCCGTTCGCAAGTGCAATGGGCCGATGGCGGCATCGGCAATGCGAAGGCCAAGTATCCGAAGATGGATCTCGTCGAGCCGAAGCTCGAAACCAACAACGACGGCGAGCGTGCCTATCAGGTCGCCAAGGAAGTGTTGCGCAAGCATCCGGACCTGACTGGCTTTCAAGGGTCGTCCTCGCTGGATGTGATCGGCATCGGCCGCGCGGTTGAAGAGGCGGGCAAGGTCGGCAAGATCTGCGTGTACGGCACGGGCCTGCCTACGGAAGCCGCCAAGTTCCTCGAAAGCGGCGCGGTCAACGGCATCGCGTTCTGGGATCCGAAGCTCGCGGGCCTGGCGATGAACAAGGTCGCGCAGATGCTCGTCGAGGGCAAGGAAGTCCAGAACGGCACTGACCTCGGCATCACCGGCTACAACAAGGTGACGGTCACGAAGGGCCCGGGCAAGGGCGTGATCGTGCGCGGCACCGGCTGGGTCGATGTCGACAAGACGAACTACAAGCAATACAACTTCTGATGTGACGTGCGCGGCGTGCTTTTGCGGAAGCGCGCCGCGTGCCCTGGACAGACATGACCACCACGACACCGCTTCTCGAAGTCGTCAACATCCACAAGCGCTTTACCGGCGTGTATGCGCTGCGCGGCGTGAGCCTCGCGTTCGAGCGCGGGCAGATCTATCACTTGCTGGGCGAGAACGGCTGCGGCAAGAGCACGCTCATCAAGATCATCTCGGGCGCGCAGCCGCCGGACGAAGGCGAACTCGTGATCGAGGGCGCGCGTCACAGCAGGCTGTCGCCGCTCGAATCGCTTTCGGCGGGTATCGAGACCGTCTATCAGGATCTGTCGCTGCTGCCGAACATGAGCGTGGCCGAGAACGTCGCGCTGACTGCGGAGCTGGCCACGCATCAGGGCAAGCTGGCGCGCACCTTCGACCGACGCGCGCTCGCGCAGACCGCGGCACGCGCGCTCGAAGCAGTGGGTCTGCCGGGCGACGCCGCGTTCCAGAAAACACTCATCGAACAACTGCCGCTTGCGACGCGTCAGCTCGTTGCCATCGCGCGAGCCATTGCCAGCGAGGCGAAGTTCGTCATCATGGACGAACCGACAACCTCGCTCACGCAGAAGGAAGTGGACAACCTGATTGCCGTGCTCGCGCGTCTGCGTGCCGACGGCGTGGCTGTGCTGTTCGTGAGCCACAAGCTGGACGAATGCTATGCGATCGGCGGTGAGGTGATCGTATTGCGCGATGGCCAGAAGATGGCGCAAGGGCCGATCGAGCAATACACGAAAGCGCAGATCAGCGAGCTCATGACGGGCAAGCATCTTTCGACCGAACGCTATCGCGCGGACGGCGAGGACAGTGCGCAGCAAGTAGTGCTCGACGTGCAGGCGCTTGGCCGTAAAGGCCAGTTCACGGATGTCTCGTTCAGGCTGCACAAAGGCGAAATTCTCGGTGTGACCGGCTTGCTCGATTCGGGCCGCAACGAACTCGCGCGGGCACTGGCCGGCGTCGCGCCCGCCGATCACGGCAGCGTCACGCTCGACGGCATGGGCGTGCGCCTGCATTCTCCCGCTGACGCGAAGTTGCAGCGCATCGGCTATGTGCCGGAAGATCGTCTTAACGAAGGGCTGTTTCTCGACAAGTCGATTCGCGACAACGTCGTCACCGCCATGATCGCGAGCCTGCGGGACCGTTTCGGGCAGATCGACCGCAAGCGCGCGCAGGAACTCGCGGAACGCACGGTCAAGGACCTGCAGATCGCGACACCGGATGTGGACAAGCCCGTGCAGTCGCTTTCAGGCGGCAATCAGCAACGCGTGCTGATTGGCCGGTGGCTGGCCATCGATCCACGCGTGCTGATCCTGCACGGCCCGACCGTGGGCGTGGACGTGGGCTCGAAGGACATCATCTACCGCATCATGCAGCGGCTCTCGAAGGAGGGCATTGGCATCATCCTGATCAGCGACGACCTGCCTGAATTGCTGCAGAACTGCGACCGCATCCTGATGATGAAGAAAGGCCGCATTGCGAGCGAATACCGCGCGGACCGGCTCGATGAAGCTGGTCTCTATCACGCGCTACTATCAGAGGCAGCATGAGCATGAGCGAATCCATCCGCCGCACGGGGAGCGAGACGACGCCGCAGCACGTGGCCGAAGTCGCACCGCGTGTGCGCAAGGGCAATCTTTACGCGCAGCTGATGCGCAATCCGGAGTGGTTCACGGTCGGGCTGATCGTGGTGACGTGTCTGGTCGTGGGCGGCCTCAACCCGCGCTTCTTCCAGTTCGCGACGCTGTTCGACATGCTGCATTCCGCGACTACCGTTTCGCTCTTTGCGCTCGGTACGCTGGTGGTGCTGGCCTCGGGCGGTATCGACGTGTCGTTCACGGCGATTGCAGCGCTCACGATGTATTCGATCACCAAGGCCGTGTTCGCCTGGTGGCCCGATTGCCCGTTCGCGCTGATCCTGCTGGCGGGCGCGATAGGCGGCGTGATCCTCGGGATTGTCAATGGCATGCTCGTGCACCGGCTGAAGGCGCCGTCCCTGATCGTCACCATCGGCACGCAATATCTGTTTCGCGGGTTGTTGCTGACTTTTGTCGGCACGCAGTTCTTCATGAACATTCCGCACAGCATGGATACCTTCGGGCGCCTGCCGCTGTTCTTCTATCACACGTCCGACGGCCTGCGCGCCGTGCTGCCCGTTTCGGTGCTGGCGCTGGTGATTGCCGCAGTGGTCACGTGGTGGCTGCTGAACCGGACGATGATGGGCCGCGGTGTCTATGCCATGGGCGGTTCGCTCGCGATCGCGGAGCGGCTCGGCTACAACCTGCGCACGATCCATCTGTTCGTGTTCGGCTATACGGGTCTGCTGGCGGGCGTGGCGGGCATTCTCCACGTTTCGACCAACCGACTCGCGAATCCGTTCGATCTCGTCGGCACGGAACTGGATGTGATCGCCGCAGTGATCCTCGGCGGTGCGCGCATCACCGGGGGCACTGGAACGGTGGCGGGAACGCTGCTCGGCGTGGTCCTGGTGACGCTGATCAACAGCGTGCTGATTCTGATCGGCGTGCCGAGCACCTGGCAGAAGGTGATCATCGGCGCGTTCATTCTGGTGGCGGGGACGCTGTTCGCATTGGGGCGGAGGCAGTAGGCCTGGGCCTTTGATGAACGCCTGCGATGGCCTCACGGCTGGCGTTCATCGAACAACTCTGGAAACCGGAATGAAAAAGGCTCGTTCGAGAACTGAACGAGCCTTTTCGTTTTTTAACGGAATGTGGCTTTTCGTTTATAAGCGGAACGCCGCTTTCTGCTTTTAATCGAAACGCAGGTCAGGCACGCGCGCGCTGCGCCTGTCCCTCTTCGGTGATGACCGAATCGAACTCCGAAAGCTGCGAGAAGCGCACGGCCTTCACCTTGCCGAACTTGCTCGCATCGACAACGAGATGCCGTTCGACCGCGCTCGCCATGGCAGCCTGCTTGATGGCCACCTCGTGGAAATTCCAGCAAGTGACGCCGCGCGCTTCATCGACCCCGCCCGCCGACATGAACGCCTTGTTGATCCCCATGCGCCGCAAGGTTTCGACGCTTTCGTCGCTTGCGAACGATTCCGACGATGGCACATAGACGCCGCCGAGCAGGATCATGCGCACGTTGGGCTTGCGCCGCAGGATTTCCGCGACGTTCAGGGAATAACACACCACCGTGAGATGCATCTCGATCGGGATCTGCCGCGCGAGCGTGGTCAGTGTCGTGCCGCAGTCGATGAAGATGGTTTCACTGTCCACCAGCAGCCGCGCCGCATGGTTCGAAGCGATCGCCTTGGCTTGCGCGAAGTGATCCTTTTCTTCCTCGATGGTGTAGCCCGCGTTCGGTACGTCGGCCGCGCTGACGATGTATCCGCCGAGATAAGTGAACTGACGCGGATGCGCGGCGATATCGCGACGGACCGTCATTTCCGAGACGCCGAGCAATGCGGCCGCATCGCGCAGACGCATCACATTCTGTTTTACAAGCGCGCCGGAGAGGGTGCGCAAGCGGTCGTTTTTGGCCATCGGGGCGGCGCGACAACGCGCATTGAGGCTGGCGGCTGTCGCGCGGAGAGTGTTAGATTTTGGTCGTTCGTTGAAAGGATTATAACAACGCGAGCCCTGTTTTTTGTGGCTCGCCTGCGTTGGAGCGGGTAAATCCCGAGGCGTCAGCCAGCGCGTGAATAACGCAGCCAGACCACGTCGTGATCCAGTTTTTCGACCGATTGCAGTTTCAGGTAGGCCGGCTTCTTCCATTGTTCCATCGATACTTCGAACGAGGACGTATGCGCCTCGCGGCCGTCGACGAGCGGAATCAGCAGGACACTGACTTCGTCGGCCAGGCCTGCATTGACGAACGCGCCGGATACATGGCCGCCGCCTTCCACGATCAACTTGCCGATCTTCAACTCTCGCGCGAGCGTATCGACGACCCGTTTCAGTTCAATGTCTTCCTTGCCGCCGAAGACATACGACACGCCGATCGATTGCAGATAGGCGAGATAGTCGTCCTCGACGCTCTCCGCCACCACTTCGACAACGTGTGAGTCCAGTGCTGTGCTGCTCTTCCAGGCGACGCGTCCCTTGGGATCGATCGAAATGGCGTACTGGCTCGCATTGCGGTCGGCGAAATGGTCGGTGCGGGTAATCGGGCCTTTTGCCATGCCGCGCGGATAGTCGCGGTCCTTGCCGTGCGAGATTTCCTGCATCGTGACGCGGCCGCAGACCCAGGCGTCCGCCTTGAAACTCGCGGCGGTTTCCTCGTAGGTGGGCGACGCGTAATCGAGATTCCAGTTGTCGGTGAGACTGCGGCCGTCAATCGACGACATCATGTGACAGACAATGTGCATGTGATTCTCCAGTGCGTGAGAGCAGTTGAACTTCTGCTGCAAGCACCGTGCCGCGTACGTTTTGTTCCGATAGAAAACGCAATGGCCGCCTGCGAATTTTTGTCAAACACGCGACAATCGTGGGTTGTATCGTTTTTTTTCAATTTCCGGATTCACTTTTTTGTCATGTCAGATATCGCCACCTCTCTTCCACGCCGTACCGACATCGATCCGAAGCCGCTCGGCATCGCCGCGCTGCTGATCGTGCTCGGTGTGGTGTATATCGGACAAACCGTCGGGGCGCGTCAGGCCGCGTTGTACGCGGTCGGCGCACTGCTCGGCGTCACGCTCTATCACGCCGCGTTCGGCTTTACTTCAGCCTGGCGCGTCTTTATTGCCGATGGCCGCGGCGCCGGACTGCGCGCACAAATGCTGATGCTCGCGGTCGGCGTCGCGTTGTTCTTTCCCGCGCTGGCGGCCGGCTCGCTGTTCGGCATGCCGGTCACGGGACTGGTGTCGCCGGCGGGGACGTCGGTGGTGGTGGGCGCCTTCCTGTTCGGCATCGGCATGCAACTCGGCGGCGGCTGTGCGTCGGGCACCCTGTACACGGTCGGCGGCGGCAGCACGCGCATGATCGTGACGCTGGTCGCGTTCGTTGCCGGGTCGGTCATCGGCACTGCGCACATGCCGTTCTGGACCTCGCTGCCGCAATTGCAGCCCGTGTCGATCGTCAAGACGTTCGGCGCAGGCCCGGCGCTCGCGCTCAACTGGCTCGTCTTCGCGCTGATCGCCGCACTGACGGTGGTGATCGAGAAGCGCCGTCATGGCAGGCTCGTCGCGGCGCACGTGCAACCGGCGCACACGTCGCCGTGGCTGCATGGTCCGTGGCCGATGATGGCGGGCGGCATCGCGCTCGCCGTGCTCAACTTCGCAACGCTGGCGCTGTCGGGAAGGCCGTGGGGTATCACGTCGGCGTTCGCGCTGTGGGGCGCGAAAGCGGCGGCACTGATGGGCGTCGATACCG
Source organism: Caballeronia sp. LZ035 (assembly GCF_031451175.1). Classification (NCBI taxonomy): domain Bacteria; kingdom Pseudomonadati; phylum Pseudomonadota; class Betaproteobacteria; order Burkholderiales; family Burkholderiaceae; genus Caballeronia; species Caballeronia sp. LZ035. The sequence continues at coordinate 624,930 of NZ_JARUXS010000003.1, forward strand.
CGAGCTGGCCGTACTGGATGAGCAAAGCCAACGCGGCCGCCCTGGCAGCGCCGATTTCACGCGACGTCACGTCGGTGATGGATATCGGCATCGTGCTTGGCGCCATGCTCGCCGCCGCGCTTGCGGGCCGCTATGCGCCTGTGTGGCGCTTGCCGCTGCGCTCGCTGGTGGCGGCCATCGTCGGCGGCCTGCTGCTCGGCTATGGCGCGCGGCTCGCCTATGGCTGCAACATCGGTGCGTATTTCAGCGGCATTGTTTCGGGCAGCCTGCATGGCTGGTTGTGGCTCGTCGCTGCGTTCTTCGGCAATGTTCTGGGCACGCGCCTGCGCCCCTGGTTCGGCCTCGAAGTGGAACGCGTGCGGCCGACTTCCTGCTGATTGTTTCTGCAAGCGCGGCCGTCTCTGTGGTCGCGCGTCTCAGTCGTCCTGCCGCGCCTGGCGAAACAGCAAATACGCGCCGATTCCCTGCATGAGGACCGTGGCGTAGACGAGCTTCCTGTCGAGCATGTCGGTCCACATCGAGTCGAAATATTCCGGATTGAGCGCGATGACGGCGCAGCCGAACACCACCGGTAACAGCGCGGGCACCCATGCCAATGCGCGGGGAGCGGTCGGCGCGCGCTCGTCCGGTTCAAGGTCGCGCAGGGTCGACGCCATGCGTTCGAGCACTCGCTCCGAGCCTCCACCGAATTTCATCGAGACTTGCAACACCGCGCCGATCAGTTCAAATTCCTGAACGCGATAGGTACGCGCGGCGGTCGCCAGCGCCTGATCGATGTCCGCGTCGATGCGCAAATGTGGAACGACTCGTTCCAGACATGCGGAAAGCGGCGCCTGCATGCTCGCTGCGGCCGCCTGGAACGCGGCCGGAATACTGTGACCCGTATCGACCCGGCGCGTGATCCCTTCGAGGAACGCAGGCAACTGGCGCACGATATGCCGCTGGCATTGCCGCGCACGCCATGCGAGCCATGAGTAGCATGTCAGCGTCGAGGCCGTCAGCGCGAGGGCGGCCGCCAATGATGCATCCTGCGTGACGCAAAGAATGGCGATTGAACCGGTAATGAGCGCCCAAAGCGCCAGCGCCAGACAGGGATGCCGCACGTTGGCGCGCTGCATCAGATCGTCGAACTCGCGCAGCAGGTACGCCGGCGACGCGATACAACGTCCGAGGATGCGAGTCGCGAGTCGCGCGTCGTGCCTGAGCGCGCCGCAGACCCCCATCATGACGGCGCTCGCCGCGCACAGCATGGCGAGCGTGAAGACCAACACGATTCCAGTGGGCACCGAAGCCTCCGGCAAATGAGCAGCGGCCCGAAAGCGGGCGTTTTGTGTAGTCGATCAGGCTGCGGTACACGTCTCCCCGAGGTCGCGTGTTTCACCGTGAAGCAAAGCCTGTCGATCGGGACGATACCGGCGATCGTCTCCGCGATCTGTTTTCTCACGCTCATTTCCGCGCGCCGAAATTCGGCGTTTCCCGCCAGCTCGAGCGAGGTGGCGCAAAACGCCGGGACGGGTCCGCTCAATACAACTGATACGAGAACGTCGCATTGACGCGCGGACTGCGTGACGGGCTTTCGATCGGCGCGTCGCCGATGGCCCGCGCCAACGACAAATCGATGCTGTAGTGCTTCGCATCCGACACCCGAAAGCCCACGCCCACCGACGACAGCCGGCGCGGACTCGGCGTGCCGCCATGCAGGTAGACGCGCGCGGCGTCGATCGACGCATACGGCGTGAGTGATTTCAAATAGGTCCATTCGAGCGCGATCGGACGGTTGACTTCGAACGACGCGCCCCAGCCCGAATCGCCCGATACCTCGCCCGGCTGATAACCCAGCGCGAAACGTTGGGCGCCGAACGCAATCTGCTCGGATGTGGGCAGCGTGTCGGGCGAGAACTGACCTGTCATCGACACGACCGAGCCGATCTTCCAGGGCCATTCATTGGTCTGCGAGAAGCTCGCGCCGGTGCGCAGGAATGTGAGCGACACCGGATTCGTCAGCGCCAGTCCCGAGATATTGGTTTCAGCCGTCTTCGAGGCGCCGAGGATGTTCATCGCCTTCGCCACATTCAGGCTGGCACGGCGCGTCATGCCGGTGTCGATGCCCGTGTAGTCGAGCGACAGTTGCGCCACGCGGATCTGCGATCGGTTCGTGAGCTGCGGATTGCTTGCCACCGCCATGTTCTTCAGGCGATCTTCGTCGTGGGTCGCATAGACGCTCGCAGTGCCGAGCAAGCTGCGCTTGTTGCTGAGCACGAACGGATAGACCGCCGAGAAGGCGAGCTTGTCGTTGATGACCGTGCGTTCGATGTACGACGGCAGTCCCGGGTTGTCGACCGGATGACCGTAGTAATGCGAGGCGTCCACCTTGAAGGCGAAGCCGTCGGCGCCCACGGGCACCATCGCGTTGACGCCGTAGTAAGTCTGATCGTTGCGTCCCGGGGGCGCGAGCGCGGATGCGGTGATCGATTCGCCCAGACCGAGCAGGCCGTTCTCGGTTGCGCTGAAAATGCCCTGCACGCCCGGATGATTTACGTCGATGCCGCTCGACAGATTGAAACGCTTGCGCGTGACGTTGAGTTCGAGGGTGGTCTTGCCATCGGTGTTCTGCGGCGGCGCGATGGTCGCGTCGATCTTCGCGCCGGGAATCATGCCGAGGAGGTTGATCGTGCGCTCGAACGTGCTCTGACGAAGCGGGCGGTCCGCGGCGATATGCTGCACGACCGCGCGAATCCGCTTTTCCAGGTTGCCGGGTTCACCCTTGATCCTGATGTCGGCCACGTAGCCTTCGACGATCGTCACGCGCACGACGCCGTTCTCGAAGGTCTGCGCGGGCACGAACGCAAACGACAGCGCATAGCCCCGCTCCTTGTAGAGTGCGGTGACGCCGTTGGCCGTCTCCATCAACTGCGCAATCGTGATGTCGGTGCCGACCAGGCTCTTGAAGCGTTGCGCGACTTCCTCGAAAGGCAGGGACTTCACGCCCTCGATCTGGATCGATTGCGGCGTGATGTGCCGCGCGAGCAGATCCTGGAGTTGTTGCTGCGGCGCCTGCACCTGAACCTCGATCGCTGGCGCGCGTGCCGGCGCATTGACCTGAGGCAGGGCTTCGAGCGGATTGCCGCCGACACTCGTGCGCGGCGCGTTCTGCGCATGCGCGGCCTGGACGAACGCGAGCGTCGCCGCGAGTGCGGCCGCTTTCCAGTTGAACATTTTTTTAGCTTGGATCGTGATTGATTTTTTTTGCAACGCACGGCCCGGGCGCCGCACATCGAATGCGTCATGCAGCGTTCGATGTGAGGCGCCCGGGCCGCTGTGCGCCGTTGCCTTACTTCTTGATTCCGCCGCCGCCGAGGACGCTGCCGAGCGTCGACGTCAGGCCGCCGAGCAGGCCCGTCGAGCCGCTCGTGCCGCCCGTCGTGGTGCTCGCCGTGAGTGCCGTCGTCGCCGAGACAGTAGAGGTCGTCGTCGTGGTCGCGGTTGCCGGGACCGGCGCGGCCATCGTCATGGGGGCGGTCGTGGCCGGCGCCTTCACGCCGGTCGTTACCGTGTTGACGAGCGACGTGACCGGCGCGAGGGCGCCCGCCAATGCCGTTGATCCCGTCACGGCCGACACCGCACCATTGACAGCGCCCGTGACGGCGCCGAGCACCGGCGCCGTGCCGGTTGCCGTGGTCACGCCGGACAGCACGCCGCTGACCGCGGCAGGCATCGAAGTCGCCGGCGTGCCGCCGACGAGCGTGCCCGCCGATGCCACCGTGGTGCCCGTCGCCGAGACGAGCGAGCCGACGCCGGATGCAACCGGATTGCCGCCTGAGGAGAGTTTCTGTCCGCCGCTGACGAGGCCCGCGCCGACGTTCGACAGCAGCGTCGAGACGGGCGCGCCAAGACCCGTCGCGGCGCCGACGGTCTGCGTCGTCGTGCTGACGAGGGAGGTGATCGGCGTGATGGTCGTGCTGACCTGTTGCGTCAACTGCTGCACGGGGGCGCTCGTGAGCGCGGTCGTCAGATTGCCGCCCAACTGGTTCACGCCCGTGCCGACGCCGCTGACCAGCGCGCCGACCGGGGTCGTCACGGCGGCGAGCGGGGCGAGGGCGCCGCTGTTCAGGCTCGTCACGGCGTTGCCGCCGCTCGTGACCGCGTCGCCGACGCGCTGCACGACGCCGCCGACGCTCGCCACGGTCGTGCCGACCGGATTCGTCGTCGCGCCGATCGAGCCGATGCCGTTGCCGACGCCATTGCCGAGCGTCGTCACAGCCGCGCCCAGGTTCGAGACCACGCCACCCAGGTTCTTCGTGGTGTTGTCGCCAAGACCGGTCAGCTTTGTGTCGCCGAGCGCGTTGCCGAGATCCGTCACCGTGCCGCCCGCGGCCGTCACGATGTTGCTCGTCTTGTCGACGACCTGCGCGATCGGTTGCGCTGTCGGTCCGGTCTTGATGACGGGCGTACCGCCGCCGTCGCCGCCGGTGTCTTTGCCACCGTCGCCGCCGTTATTGGCAGTGGTCGTGACCGGCGTCGTCGGCGTACCCGGATTGGTGCCGCCGGTGCTGGTGCTGAGCGTTCCGCCGTTGCCCTCGGTGCTGGACGTGTCGCGTGCGCCGGAAGCGGATGAGCCATCCGCGCCGGTGGTGCTGGCCGTATGATTTGCCGTTCCGCCAGTCGATTTGTTGACGGAGCCTGAACCGCCGCAGGCCGAAAGTGCGAGAAGTGCCGCCACAGCCCCGGCCAGGGCGGTCATGCGGATGGTTTCGCTATAAAACGTGGGTGTCTTCATTTCTCAGATATCTGTTTATTGTTTGCTGCACCGATTTCTTCCCGGCATACGCTGAAAAAACGGCGGACTGCGTAAAAGCACGAATATCAAGACCAGTCGGATCCTTAATGACGTGCTGAGATAACCGCGCGCTCCTGTGCGATTGCGACAGGCGAGCGCGGTCCCCCGCGACTTGTAATCGCGGTTTGCCCGAAGGCGAGTTAATTACCGGTAGGCGCTTTAAAGCGAATCAAACGCTTTTTAACGCGGTGGAGATATTCTGGAAGGTGCTTTTGAGCTGATCGGCCACGCCGCCCACGGCAGTCATGATGCCAAGAGCCAGCACACCGGCAATGAGTCCGTACTCGATGGCGGTGATGCCGCGTGTGTCCGCGAGATAGCGTTTGAAGACGCGTTTCATGATTTTCCTCGGTTCTTTCTGATCGCCGGGTCATCGGCCAGAGATTCACGCGCCGGACTTCTCCATCTTCTCTCGAAGACGGGTCCGATATGTAAGGCGTTTATCGCTGGCCGTTGACTGGCGTCTGCTCTCAGGTTCTGTTTTAAATCTTCCCGTGTGCCCGGGTGCAAAGCCCCATTCAGCATTTTTCCGGAATGTGTTCCGGTAAAAAATAGAACAGGTACTTCTTGAGCATGATATCGGCCCGCTCTTCCCTGGCCTGAGCCCGGCTTTAACGAATCTTTAATCTTTTTTTTGCACGAAGTAATTTCTTCTTCCTGGTGCAGAGCCCGTGTGTGAATAGTTAGGGTTTTCCGACTTGCCTTTCTGCGCGAAGGATTCTAGGAATTGGGAAATCGAGACGTTCGACGAACAGGGCTCGCCATTTGCAAGCGGGCAAAGGCAGCGCTCGCCTGTACAGCTCGCGGCTCACCCGCTCACCCGCTCACCAGATCACGAAGCAAACCGAAGGCTTGTGCGAAAATGCGATCCATGAACAAGACGACGTTCCTCATCCTTCCGCTCGTGCTCGCTGCGCTCAGCCCCCTCGCTCACGCCAGCGTCGCGGAGGGCGCCCACGAGTTCAAGGAAGACGTCAAATCGGCCGGGCGACAAACCGGTCATGCCGCGCGCGATGCGGCCCACGCCATCGGCCAAGGTGCGAAATCGGCGGGGCACGCCGTCGCAGACACTTCGAAGCGCGGCTACCACGCCACCAAAAAATGGATCTCCGGCGATAGCGAATAGCCCGCGTCGCCCGAGCGCTTCATTCCGGTTTTTAAGCGTCGCTTGACAAGTCTCGACGCGCGTTAATAATAAGCGTTATCATTTAGGCTGCTTCCTGGCTCATCGGGCCGGAGCCGGACATCGCGCGTTTTCGTTACGGCGCAGCGCATTCGGCGAGCGGCGACATCAGCAGTTTCAGTCACGCATCCGGGCTCGATCGACGCCCGAACACCATCACTCACGGCTTTGATACCGCGCAAAGCGATCCGGCGTCCCGGCTCGCTTTGCGCGGGCGCAGTGACGCACAGCATCTGAGGAATTGACTTGAGAACACACGCCACGGCGGGCAGGACGGGACGTCCCGCAGCAATCGGCAAGTACGGGCCGCTGATCTCCCGCATCGTTGCCGCCATTCTGGGCGGCTATGCACTTGCCTCACTGACCAGCGTCGCGGCGCTTGTTCTGCCCATGAGCAAGCCGCAGGCGGTGCTCACCGGCATGCTCGCGAGTTTCATCGTGTATGTGTGCGCAGTGATCTGGGTGTTCGCCGTGCGCAGCGCGCGGCGGGCCTGGGGCGGTTTGCTTGTCGCGGCGCTGCCTTTGCTGCTTGCGTCGTGGAGCGTGTGGTCCGGAGGAAGCGCATCGTGAAACACACGCATGACGCGAAACCGCGAGCACGCGGCATCCGCCAGACCATGTCGGACCTGCATACATGGGCCGGTTTGCTGGCGGGCTGGATTCTCTATGCCATGTTCCTGACCGGCACCGTCAGTTACTTCAAGGACGAGACCTCGCAATGGATGCGCCCCGAGCAGCCGCATCAACAGAACCTGCCGGATCCTGCACAGGTCGCGCAACGCGTGACGACAACTCTCGGTTCGATTGCCGCAGGCAGCCCGCAATGGAGCTTTGGATTACCGGATGAGCGCACCAGCGTGATCGACTCGTTCTGGCGCGCGCCGCCCAAGGCGAACGGCAAGCGCGCATTCGAAGAGGCGAGCTTCGATCCCGCCACGGGCGAGCGCAGCAGCGCGCGCAAGACGCTCGGCGGCGAATTTTTTTATCGGTTTCATTTCCAGTTTTATTACATGCCGGTGCTATGGGGCCGCTGGCTCGCAGGCGTGTGCGCGATGTTCATGCTCGTCGCGATCGTGAGCGGCGTCATCACGCACAAAAAAATCTTTACCGATTTCTTCACGTTTCGTTGGGGCAAGGGCCAGCGTTCCTGGCTCGACGCGCATAACGCGCTCTCGGTCTTCGGCCTGCCGTTCCACGCGATGATCACCTACACCGGCCTCGTCACGCTGATGGCGATGTATATGCCGTGGGGCGCGCAGACCGCGTTCAAGACGCCGGCAGAACGTCAGGCGATGATGTCGCAACTGAGCGCGTTCATCCAGCCCGGCAAGCCTTCCGGGCAGAAGGCGGCGCTTGCGCCCGTCGATGCAATGGTGCGCGAAGCCGAAGCGCGCTGGGGCCGCGACAAGGTCGGCCGCGTGACGATCACCAATCCGGGCGACAGCACGGCGCGCGTGGCGGTTTCGCGCGGCGAGGCGCAGCGCGTGTCGATGAGCCCGCAGTACCTGCTCTTCGACGGTGTGAGCGGCAAGCTCATCGACGTGAAGGACAGCGTCGGCGGCGCGGCTGAAACGCGCGGCGTGCTGTACGCACTGCATCTCGGACGCTTCAGCGATCTGCAGTTACGCTGGCTGTATTTCATCGTGAGTCTCGCGGGTACGGCGATGGTCGGCACCGGGCTCGTCATGTGGACCGTCAAGCGCCGTCAGAAGCTGCCCGATCCGGCGCGGCCTTACTTCGGCTTCCGGCTGGTCGAGCGCCTGAACATCGCGAGCATTGCGGGACTTTCGGTGGCCATGACGAGCTTCCTGTGGGGCAACCGGCTGCTGCCGGTGGGGATCGCCGCGCGCGATGAAGCGGAGATCAATGTGTTCTTCACGGTATGGGCCGCCACCTTGCTATACGCAGTGATGCGTCCGGCCAAACGCGCGTGGATCGAACTGCTATGGCTTGCCGCCGCGCTGCTCGCGTTGCTGCCCGTGCTCAATGCGCTGACCACGGACCGCCCGTTCTGGCGCAGTGTCGCGCAAGGCGATTGGGTCTTCGCGGGATTCGATCTCATGATGCTGGCCTTCGCGCTATTGCACGCCGCGTTGGCGCTGCGCGTCATGCGTCATCGTCCGCGTGTGAAGGCAGCGCGAAAGGAAGCGCCTGCGCGCGTGACGACCGTTGAACGCGAAGAGGAGAATGCATGATGCATCTCTTGACCTTCCTGTTCTGCCTGTTTGCTTTCGCATGTCTGGCTGCCTCAATGGACCGCCACCAGCAAGCCGTATGGCACCGTGAATGGTCGCCGCGAACGTCACGTGGCTTGCGCGTCGCGGGATGGTGCGGGCTCGTGCTCGCGTTGCGCCTGATCGTCGATCAGGACGGATGGGGGCTCGGTCTCGTTCGTTACAGCGGCTTGACAAGCCTGGCCGCAGGACTCGTGTTCGGCTCGCTCATCATGTGGCAGAGGCGCGCTGCGCCTTGACAGTCCCCGCATGCCTTCCTAGCATCAAGCGGTACTCGAAGAATCCACCCTGATACACGAGGAGACGCTTGATGAAGGATCGGGATGCGCACCGCACGATGCGTCGTCGCGTGCTGGCTTCACTGGGCGCGGGCACGCTTGCGACGTTAGGCTTTGAGCAAGCGGCGCACGCCGCTATGCCAAGGCTGGAAACGGTGGCCACCTTCGACGATGACTTCCGCCTGGTGGGCATCGGCGCATCGAAGCAGGGGCGCGTGTTCGCGACCGCGCCTTCGTCCGTCAAGCGCTCGCGCTACAGCATGGTCGAGGTCGATACGAACACTGGCGCGCTCACACCCTTTCCGGATGAAAGCTGGAACGTCTTCAAGCCCGATGAAGACGGTGCACATCAGTGGATCTCACTCCAGGCGCTATGGGTCGATGAGCACGATCATCTCTGGGCGCTCGACTCGTCATTGCCTTCGGTGGACCAGACCCGTCAGCCGCCGAAACTTGTCGAGTTCGATCTCGCCACGCGCAAGGTCGTGCGTCAGTTCGATTACGGCCAGCTCGTCACGCCCAAGGATTCGCTTAACGATATTCGTGTCGATCACACGCATGGCTTTGCGTACATCAGCAATGCGGGCAATCAGGGCGGTGTGGTGGCCACGAACCTCAAAAGCGGCGCTTCACGCCTGCTGCTGGCGGGCGATCGTTCGAGCGTGTCGGATCCCGCGCAACATCTGATGTTCGGCGACCAGCCCGCGCGCAAGCTCGACGGCAGCGTGCTGGTGCTGCAAACCGATGGCATAGCGCTGTCTCCCGAACGCAAGTGGCTGTACTACCGGCCGCTGACGGATCATCACTACTGGCGCATCGAGACCGCTGCGCTCATCGACGAAACGCTGCCGGCCGAGGCGCTCGCGCAGCGCGTGCAATATCTCGGCGACGGCGCGCTGACCGGCGGCCTCATCATGAGTCCAGCGGGCGTGCTGATTGGCGGCGATCTCGAGAAACGCACGGTGGTCGGGTTCGATGTGATCGAGCGCAACGGCAAGCCCGCGCTCAGGGAGCACACGCTGGTGGGCAAGCATCGCGAGCTGTCATGGGCCGATGGTTTCGCGTACTCGAACGGCTACTTCTACATCGCGGATTCCCATCTGCACGAAACCAATTTTTCCAACGGCTATCCGCGCGAAGGAAAATTTGCAATCTTTCGCGTGCGCTTGCCGAAGCAGCCTGCGCACGGTCTGGCAGGATGAAGTCCTGCCCTCACCAGCCGTGAAAACGCGGCCATACGGCGGTGCTTCCGTCGCTCGATAGCGCGTGGTACTCGGGGTACTGGGCGCCGGTCGCGCAAGCGTGATTCGGCAGGATGCGCAGCTTCATGCCGATGGGAAAACGTCGCGTGAGATCATCGGCTGAGGAGACGGCGATGATGCCGTGCTCCTGATTCGCGCCGACCACTTCGCAGCCCGGCAGCGGCGTCCCATCCAGCGCGCAGGCCAGACCATATCCGAAGTCGTGCGTCTGCTTCGACGTGCCGCGGTCACGACTCATCGCCATCCACCCCGCATCGACGATGACCCAGCCCTTGTCGGGCTGATGTCCGATGACACTCGTCAGCACGCTCAACGCAATCTCGTCCGTCGTGCATGCGCCGACATTCGCCATCACCAGGTCGAAGAACACGTAGACGCCCGCGCGCACTTCATCGACGCCTTCGAGATGGGTCGCGGCGAGCGCGGTCGGCGTGGAGCCGATGCTCACCGTCCTGCAAGCGATGCCCGCTTCACGGAGACGTTCGGCCGCGCGCACGCAGCCGTCGCGCTCCTGAGCGGCCAGTGCGGCGAGCGCGTCGGGCTCGTTCAGTTCATAGCTGGAACCGGCATGCGTCAACACCCCGCCGACCCCGATGCCACCTTCCTGCAAGATGCGGCCGATGTCGATCAGCGCGTCGTCTTCGGGTGCGAGGCCCGAGCGGTGGCCGTCCGTGTCGATCTCCAGCCAGACCTCGAACGATGCGCCTTCCGCTTTGCAGTATTCGACGATCGCACGCGCCGCCGCGGCGTTATCCGCGATGATCTTCAGATCGCAGCCGCGCTGCCTGAGCGCGCATGCGCGCGGCAGCTTCGCGGGCGCGATGCCGACCGCATAAAGAATATCGGTGATGCCGGCCGAGAAGAATTGTTCCGCTTCCTTGAGCGTCGACACCGTGATGCCGCGCGCACCCGCCGCAATCTGCGCGCGCACGACATCAAGGCACTTCGTGGTCTTCACATGCGGGCGGAAGCTGACGCCGAGCGCGTCCATGCGCGATTGCATTGCAGCGATATTGCGCTGCATCCTGGCGATATCGATGATTGCCGCGGGTGTGTCGAGTTGAGCGAGTTGCATGATGTTCGTGAAAGTGTCAGGCGATGGGACCTTCGGGCAGCTTGCTTTGCCACGCCACGGCGATCGCGCTGCCGACGAACAACGCGATACCCGCAAGCGACAACGGCGCGATCGTCTCGCCCCACGCCAGATAGGCGAAGAGCGCGGCCCACACGATGCTCGTGTAGTTGAAGGGCGCGAGCGTGCCGGCGTCCGCGCGGCGAAATGCAACGGTCATCAGGACCTGTCCGGCGGTGGCAAGTGAGCCGAGCAGGGCCATCAGGAGCAGCGCGTCGAGCGTCGGCGCTTTCCAGCTGAATGGAAGTGTCGCGGCCATGACGACCGTACCCACCGTGGTGAAGAACAGCACCGTGGTGCGGGAGTCGTCGCTGGCGCGTATGCGCTTGATCTGGATGATCGACAGCGCGCCGCACAATGCGCTCATGATCAACAGCGCCGGGCCGAGCCAGTTCGATTCACCGCCGCCCGGACGCACGACCAGCAGCACGCCGGCGAAGCCGATCATGGCCGCTATCGCCGCGCGTGGCGTGAGCCGTTCCTTGAGCAGGAAGGGCGCGAGCACGACGACCAGCAGCGTCTCCGAATACGCGATGGCCACCGCCTCGCCGAGCGGAATATAGGGCAAACCCGCAAAGAAAAATCCGGACGCGCCGAGCAGCGTCAACGCGCGCCACATCTGTCCCCGGATGTCGAGCCGCCTGACGCGCTGGATGAGCGAGCGCTCGCCGATGCAGCACATCGCGACGGCCGGCACGAGACCGAACAGCATGCGAAAAAAAGTCAGTTCGTTTGCCGGATAGTGCAACGCGACGGCCTTGGCCAGCGTATCCACGATGGCGAAGCAGAGCATCGACACGAGGATGTATCCGATGCTCGCAAGCGGAAGGTGTCCGGCGCGGGTGGCGACAGTCGAGGGCATGACGCGTGAAGTCGTGACAGAACCCTGAATCATCGCATGACGGCATCGCACACGTTCCGGTCCGCGCCGTTCCGGTTTTTTCCGATACGGGAAAGCACTATTTTTGATCAGCTTGACTCGCAGAAAAGTCCTGCTAGGATACCTTCATCAGATTCGTCAGCATACTGAACATATCGGAAGGAGCGACAGATGGCTCTCAAGTACGCGGCAAAGTTCGCCGACCTCGTGGAAGACGAGCCCCTCGGCGTGACGATCGGCGAGGAACGCATCGCGCTCTATCTGCTGGACGGCGAAGTGCATGCCACGCACAACGTCTGCACGCATCAGTTCGCGCTGTTGAGCGACGGCTATATGGAAGACGGCTGCATCGAATGTCCGCTGCATCAGGGGCGTTTCGACATCCGCACAGGCGCCGCGCAGTGCGCGCCCGTCACCGAGCCGCTCCGTGTCTACGGTGTGCAGGTGGAAGGCGGCGAGATCTTCGTCGATCTTTGAACCACGCGAAGCGGAGCCGCGAATCATGACCCAGACGGTATTGATCATCGGTGCAGGGCAGGCTGGCGCACGCGCGGCCGAGGCGCTGCGCACGCACGGCTTCGACGGCCGCATCGTGCTGGTCGGCGATGAGGCGCACGCGCCCTATGAAAGGCCGCCGCTGTCTAAAGACGTGTTGACCGCGCAGACCGATGCAGACTGCTTCAAGGGGTGGGTGCATCCGGCGCAGTTGTATGCGGACGCACGCATCGAATGGATCAGTGACCGCGTACAGCAACTCGATCCGCAACGTCACGTCGCGACGCTGGAGCAAGGCGGCGAACTGCGCTACGACCACTGTCTCCTGACGACAGGCGGGCGCGCGCGCCAGTTGCCCGGCATGCCCGAAGGCCCGCATACCTTCTATCTGCGCACACTCGACGATGCCATGCGCCTGCGCACACGCCTTGCGGACGCGCGTTCCGCGGCGGTGATCGGCGCCGGCTTCCTGGGGCTCGAATTCGCCGCCAGCGCACGCAGCCGTGGACTCGATGTGAGCGTGTTCGAATCGGCGTCGAGCTTGTTGAGCCGCGCGTTGCCGCCAGCGATGGCAGAACGCCTGCGCCTGAAGCACGAGGATCACGGCGTGCGCTTCTTTTTCGACGCAAAGCCGCTGTCGTTGCAGGCGCATGCAACGAACGTGCAAGTCAACGACATGTCATTCGACTTCTGCGTGATCGCCATCGGCCAGGAACCGGACGATGCGCTCGCACGGGCCGCAGGCATCGCGACGGACAACGGCATCCGTGTGGATCGCCACTGCCGCACATCCGCGCCCGATGTCTACGCCGCCGGCGATTGCGCGAGCTTCCCATACGGCCTGACGGATCGCGCGGTGCGCCTCGAATCGTGGCAGAACGCGCAGGAACAGGCGGTCATCGCAGCACGCAACATCGCGGGCGAGTCGGTCGCCTACGCTCCGACGCCATGGTTCTGGACCGATCAGTACGACTGGAACATCCAGATGCTCGGCTGGCCGGGCATCGGCGTGGAGCAATGGATCGAACGCGCGAGCGCGGACGGCAAGACCGTGCTGATGGGTTTGCGCGAAGGCGTCATCGTTCAGGTGCTCGCCATCAATCAGGGCGGCGAGTTGCGCGCACTCCGGCGGCTCGTCGAGGACGCATTGCCGGTGGACGCGAACGTGCTGTCCGACCCCACGATCAAGCTGCGTCAGCTCGAACGGCTGATTCGCTCAACACAATCGGGAGATCAAGGTGTACTCGTCTGAAACGGTCATCGGGGTTCATACACCCCAAACAAAAAATCCTCCGATCGAAGGGCTCGCATGGCCCGAAGAAGGGCTGCAGTGTATCCCCGACTGGGTGTACACGAGCGAAGCGGTCTACACGCGCGAAGTGGAACGGATCTTTCATGGACGCACCTGGAACTTCGTCGCGCTCGAAGCGGAAGTGCCGAATGCGGGCGACTACAAGCGCTCCTATATCGGGCCCACGCCGGTGGTGGTGTCACGTGCCGAAGACGGTTCGATCAACGTCTTCGAAAACCGCTGCGCGCATCGCGGTGCGGAGTTCTGCCGCCATAGCCGCGGCAACAACAAGGAATTCGTCTGTCCGTATCACCAATGGTCGTACGACCTGAAGGGCAATCTTCAGGGCGTGCCGTTCCGGCGTGGCGTCAACAAGCTCGGCGGCATGCCGAAGGACTTTCGCACCGATGAGCACGGCCTGCGCAAGCTCGCCGTCGCGACCCGCAACGGCGTGGTGTTTGCATCGTTCACGCATGACATGGAGCCGCTCGAGGACTATCTCACGCCCGAGATCCTCACGGACTTCGACGCCGTGTTCAACGGCAAGAAGCTGCGCGTGCTCGGTTTCTACAAGAACGAGCTGCCGTGCAACTGGAAGATGTATCACGAGAACCTGAAGGACCCGTATCACGCGACCCTGCTGCATTCCTTCCTCGTCGTGTTCGGCCTGCTGGTGGCGGGCAACCGCTCGGCGATGGTCGCGGACAGCAAGTACGGCATTCACGGCACCATGGCCTCAGCCAAGAGCGACACGCTCTACGCGACCGTCGACGAAGACAAGAAGAAGGAGATGCGTTCGTTCCATGACGGCATGGTGTTGCAGGACGAACGCTTCCTCGAATTCGTCAAGGAGTTCGATTCCGAATGGTCCGTGACGATGCAGACCATCTGGCCCAATCTGATCGTGCAGCGCGAGATGAACACGCTGGGCGTCCGCCATATCGTGCCGAACGGCCCGAACAGCATGATCATGCTCTGGACCATGTTCGGCTATGAAGACGACACGGAAGAGATGGTGCGTCACCGTCTGCGCCAGGGCAATCTGATGGGCCCGTCAGGTTTTCTCGGTCTCGAAGACAACGAAGCGATGAAGTTCGTTCAGGAAGGCGTGCGCCGCTCGGTGACCGACCGCAGCATCATCAAGCTAGACGGCGACAAGATCGGCACGGCGGACAACCTGATCTCCGAGGCGGCCATTCGCGCCATGTACAAACACTATCGTGAAGTGATGGAGTTCTAGATGTTGCCAGGATTCGAGAAACAGCCCATTGCGCACGACAAGGCGCTGATCGCACGCGCCGCGGTGGAGGACTTTCATGCCGAGTATTGCGCGGTGCTGGATAGCGGCGATATCGAGCGCTGGCCCGAGTTCTTCACCGAGAACTGCCTGTATCGCGTGACCGAATACGAGAATGCTGCGAACGGCTTTCCGGTCGGGCTCGTGTATGCGGAAGGCCGCAACATGCTGCGCGACCGGGCCGTGGCCATCTCCCGCACGCAGATGTTCGCGCCGCGCCAGATGCTGCATTTCGTGTCGAACGTGCGCATCCTGAACGCGACCGATGAAGAGATCGTCGCGCAGAGCAACTACATGCTGTTGCAGACGCTGGTGGAAGGCGCGACCACGCTGCATCAGGCGGGCAGGCTTTTTGACCGCTTCGCGCGCAATGGTAACGTGCTTCTGCTGAAGGAAAGGCAGGCGGTGTACGACACGGCGATGATCGCCAACGACCTGGCTTATCCGGTCTGAACTTCAGTGCCGATCCGGGAGAGTGCGCATATGAATCACACGGAAAATACGGAAGCACCCGTCGAGACTGGCGGCGTCGGCGCGCGCGTCAGGCGTCGAGAAGACGAACGGCATCTGCAAGGCAAGGGCAAGTTCGTCGCCGACTACACGTTTCCCGATCTGCAGGAGGTCGCGTTCCTGCGCAGCCCCGTGGCGCATGCGCGCATCGTGCGTATCGCCAAGCCGGAGCGCTACGCACAACAGGTGATCCTGCGCGACGACATGCAAGGCGCGACCGATATCGTCGCTGACTCCAGCCTGCCATCGTACAAGCCCTCGTCGCATCCGCCGCTTGCTTCAGGCAAGGTGCGCTTCGTCGGTGAGCCAGTGGCGATGTGTTTCGCGAAGACGCGTGCGCAGGCGGAAGACATCGCCGAGGAAATCGAACTCGATCTCGATGAACTGCCGGCCTTCGCCAATGCGTTCACGGCGCGCGAGCGGACCGACATACGCGTGCACGATCACTGGACGGACAACCTTTTCCTCGACCTCAAGGCGGACGTCAACTTCGACGAACTCTCCAGGAACGCGCCCATCGTCGTGAAGCAGAAAGTGGATCTCGCGCGTCAATGCATGGTGCCGATGGAAGGCAAGGCCGTGCTCGCGTACTGGGACGATACGCATGGGCAACTCGTCGTGATTACGTCGACGCAGGTGCCGCACATGATTCGCACGGTGCTGTCGCAGTGTTTGGGCATCGACCATGCGCAGGTGCGTGTCATTTCGCCCGACGTGGGCGGCGCGTTCGGCTACAAGTGCGTGCTGCAGCAGGAAGAGCTGTGCATCGCGTGGCTGGCGCTCACTTTCCGGAAACCGTTCCGTTTTATTGAAGACCGCCGCGAGCATCTGATCGCCGGTGCGAATTCGCGTCAGCACCACTACGAACTCACCGCCTACGCCGATGAAACCGGCCGCCTGCTCGCACTCGATGCCGAACTGCTGATCGATGGCGGCGCCTATTCCGCGTGGCCCTTTACCATCGGACTGGAAACCGGTCAGGCGCTCGGCAATCTTCCGGGACCGTACGATTTCAAGGGTTATCGCTGCCGCACGCAATGCGCGGCGACCAACAAGCCGGGCTTTCTTCCGTATCGCGGCGTGGCGCGCACGGGCGTGTGCTTCGCGATCGAACTGACGATGGATGCGATTGCGCGTGCGGTCGGGCGCGAGGCGTGGGAAGTGCGTCACGACAATCTCGTGCGCGGCGCGGATATGCCTTACACGAACGTCGTGAAGAAGCACTACGACAGCGGCGACTTCCAGGAAAGCCTGCGCCGCGCGGTCGAGCAACTCGACGTGCCGAAGTGGCGCGCGCGTCAGCAAGCGGGCGAGAAGGATGGGCGTCTCGTCGGCGTGGGCTTTGCGACTTTTACTGAACAATCCGCGCACGGCACGGCGGTGTTCGCATCGTGGGGCCTGCCAGTGGTGCCAGGCTACGATCTCGCGACGGTGCGCATCACGGCAGACGGCGGCCTCGAAGTGCGCGCGGGCATTCACTCGCATGGCCAGGGCATGGAAACGACGCTCGCGCAGATCGCAAGCGAGGTGCTCGGCGTGACCCTGCAGAAGATCAAGGTCGTACACGGCGACACAGCGCTGACGCCGTACTCCACCGGCACCTATGCATCGCGGAGCATCGTCATGGCGGGCGGCGCGGTGGCCGCGACCTGCCGCGAGCTCGTGCCGCGCCTGCTGTTCATCGGCGCGCATTTGCTCGGCGAGCCGCAGGACGCGGTCCGCTTCGAGCAGGGCGAAGTGATCGGCACGCAAGGCCGTGTGTCGATCGGCGAGATCGCGGCCGCATGGTATCTGCGTCCCGAGCGGCTGCCCGCCGGCGTGAACCTCGCCGGTCTGGAGGCGACGCAAGGCTTCAAGCCCAAGGTGGACACCGGCGCGTTCAGCTACGCAACGCATGCCGCCGCCGTGGCGGTCGATCCGAAGACGGGCCATGTCGAGATTCTCGATTACGTGATCGTCGAGGACTGCGGTCGCATGATCAACCCGATGGTGGTCGAAGGACAGACGATCGGCGGAACGGCGCAAGGTATCGGCACCGCGTTCTATGAGGAAACGCTCTACGACGACAACGCGCAGCCGCTGACCTCCACGCTCGCCGACTACATGCTGCCCGGGCCGACCGAATTGCCGCCGCTCAGGATCATTCACATGGAAACGCCGTCGCCTTATACGGAGTTCGGCGCAAAGGGCGTCGGCGAAGGCGGTGCGATTGCTCCGCCCGCCGCGCTGTTCAACGCGGTGAACGATGCGCTCACGCCGCTCGGCGCGACTGTATCGGAGACGCCACTCACGCCGCGCCGCCTGCTGTCGGCGATCGAAGCCGCTCGAGTCAAGAGCCAGGCGAAGCGCGAGGAACTGAGTCAGGAGGTGGCGGGATGAAAGCCGCTGCGTTCGATTATGTGAGACCCGCGTCCCTGCCGGAAGCGCTTCGGGAATTGAGTGACGCGAAGCCCATCTCCGGCAGTCAGTCGATGGGACCGATGCTGAACTTGCGCCTCGCACGTCCGTCGCGGGTGATCGATGTATCGCGCATCGCTGACCTGCGCAGCGTGACCGAGAGCGGCGACTTCGTGCGCGTCGGCGCGGCGGTGACACATGCGGAGATCGAGGACGGCAAGCACGAACTGCTGCGCCATCCCTATCTGCAATACGTGGCGAGCGGCATCGCGTATCGCGCGATCCGCAATCGCGGCACGATTGGCGGCAGTCTCGCGCATGCCGATCCGGCGGCGGACTGGCCACTCGCGCTGTCTGCGCTGGATGCACGACTGGAATTGGCGAAGGCAGGCAGCACGCGGCAAGTGCGCGCGAGCGGCTTCATGCTCGGCGCCTTCACGACGCTGCTCGAAGAGGGCGAAATCATTACCGCGGTGCTGCTGCCGAAGCTGGCGCCGACGTTGCGCTGGGGCTACTACAAGCTGTGCCGCAAGACTGGCGAGTTTCCCCATGCCAGCGCGGCTGCCGCGTTCGATGCACGCTCGGGACTCGCACGCGTGGTGCTCGGCGCGCTCGATGGGCCGCCCGCCGCGCTCGATGAACTCGCGCGCCAGATCGCCCAGCGCGGGCCGTCCGCCGTTACAGAAACCGCACTCGCGCAAGCGGTGGCCGGTGCGATGCCCAACGCCGACAGCATCGACCGCTCGATCCATGCCGCCGCGTTGCAGCGCTGCCTGGCGCAAGCGCTCGGCGACGCCAGCACCACTCAAGCCTAGAAGAGACTGAGAGACTGCAATGTCCGTCATCGAACTCACCATCAACGACCGTTCCGTGCGCAGCGACGTGGAGTCGCGCGTGCATCTCGGCGACTTTCTCCGTGAAACGCATCACCTCACGGGCACGCACCTCGGCTGCGAGCATGGCGTGTGTGGCGCATGCACCGTGCTCGTCGACGGCGAGCCGGTCCGTTCCTGCATCACCTTCGCCGTGGCATGCGATCAACAAAAGGTGCGCACGATCGAAGGCTTCGACGATGACGAACTGATGCGCCGTCTGCGCCGTTCGTTTTCGATTCATCACGGGCTGCAATGCGGTTACTGCACGCCGGGCATGCTGATCACGGCGCGCGATATCGTGCGACGTTTTCCCGACGCCGACGAAGCGCGCATCCGCCTCGAACTCTCGGGCAACCTGTGTCGCTGTACGGGCTACATGGGCATTGTCGCAGCGATCAAGGCGGTGCTCGCGGATCTGAAGGAGAACCCGATCGCGGATGCACCTGCCGCGCGCAAAGTGGTTAGCGATGCAACCATCGCCGCGCCCGCATTCGAGACTTTCGCGGCTGCGCCCGCCAGCGCGCCTCAAGCTGCTGCGCCCACGGCGGCGACCGTCAACGAACCCGCCGGCACACAGCGCAAGGGCTGGACCGCGATCGACGACAGCTTCGTCGTGCCGTTCCCGCTCGATCAGGTCTGGACCTTCATGGGCGATCTGCCTTCCGTCGCGCGCTGCCTGCCGGGCGCGGAACTGCTGGATCACGACGGCGAGTCGCTGAAGGGCAAGATCGCGATCAAGTTCGGTCCGATGTCGGCGAACTTCGCCGGCGCCGCACGCCTTGAACGCGATGACGCCGCGCATCGCGCGGTGATGCGCGGCGCGGGGCAGGACAACATCAGCCGCTCGCGCGCCAATGGCGACGTCACCTACGCCTTGTCCAGCGAGGCGAACGGCGCGCAGACGCGCGTGGCGGTCACGCTCGAATACATGCTGCAAGGCCCGCTCGCGCAGTTCTCGCGCTCCGGGCTCGTGAAGGATTTCGTGCGGCGCATGATCGCGGACTTCGGCGCGCGCATCACGGCACAACTCGGCGGCGGCGATGCGCCGGAAGCATCGGCAGCGTCGGCCAAGTTCAATGCGGGCGGTCTCGTCTGGAGCGTGATCTGGAGCCGCATCAAACAGCTTTTCGGCAAGAGCGATTGAACGGGACATGACCGGCCACGCACCGGTTTTTTCGATCATATCGTCAGCCTACTGATCAAATAATCCATTGAGGTTCTACATGAGCAAGCGGATTCGCAAGATCGCCCTGGAAGAACATTTCAGCACGCCGGGCTTCCAGGGATATTCGAAGAGCTTCACGCAGCACATCGCGCCCGACGTGCTGCGCGATCTCGCGGCGCGCCTGAACGATTTCGACGAGCAGCGCATCGTCGAAATGGACCGCGCCGGGATCGACTACACGATCCTCTCGCAAACGGGTCCGAGCGTGCAGGGCGAGCCCGACGCCGCGCTCGCCATCAGCCGCGCGCAGGAGAGCAACGACTTCCTGGCCGCGCAGATCGCGCGGCATCCGGCGCGCTTCGGCGGCTTCGCCACCTTGCCGATGCACACGGCTCAGGCCGCATCGAATGAACTGACCCGCGCGGTTCGCGAACTCGGCTTCAAGGGGGCGCTGGTCAACGGCCATACGCTCGGCGTCTATTACGACGACCGCGCCTACGACCCGTTCTGGGCGACGATGCAGGAACTCGACGTGCCGCTCTACCTGCATCCCACCGACGCATTCGTCAGCCCGCGCGTGCTCGACGGTCATCCGGAACTCACCGGCGCGACCTGGGGATGGGGCGTCGAAACCGGCAGCCATGCGTTGCGCCTGCTGTTCAGCGGCGTCTTCGACCGCTTTCCGAAGCTCAAGCTCATTCTCGGTCACATGGGCGAGGGCCTGCCTTATCTGCGCTGGCGCTTCGACAGCCGCTTCGCCGTGTACTCGCACGGCTTGACGCTGGAACGTGCGCCTTCGGAATACATCGGCACGAACATCCTCATCACGACCTCGGGCGTGTGCTCGGCGCCCGCGCTCATGGGCGCGATCGGCGAAATGGGCGCGGAGGCGGTGATGTTCTCGGTGGACTACCCGTACGAGTCGACGGCCATTGCGGCGGACTTCATCGAACAAGCGCCGCTGGACGATGCCACGCGCGCGCTCGTCTGTTACGGAAACGCGGAACGCCTGTTCCGCCTTTGATCGGTCGCAAGCAATCAAGCAATCAATCAAGCACAGGGAGCAGTACATGACGAAGCCATACCGTATCGGCCAGATCGTGCCGAGTTCGAACACGACGATGGAAACCGAAATCCCCGCGATGTTGCTCGCGCGCCAGTCGATCCGGCCCGAGCGCTTCACGTTTCATTCGAGCCGCATGCGCATGAAGAAGGTCGTCAAGGAAGAGCTGGCGGCCATGGATGCGGAGTCGGACCGCTGTGCCGTCGAGCTGTCCGATGCGCGCGTCGATGTGCTCGGTTATGCCTGCCTCGTCGCGATCATGGCGATGGGACACGGCTATCACCGCGTGTCGCAGAAGCGCCTGCACGAGCGCACGGTTGAAAACGGCGGCGATGCGCCGGTCATCACGAGCGCGGGCGCGCTGGTCGATGCGTTGCAAGTGATCGGCGCGAAGCGTGTCGTGGTGGTCGCGCCGTACATGAAGCCGCTGACCGAACTCGTGGTCGACTATATCCGCAACGAGGATTACGAAGTCATCGACTATCGCGCGCTGGAGATTCCGGACAACCTCGAAGTGGGCCGCCACGATCCGAGCCGCCTGCCCGAGATCGTGATGTCGATGCGTTATCAGGAAGCCGATGCCATCGTGTTGTCGGCGTGCGTGCAAATGCCGTCGCTGCCGGTCATTGCGAAGGTCGAGGCGTTGACGGGCAAGCCGGTCGTCACGGCAGCGGTCGCGACCACCTATGCGATGCTCAAGCAACTCGGTCTCGAAGCCGTGGTGCCGGGCGCGGGCGCGCTGCTGTCGGGCGCTTACTGAGCGAGGCGTATATGTCCACCTTCGTCTGCGGCGCGAATCTTCACGCCAACGGTATCCGCCAGCATTATCTCCGTTACGGCGGCGAGCGCGCCGGGCGCGATCCGGTCATCATCGTGCCGGGCATCACGAGCCCGGCTGTGACCTGGGGATTCGTTGCGGAACATCTCGGCCAGATCTTCGATACATATGTGCTCGACGTGCGTGGCCGTGGATTGTCATCGGCATCAGACACGCTCGACTACAGCCTCGATGCACAAGCCGCCGATCTGATTGCATTTGCAACTACCTTGGGTCTGAAACGCTACAGCGTGCTGGGCCATTCGATGGGCGCGCGCATCGGCATTCGCGCCGCACGATCGGCGCCCACGGGCATGATGCGGCTCGCGATGATCGATCCGCCGGTGTCGGGTCCGGGACGGCGCCCGTATCCGTCGCAATTGCCGTGGTACGTCGATTCGATCCGCCAGTCGCGCGAAGGCATGGGCGCACAAGCGATGCGCGCGTTCTGCCCGACGTGGACCGAGGCACAGCTTGCATTGCGCGCGGAATGGCTGCATACCTGCGATGAACGCGCGATTCGCGCGAGCTTCGAAGGCTTCCATACTGACGACATTCACGCCGATCTCCCAAGCCTGAAGATTCCCGCACGGCTGGTGACGGCGGGACGCGGCGACGTGGTACGCGACGAGGATGTCGAGGAAATTCGCGCAAGCGTGCCGCAGCTCGAACACACACGCGTGCAGAACGCCGGCCACATGATTCCGTGGGACGACGAGGCCGGGTTCTACGCGGCGCTCGGCGAGTTCCTTGGTGCGTCCGTTCAAGGAGGCCGTCATGCCAGTCAGTGACTATCAAATGGTCGATGCCTGGACCCGGGTTCTGAAGCTTTCACGTCTCGAGGCCGGGCAGACCGTGACGATTCTCACGAGCGCGTCCACGCATCCGCAGACGCTCGCCACCGCGTTGATCGCGACGCAGGCGCTGGGCGCTATCGTGAACCGTCTCGACTTGCCGCCGGTGAACGGGGAGAAGTCCTTGAGCCGCGATTCGCTTGCGTATCTCGGCACGACGCCGCTCACGGGCAATCGCGCCGCTATCGCCGCGCTCAAGGAAAGCGATCTCGTGCTCGATCTGATGACGCTGCTGTTCTCGCCCGAGCAGCTGGAGATCCTCAAGACCGGTACGAAGATCCTGCTGGCCGTGGAGCCGCCCGAAGTGCTCACGCGCCTGGTGCCGACCGAAGGCGACCGGACCCGCGTGCTCGCGGCGCAGGCGCGCATTGCGCGCGCGAAGAAGATGCACATCGTGTCCGCGGCAGGTACGGACTTTCATTGTCCGCTGGGCGAATTCGAACCGATCGCGGAGTACGGTTTCGTCGATGAACCCGGCCGCTGGGATCACTGGCCGAGCGGCTTCGCGCTGACTTTCCCGGACGATCGAACAGCGCATGGACGCATCGTGATCGATCGCGGCGACATCCTGCTGCCGCAGAAGCGCTACGTGCAGGACGGCATCGAACTGACGGTGGAGGGCGGCTATGCGACGCGCATCGAAGGCGGCATCGACGCGCAATTGCTGAGCGAATACATGGCCACTTTCAACGATCCCGAGGCTTATGCGATCTCGCATATCGGCTGGGGTCTGCAACCGCGCGCGCATTGGTCGGCGCTCGGTCTCTACGATCGCGAGGCAACCATCGGCATGGATGCGCGCGCGTTCGAAGGCAATTTCCTGTTCTCGCTCGGACCGAACAACGAAGCGGGCGGCAGCCGCACGACGACCTGTCACATCGACATTCCGCTGCGGCACTGCGACGTCTTCCTTGACGGCGAGGCAGTCGTGCGCGACGGCGTCGTGCTCGATCGATAAATCACGAAAGGACCCCACATGTCCCACGATATCGAAACCTATCAGCGTCAGAGCTTCGGCACGACGCTCGAGCCGAAAGCGCCGTTCGGTCTGTTGATCGTCGATCTGGTGAACGGCTTCGCGGATCCCGAGGTGTTCGGCGGCGGCAACATTCCGCAGGCCATCGAGAACACCGTGCCGCTGCTGGCCCATGCGCGCGCGAAGGGCTGGCCGGTGGCGCACAGCCGCATTGTGTTCGCCGACGATGACGCCGATCACAACATCTTCACGATGAAAGTGCCTGGCCTGCTCACGCTGAAGGAGGCGGCCCACAACAGCGCAATCGTGCCGCAACTGACCCCACGCGACGGTGAACTGGTCGTGCGCAAGACCGTGCCGTCCGCGTTCTTCGGCACGCCGCTCGCGGCATGGCTGACGCAGCATGGCGTGCGCACGCTGTTGATCGCGGGTGCGGTGACGAGCGGTTGCGTGCGTTCGTCCGTCGTCGATGCGATGCAGTACGGCTTCCGTCCGTTCGTGCTGGCGGATTGCGTCGGCGATCGTGCGATCGGGCCGCATGACGCGAACCTGTTCGACATGGCGCAGAAGTACGCGGCCGTGATGAAGCGCGACGAAGCCCTGGAGCTGCTCAAGGGACTCTGATCGTCCGCATGGACGGCGCGCACGTCAACCGCTTGGGATCGACATGGACACCTCTGTTTCCGGACAGTCGCACCGCTCCGTCACGCGTCACGAGTTCACGCTGATCGTCGCGTCTTCGTTCGGCGCGCTGCTCGAATGGTATGACTTCTACATCTATGCGGCGCTCGCGGGCACGTTCGGCGCATTGTTCTTCCCGAGCGGCAACGATACCGTGGCCTTCCTGGCGAGCCTCGCCACCTTCGGCGCCGGCTTTCTCGTGCGGCCGCTCGGCGCGCTGTTCTTCGGCCGGCTCGGCGACCGCATCGGCCGCAAATATACGTTCATGGCGACCATCGTGCTGATGGGTGTCGCGACGATCGGCGTCGGACTGCTGCCTTCGTACGAGCGCATCGGCATGCTGGCGCCGGCCTTGCTCGTCGCGTTGCGGCTGTTGCAGGGCTTCGCGCTCGGCGGCGAGACCGGCGGCGCGGCCACCTATCTCGCGGAGCATTCGCCGGCCGAACGGCGCGGTTTCTACACGAGTTCGCTGCAAACCACGGCCACGCTCGGATTGCTGGCATCCATTGCTGTCGTGAGCATCAGCCGCGCGGCCATGGACGAAGCCGCGTTTCGCAGCTGGGGCTGGCGCATGCCGTTCCTCGTCTCGATCGTCCTGCTCGCGGTCTCGGTCTATCTGCGCACGAAGCTCGCTGAATCACCCACGTTCCGCGACATGAAACGCGCCGGGCGGCTGTCGACGTCGCCGATCGGAGAAAGCTTCGGCACGTGGGGCAATCTCAAGTATGTGCTGATCATGTTGTTCAGCACGGCGTCGGGTGTCGGAGTCGTGTTCGGCACGGGCCATTTCTATTCGATGGTCTTCCTGCAAAACACGCTCAAGGTCGCGCCGAACACGGTGAATCTCTTTCTCGCCATCGCGCTGATCGGCGTGTTTCCGTGCTATCTCGTGTTCGGGTGGCTGTCGGACCGCATCGGACGGAAGTGGATCATGATGCTCGCGTGCCTGCTGCTCGCCGCGACCACCCAGCCGATCTTTCACGCGCTGACGCACTATGCGAACCCGGCGCTCGAAGCCTTCCAGAAACAGGCACCTGTCACCGTCCGCGCCGACGATTGCCGCTTCACGCTGTTCTCGGCTCCGGTGACGGACTGCGACCGCATCCGGGCGTTCCTGAGCGCGTCGGGCGTCTCGTATGAGCAGGCGCGGCCGGCGGCGGGCGAGGGCGCATCGACGACGATCGGTGCGCGCGTGGTGCACGGCAGCGACCGTCCCGCGCTGGAGCAGGCGTTGATCGCGTCCGGCTGGTCGCCGCATGCGGATCCCGCCCGCATCGACGCACCCATGGTCGTCTTCCTGATGTGGCTGCTGCTGCTCTATCTCGCGATGATCTACGGCCCGATGGCGGCGTTCATGGTCGAGCTGTTTCCCGCGCGCATCCGCTACACCTCGCTGTCATTGCCGTTTCACTTAGGCTCCGGCTGGTTCGGCGGCATGCTGCCTTTCGTGGTGTCCGCGATGGCGGTGGCGCGCGGCGACGTCTACTTCGGGCTCTGGTATCCGGTGGTGATTGCGCTGGTGTCGTTCGCGGTCGGCGTGCTGTTCGTGCCCGAGACGTTCCGGCGCGACATCACTCAGTGACGAATGCAGAAGTCAGTCGAAGTGCTTGAGCGAAGTCCGGCCGTACTGATTGTTTCCCTCGACGAGCTTCATCATCATGCGCACGAAATGAACGCGATCTTCGGCACTCAGCGGTTCGAGAAACTTGACCTGAGCCTGGCGCATGCTGCCGTACATGTCCTTCATCGTGCGGCGGCCCTTCGCGGTGATGTTGGCGAGCTTCAGGCGGCCGTCGTGCGGGCTCGGCTCGCGCTTGACCAGGCCGCGTTCCTCGAGACGGCGCAAGACGTCCGCCATGGTCGTGCGATCGACGCCGACCTCCGCGCACAGCGAAGTCTGGTCGAGGCCGGGACGTTCGCTCAAGGTGGTCAGCAAGCCGTATTGCACCGGCGTGATGGCGAAATCCTTGCAGCACTCGAAGAAGAGCGCGATGTGAATCTGGTTGAGCCGCCGGATCAGGAAGCCCGGGCGTTGCCACAAATGTCCGGTCTCGATGCCGCTGTCGGCGACGGCCGCTTTTTTCTCGGCTGCGGTGCCCATCCTTTACCTTTTTCGAAGAAGTTTCGTCACACGGGAGTGTAGCGTTCGGACGCGGAGTCTGTCACAGGCGCGGTCACGAGCATGCTTGTACACGGTGCCCGATGCACCGCATCAGGGACCACGACGGTCGCGTCGATTGTAGGGGCAATCATGCTTGCGCCGCCATTTTTTTCCGGATACAAAGCTATCAATCAGCGTACTGACGAAATGCGTTGAGTTGCATTGCAGCAAGTCGATGATGGATGTCGGAACACGAAGTCAATAGAACGGCGCGTCGTGCAATGATCGGTGCGACTGGTTCATGTGCAGCGTCCCGCAATGCGCATGAATGGTCAGCATGCTGATCAAATGGCGAATGCGTTGAACATCACCTCACCCAGTGCCTTGGAGTTTCACATGAGTTCTACCCCTGTAAGGACGGACGACGTCGCCATCAAAGGGCGGTCGATGTCAGGCAACGATATCAAGACGCTGATGCTGGCGTCGCTGGGCGGTGCGCTCGAATACTACGACTTCATTGTCGCGGTGTTCTTCACCAAGCTGCTCGCGACGGTGTTCTTTCCGCCGCAGACGCCCGAGTGGCTCGCGCAGCTCGAAGTGTTCTGCATCTTCGCGGCGGGCTATCTGGTGCGGCCGATCGGCGGCATCTTCTTCGCGCACTTCGGCGACCGTATCGGCCGCAAGAAAATGTTCGCGCTGAGCCTGTTCCTGATGGCCGCGCCGACGCTGCTCATCGGCCTCCTGCCGAGCTACGCGATGCTCGGCATGGCCGCGCCGCTGCTGTTCCTGTTGTGCCGGGTGCTGCAGGGACTGTCGGTGGGCGGGGAAGTGCCGGGCGCGTGGATCTTCTGTTCGGAACACGTGAGGCGCGACCGCATCGGGCTCGCGTGCGGCCTGCTGATGTCGGGGCTATGCACGGGCATCCTGCTCGGCGCGCTGTCGGCGAAGTTCCTGATCGGCAACATGGATCCGGCCGAACTCAAGACCTGGGGCTGGCGCGTGCCGTTCATCGCGGGCGGCATTTTTGGCCTGATTTCGGTCTATCTGCGCCGCTATCTGCAGGAGACGCCGGTGTTCGAAGCGCTGCGCGCCAAGCGTGAGGCCGATGCGCGCCTGCCGCTCGCGGTCGTGCTGAAGGAGCATCGCGGCGCGGTGGTCGTCTCGCTCTTGGCCACGTGGGTCTTCTCGGGCATCTTCGTGCTGTACTTCCTGTACACGCCGACCTTCCTCCAGACGCAATTCCACTTCGCGCCGAAGGACGTCTTCACCAACAACTCGTGGTCGATCTTTGGCCTGATCCTCGGCAGCACCTTCGCCGGATGGGCCGCGGACAAGATCGGCGGAGGGCGCGCGTATGCCATCGGCAGCGTGGCGATGCTACTCGTGACCGGCGCGTTCTATCTGAGCCTGAATGCGGGCAGCACGTCGGTCTGGGCGTTGTATATCGCCGGTGGCTTCCTGATCGGCACGATCACGCTCGGGCCGTACATCATCGTGAAGAGCTTTCCGGCGGAAGTGCGCTTCACCGGCTTCGCGCTCTCGTACAACACGGCCTATGCCATCTTTGGCGGCACCGCGCCCGCCATCGCGTCCTTCATGGTGGGACGGCAGGGCATGACGATGGCGCCCGCATGGTACATTGCCGCGTTGTGCGTGCTCGGCGTGATCATCGGCCTCGTCTGGCGCGCGCCGGTGCACGCCGAAGCGGCCGCGCACTGACGCACGGCCTTGATCCCGTCGCGGTCTTGCACGCTTCCGGTGCGAGACCGCTTGCGCAAGAGCATTCTCCATGTCCGTTGGCGACACAAGCGGCAATAGCGGCGATCACGGCCTCGGCCGCTCGTGGCTTCTCTATCTCTCACTCGCGTTCGCGAGCATGAGTTTCTCCGCGACCGGCCCGGTCGCCATCATCATCGCGGCGTCGCGTGAAGGCGGCTTGAGCTTCGCGCAGACGTCATCGTGGCTGTTTGCGTCGATCGGCATCAACGGGCTCGCCAGCATCGCGATCAGCTGGAAGACGCGCCAGCCGCTGCTGTTTCTATGGACGATTCCCGGCGCGGTGCTCGCCGCACCGGTGATCGCGCAATACGGTTTCGGGGCCGCCGTCGGGACCTATCTGGTGTGCGCGGCCGTGCTGCTCGTGCTGGGTGTGACGAACCTCGTCGGCCTGCTCGACCGCTGGGTGCCGATGCCCATCGTCATGGCGATGATCGCCGGGCTCTTCCTCAAGTACGTGCTGGCCGTGGTGCATTCGACCGTGGCCGCGCCGCTCATCGGCGGCTGCATGCTGCTGTGCTTCTTCGGCCTGTTGTGGCTCGAACGGCGCAACGCGGCGCCGATCCCGCCGCTGATCGGCGCGATGCTGGCGGGCGCCGCCGTGCTCTTCGCGACCGGCTTCAAGCTGCCGAGCCACAGCGGCGGCGCGTGGCTCGCGACGCCCGCGCTGATCGTGCCGCGCTTCGATCTTCACGCCATCTCGCAACTGCTGCTGCCGCTGCTCATCACCGTGCTGTTCGTGCAGAACGCGCAGGGCATCGCGGTGACGCGCGCATCGGGTTATCGGACGTCGTTGCGCCTCGTGACGCTCGTCAGCGCGGCGCTCACGGCGATCACCGCGCCCTTCGGCGGCTGTCCCTCGGTGCTGGCCGGGCCGAGCAATGCGATCCTGGTGTCGGGCGGCACGCATGGACGGCATTATCTCGGCGCGTTGATGGCGGGCGTCATTTGCGTGGCGATCGGCGTGTGCTCGACGGCTTATGTGTTCCTTCTGACGAGCCTGCCCGGCGCGTATATCGCGATCCTCGCCGGACTGGCGATGATGGGCGTGCTCGAAAAGTCGTTCGTCAGCGCGTTCCGGTCGGCCTTGCCCTTGAGCGCGATGATCGTGTTCGTCGTCACCTTGAGCGATGTCACCCTGCTGGGCGTGGGCGCGGCCTTCTGGGGCGTGGTGGCCGGTTGTCTGGTGTATTACGCGATCGAACAGCCGCGCCAGGCAGATTGACCCGGAAGATGCTGCGCCAGCCTAAGGCCGCGATCAGCAGGCCTCCGGGCAATCGACACCGCGCGGGGTCGGGACACGTTCCCGGTCTTGCAGGGGCTCGTGCTCAAGGCGAGGCCGGCATGGTCGAAGCCGCCGGCAGTCCGGGCGGCGGACCGCTGTCCGCGAGGTCGAACAGCGGGACAGCGGCAGGGCAATGAAAGGCCGTGAGCAGGTCGCTCGTCAACGGATTGGCGAGGCTGCCGGTGCTCGCGATATCCAGCGCCGCCTTGCGCCCATCGAAATCGAACACGACGCGCACGCGTCCCGGCGTCGCAGTCGGCACGATCTGGCCGCGTCCGAGCAGGCGCATCAGCGCCCACGGGCCGTCCACCGAGAGCGTCGAGGTGTCTGCCCGGATCCGCGGGCTCGCCGTGAGTTCGACATGCACGCCGCCGCGCGGTCCGGGCCACGCGATGCGCAGCGGCGTCACCGGGCCGTGCTGATACAGCATGCCTTGCCCGTCGATGTCGATCGCCAGGCTCAGGATCGTGGGATCCAGCTCGGGCACGCGCACGTCCGCTTTCCAGGCAATCTGCTTGCCCTGTTCGCCGAAGAAGACCTGACGGATCGCCAGCGCGCGCTGGAAAGGCGCGAGGTCCGGGCCTTGCACGGGCGCGGTGGAGCCGGGCAGGGTGCGGTAGCGCCAGGGCTGTGAGGACGTATCGACGAAGGGCGCCAGGTTCTTCGTGAAGAAGTCGTCGAGCAGGCCGCCTTGCGCGAACATGCGCGTGAAATCGTCGATGCTGATATCGCGCGCGCTGTCCCGCACGAACGGATAGTTGCCTTCGACGGCCAGCCGGCACGCGTCGCCGACCACCGCCTGCGTCTGGCGCGACAGCAGTTGCCCGACGCCCTGGTTCACGTCGCGCGATCCCTGCAAGGCGAGCGCCTGCAACACGGCGCGAAACGGCGCGGGCATGGTGTCGGCGGCCATCTTGAGCTTCGCGGAGGCGTCGTTCGGCGGCGGCAGGCCGTTGTTCGCGAGCGCGCTTTCGGCGATGGTCAGCGCCGTGTAGGTGTCGTTGAGCAAAGTGGCGACGCCGTCGAGTCCTGTGCGGCGTGCCTGCGGTGCAGACGGTGCATCGTGTGCCGCTCGCGCCGGCGTGTCCGGTTGGACCTGCGCCTCGCCCGTCACCATCTCGCGCAGCGCGGCGAAGCGGTCGTCGACGAGTTCGCGCTCCACGCGTTCCTGCGCACGCATGCCGAATCCCTTCGCCTTGCCTGCGAACGCGGCGTCCGCCTGATCGAGCAGTGAACGCTTTTCCTCCGTCAGGCTTTGGGTGAGCGTGGTTTCGCGCGCGGCGGCGAATGCCAGTCGCGCGAGCGGCGAGTCGGGCGCCGCGAACTGACGCATGATCTGCAAGTTGAAACCGGCACTCGATCCGGTCACCGGACGAATATCCGCCAGGAACGCGCTCCAGTGCTGCTGATATTCCGTCAGATACAGGCGGCGGATGGCGTCGGTCAGCGCATCGTCTCCGCCGCCGGCGGCGCTCACGAATTCAGCCGTTTTTTTTTGAGCTTCGCGTGCGCCACCGGTCCAACCCGCGAGATACGCCCGGCCCATGACCCAGGCGTCGTCGTCGCGTGCGATCTTGAGGAATTCCGCCAGGCGACGGTCGAACAGGGCGCGGTAGCCATCGAACGTGAAGAGGCCCGGCACGCCGCGCGAAAGCGGTTCTCCGCTCGCGCGCGTGAACGACATGCCCGCCTGCGGCCCCACCGCGCGCAGCAGCGTGAAGTCGTCCGGAGCGTCGTCCTGCATCGCGGCCTTCGCGCGGTCATAGAGCCGTTGCGTGCCGTTGCTCTGGTCGAGAAAGCTGCGCGCGCGCTCGATCAGTGCGTCATTGCGGATGAGCGGCGACTGAACGACGCGCTGCCCCGCGAAAAGCCGGTCGAGATGATCCAGCATCGACGCACGGCCGCCGTAGGCCGATGCGCTGTCCGTTCTCGACCAGTCGTCGAGCACCCAGGCCTTGATTTCGCTGCCCTTGGACTTCGCTGGCTCGTACAGCATCAGATAGACCCGCAGCGCGCCGTAGGCGGCCTTCGGATCCTGCCGCGCGATGGCCTGCGCGATGACCGCCTCGACGCGATGCACGATCTGCGGCAGCAGCAGGCTGGCTTCGAGGGCGCGATAGGTGGCGCCGCTCGCATCGACGATCTGGGGCGCCACGTACAGCCCATAACGATAGCTTGCGTCGGGATGAGCGAGATCGAGGCCTGTCCGGGCGGGCAGGTGAAGGGCGTCGGTCAGGGCATCGGGCACGCCGTCCGGCCTGGGCTCGCGATACAGTTGCGCGACCTTCGCGGAGAGCGCCTGGGTCTTGCGCATGACGGCTTCCAGATAGTTGCTGTTGTTGCCGAAGCTTTCGACCACGGCGACGGCCAGCCAGGTGAACAGCAGCACCGCGAGCGCATGGCCGATCAGCCGCAGCAGGCGGAAGCGAACCTCCCAGCGCAGGTTGGGCTGCACCAGATGCGCTTCGGGCAGGATCACCTTCCTGAAGACATCGTGCAGGAAGTAACTTCGGTTGCCGGCCGGACTCGCTGACGTGGGACGGCCCGGGAGCTCACGTTCGACACCGTCAGCCAGACGCCGGGCGATCGTCGCGGGTTCGGCCGGCAGCGGGAGGCCCTCTTGCGCCGCGCTCGTGAAATACACGCCGCGCAGCATCGCGTGACGTTCGGTGTTGTCGTAACGCGTGCCGGTGAACAGCCGCGCGAAGCACTCCGCAAGCGGCGCGGCGAGCGCGGCGAAGGCCTCGGGAAAGGCCACGAGACGGCGGCGACGGTCCAGGTCGAATTCGTCTTCGAGGCGCGTGTTGAGGCCGTCGGCCAGACGCGCCGCCAGCAACGCGAGCTCTTCGCGGCAGCGCGCTTCGGTCGCCGGCGACGCGACCGGCAGCGTGAAGCCCCAGATCTGCGCGCGATGTTCCTCGGTCAGCGCGGCAAAGTAATCGGCAAAGCCGCTCAGGCGGTCCATCTGCGTGACGATCAGATACACCGGAAAGCGAATCCCGAGCGTGCGGCGCAGGTCCGTGAGCTGCGTGCGGAGGGCGTCGGCTTCCGCTTCGCGCAGGGTGGCATCGGCGGCGGTGAGCAGGTCGAGCCGGATCGTCAGCAGCGCGCCGTTGATCGGTGCGCGCGGACGGTGGCGGCGCAGCATTCGCAGGAAGCCCAGCCATTCCTGCGTGTCGGTTTCGCGCTGGCTCAGTTCATTCTTTTTGATGCCGGGATACAGCGGCGCGACGGTCGCGGTCCGTGTCTCGCCGGCCAAAGTCAGCGGGCGGGAGGACTGGCCTGGACGCGTGTAATAGCCCGGAGTGTCGATGCACAGGGCTTCGTCGGTGAGCCACCAGTCGACGGCAGGATCGGCAGCCGCATCCGGGCGCGCCTGCCGGAGCGCGACGCCCGCAGGCACCGGGAGGCCGGCGTTGAGCAGTGCGCGGGTCTTGCCCGAGCCCGCCGAACCGAGCGCGATGAACCAGGGCACCTCATACAGATAACGGGTGCGCTGGAACAGACGGGCGAAGCCGCCCGCGCGCGTGCTCTTGAGGCTCTCCAGCAGGGTCCTGAAACTCGTTTCGAGTTGCTGGAGCCTGGGGTTCGCGGGCGATTCCTGTTTGTTGCCGAAAGCGAGTGCGCGGCGCAGGAACTGTTCGTCGCTGCGCATGCGGCACCAGATGCGGTACAGCAGCCAGCCCACAAAGACCGCGACGACGGCGGCAATCGCGACGATGCGCGCGTCCGTGGACGCGAACGGTTTCTTCTCGCCGAAGCTCAGCAGCGGGGCGGCATGCCAGATGAGCAGGCAGAGCAGCGCGCCGAACACGACTGCCAGCGACCCGTGCCTGAGCCGGAGCAGCGCGCCGCACAAGATCAGCGCGATCACGATCACGCGCAACGCGACGCTTTCGAGCGGCTTGAGTCCGCCGAACGCGAAGTACGGCCCGATGAACCATACGGCCAGCACGAGCAGCAGTAGCGCGATGATCGCGAGAAACATGCGTGAAAACAGGAACGACAACAGCTTCTTCATTCTTCGGGTCCACTTCTTCAAGTCCGGCAGCGACGATTGCGACGCTCGGCGTGATGGCTCGCGCGAGTGCAAGCGGGTGCGCCGTGAGGGCCGTTACGGCACGACGGCGATCTCGACGCGCCGGTTCAGCGCGCGTCCCGACGCCGTACGGTTGTCGCCGAGCGGACTGGATGCGCCGCGGCCGACCGCTTCCAGCCTTCCCGCCGGGACGCCGGCCGCCTGCAGTTGCTGGACGACCTGCGTGGCGCGTTCGAGCGAGAGCGCGTCGTTGGAGCCGTAACGGCGGCTGCGGATGGGAAGGTTGTCGGTGTAGCCGGTGACCGTGACGCGGCCGGGAACCCGGGCCACTTCTCCGGCAATCTTTGCGATGAGCGGGTTCATCGCGGCGTTCACGTCGATGCCCCCCGGCGTGAACATCGCGTCGCCCCGGAAGGTCACGGTGCTGTGTCGGGCATCTTCATCGACGCTCACCATGCCGGCTGAAATCTCGTTCGTCAGCAGTTCGCGCAGGCGTGGAACGCGCGGCGCGGGCGGCGGCGTCATGCGGCCGATGTCGATGATCTGCGTCTCGAGCGAGGCGCTTTCGTTGAGCAAGTGATATTTGAACCAGCCGAACAGGCCAAGCAACGCGAGTCCGAGGACGGCGAAACTGATCCATGCGGGGAAGTTCCATAAGGACAGGCGTTTGCCGCGGGCGCTGGAGTTGGCGTGGGGGGAGAGGGCGAGGGGGAGGGGGGCACGGGTTTGCTGAAGCTGGTTGAACAGACTGCGGCGGATTTCGTCGTGCTTGCGCGCGCCGTCTGCGTCCTTTGCATACATGCCTATGAAACCCAGGTTGAGAACCCGGTAGATAACTTCGATCAAGTCCAGGTATTCGTGAGGTTCCGCTGACAGACGGCCGATGAGGTAGAAAATCTTTTCTCCACCATCGCGATCTGCGTGGAACTTCGCCGCCAGAGCTTCATTGCTCCACATCGCGCCGATGAACTTCTTGCCCCATGGGGTTTTCATGGCCGCTTCATCAAGAGCGGTACATAGGCAATAGCGCGCACCGAGCATGTGGTCGCGCCGGATATTGGCCTGTTCGCACAGGCGCTGAAAATCGCGCACTTCGTCCTCGAGCAACTGCCGAAACGCCCTCATTTCGGTTTGATCGAGGTCGTCGGGCATGTCCGCGAGCGCGCGCAGAAGTGGACGAGCCGCTTCGAGCAATGGATTACGCGCCGCGAGAATCACACGCAGACGTGCCGCGGGGACTTCGCCTGGTGGTATGCGGCCCATGAGACGTTTGAGCGCTTCGGCTTCTGCTTTTGCTTTTGCCTTTGCCTCCGCTTCCGCTTGCTTGTCCGGAGCCAGTTTCGCGGACGTCTCATTTTGCCGCAATGCCTTGTCAGTATCCGTCGTGGTATCAGCGTGTGTAATTTTTTGCCTCCCGATGCCTGCACTAAGTTCTTCCCGCACCTGCCGCTGCTTCAACCGCGCACGCCCCACAACTGAAGCTGCAAACCAGGAAAATCGCCTGCGACGTGCAGCGCGATGCCGCCATGTTTCTCGACGACACTCCAGAGCGGCCCGCCGCGCGCGATTTCGAAGTAGACGAAGCCCGTGTTGAAGGGAATCTGGCGCGGCGGTACCGGCAGGCTTTGCAGCGGAATGCCCGGCAGATGCGCGCGCACCAGATCGGGCAGACGCTCGGACGGCCCGACCTTGGCCTGGGACGCGAAGCGGTCCGCCAGCGCATCCGGCGGCATGTTGGCGAACACGGCGAGCACCACGGCGGAGAATGAACGCATTTCGCCCGGATCGACGACGGCATTGCTCACGCCATAGCCCGCATCATCGAGCGGAATACGCTGCGCGCTGCGCACCAGCACCGCGTTGAGCAGCCACTGCGTGTCTTCGACGATCGGCCGCAGACACAGATGGGGCGTTTCATGCCGATACGGCGGATGCGTGTCGAGCGGCCGACGCGTGGCTGGCCGGACATAGGTGGACAGTTCGCCGGCCATGCTCAGCAACAGCGCATAAAGCTCCGCCGGCGACGTGGTCGGCACGCGGCGCAGATGCTGCAACAGCGGTTCATAGCGATTGAGCGTCTGCAACAGCAAATAGTCCGATACTTCGGCCACGGAACCTGCTTGCCCGTCGCTGCCAGTGAGCCGCTTCGCGAGCTTGTCGGCGCGCATGTGGAGCAGATCGTGGACGTCGCCGAGCCAGGTGGTCAGCAACGCGCTCGCACCGTATCCGCATACGGGCGGGACGAGGGACTCGTCCAGTTCGATACTGCCGTCGGCGCGCAAGGACTTGACGCGTGCGAGCGGCAAGCCGATCCAAGCGCCGGTCATCTCCTTGCGGGGCAACAGGCGCACGCGCAGGTTCGACAGCTGAACGGTCTTGGATCCCAGCCCGGTTGAATTGGCATCGCGCAAGTCGGCGGCGAACACGGAATGACGTGCGAGCGAATCCGCCGCATCGTCGAAGGTAGTTTCTTCGCCGTTGGGCACGCGCACCGGCACCGCAAGGCAGATCTCCTGTTCGAGATGCTCCTGGCGGATGGTCAGCGGCGCGGGCGGGGGCGTGCTGCCGGGCATGTCGAAGGGCGTGCCGTCGGCGAACAGACCGCTCGCCGATTTCACGATGACCTTGCCGAGCGCGAGCGCCTCGGAATCGATCGCATAGTGCGAGAAACCGAAGAAGAACGGTGACAGCGGCGCGGCGCGCTTGTGCGCGAACTGTTCCAGATACCGCTCCTGTTGCTGGAACAGTTGCGGACTGAGGAAAAGGCCTTCGCTCCAGGTGACTTTGTTGTGCCAGCTCATGCGCTAGGTACTCATTCGTTGTGTGGCTGGTTGCCGGGTGAGGCGCTCGAAGGGGCGCGCGATGGATTGCTCGCCAGAGGGTCGCTGATCCGGATGGCATCGGTATCGAGGTCGATGGCGAGCTGCAGTTTCGGTGCGCGCCGGTACCATGCCGCCGGCGGTGTGGCGGGCAGCACGGTTGTCGCGCGCCACACGGCGTGGGGCAGGTCGCGGTACGCCGCGAGCACGCCCAGCGCCGTGCTGGCACTCTGGGCGTTGCGCGCGATGCTCCTGCTTTCGCCCGGCCGCAACATGAACTGGTCCCGCACCACGAGATCTGTCGCGAGCACGGTCTTGTCCTTGTCCTGAAGCGATTGGAAATCCGCCTCGTTGAATGCGTCGACACTCTTCAGTTCGTACACGCGCACGAGAATGGGCGCGGCGCGTTTCTGGTCGTCGGGATTCACCGTCGATGACGCGCGAATGGCCAGGTCGAGCTTCAGCGGCTCGCGTCGGGGCGGGGCGTCGGAGCTTGCGCAAGCGCCGAGTGCAAGCGCGCACATGAGCGTTGATAAGAGCGAGCACACGGACGAAGCGCCGGACGAAGAACCGGACGAAGCACTGGACGAAGCGCCCGACGAAGCACTGGACGAAGCGCCCGACGAAGCACCCGACGAAGCACCCGACGAAGCACCCGACGAAGCACCGGACGAAGCGCCCGACGAAGCACCGGACGAAGCACCGGACGAAGCACCGGACGAAGCACCGGACGAAGCACCGGACGAAGCACCGGACGACCACGCGGGCGCGGCGACGGATCGGATGAAACGAGTCGGCGGAAGTCGCATGAATGGCGTGCAGGTCGGAACCCGATGCGTGTGCGCCGGGTTCCGTGTGGAAAGGCGTCAGGTTCGTTCAGGCTTCCTTGTTGCCCTTGATGTCGAATGCCGCCGTGACGGCTCCGCCGCTGCCGCCCTGGGCGTTCTGCACGATGTACTCCTGCTTCACCTTGGAAAACGCCAGGCGCACTTCCTCGCGGACACCGTTCTCGCCATGGGAGCCCGAAGGCTGCACCTTGGTGACCATCACGTCGCTCATGGTGATCTTCAGATATTCGAGCGGATTGCCGCCCGCCTTGCGCACGGTGAGGACGGCCTGATCGATGTGCTTGCCGGTCAGGCAATACTTCATCAGGTTGGGACTGGCGCGATCCATCAGATGCTCGAAACTGAGATCGTCGACGCTTGCCTTGCCCGCGCCGCCGCCACTGCCTGCATGCATCATCGAATCCTGCGAGACGCGCCAGCCCCAGCTCGCCACTTCGATTTCGCTCTTGTGCGCGGCATCCTGGGACTCGCCGTCGATACCGTTGATCTTGATGAAGATGTCTTGTGCCATGGTTCTCTGTTCCTTGAGGTTGGAAAGGGTTATTGAAGCTGCGTCGGGCTCGTTTCGAGCAGCCGCTGTATGTACGCGAGTCGGTCCAGGCAGGGGGCGCGCCGGACCGCATCGCCTTCCGGCACGTCCGATACCGCTGGAATCGTGCGGTCCAGATAGGCCTTCACCTCGCCCGGCGCCGGCTCGATGAACGGCGCGCCGCACACGGCGGAAGTGCCGATTACCGGCCCGTCGTCGAGCACGCGCAGGACGGCCGCAGGATTCTTCGGCAGCGCCGTGGCAAGCGCGATGGTCAGGCCGATGGAAGCGCTCGCGTCTGTGCCCTGCGCGAGCCGGGGCGCGAGTTCGACCCAGGCCGCGTTGCCGGTGGCGATGCTGTCGAGCACCGCATCGAACTGACCGTCGCGGTCGAGCGAGGCCACGGCCGGTCGGGCGCCTTGCGTCTCGATCTCCCCGGCGATGCGCGCAGCGTCCGGCGCAACCTGAGCGCTGGCGCATGCGGAGGCAAGCAGCACGCAAGCGAAAGACGCAGGCAGTCTGAGTTTGAGCAACAGGAATCGCATCATTGGACGATCAATCCTCTGTCTGCGCTCCGGTTGATCTGTTCGCGCACGGGCCGCCCGAGAATCACGCATCCGGTGGATGCCGTGTGTTCCAGGTTGTCGCCGTGAATCATGAAGGCGGATCGTCCGAAGGTCGTGGTGCCGACTTCTGGCGTGAGGTCCATCGAGACGGCGCCTGTGCGTACCGAATGACGCGCATTGCCGATCCGATAACTGCCTCGCGGAATCGGGCCCACGTTTCGGATGTTTTCCATGACGGGGTTGTTGCGCCCGTCTCCTGCGCCGGAGTAGCCGTTTCGGGCGACGATGTTGCCGTCCGGGTCACTGAGCGTGCCGGTGGTGCGGGTATAGGTCCAGGGCATGACGGTTTCTCCAGACTGATTCAGGCGGTTTCCTTCACGGAAGGCAGACGGGCGACGAGCCTCAGCGATACCGTCAGTCCCTCGAGCTGGAAATGCGGACGCAGGAAGAACTTCGCCTGGTAGTAGCCCGGGTTGTCCTCGAGATCCTCGACGACGACCTCGGCAGCCGCGAGCGGACGGCTGGCCTTCGTGTCCTGCGAGGAGTTGGCGGGGTCGGCGTCGACGTAATTCATGATCCAGCCGTTCAGCCACTGCTGCATTTCCTCGCGTTCGCGGAACGAGCCGATCTTGTCGCGCACGATGCACTTCAGGTAATGCGCGAAACGCGAACACGCAAACAGATACGGCAGACGGGCCGAGAGATTCGCGTTCGCGGTGGCGTCCGGGTCGTGATACTCCGCCGGCTTTTGCAGCGATTGGGCGCCAATGAACGTGGCGTGGTCGGTGTTCTTGCGGTGGATCAGCGGGATCAGGCCATTCTTCGAGAGTTCTGCTTCGCGACGGTCGGAAATGGCGATCTCGGTCGGGCATTTCATGTCGACGCCGCCGTCGTCGGTCGGGAAGGTATGGCAGGGCAGGCTGTCCACCGTGCCGCCCGACTCGACGCCGCGAATCAGCGAACACCAGCCATACAGCTTGAAGGAGCGGTTGATGTTCACGCCCATCGCATAGGCGGCGTTGGCCCAGGCGAAGCGTTGATGATCCGCACCGTCGGTTTCCTCTTCGAAATCGAATTCGTCGACCGGATTGCTCTTGGCGCCATAGGGCAGGCGCGCGAGGAAGCGCGGCATGGCCAGGCCCACATAGCGCGCATCCTCGGTGGTGCGCAACGAGTTCCACGGCGCGTATTCGAGGTTCTGCGCGAAGATCCGGGACAGGTCGCGCGGGTTGGCGAGTTCCTGCCACGATTCCATCTGCAGGACAGCGGGCGAAGCACCCGAGATGAAGGGCGTGTGCGCGGCCGCGGCGACCTTGGCGATCGACCCGAGGAGGTCCACGTCGGGCGGTGTATGGTCGAAGTAGTAGTCGGCGACGAGACAGCCATACGGCTGGCCACCCAGTTGCCCGTACTCCTCCTCGTAGATCTGCTTGAACAGCGGGCTCTGGTCCCACGCAAGCCCCTTGTAGCGCTTCATCGTGCGACGCAGGTCGTTCTTGGACACATCCATGAAGCGGATCTTGAGGCGCTCGTCCGTCTCGGTGTTCGACACCAGATGATGCAGCCCGCGCCAGGCCGATTCCAGTTGCTGAAAATCGGCGTGATGCAGGATCAGGTTGATCTGCTCGGAAAGCTTGCGGTCGATCTGCGCGATGATGGCTTCAATGCTCTTGTAAGCGTCGTCGCTGATGGTGAGCGTCTGCTGCAAGGCCTGCTCGGCCAGCGTCTGCACGGCCTGTTCCACCGCCTCGCGCGCGGCCGCCGTCTTGGGGCGGAACTCGTGATTCAGCAGGGCGGAAATGTCGCTGTGGGCGAACGGGGCTGTCGGGGCGGCTGCGCTCGCCTGGACCTGGTTGACTGTCATGACGGGTCTCTGTCGTGTCTCGGTCGGGTTCGGTGTGCCGGAGCCGCGCGTGCGCGCGATTCATCCGGCGGCGGATCAGTTCAGCGTGGCTTCAATGGCGTCCGGCGCGCTGTCGGCGGCCGGCTTCGGCGCGGCCGTGAGGGACTTGAGCAGCGCCGGGTCGCGCAGAAGCGCGTTGACGAGTGCTTCCGCGCCGGATTTGCCGTCCATGTAGGTTTGCAGGTTGGCAAGCTGAGTGCGTGCCTCGAGCAACTGGCTCAGTGCGTCCACCTTGCTCGCGACCGCAGCAGGCGAGAAGTCCTCGATGCTTTCGAAGGTCATGTCCACCATCAACTGGCCCTCGCCCGTAAGCGTGTTGTGCACGGGGAACGCCACACGCGGCTTGATGGCCTTCATGCGCTCGTCGAAGTTGTCGATATCGATTTCCAGGAGACGCCGGTCCGCCACGGCCGGCAGCGGTTCGACCGGCTTGCCGGAGAGGTCCGCGAGCACGCCCATGACGAAGGGCAGTTCAACCTTCTTCTCGGACCCGTAAAGCTCGACGTCGTATTCGATCTGTACGCGTGGCGGGCGATTGCGCGCGATGAACTTCTGGGAATTATTGGCCTGCGACATACGTGCCTCCGTGATCTAAAGAGCGGTGGAATGGTTGGATAACGTTGAGCGCTAAGCGGTGTACGCGACGTCCGCAACCTGCGACGGCGCGGTGAGCGCGAAGACGATGGCCTCGGAAGGGTCGAGCAGCGGATCGCCGACGTCGACGTCGATTCGCGTGATCGGTCGCTGCGCTGACATCGCGTCGAGCCACAGCCCGGACAGACGTGGCAGCACGTGTTTTTCAATGAAGCCGATAAGCACGCGCGCACCGGTTTCCTGCACGAGACAGCGGCTGACGATGTAGTCCGTCAGGCGTTCGCTGCAGACGAGCGAGATGCCGTGGCCTTCCGCCATGCGGCATACGACGCGATTCAGATGCAGCCGCACGATGACGGCAAGCGACGCTTGCGCGAGCGGCCGGTAAGGCACGACGGTCACGCGGCCGAGGAATGCGGGCGGGAAGGTCTTCAGCAGTTCGGGGGTGAGCGCCGTCTGCAATGTGTCCTGATCGGGCGCATGCGCGGGGTCGGCGCACAGGCTCGCGATGCGTTCCGCGCCGGCATTGGTCGTGAGCAGAATGGTGGTGTTGCGGAAGTCGATATGACGCCCGTCCGCGTCTTCCATGTAGCCCTTGTCGAACACCTGGAAGAACATCTCGTGCACGTCGCGATGCGCCTTCTCGATCTCGTCGAGCAATAGCACCGCGTAGGGACGGCGCCGCACCGCCTCCGTGAGCACGCCGCCCTCGCCGGAACCGACGTACCCCGGTGGCGCGCCCTTGAGGCCGGAGACGCTGTGCCCTTCCTGATACTCGCTCATGTTGATGGTGATGAGATTCTGCTCACCGCCGTACAGCGCTTCGGCCAGCGCCAGCGCAGTTTCCGTCTTGCCGACGCCGGATGGCCCGGCGAGCAGGAACACGCCCACCGGCTTGTGGGGATCGGCAAGCCCGGCGCGCGCGGTCTGGATGCGTTCGCCGATGAGGGCGAGCGATGCACACTGACCGATCACGCGCGCCGCCAGCGTGCCGGACAGCGCGCGGATGGCCATGATTTCGTCGGTGACCATGCGGCCCACGGGAATGCCGGTCCAGTCCGAAACGACCGCTGCCACGATTGCCTCGTTCACCTCCGGAAACACGAGCGGCGTTTCGCCTTGCAGTTCGTGCAGGCCCTGTTCGAGCTGGCGAAGTTCGGCGGGCGTGGGACGGCGTTCGGCCGAAGCCGCGTCGGGGACCGGCGTCAACGCCGCTTCGCGGGCACTGACGAGCGCTTCCGCCGCGGCGGACTGCGCCTGCCAGTACGCTTCGAGCGCGCGTTGCTCGGCCAGCAAGGTATCGATGCGCGCGCGTGCCTCTTGCATGGCGCGCCCCGACTCCAGGCCGATACGCGCCTCTTGTTCGAGGAGCTCGAGTTCGATTCGTGCGGCCTGCAAGCGCTCAGTCAGTTGCAGGAGTTCACGCGGCGGCGCTTGCTGTGAGAGCGCAACGCGCGCGCAGGCGGTATCGAGCAGGCTGATCGCCTTGTCGGGCAACTGGCGTGACGGGATATACCGGTGCGAGAGTCGGACCGACGCGCGGATCGCTTCGTCGCGCACGATCACGCGATGATGACGCGCGAACATCCCGGCAAGCCCGCGCACCATCTCGATTGCCGCGGCTTCCTGCGGTTCGCCGACCTGCAGGACCTGGAAGCGCCGTGTGAGCGCCGGGTCTTTTTCAATATGACGCTTGTATTCCGCCCAGGTCGTCGCGCCGATGATCCGCACCGCACCGCGCGCCAAGGCGGGCTTGAGCAGGTTGGCCGCGTCGCCGGTGCCGGCCTGGCCACCCGCGCCGACCAGCGTATGAATCTCGTCGACGAACAGGATGACCGGCACGGGCGATTTTCTTGCTGCTTCGAGCACGCCCTTGAGGCGGGCCTCGAATTCTCCCTTCATGCTGGCGCCCGCCAGCAGCGCGCCCACATCGAGCGACAGCAGGCGGACATCGGCCAGCACGCCTGGCACGTTGCCGCTTGCGATGGACAGCGCGAATCCTTCGACCACGGCGGTCTTGCCGACGCCAGCCTCGCCGGTCAGCAACGGATGATTCTGACGCCGGCGCAACAGGACGTCCGTCAGTGTGCGGATTTCCTGGTCTCGGCCGCTGATGGCGTCGATTTCGCCGCTGCGCGCAAGCGCGGTGAGGTCAGTGCAATACTGTCCGAGCGCGCCTTCAGGGGTTGCGCTCACGGCTTGTGACGCCTCGCCCGGCAGGGCTGGATTGAAAGCGCTGCCGTCGTAGGGCGGGTCGGCGGCCTCAGGCGAGCCGGCAGCCCATGAGGCAAAGGTTTCGTCGAGGTTCTCGGAGGGAAGACGCATGAACTCCCGTGATACCGCCAGCAGCTCCCGCCGTAATTCCGGCGTGCCCGCAAGCGCCGCCAGCAGCCACGCGCCACGAATGCGCTGCTCCTTGCGCCCGAGCGTCGCGATCACCCAGGCGCGTTCGATCGCCATCTCGACCGGGTGTGAGAAATCGCTGATGGAACTCGCACCCGCCGGAAGTGAGCGCAGTGTGCGCACCAGGTCCTGTTCCAGCGTCTCGTACTCGATGCCGGCATGCCGGACGATCCGATGCAGGTCGCTGTCGGTCAGTTGAAGCAGTTGATGAATCCAGTGCGCCAGTTCCACATAAGGATTTCCGCGCAACTTGCAGAACGTGGTCGCGGACTCAATGCCGCGAAACAGCGTCACACCCAGTTTTCCGAATAACGTCTGGCGAGAAATCATTTTCGTACGCGCGCCTGATTCACGCCCGTGAATGTTCGTTCAGGGCGTAAGTTGAGTTTATGTTTTATTTCCAGTCCGAATAAAGACAGGTGCCGGTGCAATCCTTGTCTTCTGGTTCGGAGTCGATGTTATGAAGCCAATCATGAATTTCGATTCTGTAAACGTCAAGCCGGCCTTATGGCTCACCTTATCCCAATTATTCGGATGACAGAAAGCAGCGTATTAGCTTGTGGGGCCGTTAAATCGACTAATTTAATATTTAAAATCAATGTGATATTCATATATTGCCATGCCGGCCGCAGCGGCCTCTTGTCAGCGCGAGCAGCAAATGCCGATTGAGTAAAATCCTAATTTGAGGATTTTCCGAATGGTAGATGGTACAAAAAATCACAATCAAGCGATGCCGAATATTCCGATTAAGCTGAATCGAGGTTTTGAGGTCTGGACAGACATATTCGATTCGTGCGCTAATTCTCTTAATCGGGAGCAGGCTGAATTAAAAGACTGTTCAGGCTAGTTTTAACCTGCGGATATTTCTGCGGGCATCAAGGCGCGCCACCCCGGCGGTGAGCGCGCGGAGGGTTATCGAATGCGGTTTGAATTACGCTTCAGGCGTCGCTCTTCCATGCGCGAATGCGTGGAGCCCACGTTATCCGCCGCGCCGTCGCCTTCACTCGGCCGCTCGGAATCGGGAGGTGGTGCGTGGATGGACGGGGTGCAACCAGGTGTCGACACGCGCGCTTTCGTTCCGGTTCGCAAGGACGGCGATCTCGACGCGGCGCGGAAGGCAGCATCCGCAAGGTCCACGCTTTCCGCGAGTTCCGAAGCAAACGCCCTGATCGCCGCCTTGCACACGGGTTATTACGAGGCACTTCATTCAGCGCGCGGTCAGGCCGGTGGCGCGTGGGAGGCGGCGGTGGCAGTGTCCGATCCCGGGCATCAGGAGGCCGCGTCATCCGAAAGCGGCAGCGCCGGTGAAGAGATTGACACGGAATCGATCAGTGCGTTCCTGGGTGAGGCACAGCGCGTCGAAGAAGCTTTCGGCCCGCTGAACGACACGCTTGCGCCAGGCGACGTGGACATGAGCATTCCGCCCACGCCGGAAATCTTGCGGCTCTTCGCGCCGGCCGAGCATAACGGCGATCACGGCGATCACGGCGGTGACGCCCATCACGCCAGCCATGCGCATGCGCCGCCCCGCAGGTTTACGGCGCCGCCCGCGCTTGCGCGTCGCGAGCATCATGCACTCGCCCTCGACAGCTGGTTGCCCGACCTTCACGCCGTGACCGAACGGAACGCCGCCTGCACCGTCAGCGACTCCGGCGCGCGTACGCCGGACCTGAGTTGCGAGCAGCCGGCATGAGCGAAGCCAGGCCGCCACGTCGCGCCGAAAGCCATCTGCTGCCTACGCTGATCGATCGCCTGCGCGACGACGCCCCGCAGCGTCAG
This sequence comes from Caballeronia sp. LZ035, assembly GCF_031451175.1. NCBI lineage: Bacteria > Pseudomonadati > Pseudomonadota > Betaproteobacteria > Burkholderiales > Burkholderiaceae > Caballeronia > Caballeronia sp. LZ035. The sequence continues at coordinate 669,799 of NZ_JARUXS010000003.1, forward strand.
GCGGAAACGCCTGGCGAGTACACAGTGACTCGCGCGCAACTCCGCGACATCATCCAGCGCGACTTGGCCTATCTGCTGAACGCGACCAGTCCCGGGGCGCTGATCGACGCCGTGCGCTACGCGCATGTCGCGGCCTCGACGGTCAATTTCGGCGTGCCGCCGCTGGCGGGCGCCTTCGTCGCGTCGCGTCAGTGGGCGCACATCGAGAAAGCCGTCAGGGTGGCCATCGTGCGCTTCGAACCGCGCCTGCTACCCGAGTCGCTGCGGATCGTGCCGCGTGTGCAGGGCGAGCGCCTGGCACGGCATGGCGAAGTGGCCTTCGAGATTCACGGTCTGGTGCAGGCCGAGCCGTATCCGCTCGAATTCATGGTGCAAAGCTCGCTTTGCCTCGAGTCGAGCCGCCTGCTGGCCTCCTCGAAGCAAACCTGAGACTGCTCCAAAACCGAACCGAACCGAACCGAACCGAACCGCCGAACCGAACCGAACCGAACCGAACCGCCGAACCGATACCGAACGCCGCATGGACCCGCGACTCCTCGATTACTACAACCAGGAACTGATCTATTTGCGCGAGAGCGCAGGGGAATTCGCGCAGGCTCATCCGAAGATCGCGCGGCGTCTGGGACTGCAATCCGGCGAAATGACCGATCCCTACGTGGAACGCCTGATCGAGTCCTTCTGCTTCATGTCCGCGCGCATGCGCCTCAAGCTCGACGCGGAGTTTCCACGCTTCACCCAGCGCCTGCTCGAGGTCATCTACCCGAACTACGTGTCGCCGACGCCTTCGATGGCCGTCGTGCAGATCCATCCGTCGGGTAGCGCTGGCAATCTGAACGACGGACCCGTGTTGCCCCGCGGCACGACGCTGAAGACCCGCAAGGCCGATGGAGAAACCACGTGCTGTACGTTCCGCACGAGCCAGGACGTGGTCCTGTATCCGCTGGAGATCGTGGACGCGCGGCTGACCGGCGTTCCGCCCGATATCCCGCGGCTCGACCGGTACGTGCCCGGGCAGGCGCAGATTCGCGGCGCGCTGCGTCTGCGCATCCGCACCACGGACAAGTCGAACATTGCCATGCTGACGAAGCTGGACCGCCTGCCGGTCTACCTGGCGGGCGACGAAACCGTGGCGTCGCACCTGTTCGAACTCGTGCATGCGGCAGGCATCGTGTCGATCGTCGGCGAGCCGGGCCACTTCGGCGACGCGAGCCAGCCATTCGCCGCGGTCCAGACGAACGCCGTGGCGCACGAGGGACTTGGGCTCGATCAGGGACTGCTGCCGCTCACGTGGTCGAAATTTCATGGCCATAACCTGCTGCACGAATACTTCGCGTGCCCCAGCCGCTTTCTGTTCTTCACGCTCACCGGCCTGAGAGAAGGGCTCGCCCGGACTCGCGGGCAGGAAGCCGAAATCGTCGTGCTGCTCGACCGCGTGTCCGGCCAGCTGGACAATCTCGTCGACGCGGCGCGCTTCGCGCTCTTCTGCACGCCAGTCGTCAATCTGTTTCCAGACAGGCTGGACCGCATCGACGTCTCGGCCGCCGACACCGAAATCCACCTGGTGCCGAAGCGCCTGGCCCCGCTCGACTACGAGATCCATTCGGTCGAGCGTGTGTATGGGCGTCAGTCGGCGTCTTCGAAGCGGCTCGAATTTCGCGCGCTCTATCAGACGCTCAACCACGACGAAGGCAATCACGGACGGTATTTCTCCGTGCGCCGCGAACGGCGTCTGTTGTCGGACAAGACCCGGCGCTATGGCACGCGCACGTCCTATATCGGCAGCGAGACCTTCGTTGCGCTCGTGGATCAGCACGAGGCGCCGTATCACGAAAACCTGAGGCTGCTCGAAGCCGATGCCTGGCTGACCAACCGCGACTTGCCCCTGCTCGTGCCGCGCAATGGCGTGGACGACTTCGCGCCGCTCGAGGAGAGCAGTGCGCCGGTCGACAGCATCGGCCTGATCCGGCGGCCGAGCGCGCCGCGTCCGCCCTGCGCGGAAGGCGAGATCGCCTGGCGGCTGATCCGCCAGTTGAACTTCAACTATCTGCCGCTCGAGGCGCTCGATCACCGGCCCGGAGGACAAGGCCTGCGCGACATGCTCAGGCTCTTTCTGGGCAGTCACGACGTCGAACAGCACCGGCAGGTGGAGAGTCTCATCGGCGTGAAGACGAACGCCGTCACGCGCAAGCTGCCCGGCAATGGGCCGCTTGTGTTCGGACGCGGCATCGAATGCCGGCTGACGGTGGACGAAAGCGGCTTTTCCGGCGCCAGTCCTTATCTGTTCGGCCTGATCCTCGAGCATTACCTCGCGCGTCACGTGTCCATCAACTCGTTCACGCAAACGGAACTGGTGTCGATGCAGCGCGACCGCATCATGCGCTGGCCGGTCCGCATGGGCACACGCGGGGTGGCGTGATGGAGCGCAGGCCGTCCACGATGCTGTTGCGCGAATCGGCCCTGTCGGCGGCGCTGCTCGAACGCCTTCAGAACGAGCCTTGGCGCTTCGGTTTTCTCGCGCTCGTGCGCCGGATCAGCGCGGACACGCGCATTCATCCGGTCGGCACCGCAGCGCGTCCGGGCGCCGAACCGTTCCGGCTCGGACAGCAGCCTAGCCTGGCATTCGCACCGCGCGAGATTGCGAGCGTCGGTGAAATTGACGGCCGTTTGCATCTGCGCCTGTTCGGACTCGGCATGCTGGGGCCGAACGGGCCGTTGCCCATTCATGTCACCGAGATCGCGCGCGAACGCGAGGAAGCCCGGCGCGACTCGACCCTGAGCCGCTTCCTCGATATTTTTCATCATCGCTATCTGACGCTGCTGTACCGCGCATGGAGCAAGGCGCAGGCAGCGGCCGGACTGGACCGCGCGGACGACGAAGCCTTTTCGTTTTATGTGGCGTGCCTGACCGGGCAGGAGCGCGGCGAGATCGCCGGGCGACGCTGGCCCGCGCATGCGCATCTGGCCGCTTCCGCCAATCTGGTGCGCGAGGCACGCAATCCCGACGGCCTGCGCATGACGCTCGAACATTACTTCGGCGTGCCGGTGAGTCTCGACGAATACGTGTTCCACTGGGTCAAGGTCGAACGCGAGGAACAGACCCGGCTGGGCTTGCCGAGCCCGGCGTCGGTGATGGGTGACGGCGCCATGCTCGGCGAACAGGCGCCAGACCGGCAATTCCGCTTCCGGATCGTGATCGGGCCGGTGGGAATCGACGAATACTTGCGCTTCACGCCGCAGGGCGCGGCCTTGCCGGAACTCGTCGATATCGTGCGCAGCTTCGTGGGCCGGGAGTTCCAGTGGGAACTCGTGCTGCGTATCAGGGCGGACAGTGCGCCTTGCGCGCGAATCGGCAGCAACGAGCAACTGGGTTGGTCGGGCTGGCTCAATTCTTCGCCCGACGGCGAGCCCGTCACCGGAATGCGCTTCGATCCCGAAGACTACGCGGGGCAGGTCGAGCCGAGCGTCGCGGGCATGCACGGCGGGGCAGCGCCGAGCGGTTCGCCGATCAGGAGAACATCATGAGCAAGAAGCCCGGATCGACGTCGCCACCGGACGCGCAAGACGACTGGATGACGCCGCTCGACCCCGCCGCACCGTGCGGCGTGGACCTCGAATACGACCCCGAGTGCGTGGTGCTGTTCGCTCAGGCCGTCGCGCGCGCCGATGCCCAATACGGCGACTTCGTCGGCACGGCGGAGCCGGTCAACTGGAGCGAGATCGAACGCGATTGCCGCCGGCTCATGCGGCGCAGCAAGGATGTCCGTCTGGCGGTCCTGTTCACGCGTTGCCGCACGCGGCTGGCGGGCGCGCGGGGGCTCGCGGAAGGACTCGGCGTGCTGTCGGCGTGGCTGACATCTTATGGCGAGACGATTCATCCGCAAACGGGGGTGGATGAAGACCGGGACGCCGCGCTGGAGATCCGCATGAACGCGTTGCAAACGCTGACCGATACGAACGCTCTGCTTGCCGATGTGCGGGATATCGCGTTCGTGCGCTCGTCGGTGGCGCGTTTGCAGGTACGCGACGTCGAGCGCGCCTTTGCGCAGCCGAGACCGAGCGACGCGTTGTCGGCGCAATCCGTGACGCAGCAACTGCGCGATCTGCGCATCCGGCAGCCCGACGTGCTGGCCGGTTTCGATCTGGCGCTGCACAGCCTCGGCCTCATCGATGCATGGAACCGCGAGCAGCTGGCCGCGTTCGCAGCCGATCTGGCGCCCTTGAAGCGTGCGCTTGAACGGGTGGTCGGCGAGGGGCCGGTTGAGCGGGCAGGGATGGAGGCCGACGAACTCAAGGAGCCCGACGAACCCAAGAAGGCCGCGCAGGCGTCAAACCCGGCAAAGCCCGCCACGCCACCCGACGACCCGCACAACGAAAGCACATTGGCGGGACGCGACGCAGCGATGCACGCCATTCGCGATGCCCGCCACTGGTTCGAAGCGCATGAGCCCAGCAGTCCGATCCCCGTGTTGTTGCGCCGCGCGGAACGGTTCGTCGGCAAGCGCTACGGGGAAGCTGTGAAGGCTATCCCCGCTGCCGTGCTCGCCGAGTGGGACGCGGAAGAGTCGCCCTAGCGGCGTGCATGCCGGATCCGGTCTTCAACGGGACGCGCGGAAGCGGTCGGCGGTCGATGGCCGATGGCCGCTTGACAAGCCCAGCGGCATCTCGGTTAGCGCGCCGCTCGACAAGCCCTTCAGCGGCATCTCGGTCTGCGCGCCGCTCGACAAGCCCATCAGCGGCATCTCGGTTGGCGTGCCGCTCGACAATCTCACCAGCAGCATCTCGGTCTGCGCGCCGCTCGACAAGCCCTTCGGCGGCATCTCGGTCTGCGCACCGCTCGACAAGCCCATCATCAGCATCTCGGTTAGCGCACCGCTCGACAATCTCACCCGCAGCATCACGGTCCGCATGCCGCTCAACAAGGCCACCCGCAGCATCTTGGTCTGCCTTTATGTGACGAATCTTCTTCCGTCGACGCCAATGCTTCTTTCGCCCATTTTCTATTCGCTGGATAATCTCTCACGAAATGCGCTGACGTTCATCGTCGAGCAGACGCGGGTCGTGCTGGTGAAGAGCGGCCTGTCGGATTTCACGGGCGTTGGCTCGTATAGTGTGGGGATCATCATCTTCGCGCGACTGTGCCTCACCTGTTTCCATAAAGCGCAGAACGCGCAAAGCACGCGAAGGTTTCCCGAACCCACTCCAGTCCTCAATCCCACTCATCACCAAGCTCTTTTTTCGGAATCGTCGTGAACAAACGCAAGATCTTAGTCACTGTCGGGACGCGTCCCGAAGCCGTCAAGATGGCGCCGCTGATCGGGCGGCTGCAGAAGGAAGACTGGGCGGAATGCCGCGTGCTCGCCACCGCCCAGCATCGCGGCATGCTGGACCAGGTGCTCGACCTGTTCAAGATTCACGCGGATGTGGACCTCGACATCATGCAGCCCAACCAGTCGCTGCCCGAACTGACTTCGCGGCTCATCACGCGGCTCGACCAGGTTCTCGACGTGGAGAAACCCGATGTCCTGCTCGCTCAGGGCGACACCACGACCGTGCTGACGGCCGCGCTCGCGTGCTTCTACCGGCGCATTCCGTTCGGCCACGTCGAAGCGGGGCTGCGCACCGGCGACCTCGACAATCCGTTTCCCGAAGAAATGAACCGCGTCGTCGCGAGCCGGCTGGCGCGCTGGCATTTCGCGCCGACGCAAAGCTCGCGCCAGAACCTGTTGCGAGAGGGCGTGGACGATGCCTCGATCTTCGTGACCGGCAACACCGTGATCGACGCACTGCTCGACGTGGCCAGCCGCTGCGACGGCGAGGCGCCTTATCAGGGCGAGCGTCGCCTGATTTTGGTGACGTCGCATCGCCGCGAGAATTTCGGTGAAGGGTTTCGCAACATCCTGCGCGCGATCAAGGCGGTCGCGGACGCCAACGAGGACACGCACATCCTCTATCCGGTGCATCCGAATCCCAACGTGCGCGATCCGGCGTACGAACACCTGGGCGGGCATCCGCGCATCACGCTGTGCGAGCCTTTGGCCTACCTGCCGTTCGTCGCGGCGATGAAGCAGGCCTACCTGATCCTGACCGATTCGGGCGGCGTGCAGGAGGAAGCGCCCGCGCTGGGCAAGCCGGTGCTGGTCATGCGCCGCGAGACCGAGCGTCCCGAAGCGGTCGAGCATGAAGTGGTGAAGCTCGTGGGTACGGACCATGACGAGATCGTATCGAGCGTGCAGCGTCTGCTCGACGACCCGGCCGAGTACAAGCGCATGGCGCGCGGCGTGTCGCCTTATGGCGACGGGCTGGCGTCGGGACGTATCGTCGATGTCCTCAAGCAGTATTTCGGCGCGTAGGCGCACCGCAGACGTATCCGCATGGTTTGGTGCGGGTGGGCGGGACACGGCGGCTCACCCATCATCTGCGCCACCCTCCGGAGATCGTGATCATCCGGTTGGTGACCAACCTATCGGCAACGAGAAGCGCCTGACGACGCACTGTTACGGCATCGCTGACGGCGCCCTGCTTGGGCGAATGGTTGGAACTGAGCATGGCCGCGTCCTGCTGCGCGATGCTGCCGCGCAGCCCAGACTGGCGTTGAGGGCCAGTCAGCAAGGACTACGGCATCGGCTTCCGTGGACACGACGACCATTGCCGGCTGGTAGAATCGCCGGGGTCATGCGTCGCCCGCGCGGAAGACGCGTTCGTGCCGCACTGTCTCTCCGCATCCTTCAACACGCAGGGCGAGGAGCGGATGCTCGCTTGCTCGCGACGAACAAGACTGTCCATGAGGCCAAGTGAGGCCTCGTGGATGCCGCACAAGTCACGCGAGCGTGCCACGGTCTAGGCAGCCGCGGTCTGCATCGCGCACTGCACGGATTCGAAGCGGCTCGCCCGCCTGTGCAACCCGCCGCACCCCGCCGCAACCTGCCGAAGGCCAGCGCTGCGTGCGTCGGCTTCGCACTTGATCCATGTCATTCGGGCGTTGAGCCAACCCGGGTCCGGGGCCGGCGCCCGCCTGCGACTATCCGGCGCGCGCTGACGCGCCGGCCATCAGAACGGAGTTTCAAACATGCAGGTCTGGTCCCGCACAGCCTCGGGAGAAGGGCGCGCCACCTTGCCCATGATCATCGGCGTCGCGTTCGTTGCTTTCCTCATGACAGGCTTTTATCTGTCGTACGCGCACTCTGCCTGGTTCTTCCAGGACGACTTTGGCTTCATCGAACATTATGCGGCGGAGGTCAAACTCCCACAGCTGTGGGACTTCACCAACTTCGGCCGCTTCGTCACCCGCAACGTCTACTGGCACTACGGCCAGCAGCTGTTCGCGCTCGACGCGCAGTATTTCTATCTCTTCAATCTCTTCTGCATTGGCGTGACGAGCGTGCTGGCCGGGCTGATCGTCTCGCGCGGCCATGATCGCTTCGCGGGTGTCGTGGCGGGCCTGTTCTACTATGCGCTGCCCGCGACCGCCGCGGCCTACGTGTGGCTGTCGAACTCGCAGCATCTGATCGGCCATCTGTTTGTGGTGCTGTTTGTCTATCTCTTCGTGAGCCGTGCGCCATCCGCTGATGGCCGCACCCGCTTCGGCACCCTCCTCGCGCTGCTGATCGTCCTGACGCTCGGCTACATGTCGAACATCTTCATGTGCATGGCGGTCAGTCTGCCCATCTGGATGCTGGTCGCGGATGCCCGGCACCGCCGGGACTGGCGCAACTATGTGGTGCCCCTGGCCGGCATCGTCTTGTTCGTCATCTTCTATCTCAAGCTCAAGGCACAGCAGTCGGGCGCGTATGGCACGTCGTACAAGCCTTCGGTTTTTTGGGAGAACGCCGCCTACTATTTCTACGGCAACGCGTCGCGGGTCGTGTGGTCGATCGCGGTGGTGGCCGGCGCGGCGTTTTCATGGGCCAAGGGCAGGCTGTTCACGGCATGGCTGTTTCTTGCCTCCCTCGCGTTCTTCCTGCCCTTCGCGTTCCTGGTCCACCAGCGCTACGAACAGTACGGCGATCTCGCGCAACTGTTCTTCCTGATGGCCGCCCTGTGCGCGCTGCACGAGTCGCTGCCGGCGCGGCGCGTGAATCTGGCGCGCTGGATCGCGGTGGCGGCGTTGTTGTTCGTCTTCGGCGCGGCATTTCGCGGCCCGATCGCCTATTTCAGCCGCGAGCCTTATGGCGCGGGCGTGCGTGCCGACATCGAAACGCTGCGCAACTATGATCGCGCTCATCCGGAAGTCTCCGTGTATTGCTTCCGTCCGAGCCAGGCAACGGTCAATACGTCAGGTGTGAAGACCTGGGATATTCCACCGGAATGGTGGTTCTCGGGCTTCGGCATGGCCTATACCGTATTCGTGAATCATGGCAAGACCTTCAGGCTCGCGTCCGGACCGGAAGCGCCCCCATGCGACGTCACGTTCCTGCTCGACAACGGACACGTGCGGATTCCCGCGAACTGATGCCGCGCGGGCCAGGGCAAGCGTCCGTCGCACGGTGCGCGGTAACATACGAACCCGCGCGCCAGACCGGTACTTCGCAAGGCGAAAAGCTTGAGGCGTGCATGGCATGGCGCTTCGGCCTGGCTCGACACCGCCACGCATGATTCGCTGATCGAAGCCGTCACGTTGCAGAAGCGTCAGGCGCTCGTTGCATGTCCGGGAGGAGATCGCCTTCCGCCGCTGGATCGAGGAAGAAACCTTGCTCGCGCTCGCCCGGCCGCTCGCAAAGAACGCGTACGGACACGCTCTGCTCAATCTACCGAAGGACCCATTCGCATGGCCATCAGCGTAACCGCCACGGCGTTGCCCGAAGTCAGGATCATCGAACCGAAGGTCTTCGGTGACGCACGCGGCTTCTTCTACGAAAGTTTCAACGCCCGCGAATTCAGCGAACTCGTGGCGCCCGGCGTCGAGTTCGTGCAGGACAATCACTCGCGCTCGGCCCGCGGCGTGTTGCGCGGCCTGCATTATCAGATCGAGCATGCGCAGGGCAAGCTCGTTCGCGTGGTGGAAGGCGAGGTGTTCGATGTCGCCGTCGATATCCGCAAGCATTCGCCGAACTTCGGCAAATGGGTGGGCGTGACGCTCTCGGAAGCGAACCATCGGCAATTGTGGGTGCCGCCGGGCTTTGCACATGGCTTCGTGGTGCTGTCGGAGTCGGCCCAGTTTCTCTACAAGACCACCGACTACTGGTATCCGGAACACGAGCGCAGCCTCGTCTGGAACGACGAGATGATCGGCATCGAATGGCCCATCGACTTCGAGCCGATCCTCGCCGCAAAAGACCGCGACGGCAAGCGTCTCACCGACGCGGAGTGCTACGCATGAGCGCACCCTTCCTGCGCACGATTCTGCTGACCGGCGTGAACGGTCAGGTCGGATACGAACTCGCGCGGACCTTGCAGGGTCTGGGGCGCGTCGTGGCGCTGGATCGCCAGGCGCTCGACCTGCGCGATCTCGACCGAGTGCGCAACGTGATGCGCGAGATGCGGCCGGCTATCGTCGTGAATCCCGCTGCCTATACGGCCGTGGATCGCGCGGAAGACGAACGCGACGAAGCGCATCATCTCAATGCAGCCTTGCCCGCGCTGCTCGCCGAGGAATGCGCCCGCGCGAATGCGTGGCTTGTACATTACTCGACGGATTACGTCTTCGACGGCACGAAGGGCACGCCTTACGAGGAGACCGACGCTGTCGCTCCGCTCAACGTTTACGGCGCAACCAAGCTCGCCGGCGAACAGGCGATTGCGGCCAGCGGCTGCCGGCATCTGATCCTGCGCACGAGCTGGGTCTATGGCGCGCGCGGCGCGAACTTCATGCGTACCATCCTGCGGCTGGCGGAGCAGCGACCGGAACTGACGATCGTCGCGGACCAGTTCGGTGCCCCGACCTGGAGCCGGAGCATCGCCGAACTCAGCGCGGGCATGCTGAGCCAGATTGCGCACGCGGAACGCACCCAGCCCGGCTCGGCCGATGCGCTCGGCGGTCTCTATCACCTGACCAACGGCGGGCGGACCTCGTGGTGCGAGTTCGCCGGCGAGATCCTGCGCGTGTGGGGCAAGACGGAACAGACCCGCGTGACGCCGATTCCGGCCAGCGCCTATCCGGTGAAGGCCCGCCGGCCGGTGAACTCGTGCCTGTCCAACGCGAAGCTCGCGGCGATCTTCGGCCTTGCCGCGCCCGACTGGCGGCATGCGCTCGAACTGTGCGCGCAGCAGACCTGATTCCCGCCTGCATCGTCATCCAGTAACATGGCCGCACGGCGCACAGTGCGGCCGGTTCAGGCGCGGACATGACCTTGTCTCGCGCCGCCTCAGGAGCCAGATCAGGGTGGGAAGAAAAGGAGCGACTCAGGCGACCTCGATGAAAGACGTCGCGCGTCTCGCCGGCGTATCGACGATGACCGTTTCGCGCGCCATGCGCTCGCCGGGCAGCGTGTCGCCACCCGTGCTGGAGAGCGTGCGCGCGGCCATCGAGGCGAGCGGCTATGTGCCGAACCGCATCGCGGGCAGTCTGTCGTCCAATCGCTCCACCGTGGTCGCGCTCGTCGTGCCGAGCCTGCGCAACGCGCTCTATGCCGAAACCATCAAGGGCATATCCGAAGTGCTCACGCGCAACGGCCTGCATCTGATGATCTCCGACAGCGGACTCGATCTCGAAGAAGAAGAGAAGCTCGTTGCCGAATACATCGCGATGCGCGTCTGCGGCGTGATCCTGCACAACACGAAGCACACGCCGCGCACCGTCACCATGTTGCGTAACAACGGCATTCCCTGCGTGGAAACCGGCAATCTCAGCAGCGATCCCATCGACATGGTGGTCAGCTACTCGAATCATGCCGCGGGCAAGGCGATGGCGCGCCATCTGCTCGACCTGGGCTACCGGCGCTTTGCGTTCGCGAGTCTCGCGGTGGCAGGCAGCGACCGGCTGCGTCAGCGGCGCAACGGCTTTCTCGCGGAACTCAAGCGCGCGGGGGCGGGCATTGCGCCGGGGCTCGTGCTCGAAGTGGAGCCGGGACTCGAAAGCGGTTCACGCGCGCTGGCGCGCATTGTCGAACAGGAGCCTTCGGTGCAGGCCGTGTTCTTCGCCGGCGACGTGCTCGCCGCCGGCGCCGTCTTCGAATGCCAGCGGCGCGGGATCGCGGTGCCTGGACGCATCGCGGTAGCCGCATCCGATGACAACGAGCTGATGCAGAACATCGTGCCGCCCATCACCACGGTCGCGTTTCCGCGCTATGAGATCGGCGTGCGCAGCGCGAGCATGATCGTCGCGCGGACCAAGGGGGTGACGCTGGCGGTGTCGAGCGTCGATGTCGGTTTCGAAGTGATCCAGCGCGGCAGTACCTGAGCGCGCTGTTTAACCCAGCCCGCTCTCGTCCATGGCCTTCAGCGCCGCGATCAACGCGAAGCGCGACTGCTCGACCGCCTCGTTCGGATTGCTGCAACGCGTGTTGTAGTAGAGATCGCGGCCGAGGCTCACGATATCGCGATTCCATTGCGCCGTGCATCCCGCCAGTTCGATAGCACGCTCCAGCACGGTGTCCGCCGGCACGATCTCGTTGACGAGATGGAACTGCTGCGCCTCCGCCGCGCTCAACAGCCGTGCGCGATAAACCATGTCCCACAGCACCTTCTTCGGCAGACTGTCTTTCACGATGGCCAGCGCGAGAAACGGAAACAACCCGTGCGCGATTTCCGGCAGGCCGAAGGTCGCGCCTTCTTGCGTGACCGCGAGATCGCACGCGGTGAGCAGGCTGAAGCCGCCCGCATGCGTGGGGCCGTTGTTCGCGCAGACTAGCGGCTTGCCGACGCGCGTCATCGCGCGTTCCATGTCGCTGAACGCGCGCGCGAAGCCGAGCCGTCCTTCGCTCGTGCCGCCCGCGCTCATGTAGTCGCCGCCGGTGCAGAACACCTCGCCGTGGCCAGTGAGCACGACACCGCTCACCGACTTGTCGATGCGCGCCGCCTCGAACGCGCGCACGGCCTGTTCGGCCATGGCCTGCGTGACGCGATTGTTTTTGTCGGGCCTGCACATCGTGAGGATGCGGACGCTGCCGCGGTTGTCGATTTCGATCGTGCCTTCCTGCGCTGCATTCATAGCGGGTTTCCGTTTGAGTGGTCGATGGGAAGATGGAAGCGTCAGCCGCGCGCCTCGCGAAGCGCCTGCGCGGCGTCCTGCATGTTCGCGTCCTGGCGATAGTGCCGGCTGACCACGGCAAGAATCAGCCACGCGATCACGCCATACGCGCCGATGGCCTGCAATCCGCCCGCCGTGCTGCCGGTCGCGTCCTTGATGACGCCCACGACGTAGGGCGCGGCGAAGCCCGACAGATTGCCGAGCGAATTGATCGCCGCAAAGCCGATGGCCGCGACCGCCGGTCCGAGCAAGCCGGGCAGCAGCGCCCAGAAGACCGGCAGCGCCGAGAACACGCCGAACGAAGCGAGGCACAGCAAGGCGAGCTTCAGCGCGGGCACGGCGACGAGTGTCGAGCCGACCAGCCCGACGATGCCGAGCGCCATCGGCAGCAACACATGGAAGCGTCGTTCGCCATGACGGTCCGAGCGCCGGCTCCACCACATCATGCCGAACGCGCCGACGGCAAACGGAATCGCGGCGACGATGCCCACCTGCATCAGACTCAGATGGAACTCGCGCACGATCTGCGGCAGGAAGAAACTCAGGCCGAAGTTGATGCCGACAATGCCGAAGTACGCGGCCGCCAGCATCAGCACGAGCGGCCGTTTGACGATGTTGAAGAAGCCGTGTTCGTTGAACGCGACGCTGCGCTGGCGTTCCGCATCGAGCGTGGCATTGAGCCACGCGCGTTCGTCGTCGGCGAGCCATTCGGCTTGCGCGGGGGAATCGCGCAGCACTTTCAGCACGACGACCGCGAGCACGAGCGAGGGCAGCGCCTCGGCGATGAACATCAACTGCCAACCCTTCAGGCCGAAGACGCCGTCGTGGCTCAGCAGCCATCCTGAAAGCGGCGCGCCGAACACGCTGGCGAACGGCATCGCGGCCATGAATACGCCCACTACGCGGCCGCGATGACGCTCCGGCACCCAGTAAGTCAGGAACAGGATCACGCCAGGAAAGAACCCCGCTTCGGCTGCACCGAGCAGCACGCGCACGATGTAGTAGCTCCATGGCCCGGTAATGAACGCCGTGGCTCCTGACAGGATGCCCCACGTGAGCATGATGCGCGCGATCCAGCGGCGCGCGCCCACGCGCTCGAGCGCGAGGTTCGACGGTACTTCGAAGAAGAAGTAGCCGATGAAGAACAGTCCCGCGCCGAGGCCGAACACGGTGGAAGAGAACTTGAGATCCGCGCTCATGGTCAGCGCGGCGAAACCGACGTTGACGCGATCGAGGAACGAGATCACGAAACAGATGATGAGCAAGGGCACGAAGCGGCGCGTGACCCGGCGCATGGTTCGCGATTCGATGTCGGACATGGGCTTGTCTCCTGAGGGCGGCCGGGCGCTTTGGGTTCGGCTTTGTGCATGCATTATCGCGAGCGAGCGGTGTCTTCGAGGAATAGGGGAATACCCTTCGAACCCGTTTCATATAACCCGTTTTATGGATTCAAGGCATTGATATTTAACGAGAAAATTAAATGTACCCTGGCGTGATATCGATATCAAAAACTTGCCCGCGCATCTTGCCTCAATGGCTGAGTTATCGATATCATGAAACCTCGTCATTCACGCAAGCAGGGGAGAAGACCTTGAACCGTTCCGCCCAATTTCGCGAGTTGCTCAAATCCCCGCCGTTCGTGTGCCTCGGCGCACACGACGCCGTCACCGCCATGCTGGCCGAACAGGCCGGCGCGAAAGCCATCTATGTGAGCGGCTTCGCGGCGTCGGCCATCGTCGCCGGGCAGCCCGACGTGGGCCAGCTCACGCAGACGGAAATGTTCGATCACATCCGCCGCATCTGCCGCGTGACCAAGGTGCCGGTCTTCGCCGATGCCGATACCGGTTACGGCGGCGTGCTCGATTGCCAGCGCACCATCAAGCTGTGGGAAGAAGCGGGTGCATCGGTGCTGCATCTGGAAGATCAGGCCGTACCGAAGAAGTGCGGGCACTTCGCCGGCAAGCAGCTGGTGCCGAAGGAAGAGATGCAGCAGAAGCTCGCCGCGATGCTGGCCGCGCGCACGGATCCGAATTTCTTTATCGTCGCGCGCACCGATGCGATCGCGGTAACGGGTCTGAACGACGCCATCGAGCGGCTCGAATCGTATGCCGCGATCGGCGCGGACGGGCTGTATGCCGATGCGCCGGAAAGCATCGATCAGATGCGCGAGTTGATCCGTCGTCTCAAGCCGCTCGGCAAGCCGATCCTGTTCAACATGGCGCGTTCGGGCAAGAGCCCGTATCTGTCGCTGAAGGAAGTGCACGAGATCGGTTTCGACTACGCACTGTGTCCGATCGAACCCATGTTCGCGATGCACAAGGCCGTCAAGGAAATGATGGAGATCTTCATGCGCGAAGGGTCCACCAATGCCGTGGCGGACCGCCTGACCTCGTTCGAGGACTTCAACAAGTTCGTGGGTCTCGACAAGGCCGTCGCGGAAGAGGCGCGCTACGCGAACATCGGCCGCTGATCGTCCGGTGTTATCGGGCGCCAAGACGCCCGCCAAGCCTGGAGGAGACATGCACATCAAGGACCGCATCAGGCATTTTGCCGCTCAGGGCGGGACCTGGAACGCCTCGCTCGATGCGCTCGCGGAGACGGCGCCCGAGTTCATCGACGCGTGGCTCGACTTCGCGGGCAAGCCGCTTCGGCACGGACCGCTCGCACCGAAGACCAAGGCGCTGATCGGTCTTGCGCTCAATGCGGCGATGACGCATCTGCACGAAGACGGTATCCGCGAACACCTGCGCCGGGCGCTCGAACACGGCGCGACGCGGGAGGAACTGGTCGAAGTGCTGCAACTGGTCAGCGTGATGGCCGTGCATGCATGCACGCTGGGCGTGCCGATCCTCGCCGAATGCCTGGCGCTCGATCCGCATCAGGCCGACGAACTCCAGCGCAGCGACGCACGCCGCGACGCCTTGCGCGCGGAGTTCGAGGCCAAGCGCGGCTACTGGAATCCGCTGTGGGAAACACTGCTCGCGCTCGATCCGGAGTACTTCAAGGCCTTCATCGATTTTTCGGTGGCGCCGTGGCTGTCGGGTGCGCTGGAGCCGAAGGTCAAGGAGTTCGTGTATATCGCGGTGGCGGTATCGGCGACGCATCAGTTCGCGCCGGGAACGCGCATCCACATGAAGAACGCTTTGGGGTATGGCGCGAGTGCGGCCGAACTGCTGGAAGTGATGCAGCTTGCCAGCGCGATGGGCATTCAGAGCTTCACGGTGGCGTGGCCCTTGCTCGACGAAGCGATCGCGGAGCATGCGGCGGCGGACGCGTTCAGACCTGATCGAGGCGGAAGTCCCTGAGCGTGTCGAGCTGCTTCTGCACGCCGCGCGCGCGATGTTCGCGAAACAGGCGTTGCGCGGTATCGGCATCGGCGCGGGCGAGCGCGGCGACGATCTCGCGATGTTCGCCCGCCGATGCATGCGGTTTCGGCCCGAGCTTCAGCGTGATGAAACGCACGCGATGAATCTGGTCCCAGTACTTGCGCACGATCTGTTCGAGCCGCGCGTTGCCGCACAGTTTGAGCAGATGCAGGTGGAAGGCTTCGTCGGCGGCGGCCCAGGCTTCGAGATCGTCTTTTGCGAGCGCGCGGTCCATGGCGACGCACGCGCGTTCGAGCGCTTGCAGGTCCTTCGCGGCGGGCTTGCGCGTGGCGACGAGTTCCGCGGCGGTCGCTTCGAGGCTGGTGAGGATCTGATAGATCTCGCGCATGTCCGCGACGGATACCGGCAACACGCGCATGCCACGACGCGGCACGAGTTCGACCAAGCCTTCGTCGCGCAGACGCACCATCGCCTCGCGAACCGGCGTGCGGCTCACGCCGAAGGACTCGGCGAGATCCTGTTCGGTGGCGTAGGCGCCGGGGCGCAGCGCGTTGTCGAGAATGCGCGCGCGGATCTGCGCGAAGACGGTGTCGGAGGAAGTCGTGCGGGAAGAAGGAAGGGCGGTCTCGTTCGCTGGAGTCTTCGGCATGGAGGTCGCTCGATGATGATGCGCGCTGTCGCGGGCGTGCCAGGTTGAACGCATTATAGCCAGCGTGTTCACGCTGCATGACGATGTTCCAGGAGACCTGCATGGATGAACTCGAAGTCCGCACCATGCGCCGGGTGCTGCGGCGCTATGTGCCGCTGTTGATTGTGTGCTTTGTCGTGTCGTTTCTCGACCGCGTGAACATCGGCTTCGCTGCACTCACGATGAATCGCGCGCTCGGTTTCTCGGCGACGACCTTCGGCATCGGCGCGGGCCTGTTCTTCATCGGCTATGTGATTTTCGAGGTGCCGTCGAACCTGATTCTCGAAAGGGTCGGCGCGCGCCGCTGGATTGCGCGGATCATGCTGACCTGGGGCGTGCTGTCCGCCTGCATGGCCTTCGTGCAGGGACCGGCGAGCTTCTTTACGTTGCGCGTGCTGCTCGGCATCGCCGAGGCGGGGTTCTTTCCCGGCATCATGCTGTACTTCACGTACTGGATTCCGGGCGCGTGGCGCGCGCGCGTCGTGAGCGTCTTCATGGCCGCGATGCCGTTCGCCAACGTGTTCGGTTCGCTGTTGTCGGGCTGGTTGCTCGGACTCGACGGCGTGTTCGGCCTGCATGGCTGGCAGCTGATGTTCATCGCGGAAGGTTTGCCGGCCGTATTGCTCGCGTTCGCCGTGCTCGCCGTGTTGCGCGATACGCCCGCGCAGGCGCAGTGGCTTGCGGCGGACGAGCGCGCATGGCTTGCGAACACCATCGCCGCCGAACGCGCCCGCGTGCCCGCCGCGCCACACGGCGGCTGGAGCGCAGTGCGCAACCCGGTGATCGTCGCGCTGGCGCTGGCGTATTTTGGCATCAACCTGTCGATCTTCGGACTGAGCTTCTTCCTGCCACAGATCGTGCGCGAGTTTCATCTGAGCCTGTCGATGGTCGGCGTGGTCGCGGCCATCCCGTTCTTCATCGCCGGGTTCGGCATGATGTGGTGGGGCAGGCGCTCCGACCGTCACGACGAACGCCGCTTCCATGTGCTGCTGCCGATGGCGCTCGCCGTCATCGGACTCGGCGGCTCCACGCTCGCGGCCGCGCCGGTCCTCAAGCTCGCTTGTCTCTGTCTCGCGGCGTTCGGCACCTTCTCGGCGGTGGCGATCTTCTGGTCCACCTTGCCATTGCTGCTCGGACCTGCGGTCGCGGCCATCGGCTTCGGCGCGATCAATTCGTTCGGCAATCTCGCGGGCTTCACCGCGCCCTATGCGATCGGCGTCGTGAAGGACGCCACCGGTCATTTCGACGCCGGCATCCAGCTGATCGCGCTGTACGGCTGCTTTGCGCTTGCGGCGCTGGCGTGGGCCATGCGCGGCCGGCATGGCCGCACCGGAAACGACGCGAACGAACTCGCCGCCACCGAGCGTCCCTGATCCACGAACCTCAATGACATCGATGAACATCGTCTTTCTCGACCGCGCCACCCTCGCTCCGCAGACCCGCTTGCGCCGTCCGGATTTCGCGCACGTGTGGCGCGAGTATCCGGCGACTGCCGCGCATGAAGTCGCCGAACGCATTCGCGATGCCGACATCGTCATCACGAACAAGGCGCCGATCAGCGCGGCCGCGCTCGACCACGCGCCGCGCGTGAAGCTGGTGGCGGTGGCGGCGACCGGCACGAACGTCATCGACCTGGAGGCGTGCAAGGCGCGCGGCATCGCTGTCTCGAACATTCGCGACTATGCGCGGCACACGGTGCCCGAACATACCTTCGCGCTGATTTTCGCGTTGCGGCGCAGTCTGATCGCGTATCGCGAGTCGGTGCGCGCGGGCCGCTGGGAAGAGAGCGGCCAGTTCTGTTTCTTCGATCACCCGATCCGCGACCTCGCCGGCTCGACGCTCGGCGTCATCGGCGATGGCGCGCTCGGACGCGCGGTGGCCGCACTGGGACAGGCGCTCGGCATGCGCGTGCTGATGGCGGCGCACAAGGGCCGCGAAGGCATGGGTTCGCTGTACACGCCGTTCGACACGGTGCTGCGCACGAGCGATGTCATCACGCTGCATTGCCCGCTCACGCCCGCGACGCGCAACCTGATCGACACGCCGGAGTTCACCGCGATGGAGCGCCGCCCGCTGCTCATCAACACGGCGCGCGGCGGGCTTGTCAACGAGCATGCGCTGGGGCCGGCGCTGCGGGAAGGGCGGATTGCCGGCGCGGGCTTCGACGTCGCGACGTCCGAGCCGCTCGCCGCCGAACACCCGTTCCGCGCCTTGCTCGACCTGCCGAACTTCATCCTGACGCCGCACGTCGCGTGGGCCAGCGAGGAGGCCGTGCAGGCGCTGGCCGATCAGTTGACCGACAACCTCGAAGCGTTCGCGCGCGGTGCGCCGCGCAACCTCGTCATCGTCTGACAGACACCGTTTCCGGAGACCGACATGCAGGCTGACACCCGTATCGGCGCACGCCTCGACAGCGTGCCGCTGTCCCGCTATCACTGGAAGTTGCTCGCGTTGATTGCGGCGGGCATGTACTTCGATTCGTTCGACATCTACATTGCCGGCACCGTGCTCGCCGCGATGATCAAGAGCGGCGAGTCCACGCTGCAACTCAACGCGACTTTTGTGTCGGTGACCTTCATCGGCATGATGGTGGGCGCGTGGCTGTCGGGCGTGATGGGCGACCGCTACGGACGACGCTTCTGCTATCAGTTCAATCTGCTGATCTACGGTCTTGCTTCCATTGCGGCGGCGCTCGCGCCCTCGATGACCTGGCTCATTTTCTTCCGGCTTGTCATGGGCATCGGGATGGGCGCGGAGATCGTGGTCGGCTACGGCACACTGAGCGAGTTCATTCCGCCTGCGTGGCGCGGCCGCTTTGGCACGATCGTCAATCTCATCATCAACTCGTCGCTGTTTCTTTCGACGCTGCTCGGCTGGATGATCGTGCCGCATTACGGCTGGCGCTGGATGTTCGCGATTGCCGGCGTGGGCGCGCTGGTCGCATGGTTCCTGCGCAAGCGCATGCCGGAATCGCCGCGCTGGCTGGCGTCGAAAGGGCGCGAGCGCGAGGCGCTGGCTGTGGTCGAGTCTATCGAGGCGGCTTGCGGGGTGACGGCTGCTGTGTCGCCTCCGGTTGCGCGTGAGAGCGTGCCTGAGGCGAGCAGCCGCCTGCGCGATTTGTTCGCGCCGGGCATGCGGGCGCGGACCATCAGTGCAATCACTGTGCTCGTGGTGCAGTTCGTCGCGCAGTTCGCGTTCGTCAGCTGGATCCCGACGTTTCTTGTCAAGGAAGGTCATACGATCTCCAGTTCGCTCGGGCTGACGGCCATCATGTTCGCGGGCGGACCGGTTGGATCGCTCATCGCGTTCCTGTTGACCGAGCGCATCGGGCGCAAGTGGGGCATCGTCGCGTTCTCGCTGATCTGCGCGGCGCTCGGGGTGGGTTATCCATTCGCGCAATCCGAAGTCGTGATCGCCGTGCTCGGGTTCGCGATCACCGCGTGTCTCTATGTGCTGTCGTCGTTCACGATCGCCAGTTATGTGCCGGAGCTGTTTCCCACTGCATTGCGGCTGCGCGGCACGGGGCTCGCGAATACCATCGGGCGCGCGGTCAGCATCGCGCTGCCGTATGCCGTGGCGGCGGCGTATGCGGGTACCGGCATCGCGGGCGTGCTGACGCTGATCGTCGGGACGCTGATGGCGCAGGCGTTGATCGTGGGGATGTTCGGGCCGGAGACGAAGAACCGTTCGCTAGAGGATATTTCGGTGGGGACGGCGGCGGCGGCGCGGGAGCATGAGGAAGGGATGGGGGCGTTTGAACGGGGCAGGTGAGGTGCTTGCGTCGGCAGAACGCAAGCGAAGCGGACAGTCCGAAGGCTCCGTCACTCACGGTACGCGGCATGGCATGGACGCCAGGAGCATGAATGCGATTCTTTCGTGGCTTGCCTGAGTGCGGTGCTTCTGCTTCTCTTCACTGACTTAACAATTCGGAATTTAATCATTCCGTTGCAGTGCCGGATGCAGCAGGCTCGATAGCTTCGATCAACGAGGCTTCGAGCAAACGATGCAGACATGGCACCTCACCCATCCGGTAGAACGTCGCCTGATGGCGGTGCATGAAGATTGGTTGCGCTTTCGCAGTAGGCTGCGCGCGTGTCTTTTCTATGGGCCAGCGAACTTTCGTGCGCTTGATTGTGGCCTGTGGATCGATCCGGCACTGCGCGCGAACAGCAATGTTCAGCATGTGGCGCAGCAGGCGCTTGGCCGCGTTGGTATTCTCCACCGACACCGCAGCGAACTTACAGCATGTTTTTGAACACGTCCCGCTTGGCGTCGATTATGGCCTGTTCAATTGATCTCGCGTATTGACAATAGTATCGATCCCGGTCGAGCATTTTATGACGATGCAGTTTCATGGGGGCGGAGCTGGCTCAGGGAGAACGGGTGGGAACATCTTTTGGAGTAAGTCAGGATGCGAGTTAAGGACATTATTGATTTATTGGAGGGCGGCGCAAAGTCCGATCCGAAGCAGGGGGATTGCTTTGTCATGCACTTGAGAGGAGTCGGCTTCATTCCCGGACTCGTTGTAAAGGATGACTTCAGATATGGGAAGGAAGATCTCTTGTTGATCTATATTTACAATGAGTTCGGTACAAAGAAAAACGCGAAATTCGAGAGGAATAAAAATAACCTGCTTGTTCCTCCCGCGCTCGTGACCAAGCTGGATTGGAGAGCGAACGGCGGATTTGAGAATGTGGCCTGCTCCCAGGAGGGAATGGATGTCTTTGACGATCACTGTTTTTTCGATGATCTGAGAATGCGCTACATTAACGAAGAAAAGAAGGTATGCGAAAAATTCGAACCATGTAGCATTTATGCTATTTCGAATGTCGGAGCGGAAGCTGTAGCCATTTATGAGAAACTTAATCCCGATATCGATGTTGTCGAATAGATGACGTTTCGATGAAAAGGGGGCGCTGAAATGGCCTTTCATTTGTTCGCTCAGCGGCAATACCAGCTGCCCCTGTTCAAGGGCGATCCTCACACGCTGCCTCGGTGCAAAGCCGGTTGGCTCAATTCACGGTCCCGTGCGCTCGATTGATGACGCAATGGCCTCGGACTGAATGCCATCATGTTGGCGGACGGCTCGACCATCGCAAACCTGCTGACCGAACGCGGCGGGCCCTGACCGGGCATCGTCGCGGTCTCATTGAGCTGTGGAGCGTCATTGGCAGGCGGTCAGCATTGTGTTTCTGTATGCCGTCGCCAATCCAACGCCAATCACGCTCGGCCCATCTCGAATTCACGCGCGCACGCTGCCCCGTGCCTCAAGGCGTGCCCGGCTGGAAAGCTCAGGCAAGAACCGCAACGCGACGTGTCGGACCAAAGTCCAAACCCCCATTTACGCCACCCCGCTCAACCGCGATACTCCCTTGTCGACCCTTACAGCGGATCTCTCTTCATGATTCTCATGACTCAGTCGCTGCAACTGCGTGATCATCAAACGTGCGCGCCGGCCATCGCAACGAAGGCCATGCCGGGCCCCGACCACCATGCGTGAACCCTCCCGCCCCGAAGTCCCGCACGAACCCCTTACGGCCTACTACCCCGACGAATCCAATCGCCGCACCTGGCTGCGCGGCATGTTCGACCGCACCGCGAGCGACTACGACGCGATTGAACGCGCGATGGCTTTGGGTTCCGGCCCGTGGTATCGCAACCGTGCGTTGCGCTCGGCGGGCCTCAGGCGCGGCATGCGTGTGCTCGATGTCGGCATGGGAACGGGTCTCGTCACAAAGGAGGCCGTCGCGATCACCGGCGACGCAGCGCTCGTCACCGGCGTCGATCCCAGTCCGGGCATGGTCGGCCACGCGCAGTTGCCGGTTGGCGTGGAGACGCGCATCGGCAGTGCCGAACAGTTGCCGTGCGATGACGCCTCGTATGACTTCCTGAGCATGGGCTTCGCGCTGCGTCACGTCAGCGACCTTTCCTGTGTGTTCGATGAATACGCGCGCGTGCTCGCGCCGGGCGGCCGCCTGTGCGTGCTTGAAATCACGCGCCCCGAACATGGCCTGGGCCTCGCGGCGCTGAAGTTCTACATGCGCGGCGTGGTGCCGCTGATCGCGCGAGTCGTGGGGAAGAAGGGGGAGAGCGTCGAGCTGATGCGCTACTACTGGGACAGCATCGAAGCCTGTGTGCCGCCTGCGACCGTACTGGCAGCGATCCGCGGCGCGGGTTTTATCGACGTGCGCCGCGAGGTGGAACTCGGCATCTTCTCAGCCTATTGCGCAGTAAAGCCAGCGACCTGACCCGCATCGAGAATCACAGCAGCGCGGCCGCTCAACAGCGGCCGCCCGGCGCATTGCACGCTGAAGCGATACAGCACGGTGTTCTCATCCCCACCGATACGCTCAGCCTCGATATCGAGCGGCGCGTCCAGCGCGTCGAGCCGATCGACGAACATCTCCACGCCGCGCACGCTCGTCAGCAGCCCGGCGCGCGGACGCTGCCCGTGCTCCGTCCCGACCAGCGCACCGTGCGTCGCCATGGCCTGCGCCGCGTATTCGATGCCGCACACCGACGCGAGCCGGTCCTTGAAGCGCAACGGGTTATCGGTGGCAAGGTGGCTCGTCGCCGTGCAGCGGATGCGCTCCGCATCCCATGCCACGACGGACTCCAGCAAGCACATCGCGCCGTCGTGCGGAATGCGCGCCGCAATATCGTCGCGGTTCAAGGTTTGAGCAGCAGTCAACATATCGATTCGACCGCCACGGCAAGCGGCGTGTCGTCGAGATAGTCGAGCACCACGCTCGCGGTCCGCGAGGCGGCGATCGCTTCGAGCAAAGGCAACGCCCGCGCCGCCGGATTCGACGTGCGCAGCGCTTCCAGCGCGACATCGGCGAGCGCGGACACGGACCCGGGCGCCGCGCACAGCCGCGCCTCGATGCACGCCAGCGAGCGCTCGCTCCGCTGCGGCGCGAGCACGAGCGCAACGCCGAAGGCATCGTCGATCGGCCGCACGCTGCGCAACGGTTCCGGGTAATCCGTGTCGTAGGCGACGAGCAGGGTCGCCACGCCATCGACGCTCACTTGCGCGAGGCCCTCCAGCAGCCCCGCCGCGAAGCTGCCGTCGTACGCGCACAGCACGTTCGACGCCGCCATCGCGCGCGTCGCGATGCTCCAGTAGCCGGCCGGCGCGTTGTGTACCGAATTGTGGAAGCGGGTCGGCGAGAGTTGCGGCTCGTCGCTCGCGAGGGTTTCGCAGATCGCGTGAAAATTGCCGCCATCGCCGCCGGATGCCGCGAACACGGCCGCGAGCGTCGCGGCGTCGCGGCCGCTCTGCGCCACCGCTTCATGCGCGGCGGCGAGCGCTGCGCGCACCACCGGCCCCGTTCTCCGACGTTCGGCGGACGGCAGCCCGGCTGGCGCGGGCAGCGCAGTCCGGGCGGCGTGCAGGGCGGCGCGATGCGTCAGCACCTCCGCGGCCTGCGGCCAGTCCGCGAGCCCCGGCCCGATCACCCCGATCCCTTCGATATACGCGCGCAGCGGAATCATGCCGATCCCCCTTCTCGCGCGCCCACTCCAAACACCAGGCTGCAATTGGTGCCGCCAAAACCGAACGAGTTGGACAGCACCGCGCCCAGCGGCGCGTGGCGCGTCGCCGTCACGTAATCGAGACCGAGCGCCGGGTCCGGTTCGGTCGTGTTCGCGCCCGCCGGGATCATCTGATGCCGAAGCGCCAGCGCCGCAATGACGGCTTCGAGCGCGCCCGCCGCGCCGAGCGTATGCCCCGTCGCGCCCTTGGTGGAACTGCACGGCACGCGGTCGAACACGCTGTTCATCGCGAGGCTTTCGGCGGCGTCGTTGCTCGGCGTCGCGGTGCCGTGCAGGTTCACATAACCGATGTCGCGCGCATCGAGCCCGGCGCTCGCCAGCGCCTGTTCCATCGCCATGCGCGCGCCGAGACCCTCCGGATGCGGCGAGGACATATGATGCGCATCGCTCGTTTCCCCGATGCCCAGGAAGCGGATCGCTTGAGCGCCGGCCTCGGGGGTATCGCGTTCCAGCAGCCCGAAGGCCGCCGCTTCGCCGATGTTGATGCCGTTGCGATGCAGATCGAACGGCCTGCACGGTCCCGGCGCAAGCAGTTCGAGCGAGTTGAAGCCATAGAGCGTGGTGAGACACAGCGTATCGACGCCGCCCACCACGGCCACGTCGATGAGGCCGGTATCGAGCATGCGCCGCGCCGACCCGAACACCTTCGCTCCCGACGAGCACGCCGACGATACCGACACCGCCGGCCCGCGCACGCCGAAATACGCGCGCACGAAGGCGGCGAGAGAGAACGGATTGTGGGTGGCCGCGTAGTTGAAGTCGGCGGGCAGCGCGCCGGTGAGCGGGTCGCGGCGCTGATAGGCGAGTTCGGTTTCGAGGATGCCCGCCGTGCTCGTGCCCATGAACACGCCGACGCGCGCCGTGCCCACCCGCGCGATGGCTTCCCGCACGCGCGCATCGAAGGCGTCCTGCGTCAGCGCGATTTGCGCGAGCCGGTTGTTGCGGCAGTCGAATACGGACAGATCAGCGCGGACGGGTTCGTCCTCGATGCCGGCGACACGGCCGGTGTACGTATTGAGATCGGCCCCGTCGAAGTCACATGGGGCGAGTCCGCCGCGTCCCTCGACGAGCGCGGCGCGCGTCGCCTCGAGGCCGCGTCCCGCGCAACTCGTGGCGGTGAAGTGCGTCAGCAGAAAAGGGTTCACTACGAGCTCGGGCATTCAGAATTCGATGAATTGTAACAAACGCCCCGTCGTGAGCCGGGCGGCGCTCAGCGTTGGAGGCGGGCGATCATCAGGCGATTCGCCTCGTGCGCGCCGTCGCCCATCGGACGCGTCGTCACGTGAAAACCCAGCGCATCGAGCAGGGCCAGCCATTGCGCCTCGCTGCGGCAGGTGAGGCCGTTCGCGCGGCCGGAGCGCGCAATCTGCATGCCGAAATCGACGGCGCGATCGAGGCCCGCCCGCCAGCCGGCGGCCGCGTCGCTGACGCGCAGCAGCAGCACGCCGTCCGCCGCGAGACTTGCGCGGATGCGGCGCAGGATCGATTCCTGGGCGTCGGCATCGACGTAATGCAGCACGTCGCACGCGACGATCACGTCCGCTGGCGGAAACGGCGCGGCGCGGATGTCGTCGCAGACGAACTGCACGCGCGTCTGATGCGCCCGCAAGCCGATGCGCGCACGTTCGATATCGCGCGGCGTCAGCTCGATGCCATGCAGCGAGCCCAACAGCGGCGGCGCGGGCCAATGTCTGGGCCATGTACCGGGAGCGCCATCGCGATGCCATGCATGCGCGGCCATCAGCCACGCGGCCAGCAGACCCTGGCCGCTGCCGAGATCGAGAATGCGCGCGCCGTCCGGAATCAGGCTGTGCGCGAGCAGGTGGCCGAAGAACGGATCGTGCCGCAGCTTGGCGGCCGCGAAATGCCACGCGAAGCGCCCTGCGGCGCGAAAGGGACGACGGGCTGTCTCGATGAGCTCGGCCGGGACCATGCGGGACTCGATGAACGATGGGCCCGTGCAGTCTACGCGATCGCCTCGCGCAAGGTGACGGTCGCGAGGCCGCGTGCGATGGCGGCGTGCATGACCGATGGGCCCGTGCGATCTACGCGATCGCCTCGCGCAAGGTGACGGTCACGAGGCCGCGCGTGGCGGCGGCGTGCATGACCGATAGGCCCGTGCGGTCTATGCAATCGCGGCGCGCAAGGTGACGGTCGCGATGCGCGTGCGATGGCGGCGTGCATGACCGATGGGCCCGTGCGGTCTATGCAATCGCGTCGCGCAAGGTGACGGTCGCGATGCCGCGTGGGATGGCGGCGTGCATGACCGATGGGCTCGTGCGATCTACGCGATCGCCTCGCACAAGGTGACCGTCGCGAGGCCGCGCGCGATGGCGTGCATGACCGATGGGCTCGTGCGATCTACGCGATCGCCTCGCACAAGGTGACCGTCGCGAGGCCGCGCGCGATGGCGGCGTGCATGACCAATGGGCCCGTGCGATCTACGCGATCGCCTCGCGCAAGATGACCGTCGCGATGCCGCGCACGATGGCGGCGTGCATGACCAATGAGCCCGTGCGATCTACCCAATCGCCTCGCGCAAGGTGACGGTCGCCAAGCCGCGCCCGGCGGCGGCGCGGAGCACGGTATCGAGCGTGGCGAGGATGACCGGTGCGCCGGACGCATCGCGGGCCGCGTGGCCATCGTGCAGCAGCAGGATGTCGCGCGGTGCGAAACCGTCCAGCAGCCGGCGCGCGACGAGCGCCGCGTCGCCGGTGCGGGTGTCGAAGCCGCGCCGCGTCCAGCTGGCGAGATGCAGGCCGAGGCGGCACAGCACCGGCTCCAGGAACGGATTGCGCAAGCCGGCCGGGGCGCGGAAAAACAGCGGCCGCGTGCCTGCGATCTCGCCCAGCGTGTCCTGCGCGGCTTCGATCTCGCTTCGCATCGCGCGCGGCCCCAGCAGCGAAAAATCATGCCGATGCCGCTGGCTGTGGTTCTCCACCGCATGCCCGCGCGCGACGATCTCCCGCACGATGCCCGGATGTTCGCGCGCCCGTTCGCCGATGCAGAAGAAGGTCGCGCGGGCGTGATGCCGGTCGAGCAGGTCGAGCACGCGCGGCGTGACGTCAGGAGAAGGCCCGTCGTCGATGGTGATCGCCACGCACGCGCCGGCCGTGTCCGGCAGTGTCGTCCAGTTGTGGCCGAGCAGCGTGCTGCGCGGCCAGAGTCCCGCCGCCGTCAGCGCCAGATGCGAGGCCACGACGCCGCCCGCCGCCCAAGGCCAGCTTGCGGGCGCGGCCAGCAGCGCCGCCAGCGCGCCCGCATGCACGGCTGCCGCGCCGCCGACGAGCGGCGCAGGCCGCCAGCGGCGCGCCTGCCCAGGCGGTGCAATCCGAAAACTCATCGCCGGGACTCCGGACGCGGCGCGAGAATCGCCGAGAACAGCAGCGCGAGAATCGCGCCGGGGCCGACCGTGAGCCCGAAGGTTTCGAGCATCGACACATGGGACAGCGCAAGCAGGCCGAAGCCTAGCACCGTCGCCAGATTGGCAATCAACAGCGAGACGAGCGTCTGCGGCGAAACGGCGCCGCGGTCGCCGTGTGCCCGGTAATTGAAGAACAACGCGTAGTTCGAGCCGACCGCGACAATCAGCAGCATGCCGATCAAATGCAAAATCGTCAGCGCCTTGCCCGCCGCCGCCAGCCCGGCGATCACGACGATCACCGCCGCCACCAGCGGCGCCAGCGTGCGGGCCGCGCGCACCGGCGAGCGCAGCGCGAGCACGAGCAGCACGACAATCGCCGCGAAGCCGCCCAGCGAGAGCCGGATGTCCTCGTGCACATAGTTCTGGTAGAGCCGGTCGGCCTCGGCTTTCATATCGACGAACAGCGCGTCCGGCACGTGCGCCTCCGCCAGCGCCGCGCGAATCCGCTGCGCCTGCAGGTCCGATTCCGCGGCGGCGCGCAGCGGCAGCATCGCGGTCCAGCGGCCGTCGTGTCCGGTGAGGAGCGAATCGACGGCCAGCGCCATCGACGTGCCTTGCAGGTCGGCGCGCCGCAATGGCGGCTGGGTGCGGGCCGTGTCGACATCGGCGATGAACGGCTCGAACACCTCCGGCCTGATGCGGATGGTCTGCTCGCGCAACGCGGCGGCGAGCCGCGTGCGCAGCGTGTCGGCGGGCGGCAGGCTCGCGATGCGCGCGCGCTGCGCGGCCTCGCTCGGCAGGTAGCGCGCGGGGCTTTCGAAGCCTGCGATCACGCGTGCATCGACGAGCGGCTGCAAGCGGCGCGCGACCATCTCCGCGCGTTCGAGCGCTGCCTGCTCCGTCGCCGCCGACACCACCACGAGATAACGCACGTCCGGCGCACCGACATCCGCGCGCAGGCGGGCATCGAGATCCTGGCTGGCCTTCGGCACCGGACTCAGTGCCGCGAGTTCCTGGCTCCACAGGCCGTGGCGCTGCATCAGCAGCACGGCGAGCGCGGCGACCAGCAGCACCGCAAGCGCGCCGCGCAGCTTCGAGGCGCGCGCCGCGCCGCGCGCGAGCAGGTTGCCGAGGCGCGAGACATCGCGGATCGCGAAGCCGGCCGGCAGCAGATAGGGCAGCACGAAACGCGTGACGATGCCCGCCGTCGCCAGGCCGACGATCGAATACAGCCCGAGCTGCACGAGGCCCGGAAAGCCCGAGAAGAGCATCGACGCGTAGCCGCAGATCGACGTCAGCACGCCCAGGCGGATGGTCGGCCAGAAGCCCGCGACCCAGTCCTTGAGCGACTCGCGCCGGCCGCCGAAACGCATGCCGGCCGATTGCACGAAGAGGTAGATGGAATAGTCGACGGCCTCGCCGATCAGCGTCGTGCCGAAGCCCAGCGTCAGTCCATGCACCGTGCCGAACACGAGGCTCACGGCGGCGACCCCGGCCGCGACGCCTGTCAGCACCGGCATCAGGCCGAGCAGCAGGGTAGGCAGCGAGCGGTACACGGCCAGCAGCAACACGACGATCAACGCGATGCTCGCCGCCGACAGCCAGCGTACCTCGCGCATGATGGTGTCGCGGGTTTCGACGGCGAACACGCCCGGTCCCGTCAGCAGCAGCCGATACGGCGACGCCGCCGGCGCAGCCTTTTGGAAAGCGTCGCGCAGGGCGCCGAGCGCGGCGGCCTGCGCGTCGGTGTCGGAGCCGGCCGCTGAAGTCTGCGCGAGCAGCACGGCGCGCCGGCCGTCGCGCGAGGCCCATGCGCCATCTTGCAGCGGCGGCTGCGCGCTGCTGTCGAGCTGACTCACGAGCGCGGTGACTTCGCCGGTCGGATCGTGCGGCAGCAGGTCTTTCGCCATCATGCCCGCCGACGATTCCAGCAGGTCGAGGCTGCCCGCCAGCGCATCCTTCAATCCTGTCTCGCTGAAACGCTCGGGCGTGACATCGGGACTCAATTGATAGCGATGCTCGAACACGAAGCGCTCGTCGCGCGCTTGCGCGACCGGCTCGCCGTTGTGAATCGCGGAGAAACGCGGGTCTTCGCGCAGCGTGCCCGCCAGCTTGCGCGACACCTCGGCGCGCCCGGCCGCGTCGCCGCCCTCGATGCCGACGAGAATCAGCCGCGACACCAGCCCGTCGCGCAGTTGCTCGACCAGCACGCGTTGCTGTTCGCTCGGCGTGCGCGGCAGGAAAGCGGAGAGATCGGCGGAAAACTGCGTGCGCGCAATCACGCCCGCGCATGCCGCGAGCAAACACAGCCAGAGGATCACGGCGGGCTGGCGCAGCACCCGCCACACCGCGACGAGGCCGCGCGCGCCCGAGGACATCGGCGTCAGTGGGAGGAGGCGTCTTGCAGGCGCATCAGCGAATGATCGCCGTCGGCCTGCCTGATCTCGACCCGTGCCAGCGCCGCGCCGGTTCCGGCCAGCGTGATCTCGCTGACTTTCTTCTGCATGCGCGAATCGATCGGCACGAGTGTCAGCGTCCAGTCGTTGCCCTTGCCCGTTACCGACACCCGGTACGCCTGTTCCAGCGCGAAGCGATTGCCGGCGAGCGTCGCGCGAATGCTTTCGATGAACGCGCCCAGCTCCGGGTAATTGCGCAGCGGAATGGTGACGGTATGGCCGTTGCGATCGACGGTGAGCATGTCGCCATCGACGACCAGGTTCTCAGGCTTCGGACTGACCGTGTGCTTTTCCAGATGATCCGGCGCGACGAACACCAGTTCGCCCGACGATTCGAGCGGCTCCTGCGCGATCTTCAAATAGCGCGTCTCCGTGAAATGTGCGCGGCCCGACTTCTTCGCGCCGAGCGTGTTCATCAGGCGGTCGAGCGTCCATGCGGAAGCGGGTGCGTCGGCGGCGGTGGCGAGTGAGGAAGCGCCGCACACCAGCGCAGCGGTCAGGGCCGCGATCAAAACTCGCATAAGCTCAGGAATCCCGTGCGACTTCCGGCACGCAGGCGTCGGACGCCTTGGCCGCGCGGGCCGCGCGCTGCGGCGCGGACGCCGCATTGGCCTGCCAGAAGTCGAAATAGTTGAACCAGTTGTACGGCGCCGCCCGGCAGTACTTCTCCAGCAGGGCCACGTAACGCGTGAGCGCGGCATCGACGGCGGCGGCGCGCTCGCCGCGCTCCACCTTGGAGAAATCGGCAAGCGTTTCGAAGTGGATATCGTAGCGATTGCCGCCGAGATACAGCCCCGTCATGAAAACGACCGGCCGCCTCAGCACCGCGGCCATGTGCAGCGGGCCGAGCGGAAACGCGGCGGGCGCGCCGAGGAAATCGCGTTCCTTGAGCGTGTCGCCGGCCTCGCGCAGCGTGCGGTCCGCCAGGATGCCGACCAGGCTGCCCGCGTCGAGCCGCTCGCGCACCTTGAGCATCGCGTCCACCTTGCCGAGGCCGATTACGTCGTGATGCGCGGCGGGATTCACGGCGGCGAGGATCGCGTTGATCTTGCGCGCGTTCTCCTCGTACATCGTGATGGCGATTCGAATGTGCGGCTGTGCCCGGCCAATGGCCCGCACCACCTCGAAGCTGCCGAGATGCGCGCCCATCAGGAACGCGCCGCCGCCGTCCGCGAGCGCGGCCTCGACGTCCGCGACGCCGTGGGTGCGGATGTCGAACAGGTCGAAGCGTTCGTTGAGCAGGTAGATGCGGTCGTGAATCGTCGAGGCGAACGAGAACACATGCCGATAACCGTCGCGCCAGCCTGCATGGCGCCCGAGCGCCCGGTTCAGATAGCCACGCGATGCGCGACGCGCCGCCGGGGAAAACAGCACGAAATAGGCGGTGATGAGCCGCAGCAGCACGCGCCCGGCGCGGCGGCCGAAGCGCAGCGATATCCACGTCATGAAGCGCAGCAACGCAAAGTTGCTGCGTTCCTGGCGCTCGGCCCAGTCGTCGCGATTCATGCGGGCGCGCTTCATGTCGGTCACGGCGCGGAAGGTGCGGACGGTGCGGTGAGCGAGCCGCTCGCCACCGCACGCGCGCCCGCGCGGATCGTGAAGCGGATCGCGCCGCTCGCCGCCGTTTCATACGCGACGTCCAGCGCCTCGCCCGGCGCTACCGGGCTCAGAAACTTGGCCGAATCGATCCGGCAGGCGTCGAAACGCTGTCCGAGCGCGCTGCCGAGCGCATCGAGCGCGTGATCGAGCAGCACGACGCCCGGCACGATCGGACGCCCCGGAAAGTGCCCGGCAAGCGCTGGATGGCCAGGCGGCACGGAAAACGACAGCGCCGCGCGCCGCTCGCGTTCCTGTGCGACGAGTTGCGTCAGCACGTCGCGCGGCAGCTTGCCGGTGGCGTTGCGCGGCAGCGAATCGAAGAACAGCAGCGGACGCGGCATGAACGCGGCGTCGATGCGTTCGCGCAGCGCGCGCTGCAACTCGGCCGCGTCGAGCTCCGGCGCGACCACGAGGGCCATCAGGCGGCGCACGGGTTCGTCGTCACTATGGGTGTCGTCGGGCATGTGGAACACGCCGTCGATGACGCCCGGGATCGCATTCAGCTGATGATTCAGGTAAGCCAGGGACGTGCGCTTGCCCGCGATGTTGATCAGGTCCGCGCGCCGTCCGTGCAGCAGGAAAAACGCGCCGTCGATGAGTTCGAGCGCGTCGCCCATCGGCACCGGCGTCTCGACGTGTCCGCCCGAGGCCCACATGGTGGTGTCGCCGTTGTCATCGGCGCGCGGCGTCAGCGTGACATCGGGGAACAATTCCCACGCCGCTCCGCGCGAGGTGCGGCGCGTCGCGATCTGGCCGGTTTCCGTGCTGCCGTAGATTTCCATCAGCGGCGCGGCGAGCCGTGCTTCGGCGTCCAGCGCCAGTTTCTCGGAAAGCGGTGCGGTGGCGGACAACACCAGTGCGGCGGGCGGCAGCGGCGCTTCATTCGCGAACAGTGCGCGCAGGTGAATGGGCGAACTCACCAGCACGCGCGGTTCGGGCACGGCGGCGAGTTCGGCGCGGATATCGACGGGATAGAACGGCTGGCGGTTGCTGAACGCAAGGCCGCCGAGCAGCGCGAGCAGCACGGTCGATTCGAAACCGTACATGTGCTGCGGCGGCACCGTGCCCACCAGCGTGGCGGGCGTGCCGTCGAGCAGACCGAGGCGCGCCGCCGCCGCGCGCACGTTCTTCACCAGGAAGCCCCAGGTCTTGCGATGCGGCACCGGCGCGCCGGTCGAGCCCGACGTGAACACATAGGCCGCGACGCGCGCGCCGTCGATCATCGGCACGTCGGCATCGCTGTCGTCGGCGGGCGCGGCGTCTTCCGGATAGCGCATGCGCGGCAGGTCGATCGCGCAGTCGTCGCTGTCGTGAAGGCAGAACGCGTCCGGCGCGAACGACGCCAGTGCGCGCACCATTTCGGGCGTGTGTGTGGACGGCAGCAGGCTGATGCGGCCCGATATCAGCGTCGCGCACAGGCTCACGGTGAAGCGGTAGCGGTCGGCGCAGACATTGAACACATGCCCGCCCTCGGGCAGCGCGGCGGCCACGCGGCGCACGTCGGCGAGGAACGCGCGGACGCTGACGGGCGTACCGTCGCGCCAGGCGAGCGTCTGATCGGGCGATGCGTGAAAAACCAGCGGAAAGGTCTGCATGAGTAACGGGCCCGGCGGGATCATGGCGCGCCGCGGCGCATCTGCGTGGACTGGGAATACGCGTGGACGGCGTCCATGATGCTCGACGGCTTCATGCCCGGCAGCGCGATGCGTCTGCACGCATATTCGACGACAAACATCAGTCCGACGAGCGGCAGCGCGAGATAGTTCGCGAACGTCGACCACGTGACGATGGACGCGCACGCGAACAGCACGGTGGAAACCAGCGCGGTGGCGCTGAAGAACAGCGTCCAAGCCAGCGTGACATGGCGGGTGTAGCGCATGACGCGCGGCTCGATCCGGCCGTGGACCAGCGTGGCGAACTGGGTGCAGAGCGGCTCGCGGCCGGCCGTGAGCGTACGCCCGAAGGTCCAGGCGAGCGCCAGGTTGAAGCCCGCGTGCTCGATCCACAGGCCCCAGCCGAAGTGATCGACGAGCGGTGCGCGTCCGAGCCACAGCGCCACGCCGGCCAGCGCCCAGAGCGGCAGCAGCCAGGCGCGCGCCCTGGAACGCGCGGCGGCGTTGAGAAGAATCAGCGCGAGCGGTGCAAGAACGAGCGCCAGTCCGATGCCGTGCGCGCCCGGCGTAGACACCGCGTAATGCGCGGCGCACTGGTACGCGACGATGCCGGCCACGACGCCCGCCGTGCGCAGGACGCGGGCGGCCTTCACCGGCCGGACTCCGGCGAGGGCGGCATCGCAAGCACCATCGGCAGCGAGCAGGCTCGCGGAAGAAAAAGAGTACGCACCATGAATTGCGGCTGCGGCGTTGTCGAAAACGCCCGTTTGTTGAACAAAAATGCGGCAGTCGCCTGCCTGACGCTTATTTTCTCGTGCGGGTGCGCGCCCGGTCTGTAACCGATTGTTCGATGCTCTTACAACCGTCGGACGGGCCGGATTCTACCCTACGGCCACCCGCGCCCGGCCCCGCATGGAAATCACTGATTCTTCTCAGAAATTTCGTGTAGGGAGCTGCCGCACGAGCAGTTACCTTTCCTACTAGGCGTCCCAAGGGGCTTCGTCTAGAATTTCGCGAACCGCAATTATCTCGAAATCAGGCCGCGGGAAGCGTGCGCAAGCGCGCGGGGCATCACCGCCGGGCGGCCTTTGGCGCGTTTTTTCGCGCCGCTCTGTCAATACGATGAACGAACTGGAAAGAGAGCTGGCCGAGCTGATCGTCGCCGATTTGAATCTCGAAGACGTCGATCCCAAGGCCGTATCGGCCGACACGCGCTTGTATGAAGAAGGTTTCGGGCTCGATTCCATCGACATTCTCGAGATCGCGCTGCTGATCTCGAAAAAATACGGGTTCGAGCTGCGCTCGGACAATCCCGACAACCAGAAGATTTTCGCCAGCCTGGGCGCGCTCGCGGCACACGTCGCCGCGCATCGCACGCGCTAGGCCGCGTCCCGGCCCCCAGCCTTTGGCACGGGCGCCTTCACGCGGCTGAAATCCAGGGCGTCGAGACTGGACGGCGCAATCAACCAGCGGAGTGCAATCGATGACACAAGCCGAGCCATGCGCGCGCTCGTGACGGGCGGCAGCGGCGCCATTGGACAGGCCATCAGCCGGACGCTGGCTGCCGCGGGGCACGAAGTCTGGGTCCACGCGCACGGCGGCATCGGGCGGGCCGAAGAGTGCGTGCAGGCGATTCGCGCGGCGGGCGGCACGGCGCAGGCCATCGCCTTCGACGTGACCGACCCCGACGCCGCCCAGCAGGCCGTCGAACGCATCCTGGCGGACGGGCCGGTGCAGATCCTGGTGAACAACGCCGGCATCCATGACGACGCGCCGATGGCCGGCATGACGCGCCAGCAATGGAAACGCGTCCTCGACGTCACGCTCGACGGCTTCTTCAACGTCACCCAGCCCCTGCTCCTGCCGATGATCCGCACGCGTCACGGACGGATCGTCAATCTGTCGTCGGTGGCGGGGTTGATGGGCAATCGCGGGCAGGTCAACTATGCGGCGGCGAAGGCCGGGCTGATCGGCGCGACGCGGGCGCTGGCGCAGGAACTGGCGTCGCGCGGCATCACGGTCAATGCCGTGGCGCCCGGCGTCATCGATTCGCCGATGCTCGGTGCAGCTTTTCCGCCCGAGCGCATCAAGCAGCTGGTGCCAGCGCAGCGCGCGGGCACGGCGGAGGAAGTCGCGGGCATGGTCGCGTACCTGGTGTCGGACGCGGCGGCCTATGTCACCGGGCAAGTGTTGTCGATCAATGGCGGGATCGCCTGAAGCGGCGCATCCGGCAAAACGAGACCAAAACAAGGAGCGTGGATGACTGAAGCGACGCAGGCCTGGGACGTGGCCGTGATCGGCGGCGGACCGGCTGGATCGACAGCGGCGACGCTGCTCGCCAAGCGCGGCTATCGCGTGCGCGTGCTGGAGAAGGCGCGGCATCCGCGCTTTCATATCGGCGAGTCGCTGTTGCCCGCGAACCTGCGCCTGTTCGAGCAACTCGGGGTAGCCGACGAGGTCCGCAGGATCGGCATGGTCAAGCTGGCGGCGGAATTCGTGTCGCCGCAGCACGACGGCCGCATGCAGCGCTTCCTGTTCGCCGACGCCTGGGACAAGTCGATGCCGAGCGCCTATCAGGTGCGCCGCTCCGAACTCGACGACATCCTGCTGCGCAACGCGGCCCGCCACGGCGCGGAAGTGAGCGAAGGGTGCCGCGCCCGCGAGGTCGTGTTCAACCCGGACGGTGCGAGCGCCACCATCCACGCGGAGCACGACGACGGCCGCAGCGAGACCGTGCAGGCGCGCTTTGTCGTCGATGCTTCCGGCCGCGACACGCTGCTCGCCAATCACTTCAGGACCAAGCGCCGCAACGAGCGGCACAATTCGTCCGCGCTTTACGCGCACTTCCGCCATGCGCAGCGCAACCCCGGCGAGAACGAAGGCAACATCACCGTGTTCTGGTTTGAGCACGGCTGGTTCTGGTTCATTCCGCTCGTGGACGGCACGACCAGCATCGGCGCGGTCGTGTGGCCCGCGTATCTCAAGCAGCGGCCAAAGGGCACCTCGGTGGAAGCGTTCTTTCGCGACACCATTGCGTTGTGCGCGCCGCTCGCGGAACGCCTGAAGGACGCCGAGCTCGTCAGCGAAGTCCACGCCACCGGCAATTATTCGTACACCGGCGAGATGACGCACGGACCGAACTTCCTGTTGCTCGGCGATGCCTTCGCTTTCATCGACCCGGTGTTCTCCTCCGGCGTGATGCTGGCGATGCAAAGCGCCTTCGCGGGCGCGGAAGCCATCGATACGGCGCTGGCGCATCCGGCGCGTGCCCAGGCTGCGCTCGCAAAATTCGACCGCGATGTGCGGCATGGTCCGCGCGAATTCTCGTGGTTCATCTATCGCATGACGTCGCCGACGATGCGCAATCTCTTCATGGGCCCGCGCAATCCGCTGCGCATGAAGGAGGCGCTCCTGTCGCTGCTGGCGGGCGACATCTTCGGCAAGACGCCGATCTGGCATTCGCTGCGCGCGTTCAAGGGGATCTATTACGTTTCGGCGGCAATCGACTGGCGCAATTCGCTGCGCGCCTGGCGCATGCGGCGCCGCAACCTGAGCGAAGCGGAGCACATGGAGCGGCCGGCCAATTGACCTCGCCGACCGTGTTCCGTCCCGCGCGTCTTGCCTGGCTCTCGTTGCTCGTGACGGCTTCCGCCGCCGCAGCCGACGAAGCGCCGCCGCCCTCCAAGCCGCTGTGGGAAGTGGGCGTCGGCATGGGCGTGGCCGCGTTTCCGCACTATCCCGGCTCGGACCAGACGCGCGCGTGGGTCTTTCCGTTTCCGTACATCGTCTATCGCGGCAAGTATCTGCGCGCCGATCGCGACGGCGTGCGCGGCCAGCTGCTCGATACCGACCGCGTGAATTTCAACATCAGCGTGCTCGGTTCGCTGCCCGTGTCGAGCCGCGACGACAACGCCCGCGCCGGCATGCCCGACCTGAAGCCGACCATCGAGGTCGGGCCTTCGGTGGAGGTGCATCTGTGGCGGTCGGCGTCGCGAGACATGCAGCTGGACCTGCGCATGCCGGTGCGGCTGGGCATCACGCTGGAGTCGTCGCCGAAGACGGTCGGCTGGCAGTTCACGCCGAACCTGAACCTCGATTTCACCGACGTGGGCCACGTCTCCGGGCTGCATGCGGCCGTGTTCGCCGGCCCGATGTTCGCCGACAGCAAGTACAGCGACCACTACTACACCGTCGCGCCGCAATACGCGACCGCCGCGCGTCCGGCCTTCCACGCCAGCGGCGGTTATGCCGGCTCGCAGGCGCTGGTGTCGATGTCGCGGCGCTTCAGCCGTTACTGGGTCGGCGCGTTCGTGCGCTACGCGAATCTCGCGGGCGCGCATTTCGACGACAGCCCGCTCGTGCGGCAGAAGAGCGTGCTGTCGGGCGGCATCGCGGTAGCGTGGGTGTTCGGGCAGTCGTCGAAGATGGTGGCGAGCGATGAGTGACGCGCAGCGCAAGATCGGCGGCGCGGGCGCCCGCATCACGCCGGGCGGCGCGCTCGAATGCGCGTGGCAATGCGTGGCGTTCTATTTCGCGCTGCTGGTGCTGGCGCTCGTGTGTCTCGCGTGGTGTCCGCTCGCGTGGCTGCTGCGGCGCGTGCTGTCGGCCGCTGACGGGCGGCTCGTGGGCCGCGCGGCCGTGCAGCGCGTCTGGCATCTGTATTTTGTCCTGCTGCGCTCGCTGGGCGCGTGCCGTTTCGATCTCTCGGCCCTCGATGCGCTCGCCGGCCAGCCGGCCATGATCCTCGCGCCGAACCATCCGTGCCTGCTCGACGCGCTGTTGATTGCGTCGCGCGTGCCGGACACCTGCTGCGTCATGAAGGGCGATGTCGCGGGCAACGTGTTCCTCGGGCCGGGCGCGCTGCTCGCCGGTTATATCGTCAACGACTCGCCGGTGGGGCTGGTTCGCGCCGCCGTCGGCGAATTGCAGCGCGGCAGTCCGCTGCTGCTGTTTCCCGAAGGCACGCGCACCGGCACCGGCCTCGGTTCGGTGAATCCGCTGAAGGGCGGTATCGCGCTGATCGCGGCGCGGGCGCAGGCGCCGGTGCAGACGCTCATTATCGAGACGGATTCCGGCTTTCTCGGCAAGGGCTGGCAGATTTTCCGCAAGCCTGCGCTGCCGATCACCTACCGCGTGACGCTCGGCCGCCGCTTCGCGCCGCCAGGACGCGATCACGCCGCGCTGCGAGGCTTCATCGCCGAACTGCAGCGTTTCTATGCGGGCGAACTTGACTCGCACCGTCCACGGGGCTGAACGGCAGGACCGGCCGCAGCCGTTAAAATTCGTCGCATCCCGTTCCGTTCGATTTTTTCTCAATGCCTTCGTCACACGCATCGTCCACGCATCTCGTCCTCATTCCGAGCTACAACCCCGGTGTGAAAGTCGAGGAAACCGTGCGCGGCGCGCGCGAGCAATGGAATCCGGTGTGGGTCGTCGTGGACGGAAGCACCGACGGCAGTGCAGAGCGACTGACACAGATGGCCGAAGCCGATGCGGGCTTGCGCGTGATCGTGCTGCCGGAGAACCGCGGCAAGGGCGCGGCGATTCTCGCGGGGCTGGAGGAAGCGGCTCGGCTGGGCTTCACTCACGCGCTGACGATGGACTCCGACGGCCAGCATCCCGCCGCGCTGATCCCGCGTTTCATGGAAAGCTCGCGCGCTGCGCCGGACGCGATGATCCTCGGCCGTCCGCGCTTCGATGCCAGCGCGCCGCAACTGCGTGTGCAGGGCCGGCGCATTTCGAACGGCTGGGCGAATCTGGAGACGCTGTGGATGGGCATTGGCGATTCGCTGTACGGCTTTCGCGTCTATCCGATCGCGCCGCTTGCCGCCGTGATGCGTTCGCAGCCGTTCATGCGCCGCTTCGACTTCGATCCCGAAGCGGTGGTGCGGCTGTGCTGGCGCGGCGTGCGTCCGATCAACCTGGACGCGCCGGTGCGTTATTTCACGGCGGAAGAGGGCGGCGTGTCGCACTTCCAGTATGGCCGCGACAACCTGCTGCTGACGTGGATGCATTTGCGACTGCTGGCCGGCTTCGTGCTGCGGCTGCCGCTGCTGGTTTGCCGCAGGCTCATGGGTCTTGCGAGTCGGTGAGTACGCTGGTTTGAGCACCCGCTGCGCCGTGAGCCCGCTGGCTTCGTCCTGCGGCTGCCGCTGTTCGTCTTGCTCAGGCTCATGGGATAACTACGCCGGCCTGAGCGCCAGCCGCGCTTCGAGGCCGCCGCCTTCGCGCCTGTGCTACTGGCCGTCCGCAGACTCATGGGTCTCACGAGTCGATGAGTACGCCGGCCTGAGCGCCAGCCGCGTTTCGAGGGTGCCGCCTTCGCGCTGCCGCTGTTCGTCTTCCGTAGCCTCATGGGATAACTACGTCGGCCTGAGCACCAGCCGCGCTTCAAGGCCGCCGCCTTCGCGCTTCCGCTGTTCGCGTTCCGCAGCCTCATGGGATAACTACGCCGGCCTGAGCGTCAACCGCGTTTCGAGGCCGCCGCCTTCGCGCTGCCGCTGTTCGCCTTCCGTAGCCTCATGAGATAACTACACCGCCCTGAGCACCAGCCGCGCTTCCAGCCCGCCGCCTTCGCGCCGGTGCAGTGTCAGCGAGGCGTCCATCGCGAGCGTGAGCTGACGGGCGATCGCGAGTCCCAGTCCGGTGCCGCCCGTCTGCCGGTTGCGCGACTCCTCCAGGCGCACGAACGGCTCGAACACGGCGGCGAGCGATTCCTCCGGAATGCCCGGCCCGCGATCCAGCACCGCGATAAACGCGCGGCCGTCGTCCTGCCGACCGGTCTCGATCTCGGCGGCGCCCGAATACTTCAGCGCGTTGTCGACGAGATTGCCCACCACGCGCTTGAGCGCCTGCGGCGGCGCCATCAGCGCGCCACCGATGCCCCCACGCAGCGTCACGTCCTGCCCGGCGTCGCGATAATCATCGGCGATGCTCTCGAACAGCGCGTCCGGATCAATGCGGCGCGGCGTTTCCTGCGTGCCGTGCAGTGTGCGCGCGTAAGTCACGCCTTCCTTCACGAGCGATTCCATCTCCTGCAAGTCCTGGCGCAGGCGTGCGCCGGTGGCATCGTCGTCCATCGTGTCGACGCGCAGGCGCATGCGCGTGATCGGCGTCTGCAGGTCGTGCGTGATGGCCGCGAGAATCTGCATGCGCTGGGTCATGTACATCGCGACGCGGTCCTGCATCGCGTTGAACGCTTTCGCTGCGTGCGCCACTTCTTCAGGACCGGTTTCCGGCAGGCGCCGGGCCTTGAGATCGGGGCCGAGCGTGTCGGCGGCGCGCGCGAGCTGCTTGAGCGGCCCGGTCGCGATGCGCACCGCGAGCCAGCAGCACGCGCCCAGCACGACGAGTTGCAGCAGCAGCACCAGCGGCAGCCAGTCGGACAGCGGCATGCCGACCATCGGCCGCATGTCGATGGTGAGCGGCATGCCGTCCGAGAGCTTCATATGGACCTGGAAGTGTTCCTTGTCGCCGGGCACGGCGTTGACCGTCGGCGGAACGTGCGTGCCGAGGCCCGCTGCGGCGCCCGCGACCATCGATTGCGCAAAGCGCGCCGAGAGCGGCGCACCGGGCGGCGTGCCGCTCTCGCCCGGTCCGAGGACGAACGTGTAGCTGCGCCGCGCGAGACGCGGCAGCCATTGCGCGCGTTCGTCCGGCGGCAGGTGATCGAGCAGCGCGACCGACGTCGCGACCTCGCGCTGGACGTAGCCGACCATCATGTGAGTCATCGAGTCGTCGCGTTCGTGCATGGTCAGCAGGAACGAGCAGGTCTGCGCCAGCGCCAGCCCGACGACGAGAATCAGCGCAAGGCGCGCGAACAGCGTGCGCGGCGCGCGCAGCAGCGCCGAAGCGGAAGCGGCGGGCGCAGCGGAAGCAGTGGATAGCGTACTCATTCGGATGGCCCGAGCGGTTTGACTTCGGCAGAAAACACATAGCCCTCGCTGCGCAGCGTCTTGATGTAACGCGGCTCGCGCGCCGTGTCACGCAGCCTCTGGCGCACCCGCGAGACCAGCAGGTCGATGCTGCGGTCGAAGGCGTCGGCCTGGCGACCCTGGGTCAGGTTCAGCAATTGATCGCGCGTCAGCACGCGCTGCGGATGATCGAGAAACACGCGCAGCAGCCGGTATTCCGCGCCGGACAGCGAGACCATCGTGCCTTCGGCGTCGAGCAGATGACGTGCGGTGGTATCGAGCTTCCAGTCGCCGAAGCCGAGCATCGGGCTCGCTTCGCTCACCTCCATGCCCGGCGGCAGCATGCGCGTGCGGCGCAACACCGACTTGATGCGCGCCAGCAGCTCGCGCACCGCGAAGGGTTTCGGCAGGTAGTCGTCGGCGCCCATTTCGAGGCCGAGAATCCGGTCCGCTTCCTCGTTGCGCGCGGTGAGCATCAGCACCGGCACGTCGCGGAACTTGCCGGCGCGCAGTTCGCGGCACAGCACGAGACCGTCTTCGCCGGGCAGCATCAGGTCGAGCACGATCAGGTCCGGCGCGCCTTGCTCCAGCACCGTGCGCATCTGCCGGCCATTGGCGGCCAGCGACACGCGCATGCCGTTCTTCTCGAGATAGGACGCGAGGAGTTCGCGGATCCCGCGATCGTCGTCGACGATCAATACGTGGTCAGTGGTTTCCATCGTTG
Organism: Caballeronia sp. LZ035; assembly: GCF_031451175.1. Classification (NCBI taxonomy): domain Bacteria; kingdom Pseudomonadati; phylum Pseudomonadota; class Betaproteobacteria; order Burkholderiales; family Burkholderiaceae; genus Caballeronia; species Caballeronia sp. LZ035. The sequence continues at coordinate 711,160 of NZ_JARUXS010000003.1, forward strand.
GACCGTGGTCGTTGACGCCAGGGTTGCATCCGGCCCGGATTGACGAGCAGGCACTGGACCGGATGGGCCAATTCGGTGGCGAGGCCGCCTGCCAGGAAGGCGAACATCGCGAGCAAGCGTTTCATGTTGGAAGCTCCGGCGGGTGACGCGTTGTGTGCGTCGATGAATGCGTTATAGCGCGTCCCGGCGGAGGGTTTGTATCGCAGTGTATCCCGCCTGCCGGGCGATACATAAGGTTGCCAATGCGTGTTGCGGCGATTCCCGGCGCGGGCGCGGCCTTCGTATCCCACTGTATCTGCCGCGCGGCGGATACAAAACATTGCAGCGAACCCGCTTGCCAGACACATGCCGGATACCTCCGGGCATTCAAATGCATCCACCGACGGCGCAGGAGTGAACCGCAGATTCAACACTCCGACGCCCGGGCGCAGTCAGCACTTTCAGCCGACGCATCCGTCACCACCAGTCACCATCACGCATGGAGCACCGATCATGATCAAGCACTACGTTACCGCCGCACTCATCGCCGTCAGCGCGGCCGCCGCCGGTTCCGCTTTCGCCAGCAGCGGCTACGGCCCCGCGCCGCATTACGACCCGCTGGCCGGCGCGCCCGCCTCGCAGCGTGGCGTGAGCGTACAGACCCTCGCGCAGGAAGCCGCAGCCGCGCCGACGCAGGCCTACGGCGGCATGGACGACACCCGCTCGCAATCCGGCGGGCGCGCCGTGGCGGTCAGCGACACCGCCCGGCTGTTCGCTCATCACTAATCAAGCCGACTCAATTCACCCATAGAGAAAGAGGATCCATCATGACCACCCAGATCGATACCGTGCTGTACACCGGCAAGACCCGCGTCGTCGGCGGCCGCGAAGGGCATGCGCGCAGCACTGACGGCCGTCTCGACGTCAAGCTCTCGCCGCCGGGCTCGACCGGCCCGGGCACCAATCCCGAGCAGATGCTGGCCGCAGGCTGGTCCGCGTGCTTCATCGGAGCGATGGGCAAGGCCGCCGCGAAACTGAAGACGCGCCTGCCCGCCGAGACGGCGGTGGAAGCGGAAGTGGATCTCGGCATGAACGGCGACGCCTATCTGCTGCGCGCGCGCCTCAACGTGAGCCTGCCGGGCATCGAGCGCGCGCTGGCGGAAGAGATCGCGCAGATGGCGCATCAGACCTGTCCTTACTCGAAGGCGCTGAAGAGCAATATCGACGTGACGATCACCGTCCTCTGACGCGGCCTGGGAAGGGCGCCCGCGTTAGACTGGGCGCTTCTTCGAACGACGCGGCGCGGCCGCTCCCCCATGGACCGAATCGACGCGATGAAAGTCTTCATCGCCACGCTGGACGAAGGCAGCCTGGCAGGCGCGGGACGGCGGCTCGGCCGTTCGCCCGCCGCCGTGAGCCGGGCCATCGCGTTTCTGGAAGAGCACACCGGCACGGCGCTGCTGCATCGCACGACGCGCACCATCAAACTCTCCGAAGCCGGCGAGCGCTATGCCGCCGCGTGCCGCCGCATCCTCACCGATCTCGAGGAAGCCGATCTCCTGATTGCCCACGAACGCTCCGCGCCGCGCGGGCTGTTGACGCTCACCGCGCCGGTCGCCGCGGGCGAAGATCTGCTGCGTCCGCTGCTCGACGACTTCATCGCGCGCTTTCCGGCGGTTTCCGTGCGGCTGCAACTGCTGGACCGGCCCGTGAGCCTGATCGACGAGGGCATCGATATCGCGCTGCGCATCGGTCACCTGCCGGACTCGACGCTGGTCGCCGTGCCGGTGGGCGAAGTGCGGCGCGTCGTGGCGGCGTCGCCGCGTTATCTGGCCAAGCATGCGCCGATTCTCCAGCCCGCCGATCTCGCCCGCCATGCGATCGTCTCGATGACCCATTTCGGCCTGGATTCGTGGAGCTTTCCGACGGCCGGCGGTGCGGCCATTCCGCAGGTCGTGCAGTTCGCGCCGCGTTTCATCGTCAACACGGTGCGGGCGGCGGTTGCGTCGGCGGTGGATGGACATGGCCTCGTGCGGCTGTTTTCGTACCACGTCGCGAGAGAAGTGCGCGACGCGTCGCTGCAGATCGTGCTCGACGATCGCGAGCATGCGCCGCTGCCCGTGCATCTCCTCACGCCGCACGGACGCCTGGCCGTGCCGAAGGTGCGCGCATTCGTCGATTTCGCGACGCCCCGCCTGCGTCGCGAATTCAAGCGGCTGCAACTGGACTGATTCGACCGTTGGGCGGAAGAGTGTCTTCCATTGAGCGCTGATTCTCTCGACGCGCGGTCGAATATATATTGACTTCACGGGCAGGATGCGTAAGCCGCGTCCGCCGCAGTCGTGGAGGCGGTATGAGTGATGCAGTTCTCGATCGGGTGGAACGCGGAACGTTCCAGGTGTGGCGCGGCGTGCTGGCCGGCGCGAGTGCGAGTCTGGTGGGCATCGGGCTCGCGCGCTTTGCGTACACGCCGCTGTTGCCGGCGATCATCGGCGCGCACTGGTTTCCGGCCTCGACGGCCGCCTATCTCGGTGCGGCCAATCTCGGCGGTTATCTCGCCGGCGCGCTGATGGCCGGTATCTTCGCCCGCCACGCGCGCGCCGCGACGGTCCTGCGCGCGATGATGGCGCTCGCCACGCTCGCATTCGTCGCCTGCGCGATTCCGCTGTCGTTCGCATGGTTCTTCGCGTGGCGCTTTCTCTCGGGCATCGCGGGCGGCGCGCTGATGGTGCTCGCCGCGCCGACGATCATCGCGCACGTCGCGCCGTCGCGGCGCGGCTTCGCGAGCGGGGCGATCTTCGCGGGCATCGGGCTGGGGATTGCGGCATCGGGCACGATCGTGCCGTTGCTGCTGCAGCAGGGACTCACGGCGACGTGGCTCGGGCTGGCGGCGGTCTCGCTGCTGCTGACCGTCGTGGCATGGCGGGGCTGGCCTGCGCAGGATGCACCCGCTCATGCGGCTCAATCGGCTCATGCGGCTCATGCGGCTCAAGCTGCGCCGCGCCGTCACGCGAAGGCTGCACGGCCGCCCGCGTTGCGCGCGCTCTTTGCCGAATACGCGTTGAATGCGGCCGGTCTGGTGCCGCACATGATCTTCCTGGTCGATTTCGTCGCGCGCGGTCTCGGCAAGGGTGTCGATGCCGGCGCCGAGTTCTGGGTGCTGTACGGCATCGGCGCGATTGCCGGGCCGCTCTTGGCCGGTCATCTCGCCGATCGCGCCGGCTTCGGGCCCGCCTTGCGCGTGGCTTATCTGCTGCAGGCCGTAGCCGTCGCGATTCCCGCGCTGACCTCGAACACGGCGTTGCTGATGGTGTCGAGCGTGGTGGTCGGCGCGTTCACGCCAGGCATCGTGCCGCTCGTGCTGGGACGCGTCAACGAACTGCTCGCGCATCATCCCGCGGAGCAGAAGGGCGCGTGGCGCACCGCGACGACGTCCTTCGCCATCCTGCAGGCGCTCGCCGCGTACGGCATGTCGTTTCTCTTTGCGAACAGCGGCGGCGACTACCGGTTGCTGTTCGGCATCGGTGCGGGGGCGCTCGTGATGGCCCTTGCCATCGACCTGTTCACGGCGACGAAGGGAGCAGCGCGATGAGCCAGATCATGTCAGCGGCCGTGCCGCACACCGGCTACGCCGAACGCAACGCGCAGTACTGGCGGCGCAATCTCGCCGTCTGCGTATTCGGTTCATTCACGACGCTCGTCAGTCTCAGCATGCTGCTGCCGTTCCTGCCCCTGTATGTGCGGCAACTCGGCGTCGAGTCGCAGGCGGGCGTGATCCAGTGGTCGGGCGTCGCGTTCAGCGCGACCTTCCTCGGCACCGCCGTCACCGCGCCGCTCTGGGGCCGTCTCGCCGACCGCTACGGCCGCAAGCCGATGCTCGTGCGCGCGGCCCTCGGCATGGCCGTCGTGATGTCGCTGATCGGCGTCGCGGATTCGGTGTATCAGCTCGTGGCGCTGCGGCTGCTGGCGGGACTGGTGGGAGGCTATGCGTCGGCCTCGACGGTGCTGATCGGCACGCAGGCCCCGCGCGAGCGCGCGGGCTGGGCGCTGGGCGTGCTGTCGACGGGCGCGCTCGCCGGCAATCTCGCCGGGCCGCTGGTGGGTGGCTTCCTGCCGGGGCTGATCGGCATTCGCGGGACGTTTTTTGCGGGCGCGGGGATGATCGCCGTGGCCGCGCTGCTGAGCATCGTGTTCGTCAGGGAGGACTTTCACCCCGGCGACGCGAAACAGCGCGGCGCGCGTCATCCCGCCGAGCCGGGCCGGCGCACGAATTACGCGGTGGTCGCCGCGCTGCTTGCGACGGCGATGATGGTGCTGCTCGCCAACATGTCGATCGAGCCGATCATCACGGTGTACATCAGCGGTCTCGGCGTGGCGGGCGATCATGTGACGCGTATCGCGGGCCTCGTGATGGCGTGCTCGGCGCTCGGCAGCATGCTGACGGCGGCGCGGCTGGGCGCGCTGGCGGACCGGATTGGCAGCTGGAATGTGATCGTCGGCTGTCTCGTGCTGACGGGCCTCGCGATGCTTCCGCAAGCCTTCGTGCATCACTGGTGGCAGCTCGCCGGACTGCGTGTGGTCATGGGCATGACGCTGGCGGGACTGCTGCCGTCGATCGCCAAGCTGGCGCGCAGTGCCGTCGACGAGAACAGCAGCGGCACGCTGCTCGGCTATCTGCAATCCGCGCAGTTCAGCGGACAGGTGATCGGGCCAGTGATCGGCGGGCAGATCGGCGTGATGCTTGGCCTGCATTCGGTGTTCTTTGTCACGGGCAGCCTGTTGATCGCGTGCGCGGGACTCGCTCGCTGGGCGCGCACGCGGTGAGGCGTGGCGCCCGGCGAGCGCGCGCGTTGGAGCGCGGCGCCCGGGGTGCGTGTGGCGCGCAGGGGCGCGTTGGACGATCAGTCGCTCTGGTTGGCGGCCGTATCGACAGGGTTCGCGCCCGACTCTGAAGCGGCGCGGGCTTCTGGATCTTTCGTGGGCGGAGCGTCGCTGTACAGATCCGGGGAGCCGTCGGACTGCTGCGAGGTATCGGTCATGTCGGGCGATTCATCACGGGCAAGTTGGGTGGTCGGCGTCTGGGCAGACGGTTGCGGGTTGCGCGTGGTCGGAGCGGATGCGGTCGCGGGGGCGTCGGACTGTGCTGTTGCTGTCGGCTGCTGCGCCGGTGCCGGAGCCGGTGCGCTGGTGGGCTTTTGTGTCACGGTCGCCGGCGGCTGCCATGTCGCGTAGTTCCCGGCGTTCTGCTTCGTCAGCGGCCCGCCGTGAACGTTCGACTCCACGCCGCTGGCATCGACCGAATAGTTCGTCATGCCGGCCCGACTGGCCTTCGTCACATCACGGCCGTCATCCTTGTGATCGGCCACCGTCAACGTCCCGCCCGGACCTTCGTTCCGATCGTAGCCAATGTCACGCGTAAGCCGGCCGCTGCTGTCATAGTCGTTCCGCGCCGCTTCCTGACCATAGTCGTTGAACGAAATGAGCGATCGGCTTCCGTCGGGCCGGGTGACGACGCGGTTCAGTTCGCGGCCGCTATCCGGATCGAGATAGCTCTGGGTAGTCTGCTTCAACGGCTGGGCTGCGGTTTGCTGAGCCGCAGCCGTTTGCTGCTGCGGTGCCGTTTGCATGGCCGTCGGCGGCTGCGGTTGTCGGGCGCTCTGAGGAGCCGTTTGCGTGGCCGCTGCCGTAGCCTTCTGCTGCTGCGGAGTTGGAGCGGTTTGCCGCTGCGGTGGCGTTTGCGCGGCCGTAGCCGGCTGTTGCTGCGGTGCCGTTTGCGGAGCCGAAACTGGCTGCTGCGGTGCTGCGGTCTGCTGAGCCGTAGCCGGCTGCTGCTGGCCTGCACTCTGCGGGGCAGCAGCCATCGATTGCTGCGCCATGGGCTCGGAAGCCGGAGCCGTCTGCGGCTGCGTTGCTGCCTGAGGCGCAGGGGCGGTCAGGGATTGCGATTGCGATGCGTCCGCCGTCGCCGGCGTGTCAGCCTCCGATTGCCACTGCGCGAACTCGCGGTACTCATTCGCCGTCATCGGTCGACTTTGAACGTTGGACTCCCTGCCGTCCTTGCTCACGGTGTAACTCGTGACGCCCGAGCTGCCGAACTTGGAAACCGTGTGGCTGTCGTCGGCGTTGAATTTGACTTTCGTGAGTGTGCCGTCCTTGCCCTCGCCAGGGTCGAAGCCAGTCGAACGTACCGGCTTGCCCGAGACATCGTAGTCGTGCGTCGTGCCAAGCTTGCCGCGTCCGTTGAACTCCTGTGTGCTGACGCCGCCGCCCGGATCCCGGACGACGCGGTTCAGGTTCTGATGACTCTCGGGATCGGAATAGTCGGTTGTGGTTTGCTGAGGGTAAGAGCTTTGACCAACGCGCATGGCATTCTCCTGCCAGAGAAAATGGGATGCGTGTCGCCGCTAATCGGCAACACGGCCGCACGACGCGCGGCCATTGCAGTGTCGGTTCGAAGCAGTGGGCCAGGGCGGTATCCGGGCATCGGTCAGGCGTTGCGAAGGGCCGTCAAGGACCTGTTCGCCAGAATGCCGCCTCTCTGCTTCGGTTCTCTGATTTCACATTTCGGAATTTAAGCATTCCGTTGCATTGATGGATGCAGCAGGCTCATAGCTTCGATCAACGAGGCTCCGAGCGCACGATGCAGACATGGCAACCCACCCATCCGGTAGAACGTCGCTTGATGGCGGTGCATGAGGATTGGTTGCGCTTTCGCGCTAATTCACGCGCATCGCTTCTCTACTGGCAGGCGAACGAAGCCGACCTGCGCATGATGGAGATCTATGTTCAGCGTCAATACACGCTGTCGAACGCGGTGTTGCAACTGACCCCGCGCTTCGATCACGCGGATCAATACGTTCGTGCGCTCGGTCAGGAAATTATCGCGTTCTATGAGGCCAATCGCGAGAGCGCCCTCAAAAATGGCATTGCCGCCGACTGGCATCCACCGAACCCGCAAGGCGCAACGCCGACGGCTTATCTGCTGACGCTCACACGTAGCTTGTTGCAGCATCACCCGGACGTGTTTCCGGAACTGGTGCTGATTCTCGAACCCGAGCCGGTCAGCAAGCCGAACGCATTCGAGCGCTGCTTGAACGAACTGCTCGATGGCATCGAACGCGACGCATGGCAAGCCGAGCGCATGCGCTTCGTGTTGATTGGCAGCGATGCCGATGCTTTTGCATGGCTGCGCCAGCGCAAGCCTGAACAAATGGTCGTGGTGCATGGGCGCTACGGGATGGAAACGCTGCCGCGCGAACTGTTTGTCGAGTCCGGTCAGCGTGGTCCGCAAGGTGACTTTCCGCGTCTCTTTGTGGAACTGGGAGAAACGCTCGCACAGGGCGATGCGGTGCGGCTTGAATCGGTGCGCGCCGAGGCGCTGGCCATCACGAGCAATCATGGCTGGTTCGATCAGAGCGTGACCGTGCATCTGCTCGCGGGCGCTGCGTATCTGAAGTGGAATGAAGCTGCTCAGGCGCTCGATGCTTACGAACAGGCCACGCAAGCCGCGCTTCAGGCGGTGAACGCCGGACATTCGGCAGGCAACAAGCTGGCTGTCAACAGTCTGTTCGGTGAAGCGAGTGTCCACTGGATGCAAGGCAAATACACCCGCGCCGCCGAGCGTTACGAACAGGCCGCCTCGTTCGCACAAGCCGAGCATGACGGCATTCTTTGCGTCGAAGCGTGGCGCATGGTGGGCGAGTGCATGAGTCAGATGCGTCGTCAGGAAGAAGCACTGGAGGCGAATTTTCGGGCGCTTGATTGTGGTCTTTGGATCGATTCGGTGCTGCGCGCGAACAGCAATGTCCAGCATGTCGCGCAGCAGGCGCTTGGCCGCGTTGGTATTCTTCGCCGGCAACGTGGCGAACTTACGTCGCGACTATGCGCCCTGTTCGGCGAGAACTGGCCCGAGACGATCAAGCCACTGCCGCCTGAAGCGATCACCGCGCAGATCGAAGCGGATCTCGGCGGGGAGCAAGCGTAGTGGGCATGCTGGCGGTCACGCACCTGACGCCAGTGGTCGGCGTGGACGTGCATATGATTCAGACGCCTGCGGGCGTCGTCTTGCCGCTGCCGCATCCGCACGTGGGCTTTGTGCTCGATCCGATGGAATATCTGTCGATGCTGCCGGAAGGGGTGGGCAGCATGGTGTCCACCGGAATGATGGCGATGAGTGCGGGGTCCATCGTCAAGTTGGGGATGCATAGCGTGAGCGCGGCGGCGGTCGCTGCCGGTGCGATGGCCGTCTCGGTGACTTCAGGCGGAGGCGGTGGCCCGATCTGGATCAACGGTCTGATGCGCTCGACCGCCGGCACGCAGACCATGCACGTTCCCGGCCTGCATTTTCCGATGGGCGGTGTGTTCACCGGCCCCGATGCGCCCAAGCCAGCAGGCAATGGCGAAGCCGTCCTCGGCAGCATGACGGTGCAGGCCAATGGCGATCCGATGGCCTATGCGGTTCTGCCTGCGTTGACCTGCTGGTTCACGGGAATGCTCTCGCTGTCGCACAACAGCGCGCACACACGGCGTGGAAGCACGTCGCTGCCGACTTCGGTCATGCTGCCGATTCCGGCATCCCGCCCGGTGCTGGTGGGCGGTCCGCCTGTGCCCAGCATCGCGGCGCTGGCGGGCATGGCGATGCGCGGGGCTTTTTCGCACGGCATGTCCAGGCCGTCGCGGGGCTGCGCGGTGTCCAGGGCGATTCAGGATCGCATGGGCAACGGACGGTGGGGCAACTTCGTCAGGCTGGTCGCCAAATGGGCCTTCGGCGAACCGGTCAACGGCATCACGGGTGAAGTGGTCGTTCAGCAGCACGATTTCACCGTGCCGGGACGCTTGCCGCTCGTGTGGGATCGTCGTTACGCGAGTCACGACATTCGTCTAGGCGCAGTGGGATGCGGCTGGCAATCGCCGGCCGATATCCGCATCGAACTCTTCGAGCACGATGATGAAATCGGGGGCATCGTCTATTTCCCCGACAAATGGGTGTGCTTCGACCAGATGCCCGCCGATGAAGGTTGGGCGGCGCGCATCATCGAAGGCGTCGGCGGTCATGCGCTTTATCTCGACGGCGTGCATTTG